>NZ_BAAAZY010000011.1:187747-705930 GCF_039537145.1 Streptomyces shaanxiensis
GCGGTGGGGGCGGTCGTGGGGGCGGCTCTTCCGCTGCTGGATCTGACGGGGGTGGCGAGCGGGACGGCGCCGTGGGGGTATCTCTCGCTGCTGCTGGGGGTGGCGTGTGTGGCGGTCGACCGGTTCTTCGGCGTGACGTCCGGGTGGATAAGGGACGTCGCCACGGCGCAGGCGGTGCAGCGGCGGCTGCAGGTGTTGCAGTTCGACTGGGCGACGGAGAGTGTGCGGGAGGTTCTGGGGCCGGCGGAGGGGACGGCCGGGGAGGCGGCGGAGCGGTGCCTGGGGGTGTTGCGGCGGTTCTCGGAGGATGTGACCGAGTTGGTGCGGGCCGAGACGGCGGACTGGATGGTGGAGTTCCGGACCGGGTCCGCGCCCATGGGGATCCAGTCGGCGGTGGCCGCTGGGGGGCGGCAGGATGCGGGGGTGGGGGTGGGGCGGTTCTCGGTGCCCCCGGGGAATGGGGCACGGCCCAACATGCCTCGGCAGCGGCCGCCTGAGCCTCGGTGAGGTGAGGTGGGGTGGGGTGGGGTTTTCCTCGCCCCCGCCGCCCCTACCCGTCCCGTCCCTGGGGGCTGCCGCCCCCAGACCCCCGCTTCGGCCCGAAGGGCCTCGTCCTCAAACGCCGGACGGGCTGCATCCCCTGGGTCGCTCGTTCAGGACTGTGGGGCCGGGAAAGCCACCGGGCTCCGCAAGCCCGCCCGGTTCACCGCTCTCACCCCGAAGAACACGTTGTCCTTCGACAGGTCGATCTCGTGGGTCGTCACGTCGCCCGCCGGGAGGACGTGGGTCCAGTTGGGGGACGTCGTTTCGCGCCAGACGATCTCGTAGCCGGCGAGGTCGGGTTCCGGGCCTCTCGTCCAGACCAGGTGGGTGGAGTTGGTGAGGTCGGTGGTGAGGATTCTGGTGCCTGTCGGGGTGTCGGGGGCCTGGGACAGGGTCCACAGGGTTGCCGCGTTCACCTTCGCCACCCTCGTCGTGTAGGCGAAGTCGCAGAACTCCGGCAGGTCGCCGTACTGCTTGCCGGTGTCGTCGACGCGGACGTCCTGGTGCTGGTGGGCGAAGTCCTCGGCCGGTTCGGTGAAGCGGGCGGCCGGGTAGCCGCGTTCGAGGAAGGGGATGTGGTCGCCGCCCCGGCGGTAGCGATCCCTGCGGTAGACGATCCGGATGTGCGCGGCCGTCGCGTCGTTCTCTGCCACGTCTTTCACGAATCGCGCCAGTTGGCGTGTCGGTGAGTCGTTCTCGCCGCCCACCGAGCGGCGGATCGCCGCCTGTTCGGGCGTTTCGGAGGAGGGGACGCCTTCGGCGAACAGGCGGACCGTGTACGGGTCGCGGGTGCCGTCGTCCGCCGTCGAGCTGCCGACTATGTCGTTCGTGAACATGGCCTGGACGTCCGCGCCGACCGACTTCAACTGCTGGGCCATGTAGGCCGATCCGTACAGGCCCTGCTCCTCCCCCGCCACCGCCGCGAACACGATCGTCGACGCCGGGCGGCGCTTGGCCAGCACACGAGCCAGCTCCAGTACGACGGCCACGCCCGACGCGTCGTCGTCCGCGCCCGGCGCGTCGGAGGTGGCGTCCATGACGTCGGTGACGCGGGAGTCGTAGTGGCCGGAGACGACGTAGACGCGGTCGGGCGTCACCGCGCCGCGCAGTGTCGCGATCACGTTCGTGATGCGGGTCGGGGCAGGGATACGTGGGGCCGGTTCCTGGACGTACGACTGGAGTTCCACCGTCATCCGGCCGCCGGAGGCCGCCGCGTACGACCTCAGCTCCGCCGCCAGCCAGTCGCGGGCCGCGCCGATGCCGCGCACGGGGTCGTCCTGGGCGGAGAGGGTGTGCCGGGTGCCGAAGGAGACCAGTTTGCGGGTCGTGGCCTCGATACGGGCCGGGTCGATCTCGCGGAGGAGGGCGCGGAGTTCGCGGGTGGGGCGCTGGGCGGTGGCGGGCGGGTGGGGATCGGTGGACGAGTGGTCCTCGGTCGGCGGTTGCGGTGCCGCGGCTGCCGGACCCGCCGCTCCCAACGCGGCGGCGCTCGTCGCCGCCGTCGTGGTCAGAACCGTTCTCCTGGTAGGGCTGGGACGCATGTGTCCTCCCGAGGCTGCCGATGCCGACCGACGTCCGTCCGTCCGTTCATTCATTCGGTCGTTCGTCTTGGTTGTGGACACAACAACAGATGCACCAACAGACAGCAAGAGCGCCTCAGTTGCACAACCGCACGCCTACCGGAGTCCCGCACGGCAGATGGCCCCGGGTGCGGATCACCTGTCGGCTGCTCTCCTTGTCCAGGTAGGCGAGGAACCCGGCCGCCAGGGAGTCGTCGGGCGGTGTGCCGTAGGTGTAGGCGTACTCGATGTCGCGGTACGGGTAGGCGCCGTCGCCGCGCTCGATCTCGTCCACGTTCGCGCGGTCGCCGTCGAGCGCCACCGTCCGCACGCCCTTGTGCCGGGCGGCGACACCCAGCTCGCTGTAGCCGATGGCGCCGGGCTGGCCGGCGACCTTGTCCAGGACCTCGCTGGTGCCGGCGAGTTCGCACCGCGTCACGACGGTGACCGCGCCACCAGGCGGTCGGCAGTCCAGTGACGTGCTCTGCGCCTGCTCCCACTGCCCGAGCACCCGGTCCTGGAAGACCTGCCGAGTCCCCGAGCTGTCGCTCCGGCTGACGAGGACGATGGGCAGGTCGGCGGTCTCCTTGCCGGCCCCGGGGATCACCTCGCCCCAGCGCCGGTACTTGCCCTCGTAGATGTCCCGCACCTGCCGTACGGTCAGGCCGGCCGGCCCGAGATCGATCCCGTCGTTGACGACGAGCGTGAAGACGGACAGCGCGACCTTCTTCCCCTTCAGGCCCAGCCGGTCGCCCAGCGGGCCGTCGGAGAACGCGATCACCGACCGTGCCCCCGCCTTCGACCGGTCGGCCAGAGCGGCGAGTTCGGCGACGCCGGCCTCGCTGCCGCGGGTCTCGACGTCGATCTCGGCGCCCGCGCACTTGTGCTCGTAACTCTTCTCCAGCGCCTCGATCACCGGCTCGAAGGCGGTCGAGCCGATCACCGTCAGCTCGCCCTGCTCGCACTCGATCGGATTGCCGTCGCGGAAGACGACGATGCCCGCGAGCGCGAGGACGGAGAGCGTGAGCAGTCCGGTGAAGATCCTCGCCGGGAGGCTGAACACCGGTGCCTTGTCGTCCGGCGTCGCACTGCGGTTGGGGTGCACCTCGCCGCCCCGGATGCCGCCGCGCACCCGGATGTCACGGCCGACGTCGCCGCCGGAGAGCATCACCAGCAGCTTGTAGTGGTCGCCGGGGTTGAGCGGGACGCGCGGGATGCGCAGCCGGTTGTCCTCGTAGCCGAAGCCCCGTTGCGCGGTGAAGTGGTCCATCAGGTGGTCGATGTCGGTCGGCTGCGTGACCGAGACACCCCGGATGGTGCGGTCGGTGAACACCGCGGTGAGGCCGTGGGGTTCGGGGCCGGTGTAGTCGTCGCGGTCGATGCTCTGCGAGCCGTCGTTCTCGACGCGCAGCAGGACGAGGGTCGCGTCGTCCATGTCCGCGTCGAACAGGCCGAGCCGGACGTTGGCCCGGCCCGAACGCACGTCGTCGCCTATGGGGTTGTCCATCTGGACGCGGTAGCCGATGCGCTTCTTGCGCGGCACCCTCCGCTCGTACCAGACCATGACGCCGGACGCGGCGACGCCGAGCACCGCGGTGCCGACGGCCACGATGTTCTCCGCGCTCAGCCACTCCACCGCGTCACAGTAGGTTCGCCTGAGCTCAACCGCCTTACGGGCAAGGGTATTTGGCGTTACCTCCTGGTGTACGTCAGCTTCTCCCCGCTGCTCGGGTTCACGCGCTCCAGCCTGCCGTCCGGCAGCAGCGTGATCTCGGTGGCCTCCCCCGGCGAGCACGCGGTGGCCGGCTCGCCGGTCGTCACGGTCGAGGGGCCGATCGCCACCGGGCCTTCGTCGCCCGGCGCTTCGGCCAGTGGCGCCTCGAACTCGCAGTGGTAGGTACCGGTGCCGGCCGGGCCGTCGGCGACGAGCGAGAGGACGGGATCGCCCACCTCGCCCTGCCTGATGGTGAGCCGACGGGTGTTCTCACCGGCCGCGTTGTCGATCGACGCCGTCCAGGTGCCCAGGTAGTCGGCCGGGATCACGCCCTCCGCCGACTTCGAGGGGGTGGGAGTGGGAGTGGGAGTGGGGGACGGCGTGGGGCCGGTGGGATCGCCGGTGGTGGTCGTCGTGACGGTCGGGGTGGTGGTCGGATCACCGCCCGCCCTGTCGTCACCGCCGCCGTTCATGAGGGCGTACACCGAGCCACCGGCCGCGAGTGCCACGACCAGCGCGACGAGGACGAGGGCCAGGGTGGAGCGGCCGCTTCGGTGGGGTGGTTCGGGTGGGGTGGTGGGGAGGTAAGGCGGGGTCGGGTCGTACGGCGGGTGTGGGTCGTACGGCGGGGTGGGGCCGCCGTACGACGGAGGCGGGCCGAACGACGGGTTCGGGCCGAACGACGGAGCGTGCCCGTACGGCGAGTTCGGCCCGTACGGCGAGTTCGGGCCGTACGACGGACTTTGGCCGTACGGCGCGGGCGGGCCGGCCGGTGGGGTCGGGCCGGACGGCGGGTAGCCGTACGCCGGCTGCTGCGGGTGCTGTTGCGGGGAGGTCCGGCCGTTCTGTGGGGCGGCGATGGTGGGGAGTTGGTCCGGCGGTGTCCCGCCGGCGGCGGGAGCGTGCTCGGGGGAGGCGGCGGGGGTCGGCTCCATGGAGCCCGCCTCCGGCGAACCCGAACCACCCTGCCCCTGCCCCTCCCTCTGCCCTGGTCCCGGCCCCGGCCCCGGCCCCACCGGATCCTCCGCGTCCAGCAACCGCACCGCATGCCGCCCCAACTGCGCCACCAGCGCACTCGGCAGCCAGGGATCACGGGACCGCCCGTCCGAGACGGTGTCCTCGGCCCCTGTACGCGCCAGGATCCGCTCCAGCGTCGGCCTGGCCCCGGGGTCCTTGCGCAGACAGTCCCGGACCAGCTCGGCGATGCCCTCGGGCACGCCCTCCAGATCGGGTTCCTCCTGGGCGATCCGGAACATCACGGCGTGGGCGCCGCTGTCGACGGAGCCGAAGGGGAGGTTGCCGGTGCAGGCGTACGCGAGGACCGAGCCCAGGCAGAACACGTCGCAGGCGGGCGTGATCCGGTCGCCGCGCACCTGCTCGGGCGCCATGAACCCGGGTGACCCGACGAGCGCGCCGGTGCGCGTGAGCCCGCTCTCGTCGACCGTCTCCAGCGCCCGGGCGATCCCGAAGTCGATGACGCGGGGTCCGTCGATGGTGACCAGGACGTTGGAGGGTTTCAGGTCCCGGTGCACGATCCCGGCCGCATGGATGTCCTGGAGCGCGTGCGCCAGGCCCGCCGCCAGGATCCGTACCGAACGCTCGGGCAGCGCCCCGTGGTCGCGTCCCACGACCTGCTGGAGGCTGGGCCCGGCGACATACCCGGTGGCGACCCAGGGCACCTCGGCCTCGGTGTCCGCGTCGAGCACCGGCGCGGTCCAGAATCCGCCGACCCGCTGCGCGGCCCGCACCTCCTGCCGGAAGCGGGCCCGGAACTCCTCCTGGGCGGCCAGCTCACGCCGGACGAGTTTCACGGCGACGGTACGGCCGCGATCCGACCGGGCGAGATAGACCTCCCCCATGCCGCCCGCGCCCAGCCGCGCCAGCAACCGGTACGCCCCGATCTGCCCCCGGTGCCCAACACCCGGAGGGATCCCCGTCGGATCCCCCGCCCCCGGCTTCTCCATCGCACCCACGCCCCCACCCCGCCTACGCAAACCCCCGCCTACGCGACGGCCCCACGATAGTGCGGCATATGGGGAGGTGAGCGGGTCGGCGTCTACGGTTCCGTAACAGGAACGCCGAGGTCGTCGAGCACCTTGGACAACCGTTCCAGAACCCGTACGGCATCGGCGAGTTCCGCCTCCCCGAAGGCGTCCGCCAGCTTGTCCGCGACGACCGCGTGACCGGGGCCGATCCGGGAGACCGCCGCCCGCCCCTCCTCGGTCGGCGCGAGGAGCTTCGCACGGCGGTGGGCGGGGTTGGGCCGGTACTCGGCCAGCCCCTTGGCCACCAGCAGGTCGGCGATGCGCTGCACGCTCTGCCGGGTGATGCCCATGGCACGGGCGACACCGGACACGGGGAGGGGTTCGCCGAGCACCGCGCCCAGGACCTGCCACCAGGCCGCCGTCAGCCCGGCCGGCCGGGCCAGTTCCTCGGCGACCGCGAGGAACTGGCCGTTGAGCCTGAAGACACCGAGCGCGCTGCGGCTGAGCAGGTCCTGGCGTTCGCGGCTCACTCGGCTCCCGCCTTCTCGAGCACCGCGTACGCCTCCGCGTCGGAGTCGTGGAACAGCCGGTACCAGGCGTCCAGCACCTCGCCCTCGTACACCCCGAGCACCCGGAAGATCTCCCGGGCGAAGGCGACGGGCTCGGTCGGCCCGGCGGTGACCAGCGTGCCGTCGCCGATGTCGGTGACGGCGTCGGTGTCGACGTACCGCTCGCCGCCGCCGTAGCCGGTGGCCGCGAGGTAGAAGGAGACGGCGCTGGTGTGGGCGCGGTCGTCGAGCAGTCCCTCGCGGGCCAGCCCGGCGGTGGCCCCGCAGATCGCGGCGACGGGCACGCCGGCGTCGAGGAACTCCCGCGCCTTGCGGGCGAAGGGCGCGAGGTCGTCGGACGTGTCCCAGAGGTCGGCGCCCGGGAGGATCAGCAGGCTGCCGTCCTCGGGCCGTACGTCGTCCAGGGCGAGGTCGGGCCGGACGCTCAGTCCGCCGATGCTCCGCACGGACCGCTCGTCGCCCCCGACCGGGCCGACGGTGCGGATCTCGTACCCGGCGCGCGCGAGGTAGGCCGTGGCATGACCGGTCTCCCAGTCGGCGTAGGTGTCGTAGACGGCGAGGTACACGGGCTTGCGGGTGGTGCCGGTGCTGCTGCTCATGGCTCCTCCTGGACGCCTCGAAGATGACAACATGCTGTCACTTAGACAGCTTGCTGTCAATGATGTCGAGGAGTTCCCGCGGGACCTACCCTCATCCGCCCGCCTCCCCTGTCGACAACCTGTCGCGGAAACCCCCCGACCACAGACATGACGCCGATATCTCGCCCCCGCCCCCCGCTCCTACGCTCGCCCGCATGACCCCTCAGCCAAATCCCGAGGTCGGCGCCGCCGTGAAGGCCGCGGACCGTGCGCATGTGTTCCACTCCTGGTCCGCGCAGGAGCTCATCGACCCGCTCGCCGTCGCCGGCGCGGAGGGGTCGTACTTCTGGGACTACGACGGCAGGCGCTACCTGGACCTCACCAGCGGGCTCGTCTTCACGAACATCGGCTACCAGCACCCGAAGGTCGTCGCGGCGATACAGGAGCAGGCGGCGCGCCTGACGACCTTCGCTCCCGCGTTCGCGATCGAGGCGCGGTCGGAGGCGGCCCGGCTGATCGCCGAGCGGACGCCGGGCGACCTGGACAAGATCTTCTTCACCAACGGCGGCGCGGACGCCGTGGAGCACGCGGTGCGCATGGCGCGGCTGCACACGGGCCGCGCGAAGGTGCTGTCGGCGTACCGCTCCTACCACGGCGGCACCCAGCAGGCCGTGAACATCACGGGTGACCCGCGCCGCTGGGCGTCCGACAGCGCCACTGCCGGTGTCGTGCACTTCTGGGCGCCCTTCCTCTACCGCTCCCGCTTCTACTCCGAGACCGAGGAGCAGGAGTGCGCCCGGGCGCTGGAGTACCTGGAGACGACGATCGCCTTCGAGGGGCCGTCGACCGTCGCCGCGATCATCCTGGAGACGGTGCCCGGGACGGCCGGGATCATGGTGCCGCCGCCCGGTTACCTCGCCGGGGTCCGGGAGATCTGCGACAAGTACGGGATCGTCTTCGTCCTGGACGAGGTCATGGCGGGCTTCGGGCGGACCGGTGAGTGGTTCGCGGCGGACCTGTTCGACGTGACCCCCGACCTGATGACCTTCGCGAAGGGCGTGAACTCCGGGTACGTGCCGCTGGGCGGTGTCGCCATCTCGGGAGCCATCGCGGAGACCTTCGGCAAGCGCCCGTACCCGGGCGGCCTGACCTACTCCGGGCACCCGCTGGCCTGTGCGGCCGCCGTGGCGACGATCGAGGTCATGGCCGAGGAGGGCGTCGTCGAGAACGCCGCCCGGCTGGGCACGGAGGTGATCGAACCGGGGCTGCGCGAGCTGGCCGCACGTCACCCCAGCGTGGGCGACGTGCGCGGCGTCGGCATGTTCTGGGCGCTCGAACTGGTACGGAACCGGGAGACCCGGGAGCCGCTGGTCCCCTACAACGCGGCCGGCGAGGCGAACGCCCCCATGGCTGCGTTCGGCTCCGCCGCGAAGGCGGCCGGCATCTGGCCGTTCATCAACATGAACCGCACCCACGTCGTACCGCCGTGCAACGCGAGCGAGGCCGAACTGAAGGAGGGCCTGGCAGCGCTGGACGCCGCGCTGGCTGTGGCGGACGAGTTCACGGAGTAGCCACCGGCACCGTGAAGGGGCTCCCCCTCTCTGCGTCGGCCCAGGCATGTCAGCCCGTCCGGCGTTTGAGGACGAGGCCCTTTAAGGGCCGAAGCGGGGGTCTGGGGGCGGCAGCCCCCAGGGACGGGACGGGTAGGGGCGGCGGGGGCGAAAAAGGCGAGCCCCGCAGGAAACGTCCCCGCAAACCGAACGCGTAAGGTGGCGTGCTCGTAGACATATACGCGCACGCCACCTCATCGCGACGACGGGAGACGCCCTGACCATGCCCGGCACCGGCGGCAACGGCTCCGTGACCCGTAGCACCCTGCGGCAGCAGCTCGCGGACGCTCTGCGGGACGAGGTGCTGGCCGGACGGCTCCAGGCAGGCCGGGAGTTCACCGTCAAGGAGATCGCCGAGCAGTACGGCGTCTCCGCGACCCCCGTGCGCGAGGCCCTCGTCGATCTCTCCGCGCAGGGCCTGCTGGAAGCCGACCAGCACCGCGGCTTCCGCGTCCACGAGTACTCCGTCGAGGACTACCGCGGCATCATCGAGGCCCGCGGCCTGGTCATCGACGGCATCTTCCAGGTCCTCGCCGGCGACCGCCCCGGCCACCGCGACCCGGACGACCCCCGCGTCCTCGCCTCCGTGGTCGGTGTACGCCGCCGCGCCGAGGAGGCCCAGCGCGCCGCCACCGCGGGCGACCTCACCGTGCTGATCGGCTACGACCTGCGCTTCTGGCGCGAACTCGGCGCCCTCTTCGGCAACCCCTACCTCGCCGACTTCCTGCACCGGCTGCGCGTGCAGTCCTGGGTCTGCGCGGTCCAGCACCTGCGCCGCCTCGACGACCTGCGCGGCCACCTGTGGTCCCGGCACACCGACCTGGTCGACGCCCTGATGCGCCGCGACCTGCCCGGGGCCCGCTCGATCATCGCCGCGCAGGACGCGGACTCCCTCGCCCTGATCGAGCGGCTGGCGTCGGGATGAGCCACGAGCGGGAGCGGCCGGAGACCCCCGACCCCGCCAAGAGCCCCGACCTCACCGACTTAGCCGACGTCACCGACGTCACCGGCGCGGCCCAGCAGTTCGCGCAGCCGGTGCTGGCGGTCGCCGATCGTGGCGCCGGGGACCGAACGGGAGCCGGTCGCCGCGCAGTTGCCCTCGGAGAGGGCCTTGTCGAGCCGTTCCAGTTCCTCGATCGGCGTCGCGAGATCGGCGTCGGTGACCGGCACGCGGCGGCCGCGGGTGGCGGCCACGCCGAGGCGGAGGGCCTGACCTGGCGGGCGGGCGGGCTGGTGCTGGCACCGCAGCCGCACGACGGTGCGCTGCGTGAGACCGTGGAGAAGCTGGTGGGCGCGCCGGGGAGATGGGTCGACGGAGTGTGGGTATGGGACCTGCACCAGCAGGTACTCACTCAGGGACTCGCTCAGGGCTCGGATCAGGACGATGAGCTCGCACAGGGGGTCCGTCCCCGACCCGCACCGATTACCCTTCCCTGACCACTGTGCTACGTGAGGAGCCCTCTTTTGGCCTGTGACCTGTGGCTGGTGCCGCTCGTCGACGTGTTGTGCCACACCCCCGACAACCCTTTCGCCGAGGAACTCGCGCAATACAACAAGGTGCTGGCCGAGGCCGGGCTGCCGCCGGTGCCGGTGTACCAGTACATGCCGGGCCTGTCCGGCGACGTCGCCCCGGTCGCGGGCTTCGACTACGACGCGCTGCACTTCCTGCGCCGCGCCTACCTGCTCCAGGTCTGCGGGCTCGCGGTCACCCCGGTCGACGACCTGGGCGGTGACTACGAGCAGCTGCTGGAGATGTTCGAGTCGACGGCCCAGCAGTCGCACCTGGTCTGGCACTACGACCACGCGGGCGCCTACGTCCCCGTCGACTTCCCGGCCCCGCTCTCCAGCGAGGAACTCCTGGCCGGCGGCGGCCCCTTGGGCTCCTCGCAGTCGCTCCTGCGCGAGCTGGAGTTCGTGGCCCCGGTGATCGGCATCGATCCGGCCAATCCTCCCGCGGCCCCCCAGGCCCCGGCGGCCCCCACGGCCCTGGAGGAACCGGCCGTCCCCGCTCCCTACGACCCGAGCCCCTTCGCCCGCGAACGGCACGTGTGGCTGGGGCTGCACGCGGCGGCGACGCGGAGTCTGGCGCAGGGGTCGATGATCGTCTTCAGCTGAGGTTCGCGGTTCGGTTCGGCCCTACTTCAGCTGGGACAGCCCCTTCTGCAGGTCCTCGAGATTCATCACCGGCGTGTAGTCCACCTTGGCGTCGAACTTCTCGAAGAGCGGCTCGGTGAGCGGTGGCAACTGTGAGGAGTCCTGCATGTCGAAGACCATGAACATCGTGCGGACCCCGTTGTCCGGGCTGAAGTAGGAGGCCTCCGGCTTGAACGCCTCCATGATCTCCTGCATGACCTGGGGCATCTTGCCGCTACGGATGACCTCGTTCGTCTTCTCCGTGTCGAGATGGGCCTGGAGCAGTACGCGCATGACACTTACCTTCTTCTGAAGCCGCGTGGAAGTGGACACGTACGGAGCCTGAGCCGTACGGCTTCACGCTATGAGTGCCATGCGCACTTCGCCCGCTCACTGCTCCACCTGGGCGGACCGGAACGGGGAGGGCACCCGGCGGGCGCCCTCCGCCTCGCGTTATCGCTGGTGCGGCAACCTGATGGTCCGTACGAGGGGCATGTCCGCGTACTGGTCGGGTTCGACGGTCAGCACATGGCGCCCGTCCGGCCAGTCCGGCGTAGGCCGGGACAGATGGATCGCGTGGCCGAGCCGCCACTCCACCCCGTCACGCAACAGCGCACCCACGGTGGACGCCCCGGAGAAGTCCAACTCGACGATCTCCACGGCGGGCAGCGCTCCGACATGCTCGGCGAGCCCCTTGCGCATACCGTCGGCAGCGGCCAGGCACAACGCCGGAACGTACACGTGCCGGACGGGCCCGTGCTCGGTGTTCGCGACGAACTGAGAGGCCAACGAGTTCCCCGAGCCGAGCGCGAGCAAGGCCGACTCGTCGAAGACGACGCCGGTCGACCCGGCCCTCGTCGCGCTCACAGGCTGTCCACGGGCCGACCGGCCTCAAGGTCCTGCCAGACCTTCTCCACCCTGTCGTGGTCCTCGTCCGTGAGCGTCACACCGAAGTGCGTCTCGCAGTACGCCTTGGTCGCCTCGTACCGCTTCCGCAGCTCCTCCTGGGTCGGCGTGGCCCCCGCCAGCTCGGCGATCAGGTCACGCATGGTCATCCCGCGCTCTCGGGCGAGGACCATGAGACGGTCACGGACAGCGGGATCGACCTTGACGGTGGTGTCAGCCATGAGCGCAGTATACCGGCGGTATACCACCTCAGGCCGTTCAAGTACGACGGTCATCGAAAACGCTCCATTTCTCTCGAAGGAACCGCCGGGCGAGGCCGCCCGACTTACGGAAATCAATCTCAACGTCCGTGACAGGCAAGGCCGTTGGCGCTACCGGACGACACCGCCCACTCCGCAACCGAGCCTCGATATGGCCGTACGCCGACCGCAGCCACCGAGGCCACCCACCCGTCACCGCCGCCCGCACCTCGGCACTGCTCGCACCCCTCCGCCACCACTCCTCCACCAGCGGCGCGAGCCGCAGCGCCTCGGCGGCGTCGAGCGCGAGGCGCCGATCGAACCCCCCGAGCGAGAGCAGCAGATGCGCGGCGTCAGCGGTACGCCCGCCCCCAGACGCCGGCCGACCCGGAACTTTTTCGGATTCACCCGTTCGTGGCGCGACTTCGTACGGGGCGTCGAACACCTCGTAAACGACGGAGAGTTGCCCCGCGGCCCCACCCTCGCGCCCCTCACGCACCACCCGCCGCAGATACCGCCGTTCCTCCAGCTCACGCAGGGCGGCGACGACCCGCGACCGCCCCTCGGCGCCGGGCGCGGCAAGCGCGCGGAGGGTGACGCGGGTGCGGTTCGGGAGGGCCAACAGGTACGTCAGTACGCTCACCGCGCGCCAGGAGATGCCCCGGTCGCGGAGAAGGGCAGCGGAGAGGCCTGAAAAGACGCGCGCAGGCGTCGTACGATGAGAACGCATCCGGAGGTCTAGCTCCTGGGTGTCGAGCCCCCGGGTGTTGGCGCACCGCGGGGGCATTTCGTTTGTTGGCGTGACTCTAAAGCCACGCAGAGCGACGATTGCAAGTCGAAACCACCTTTTCCCAGGCGGAAGTTCGCGTTCTTCACTCCTGCGAGTGAAGGGCGGTGCACAGCAGACGCGTGTGGACGAGGCGGTCGGGGGTCGACGGACGGTAGCGCCAACTCAAGGGCCAGGTCAGACCGTTGAGGGCGGGCACCGGGATGTACGAGACATGGCCCGGGCCCGCGATGAAGCGGGTGATGCCGTCGGGCCAGGCGCGGTGGGACGTACTGCCCACCGGCACAAGGAAGTAGACCCCGCGTCGGCCCGTCGCCGTCTCGACGATCGGTCCCGGATCACCCCCGGTCATGCGTGCGAGCCAGTCGGCGACGCTCCGGCCCTGCTCGCCGTCGACTCTGATCGCGTCGAACTGAACGCCTGCCTTGCGGAGTTGAACGCCGGTTGCCGGGAGCCAGGTCAGGTCACTTTGCGTGTTCACGGGGTCAGTTTGCGGGTGCGGAGCTAGCGTGATCCATGACTCTGAGTCGCCGGTCGACCACGGTTGGGCACGGGCGCCTGCGAGTTGTGACCGGTTGAGTTCGGTTGAGTTCGGAGGTGGCCGCAATGGCGCGGGCGGAGAACAAGGTGAAGGCAGGCGGTACGGCCCATCTGGTCGCGGCCTTGGCGAAGGCGTTGCGGGAGCAACAGGGGCTGACTCAGCCGCAGTTGGGCGACAAGCTCGGGTACACGGCAGCGGCGATCAGTGCGATGGAGACGTGTGCGCAGCCCGCGAGCGATCAGATGCTGGTGGGACTGGAGGTGGAGATCGGGGGCGGGCTGGGCGTCTTCGAGGAGGCGCGCAAGTGGATGCTGCTGGAGAAGTACCCGGCTCGGTTCCGGGGGTTCTCGGAGCTGGAGGCCGGGGCGGTCACGCTGTGCTCGTACGAGACGCTGGTCGTCGACGGCCTGTTCCAGACCGAGGACTATGCGCGGGCGCTGATCGGCGGTGGCTATCCAGCTGTATCAGAGCAGAGGCGCGAGGAGCTGGTGGGTGCCCGGCTGGCCCGTCGGGCGCTCTTCGACCGGGACCCGGCCCCGCACATCGAGCTGATCCTCGAAGAAAGCGTGCTGCGGCGGCCGTTCGGCAGTTGGGACATCATGCGCGGGCAACTGCGTTCGCTCGCCGAGGACGCCCAGCGGGACAATGTCTTCGTGCAGGTGCTGCCCCTGGACCGGGGGCTGCGTGGAACGTACGCGGGCGACCGGGGCGGCATGCACCTCGTGGAGACCAGGGACCACGAGCACGTCGTCTACATGGAGATCGAGGACCAGGGCATTCTGATCAACGATCCGGCCGAGGTGTCCCATCTCGCGCGCCGCTATGCGAGTATCCGAGCACAGGCCCTGAGTCCCGACGAATCACTGGCCTTCATCGAGCGGTTGGCAGGAGAGGAACGATGAGCGGCACCGGAAGCCTTCGCTGGTTCAAGTCGAGCTACAGCGACAGCGGCGGCGGCGCCTGCGTCGAAGTCGCCCCCTGCCCCCACGCCACCACCATCCACATCCGCGACTCCAAGAACCCCGACGGCCCAAACCTCACCGTCTCCGGCAAGGCCTGGGCCGCCTTCATCTCGTCACCGGCCTACCAGATCGAGGGATCCTTCAGCGCCTCGTACGCGTAGCGCAGCGGGGCGCGCTGGTTGGTGGGCCGATCGGTGTTCGATATCCAGTGCGAGCCGTAGTCGTCGGTCCACTTGTACTTGTACTTCTTGTTGCCGCCGGCGCTCTTGATGCTGCTGTGCTCAAGCCCCTGGTTGACGTAGTAGACGACCTTGTGCTTGGCCTTCATGCCGATGGCGGAGCCGCTGTGAACGGCGTCGTCGTCGCTGGAGCCGATGAGGGTCCAGTCCGTCTTCATCCTGGACTGCGGGTTCTGCCCTGCCCACGAGAGGAAGTTGCTGCCCGGCTTCAGGTCGCTGCACTGCTTGTGCCCCTGGGCGGCGCATGTCCGCGCTATGCCGGCGCCCTTGAACGGGCTGCCGAGGGTGACCACGTCCTCGACATAGAGGTAGTCCGGCCACTTGCTCGATGAGCCGTACTTGTTCACGCCGGTGATGGCGGCGCGGATTACCTGGCCGCCCATGGAATGGCCGACGACGTCGACCTTCTTTCCGTGCCGGGAGTAATTCTTGTAGATGTCCCAGGCGAGCAGGCGACCGAGTTCCTGGATTCGGGTATCCAGGTTTCCGTTCACCTTACGGGTGCAGTTGACGTTCTTCTTGTAGTACCCCCAGGTGACGAACTTTCCCTTCCAGCCCTTCGCACGGAGGTCGGACATCGCCTTGCCCCAGACTGCCTTGCAGTCCTGCTTGGCATTGCCGACTTCGAGGTGCTTCCCGTCGAGGCCGTGCACGAAATACACGGCGTTCTTCACGCCCTTGGAACGGGACGGAGTGGCGGCACTGGCCTCACCTGCCGCGATCCCCACCATGACTCCCGCGGTCGCCGTGGCGACCAGGGCACGAACAAGTCTGTTCTGTGACAAGACTTTCCCCCATGAGCAGCGGACCGCAATTCAGTGCGGTCCTCCCCGTGTCCTTCTCGTCATGAATGAGGGCGCGTGTTCATGCCAGGTTGCTTCGGGGGGGGGAGATCTTTTTAAAACCTTTCAGCCAGCTGTCGGTTTCTGTCCGCACACGCAGAACTTCGAACCAAGCGGAATTACGGATTACGGAACCGGAGACCCGCCACTACGCGCCGAGGCGTTCCTTCAGCGCCGCCCCGACCTCGAACAGGACACTGTTGATCCGGGACTTGTCGAACGGCGGGACATCCAGGTCACCGACGGTCGCGTTGATGTCCTGCATCCGCTGGAGCACCTCGCGGGGCAGCCACAGGCCGGCGTAGGGCGCGGGAGGCGCCGGGCGCTTGATGCCCCGGCGGTAGGGGCGGCCGGGATCGTCGTACTTCGCGTGGCGGATCAGGAGCAGGGTGAACCGTGCGTGCAGGTCGGCGTGGGCCAGGACCGGCAGATGCGGGGAAGGGTGCTCGGCCTGCTCGACGGCCTGCTCGGAGAGGCCTATGTGCGGGATGACCAGTTCTCTCGGCGGAGCGAAGCCGCTGAGGCGCACGAGGTCGTAGGAGGCCAGGGCCGGCTGCGCGTGCGCCATGCTGACCGTCGGCTTGCCGAGGTGGGCCCAGATGACCACGAGCGGGTGCAGGGCGGTGCCGCGCAGCCATGCGTAGCGCAGCCGGTCGGTGTCGTTCCGCGCGGCGAACATCCGCTTCTCGGCGAGGCGGGCGGCGCGGAACAGTGGTGAGGCGAACTTCTTGGAACCGGAGTCCGTGAAATCGAGAGCGCCGCGTATGAGCGCGACGATTTGCGCGGTGTCGTCCGACGCGATGGGGTCCACCTCTTCAGGCCACCGGCGCGGCTGCCGCCTGTCAAGAAGGCGGCGTTGTCGCCAGTTGCCGGTGTGAACGCCCAACTCTCATGTTTCAAAGGGAAGTTGTTGACGGCGGGAAATTGGCGGCGTTCCGCGTCGGCGGGGCGCAGGCGGCCCGGGCCCACCGTCTTCGGTGGGCCCGGGCCGGTCTCCTCGTGTCAGAACTTGTTCGCGTTGAGGGCCAGCTGGAGGTGACGGGTGGTGTCGGGGCCCCACTGGCCGTCGACGCCCGCGCCCACCTTCTTCTGGAGGGCCTTGACCGTCTGCGGACCGATGGCGCCGTCCGCGGTCACCTTCAGGTAGCTCTGGAGCGCCTTCTTCGTGAGCGGCCCGAAGGAACCGTCCACGGACAGCTTGGCGCCGTGCGAGTTCAGCGCACGCTGGAGCGCGGCACAGGTCGCGGGGCCGAACTGGCCGTCGACGACGAGCTTCCCGGCCGCCGGCGGACGCGGAGTCGGCTGCTGCGGCTTGGTGCCGCCCTTGAGGGCGGACTGCATCATCTTGTCCGAGGCGGGCCCGTACTCACCGTCGACCGTGAGGCCGTACTTCTTCTGGAAGGCCTTCACCGCCGACTCGGTGGCGGGGCCGAAGTCCCCGTCGACGACCAGCTTCGAGCCCATGACCTTGTTCAGGTTGCCCTGGAGGGTCTTCACCGCCGCGCCCTTGGAGCCCCGGCGCAGGATGCCGTCGGTGGGCGGCAGCGGCTTGGCGTTGCCGTAGGCGGGGCGGCCGTAGCCCACGATCTCCGAGGAGTAGCGGTCGCGGCGCAGCACCTTGTCGCTGGTGTTGCCCTCGATGGTGGTGATCTTGCCGTTGGAGTGCACGGCCTCGACCACGCCGACGTGGTCGATCCTGTCGATGGACCGACTGCCGCCCCAGTCGAAGAACACGACGTCGCCCGCGCGGATACCGCCGACCCCGTAGTGCCAGCGACCCTTGGACTGGAACTTCTTGGCGTGCGCGACCGTCCACGCGTGCTTGCCGAAGATCGCGTCGAGGTTGTCCGACTTGGCGGCGGCGTAGCTGACGGTCATGTTGCACCATGCGTCGTCGAAGCCGTAC
The DNA here is from genome assembly GCF_039537145.1 of Streptomyces shaanxiensis. Lineage (NCBI taxonomy): Bacteria > Bacillati > Actinomycetota > Actinomycetes > Kitasatosporales > Streptomycetaceae > Streptomyces > Streptomyces shaanxiensis. Next base: position 204,861 of record NZ_BAAAZY010000011.1, read on the forward strand.
CAGTCGGTGATGAAGTTGTTGTTGGAACCGGGCGGGTTCTCACCGGTGCCGATCAGCTTGCGCATCTGCGCGAGCATCCCCTCCACGGACCCCATGTCACACCTGCCCGTTCTCGGGGAAGGCGTCGATGTCTCCCTTGACGACGACCTTCGGGTCCTGGCTCACCTTGCTCTGGTCCGGGTCGACATCGAAGATCCCGGCGCCGCCACGCGGCTCCACGGCCCTCGGTGCGGCCGCCGCCGCTGTCACCTGCACTTCGGATTCGGTCACTCTGTCCCCCATGAGTCCGGTCGGAAGCTGCTCGGAATTTGCTCGGGAGTTGCGAGGAGCCCGGCAACTGCCGTTTCTCCTCAGGTAGTTGAGTCTGCTGGGGTGGCGGACATCTGTCGTTGGCGTGGCGCGCACTGTTTGTGTGCAGGGAGCGCACCCGCGCGCAGACCCGTCGGCGTGATGCCGTACGCGGCGCGGAACGCCCGGCTGAAGTCGGCCGGCTGGGCGAAACCCCAGCGCGCGCCGATGCTGTGGACGGGCAGATGGCGCAGCGCCGGGTCGGTCAGGTCGCGTCGGCACCGCTCCAGCCGCTGGGCCTTGATCCAGGCGGCGACGGTCAGCTCCTGCCCCTGGAAGAGCCGGTGCAGATAGCGGGTGGAGATGTGGTGCGCGGCGGCCACCTGGTCCGGCGTCAGCCGCCGGTCGTCGAGGTGGTCCAGGATGTACAGCTGGATCCGGCGCAGCAGGACCGGGGCGGCGGCCGTGGCCTTCTCGTCGCCGGGCCGATGGTCGAGCAGCGCCCGCACCAGCTCGGTCACCACCGCGCCCAGCCGCAGCTCACCGACCGGCCCGTACGGCGTCGCGTCCCGCGCGAGGCCCGCCAGGAACTCCGCCGCCAGTACCGCGAGGTGCTCACGGCCCGGTAACTCCCGCGCGACCAGTCGCCCCAGGTCGTCCCGCTCCGCCCACGGCAGGTGCGCGGTGACCACCGTGTTCCGCGGTCGGGTCAGGTGCAGGCGGAACGGCCGGTCCGTGTCGAGCAGCACCGGCCCGTGGGCCCCGACCCGCACGCTGCGCCCCGACTGGTCGAGCACCGCCTCGCCGCCCGGCACCAGGACGAGGTGATACCGGGCCGCGCGCGCCCCGCACGGCCCGGCCGTCCCCCGTACCTCCGCGGCCGGGCAGTCCACCGCGGACACCCGTACGACGCCCAGCTCCCGCGCCCGCACGGTCGCGCGCAGCCCCTGCACTCCCTGGCCGGGGCGGACGCCGACCGGCCCGTACAGCCCGCTCAGCACCTCTGCCCACGCCTTGGCGCCCCGGACCGTCACGACGCCGTGGCCGGCCGGGTGCGCTGACTCCGTCCCCCCGGCGGCAGCCGCCGGGCCTCCCCCGAATGACTGAGTACGCATGGGACCAGGGTTGCTTGAATGCATAAACGTCCGATGGATGTGCACGAAAACGCCCGGCCGGAGAACCGGCCGGGCGCTCGTGCTCCGGGTTCTGCAGGGGCCCTGCTCCACCAGGGCCTTGCTCTGCCAAGACCTTGCTCTGCCAGGCCCCTGCCCTACCAGGTCCCTGCCCTACCAGGTCCCTGCCCTACAGGAACGAGTTGATCTCGATCGTCTCGTCCCGCCCCGGACCCACACCGATCGCGGAGATCGGAGCGCCGGACATCTCCTCCAGCGCCTTGACGTATGCCTGCGCGTTCTTCGGGAGGTCGGAGAACGACTTGGCCTTCGAGATGTCCTCCGACCAGCCGGGCAGCATCTCGTAGACCGGCTTGGCGTGGTGGAAGTCGGACTGGGAGTACGGGAGTTCCTCGACGCGCTTGCCGTCGATCTCGTACGCCACGCAGACCGGGATCTCCTCCCAGCCGGTCAGGACGTCCAGCTTGGTGAGGAAGAAGTCGGTCAGGCCGTTGACGCGGGTGGCGTAGCGGGCGATGACCGCGTCGAACCAGCCGCAGCGGCGGTCACGGCCGGTGGTGACGCCCCGCTCGCCGCCGATGCGGCGCAGCGCCTCGCCGTCCTCGTCGAACAGCTCGGTCGGGAAGGGGCCGGAGCCGACACGGGTCGTGTACGCCTTGAGGATGCCGATGACACGGCTGATCTTCGTGGGGCCGACGCCCGCGCCCGTGCACGCACCACCGGCGGTGGGGTTGGACGACGTGACGAAGGGATAGGTCCCGTGGTCGATGTCCAGGAGCGTGCCCTGGCCGCCCTCGAAGAGGACCACCTTGTCGTCCTCGAGGGCCTGGTTGAGGATCAGGACCGTGTCGGCGACGTACGGCTTGATCTTCTCGGCGTAGCCCAGCAGCTCCTCGACGACCTGGTCGGCGGCGATCGCGCGACGGTTGTAGAGCTTGGTGAGGATCTGGTTCTTGGCGTCGAGGGCCGCCTCGACCTTCTGGGTCAGGATCGACTCGTCGTAGAGGTCCTGGACGCGGATACCGACGCGGTTGATCTTGTCGGCGTAGGTCGGGCCGATACCGCGCCCGGTGGTGCCGATCTTCCGCTTGCCGAGGAAGCGTTCCGTCACCTTGTCCACCGTCACGTTGTAAGGCGTGATGATGTGCGCGTTTCCGCTGATGAGGAGCTTGGACGTGTCGACGCCACGCTCGTTCAGACCGCTCAGCTCGGAGAGCAGGACCGACGGGTCGACGACGACACCGTTGCCGATGACCGGGGTACACCCCGGCGAGAGGATTCCGGAAGGGAGCAGGTGCAGGGCGTACTTCTGATCACCCACGACTACCGTGTGGCCGGCGTTGTTGCCGCCCTGGTAGCGCACCACATAGTCGACGGATCCGCCTAGCAGGTCCGTCGCCTTTCCCTTGCCTTCGTCACCCCACTGAGCACCGAGCAGCACAAGTGCGGGCACGCGCGTACACCCCTTCCGGGCGGGGCATGTCCAAGGTCAGGGGTGCACGCGTAAGGTGTCTCGCCGCGTGTACCACGACCGGCCGCGACCGTCGTTGGCCGCGCACCGTCGGACCGGATGGCCCCGGAATAGACGAAGCCCCTGGCGCAATAGCGCAAGGGGCTCTTGCACAAAGATGCTACCCGAGGAAGCGAGGCATGGCCGAGGTGGCGACTTTCGCGATGTCCGACCAGCTGCTGGTGGTGATCGATCCGGTCGCTCGGATGATGGACGGGGAGTCCGTCAGGATCGCGAAAGACGTGCTCAGCGCGGGTGCGGCCACGAAAGTGTGCCTACCGGAGGATCCCGACGAGTTCGCCCGGGCACTGGCGCGGCGCGGGTCGCGCCGGCCGGTGGTCGTCGGCGACGACCGGACGCTGACGCGGACGGTGACCCTGCTGCACCGGCAGCGGGAGCTGGCCGAATGCGTGCTGTCGGTGGTGCCCGTCGGGGGCGCGCTGTCGCTGGCCCGGTCCCTCGGGGTGCCGACGGGGGCGGTGGCGGCGGCCCGGGCCGTGCTGGAGGGCGTGGAGCGGCGGCTCGATCTGCTCGTGGACGACAGCGACGGCGTGGTGCTGGGCACGCTGCGCATCCCACCGGTACGGGAGCCCCTGGCGCCGGACGGTGCCGACGGGGAGGGCGCCGGTGCGGGACCGGCCGGCGGGCCGGGTGCGGGGGCCGGTGCCGGGCGGCCGTGGTTGCGGACGTGCCAGTCGCTCGTACGGACACTGGTGCCGGCGCGCCCCGCCTCAGCCGGGTCCGGCTCCGGGCCGTCACGGCTGCGGGTCGAGGTGGACGGGTCGACGCTGGTGGACCTCGACCAGCCGGTGGAGGCGGTGTCGGTGACGCCGGGGGTGGCCGGGGTGGCCGCGGTGGAGGTGCGGCCGGTGTCGGTGGGCGCGGAGGCCACACCGCTGCGAGCCGAGGGACGGACCGTGACGGTGTCGGGCGCGCACTTCCGGTACGGGGCGGACACGGCGGTGTCGGGGCCGCTGCGGAGACGGACGTGGACCGTGGGGGAAGGCGGGCTGCGGCTGGTGCTGCCGGGCGGTGAGCGGTAAATCGCGGGCGTCCCGGGGCGGGCCAGGTTTACGCTGACCGGCCGTCGATCATGGGGGGGCGCGATGAGCCAGTACTTCGACATCGGGGACGAGACCCTGTGGAACCCGTCCAACGGGGCGGCCCGGCTGTTCCTGCGGTATGTGCGCCTGTACGAGGAGGAACTGGGCGTTCCCTCGGGGTTCGGGCCGATGGAGAACGACGAGTGCAAGATCGATCCGGCGGCCTTCGAGACGTTCGTGAACACCCTGCTGCGCTGGCACGACAGCAGTTCGCACCATGTGATCGACGCGCTCTCACGCGGGTTCACCGCCACCGTCCTCGTCCTCGCCGAGCGTGCCCGTATCGAGGTGCGGTGGCCGGAGCCGTCCGGCTACGAGGGCCGGTCGGACGTGCAGGTGCCGATGCCCGGTCACGAGGCCTGGTGGGCCACGCTGCGTGAGTGGGCCGGGGCCCTGTCCGGCCGTATGCCGGTCTGACCCTGCCGCGGCGGACCGTGGGTCAGCCCTGCCCGAACGTCTTCTCGCGGTGCACCCGCCAGCGCTCCATCATGGCCGCGACCTCGCCCTCGACGAACTCGAAGAAGGCGAGCGTCTCGGCGAGGCGGCGGCCTGCCGGGGTGTCGGCGCCAAGGCTGGTGACGCCCTCGCGCAGGGCGCTCTCCCACCGCTTGAGGACGGCTTCACGGTTGGTCAGGGCCTCGTACCACTGGTCGCCGTGCACCCGGTAGCGCTCGCGGCGTGAGCCGGGCTCCCGTTCGCGGGAGACCATGTGCGTCTGGGCCAGGTAGCGCACCGCGCCGGAGACCGCCGCGGCGCTGATCCGCAGCTGTTCGCCCAGCTCGGCGGAGGTCAGCACGCCCTTGTCGGAGGCGAGGAGCGCCGCGAAGACCCGGGCGGCCATGCGCTGCATCCCGGCCTCGACGAGCTGGGCCGCGAAGGACTCCACGAACTGCGACACGGCCTCCGCGTCCCGCCCGCCACCAGCTGTTTCCGTCATGGCGCCATCCTATCCGGCCTTTATACGCTTCCTTAACTTCACAAATTTCTGAAAGAAGCGTACGTTCTGAAGCATGACGAAGGCCATCACCGTCTCCGGACTGCACAAGTCGTTCGGCAAGACTCACGCGCTCGACGGGCTCGACCTGGACGTCGAGGCCGGCGAGGTCCACGGCTTCCTCGGCCCCAACGGCGCCGGCAAGTCCACCACCATCCGCGTCCTGCTCGGCCTGCTTCGCGCCGACTCGGGCGGCGCGCAGGTACTCGGCCGCGACCCCTGGGCGGACGCGGTGGAGGTGCACCGCCGGATCGCCTACGTACCGGGGGACGTGACGCTGTGGCGGAACCTGTCGGGCGGCGAGGTCATCGACCTCTACGGCCGTCTGCGCGGGGGCCTGAACACCCACCGCCGCGCCGAGCTGATCGAGCGGTTCGAGCTGGACCCGACGAAGAAGGGCCGCACGTACTCGAAGGGCAACCGGCAGAAGGTCGCCCTCGTCGCCGCGTTCGCCTCGGACGTGGACCTGCTGATCCTCGACGAGCCGACCTCGGGCCTGGACCCGCTGATGGAGGAGGTCTTCCAGCGCTGCGTGGAGGAGGAGCGGGACAGGGGCCGTACGGTCCTGCTCTCCTCGCACATCCTCAGCGAGGTCGAGGAGCTCTGCGACCGGGTCAGCATCATCCGCAAGGGCCGTACGGTCGAGAGCGGTTCGCTCACCGACCTGCGCCATCTGACCCGCACGAGCGTCACGGCCGAGCTGGCGGGCGCGCCCAACGGGCTGTCCCGTCTGCCGGGCGTCCACGACCTCGCCGTTCAGTCGATCGAGCGGGGCCAGGGCCGTCGCGTCCGCCTCCAGGTCGACACCGACAAGCTGGACGCCGTACTGCGCTCGCTGAGCGAGTCCGGCGTGCGCTCCCTGACGTCGACGCCGCCGACGCTGGAGGAACTGTTCCTGCGGCACTACCAGGACGACGTGCCGGAAGAGGTGGCCGCACGATGACCGCCACCGCCTTCGACGCACGCCCGGCAGGCTCGCGCCAACTGGCGGGCACCGGAACGCTGTTGCGCTTCGCGCTGCGCCGCGACCGGCTGATGATCCCGGTCTGGGTGGGCGTGAACGCGCTCATGATCCTCTCCATGCCGAACACGCTGGAGAACCTGTACGACTCCCCGGCCGACCGCGCGGGGCTGCTGCGGGACACGGCCGGCAACGCCTCCTTCCGCGCGCTGATCGGCCCCGTCTTCGACGACTCGATCGGCGCCCTGACGGCCTGGCGCGTCGGCGTCTACGCGGGCGCCCTCGCGGCCGTGGTGAGCCTGCTCCTCGTCGTACGGCACACCCGGGACGAGGAGGAGAGCGGCCGCCACGAGCTGGTGGCGTCCGGGATGGTGGGACGCCGGGCCTCGCTGACGGCCGCGCTGCTGACGGCGGCCGTCGCGAACGCCGTACTGGCCCTGCTGGTGACGGCCGGACTGGCCGGGCAGGGCGTCTCCGGGGCGCTGGCCTTCGGGCTGGGCCTGGCCGGGGTCGGCATGGTGTTCGCCACGCTGGCGGCGATCGTCGCCCAGTTCACGGAGAGCGCCCGGCCGGCGCGAGGACTGACGGCGGGGCTGCTGGGCGCCGCGTTCGTGCTGCGGGCGGCGGGCGACTCGGCGTCGGACGACGGTTCGTCGGCGCTGACGTGGGTGTCACCGCTGGGCTGGCTGGAGAACCTGCGGTCCTTCGCGGAGGAGAGGTGGTGGGTGCTGCTGCTGTTCGCGGGGGCGGCTCTGGTGCAGGGCATGGTGGCGTACGAACTCGCCGGGCGCCGGGACGTGGGGATGAGCTTCCTGCCCACCCGGCCGGGGCCCGCCCTGGGCCGCCTCGGCACGGCGGGCGCGCTCGCCTGGCGGCTGCAGCGGGGCAGCGTGCTCGGCTGGAGCATCGGCTTCTTCCTCGCGGGCGTCGTCTACGGCGGGCTGACCGACGGGGTGGCCGACCTGGTCGGCGACAACGACAACGCTCGGGAGATCTTCGAGCGCATGGGCGGCCAGGCGGGGCTGACGGACGCGTTCCTGGCGTCGATGGTCGGCATGCTGGGCCTGATCGCCGCCTTGTACGTGGTGGGTTCGGTCCTGCGGCTGCACGGCGAGGAGACCTCGATGCGGGCCGAGCCGATCCTGGCGGGCGCGGTGAGCCGCCTGCGCTGGGCCTCCGGCCATCTGGTGATCGCCTTCGCCGGTGCCGGTCTGATCATGCTCCTCGCCGGCCTCGGCTTCGCCGTCGGCCACGGCAAGGAGGTCGGCCCGATCCTGGGCGCCTGCATGGTCCAGCTCCCGGCGGTGTGGGTCGTCGGAGGGCTGGCGGTGCTGCTGTACGGGGTGCTGCCGCGCGCCGCGACGGCGGCGTGGGGTGTGGCCGGGGCGGTGCTGCTGATCGGCTGGGTCGGCCCCGCGCTGGACGTCCCGCAGGCGGTGCTGGATCTGTCGCCGTTCGGGCATCTGCCGAAGCTGCCGGGTGGGGAGATGGAGTGGGGGCCGGTGCCGGCGCTGCTGGGGCTGGCGGGGGTGCTGGTGGCCGTCGGGCTGGCAGGGTTGCGGCGGCGCGACATGACGACCTGACGGTGGCTCGACCGATGTGTGAGGGCCTCGGGCGATCCTGTCCGGGGCCTCCTCAACGGCCGTGAACCGGTCGAAGGACACGCGGTGCCCGCGCGGAGGGGCCGGTGAGCTGGAGGGGCCGCAGGGCTTCCACTTGGAGCGACCCCGAGAACTGAAGCACCATCAGTGATCGCCCTCAGTGCCCGAGAAGGAGCCCGCCCACCAGAGGGCGAACCGGGAAGGCGTCTGCCGCGTCCCTGCGGTCATGGACCAGCGAGATCCACGGGAGCGGCGGAACGCGCCGGCGTGTGGGGGCTGCGTGCTGTCGGCAGCGGGCGCGGCGGTGGCCACCTACGCCTGGGCCTCCTCGGCCCGCACCCGGCGCCACATGGGCGGCGGCTTCGAGGGCGAGGGCACCGACTACACGGTGCTCATCACCGAAATGCCCCTCGTCGCCCTCGCCGGAGCCGCCCTCCCGGCCCTGGCCTGCGCGGTCGTCGCCGTCCTGGCCGGCCGGCGCCGCGCCCACCCCCGCCGCTCAGACCTCGACCGCTAGCCCCTCCAGACCCCGGATCACGAAGTTCGGCTTGCGCTCCGGCTCGGCGGCCGGCCTCAGTGTCGGTGCCTGCTCCAGCAGCGCCGTCATCGATGCCGCCAGCTCGATACGGGCCAGCGGTGCGCCGATGCAGTAGTGGATGCCCGCGCTGAAGGAGATGTGCGGGTTCTCCTTGCGGGTGAGGTCCAGCTTGTCCGGGGCCTCGAAGACCTGCGGGTCATGGTTCGCGGAGCCGAAGAGCATGGCGATCTCCGCACCGCGGGGGATCGTCGTGCCGTCGATCTCGATCTCGTCCAGGACCCAGCGTTCGAAGAGCTGGAGCGGGGTGTCGTAGCGCATCAGCTCCTCGATCGCGGACGGGACCAGGGAGTGGTCGGCGCGCAGGGCGGCCAGCTGGCCGGGGTTGCGGAACAGCGCCCACCAGCCGTTGACCGTGGCATTCACCGTGGCCTCGTGGCCGGCGTTGAGGAGCAGGACGGCCGTCGAGATCATCTCCTGCTCGGTGAGCCGGTCGCCCTCGTCGTGCGCCGCGATCAGACCCGAGATCAGGTCCTCGCCGGGCTCCTTGCGGCGGGCGGCGATCAGTTCCTGGAGGTACTCCGAGAACTCGACCGAGGCCCGGACCGCCTTGGCCGCCGTCTCCTGCGACGGGTTCAGCTCGTACATCCCGCAGATGTCCGCCGACCAGGGCCGCAACTGCGCCCGGTCCGCCTCCGGAATGCCCAGCATCTCGGCGATCACCGCGACCGGCAGTGGCTCCGCGACGTCGGTCAGCAGGTCACCGCCGCCCGCCTCGACCAGACCGGACACCAGCTCGCCCGCCAGGTCCCGCACATACGGCTTCAGCTGCTCCACCGTCCGCGGCGTGAACGCCTTCGACACCAGACGCCGGATCCGAGTGTGGTCCGGCGGCTCCAGGTCGAGCATCCCGTGGTCGTTGAGGACGTGGAACGGCTCGTGCTCCGCCGGGGGCGGGGTCCGGCCGAAGTCCTCGTGCGAGAAGCGGTGCTGATACGTCCGGCCCAGCCTGCGCTCCCGCAGCAGTGCCGAGACGTCCGCGTGGTGCGGCACCAACCACTGGTTCGTCGGCTCGAAGTAGTGCACCCGGCCCCGGGCACGCAGCTCGGCGTACGCGGGGTACGGGTCGGCCAGGAACGCCGGGTCCCACGGGTCGAAAGCGAGGTCGGAAGGAGCTGCCATGCACGGACGTTAGAACGCCGTCCCCCTCCCTGACCAGGGGTCCAGGACCTGTCCCGTCCCGGTTCCGGCCCCTCGTGTCCCTGTTCCTAGGCCGCGCCGAAGTCCGGAAGCGTGACCGAGCCGTCCTCGGCGAGCGGGAATCCGGGGTTGTGGGCGACCTCCCAGGCGTGGCCGTCGGGGTCGACGAACGCGCTGGAGTAGAAGCCGATGGCGTTGACCGCCGCCGGCTTGGTGACGGTCCCGCCCGCCCGTTCCACGGCCGCGAGGAGCGCGTCGACCTCCGCCTCGGACCGGACGTTGTGCGCGAGGACGATCCCGCCGAAACCGCCGGCCCGCCCCGGCTCCAGACCGCAGTCCCGCGCCAGCTTCTCCCGGCCCCACAGAACCAGCCCCAGGCCGCCCGCCTGGAAGAACACGGTCTCCTCGACCTCCTGCCCCCGCCAGCCCAAGGCCTCGTAGAACGCCTTGGACCGGGCCAGATCGGAGACTCCCAGCGTGATCAGAGTGATGCGCTGTTCCATGCCCTCACCGTACGTCCACCGAGGCTCCCGCCACGTCAGGCTGTCAGCCCGGCGTGACCAGCCGGGCCTCGTAGGCGAACACCGCCGCCTGGGTGCGGTCCCGCAGGCCCAGCTTCACCAGGATGCGGCTGACGTGGGTCTTGATCGTCGACTCGGCGACCACCAGACGCTCGGCCATCTCCGCGTTCGACAGGCCCTGGGCGATCAGCACCAGCACCTCCGTCTCGCGCTCGGTCAGCTCCCCGTACGCCGCGTGCGCGGAGGACATCAGGCGCGGGGAGTCGGACAGCTTCGAGAACTCCGTGATCAGCCGCCGGGTGACCGAGGGGGCGAGCAGCGCCTCGCCGGCCGCCACCACCCGCACACCGTCGGCGAGCTGGCGCGCCGAGGCGTCCTTCAGCAGGAAGCCCGAGGCTCCCGCGCGCAGCGCCTGGTACACGTACTCGTCGAGGTCGAAGGTGGTCAGCACCAGCACCTTCGCCGCGCCGTCGGCCGCCACGATCTCCCGGGTCGCCTCGATGCCGTTCAGCTCCGGCATGCGGATGTCCATCAGCACGACGTCCGGGGTGAGCTCGCGGACCCGCTCCACCGCCTCGCGTCCGTTGACCGCCTCGCCGACGACCTCGATGTCCGGCATCGCGTTCAGCAGGACCGAGAAGCCCTCGCGCACCATCATCTGGTCGTCCGCGATCAGCACGCGGATGCTCATGAGCCGTCCTCTGTGATCGTGGTGACCGGCAGGAACACCGCCACCTCGTAGCCGCCGTCATCCGTCCGGCCCGCCGTCATCTCGCCGTTCAGCATGGAGACGCGCTCCCGCATACCGGTGATGCCGTGCCCTGCGCCGGGTGAGGGTTTCACCAGGGCGGGCGCGGGCGGCGGGCCGTTGACTATGCGCAGGCCCAGGCCACCGAGCACATACCCGATCTCGACGCGGGCGCTCGCGCCGGGCGCGTGCCGAAGGCTGTTGCTCAGCGCCTCCTGCACGATCCGGTACGCCGACAGCTCCACCCCGGGCGGCAGCTCGCGCACCGCGCCGGTCACCGCCTTCTCGACGGCCAGCCCCGCGTCCCGCACGTTCGCCAGCAGGCCGTCCAGGTCGGCGAGGGTGGGCTGCGGGGCGTCCGGGGCCTCGTAGTCCTCGGCGCGGACGACGCCCAGGACGCGGCGCAGTTCGGTGAGGGCCGCCACCGCGTTCTCCCGGATGGTGGCGAAGGCGCGCTCCAGCTCCGGCGGCGGGTTCTCCACCCGGTAGGGCGCGGCCTCCGCCTGGATGGCGACGACCGACATGTGGTGGGCCACCACGTCGTGCAACTCGCGGGCGATCGTCGTGCGCTCCTCCAGCAGGGCGCGCCGAGAACGCTCCTGCGCGGTCACCGTCTGCTGGGCGGTGACCTCCTGCTTGGCCTCCTTGCGGGTGTGCCAGACGGCGACGACGAGCAGGATCAGCGCGGAGAAGACCACCATGGGGGCGGTGTCGTCGGGGTAGTAGTAACCAGGGCCGAAGACCACGTCCACCACGAAGGCGTACGCCGTGGTGATGGCCCACATGTACCCGGCCGTGCGCGGCCTGGTGCGTATGGCCACGACCGTCAGCACGGTCAGATGACAGACGAAGCTGGCGGGCAGCCAGGGATAGCCGTCCATGGTGCTGCCGAAGACCTGGCTGACCGGGGTGGCCGCCATAGACAGCCAGAACGCTCCGACCGGCCGGAGCATGGTCAGCAGGATCGGGAGCACGGCGAGCGGGCCGAGCAGCACGGCCGCGCCTTCGTTGTCGACCGCGGCCATGAGCAGCGCGAACAAGGCAGCCGTGGAGATCACGGCATGCGGTGCCCAGGCCGCGTATTCGCGCAGGAGGCGGGGGAGCCGCCGGGTCAGCGGGCCGTCGACCCGCATGCGGGCCAGCGGACGGTAGGCGAAGGCGTCGTGGAACAGATCCTGCCGCAGCCCGTGCAGGGCGTTCGCGGCCAGCCGGTACTCCGGGCTGCGGGGCTTGGCCCCGTCCCCCGGTGGCGGCGTCTGCATGTGAGTCGTCTCGGTCACGTACAGAACGGTAGGCGCAGGGCGGTGTCGCGGTCGTCCCCAGTGAGAGGGGTTCCCGCAGGTCCCTCTCAGGTACTACGGGTAGCCGTGCAGGTCACACCGCCCATGGCCACGCCGGCCGTCGGCCGTGCCTCGGTACCGGGAGGCCGTGCCTCAACCGGGAGGCCGTGCCTCAGTACCCAGAGGCCGTGCCTCAGTACCCGGAGGGCCGGACCAGTCCCGACTCGTACGCGAACACCGCCGCCTGTGTCCGGTCCCGCAGGCCCAGCTTCACCAGGATGCGGCCCACGTGGGTCTTCACGGTCTGCTCGGCCACGACGAGGCGTTCGGCGATCTCCGCGTTCGACAACCCCTGGGCGATCAGGGCGAGCACCTCCGTCTCGCGTTCGGTCAGGTCGCCGACGCGGTCCTTGAGCGGGGCGCGGGGCCGGTTGTCCAGGCGGGAGAACTCGGAGATCAGCCGGCGGGTGATGCCGGGCGCGAGCAGCGCGTCGCCGGCCGCCACCACCCGTACCGCTTCGGCCAGTTGGTCCGCGGAGGCGTCCTTGAGGAGGAAGCCCGAGGCGCCGGCTCGCAGGGCCTCGTACACGTACTCGTCGAGGTCGAAGGTGGTCAGGACCAGCACCTTGATGTGCGGTGTCGCGGTGGTGATGCGGCGCGTGGCCTCGATGCCGCCGAGCTCGGGCATGCGGATGTCCATCAGGACGACGTCGGGGGCGAGTTCGGCGACCTGCGCCACCGCGTCCAGGCCGTCGACCGCCTGGCCGATCACGTCGATGTCGGGCTTGGTGTTGAGCAGCACGGTGAATCCCTGCCGGACCATCTGCTGGTCGTCGGCGATGAGTACACGGATGGAGCTGCTCGTCATGCGGTGTCCTTCTTGGGGTCGTCGGCGGTGCGGGCAGCGCGATCCGAGGCGTCGGAGACGTGGACGTCGGGGTACGGGGCTGCGGGGTCCGGGCCTGTGGAGTCCGCGGCCGTGGCATCCGGGACTGTGGCGTCCAGGGCTGTGGCATCCAGGGCTGTGGCGTCCGGAGTCGCCGGGAGGAACGCCATCACCTTGAAGCCGCCGTCCGGCAGGGGGTGCGCCGTCATGGAGCCGTCGAGCATCGCGACTCGCTCCCGCATGCCGAGCAGCCCGTGGCCGACGCCGGGCGACGGCGGTGCCGGGTGCGTCGGGCGCGAGTTGACGACCTGCACACTAAGCCCGAAGGGCGTGTGCCTGAGGCCGACGCGGGCGGTCGCGCCCGGCGCGTGGCGCAGTGCGTTGCTCAGCGCCTCCTGCACGATCCGGTACGCCGACAGCTCGACGCCGGGCGGCAGCGGTTTCCGCTCGCCCTTGACCTCGACGATCACGTCCAGGCCCGCGGCGCGGGTGTTGTCGACGAGCGCGTCGAGCCGGTCGAGGGTGGGTTGCGGGGTGTGCGGGGCGGCTCCGGTGCCGGGCTCGTCGAGCGCGTCCGCGCCGTCGGGATGCTCGGAGCGCAGGACGCCGAGCACCCGGCGCAGCTCGGTCAGTGCCTCCAGCGCGTTCTGCCGGATGCCGTCGAGGTTCTCCTTCAGCTCGTCGGGCGGGTTCTCGACGAGATGCGGGGCGACCTGGGCCTGGATCGAGATGACGGACATGTGGTGGGCGACCACGTCGTGCAGCTCGCGCGCGATGCGGCTGCGCTCTTCCAGCAGAGTGCGCCGGGCGCGCTCCTCGGCGGTGAGCGTGGTCTGTTCGACGAGTTCCGCGCGGGCCTCGCGACGGCCGCGCAGGGCGACGCCGAGGACCACGACGACCGCGGACAGGATGACCGCGAGCACCCCGGTGGGCACGTAGCCGCCCGCGCCCCACACCCCCTGGATGATGTAGGTGACGAGCACGGTCAGGGCCAGCGTCTCGACCGACACCCGGGTGCGCACCCTCAGGGCGAGCAGCAGCAGCACGGCCATCTGCCCGATGATCCCGGCCGAGGTCCAGGGCCAGGTGAAGTCGTGCACGACACCGGCCAGCAGATGGCGGCGCACCTCGACGGCACCCGCCACCATGGCCCCCATCGAGAGCCACCACCCCGGTACCGGCCGCCACAACGCGAGGACCACCGCGCCGCCCTGCGCGAGCCCGATGGCGAAGGCGACCTGCAGGCTCGCCCCGCCGTTGTCGTCCAGCTGCCCCACAGCCCCCAAGGTGACGCCGAGCGCGACCAGGCACAGCACGCCGTGCGGCAACCAGCGCAGCCAGGTGGACGGGGGCAGCGGATCCGCCCGGACGGTGCACAGGTCGTCGTGCAACACCCGCAGCCAGCGCCGTACTCGGCCCGCGAGCGGGCGCTGGATCCCCGTTTCCGTCACGCCGTCCACCTTAGGCACGCCGGACGCCTGTCGCCGCCGCCCGATCCGACGGGCGGTGCGCCCGGACGATCCGCGAGCGGCCCCGCCTCCGGCCGCTCCTGCCGCCCTGCTCGTAGACGCGAAAGGCAGCCCAGCAGACCGCGAGGGCCAGCGCGAGGACCGGGAGCCAGGCCAGGCGTGCCGCGACCCAGCCGAGGTGGTCGGGGACGGTGTGCAGGCCGGCCAGGTGGCCGGTCGGCAGAAGCGTGGCCGTGGTCGCCATCAGGGCCGTCTGGTGCCAGAGGAAGATCGTCATCGCGGAGAGGTTGACGACGGCCACCGCCGCCCAGGCCAGGGGACGCCGCATCGCGCCGCGCAGTGGCTCACGCAGCAGCAGGGCCAGCCCGCACTGGGCCAGGCCGAAGGTGACCGCGGCCAGCGTAGGCGGGTTGAGGTTGGAGATTCCGGCACCCGGGACGCCGACCATCGACGCCGGGTAGCCCGCCCAGGCGACCAGCGCGGCCGTCGAGACCGCGCCGCCCGCCATCAGGATCCAGCCCGCACGACGGCGCTCCAGCTCGCCCCGGGTCCAGGCCGCGCCCAAGGTGTACGGCACCAGCCAGCCGGCCGCCACATTCACCCAGCCGAGCCGGTCGGGGGCGCCGAATCCGAAGCGGAGGAGATCCACATGGAGGACGACGGCCAGGGGCCAGAGGGGGTGCAGGCGCCGCAGGAGAGGAGTCGCCGCCGTCAGTGCCGCGAAGACCAGGAGGAACCACAGCGGGGACAGGGCCAGTTTGAGCAGCGTGTGGATCGTGGCGGTGTCCGTGCCTGAGACGAGCAGCAGGACCGACGCCACCGTCCACAGGGTGAGGACGGCCGCCACCGGTTTGAACAGGCGGGACAGACGGGACCTCAGCCACTGTCCGTACGTCGTGCCGCGCGCTCGGGCCGACGCGTAGCCGCGCGTTGCCACATGGCCGCCGACCAGGAAGAACACCGCGAGGGTCTGGAAGATCCAGGAGATCGGGGCCAGCCAGGGCATGTGCTGGAGCGGGCTCGCCGTGTGCAGGCCCACTCCGTCGCCGTCCGCCACCAGGGCCGTGACCAGCCAGTGGCCGAGGACCACGCCGAGAATGGCGAAGGCACGCAGGGCGTCGACCGCGCGGTCCCGCTCGGCGGGGGTGGCGGCATCGACACGGGCGGCGCCCTCACGTATGCCCTTCCATGCCCCGCGCGGATGACGTGCGGTACCGGGGTCGGCGGAGGGCTCGGGCTTCGACGCGGACGCCGACGATGCGGACTCAGACGCAGGCGCAGGCGCCGATGCCGATGCCGGCACAGGCACAGGCACAGACGCAGACATCGACTCAGCCATGAGTCACCTCCGAGGTCTCGCCCAGGACGATGCGGGTCAGGTTGGCCAGGGACGTCGAGCCCGGCCTGAAGTAGTCGCTGTGGCCGCCGTCGCCCGCCGCGAAGACCCGGGCGCCGAAGGACGGGGACACCGGGTCGGTACCGAAGCCGACGGTGGTGCCGAACAGGTCGAGCCTGATGTGCGGGACCTCCGCGACCCAGTCGTCACCGCCGCGGGCCGCCCAGACGCGGGCCGGGGTGCGCAGGCCCGCGGCGGTGTCCGCGCCGGTGCCGGGGCTGCCGACCAGCGCGATGTCGTCCACGTCCAGGTGGGAGGCCGCACGGCCGCAGACCACCGAGCCGTAGGAGTGGCAGAGGAGGGAGATGTGGGGCTTGCGGTGGGCCGAGCCGGTCGGCTCGGCGTCCGTGAGCGCGCGCAACTGCCGTATGAACTCCCGCAGTTGCGGGGCCGCTTCCTCCGCTCGGCCCGCCGTCGCGACCGTGGTGCCGACCGTGGCCGGGGTTTCGTAGCCGAGCCAGGCCACGACTGCGGTGCGGGTGCCCTGCGGGGCCTCCCGGGTGAGCCGTTCGTGCAGGGCGCGGGCGGCGTCGCGGAAGCGGTCGTAGGTGTCGATGGACGTGTCGGAGCCCGGGACGAGGACCGCGACGCGGTCGGCGTGGGCCAGGTCGCCGAAGACCTCCGTCGCGAGGCCGGGGCCGCGGCCGTCGAAGGTGAGGAAGTGGCGGGACGGGTCGGCCATCGCACGGTCCGCGGCGGCCCGTTCACCGTTGCCGTGGGCCTCGGCCATGCGGGACGCCTCGGCGGCGTTGGCACGGTTGGCCGCGTACGTCTGATCCAGCGTCGCCGCCGTCACCGCAGCGGTGACGGCGGCCGGGGCCGGGGCGGGTGTCTCGGGGCGCGCGGCGCCGGACAGCGGGGCGACCACGGCGCCGGTGATGAGGGTGGCGAGGAGCGCTCGGCGCCAGCCGTGGGTACGCGGGGACTCGCGTGCGCGGGTCTTCCTCGGTTGTTCGCCTGGCCCCTGCGCCACCTCCAGGTCCTGCGCCTCGGCCGGCGTGCTCGCCTCGGCCGGCGTGCTCGCCTCGGCCGGCGTGCTCGCCTCGGCCGGCGCGCTCGCCTCGGCCGGCGCGCTCGCCTCGGCCGCCCCCGTCGTACGCCCCATGGTCGTCGTCCCTTCCAGTCCGCCCGGCCATCGGGCTGTCTGGTGGGGAAACTACGGATCCGGACTCGTCGTCCGCGTCACGCCAGGGAGCTCACCTGCGACGTAGCTCTCAGGTATTACGGGTATCAGAGGGCCAGGGCAGGCAGGGGACGGCTCACCACGCCAACTGCGCGATCTCCTCCACCACCACCGCACACGCGTCCGCCGCCGGATCGATCAGCGGAAAGTGCCCGACGTCCTCCAGCAACGTCAGTCCGACGACCTCCCCCGCCTTCGCCGCCGCGTCCGCGTACGACTCGGCGACGGCGTGCGGAACGACGTCGTCCGTGCGGCCCTGGACGAGGGTCGTCGCGATGCCGGTCGGAAGCAGGAGCGCCGGGTCGGCGTACGGCCGGCGCTCGGCGAACTCCTCGACACCGCCCAGGAGTTGCCGTGCGGCACCCCCGCACACGTCCAGCTTGTCGGCGACCGTGAAGTCGGCGATCGGGGCCAGGGCGACCACACCCCGCAGGGGCGCGGGGCGGTCGACGCGCCAGGGCGCGTCCGCGGGGAGGACATGGCGGGCCGCGGCCCACAGAGCCAGGTGGCCGCCGGCCGAGTGGCCGGTGAGCACGGTCCGGCGCGGATCGGCCTGCGGGAGTACCTCCCGCGCCAGCGCGGGCAGCGCGTCCAGCGCGGCGGCGACGTCGTCGAAGGTCTCCGGCCAGCGACCGGCGACCGCACCCACCCGCTCCGTACCGCGCCCCGCGGCGTCCACCCCGTCCGCGACCTCCGCCCCCCGCCGATACTCCACATTGGCCACGGCAAACCCCCGCCGCGCCAGAAAGTCCGCGAACGGCGTGACATGCCGTCGGTCGTACGGCGCCCGCCACGCCCCGCCGTGCAGCAGGACGACCAGCGGGGCCGGGCCGCCCGGACCGGCCTCGCCGCGTGGCGCGTAGAAGTCGATCACCTGGTCGGGATGGTCGCCGTACGTGGCGATGGCGTCGGGGTCGACGGGCGGGTGCGAGAAGGCCGACTCCTCTTCTGCGGCGGCCCGGGCTGCTGCGACGTTGTCCGGCATGCTCCAACCTCTCAGCGACGTAGGGGATTTGGATGGCGGCGGGGGTGACGGACCAGAGTGGGGATTCGGCCGTTGGCGGGGACGGTACCAGGCGGGTGACGTGCGTCGACACGCGGATGTCACGCTCGGTGAGGGTTAAACGGTTCTGCTGTTTCGTTACGCTGGCAGGGCTGATCGCACCGGCGATCGCACCGCAGATCGTATGCGCACAAGGAGGCCGATATGCCCGCCGAACCCGGCACCGTACGTCCCGGAGGGCGCACCGCGCGGGTCCGTGCGGCCGTGCTGCGGGCGGCCGGGGACGTGCTGGCGGAGCAGGGTTTCGACGGCCTCGACCTCGCGGACGTCGCCCGCCGCGCGGAGGTCGGCAAGACGACCGTCTACCGGCGGTGGGGCTCGGTGACGGGACTGGTGGCCGACCTGCTCGCCGACATGGCCGAGCAGTCGTCGCCGCGCGAGGAGACCGGGTCCGTGCTGGGGGATCTGCGGGCCAACGCGGCGCTGGTGCGGCGGACTCTGGCGGATCCCCGGCAGGGCGCGCTGTTCCGTGCCGTCATCGCCGCGGCGACGTGCGACGAACGTACGGCGGGCGCGCTTCGGCGGTTCTACGAGGTGCGGGTGGCGGAGTGGGCGCCGTGCGTGGAACAGGGCGTCGCCAGAGGCGAGTTGCCCGCCGGTACGGATGCGGAGGCGGTCGTACGGGCGGTGTCGGCGCCCCTCTACTACCAGTTGCTGACGACCGGGGTGGTCCCGGACGCCCCCGCCGCGGAGCGTGCCGCGCGGGCCGCGCATGCGGCTGCCGTGGCGGGGGCGTACGTCACCTAGAAAGCGACCTGGGCGGGCGAGGTCAGCGCGGCGCCTCCCCGGTCAGCACCTCCCCCAGCACCCGCGCCGCCCGCTCCACATCCGCGAACCCCACGTACAACGGCGTGAAACCGAACCGCAGCACATCCGGATGCCGGAAGTCGCCCACGACCCCTCGCTCGATGAGCCGCTTCATGACCTCCCCCGCCCCCTCGCACCGCAACGCCACCTGGCTGCCGCGCTCCTCATGGGCCACCGGCGTCAACGACTCCACGCGCCCCTCCCCCACATACGCCCCGACGCACTCCAGGAAGAAGTCCGTCAGCGCGAGGGACTTCGCCCGTACCGCGTCGATCGACACGCCGTCCCAGACCTCCAGAGCCGCCTCCAGGGCGAGCATGGAGAGGATGTCGGGCGTACCGACGCGGCCGCGCAGGGCGCCGGAGGCCGGTTCGTAGGCGGGGCGCATACCGAAGGGCTCGGTGTGCGAGTTCCAGCCGGGCAGCGGGGAGTCGAAGCGGTCCTGGAGATCGTGGCGTACGTAGAGGTACGCCGGTGAACCCGGGCCGCCGTTCAGGTACTTGTAGGTGCAGCCGACGGCCAGGTCGACCCCGTGCTCGTCGAGCCCGACCGGCAGCGCGCCCGCACTGTGGCACAGGTCCCAGACGGCGAGCGCGCCCGCCGCGTGCACGGCGGCGGTCAGGGACGGCAGGTCGTGCAGCCGTCCCGTGCGGTAGTCGACGTGGTTCAGCAGGACGGCGGCCGTACGGTCGCCCAGCGCCCCCGGCACTTCCGCAGGCGTGACCGGTCGCAGCGTACGGCCGGTCATCCGGGCCGCCGACTCGGCGATGTACCCGTCGGTGGGGAAGGTCGTCGCGTCGACGAGGATCTCGTCGCGGCCGGAACCGGTGGACTCAGCCATCCGCACGGCCGCCACAACCGCCTTGAAAACATTGACGCTTGTCGAGTCGCCCACCACGATCTGGCCCGGTGCCGCCCCGACCAGCGGGGCGATCCGGTCGCCGATCCGCTCGGGCGCGGTCCACCAGCCGCTCTCGTCCCAGGACCGGATCCGCAGCTCGCCCCACTGCCGCCGTACGACGTCCTCGACGTGGCCGGGGACGTTCGCGGGCAGGGCGCCGAGCGAGTTGCCGTCGAGATAGACGCCCGCGGCGTCAGCCGCATGATCGGACACCGTGTCGAGTACGAACTGCTTGCGGGCCCCGGCCAGTTCGTCGGCGGCGTCCAGCGCGCCCGCCCTCGCCATGAGCTCAGACATGGGACCTCGCCGTCCACAGCTCGGGAAAGACGTTCTTCCGCGCCCGCTTCTCCAGCCAGGCCACCCCGGCCGAACCGCCCGTACCGGCCTTGGCGCCCATCGCGCGCCGGGTGGCGACCAGGTGGTCGTTGCGCCAGCGCCACACCAGCTCCGCGACGTCGGTCAGCGCCTCGCCGAGGCGGGTGAGCTCGGAGTTCTGGTCGCCCGCGTAGATCGCGGTCCAGGCGGCCTCGACCTCGTCGGACGGTACGTACCGCTGCGAGACGTCGCGCTTGACGACGGCCTCGGGGATGTCGCAGCCGCGCCGGGCCAGGAACCGCAGCACCTCGTCGTACAGGCTCGGCTCGTGCAGCGCCTTCTCCAGTTCCGCGTGGACGCGCGGTGCGCCGCGGTGCGGGACCAGCATGGACGCGGACTTCTCGGCGAGCAGGAACTCCATCCGGCGGTACATCGCCGACTGGAAGCCGGAGCCCTCGCCGAGGGCGCTGCGGTACGCGTTGAACTGGGCCGGCGTGAGCTGGCCGAGCGGCTTCCAGGAGGCGTTGAGGGCCTCCAGCTCCCGCACGGAACGCTTCAGGGCGTCGATCGCCACGCCCGGACGGTCCTCGCGCAGGGCGTGGGCCGCCGTCTCCCACTCGTGGACGATGACCGTGAACCACAGCTCCATCACCTGGGTCGTGACCAGGAAGACCATCTCTCCGGGGTCGTCGGAGAGGGTGTGCTGGAGGTGGGTGAGCACATCCGCCTTGACGTAGTCCTCGTAGGGCGTCGTGCCGGCGAAGTCGAGATTCGGGGTCTCGGGCTCGTGCGTCTCCGCGGACGTCTCCACCGACGTCTCCGCGGGTGGGTGAGCCTGCTGGGACATTGCTGTCTCCTGTGTAACTCCGGGTAGCGGTCCGCCCTGCCGTTATCGGCAAAGGGGCCCCGGTCCCCACTCGGCATCCTCAGGGATCGCCCCGGGACCTCGCAAGGCCCGCCTGGTCACATCGGCCGGGCGGGCCCTGGCGGCAGTCGCTTCCGCTGGGGGCTGTCTAGCCCAGCGTCTGGGCCGCCGTCGGCGAGGAGTCCTTCAGGAACTGCGTGCAGCGCTCGTACTCCTCCTGCTCGCCGATCGATCCCGCGGCGCGGGCGAGGGCGTGCAGGGCGCGGAGGAAGCCGCGGTTCGGCTCGTGCTCCCAGGGGACGGGGCCGTGGCCCTTCCAGCCGTTGCGGCGCAGGGCGTCCAGGCCGCGGTGGTAGCCCGTACGGGCATAGGCGTACGACTCCACGACGCTGCCGCGCTCGAAGGCGTCGTCGGCCAGCTGGGCCCAGGCCAGCGAGGAGGTGGGGTACTTCGCTGCGACGTCCGCGGGGGCGGTGCCGGCGGCGAGCAGTTCGCGCGGGCCGGGGTCGTCGGGGAGGTGGGTCGGGGGCGGGCCCCCGAGGAGGTTTTCGTGAATGGCCATGGGGTCCAGTCTGGCCCATCGGGCGGGTACGGCAGGTCGCGGTGCGCCTTCGTGACCGCCGGGTTCTTTCGCCCCCGCTGCCCCCACCCGTCCCATCCTCCAGGGGCTCCGCCCCTTCGACCCCGGCCCTGCCCTGGGGGCTGCCGCCCCCAGACCCCCGCTTCGGCCCTTGAGGGGCCTCGTCCTCAAACGCCGGACGGGCTGAAATACGAGGCCGGAGTCGAGAAAGCCCGACCCACGAAGCTCCGGACGAGCTTTCCGTCACCGTCCTCCTTTGTCCTCACCGTCCGCCTGCATCCCCACCGTCCACCTCCAGCCGCCCCCCGCTCCGCACCCCCTCCAACGGCGGCGCCATCACACCACCATGCGTGCGGCACTCGGGCCGGGTGCAGTCCGGGGGCAGGCGGCGTACCGTCGCGAAGGCCAGTACCGCTCCCGCCACCAGCAGCCCCGCGCACAGGGCCATCGCCTGGTCGAACGCCTCGTCGAAGGCGTTCGGTGAGCGGTATGCCTCCTGGCCCATGCCGGTCAGCAGCGGTAGCGCGGCCACGGCGATGAGGCCGGCCGCGCGGGCCGCCGCGTTGTTGATGCCGCTGGCCAGTCCTGCCCGGGACACGTCCACGGAGGCGAGGACGGTGGCGGTCAGGGGGGCGACCAGGGTGACCAGGCCGAAGCCCAGGACGAGGACGGCGGGGAGTACGTCGGCGACGTAGGAGGCGTCCGGCCCCACCCGCAGCATCAGGAGCATGCCGGCCGCGCACAGCAGGGGACCGACGGTGAGCGGGATGCGCGGGCCGATCCGGTCGGCCAGGGCGCCGGAGCGGGCGGAGAACAGCAGCATCAGGGCGGTCGTCGGGAGCAGGGCCGTACCGGCGCCGAGGGCCGAGTATCCGGAGACGACCTGGAGCTGGAGCGCGGCGAGGAAGAAGAAGCCGCCGAGGGCCGCGTACACGCACAGGGTGACGAGGTTGACCGCGGTGAACTGGCGGGACGCGAAGATGTCGGGCGGCATCATCGGGTCGGGGCGGCGCTTCTCCACGACCACGAAGGCGACGCCCGCGGCCACGCCCGCGACCGCCGTCAGGGCCACTACCAGCCCGCCCTCCTGGGCCTCGATCAGCGCGTACGTGACCAGGGCGAGGGACAGGGCGCCCAGCACCGCGCCGAGCACGTCGAAGCGGCCGTGCTTGCCGCCTCCCCCCGACTCGGGGACGTGCCGTACGGCGATCGGTGCGCACAGCAGGGCCAGCGGGACGTTGAGGAGGAACACCCAGCGCCAGCCCGGCCCGTCCACCAGCCAGCCGCCCACGAAGGGGCCGACCGCCGCGCCGATGCCGCCGAACCCGGACCACAGGCCCACGGCCCGACCCCGGTCGTCGGGGTGGAAGGACGCCTGGATGAGCGCGAGCGAACCCGGTGTGAGCAGCGCCCCGCCGACGCCCTGCAGGGCCCGGGCGGCGACGAGCACCCCGGCGTTCGGGGCGAGCCCGCACAGCAGCGAGGCAGCGGCGAACCACACGACCCCGATGACGAAGATCCGGCGCCGCCCGTACCGGTCCCCCAGCGAGCCGCCCAGCAGGATCAGCCCGGCCAGCGTGAGCATGTACGCGTTGACCGTCCACTGAAGCGCCGCGAGGTCGGCGTCCAGGTCCTCGCCGATGCGCGGGAGGGCGACGTTGACGACGGTCGAGTCCAGCATGGCCATGCTGGAGCCGAGCACGGTGGTGAGCAGGATCCACTTGCCTTGCGGCGAGGCCAGCCGGACATCGGGCATGACCCACATATACCCCACATACCAAACGAGCCCGGCGCCGTGGCGCCGGGCTCGTTTTCGGAGACCGCAGGTTACTCGATCTGCTTACTCGATCCGCTTACTTGATCTTCGTGCCCGTGGAGCGCAGGTTGGCGCAGGCCTCGGTCACACGCGCGGCCATGCCCGCCTCGGCCAGCTTGCCCCAGGTCCGCGGGTCGTAGGTCTTCTTCGAGCCGACCTCGCCGTCGACCTTCAGAACACCGTCGTAGTTCTGGAACATGTGGGCCGCCACCGGACGCGTGAAGGCGTACTGCGTGTCGGTGTCGATGTTCATCTTGACGACGCCGTTGTCCAGCGCGACCGCGATCTCCTCCTCGGAGGAGCCGGAGCCGCCGTGGAAGACGAAGTCGAAGGGCGAGGCCTTGCCGTACTTGGCGGCGACGCCCTCGTTCAGCTCCTTGAGCAGGTCGGGGCGGAGCACGACGTTGCCCGGCTTGTAGACACCGTGGACGTTGCCGAAGGAGGCGGCGAGCAGGTAGCGGCCCTTCTCGCCGAGACCGAGGGCCTCGACCGTACGGATGGCGTCGTCGACCGTCGTGTAGAGGGAGTCGTTGATCTCGTGCGAGACGCCGTCCTCCTCGCCACCGGTCGGGGTGATCTCGACCTCGAGGATGATCTTCGCGGCGCGGGCGCGCTCCAGCAGTTCCTGCGCGATGGAGAGGTTGTCGGCGAGGGTCTCGGCCGAACCGTCCCACATGTGCGACTGGAACAGCGGGTTCTCACCGCGCGCGACGCGCTCCTCGGAGACCGCGAGCAGCGGACGTACGTACCCGTCGAGCTTGTCCTTCGGGCAGTGGTCCGTGTGCAGGGCGACGGTGATGTCGTACTTCTTGGCGACGATGTGCGCGAACTCGGCCAGGGCGACCGCGCCGGTGACCATGTCCTTGCTGTGCTGACCGCCCAGGAACTCGGCGCCACCCGTCGAGATCTGGATGATGCCGTCGCTCTCCGCCTCCGCGAAACCGCGCAGCGCCGCGTGCAGGGTCTGGGACGAGGTCACGTTGATGGCCGGGTAGGCGAACTTGCCTGCCTTCGCCCGGTCGAGCATCTCGTTGTAGACCTCGGGGGTTGCGATGGGCATCTGTCCGCTCCTTGGAGTGTGCGGGTTGACGTACTGCGTACGGCGTTCTTCTTACGGCCCTGACCTAGACCTTGGGGGGTGTGACGTCATCGTCGGCCCCATCTTTCCAGACGAACCGGGATGCTCCGAGCGCTCCTCGGCCCCGTCCGTCAGTCGAGACCGAGCTCGTCCTTGGAGTAGGCGAAGAGGTACGGCACCCCGGCCCCCTCCTGGATCTTCTCGGCGGCACCCGTGGCCCGGTCGACGATGGTCGCGACGGCGACGACCTCGGCGCCGGCGGCCCGCACGGCCTCGACGGCGGTGAGCGGCGAGCCCCCGGTGGTGGAGGTGTCCTCGACGACGAGCACGCGCCGTCCCGCGATGTCCGGCCCCTCGACCTGCCGCTGCAGCCCGTGCGCCTTGGCGGCCTTCCGTACGACGAAGGCGTCGAGCCGCTTCCCGCGCGCGGCGGCGGCGTGCAGCATGGCGCCGGCCACCGGGTCGGCGCCCATGGTCAGCCCGCCCACCGCGTCGAACTCCAGCTCGGCGGTCAGGTCGAGCAGCACCTGCCCGACCAGGGGGGCCGCCTCCCCGTCGAGGGTGATGCGCCGCAGGTCGACGTAGTAGTCGGCCTCCAGACCCGACGACAGGGTCACCTTGCCGTGCACCACGGCCTTGTCCTTGATCTGTTGCAGCAGCTCGTCGCGTACGTCAGTCATGCGGCCAGCTTAAGCGCCCCGCTCACAGCCTCCGCCAGCTCCAGACGGTCGTCGCCTCCAGCGGCTCCAGGGGCGTGACCAGGCGCGGCAGGGTGTTCAGCCCGTTGGGCGGCCCGGTCTGCGGCTCGACGCACACGGCGGCCTCCTGCTCGTCGTACACGACGACCCACTCCTCCCGGCTGCCGACCTTCAGCTCCAGCTGCCCCGGCCAGGTGAGGGTGACGTCGACGCCGCCGGGCATGCCGAAGCAGTCGTCCCAGGGCCCGGGCTCGGGCTCGATCCGGTTCCCGGTCGGAAGGTGATCGTCCCCGCGCTCCTCCTGCCATGCCGGGCTGAAGTCGAGCCGCACATCCTGGGCGCCCTCGCCGCCGAGGTTCCGGTTGAACCAGGGGTGCCAGCCGATCTGGGCCGGGAACGACGCGTCGTACGTCTCGACGGACATGGTGAGACTGAGGCTGTCCGGGGTGAGCGCGACGACCTGGGTGACCCGACCGGCGTACGGCCACGGCTCGACCAGGTCGTACGTGATGACGGCCTCGCCGTCGGCAACCCGGGCGACGCTCCAGGCGCCGTCCCGCGCGGTGCCGTGGATGGCGTTCGGCGGCGCGTTGAGCGGCATCTGCCGCACGACGGCCCCGTCGAGGAACCGCCCGTCCCGGATCCGCCCGCACCAGGGAACCATCGGGAAACACCCGAACCGCTCCCCCTGCCGCAGCAACTCCGTCCCCCCGACGCGCAGCCCCCCGACCCGCCCGCCGTTCCCCGGCAGCACGTCCACCTCCGCGTCACCCGCGGTCAGCGTGATGTCTTCGCTACTCACGGGACGACCCTACTGGGGTGATCAAGGGCATGAACCCGCAAGGAGCCACACCCCCTTCCACGCCGGCCCAGGTATTTCAGCCCGTCCGGCGTTTGAGGACGAGGCCCGTTCAGGGCCGAAGCGGGGGTCTGGGGGCGGCAGCCCCCAGGGACGGGGGGTAGGGGCGGCGGGGGCGAGAAAACCCCTCAGCGACGCCGCCGCAACATCCGCCCCACCACGATCGCCGAAGCCACCACCAGCGCCGCCGCCGGAGCCGCCCACCGCAACGTGGAGCTGGGCGCGACCGTCTGCGGCGCGGGAACCGGCGCATACCGCCCCCGAGGCGGCGCATGATCCACTTCCTCCGCACTACGCCCGATCATCGTCCGCCGAGCATGCGCCGCCTCGGCAACGGGCGCTTCACCGTCGCCGTCACCCTCGCCCGCGCCCTCGCCGCCCACAGGTGCCTGCGCCCGCTCCCGCTCCGGCGCAGGCACAGGCGCGTCATCGGCATCCGGCGTCGTCTCGAACTCACTGGTCACCCGCGGCTCGAACTCCCCGGGCGCCAGGGCCTCCTCCACGGACTCCACAGACACGTCCCCGCCCCCACCAGGCCCCGACTCAGCCGCAGGTTCAGCCTCAGCCTCCACCCGCTCCTCCCCCGCCGCGGCCCCCAGGTTCTCCACGAACCGGCTCAGCAGCCGCGTCACGGCCGCCCCGACCGCCTCTTCCGGCAACTCCGAGACCCGCCCGTCCGCCGAGGCCGCCCCCTCGAACCGCGCCGTGGAGCCACCCTCCGCATCCACCAGCCGCAGCGTGAGCGCGAGCTTCACCGTGCCGGTACCGCGGGCCTCGGTCGCGTCGCCCTCGACGGCGTACGAACCGTCCTCGCGCTCGGAGAGCCGTACGACCCCCCGGTACGTGATGGTGTGACCGCCGATCCGCAACTTCAGCCGCCCGGTCACGGGCTCGGCGCCGGCGTCCTGCTGGAGCCCGGGAACCGCCCGGGCGACCCGCGCGGGGTCGGCCAGGACCTCCCTGAGCCGCGCGGCCACAACCGGAACGAACACCTCATGCTCCATGGTCACCGAGCCTACCCAGCACGGCGCGAAACGCACCCGTGCATCCAGGGATTCGCCCCACCCGCACTCCCGCCGGGCGTATCCTCCCCGCCCGCTCCCCCGGGGCGAACCCTCCATCCCCGCCACGCGGCCCCCTGCCCACCCCCGTCAGTACCGCGGATGCACCAACGTCGACGCCCCCAACCCCCCGACCCGCGTCCCCTGCGCGGCCCGCGCGCCCGCCACCAGCCCCGTCTCCGTCAACGTCCCCAGCCGCGGCGCCCCCTGCCCCTCCCGGAGCCGCAGCACCGGCCGCCTGCCCTGGCTCGCCAGGAGGAACCCCCAGTCGTGCGGCGCCCGCGTCGGGCCCGCCGTGCGGTCCGGGCCGGACGCGAAGCCGGAGTCGTGGCCCGTGACGCGGTACGGGGCGGTGCGCAGGCCCGCGGCGCGCAGGGTCGTGTCGACCGTCCAGAAGACACGGGGGCGGGCGGAGACCGGCCCGGCGTGCACCGCGAGGCGGCCGTGCGGGGTCAGGGCGCGGCGGGCGAGGGCGTAGAACTCCTGCGAGTACAGCTTCGTGCTGGCGGTGATGCCGGGGTCGGGCAGGTCCGAGATCACGACGTCGTACGTCGCCGGCGGCGCCGCCCGTAGCCAGTGGAAGGCGTCGCCGGTCATGACGTGGACGCGCGGGTCGTCGTACGCATGCCCGTTGAGCTCGGACAGCGGAGGGTCGCTGCGCGCCAACCGCACCACTTCGGCGTCGACTTCGACGACGTCCACCCGGTGCACCTCGGGATGGCGCAGCACTTCGCGCGCCGCCAGCCCGTCCCCGCCGCCGAGGATCAGCACGCGCGTGTGCTCGCCGCTCATCGCGGGGTGGACCAGCGCCTCGTGGTAGCGGCGCGCGTCCCGGCCGCTGACCCTCAGACGGCCGTCGAGGAAGAGGTCGAGCGGACGGCCGTGCGTGCCGCCGGTGATGACGACCTCCTGGACGTCCGTCTGGAGCGCCACCCGTACGTCCCGCCCGTACACCGCGTGCCGGGCCGCGCGTTCGAAGTCGTCGACGAGTACGGCGGCGGAGGCGAGGACGCCGAGCACCGTGACGTTGGCGATCACCAGCAGCCAGCGGGCCCGGTGGGTGAGGTCCCCCCGGAACAGCCCGAGGACCAGCGCGCCGCCCGCCACGACGTTGACGGCGCCGGTGATCAGGGCCGAGGTCAACTGGCCCAGCAGGGGCAGGAGGAGGAAGGGGAAGGCGAGGCCGCCGACCAGGGCGCCGACGTAGTCCGCGGCGAACAGGTCGGCCACCGCGCCGCCCGCGTCCTGGCGCCGGATGCGCTGGATCAGCTCCATCAGCAGCGGCACCTCGGCGCCGATCAGCAGGCCGATGGTGAGGGAGAAGGCGACGAGGAGGTAGCGGGGTCCGTCGGCCCACATGCCGCCCCAGTCGCCGGTCCAGGCGAAGACGGCGTACAGGGCGAGCGCGCTGCAGCCGCCGACCAGGGCGAGGACGGCCTCGACGGCGCCGAAGCCGGCCGCGGCGCGCGGGCGCAGGCGCTTGGCGACCAGGGAGCCGATGCCCATCGCGAAGACCATGACGGAGAGGACGACGGAGGCCTGGGTGACCGAGTCGCCGATCAAGTACGAGGCGAGGGCGACGAGTTCGAGTTCGTACACGAGTCCGCAGGCGGCGCAGACGAAGACGCACGCGAGAACCAGGAACCGCCCGGTGCCCGGCCGCACCGGCAGCCGCGCCGGGCCGGGCCAGGGTGGCGGGGCGCCGGGCGGTGCGGGTGCGTGCGGGTCGATCACGTTGCCGACGGTACGTTACGCCTCCGGCACGCTATGTCACCCACACGTGTGGAACTGTCAGTCAGTCAAGCGCCCGGCGTTTATGTGACCGTCACTGAGGGCTGCCGCCGCCGGACCCCCGCCTCGGCCCGGAGGGCCTCGTCCTCAAACGCCGGACGGGCTGACTTTCCCCGCCCGGCGCCGAACGGCGGCCGCCGGCTCCCTCACCCCCACCCGCGTCCGCGTCGCCACCAACTGCCCGTCCTGCGGGTACGCGTGCCACGTCCGCCAGTGGACCTGACCCTCGTGATATTGGGCGAGCAGCGCGGTGAACGCGTGCGGGCTGCCGGGGAACACGCCGGCGAGGCCGTGCGGGTGGTCGGCGACCAGGGCCAGCAACTCCTGGGCACGACCCGCGAACTGACCCGGAGACAGAATCTCCACGCGGGACGCGAACTCGTACTCCCAGTCGTCCGCCCGCTTGGCCACCCCGAGCGGAAGCGGCGTGCTGCTGCCGGGCATACAGGCCACCGTCTCCGAACAGTCGCCCCGCTCCTCCTCCAGCAGCACCTGATGGGATGCGCCGAGCAGTCTCAACTGGAGTTTCGCACCGGTCAGTTCGAGATCCAACGTGGCCAGCGCGGGCAGCGGCTCCCGCCCCAGGGTCCAGGCGAGGTCGGCCGCGCGCGTGTCGGTATAGGCGGTGTTCAGGGTCGTGAGCATGGGTCGGCTCCGCAAGCACGCAAAGAGAGGGAGGTTTCGGTCTCCGGCGCACCCCCGGCCGACACCGGGAGTCGGCCCGGTCAGCCCGGTCGGCCGGTCAGAAGGGTTTCCGCGGGACGTCCGAGGGGCTGCGTTGGGGAAATTAACTGAATCATGAACTGTGGCGCCGCCACAGCGTTTTTACCCAAGTTCGTGGGCTTTCCATCCCTCAGAGGGCTTATCAGCTCAACTGTTCAACTCCGGCGTACGCCTGGGCGCAGAAGTCCTCACTGTGAGCCCCGTCGGACGACCGTACGGGGAACAGGAAAGCGGGGCCGGTCCCAGGTACCGGCCCCGCTCCGTCCGGATGCGGTTCCCCCTGCTCGGGGAGCTCAGCTGCCCCGTGTCAGCTGCCTCCGCCACCGCATCCGCCGCCGCCTCCGCCGCCGCCTCCGCAGGACGACGACCCGCCTCCGCAGGACGAGCTGCCCCCGCAGGACGAACCCCCCGAGCCGCTGTCTCCCCCGCCGGCCCACCAGCCGCCGCTTCCGCTGTCGTACGAGCTGCTCCGGCGCGCTGACGAACGGTGGCTCGAACGTCCGCCGGCGCGAGCGATGGACACGACGATCACCACGAACAACATTGCGACGAGCGCCCCGATAAAGATCGTGACCATGGCGTCAGCTCCTTCCGTTCCCCCGAAGCGGACCGAGGCGTCCCCCCGTGGGCGCCTCCCGCTCGGTGCGTGCGAGTGAGATGCCCTGCCGTCTCACGAGCCAAAGCAGAGTTGAGGAACTTCAGAGGGTTCGAACGGAGGAACAGCCCCTGACCTGCACAGAAGCGCAGTTCAGGGGCCGTCCGGGGCTCATTGGGCCGTCTGCGGGCCGTGATCTTGTCCAACGAATGTTCAGGCTCCGGGGTGTGCCCCGTCGCCGGCGCCGAGGAGGGGGATCGTGAGCCGGCGTTCGACGGCGTCGGGCAGGGACCACAGCTCGGTACGCCGCCTTCGGTCCTCCGAGCCCTGGCGGGCGGCGCGGCGGAAACCGGGCACGGCCAGGGCCAGGGCGGCCAGGGACACGGCGAGCCCGGTCCCGAGGAGTACACCGGCCAGTACGGCGCCGTCCGCCAGGGCGAAGGGAAGCGCGACCCCGAGGCAGAGCGTGCCGAGGCCGCCGAGGACGGCAACCATCCCCCACAGGGGCATGAGCGGGTGCTCGTTGCGCAGGTGGTTGACCAACTGCCGGTCGGTGGGACGCCGCCGCGGGTGCTCTCCGGCGGCGATGAACAGCTCGGCCCGCCCGCGCAACGCCCACACGGCGTGCACTCCCACCCATACGACGGGCAGCAGGAACAGCGTCACCAGCACCAGACCCGCCTGGATCGCCCGCGGCACCGACACCCACCCGGAAGCGTTGGCGACCACGGACGCCACGGCGGCTCCCACGAGTACGGCACCCGCCGCGCTCGTGGCCACGAGCCATCGCCGGGCCTCACGCACCCGAGCGCTGAGAGGGAACTCGACCGCGTCCAACGTCTTCTCCAATCGATGACCGCGGGTACTCTACGCAGCCCGCCGAGGAGGGTGCAGCCCCGATACGCACCGCCCGGAATGGACGACCGCGCCGGTGAGGGCCCTGCCGGTCCTGACGAACCGGGTAGCCGCCCACGGACCGCCGATCTTGTGCTCATCCGTGAACGCAGGTTGAGGAACCCCGGAGCTTGAGCGCAGGATGACCGGCATGACCTCCACCTCCCGCCCCCTGCTCAACCGCCGGCTCGCCGAGTTCGGGACGACGATCTTCGCCGAGATGTCCGCGCTGGCCCTGCGGACCGGTTCCATCAACCTGGGCCAGGGCTTCCCCGACACCGACGGACCCGAGGAGGTCCGTGAGGCGGCGGTACGGGCGCTGCGCGACGGGCGCGGCAACCAGTACCCGCCGGGCCCCGGCGTCCCCGAGCTGCGCACCGCCGTCGCCGCCCACCAGGAGTGGCGCTACGGGCTGTCGTACGACCCGGACACGGAGGTCCTGGTCACCGCCGGCGCCACCGAGGCGATCGCCGCCGCCCTGCTGGCCCTGCTGGAGCCCGGCGACGAGGTGATCGCCTTCGAGCCGTACTACGACTCCTACGCGGCCTGCATCGCGATGGCCGGCGGGACCCGCGTGCCGGTCACCCTGCGGCCGGGCGAGGAGTCACGCGACGGAGTGGCCCACCGGCGCTTCCGGCTCGACCTGGACGAGCTGCGCGCCGCCGTCACCGACCGCACCCGTCTCCTGCTGATCAACACCCCGCACAATCCCACCGGCACGGTCCTCACCCGCGAGGAGCTGACCGCGATCGCCGAGCTGGCGGTGGAGCGCGACCTGCTCGTGGTCACCGACGAGGTGTACGAGCACCTCGTCTTCGACGACGCCGAGCACCTGCCGCTGGCGACCTTCCCGGGCATGCGCGAGCGGACGGTGACGATCGGGTCGGCCGGCAAGACGTTCTCCTTCACCGGCTGGAAGGTCGGCTGGGTGACCGCGCCGTCCGCGCTGGTCACGGCCGTACGGTCGGCGAAGCAGTTCCTGACGTACGTGTCGTCGGGGCCGTTCCAGTACGCGGTCGCCGAGGCGCTCGCCCTCCCCGACGGCTACTTCGCGGCCTTCCGCGAGGACATGCTGGCCAAGCGGGACCTGCTGGCCACGGGGCTGACGGAGGCCGGGTTCGAGGTGTTCAAGCCCGCCGGCACCTACTTCATCACCACCGACATCCGCCCCCTCGGCGAGACGGACGGCTTCGCCTTCTGCCGCGCCCTGCCGGAGCGGGCCGGGGTCGTCGCCATCCCCAACGCGGTCTTCTACGACCACCGGGAGGCGGGGGCGCCGTTCGTGCGGTTCGCGTTCTGCAAGCAGACCACCGTCCTGGAGGAGGCGGTGCGGCGCCTGAAGACGCTGGCGTAGAGCGGCGGCCGTTCACAGCGCACTGCCGCGCCGGGACTCTGCTGCTCCAGGACTCGGCTGCTCCAGGACTCGGCTACGCCAAGCGCGCGATTCCTCGGACGCCCGGACGCGCCTCGCCCGCATGTGCCCCTTTCAGCCGTAAATCTGTTGATGTGACGCATATCAGTGCCCCTGACGGCGCCCCTGTCCTCACCCCCGTCAGTACCCCGGCGCCGCGGCGCGCCGACGGCGAGACCGGCGCGGAGCCCGGCGCAGAGGGGCGCGCCCGTCGCCGGATGTCCCTCACGGCGGCGGGGATCGCCATCGGGCTGTTCGTGGTCGCCCGGCTGGCCGGGGTCGCCGTGCTCGCCCTGGCCACCCGCGGCGAGGACAGGCAGACGCTGGGGATGCTCGGCCGGTCCTGGGACTCCCTCTGGTACCTGTCGATCGCTTCGGAGGGGTACGGCCTCACCCTGCGCATGGGGGCCGGTGTCATCGCGAACGACCTGGCGTTCTTCCCCCTCTACCCGGGGCTCGTGCGGGCCGTGACGGAACTGACCGCGCTGAGCGGCGGGGCGGCGGGGCTGGTGGTGGCGTGGCTCGCGGCGGCGGCCGCCGCCTGGGGCATCTACGCGGTGGGCGACCTGCTGCGCGGACGGGCGGTGGCCGTCGCGCTGGTGGTGCTCTGGGGCCTGCTGCCGCACTCGATCGTGCTGTCCATGGGGTACACGGAGCCGTTGCTCACCGCGCTCGCGGCCTGGTCGCTGTACGCGGTGCTGACCGGGCGCTGGCTGTGGGCGGGCACCCTCGCGGCTCTCGCGGGACTCACCCGGCCCAACGGGCTCGCGGTCGCGGCGGCGGTGGTCGCCGCGGCGGCGTACGAGGTCTGGCGCGCCCGCCGCCGGGGCGACGGTGTTTCCCACAGGCTGTGGATCGGCGCCGCGCTCGCGCCGCTCGGCTGGGGCATGTACGTGCTGTGGGTCGGCCGACGCACGGGCGACACGCTCGGCGGGTACTTCGAGGTGCAGCGGCTGTGGGGATCGAGCTTCGACTTCGGTCTGCACACCATGCGCTTCGTCAAGCACATGCTCGTGCACGGGGGCCGGCTCCCCACCACCCACCTTGTGCTCTTCGCCGTGGCGATCGTGATCGTGGCGGCAGGCCTTTTGCTGTTCTGGCGGCTGATCGCCGGCCGCGCGCCCCTGCCCCTGCTGGTCTACAGCGGCGTCCTGCTGCTGATCGCGGTGGGCGGCTCCGGCTATCTGGCGTCCAAGCCGCGCTTCGTCCTGCCCGCCTTCCCCCTCCTGCTGCCTCTCGCGGGGGTGCTCGCACGGACGGCGAAAGCCCGGCCATGGCGCGCGTCCGTGCTGGTCGCGGCCCTTGCCGGGCTCTCGTTCACTTACGGCGCGTTCGTGGTCACCATGTCCGACCTGGCGCCGTGACGGAGATGCCTACTCTTCTTCCTCGGGCTTCTCCGCGTCGTTGATCTCCTGCTCGAGGCCGAGCTGCTCGACGAGCCACTTGTCGAACTCGATGGCGGCCCGCACCCAGCTGACCGTCGACGAGACGAAGTGCTCCAGGCTCACGCCGGTGCCGATCAGCATCTGTGCTTCGCCGATCAGGCGGACGGTGCCGTCGTCGTGCGTGTGGCTGTAGACCTTCGGCCACAGCGTCCGGCGGTTCCAGTCGTCGATCGACTCCAGAAGCTGGGGCTTCTCGTCGATCTTGTGGGGCCGGTCGTAGAACGTCCGCACCGAGAAGACCTGCTGGTCACCTTCGCCACGGAACATGAAGTACGTACGGAACTGCTCCCACGGCGCCGCGAGGTCACCCTCGTCGTCGACGACGTACTTCAGCTCCATCTGGTCGAGGAGCTGCTTCACGAGGTCCTGATCCGGGACAACGGGGCCGGGCGGCGGCCCGGACTGCGGCTGCTGCCCCCCGAAGTTCGGAATCGAGGACGGGTCGATGCTCACCGTGATTTTCCCTTCGTACGGATTCCGTCATCCTCCCCCATGCGGGGAGGGGGGTGGCAAGCCCCGCCGGGCCTGTCAGCCGTCGGCTGACTCGATCCGATCAGGCCATCCGGGTACCCGGACCAACCGGGTACCCGCAAATCACAGCGTCTTTCCGGTCGCGGGCCCCACGATCAGACCGTCCCCGAAGGCGTCCACCCGGACCGTGTCGCCGTCCTTGATCTCGCCGGAGAGGATCTCCTTGGCGAGGCGGTCGCCGATGGCGGTCTGGACGAGGCGGCGCAGGGGGCGGGCGCCGTAGGCCGGGTCGTTGCCCTCGTCGGCGAGCCAGGCCAGGGCCTCGTCGGTGATCTCCAGGCTGAGGCGCCGTTCCGCGAGCCGCTGGGCGAGGCGGTCGATCTGGAGCCGGGCGATCCGGGCCAGCTCGTCCTTCGCCAGCGCCGAGAAGACGACCAGGTCGTCCAGCCGGTTGAGGAACTCGGGCTTGAAGGAGGCCCGGACCACCTCCAGCACCTGCTCCTTCTTCTCCGCCTCGCTGGTGATCGGGTCCACCAGGAACTGGCTGCCCAGGTTCGACGTCAGCACCAGGATCGCGTTGCGGAAGTCGACCGTACGCCCCTGACCGTCCGTCAGCCGCCCGTCGTCCAGCACCTGCAGCAGGATGTCGAAGACCTCGGGGTGCGCCTTCTCCACCTCGTCGAGCAGGACCACGCTGTACGGCCGCCTGCGCACCGCCTCCGTCAGCTGGCCGCCCTCCTCGTAGCCGACGTACCCGGGGGGCGCGCCGACCAGCCGGGCCACGCTGTGCTTCTCGCCGTACTCCGACATGTCGATGCGGACCATCGCCCGCTCGTCGTCGAAGAGGAAGTCGGCGAGGGCCTTGGCGAGTTCGGTCTTGCCGACGCCGGTCGGGCCGAGGAAGAGAAAGGAGCCGGTCGGGCGGTCGGGGTCGGCGATGCCGGCGCGGGTGCGGCGCACGGCGTCGGACACCGCCTGCACGGCCTCCGTCTGCCCGATGAGCCGCTTGCCCAGCTCCTCCTCCATGCGCAGGAGTTTCTGGGTCTCGCCCTCCAGGAGTCGCCCGGCCGGAATACCGGTCCAGGCGGCGACGGTGTCGGCGATGTCGTCGGAGCCGACCTCCTCCTTGACCATCGTGCCCTTGGCGGCCTCCTCCTCGGCCTGCGAGGCCTCCTCCAAGTCCCGCTCCAGGGCGGGGATCTCGCCGTAGAGCAGCTTGCTGGCGCTGTCGAAGTCGCCGTCGC
The DNA here is from genome assembly GCF_039537145.1 of Streptomyces shaanxiensis. Taxonomy (NCBI): domain Bacteria; kingdom Bacillati; phylum Actinomycetota; class Actinomycetes; order Kitasatosporales; family Streptomycetaceae; genus Streptomyces; species Streptomyces shaanxiensis. The sequence continues at coordinate 240,286 of NZ_BAAAZY010000011.1, forward strand.
GCTGGGCGCGTTCGGCCTGCCCGCGCGCCTCGTCGAGCCGTTCCTTCAGCTCACCGACGCGGTTGAGGGACTGCTTCTCCTTCTCCCAGCGGGCGGTCAGGCCCCGCAGCTCCTCCTCCTTGTCGGCGAGGTCACGGCGCAGCCGCTCCAGGCGCTCGCGCGAGGCCGGGTCGGTCTCCTTCTCCAGCGCGAGCTCCTCCATCTTCAACCGGTCGACGGCGCGCTGGAGTTCGTCGATCTCGACGGGGGACGAGTCGATCTCCATGCGCAGCCGGGAGGCGGCCTCGTCGACGAGGTCGATGGCCTTGTCCGGGAGGAAGCGGGAGGTGATGTACCGGTCGGAGAGGGTGGCCGCGGCCACCAGCGCGCTGTCCGCGATCTGCACCTTGTGGTGGGCCTCGTAGCGCCCCTTGAGCCCGCGCAGGATCGCGATGGTGTCCTCGACGGTCGGCTCGGCGACCAGCACCTGCTGGAAGCGCCTCTCCAACGCCGGGTCCTTCTCGATCCGCTCGCGGTACTCGTCGAGGGTCGTGGCGCCCACCATCCGCAGCTCACCGCGCGCGAGCATGGGCTTGAGCATGTTCCCGGCGTCCATGGCGGAGTCGCCGCCGGCCCCGGCACCCACGACGGTGTGCAGCTCGTCGATGAAGGTGATGATCTGCCCGTCGGAGTCCTTGATCTCCGCGAGCACGGTCTTCAGCCGCTCCTCGAACTCACCGCGGTACTTGGCCCCGGCGACCATGGCACTGATGTCGAGCGCGACGAGCCGCTTGTCCTTGAGGGACTCGGGCACGTCCCCCTTGACGATCCGCTGGGCGAGCCCTTCGACGACGGCGGTCTTGCCGACGCCGGGCTCACCGATGAGCACCGGGTTGTTCTTGGTACGGCGGGACAGCACCTGCACGACCCGCCGGATCTCCTGGTCCCGTCCGATGACGGGATCGAGCTTCCCCTCCCGCGCGGCTGCCGTGAAGTCGGTGCCGAACTTCTCCAGCGCCTTGTACTGCCCCTCGGGGTCGGCGGTGGTCACCCGGCGCCCGCCGCGTGCCTTCCTGAAGGCGTCCAGCAGCTTCTTCGCACCGGCACCCTGCTGGGTGAGCACGTCACCCGCCTGGCCGCCCTTGGCGGCGATGCCGATGAGGAGGTGCTCGGTGGAGAGGTAGTCGTCCCCGAGTTCCTTGGCCCGCGCCTGGGCGTCCGCGATCACGGCGAGAAGCTCACGGTTGGGCTGCGGCGGCGCCACGGTGGAGCCGGTGACGCTCGGCAGCGAGGCGAGCACCTTCTCGGCGCCGGCGCGCACGGAGGCCTGGTCGGCGTCGACGGCCGCCAGAAGATCGATGATGTTCTCGTTGTCCTGGCCCTGGAGCAGAGCCAGCAGCAGGTGGGCGGGGGTGAGGTCCGCGTGTCCCTCGGTCAGGGCACGGTTGCTGGCCGCGTTGATCGCGTCCCGGCTCCTGTTGGTCAGCTCGGCGTCCACGTTCGCTTTCTCCTCCTGGCGTCAGCGTCTCCCGTACTGACTGCGTCAGCGTACACAAAGTTGAGTCTATTCCGCTCAAGGTAGTCGCGGGAGGCCTGCGGCGGCCAGGCCCTGACAGGAGGGCCTAGAGTTCCGGGCCATGGCAGCTCACCCCCAGGATCCTGGCGCGCCGGACGCGCCGTACCTCACCTTCTGGCAGCAGAGACATCTGTGCACCCTGACGACCCTGCGCCCGGACGGCACCCCGCACGTCGTGCCCGTCGGAGTGACATACGACCCCGAGGCACGACTTGCTCGGGTGATCACGCTCAAGTCGAGCGCCAAGGTGCGCCATGTACTGGCCGCCGGCCCGGACGGGGCACGCGTAGCGGTCTGCCAGGTGGACGGCGGCCGGTGGGCGACGCTGGAAGGGCGGGCGTACGTCCGGACCGAGCCGGAGCGGGTCGGGGACGCGGAGCGGCGGTACGCGGAGCGGTACGGGCGGACGCCGACGCCCAATCCCGACCGGGTGGTGATCGAGATCGAGCTGACCCGGGCGATGGGGCGGGGGTGACCGGACTGCCGGGAGGGGTGGCTGGATACCGGGCGCCCGGTTTCAGCCACCGGCGGAACGGACGGATACCGGGAAATGTCCCCGGAAAACTGCAGCGGCGTCACCGTGTTCAGGTCACGGTGACGCCGCTGCGGGGGGAAGCACCTGAGCGATCTGTTACGACGGGGGAATCGCGTCAGGCACTGCGGGGGGTGGCTGAGATGGTCCTTGGGGCCGGGGCCTCCGGCTCCACCAGCCGGTGGTCACGCTGATCCAGGTTGACGAAGATCATTCCGTACCGGATGGCACATCGCACAGGCTGCGGCGCCCCCCGAGGCCGCCGCAGACACCGGTAGGCCCGTACGTCCTCCTCCTCGTCCCGCGTCACGACGACCGGCTCTCCGAAGACGGTCACCATCAGCGAGTCACCGGGGTGGGGGATCGCGGTGACCAAGTCGATGAAGTGCCAGCCGGAGCGGTAGGCGGTGGCCATTTCTCGGCGGAAGGAGCGATCATCAGGAGGAGTGGTCATCGCGATCAGTCCCACCTGGTGTCCAGAGGGACGACCGGCCCGTTGTCGCCGTCGGCCGCGACGATCACAGACCGAGCATCACCCACCTTGTGCGCGTCACTCTTCGCACCGGAGAGGCCCGCCAGCGTTCCGAAGGCCACAACGGCGGAGAAGGCGGCAACAAGTACCGAGCGAAGCATTCTCTTACGCATAGTCGGCTTCGTCCTCACTTGAAGGTCCCCTCTTCCCCCGTCGGATAAGACGATGGCTCATTCAGGCACATCATGGCCACACGATCGGTGCATCATGTTCCTGCATGTTCAGGACCCTGGGGGGTGGAGATTTGGAAACAAATGGGACAAAGGCGACACATCCCCATGCGATGACCGAGCTGTGCGAGGAAGGTGGCCGCCTCTATGCGAGCGCGCTGCGCACGGGGCGCATTCTGCGGGCGGATGTCGAGCCTGCTCCATGTCTGATGGAGTTCGCCCTTCTTCACCCCGATCCTGATGATGCGAAATGGCTGCGCCCAGTTCCCCCGTCGGTCGCCCTGGCCCAGCGGCTCAACCCCATCGAGCGCGAGATCACCGAGCAGCGCCGGATGTCCATCGCACTCGCCGAAGCCTTCGAGCCATTCATGGCCCTCGGCGCCCAGGACACCGCCCCTACCCACGCGATCACGGTGCTGGAGGGCCTGGACCGCATCAACACGGCACTCGACCTGGCGACGGCCCAGTGCCAGACCGAGGTGCTCGCGGTCCAGCCGAGCGGCCGCCGCAGCCCTGAGAACAGGCTCCTGGAGGCCCTGGAACGCGACAAGCCGCTGATCGAACGCGGGGTGCGGATCCGGACGCTCTACCAGCACACGGCCCGGTACATCCCCGACCGGCTGGCCTATATGGACCGGTTCGCCGACGGCAAGGTGGAGTACCGCACCATCGACGAGCTCGTCGAGCGCCTCATCATCTGCGACGAGACCGTCGCCTTCATCCCCATACGGGACGACCGACAGGTGGCCCTGGAGCTCCGGCACCCGGGCCTGGTGCGCTACCTGATCAAGGTCTTCGAGTTCATGTGGTCCCGCGCGGTACCGCTGCAGGCGGGCACGCCCTACGAGACCGACCCGGACGGCATCACCGACATCCAGCACTCGATCGCCAAGCTCCTCGTGGAGGGCCACGTCGACGAGGCCATAGCCCGCCGCCTGGGCATGAACGTGCGCACCTGCCGGGCCCACATCGCCAAGCTGGCCACGGCCCTGGGCAGCGGCAGCCGGGCCCAGCTCGGCTATCTCATCGCCCAGTCGGGGATCCTGGACAAGGATCACGCGCAGGGGGACGACTCCCACCCGTGACCGAGGCACACACGCATGGCGTGGACGAACCGTGCGAGGCGGGCATGGGCCTGTACGCACGCGCCCTGCGCGAAGGGCGGCTGCGTGCCGAGCAGGCGGACGGTGTGGCGTGTCTGGTCGATCTCGGTCTGCTCCAGCCGGCCGTCGAGGACCTCGACTGGCTGGAGCCCGTCGCCCCCGCCGTCGCGCTTCACCGGCTGCTGCGGGGCTCCGCGGACCGCATCGCGCACGAACGGCGACGTGAACAGGTGCTGGCCGACATGTTCGAACCGCTCATGCGGATCGACTGCAGCCGTTCGGCGACCTCGGACAACCCGGCGATCCTCACGCTCAGTGGCACCGAGCGGATCAACAAGGCCATCAGCGAGGCCATGACCGAGGCCTCCCGGGAACTCCTGTCCATCCAGCCCACCACGCACCACAACGACGCGCGCACCGAGACGGCCCAGGCCCTCGCGCTGGACCGCGACCAGGCCCTGCTGGACCGCGGGGCCCGCATCCGCAGCCTCTACCAGCACACGCAGCGCCACCGGCCCCTGGTCATGGCGCGTTACGAGCAGCTCAGGGGCGATGCCGAGGCCCGCACCCTCGACGAGGTCACCGACCGGCTCATCGTCGTCGACCGGACCGTCGCCTTCATCCCCGCCAACAAGGACCGCACCTTCGCCCTGGAAGTCCGCCACCCGGCGCTGGTGGACTACCTGGTCACGGTGTTCGACCGCCTCTGGCGCCTGGCCACCCCCATGCACCCCGAAGCCGTCCAGCAGCCCACGCTCAACGGCGTCACCCCCCGCCAGCGCGCCATCGCGAGCCTCCTGGTCGAGGGACACACCGACGCCGTCATCGCCGACCGCCTCGGTATGAACATCCGCACCGCCCGCGTCCACATCGCCAAGCTCGCGGCGACGCTGGGCAGCGAGAGCCGGGCCCAACTCGGCTATCTCATAGGCCAGTCGGGGATCCTTGACCAGGAACCCCGGGAATCCCAGGGCCCCCCGGCGCTCCGGGAACCCCCGGCACCCCGGCGACGCTGATCACCGCGGCCTCGGACGACGACGCCCGCGGGCGGTCCAGGCCCACCTGCGCGATCCGCACCCCGAGCTGCGTCCGGCTCGCCGCGCCCAGCGTCTCCGACAGCCGCGCGATGTGCGCCCGGCAGGTCCGCACGCTTATGCCGAGCCGTTCCGCGATCACCGCGTCCTGGTGGCCCTCGGCGAGCAGCGCGGCGATGGACTGCTCGCGGTGGGAGATGCCCTCGATGCCGGTGTCGGGGAGGGGTGCCGTCAGCGGGATGGCCAGGCGCCACAGGCGCTCGAACACCGTCACCAGGTAGTTCACCAGGGCGGGGTGGCGCAGTTCCAGGGCCAGCGTGCGGTCCGCGTTCGCCGGGATGAAGGCCACCGTGCGGTCGAAGAGGATCAGCCGGTCGATCACCTCGTCCAGGGTGCGGGCCTCGACCGAATCACCCATCAGCTCGAGGTAGTTGAGCAGGCCCTGGCCGTGCCGGGCCACATGCGTGTACAGGTCGCGCATCCGCACGCCCCGCCCCCGCAGCGCCAGCGCCCGGTGCAGGCCCTCGGTCAGCTCGTGCTCGGGACGGATGCCGCCGGGCTGCACGGTCAGCACCTCCGCCGTGCACGCCTCCGTCGCCGCGTCCAGGGCCCCCTGGATGCGGGAGGAGCCGTCCAGCACCCGGATCGCCGCGCCCTCCGCGCCGGACGCCTGCGGCTGCGGGGGACCGAGCCCGGCGTACCACTCGAACGCGGCCACCGCCGAGCCCACCCGCCGCTGACTCGCGCTGACCTCGTCGTACAGCCCGCGCAGCAGCCGCGTCATGACCTCCTGCGGGGAGGTCGGCACCAGCCAGTCCATGTCGTCGGGGTCGGGGTGCAGCAGCGCCAGCTCCAGCAGGCAGGGCACCTGCTCGGCGTCCCGGCGCGGCACACGACCGCGCCGTACGGCCCGGGAATACACGCGATCCCCGGCCCCGCACAGTCGGTCGGCACCGTGTGGATGCTCCTCCGTCCCGTGCCCGGCCATCGCCCGTCCACCCCCGGTCCTTGCCTCTTCGCCGGCTCGCCCACCTCCGGAGCGCGGTGCCGACACCCTTGCCGGGGCGCCACGGCAGGCGTGGCCCTGGTCGAGGGGCCCACCTGCACAGCCCGTCGGGCCTACGGTTCGCTCGCGCTTCCGCAGCGCAACTATGCGCGGACCGGCCGTGCTCCGCAACACGGCTCCCGCCGGGAAGGGCGCCTTAAACCACCGGTTTGCCCCACTATCTCCGGGCCTCCGTCCGTCGAGTTGCAACAAGCTGGGGGTCTCTTCCCGGCCTTTGCCGTGTGCGCAGCAAAGCCGCCGCCCCCGAACTCCCGGGTGCCGACCGGCCGCACCCGGCGACCCGGACGCCACCCTTCCGCGTGCACCTCCCGGAAATCCGCCAGAGATCACCGCGTTACACACCCCACTTAACGTCAGGCCATGGCGGACATATTTGACGCGTACGCGTTGGCCGACGCGTGGGACGAGATGTTTGAGCGGCCGGGTGAGGTCAGGACCGCCTATGAGCCGGTGCTGGCTGCACTGCAGCCGATCGAGCCGAGTGAACTGCGGTTCCGGGCCGACCAGATGGCCCGGGCGTTCACCGACAGAGGCGTGACGTACGCCTTCGCGGGCGAGGAGCGGCCCTGGCCGCTGGACCTCGTGCCCCGCATCCTCGACGCCCTCGAATGGGATCTCATACAACGCGGGGTGAGCCAACGGGTCAGGGCCCTGGAGGCCTACCTCGCCGACGCCTACGGGCACGCCCGCGCCTTCGAGGACGGTGTCGTGCCCTGGCGGCTGCTGCTCAGCTCCCCGCACTTCCACAGAGCCGCGCACGGGGTCGAACCACCGGGCGGGGTAAGGATCCACGTCGCCGGCATCGACCTCGTACGGGACGAGGCCGGGGACTTCCGGGTACTGGAAGACAACGTGCGCGTGCCCAGCGGCGTCTCGTACGTCATCGAGAACCGGCGTGCCATGACCCGGATCTTCCCCTCCCTCTTCGCCGAGCAGCATGTCCTGCCCGTCGACGGGTACGCGCAGAAGCTGCTCGCCGCCCTGCGCGCGGCCGCTCCCGACGGCATCGAGGATCCGCGCGTGGTCGTCCTCACCCCCGGGCCCAGCAACGCCGCCTACTTCGAACACGCCCTGCTGGCCCGGCTGATGGGCGTGCAGCTCGTCGAGGGGCACGACCTCGTCTGCCGCAACAACCGCGTGTGGATGCGGACCACGCGCGGCGAGGTGCCCGTCCACGTCGTATACCGGCGGCTCGACGACGACTTCCTCGATCCTCTCCACTTCCGCCCCGACTCGGTGATCGGCTGCCCGGGCATCATGAGCGCGGCCATGGCGGGCAACGTCACACTCGCGAACGCCGTGGGTAACGGCATCGCCGACGACAAGCTCCTCTACACCTACGTCCCGGACCTGATCCGGTACTACCTCGGCGAGGAACCGATTCTGCCCAACGTCGAGTCCTACCGGCCCGACGAGCCCGGCCAGTTGGAGGCCGTCCTCGACCAGATCGAGCAGCTCGTCATCAAACCCGTGGACGGCGCGGGAGGGCAGGGCATCGTCATCGGACCCAAGGCGGACCGGGACACGATCGAACGCACTCGCAAAGCGGTCGTCGCCGATCCGCGCGGCTTCATCGCCCAGCGGCCCGTCGCCCTGTCCACCTCCCCGACCCTCGCGGGCGAGGGGATGGCACCCCGCCACATCGATCTGCGGCCCTTCGCCGTCAACGACGGCAACGATGTCTGGGTGCTGCCCGGCGGCCTCACCCGGGTAGCCCTCCAGGAGGGCAACCTGATCGTCAACTCCAGCCAGGGCGGCGGCTCCAAGGACACCTGGGTACTCGCGGAGGGACCGGCGGACTCCCCCGCGCCGGTCAGCGCGGGCGATCCGCTCGCCGTCGCACCCCGTCAGCTCGGACCCGACGGCACCCCCACCGTCGTACAGGAAGGGGCGCAGCAGCAGTGAACGACGTGATCCTCTCCCGCATCGCCGAGGCACTGACCTGGACCGGACGCTATGTCGAGCGGGCCGACGCCACGGGCCGGATCCTCGACGCCTACCTCCACCGCATGCTGGAGGACCCCTGGCGCGACGAGGACGTGGCCTGCCGGTCGCTGTACGCGATCCTCGGGATGGACGCCGGCGGCGAGCCCGTGGACATGCAGCAGGTGCTCGACCAGCTGGCCTTCGACGCCCGTTCCACCGGGTCGATCGAGGGCGCGCTGGGCGCCGCCCGGCTGAACGCGCGCAGCGCCCGCGAGGCCGTCTCGTCCGAGATGTGGGAGTGCCTGAACTCCACCTGGCACGCCCTCGCGGACCAGCGGCTCGCGGCCAGACGGACGGGGCCGTACGCGTATCTGGAGCTGGTGCGCAGACGCGCGGCGCTGTTCTTCGGGCTCGCCGACTCGACGATGAGCCGGGACGACAGCTGGCGTTTCGTCGTGCTGGGCCGGAGCCTGGAGCGGGTGGACATGACCGTACGGCTGCTGTCGGTGCGGGTGCTGGACGCCGCCCACGCGCCGGACTGGCCGACCCTGCTCAGCGCGTCCGGCGCGGACGAGGCGTACGCGCGCGTGTACGGCGGTTTCGGCGACACCCCGCGCGTCGCCGAGTTCCTGCTCCTCGACCGCGACTTCCCGCGCTCGGCGCTGCACGCGCTGACCACCGCCGAGGAGTGCCTCACCGCGCTGGGCCGCCCCCGTCAGGACCCGGCACGCCGCCCGATCGGCCGGATGCGCACCCGGCTCGAATACCTCGACACGCACACGCTGGAGGACCAACTGCCCGTGCTGCTGCGGGACTTGCGGCAGGCCTGCATGGCCTCGGCGGACGCGGTGGCCGACCGGTTCTTCCCGTACCAGGGGCCCGTCGAGTGGGCCCAGGAAGGAGCGTGAGATGACTCGCAGGCTCCGCATCAAGCACGTCACCCGCGTCTCGTACGCCCAGCCCGCCGCGTCCTCCCACAACGAGGTCCGCATGACCCCGCTCACGCTGCCCGCCCAGACCACGCTGGACTCCCGGGTCACCATCAGCCCGGCGGCCACCACCTGGTCGTACTGGGACTACTGGGGCACGCAGGTCACCGGCTTCGACCTGATGGACCCGCACGCCGACCTCACCATCACGGCCTCCAGCCTGGTCGAGACGTCCCCGCCGGGCACGCTCCCCGAGGCGCCCGCCTGGGCGGAGGTGGCCGAACAGGTCGCGCGGACCCGTCTGCTGGAGTTCGCGGGCACCACGCCCCGTACGACCGTCCCGGACGAGCTGGTCGACAAGGCGCGGGAGGCCGCGGCGGGCCTCGACCCGCACGGCACGGCGGTGGCGGTCTCGGCGCTGGTCGCGGACCGGGTGGGATACCTCCCCGGCGCCACCGGCGTGAACACCTCGGCCGCCGAGGCCTGGGAGCAGGGCGCGGGCGTCTGCCAGGACATCGCCCATCTGACGATCGCGCTGCTGCGGGGGCTGGGGCTGCCGACGAGATACGTCTCCGGCTATCTCCATCCCGAGCGGGACGCGGAACTGCACCGCCCGGTGGCCGGGCAGAGCCACGCCTGGATCGAGTACTGGGCGGGCGACTGGTGCGGCTACGACCCCACGAACCGGACCCGGGCCGACGAGTCGCACGTCGTCGTCGGGCGCGGGCGCGACTACGACGACGTCACCCCGCACAAGGGCATCTACCGGGGGGTGCCCGGCGGGCCGCCGGAGGTGACGGTGGAGTTCACGCGGGTGGGGTGAAACGGGCAGGGTGAAACGGCAGGGTGAAACGGGCGGGGCCCGTCGGGGAGACCGACGGGCCCTGTCTGCAGAACGCCGACGGCTCCGTCGAGCACACCGGTGTCTGCCTGCTGAACTGCCTGTTGAACCCTGCCCGCCGGCCCTTACTTGCTGAGCCCGATCTGCGCGCAGTCGGCCTTGTACTCGGCCGTGCAGATCTCGGACAGCTCGTAGATCCCGTCGGCGAGGACGGTCTCCTTGATGTTGTCCTGGGTCAGGGCGACCACGGGGACCAGCAGGGCCGGGATGTCCTTGCCGGTGGGGCTGTCGACCTGGTTCTGGGTGAGGGAGTCGAACTGGATGTCCTTGCCCTGGACCTTGGCCACGGCCATCTGCGCGGCGCTCTCGGCCTCCTGCGGGTACGACTTGTACACGCTCATGTACTGCTCGCCGCTCACGATCCGCTGGACGGCGTCCAGTTCGGCGTCCTGCCCGGTGATCGGCGGCAGATTGGTCACGCCCGCGGCCTTCAGGGCCTTGATGACGCCGCCGGCCATGCCGTCGTTGGCGGAGTAGACGCCCTTGATGTTGCTCAGGCCGATCGACTTGATCGCCTGGGCCATGTTGGCCGTGGCGTTCTCCGGCTTCCAGTCCTTGGTGTCGTACGACTTGGCGATGTCCACCGAGCCGTTGAGCTCGGAGAGGGCGCCCGCCTTGAACTGCTTGGCGTTCGGGTCGGTGGGCGAGCCGTTCATCATGACGATCTTGTCGGAGGAGTCGGGCGCCTCCATGGCCTCCAGCAGCGAGCGGCCCTGGACCTCGCCGACCAGCTCGTTGTCGAAGGAGACGTACGCGTCGATGGGCCCCTCGGCCAGGCGGTCGTAGGCGATGACCGGGATCCCGGCGTCCTTGGCCTTCTGCACGCCGGTGGCGATGGCGTGCGAGTCGACGGCGTCCAGCAGGATCACGTCGACCTGGTCGTCGATCATCTGCTGGAGCTGGGCCGCCTGCTTGCTCGCGTCCGCGTCCGCGTTCTGGTAGACGACCCGGCCCTGCTTGTCGGTGAGCTCCAGGACCTTGTTCCTGATGATGGGGAAGTCGAACTTGTCGTAGCGCGTGTTCGCCGTCTCCGGCAGCAGCAACCCCACGGTGACGTCGTTGCCCTTGGTCGGGCTCGCCTCGCTGCTGTCCCCGGTGACGCCCAGTGCCCCGCACGCGGCCAGCGAGAGGGTCAGCGTGGACGCGGCGGCCACAGCGGTGGCAGTACGGCGCAGGGGACGCAGGGGACGCATAGAGGAGCTCACTTCTGGTGCCTTCGGGACTCGGGCGCGCCATTGCGCCCAGATGACTGAAAAGCCAACGCGCCGTGGACCCTCAGCGTCAAGCCGAACTACTTAACGAGTGCGCAACACCACGCTCCGCTGAGCTTGTGAAGACATGACGGACCACACCCAAACGCCCATTACACCCCCTCCATCAGCTCTTGATCATCCGTTACATCGCCTCCACCGGAACTTGATCAAAGAGCCGGCCAGGGTCCGGTTCTCGATCAGAGGACCGAATGAACCCGGCCAGAAGCAGAGGCGGGCGCACGGCCGGTCGAACCGCCGGACGACCGGCCGGACGACCGGCACGCGGTGATGATCTCCTCCAGGTCCGTCACCGCCGCGTGGACGCCCTCGGTGAGGAGGACGGCGGTGGGGTTGAGGAGGATCTCGTCGACGCCGGCGGCGCGGTAGCCGGCCAGGGTCGCGGCGATCTCGTCCGGGGTGCCGGTGACGACCACGTCGGCGCGCAGGAGCTGCGTCGCCGGGTCGGGCCCGTCGACGTCCACGCCGGCGCGGCGCAGCATGTCCGCGTAGTGCGGGGCGCGCAGGTGGGTGCCCGCGGCCGCCTGCGCCACGCGTCGCGGGTCGCGGCCCGGGCGGCGGACGGCGACGTGGACCGCCGTGGCGATGCGGGGCCGGGTGGCGCGGCCCGCCTCGGCGGCGCCTGCGGCCAGTCGGGGTACGAGGGTGTCGCGGAGGTAGTCCGGCGGGGTCATCCAGGTGATCGCCACGTCCGCGGTGGCTCCCGCCGTGCGGGCCATGCCGGGGCGGAGCACCCCGGCGCCCACTTCCACCGGCGCGTGCGGCCCGACCGGCGGGAGCGCCGCGTGCAGCCGGTGGTACGGGCCGTCGTGCGCCACGCTCTCGCCGTCCAGCAGGGCCCGTACGGAGGTGACGTACTCCCCGACCGCCGTACGGGGGCTGCGATACGGCTCCGGGGTGAGCCCGTGTGCGAACTCGGGGGTGCCGATGCCGTACCCGGCCACCACCGGCCGCCCGGTGAGCAGGGCCAGGGAGCGGGCCTGGAGCGCCGCCTCGTACGGGTGCCGCAGGGGCAGCAGGGTGACCGCCGTGCCCACGGGGACGGTGTGGCCCTGGCCCGCCAGGTACGCCAGCACCTGGTGCGGCTCCGACCGGAAGGACTGGCAGAGCCAGAGGCGGCGCGCGTCGGTGCGGGCGACCAACTCGGCGAAGGGGGCGACGAGTTCGGGGTGGTCGGGCTGGAGGGGGTAGAGGACGGCGGGGACGGATGCGAGGGCGGAGGCAGGCTCGGGTGCGGTCACGGGCGGGTTCCTGTGGGTGTGCGGTCGAGGGTGGCCACGAGGGTGCGGGCCGGGTCGAGGAAGTGGGCGGCTGCTTCGGCGATGTGACGGTCCGTCGTATCGGCGATCGCGTCCGGGTATCGCGTCAGCCAGTCCAGGTCCATCCCGCTCGCCGCGAAGCCCGCCAGGGCACTCGCCTCCTCGGCCCGGGTGGCGAGGGCGAACCGGGTGAACCCGGCCGCGTAACGGCGGACCCGGTGCGTCTCCTCGGGGGTGGGGCCGGTACGGGCCAGCTCCGCCATGCAGGCGGTGACCTCCTCGGCGAGCCGGTCCCCCGTGCCGGGGGCACCGACACAGTCGATCTCCAGCCAGCAGCCCGCGCCGTTCTGCCGGATCCGCGCGTCCACCGCGTACGCCAGCCCGTGCCGCTCACGCAGCCGCCGGGTCAGCCGGGAGGTGGCGTGGCCGCCGAGGACGGTCTGGGCGAGGTGCAGGGCGGTGTGGCCGGGGTCGGGGACGGGAACGGCCGGGCCGGCGGTGAGCAGGAACGCCTGGTCGGCGGACGGGTCGTGCAGGGCGAGGCGCCCGGGGGTGGGCTCGCGGCGGGGGAACGGGGGCAGCGTGAGCCCGGAGGGGCCGCCGGTCCAGTCGGCCAACTCCTCGCGGACGGAGGCCAGGACGCGATCCGGGTCGTCGCCGCCGAGGATGAGCAGTACGGCGCCGGCCGGGACGACGGCCCGGCGGTGAAAGGCGAGCAGGTCGACGTCCGCCGTGCCGGTGGCGTGGTCGTCGTCGACCAGGGGGTGCGGCCCGCCGAAGGCGTGGCGGAGCTGGGCGCGGCGCAGGCGGGTGCGGGGGCCGGGGTTCGTCCGCGGCGCGGGTCCGCTCCCCGGGGGCGGCAGGTGGTCGTACGCCGGTCGCAGCAGCAGGTCGGCGAGAAGCTCCAGCGCGCCCGGCAGCCCCTCCGCCAGCACACTCGCCGACAGCACCAGCTGCTCGGCGGTCACCACCGTGCTGAACTCGGCACCGAGATCGGCCGCCCGGTCGGCGACGGCCCGCCGGTCCCGGGAGACCGTGGCGGTACCGAGGCCGGCCGCGAGCAGCTCCTGCACGGCGGCGAGGGCGGGTTCGGTACGGGCGTACGGCAGGACGAGGCGGATCTCGGCGAGGGGGGCGCCCGGGGCGGCCACTACGACCGTGTCCAGGCCGTTCGGCAGGGCGGTGCGCAGGGTGGATCCGAGCGCGGGTGACGTGGTCATACGGCGGCTTCCTCCCATACGGCGACTCCGGCCAGGACGTGCGCGGATCCGGGTGCGGCCAACGCGGTCATACGGCGACCCCCTCCAGGACATGCACGGACCTGGGCGCGACCAGCAGGTCACGTGCGGCCTCCGACACACCGGCCGCGGTGACGGCGGCCAGGTGGGCGGGGATGGCGTCGGGGTTCGTGTCGCCGCCCGCCCGGGTGAAGAGGAGCGCGGCGCGGCCGTGGGTGACCGCGCGGGCGGTGAGTGAGTCGGCCTGGCGGTAGCAGGACGCCCGCAACACGGCGACCGCGCGTCTGAGTTCGGGCTCGTCCGGTGGGGCGGTGGCCACGTCGGCGAGCGCGTCCAGCCATGGCCCGACGGCCTCCTCGCTGTCGGCGCCCGGCGCCCGGCCGAGCAGAACGAGTGCGAGGTCGGGCGCTGCCGAGGCGAGCCACTGGCCCTGGTAGCCGGTGTGCACGCTCGCCGCGTCCCACGCGCCGGTGCGGGCGATCAGTCCGGGGATCCGGCGGCGCAGCACCTCGCAGAGCACGACCTGGGCGAGGTACGGCCCGAGGCCCCACCGGTTCGGGTCGGCCAGGGCGTGGCCGATCGCGACGCCGTTCCGGCCGTACGGGAGGGAAGAGGCGGCCCCGGGCGTGCGGCGGGCCGCTTCCCGGTGGGCGGGCGCCTCGGCGGCGGGGCCGGCCTTCGCGTCCACCTCCGCGGCAGGCGTCGTCCACGCACCGAACTCCCGCCGCACCAGCTCCTCCACCCGCCCCGCGTCCACGTCTCCGACGACGGACAGCACGACCCGCTCGGGCCGGTAGTGGCGGTGGAAGAAGGTCTCCGCCTCCTCCACCGTGGCGTCCCGCAGCTCCGCTGTCGTGCCGTAGGCGTCCCGGGCGCCGGGGTGGAGCGCGGCGAGCACGGTGTCCCACAGGCGGTTCCCGGCTCCGGCGGCGCGGATCTCCTCGCCGATGACGGCCGCCTCGGAGCGGAGGGTCGCGGCGGACGGCCCGAAGCGCAGCAGCCGACGGGCCTCCAGGGCGAGGACGTCGGGCAGCGCGTCGGCGGGGACGACGGTGTGGAAGACCGTGTGATCGCGGTGGGTCTCGGCGTTGCACATGCCGCCCGCCTCCTGGACGAGGGCCACGAAACCGTCGGCCTCGTCGTCGCGCGGGAACATCAGGTGCTCCACCAGGTGCGCCATGCCGTGCCGCCCGGCCGGATCGTCGTCGCCGCCCGCGCCCACGGTCAGCGCCACGGCCACGAGCCCGCGCCCCGGCATCTCCTCGGTGATCAGCCGCACCCCCGTCTCCGGCCGCAGGCTCACGGGAGCGGCCGGTACACGGACACGCACATCTTGCGGCTGTCGCCCCCGTCGAAGGGTTGCTCGCGCCAGCCGGAGTAGCGGCCGGACAGCTCCAGGCGGGCGATCCCGGCGAGCAGGTCCAGCTCGCTCGGCCACAGGTAACGCATCACCGTGGTCGCGGACTTGGGCGGCTCACCGTCGAGGAAGAGGGTGTTGTGCACCATCATGTTCTGCGAGGCGGGCAGCACCCCGATGGACTCGATCATGGCGCCGCGCCCGTCGACGGGGTAGGTGCTGATCTCGTTCTTCTTCTGGACGTGGTAGTCGCTGGGGTCGAACGTCTCGATCACGACGCATCCGTCGGGCGCGGTGTGCCGGGCCACGGCGTGCATGAGGGCGATCTGCTCGTCCGGGGTGACCGCGCAGCACAGCGAGTTGAACGGGGCGAGGACGACGTCGAAGGTCCGTCCCAGGTCGAGCGCGGCGAAGTCGGCGTGCACGGGGGTGATCCGGCCCTCGGGGTCCTTCTCGGCGAGCCGGGTGAGCATGCCCGCGGAGGAGTCGACGCCGTGCACCCGGAAACCCTTGTCGGCCAGCGGCAGCGCGACCCGGCCCGTGCCGACGCCGAGTTCGAGCACGCTCGCACCGGATGCGGTGAGCGTGAGGAGGAAGTCGGCGATGTCCTCCAGGTCCGGGGTGGAGGGGTAGATCTCGTCGTACACCTCGGCGATCGCGTCGCTGTAGGCGGTGGTCAGGGCGGTGCCGAGCCCGCCGGGCTCGGGGGGCGCGGCGGCTTCGGTGGTCGTGGTCATCGTCCGTCTCCCGAGCGGGTGTCGAGGTTGTTCTGGGGATGTAGCGGGTCGATTCCCGCCTCGCGGAAGGCCCGTACGACGTACTCCTCGCGCGTACGGCCCTCGGAGCCGTCGGCCAGGGCGTGCGCGATGAGCCCGGAGGCGAGGGCGAAGGCGCGGTGCTGGCCGAAGCTCATGCCGTCCTGGCCGGGGCGCGGGTCCTCGGGATCCCAGGCGGCGGCGACGCCGGGGGCCAGCTCCTCGGTGAAGACCGAGGTCTCGGCGCCGGTCAGCGTGCCCGCGTGCGGAGCCACGGCGGCCGCGACCGCGCGCTCGCCGGGCAGGTGGTCGCCGTGCAGATAGACCACGACGGCGTCGCGGCGCGGGAAGTCCTGCGGATCGGAGAGCACCTTCGCGTGGTACCGGGCCCCGGTGGCCTCCAGCGCGTCGAGCGCCAGGCCCCACAGCGCAACCGCCGCGTCCGCGTCCCGCGCGTGCAGGAAGAGACGGCGTACGGCACCGGCGGGCCGGGGCAGCGGGCGCGACCCCATGACGTAGAAGAACCCGGGTGACAGCGCGGGCCGCGCGGCCTCCAGCGCGAGTTCGACGTACTCGCCCGGCGCGGGCGGCGTGTCCGGGCTCAGCAGCCGGTCGGCCGGCACACGCGCGGTGACCTCCGGGAGACGTACGACGAGCTGGTCGCCGTCCGGCCGCCGCAGCACCTCGATGAGGCGGCCCAGGGTGGGCGTGGTGCGGTGCGGCACGGCGGCCGCGAGCCGACGCTCCAGGTCGGGGTCGCGCAGGGTGCGCCGGGGCGGCGGACCGTCGGGAAGCGCACCGCCCTGGTGGCGGCCCGCGTGAAGTTCCTCGTACAGCGCGTTGGTGAGCCGGCCGCGCAGGTCGCGCGGGCTGTCGGCGGTGACCGTGCGCCCGGCGACGGTGGCCTCACGGGCGCCCGGCGCGACGGCGACGGCGGCGAGCGCGGCGGCCGGCCGCGGTGCGAGGCCCCGGTGCGGGGCGACGGGGGAAGCGTCCGGCACCGGGGAGTCGAGGGGACTGAGGGGACTGAGGGGGGCGGCGAGGGTCATCGGTGGCTGCTCCCTTTCGAGAGGGATGGGGCCGGGTGGGAAGGGGCCTTGGGGGACTGGGCCGGGAGGGAAGCGGTCGGAAGGGACTGCCCCGGCAGCGAGGCCGGCAGGGAAGAGGCCGGAAGGGTCAGGCCCAGCGTGCGCGCGGCGGCCGCCGGGTCGAGCAGGACCGTCCGGCCGATGCCGGCGGCGGCCCGCGCGACCGGGTTGAGCGTGGCGTGCGCCTCGGCCGTGGCGATCAGCCGGTCGAACATGTGCCACCCGGCATACGCGGCGGCCCGCTCGGGCAACCCGGCGTCGGGCGTACGGCACTCCAGATAGCCGCGCCAGAAGGCACCGATCCGCGGCAGATGGCGGCGCAGGCTCGCCGAGCCACGCGCGACGATCTCCTCGTGCGTCAGCCCGAACCCGGCGGCGGGCCCCGGCTGCCCCGTGCCCCCGCCTTGGCCCTGCCCCTCCCCCTCGCCCGTCGGCGCGAACACGGAGTACGCGGCGTGGAAGAGCCACTCCCCGGCGAACGCGCCCACGTCCCGCGCGGGATCGGCGAGCCGGAACTCCTCCCAGTCGCACAGATAGAGGTCCCCGGCGCCTTCCTCCGCCCGGATGAACTGGTCGAAGCGCAGATCGCAGTGCGTGGGACCGTGCGGAACGGTCTTCTCCAGGTCCCGCAGCCGGTGCAGTGCCGCGACCACCTCGGTGTCGTCCTGGACCAGCTGCCAGGCGGCGATCTGCGCCATGCTCCGTTCCTGGACGGCACTCCACGGCAGGGCCTTCAGCCAGGCGAGCGGCGGCAGCGGGGCCTCACCGGTGTCCACGTCCTCGGCGGGGCCCAGCCCGTGCAGGGTGCCGACGGCGCGGCCGGCCGCGCGGCACAGCTCGTCGTCGAACTCCCCGTCCAGGGCGAGCTCGGCGCCCGAGCGGGCGCCCGGCACCAGGCGGTGCACCGTCACCCCGGCCGCGCGGTCGGCGCCGAGCAGCGCGGGCGAGCGCAGCGGCGAGCCCGGCGGCAGCCGACGGGACGCCAACTCCTCGAAGCTCAGGGCGCGTTCGAGTTCGGGGCAGTCGCCGTCCGGCAGCAGGGCGACCGTTTTGACGAAGACCTGCTCGCCGGTGGTGGCCGGCCCCGCCCAGTTGTCGTTGCGCCCGCCGAACGCGGTGACCGCCTCCGCGTCGAGACGGCCCAGCCCGAGCCGCTCCAGCAGTGCGTTCACGGCGGGCACGGTCTCCAGCTCGGTGGGCCGGTAGCGCTGCCGCGTACGCGGCTGTTCGGTCGTGGTGGTGGTCATGGTGGTCACGGTGTGGCTCCCCCGGGGACCGCGCGGCGGCCCTCCTCGTCGATCAGGTCAGCGATGAAGGCGGTGTAGTCGGTGAGTTCGTCGCTCCAGTCGCAGTACGCGGCGAAGTCCCGCATGTGCGCGGTGATCCGCAGCACGGCGGCCCGGGCCGCCCACTCCCGGTCCGCGCCCGGCCCGTACGCGTCGAGCAGCACACCCGGCAGATCGGGCCCCGGGTCGTCCCCGAACACCGGGACGGCCCAGGCGAGTTCGGCCAGGTCGCCCAGCAGCCAGCCCAGGTCCAGCTCGGGCCGGCCGGCCCCCAGGTCCTCCCCGGTCAGCAGCGCCACCGGACCCCGGTGCAGGGGCGGGATCAGCGCGCCGAGGGAGGCGAAACCGTGGACGAGGACGGGGTCGGCGGGGCCGGTCAGCTCGGCGCACCAGGCACGGAGCAGTTCGAGACGGGCGGGTCCCCAGACGCGTACGGCGTGCTCGCGCAGGCGGCGTACGGCGGCAGTGTGCACGTCGCCGCGCTCGACGACGGCGGCGAGGCTCCCGTCCCCGCCTTCGACGAACGACCGCAGTCGCGCGAGCGCGGGCGGAACGTCCGCCGTGGGCGCGGGAGTCGTGTGCAGCTCCCGCAGCGCGGCACCCGTCGCGGCGAGCGCGTGCGCGACCAGCCGCCGTGCCTGCGGCCGTGGATCACGCAGCCAGGCGGCGGCCGAGTACGGCCCGTCGGCGAGGTACGCGAGCCCGTGGCCCGAGAGGCGCGGGACGACCAGACGAGCGCCGGAGGTAGCGCCGGAGGTGTGGCGGGGAACGTACGACACGAAAGGCACCGCCGGTGGGTCAGACCGCCGCGCTCCCGGCCCCTGCCACCACTCGTAACGCCCGTCGGACGTAGGCGTGACACGGGTGACCTGGAGCCCGGTGCCGAACTCCGCGACCGGCTGGGCGGTGCCCGGCGTTGCTGGGGATGCCGTCTCGGTGCCCGGCGTCGCGTCGACCGGCGTCGCGATGGCCCCCGTCACTCCTCCTCCCCTCGCCGCGCCCTCGCGTACGCGCCCACGCACAGCCCCATCAGCTCCGAGAGCGGGGCCGCGCCGCCGTCCTCCCGTTCGCCGGTGCTCGCGCTGACCGCGGGCACGGTCGGCGCGACGACGACTCCGGGGCGGGCCCGCAGGGTGTCCAGGTGGCCCCGCAGCACAGGGCTCAGCTGGGCGCCGGGCGGCAGCGAGGGGGCTACGCCGACGAGGGCGGTGGTGGACTGGAGGGCACACAGCAGCGGGGTGTCGGTGAGCCCGAGCGCGTACCGGGTCAGGAAGTGCATCGTCGCCGGGTGGACGAGGACGAGGTCGGGCCAGCCGGCCAGTTCCACATGGGGGGCGGTACCGGGATCCGCCTCGTTCCAGTCGTCGGTGAGGACATCCCTTCCGCAGAGCACGGATATCGCCTCCGCCGATACGAATCGGCGGGCGGAGCGGGTCAGCACGACCCTTTTCTCCATCTCCGGAAAGGTGTTGTTCAGCCAGTTGGTCCAGAAGGGAAGAAATGCCACACTGAGCGCTCCGGTGCCCACAAGGAGCACTCGCCGGAATCCGGGATCCGCGACACCGGTGGGGTCCGGGATCTCCATGACCGTCCTCCTGGGATATGTGGTTCGGTTGCCCGGGGAGGGGCCGGTGGCCGTCACCGGCCCCTCCCCGCGGGTCACTGCTCGGGATGTCCCGTCAGCACTTGTTCTCGATGGTCTTGGCGGTCAGCGAGCCCAGGGCCGCGGCGCACTGCTGCGAGGAGCGGGCCGTGATGATGGTCGCGCGGATCGCCCACGGGATGGTCGGGCTGAACGCGGGCGCGGCGTCCTTGCCGTCGTACAGGCCCAGCTCCTCGGCGGAGGTGTAGGCGGTGTAGCCCTCGAACAGGTCCTTCTCGTTCTGCGTCGACTGCATGAGTCTCTCCCTTGGTGTCACGAGCCATTTGAAGCTCGTGGAATGAATTACAGAGGCGTATTGCGACCGTTTGCCTTGGGCTTGGCCTTGGGCTTTGCCTTTCGGCCGCGGTCCGCCGCTGCTGTCCGCTGTGGACATGAGAAATATGGCCCAGCCGAAAAGCCGCCCGCTATTGTCAGTTGCGGCATGACCGGAGGCGGCATGACCGGATCGGCATAACCGGTGGCGACATAACCGAAAACGGCATGACCGGACTCGGCATTGCCGCAACCGCCAATACCGCCACCCCCGCCCTCCCGCGTAAAAAGATCAGGGTGAACTCACCTGACTCCGCAACCACCCAGGCCCCGCGGCCCGCGCCCCGGCCGCCGCTTCGGGCCCTCCTCGCCCACGCGCGCCCGCACCGGCGCGTCCTCCTGCTGGTCCTGGTGCTGACCCTCGCGGGCAGCGCGGCGGGGCTGGCCCAGCCGATGGTCGTCGAGTCGGCGCTCACGGCACTCATGACCGGCCGGGGCCTCGGCGACGAGATCCTGCTGATGCTGGCCCTGCTGGCCGGTTCGATCGTCCTCACCTGGGCCCAGGCCCTGTTGAGCGAACGCACGGCGGAGAAGGTCGTCCTGCATGTCCGCAAGGGCCTGATCCACCGTCTGATCCGGCTGCGCACCGGCGAGTTGGACCAGCACGAGCCCGGCGGTCTGACGACCCGGGTGACCTCGGACAGCACGCTCGTGCAGCACGCGGCGACCAGCGGGGTCATCCAGCTGCTCGACGGAGGCATCCATCTGCTGGCCACCATCGTCTTGATGGGCATGACCAGTCTGCCGCTGCTCGGCATCACCTCCGGCGTCCTGCTGGTGGTCGGTGTCGCCATGGGCGTGGTGATGCCGCGGATCCGGCGGGTCACCACGCGCGCGCAGACATCGGTCG
The DNA here is from genome assembly GCF_039537145.1 of Streptomyces shaanxiensis. Classification (NCBI taxonomy): domain Bacteria; kingdom Bacillati; phylum Actinomycetota; class Actinomycetes; order Kitasatosporales; family Streptomycetaceae; genus Streptomyces; species Streptomyces shaanxiensis. The sequence goes on from NZ_BAAAZY010000011.1 coordinate 261,113, forward strand.
GCGAGATCGGCGCCGCCCTCGACCGCTCGCTCGGCGCCGCCCGTACCGTGAAGGCCAACGGCGGCGAGGCGACGGAGACCGCGCGGGCCGTGGCCGCCGCCGAGGACGCCTACCGGGCGGGCCTGGCCGGCGCCCGCTACCACGCCACGATCGCGGTGCTCTCCGCCCTGGTCGTCCAGGCCTCGTTCCTCGCGGTGATCGGCTTCGGCGGCGCCCTGGTCGCGACCGGCACCCTGGACCTGGCCGCGCTGATCGCCTTCCTGCTCTACCTGTTCAACCTCGGCGGCCCGGTGCTCTCCCTGGTCGGCGGCACGGCCTCCCTCCAGCAGGGCCTCGGCGCGCTCACCCGGATCGAGGAGGTGCGGCACATGGAGACCGAGACGGACGTCGACGAGACCCCGGCCCGCCCCGTCGGCCCGCCGCCCCAAGTCACGCTGGAGAACGTCACGTTCGCCTACGCGGGCCGCACCGGCACCCTCGACGACGTCAGCCTCACCGCCCCGGCGGGCGGCGTCACCGCGCTCGTCGGCCCGTCCGGCAGCGGCAAGACGACCGTCTTCTCACTCCTCCAGCGCTTCTACGACCTGGACTCCGGCCGCATCCTGCTCGACGGCACCGACATCGCCACCCTCAGCCGCGCCGAGGTGCGCCGCCGCATCGCGTACGTCGAGCAGGACACCCCCATGCTGGCGGGCACCCTCCGCGAGAACCTGCTGTACGCCGCCCCCGACGCCACCGGGGAGGAGGTCGACCGGGTACTGCGGGACACCCTGCTCGACGCGCTCGTCGCCCGGCTCCCCGAGGGCCTCGACACCCACGTCGGCACCCGCGGTCTCGCCCTGTCCGGCGGAGAGCGCCAGCGCCTGGCCATCGCCCGCGCCCTGCTGCGCCGCCCGCAGGTGCTGCTGCTCGACGAGGCGACGGCCCACCTCGACGGACTGAGCGAGACGGCCCTGCGGCAGACCGTGGAGCGCGCCGCCGAGCACTGCACGGTCGTCCTGATCGCCCACCGGCTCTCCACGGTGACCTCGGCCGACCACATGGTGCTGCTGGCGGGCGGCCGCGTACGCGACCACGGCCGGCACGGGGAACTGCTGGGCAGGGACGACCTGTACCGAGACCTCGCCGCCACCCAGCTGACGACCACGGGAGCGTGAGAGCCCACCCCACGACGTCGGCACAAAACCCAGCACGGCGCACGGCGCACGACACCCCCCACCACTGACCACCCGTCAGAAGCGACACAGCAAAGGAAGACCCGATGCCGAAGAACCCGGCACCCGCACCCGCATCCACGACCACGGACCGGTACGACGACGCCGACACGTACGACGGTTACGAGGCCGACGAGTACGAGGACGACGGGTACGAGGACGACGACTACGAGGAGAAGCCCGTCGTCGAGACCCTCGTCGAGGACGACCGGTTCGGCGCGCTGACGGTCCGGCTCGACATGCGGCTGGGCGAGGTCACCGTCCAGGGCGATTCGGTGCCCCGGGTCGAACTGCTCCGCGCGGAAGGGACCGAGGCCGAGGACCACATCCCGGTCGGCACCCGCGACGGCAGCCGGCTGACGCTGACCGTGGACGGCGAGGAGGTCGTCCTCGACCCCGCCAAGGGACGGCTGAGCCGTCGCTCGTACCGCGTGGACGTCCGCCACGCGGGCCGCACCTGGCGCCTGGTGCCGGACTCCATCCCGGGCAGCCGGCTGCTGCGGGACGAGCAGCACATCGGCGACTTCTCCTCGGACGGCGACGGACGCGTGCTCGTCGAGTGGCGCGAGGACGCCGAGCCGGAGCCCCTGGACGCGGCCCTCGGCTACGCGCTCGCCGCCGCCTTCGGCACGGGCGCCCAGCCCTGGTGGATGATCGCGATAGAGATGGTCGGCGACATGACCCCCGGCTGACCGGCAGGGGACGACGCGAGACGACGTGAAGGGCCCCTCCGGCGCCGTACCGGAGGGGCCCTTCACGTCCGCCATGTCACCACGCGGGCGACGGGGCGGCGGAGCGGCGGTGGTCAGCCGCACGCCCCTCTGATGTCGTCCGCGTAGAGGTGCGAGACGATCGCCGCCTCGAACCGCGACTTGATGCCGAGCTTGCGCACGATACTGGCGGTGTGGGCCCGTACCGTGCGCTCCGCGATGCCAAGGCGGCGGGCGAGCCAGCGGTTCTGCTCCCCCGTGGCGAGCAGGAGCAGGACCTCGCGTTCGCGGTCGGTCAGCGCGGAGAAGTCGAGCGCGTCCTCCCGTACGACAACAGTCATGTGTTTCCCCCAGATCGTGTTCGGTGGTGCCGCATTCCGTCGGCTCGTGGCCGGCGTTTCCGTCGGTTCTTGGCCGACGGATTCCAGCCTGCCAAGCGTCGGGGCACGGAGCAGGGCTCGTACACAGCAACTTGCTGCACACCGACGACACCATCCTGCCGACCGCGCTCCGCACCACACCCACTCCAAGCTCTTGACCAGCGCATTACCCTGTGTACGAAGCATTTCGGTGGATTCCACATCGCCACGGCCTGACCAGCCGTAAGAAACGCAGGGGGAAGGATGAACAATGCGGGCACCATGGACCTGTTGGGGCTCTCCGCACTGGAGGAGCGCGTCTACCGGCACTTCCTGAGACATCCGGGTACGCCGACAGAGGACATCCATCTACTGCTCCACGCACGACGGGGTGACGTCGGCGCCGCGCTGGAGCGGCTCACGGACCTGGGCCTGCTCCGCCGCGCGGACAACGGGGACGTTCCGGAGGGCAGCCTGACGGCGGCTGACCCGGAGATCGCGGTCGGGCTGCTCACCGACCGAAGACTGAGCGAGCTGCACCATGAGTTGCAGCAGGTGACCAGGCCTCGCAACCTGGTCGCGGAACTCCGCGCGGAGCAGAGCGCGCACACGCCGACGGGCGGTGGCGTGGAGCGGATGACCAACCTCGCGCAGATCCGCAACCGCATCGACGACCTCGCGTTCTTCGCCCGCGAGGAGATCCTCTCCGTCGAGCCCTACCAGGCGCTCACCCCGGAGAACATCGAGCACGCGCGCCCTCTCGACAGCCGCTGTCTGCGCCGGGGCGTGCGCATCCGCAGCGTCGTCCTGAAGGAGGCCCTCGACAACCCACCCACCGCGGCCTACCTGCACGAACTCTCCGCCCAGGGCGCCAGCATCAGAGCCGCCCCCGACATCGCCGAGCGCATCCTCGTCTACGACCGCCACACCGCGCTGGTCCCGGCGAACCCCGCGGACACCTCACGCGGCGCCCTGGTCGCCCAGGAACCGGGCCTGGTGGCCAGCGTCCTGTCCCTCTTCGAAAGAATCTGGGACCAGGCCACGGACCTGTCCAGCCTGCTCGACACCCCGCCCCCGGACTCCGTCCCCCTCACCCCCATGGAGCTGGAGGTCCTCAAATCCATGTGCCGAGTGACAAAGGACGAAATCGGCGCCCGCGAACTGGGCGTCTCCCTACGCACCTACCGCCGCCACGTAGCCGACGTCCTACGCACCCTGAACGCCAGCAACCGCCCCCACGCAGCGTTGCTGGCCCGCGAACGGGGCTGGATCTGACACAACCTCTCGACGGACGGCCCCTTCTGGTCGCCGGCCCAAGCATTCCTCGACTCCGGCCGAGGCATCTCAGCCCGTCCGGCGTTTGAGGAGGAGGCCCCTTCAGGGCCGAAGCGGGGGTCTGGGGGCGGCAGCCCCCAGGGACGGGACGGGTAGGGGCGGCGGGGGCGAGGAAAACCCGTCACCCACCCGATTCCGCCCCCTCCACACCCCAAGCCCACAACGCCGGATCCTCGAGAACACCGGCCAGCCACCCCCGCACCACACCAGGCCCTGACCCCGACGGGGGCCGGATCCGCAGATGGATCCGACCCCCGTCCTCGTCGAGCCGCCAGTCATGCCCCCAGCCCTCCGGCAACGTACCGAGCACCCTGATCACCGCGGTCGCCGCCGGCGCATCCCCCGCCGCCTTGCGGACCAGCACCAGATCCTGGAACTCCACAGCCTCATCCACCCCGTTCACTGCCACCCGTTGACGGCCACCCCGACCGAAGGCCCACCCTCGACGCCCACCGTCACCGCCGTCCCCACCGGCAACGTGACCATCAGCGCCAGCGCGAGTACCGGCAACCCTCTCCGCAGACCGGCCTTGGCCGTCGTCATCCCCGCGATACCCGTGTTCCGCGCAATCCGCGCGTTCCCCCTGTTGTCCATGTCCACGACTCTGCCAGCGCCCACGAACCGCTTCCAGAGCGATCACTGTCAGGATCCTGCACGGCAAGGACCACTTCCTGTCAGCACCTGTCAGCGCGACGACAGATCGACGGCAGATCGACGGCAGCACTACGACACAACGACACCGCCCCCCGTACAACCAATCCCCCACCCGACGAGTCCTGTTCCGCGACGGCTGATCATCGCCGTCGCCGAACAGGACCGAGGGACCCGATGAACCCAGCCAGACGCACGACCGCGGCCACCGCGACCGCCCTCGTGCTCGCCACCGCCGGCGGACTGCTCACCATCACCACCGCGCCCGCCTCCGCCGCCGTGACCTGCACGTCACCGGTCTTCAAGCGGCAGTTCTTCGCGAACACCACCTTCTCCGGTACGCCGAAGAAGACCGACTGCGACACCGCCGTCGACCAGAACTGGGGCACGAACGCCCCGGCTTCCGGACTCCCGAAGGACAACTTCGCCGTCCGCTGGAGCGTGACGCGGGACTTCGGCTCGGGCGGCCCCTTCTCCCTCTCCGCCTCCGGCCTCGACGGCATCCGGGTCTACCTCGACGGCACCCGCAAGATCGACCTGTGGAAGAACACCTCCACCACGGTCTCCAAGGCCGTCAACGTCACGATCCCGTCCGGCAAGCACACCCTCCGCGTCGACTACGTCAACTGGACCGGCAGCGCCCGCGTCAACTTCGGCTACGCGCCCCGCACTTCGGCCACCGTCGACACGGTCAAGCCCCTCGCCCCGACCGGCCCCGCCGTGACGTACGACCAGGCCGGCGGCAACGCGAAGCTCACCTGGGCCAAGAACAAGGAGATGGACCTCGCGGGCTACCGCGTCTACCGCCGCCTGAAGGGCGCCGCCTTCGGCACCGCTCCCCTCGCGACGACCACCTCCACCACGTACACCGACACCACCCTGCCGGTGACCGGCGCGACCTACTACTACGAGGTCCGCGCCTACGACAAGGCCGGCAACGAGTCGGCCGGTACGGCGGACCAGGCCGTCACCACCGTCGACCGGGTCGCCCCCGGCGTGCCCACCATCACGCGCGCGACGGGCGAGGTGACCCCGACCGGCGGCAGCGGCGGGCTCCAGGTCGGCTGGGACCAGGTCGCGGACGCGGCGTCGTACCGCGTCTACCGCGCGGCGAGCGAGAACGGCACGTACGCCACGGTCGGGAGCACGGACCAGCTCACCTACCTGGACACCTCGGCCGCCGAGAGCACCGTCTACTACTACCGGGTGTCGGCCGTCGACGCGGCGGGCAACGAGTCCGCGAGGTCAGAGCCTCAGCGGGGCAAGATCTGGGACAACGACCCGCCGCCGCTCGTCTCCGGGCTGAACGTCACCCCGACCGAGTACGGCTTCCAGCTGGACTGGGACAAGAGCCCGGCCGAGGATCTGCGGCACTACCGGGTCTACTGGGGCGAGCTCTTGGGCGACGAGGGCGACGAACAGGTCTGCTACGGCACCGTGTCGGACTACGTCTCCCCCGACAAGACGTCCTTCGCGTACACCACGCTCCCGGACGGCGACGAGGTCTGCTTCTTCCTCGACGCCGTGGACGACGACGGGAATTCCGCCATCAAGTGGAGCGACGAGGGCGTCCCGGCCGTGGCCGCGACCGAGCTCGACATGACTCCGAGCGTGGCGACGCCCGAGGGCTCGCCGCTGCACCTGACGGCGTCGGGCGCGGAGGGCGACGAGGGCAACCAGCTCACGTGGTCCGGGCTCGGCGCGGGCGAGGAGGAGTCCGCCGACCCGGCGGAGAGCTTCCGCGTCTACCGGTGGAACCCCGCCTCCGCCACGTACGAGAAGATCGCCGAACTCCCGGCCGGTGCCTTCACCTACTTCGACACGGGCGCGCGGCGCGGCACCACGTCCTTCTACTGGGTGACCGGTGTGCAGGCCGACGGCACCGAGTCCGTCCCCGCGGGCGACTGGGCGGTCACGGCCCCCGTCGGCTGACCCGGGAACAGCGGCAGCACACGAGAGGGGCCCGGAGAGTTCAGTCTCCGGGCCCCTCTCGTATCCGCTGTCCGCGTGCGCGGTCCGGTCCGTCAGTCCGAGGACTGCTGCCGCTTCGGCCGCCAGACCACCAACGCGCTGGTCTGCTGCACCTCCTGGTACGGCACCAGGTCCCGGCGGTACGACGCGTGTACCGCCGCCTCGCGCTGCTGCATCGCCGCCGCGGCCCCTTCGACGGCGGCCTGAAGTTCGGCCACCCGGGACTGCAGCGCCGCGACCTGGTTCTCCAGTTCGATGATGCGCTTGATGCCGGCCAGGTTGATGCCCTCGTCCTGCGACAACGCCTGCACCTGACGGAGCAGTTCGATGTCGCGGGCCGAGTAGCGGCGGCCCCGGCCGGCGGTGCGGTCGGGGGAGACGAGGCCCAGGCGGTCGTACTGGCGGAGCGTCTGCGGGTGCAGGCCGGAGAGCTGGGCCGCCACCGAGATGACGTAGACCGGGGTCTCCTCGGTCAGTTCATACGGGTTGCGTCGACGACCGTCCATCTGACTCATGCTCCCTTCGCGGCCTGGAACAGCTCCGCCCGCGGGTCCTCGCCCGCGGTCGCCTCGCGATACGCCTCGAGCGCGTCACGAGCCTTCCCCGAAAGGTCCTTCGGAACACTCACCTCGACGGTGACCAGGAGGTCGCCGCGGGTGCCGTCCTTGCGGACCGCGCCCTTGCCCCGCGCCCGCATGGTGCGGCCGTTGGGCGTGCCGGGCGGCAGCTTCAGGGTGACCGGCGGTCCGCCCAGGGTGGGGACCCTGACCTCGCCGCCGAGCGCCGCCTCCGTGAAGGTCACGGGGACGGTCACCGTGAGGTTGTCGTCCTTGCGGCCGAACACCGGGTGCGCGTCGACGTGCACGGTGACGTACAGATCGCCCGCCGGGCCGCCGCGTTCGCCGGGTGCGCCCTTGCCGCGCAGGCGGATGCGCTGGCCGTCCGACACCCCGGCCGGGATGCGGACCTGCATCGTCCTGGACGACTTGGCCCGGCCGCTGCCCTTGCACTCCAGGCACGGGTGCTCGGCGATCAGGCCGCGCCCCTTGCAGTCCGGGCAGGGGTCGGTCAGCGAGAAGCCGCCGCCCGAGCCCCGGGCCACCTGGCCGGTGCCGACGCAGGTCGGGCACACCCTGGGCGTGCCGTTCTTGTCGCCGGTGCCCGCGCAGGCCTTGCACGGTGACTGCGAGGACATGCGCAGCGGGACCGTCGCGCCCTCGATCGCCTCGGTGAAGCTGAGAGTGACCTCGGTGTCGATGTCCTGACCGCGCCGGGGCTGGGTACGCGTGCCCGCGCCCGTGCCGCCGCGGTTGAACAGGCCCCCGAAGACGTCACCGATTCCGCCGCCGAAGCCGCCGGAACCGCCCTGGCCCTGGGCGCCGCCTCCGAAGAGGTCGCCCAGGTCGAAGTTGAAGGAGCCGCCGCCCGCGCCCGGCCCCGGGCGGAAGCCGCCGTTGCCGAAGAGGGCGCGTGCCTCGTCGTACTCCTTGCGCTTCTTGGGGTCGCCGAGGACGTCGTTCGCCTCGGAGATCTCCTTGAAGCGCTCCTCCGCCTTGGCGTTGCCCTTGTTGGCGTCCGGGTGGTTCTCGCGGGCGAGCTTCCGGTACGCCTTCTTGATCTCGGCCTCGGTGGCGTCCTTGGGGACGCCGAGGACCTTGTAGAAGTCCTTCTCGATGAAGTCCTTGGTGCTCATCCTCGACGTACCCCCTTCCGGTAGTCCCTCGTCAGTTCAACGTCAGCCCTCGTCCGGGCCACCGCTCTCCTTGTCGTCGCCGGCCGCCTCGGTCGCCTCCTCGGCCTTGACGCTCTGCGCGCCCGGCTGGGGCTCGGCGACGGCCACCCGCGCGGGGCGGATGGTGCGCTCGCCGATGCGATACCCGGGCTGCAGGATCGCCACGCAGGTCGTCTCGGTGACGTCCGGCGCGTAGGAGTGCATCAACGCCTCGTGGATCGTCGGGTCGAAGGGCTCGCCCTCCTTGCCGAACGCCTGCAGTCCCATCTTCGCCGCGACGGTCTCCAGCGACTCCGCGACGGACTTGAATCCGCCGACGAGTTCGCCGTGTTCCCGGGCGCGGCCGATGTCGTCGATGACGGGCAGGAGCTCGGTCAGGAGGTTCGCGATGGCGATCTCCTTGACCGTGATCCGGTCCCGCTCCACGCGGCGGCGGTAGTTCTGGAACTCGGCCTGGAGCCGCTGGAGGTCCGCGGTGCGCTCCTCGAGCGCCTTGCGCACCTGGTCCAGCTGGGCCGTCAGACCGGCGATCTGTGCTGCTGCGTCCCCTGCCGGGGCCGCCCCCTCCTGGGGAGCGGCCTTCGACTCGGCGCCTTCGGGGGTCGCGCCGGAGGGGACGTCGGGCTTCTCCTCGAAGCCCGGGGTCTCCTCCGTCACGCGGCACCGTCCTTGCGCTCGTCGTCCACGATCTCGGCGTCGACGACGTCGTCGTCAGCGGCCTTGCCACCGGGGGCGGCGCCCTCGGGACCGCCCGCGGCCTGCGCGGCCTGGGCGTCGGCGTACATGGCCTGGCCGACCTTCTGGGAGACCGCGGCGACCTTCTCGGTGGCCGTGCGGATCTCGGCGGTGTCCTCGCCCTTGAGCGCGGTCTTCAGCTCCTCGACGGCGGCCTCGACCTCGGTCTTGACCTCGCCGGGGACCTTGTCCTCGTTGTCCTTGAGGAACTTCTCCGTCTGGTAGACGAGCTGCTCGCCCTGGTTGCGGGTCTCGGCGGCCTCGCGGCGGGCGTGGTCCTCCTCCGCGTACTTCTCGGCCTCTTCGCGCATCCGGTTGACCTCGTCCTTCGGCAGCGAGGAGCCACCGGTGACGGTCATCTTCTGCTCCTTGCCCGTGCCGAGGTCCTTCGCGGTCACGTGCATGATGCCGTTGGCGTCGATGTCGAAGGCGACCTCGATCTGCGGGACGCCGCGGGGCGCCGGCGGCAGACCGGTCAGCTCGAACATGCCGAGCTTCTTGTTGTACGCCGCGATCTCGCGCTCGCCCTGGTAGACCTGGATCTGCACGGACGGCTGGTTGTCCTCGGCGGTGGTGAAGATCTCGGACCGCTTGGTCGGGATCGTCGTGTTCCGCTCGATGAGCTTGGTCATGATGCCGCCCTTGGTCTCGATACCGAGGGACAGCGGGGTCACGTCGAGGAGCAGGACGTCCTTGACCTCACCCTTGAGGACACCGGCCTGCAGGGCGGCGCCGATGGCGACGACCTCGTCCGGGTTGACGCCCTTGTTGGCGTCCTTGCCGCCGGTCAGCTCACGGACGAGCTCGGCGACGGCGGGCATACGGGTGGAGCCACCGACGAGGACGACGTGGTCGATCTCGTTGATGGAGACGCCGGCGTCCTTCATGACGTTGAAGAACGGGGTCTTGCAGCGCTCCAGCAGGTCGGCCGTCAGCTGCTGGAACTGAGCCCGGGTGAGCTTCTCGTCCAGGTGCAGCGGGCCCTCGGCGGAGGCGGTGATGTAGGGCAGGTTGATCGAGGTCTCGGTGGACGAGGACAGCTCGATCTTCGCCTTCTCAGCGGCCTCACGCAGACGCTGGAGGGCCATCTTGTCCTTGGACAGGTCCACGCCGTGACCGGCCTGGAACTGCTTGACCAGGTAGTCGACGACGCGCTGGTCCCAGTCGTCACCACCGAGGTGGTTGTCACCGTTGGTGGCCTTCACCTCGACGACGCCGTCGCCGATCTCCAGGAGGGACACGTCGAAGGTGCCGCCACCGAGGTCGAAGACGAGGATCGTCTGGTCGTCCTTGTCGAGGCCGTAGGCGAGCGCGGCCGCGGTGGGCTCGTTGACGATACGAAGGACGTTCAGACCGGCGATCTCGCCGGCCTCCTTCGTCGCCTGGCGCTCGGAGTCGTTGAAGTACGCCGGGACGGTGATGACCGCGTCGGTCACCTTCTCGCCCAGGTAGGACTCGGCGTCCCGCTTCAGCTTCTGCAGGATGAACGCGGAGATCTGCTGCGGGTTGAAAGGCTTCCCGTCGAGCTCGATCTTCCAGTCCGTGCCCATGTGACGCTTCACGGAACGGATGGTCCGGTCCACGTTGGTGACCGCCTGGCGCTTGGCCACCTCGCCGACGAGCACCTCGCCGTTCTTGGCGAAGGCGACGACGGACGGCGTGGTCCTGGCGCCCTCGGCGTTGGTGATGACGGTGGGCTCGCCGCCCTCCAGAACGCTGACGACGGAGTTAGTCGTGCCCAGGTCGATGCCGACCGCACGTGCCATGGTTGATTCCTCCAGCTGACTTGAGTGGAACGGACTCAAGTGTGCATGACGGCTCGCACCCGGTCAACAGAGCTGAGTCGACCCCACTCAACTCTTATCCGTTCCTTACACGCAACTGGGCTCTGACCTGCGTGGATGTGACGTGGGTAGACGTCCGAGAGGGTTCCCCCAGGGGAAATGAGGGTTGACGCCGAGGCCCGTAGACCTTGATCCGAAGGCAGCCCACCACGGCGATGAGAGCGGTCACCCCCACCCAGTACACCCCGGACACGGCCATCCACCCCATGTGCACGAGAACGCCGACGAGCACCCCGGCGAAGGCCGCGACACCGAGGAGGATCGTCACACCCTGCGGGGTGAGTCCGAGGCGGCGCAGCCGATGGGCGAGGTGATCGGGTCCGCCGCGCAGCAGCGGCCGCCCGGCCAGTCGGCGGGACAGCGCCACGAGGAGCACGTCGGCGGTGGCGAGGGCGGTGAGCGAGTAGAGGATGCCCAGGCTCGACACCGGATCGCGTCCGGCACGGGTCATCACCGCCGACGCCGCCAGCACGAACCCGACGAACAGGGACCCGCACGCCCCGAACCCGATCCGCGCGGGAGGCCAGTTGTGCATGAGGAACCCGGTCAGCGCGGCCGCCAGCACACTGAGCAGCACGGCGAGTTCGTCCATCACCTCGGCCGCCGCGAGGACACCGACCCCGAAGGCGGTGACGACCCCGACCGTGCCGGCCAGCCCGTCCGCATGGTCGAGCGCCTTGAAACCGACGGCGACGAGGACGATCAGGCCGACGGCGGGCACCCCCAGCAGGAAGCCCGTCTCGCCGTACGGCACCACGAAGGCCGCCGCCACGGCCGTACCGCCGACCAGGAACCGCTCCTTCACCCGCCGCACGTCGGCGACCAGCCCGAGCAGGGCGACAGCGCCCGCGGCGATCAGCAGCCGCCGGATCTCGGGACCCAGCGGGGCGACCCCCGCCCACTCCCAGCCGGCCACGACCAGGCAGGTCGCGAGGACGACGGCCAGACCGCCGAACAACGGCAGGGGCCGCTGCCGCCGACGGTCGATGATGCCGAGGCGCAGCGCGGGCAGCCGGAACAGCGCCGACAGGAAGGCGGCGAGGAGAAGGGCGGCGGTGGCGGCGGCGATCCCGTACAGCACGGAGCTAGGTTAGTGCCGTATATCCCTTTTTGAGACGAATAACACGTTCGGATCTTAAGGCAACCCTCAGCGACTCAGATCACCCCGCACCTGGCTACAGTGCGACTGAAGATGGGGGTAGTCTCAGACGGACTGCATAAGTTACCGCTTAGTAATATCTGACCCCTCGCAGGCCCGAGGAGCCCCGAAATGCAACTCGCCGCGATCATCGTGTCGCTGGTACTGACCGTGGTCGGCGTTGCGCTGCTAGCACGCGCCATCGGCCAGTTCGTCCGGTACTTCAAGCTCGGCCAGCCGGTCCCGGCCGGCAGCCGGACCGACAACCCCTACGCGCGCAGTGTGACGCTGATACGCGAGTTCCTGGGCCACACCCGGATGAACCGCTGGGGCATCGTCGGCTTCGCGCACTGGTTCGTGGCGGTCGGCTTCCTGACCCTGCCACCGACCCTGGCGCAGGCGTTCGGCCAGCTCTTCCAGGCCGACTGGACGCTGCCCGTCATCGGCGGGTTCCTGCCGTTCGAGCTGTACATCGAGTTCATCGGCGTCATGACGATCCTGGGCATCGCGGTGCTCATCGTGATCCGCCTGCTGAGCCTGCCCTCCCGAGCCGGCCGCAAGTCCCGCTTCGCGGGCTCGAAGTCGGGTCAGGCGTACTTCGTCGAGTACGTCATCCTCACCATCGGCCTCGCGATCTACGTGCTGCGCGGCCTGGAGGGCGCGATCCACCACGTGGAGCACTACGAGGCCGCGTACTTCGCCTCGTACCCGCTGGTCCTGGCCTTCAAGGGCCTGAGCGTCCCCACGCTCCAGACGCTGATCTACTTCACCGCGATGGTGAAGATCAGCACCTCGTTCATCTGGATGATCGTGGTCTCGCTGAACACCAACATGGGCGTTGCCTGGCACCGCTTCCTGGGCTTCCCGAACATCTGGTTCAAGCGCAACGCCACGGGCGGGACGGCCCTCGGCGCGCTGCTGCCGATGACCTCCGGCGGCAAGCCGATCGACTTCACCGACCCCGGTGACGACGACGTCTTCGGTGTCTCCCAGGTCGAGCAGTTCTCCTGGAAGGGCCTGCTGGACTTCTCCACCTGCACCGAGTGCGGTCGCTGCCAGTCGCAGTGCCCGGCCTGGAACACGGGCAAGCCGCTCTCCCCGAAGCTGCTGATCATGTCGCTGCGGGACCACGCGCACGCCAAGGCCCCGTACCTGCTGGCCGGTGGCGGCAAGTCGATGGAGGGCGAGGAGAAGGCGTCCGAGGAGCAGCTGGCCGGGGTGCCCGCCGCCGCCCTCGCGGAGGCCGAGCGTCCGCTGATCGGCACCGTCGAGGAGAACGGCGTCATCGACCCGGACGTCCTGTGGTCCTGCACCACCTGCGGCGCCTGTGTCGAGCAGTGCCCCGTCGACATCGAGCACATCGACCACATCGTCGACATGCGCCGCTACCAGGTGATGATCGAGTCCGCGTTCCCGTCCGAGGCGGGCACGATGCTCAAGAACCTGGAGAAGAAGGGCAACCCCTGGGGCCTGGCGAAGAAGCAGCGCCTGGAGTGGCTCAAGGAGGTCGACTTCGAGGTCCCGGTCGTCGGCAAGGACATCGAGGACCTCACCGAGGTCGAGTACCTGTACTGGGTCGGCTGCGCCGGCGCCCTCGAGGACCGCGCCAAGAAGACCACCAAGGCCTTCGCGGAGCTGCTGCACATCGCGGGCGTGAAGTTCGCGATCATGGGCGGCGACGAGAAGTGCACCGGTGACTCCGCCCGCCGCCTCGGCAACGAGCCCCTGTTCCAGGAGCTCGGCATGGAGAACGTCATGGCACTGAACATGGCGTTCGGCGAGGAGATGGACGACGACGGCAAGGTGACGCCCGAGTCCGCCAAGCCCAAGTCGGCCAAGAAGATCGTCGCCACCTGCCCGCACTGCCTCAACACGCTCGGCAACGAGTACCCGCAGATCGGCGGCGACTACGAGGTCATCCACCACACCCAGCTGCTCCAGCACCTGGTGGACGAGGGCAAGCTGATCCCGGTGACCCCGGTCGAGGGCATCATCACCTACCACGACCCGTGCTACCTGGGCCGCCACAACAAGATCTACACGCCCCCGCGCGAGATCATCGCGAACGTTCCCGGTCTGCGGAACGAGGAGATGCACCGCCACAAGGAGCGCGGCTTCTGCTGCGGCGCCGGTGGTGCGCGGATGTGGATGGAGGAGCGGATCGGCAAGCGCATCAACAACGAGCGCGTCGACGAGGCTCTCTCCACCAACCCCGACATCATCTCGACCGCCTGCCCGTTCTGCCTGGTCATGCTGACCGACTCGGTCAACGGCAAGAAGAACGACGGCAAGGCCAAGGAGTCCATCACGGTCGTCGACGTCGCCCAGCTGCTGCTGGAGTCCGTCAAGACGCCGGTGGACCCCGAGGACACCGCCGAGACGGAGAGCGAGCCGGAGCCCGAGCCGGTGAAGTAGCGTCGATGGCAGTCCGACGCCCCCTGTCCACGTTCGGACAGGGGGCGTCGTCGTACAGGCAGGAAGTGATCGGAAAGGATCCGGCGCGTGATCATCTTCGGTACCAAGGGCTACCTCTACCAGCTCGCGATCCTCACGCTGGTGTGCGGCCAGTGCGGCAATCCGGCCGCGCACACGCTCAGGAAGCGCGTCACGAAGTTCACGCTGTTCTTCGTGCCGCTGTTCCCGGTCTCCACGAAGTACGCGACGCAGTGCACCTTCTGCGGCGCCGAGCAGAAGGTCACCACGGAGCAGGCCGAGCGGCTGCAGGCGCAGGCCGCGTCCGGCGGACCCGGCGGTCAGCAGTCCTACGGGCAGCCGCAGCAGCCGTACCGGTCCTGACCCGGCCGGTCAGGACTTCGTCTGCTTCGACCCGTTCACCGGGTCGGCGGCGTGCTTGGGGCCGGGCCGCGACGAGAACTGGCCGACGAGTTCGCGGAAGCAGACCAGGGCGGTGATCGGCGGAATTCCGACGACGACCATCGCGAGCAGGGAATGCGGTGACTGGCCGATACAGAGGGCCACCGCCACGCCGGAGGAGACCAGCATGACCGCCCAGGACCGCCGGGCGGTTCTGCGCTGCACGGAGGCCCGCAGAATGGACAGTCCCGCTAACAGCCAGGGCCCGTACACCGTCAACGGCCACCATTGCGCGAGCTTCGGCGACACGACGAGCAGCGCGATACTGCGCAGCTGATCGTACGAGTACGAGATGGACCAGGTCAGCATCGTCACCGCACACACCGTGATGGCCGCGACCAGAACCGCGACGGTGATGATCCGCGGATTCCCGCCGAGAATGTGTGCGCCCGCCTGAGGCCGCCGTCGATTGACCGGGCGGCGCGGGCGGGTGTCCCGCTCCGGTGGGCGGGTGTCCCGGTCCAGCAGGCGAGCGTCTCTGTCCAGCAGACGTGTGCCGCTGTCCAGCAGGGGAGGAGCGGGATCCAGGCCCACGCCGTGCGTCGTGTTCAGCATCTGGGCCAGTTCCGCATCCGGATCCCACGCCTCCGCCGAGATCGTCGGATCGGGGACCTGCCAGAGATGCTGCGTGTCGACCTGCTGCATGTAATGAGGGTGATCGTCTACCGCGTCATAGTCGGTCCTCATTTCTAGAACCTTTCCCCTTCCATCGACGCCCGGAGATATTCACTCTCCATACGACTGATGGTTCTCAGGAAGTCCTCGAGCAGATCCGAGCAATGCGTGATGCTCTCCGCAGTGGTCCGATCAGCTGCTTGTCGCGAGCGGAACGGGCCACCCTCACCTGCGTCTCTTTCCTGCCAAGTCACGCCCACCTAACGAGTGCCGGACGGCGCAGGACATCTGGCATTCGGGGGAATATCCGTCAACGGTGATTATCTGGAATATCCAATGACAATGCCCGTCCGATGAAATTCTGAAGGCGCCGAAGATCGCCACGGTCTTCGAGATCCTCGAGATCCTCAAGATCTCGAAAATGTATTACTAAATCTTGTCGGGTGTGGGGCGCCGCCGGGCCGCGAGGGCGAGGGCGGGGCCGGCGGCAAGGAGGAGGGCGAGGGCGGCGTAGCCGTAGGTGAGGGTGGCGACGGAGGCGACCGCGGCCACCAGCAGCGGGCCGCCCGCGTCGCCGAGTTCGCGGCCGAGCTCGGCGGAGCCCATGGTCTGGCCGAGCCGTTCGGCGGGGGTTGCGGCGGCCAGCGCGGCGAAGCCGAGTGGGGTGATCAGGCCGGTGCCGATGCCGATCAGGGCCGCGGCGGCCAGGACGCCGGTCAGGCCGGGCAGCATCGCGCAGGCCAGGCCCGCCGAGGTGATCAGCAGCCCGGCGGTGAGGCCGGCGGGGGCGGTGAGGCGGCCCTCGTCCAGGGCTCGCCCGGCCTTCGGCTGTACGACGGCCGCGCAGGCCGCCAGCACCGAGACCGCGGCGCCGGTGGCCACCGTGCCGAGTCCGGCGGCGGCGCCGGAGACCGGCAGGAAGCCGACGCCGACGGAGAGGGCGGCGGTCGCCCCGGCCAGGGCTGCCGTGGGCCGCAGGAAGGCGGGGTCGGCCAGGCGCCGGGCGAGGTCCACGACCGTCTGCCGTTGCCTGGGCAGCGGCGGTACGTGCGGGACGGCGACCGCGGCCCAGAGCGCGACCGCCGCGCCGAGCACCGCCAGCACGGTGAACAGCAGCCGCAGGCCACCGGCCCACACCAGGACGCCGCCGAGCAGTGGGCCGAGGGTGTAGCCGATGGACTTGTAGAAGCCGTAACTGCCGAACGCCCGCCCGTGCCGCGCGGCCGGGTTCAGCCGGGCGACCAGCGCGGACGCCGACGGCGAGAACGCGGAGGCCGCGGCGCCCTGCCCCAGACGGGCCGCCCACAGCCAGCCGGGGCTGTCCGCGACGACATAGGCGGCGGACGCGGCCGCGAACGCGACGAGCCCGCCGAGCAGCACCGGCCGGGCGCCGATCCGGTCGGCGAGCGCCCCGAACAGCGGCTTGAGCAGCACCTCGGCGCCGTCGTACAGGGCGAGCAGGCCGCCCAGGACGAGCAGCGACGTGACGGCGTCCTCCGAGTGCCCGCCGAGGTTGGCGGCGATGCCGTGGGCCCCGAAGGCGGTGGTGAAGCCGGCGGCGTAGAGGGGCCACATCCGGGCGGCGGGGGCGGCCTGTTGCGCCGACGTCGCGGTCATGCGGCGCCTTCCTCGTCAGTCACATGTACGTACGTATCAGCTGTCGCATCCGGCAGGAAGGGGGCATCGATCAAGCCCTCGCCGCCCAGGCACCTATCGCCGCCCGCCGAACTCCCAGTCATGCACCTCGACGTCGGCATACCGGTCCACGGTCAGCACGGCGCGTGCCGTGTCCAGGTCGGGGGCCCTGAGCAGCACCGCCGTACCCAGCCACGTGGCGCCGTCGTCGGACAGCAGCGGCCCGTACGCGATCAGTTCGTCGCGGTCGGGCGGTACGGCGAGGTCGGTGGCCTCGCCCGTGCCGAGGCCGAGCACGAGGTAGCGGTTGCCGTCGGTCCGGCCGCCGGGGAAGTCCCACATGGTGCGCCCGAGCAGATTGCGCCACCGGCGCAGCAGCACGTCCCGGTACGCGCCTGCCTGGTAGTTGGGCTCGTCGAAGGCGAACGCGCGGGCGGCGGCCGGATCCGGCAGGTCGACGATGTGCACGCTGCCGGTGGGCGTCTCGCCGTCGGCGGCGAAGGTCGGGCCGCGGGCGATCAGCTCCTTCTCGTATCCGTCCATGTAGGACCAGTGCGCTTCCAGCAACTCCTCGCGCAACGGGAGCGAGCCGGGCCGATCGCGGTGGTAGCAGAAGAACTCCATTCACCCAGTGAAGCCCGACGGACCCCCGCCCGGCTAGCGTGCCGATCATGGCGGACTGGGAGATACGGCCCGCCTCGGCGTCGGACGTCGAGGCGGTGGCCGAGTTGCGCGCGCTCGTGCTGCGGGCGGATCTGGAGCGGCTCGGGCGGTACGACGAGCGGCGCGTGCGGCAGCGGCTGCGGGACGGGTTCGAGCCGGAGCACACCTGGGTGATCGAGGTGGGCGGCGCGTTCGCCGGGTGTGTGGCGCTGCGGCCGGGCGAGGGCGGCCACTGGCTGGAGCACTTCTACCTGGCCCCGTCTCTGCAGGGCGGCGGTATCGGTTCGGGTGTGCTGCGCGAGCTGCTGGAGCGGTGTGACCGCTACGGCGACGGCCTCGTCGTACGGCTGAACGTGCTGCGGGGCAGCCCGGCCCGACGGCTGTACGAGCGGCACGGGTTCACCGTCGAGTCCGAGGATCCGGTGGACGTGTTCATGGTGCGTGGCCCTCGCGGCCGAGCCACCGAGGGCCACTGAGGTCCGCTGAGGGCCACTGCGGCTCCGACGACGCTACGGCTTGCGCGCCACCCCGCCGAAGTCGTCGACCTCGGCCGGCGCCTGGTCACCCGGCTCGTTCGGGCGCCACCGGGACACGGACACGACACCCGGCTCCAGCAGTTCCAGGCCCTCGAAGAACCGGGCGAGCTCCTGCGGGCTGCGGTTGACCCGGGGGTTGTCGCTCGCCTCGTTCCACTGCTCGATCATCTCCCGCATCTGCCGCGGGTTGAGCACCTCGGTGTCGTCGCAGAGCACGAGGTGGCTGCCGGAGGGCAGTGCGTCCACCAGGCGGCCGACGATGCCGTAGACGGTGTCGTCGGTGATGTGGGCGGTGATCCCCAGCAGGATCAGCGCGATCGGCCGGCTGAAGTCCAGGGTCTTGGCGGCCTGTTCCAGGATGGTCTCGGGCTCGCGCAGGTCGGCGTCGATGTAGTCGGTGGCGCCCTCGGGCGTGCTGGTGAGCAGCGCCTCGGCGTGGGCCAGGACGACGGGGTCGTGGTCGACGTAGACGATCCGGGTCTCGGGGACGAGCCGCTGGGCGACCTCGTGGGTGTTGTTCGCGGTCGGCAGCCCGGTGCCGACGTCCAGGAACTGCCGTATGCCGGCCTCGCGCACGAGGTACTCCACCGTCCGCACGAGGAACGCCCGCTGGGCCAGGGCGATGTCGAGGATCGCCGGGTTGCCGCCCGCTATCTGGTCGCCGACCTGCCGGTCTATCTCGTAGCAGTCCTTGCCGCCGAGCCAGTAGTTCCAGATCCGGGCGGAATGCGGCACGCTGCTGTTGATCAGCGGGCGTTCAATTGGCATGGGAACTCCCCGAGTTGGCCGAATGTCACCCCATAACCTAGCCCCGCGGCCGCCGCGGCTTCGCGTATCCCCGCACAGGTCTGTCGCCTCTCCTCGAACGCGTGCATCATTACCCAGTTGTTGCCCCAGGTGCTGACGAGGTGATCGGTGCGCATGCGAAGAGCCGGGATATGTACGGCGGCCATGAGCGTCACCCTCCTGCTGGCAGCGGCCTGCGGCCCCACCCGGCACGACGACGCCGAGTCGGCGCGGCCCACTCCGGTCCAGATCGCCGACGCCCCCACGCGACTCCCCGTCCCCGGCGGCAAGGGCAGCAGGACCCCCGACGACTTCAACGGCGACGGCCACCGCGACCTCGTCCTGAACGACCTGGTCAAGGCCCAGGCCCACGCCGACGACGCGGGCATCGGCATCGTCTACGGCAGCGACCGCGGACTGACACCCGGCGCACGGCAGTTGCTCAGCCCGCAGCGGCAGGCGGCACCGACGAAGGGACAGCTCCCGGCCGTCTTCGACGCGGAGGAGACCTGCGACCTGGACGGCGACGGCTTCACGGACCTGGTCGTCTCCACCGACCCGCCCTACGACGGCCAGGGCCGGCCCCCGGTCCCCCTCCAGCTCCTCTTCGGCTCCCCGAAGGGCCTGGCCGGCAAGGCCGTCAAACTCGCCATCCCGGCCTCCGCCCGCGTCGGCAACGACTGGCCCGACCGGCCGGTGTGCGGCGACTTCGACGGCGACGGCGCACAGGACCTGGTCGTCCACGCGTCGGGCGGGCAGCTGAGCTTCCTGCGGGGCCCGTTCAGCCGCAAGGGCACCCCGCGCACCGCGGGCGCCCCGGTCCCGGCCCCCGGCAACGTCCCCACCGGCCCGTCCGCCGACGTCAACGACGACGGATACGACGACCTGGTGATCCGTACGACCGAAGGCGCCGGCCCCTCGGCCCTCGTCCTGGGCGGCCCCACCGGCCCCACCCGCACCGGAGTCGCCCTCCCCTCCGGCATCGACGTCGCCCTCGGCGCCTTCGGCAAGGGCAGGGACACCCTGGACGCGGCGATCGGCACCCTCGACGGAACGTTCCTGCGCTACGACCTCCCGGCCACCGCCGCCCGCGGCACCCTCGACGTTCCCGGCTCCATGCTCGACACCGCCGACTTCGACGGCGACGGCATCGGCGAACTCGTCTCCAGCGGCTCGCGGCTGCGGGTCTTCCGGGGCCGTACGGCAGGAGTCGGAGAGTCGGGCATGGTGACCGTCGAGCCACCGGCCCGGGGCACCACACGCGTCATCGCCGTCGGCGACTTCGACGGGGACGGGCGGGCGGAGCTGGTGGTGCGGGCGTACGTCGGCGAGACGAAGGACACGGTGGCCGTGTACCCGGGGGTCGAGAAGGGTCTGGTGGCGGCGCGGCCGTCGGTCACGTTCTCCAGCTCGGAGTTCCTGACGCCGTAGGCCCGGCGGGTGGGCGTACGGCAGGAAATCGGGACCCACGCCGCACACCGCCAGCGCCTCAAAGATTTACCGAACTCACGTACAACCCTTCCGCCCCATCACCGGTCTCCTGTTCGCCGACCGCACCGTGAACCCGAGGACAACTCCCGGAGAACACCGGCGGTCGCACCCCACCGACTGCGGATGCCCCGCCAGGCATCCCCGCATGCAGCAGGAGAACCCGCATGCACAAGCACCACCTGCGACTCGCCCTCGCGACGGCCACCGCGGCCGCGCTGACGGGCGGTCTGCTCAGCGTCGCCGTCTCGACGGCGACCGCCGCCGACTCGGCCCACGTCCCGCACGCCGACTTCAACGGCGACGGCATCGGGGACGTGGCCTTCTCCGCCGACGGCGCCTACGTCAGCGGCAAGAAGGACGCCGGCCAGCTCGTCGTCCTGTACGGCACCGCCACCGGCGTCTCGTCCGGCAAGCGCCACACCATCAGCCAGAACACCACCGGCGCCCCCGGCACCGCCGAGGCCGGCGACCGCTTCGGCCACGACACCGCCTACGCCGACTTCAACGGCGACGGCTACGACGACATCGCCGTGGGCGCCGCGGGCGAGGACGTCGGCAGCGACGTCGACGGCGGCGGCCTCGCCATCCTGTGGGGCTCGGCCTCCGGCATCACGGGCATGGGCGTCACCATCGCCGACCCGGCCCCCGCCCAGCACGACGCCTGGGGCAAGAACCTGGCCGCAGGCGACTTCGACGGCGACGGCACGGACGACCTGGCCGTCGGCAACACCTCCAGCACCATCCACGTCTTCAAGGGCGGCTTCAGCACCTCGGGCACCGCACTCGGCGGCCGCTACACCGTCAAGCCCCAGATCCGGTCCGGCGGCACGGCCCGCGGCCCGCTCAACCTCACCGCGGGCGACGTGAACGGCGACGGCCGCACCGACATGGTGGTCGACGGCTTCGAGAACGACACCGAGTACGGCTGGAACACCAACTACCTTGTGCCCGGCACCGACGGCGGCCTGTCCGCCGGCGACGCCCGGCCCCTCAAGGGCGGCGTCATCACCGGGATCGGCGATGTCAACGGGGACGGCTACGGCGACATCGTCACCGGCATGCACTGGAACAAGGCCGACGACGGCGTGACCTTCCCCGGTGCCGAGGACGGCGGCAAGGTGTGGATCACCTATGGCGCCGCGAGCGGCCTCGGCTCCACCACCGGCATCACCCAGAACACCGGCAATGTGCCCGGCACGGCCGAGAAGAACGACTGGTTCGGCTACGAGCTGGACCTCGGCGACATCAATGGCGACGGCTACCAGGACCTCGTGGTGGGCGTCGCCGGTGAGAACATCGGCAGCGCCACGGACACCGGCATGGTCACCGTCCTGTACGGCTCGGCCTCCGGACTGAACACCACGTCCGGCGCCCAGGCCTTCGCGCAGAGCACCGCGGGCGTCCCCGGCAACGACGAGGACGGCGACCTGTTCGGTATCGACCTCAAGCTCGACGACGTCACCGGCGACGGCAAGGCCGACCTGATCGCCGGCTCCGCCGAGAACGCCGGCAACGGCGGCCTCACCTACCTGCCCTCGAACGGCGCGAGCATCGTCACCACCGGCTCCCGCAGCATCGCCCCGAGCACCTCGGGCGTCTCGACGACGGGCACCCCGTACTTCGGCGCCAACTTCGCCGACTGAGCCCGTACGTCCCGACAGGCCGGGCCCGTCCGTCCCCGCGGGCCCGGCCTCCCCTCCGTCTCCCAGGAGCCACCGACCTTGCGCAAGCGCACCCTTCTCCTCGCCGCCACCCTCACCACCGGCCTGCTCACCGCGCTGCCCGCCGCCACCGCCAACGCCGCCGCCGGGCTCTCCGGTGACTTCAACGGCGACGGATACCGCGATGTGGCCGTCGGCGCCGTGTGCACGGACGTCGGATCCGCGTCCTGCGCCGGTGCCGTCGTCGTGCTGTACGGCTCGTCGTCCGGCGTCTCGGCCACCCGGAAGGCAGTGATCACCCAGAACTCCACCGGCGTCCCGGGCACCGCCGAGTCGGGCGACCTCTTCGGCTCCGGCCTGGCCACCGCCGACCTGGACCGCGACGGCTACTCCGACCTCGTCGTCGGCGCCTCCGGCGAGAGCATCGGCGACCGGGACGGCGTCGGCTCCGGCACCGTCCTGTGGGGCTCCAAGTCCGGGCTGTCCGGCGGCAAGGGGCTGCCGCAGCCGTCCACGCTCGCCGAGTGGGGCGGCTTCTCGCGCGGCATCGCGACGGGGGACTTCGACGGCGACGGCGACATGGACGTCACCCTCACGGGACAGAATCACACCCGCCTGTACCTGGGCCCGTTCACGCGCACCGGCGGGCCGCTGAGCCACTACCGCGTCGGGGAGGTCGGCTCCACGCTCGACGCGATCGCCGGCGACCTGACCGGCGACGGCGCGGCCGAGCGCGTCTACCCCTTCGGCGAGGACGGCGACTCCGGCGGCCGGATCGACTACTACCGCTGGACCGGCGGCGGCTACAAGTTCACCGGGCTGCCGAACGCGGACGGCCTCGCGGGTTCCATCGCGGACATCAACGGCGACGGCTACGGCGACCTCGTCCTCGGCGACTCCTCGGACCCGAACGCCGAGAAGCCCGGCGGCCACAAGGGCGGCCAGATCACCGTCTGGTACGGCGGCCCGAACGGCCCCGACCCCGCGCAGACGCCGACCGTCGTCCACCAGGACAGCGCGAACGTGCCCGGCGCGGGCGAGACCGACGACGGCTTCGGCATGTTCCTGAGCACCGGCGACATCAACGGCGACGGGTTCGCCGACGTGGCGTCCGCCGCCCCCGGCGAGGACCTCGGCGCGGCCAAGGAGGCGGGCTCGGTGACCGTGCTGTTCGGCTCGGCCGCCGGGCTGAGCACGTCGGGTGCGAAGTCGTACTCGCAGGACACCGCCGGTGTGCCGGGCACCGCCGAGACCGGGGACCGCTTCGGCTCCGCGGTCGACCTCACCGACATCACCAAGGACGGCCGGGCCGACCTCGTCGTCGGTGTCGACGGCGAGAACGGCACCGGCGGCGTCTGGACCCTGCGCGGCGGCTCCACCGGCCTGACCACCACGGGTGCCCAGGGCCTGACCGCGGCCGCCCTCTCCCTCCCGTCCGGCTACTACTTCGGCTCGGTGATCGCCCAGTGACGTCCCCTCGCCGTACGGCACGCGCCCGTACCCGCGACCGCGTCACCGTCGCCCTCGTCGCGGCGGCCCTGACCCCGCTCGCGCTCACCCTCGCCGCCCCGGCCGCCCATGCCGCCACCGCCGCGAAGCCGTACGACTTCAACGGCGACGGCCGTGTCGACCTCGCGATCGGCGCGCCGGGCGCCACGGTGGGCGGCAAGGCCAAGGCGGGCGCCGTCTCCGTCGTCTACGGCAGCTCCGGCGGCCTGAAGACCTCGACGCGCACGCTCCTCACCCAGAACGCCGCCGGCGTCCCGGGCGCCGCCGAGACCGACGACGCCTTCGGGTCCGCCGTCGCCTCCGCCGACCTCGACACCGACGGGTACGCGGATCTGCTGATCGGGGCGCCCGGCGAGGATGTCGGCGGGGACACCAACGACGGCACGGTCGTCGTGATCTGGGGCTCCGCGTCCGGGCTGTCCGGGGCGCGTACGCTCCCCAACTTCAACAGTCTCGACAGCGACCGCTACGGCCAGGCGCTGGCCGCGGGCGACTTCGACGGCGACGGCGACACGGACGCCGCGGCCGGCGGCACCGGCACGTTCGACCTGAGCGCCGTCTCCGGTCCGATCACCAAGTCCGGGACCCTCAGCGAGGGTTGGGGCGCGTCCTTGGCCTCCTCCGCCCAGCACCCGTTCTCGTCGTCGTACGGCATCGAACACCTCACCGCCGGACCCGTCGCGGCCGACGGCCACGTCCGCCTGATCGTGCACGGCCGGCAGTCGGGCACCGACGACGCGGTCACCGCGCTGGCGGACGGCGACATCAACTTCGACGCCTACTGGCTGGAGTACCTGCCGTACGGCTACACCTCCGCCGTCGGCGACATCGACGGCGACGGCTACCTGGACATCGCGGTCGGCAACCACCGGGAGACCTCCGCCGACCCGTCGGGCGCGCTGGGCGGCAAGGTCACGGTCGTCCACGGCGGCCCGGACGGCCCCGACAGCGCCCGTACCCCGCTCGTCCTCACCCAGGACACCGCCGGAGTGCCCGGCGCGTCCGAGACCGGCGACAACTTCGGCAGCGAGGTCTCCCTCGGCGACGTCAACGGCGACGGCTACGCCGACCTGGCCGTCGGCGCGTCCGGCGAGAACTCCGGGGCCGGCGCGGTCACCGTGCTGTACGGCTCGGCCTCCGGCCTCAGGACGACCGGCGTCCAGACCTTCACGCAGAACACCGCCGGCGTGCCCGGCACCTCCGAGCCGAACGACCGCTTCGGCGCCCGCGTCCTGCTCGCCGACCACTCCGGCGACCCTCGTGCCGAACTGACCGTCTCCGCGACCGGCGAGAACGGCGACGGCGCGATCTGGTCCCTGCGCGGCGCGACGACCGGTGTGACGACCGGCGGCGCGATCAGCTTCGGCCCGGCGACGACGGGCGTGTCCACGGCGGGCGGCCCCGGCTACGGCTCCGCACTCAACTCCTGAGCACGGCAAAGGACTTCACGATGCGCAAGCGCACCCTCCTCCTCTCGGCCGCCCTCACCACCGGCCTCCTCACCGCCCTGCCCGCCACCAGCGCCTCCGCCGCCCCCTCGGGCCTGCACGGCGACTTCAACGGCGACGGCTACCGCGACGCCGTGATCGGCGCGCCCCTCGCCCCGATCATCGGCAAGGGCGACGCCGGCTACGTCGCCGTGGTCTACGGCACCGCGAGCGGCCTGGACACCGGCAAGCGGCAGATCATCAGCCAGGACACCGCCGGCATCCCCGGTGTCCCCGAGGCGTACGACGACTTCGGCGACCACCTGACCACCGGCGACCTGGACGACGACGGGTACACGGACATCGTCGTCGGCGTCCCCCGCGAACAGATCGGCCGGACCGGCCAGTACGGCGTCCTGACGGTGCTGTGGGGCGGCGCGACCGGTATCAAGTCCGCCACCGACATCACCTCGCCGCTCCCCCAGTACAAGAACGAACTCGGCCGATCCGTGGCAGCCGGCGACTTCGACGGCGACGGCGACACCGACCTGGCCACGGTGAACGGCGCCGCCCCGGAGCTCAACATCCTCAACGGCCCGATCTCCCGCACCGGCACGGCCACCGGACACGTCGGCATCGACACCCTGGACCAGACCGGCATCAGCATCGAGCAGCTCGTCGCGGGCGACGTCACCGGCGACGGCACGACGGACCTGCTGGTCATGGGCCTGGAGGAGATCAGCGGCGGCTACCGCACCCGCAGCGTCCTCTACCAGGGGTCGGCGGCCGGCCTCACGCCCGGCGACAAGCTCGCGGGCGGCTACGCGGCGGCCGTCGCGGACGTGGACAAGGACGGCTACGGCGACATCGTCACCGGCAACTTCATGGAGAAGTCGACCTCCGAGCCCGACGGCGGCCCCGGCGGCGCGATCACCGTGACGTACGGCGCCGCGGACGGCATGAGCACCCGCACCCCGGTCCGGATCACCCAGGACACGGCGGGCGTGCCGGGCACGGCGGAGAAGAACGACGCCTTCGGTTGGAGCCTCGCAGCCGGTGACACCAACGGCGACGGTTACACGGACGTCGCGGTCGGCGTCGCGAACGAGGACCTGAGCGGGCAGGCGGACGCCGGTTCCGTCCTGGTCCTGCGCGGCTCGGCCTCCGGTCTGACGGGCACCGGATCCAAGTCGTTCTCGCAGGACACCAGTGGTGTGCCGGGCACCGCCGAGAAGTACGACCAGTTCGGCCACTCGGTCCTCCTGACGGACACCACCAAGGACGGGCGCGCCGAGCTGATCGCCGGCGCCCGCGCCGAGAACGACGGTGCGGGCGCCGTCTGGGTCCTGCGCGGCAGCTCCACCGGCATCACGGCCACCGGCTCGAAGTCCTTCGGGAGCACTACGCTGGGCGGCCCGTCGGGCCTCGCCTACTTCGGCGACGTGCTGGCGGGCTGACGCGCTGCCCGGTGCTGTGGGGCTGCCGTACGGCCTCCCGTACGGCCGAACCCCGACCGACCACGGAGAACAGCACCGCTGCACCCCTTAGGGGATGTCACAGCTCGGCCGCAAAGCCGGGCCCGATCCGCAGGGCCCGGCACGCGACTCTCCTGGACCAGGTACGTTCGAAGACGTGGCTGGATTCAGGATCGGACGGGGCAGCCGGAACAACGGCACCCCGCAGACGCGCCCCCAACAACCTCCGTACGGGCAGCAGGCGCCCCAGGGACCGTCGTACGGCTATCCCCCGCCGCCGCAGCAGCCGTACGGCGGCTCGGGCAGCGGCGGTGGCGGCTGGCCTCAGGCGAACGGCGGTGGTGGCTACGGCGGTTACGGCGCGAGCGGCCGCGGCGGCCACGGTGGTCATGGCGGTCACGGTGGTCATGGCGAGCCGGAGTACTTCGGCGACGGTGACTACCCGCAGGGCCCGGGCGGCGGCGCCCCGGACCCGTACGCGGCGAACAACCCGGGCCACACCCAGGCGTTCTCGGTCGGCGACGACCCCTACAACCAGGGCGGGACCTACCAGGCGGGCGCGGCCCCGGCCGGCCCGATCGGCCCCCGCCTGCACTGGAAGCAGCTGCTGCGCGGCATCGTCCTCTCCCCCACCCAGACCTTCCTCCAGATGCGGGACTACACGATGTGGGGCCCCGCCCTCGTCGTGACGTTCCTCTACGGCCTCCTGGCCGTCTTCGGCTTCGACACCGCACGAGAGGACGCGATAAACGCGACCCTCTCCAACGCGGTCCCGATCGTCGCGACGACGGCGGTGGCGATGGTGGTGTCCGCGTTCGTCCTGGGCGTGGTCACCCACACCCTCGCCCGCCAGCTCGGCGGCGACGGCGCCTGGCAGCCCACGGTCGGCCTCTCCATGCTGATCATGTCCCTCACGGACGCGCCCCGCCTGATCTTCGCGATGTTCGCCGGCGGCGACGCGACGTTCGTCCAGGCCCTCGGCTGGGCGACCTGGGTGGCGGCGGGCGCCCTCCTCACCCTGATGGTGTCCAAGTCCCACGACCTGCCGTGGCCGAAGGCACTGGGCGCGAGCGCGATCCAGCTGGTCGCGCTGCTGTCGATCGTGAAGCTGGGCACCTTCTAGAGCCCACGACCTACGAAAGGGCCCCCGGCGAGAACGCCGGGGGCCCTTTCGTACGGTCGAGTTTCGCCTCGCCTTGTCTCGAAACCCCAGGTCAGTGGCGTGACCCGGTTGCCGCCGTGAGGATCTGTGCCAATGGCCACAGCGAGCGGGACACACATGGGCTCATACTGAGCCATGACTAAGCCTGCGGCACCGAAGCGTCATTTGCCCACCAGCCCCTTCAAGGCCCCGGTCGCACCGCCTCCCAAGCACTTCGCCACCGGCGACCAGGTCACACATGACGTGTACGGCCTCGGCCGGGTGGTCGGCGTGGAGGACGGAATCGCGGCGCTCGTGGATTTCGGCTCGGCGCAAATGCGGATCCTGAGCCCGTACGCCAAAATGACCAAGCTCTAGGACCGCTCAGACCCTCTGTGCCCGTCACGGCACGCCAGGCCCTCTCAGGGACCTGTAACGAAAGGCAGACCTCCCATCGACCCCACGTCGCTGTTCTCCGCCCTGGAAGGGCAACCCCGCCGTTCCACGGCGGCATCACCGCCTCCGACGACACAGCCCTTCCAGGCCCCGGACTTCGGAGAAGACGAGATCCTCTGGTCCGAGGACGCACAGGAGCCCGCCCCGGGCCCGCGTGCGGCGCGGCGCAAGGCCGCCTAGCGGTGGCTTCGACAGGGCATCGGTGGATCTTGGCCCGGCCGGCCGGATCCGCCTGACGCCTTCTCGCTACGATCCCTGCCCATGGACACCAGGGGCGGGGAATCCTCACATCACAACACGAACCTCGGCACGGCCGTGGAGTTCGTCTACCGGCCGACGGCCGCGGACTACGAAGAGGCGCTCCGTGCCCGAGCTCGCCGGTCACCGTCCGGGCGGGCCCAGGCACTCATGGCGCCGCTCACTGCGGCGATCGCCGTGACCGTCTTCGCGGTTCTCGAGGATGCCGGGCTGCTCGTGTGGAGCATCTCGCTGGTGCTCACCGTGCCCCTCGCGTTCTGGGCCACCCTACGAGGGCTGCGCACCATGGCCCGCCGGATGTTCAGCATGGTGGAGCCATACGGACAGTGCCGAACGGTGGCCGACGACCGCGGCGCCGTCAGCACCGGCGAGCGGGCGTCCTTCAGCATGGACTGGACGGTGTCCCGTGCGTATCTGGAGACACCCGGCCTCTTCGTACTCCTCAGCGGCGACCGCGCGACCGGCGTCGCGATAGTGCCCAAGCGGGGCGCACAGGACCCGGCGGACGTCGACCGGCTCCGGGAGATCCTGGACCGGAATCTGAAGCGGCTCTAGTCCGGGGACGACCCACGTCGGCGACCCTGTGCCGTAGCTCCGGGCCGACCAGGGCCGAACCCTGAGCGACGGGCAGCACCGCAGTAGCATCCCGCATGCCCATTTCATGGAGATCCAGCGCCGAGGTCTTCGCGCAGCTCTTGAGACAGCGCGGGTTCGAACCCGATGCCGTACGCGACGTCGATGCCGCCTGGGATGCCTTCGGCGAGTTCTGCCAGATCGAGGTCGACGGGATCGAGCGGCCCGAGGACGACGGCGACGGCTTCATCGCCCAATGGGGCCGATGGCACTGGAACGACGACCAGCCGTCGCTGTCCTTCGGGCGGCAGCTCGCGGTCACCGGGGCCGGCGGGCGTGACGATCCCGAGTGGCAGCCCGAGTACTGGCAGGTGGACCTGCAGCTCGTCTTCGCCGAGGACCCCGCGTGGGCCGGTCTCGACGGCCTCGGGCATCAGGACACCGGGTACGACTTCGACGAGATCGGCGCCCCCAGGGCTGCCGCGCTCGCGGAGGTGCGCAGGTTCATCGAGTCCTGTCCCCCACTGGCAGCGATGTGGCGCGCCGAGCCCATCCGCAGTGAACTGACCCTTGAACAAGCGGACTAGCCGCCGAGCTCCGTAGAGCACGCACAGAAAAGCCCCCGGCGATCAGCCGAGGGCCTCTTGCCTTTCCGGTACCGCAGCAGCCGCAAGGCCGCCATGCAGGTCAGAGCGCTTCCAGGTTCTCCTTGGGCGCCTCGCCCGCCCTGTGCACCGGAGGCAACACACTCCACGGGAAGTTGATCCACTCATCGGTGCGCTTCCACACGTACTCGCACTTCACGAGGGAGTGGGACTTCTCATAGATCACGGCGGAGCGCACCTCGGCGACATGGTCGAGGCAGAAGTCGTGCACGAGCTTCAGCGTCTTGCCGGTGTCGGCGACGTCGTCGGCGATCAGCACCTTCTTGTCGGTGAAGTCGATCGCGTTCGGGACGGGAGCGAGCATGACGGGCATTTCCAGGGTCTCCCCCACGCCCGTGTAGAACTCCACGTTCACCAGGTGGAGGTTCTTGCAGTCGAGGGCGTAGGCGAGCCCGCCGGCGACGAAGACGCCACCACGGGCGATGCTGAGGACGATGTCCGGCTCGTACCCGTCGTCCGCGATGCTCTGCGCGAGCTCTCGGACGGCGGTGCCGAACAGCTCGTAGGTGAGGTTCTCCCGCAGCTGCTTGTCACTCATACCGCTGCTCACACCTGAGTCCGATGGAAGTTCTGGAAGGACCGGGAGGCGGTGGGCCCACGCTGCCCCTGGTACCGGGATCCGTACCGCTCGCTCCCGTACGGGAACTCGGCGGGCGAGCTGAGCCGGAACAGGCACAGCTGGCCGATCTTCATGCCGGGCCAGAGCTTGATGGGGAGGGTGGCGAGGTTGGACAGCTCAAGGGTGACGTGCCCGCTGAACCCCGGGTCGATGAACCCGGCGGTGGAGTGGGTGACGAGCCCGAGCCGCCCTAGGGAGGACTTCCCCTCCAGCCGGGAGGCGAGGTCGTCGGGCAGCGAGATGACCTCGTACGTCGAGGCCAGCACGAACTCCCCGGGGTGCAGGATGAACGGCTCGTCGCCCTCGGGCTCCACGAGCCGGGTCAGGTCCGCCTGCTCGATGGAGGGGTCGATGTGCGGGTACCGGTGGTTCTCGAACACCCGGAAGTACCGGTCCAGCCGCACGTCGACGCTCGACGGCTGCACCATGGATTCGTCAAAGGGATCGATCCGTACCCGCCCGGCGTCGATCTCGGCCCGGATGTCCTTGTCTGAGAGAAGCACGCCCCGAGGATACGCAAGGCGCGCGGAACGACCACAATCGTGACGTCCGCGCGCCTGGCGCTGCACTTGCTGTTACTGCGGTTACTGCGGTACCAGCGGTACCTACCGCTACTACTGCTACTGCTACTGCAGCTACCGCTACTGCTGCTTCTCCAACTGCACCGGCACCACGCTGCGGAGCCGGGCACACCGAGGACACCGGACGAGCCGGCCGGGGCCGAGGCGCTCGGCCTGCTGCATCGGGAACGAAGCGGTGCTGAACACGTGCCCATCGGCACAACGGACGACGGTGCGCTCCATCAAGTCCTAGAGTCCCTTCCCCAAGAGCCGCGTCTGGCTACTGCCTGCCTCACGACGAGAGGCCACATTACGGGATCAAAGGGACGGCCCTCCAGGCGGCACTCCGACCCCACCCGGACCCTCTCCCACCCCTCCACCGTACGCCCCAACTCCGGTGCACCGCAGTCACATCCACCCCCTGAAACGCCCTCAGGCCCCAGGGCGTCAGCGCCAGGGGCCGGTGATGAGGTACAGTGACCAGGCGATCGGACACCGGCTCCGGATGATCACGGAAGCGGGCGTCTTACGCGGGTGTAGTTTAATGGTAGAACATCAGCTTCCCAAGCTGAGAGCGCGAGTTCGATTCTCGTCACCCGCTCCATGATGAAACCCCAGGTCAGCGGCCTGGGGTTTGTTTGTTGTCTAGACCAATTTGGGGGTGGCGTGCCCTCCACGTGCCCTAAGTGCAGGTCAAACGGCCACTCAGAGGGTCCTGGAGCACCAGCTCGGCCGCAGCAGCGCTGGCGCGTCTCGAATAGCGAGACGCATTCTGAGTGATCCCGGTCACAGGTCGAGCAAATGGTGAACAAGTCACTGTCGCAAAGGGCGACTTGCAGGATGGCTCCGGGCCTCGACTGCGCAAGCCCTGCTTCGACCATTCGGCCCCGGCTATGCGGGCCGGTGGTCAACAATGCGCGACATGTCCCCCAGGTACAGCCGCTCTCGAAGAAGCCGACCAGCGCCGCGGTGCAGGCGCCCCACGCAGAAGGGGACGCCGTGCAAGCTCCCCCAAGAGATCGGCCGGGGCTGCCGCCATCACGCGACACGGGCCGAACGCGAAGCGGCAAAGGCGGAAGCAGAAGCCCGAGCCGACAGGGCAAGACTGCGAGCCGAACGAGAACGGCGGAGGATGCACGTCGGCCTCGGCGTCGTCACCCTCGCCCTGTTGGTCGGCCTGGGCTCCTGCGCCTGGGGCTCCTGGACGGACGAGCAGCACGAGGCCGCATGCAACCCGCTTCGAAGCAAGGCACGCAGGTTGAGCGACAAAGCGCAGGCGGTACGGGTTCCTCTTGTGCCGGCCATCGACCCGAGCGTTGTCCACCTGCAACTCGGCCCCGATTTCCCTGACGGCCTCGGCGACATCGACGCCACGTCGGCTACAGAGTCGGACATCGCGGCGGCGTACAGCGAGAAGCGCGACCTCGCCGGGCAGGCCGCGCAAGTCGTGCTCGATCACCGGGAGTGCTTCAGCGATCTCTACATAGGCCAAGCCTCCCGTATACGGCAGGCGCCTTCAGAAGTCAGCCGCGTGGTGATGCCCGCGCCCCCGCACTGCCTGGACGGATGGCCCTCTACGTCCATCGGACCGCAAGGAGCGTGCTCCCATCACGGCGGCGTCGTTCCTGGGAGCCAGTGGGCGACGTTGCTCTTCGCCTGACCCAGGTAAGTCAACCGATCGGCGCCGATGACCGCGCCGTATCGTTCACTTGCTCTCGCTACGCGGGCACCAGGCCACCCAACGCCTCGCGAAGGGCAGTGGCCACAACAGGGCCAGCTTCGACCACCCGCCGGAGATCGTCGCTCTTCAGATAGCGGTAGCTCTGCGGAGGATGGAAGGCACCCGTGGCACGCAGCGCGCTGAGCGGCACGGGTTCGTCAAAAGACACGGGATCTTCCAGCGTGAGACCGCTGGCCTGGGCAGCGCCGCTCATATAGGCGTCGTACTCGCGTCGAGTGATCCCCGTCTGGGCGCGATGCGCCGACCAGACCTCCCTGGGGGAAGCCACGTGGACTGAGGCGATGCGCGCCATGCCCACCAGGGCCATGGTGGGCGCGGTCGCATAGAGCAGCACCAGGGTTCCGGGAGGCGCGGCGACGCGTTGGCGGCGGACCTCCACCGTCTTACTGCCGGCCAGGATCGCGGTGGCGAAGCGCGGGTGGACGGACAGCAGCATCGCGCGTTCCGGATCGTTCACGTCGTTCGGTGCCCCTCTTTGTAGACCGCCTGGAACAGCTCGTTACTGATCTTCGACAGCGAGATCAGCGACAACGGTAGTCCCAGCTCCTTGGCCAGCGAGGTCAATCGCCGCAGCGTCATCGGCTTGGGGAAGATCTCAGTGTCCGAGAACCTCAGCGCCATGGCGCGACCGGTGGCGTCGGCGGCTCCTTGTACCTCAGCCCGACCATATACGCCCAGGTGTTCGAATTTCGAGAAGAGGGTGTCGGGTGTGTCGATCAGCACCTCGTCGAGGCGCGAACTCCCCACCACCATCTGGCCGTCCACGCCGGCAGCGCCCTCACTGACGTACCAGAGGAGGCGGGCGGGGACACTCTCGCCTCGGCGACCCGAGGAACGGTAGTAGACGTGCTCCCTGCTGATCCCCAGGACGTGGCTGCGCGGCAGGAGCATGGCGGGCACGTTGAACAGCTCGGTGGACCAACGCGGTTTGATCGGCACGAGGAAGGACGGCAGCCCGGAGTCGATGACTTTCGCCGGCCACCAGGCTCGTTCCACCACGGCGGCCACCTCGGCCGGCATCCCGGCGTGCAGAGCGGCCGCTTCCATAGTCAGCTCGCGAGCGAGTCCGCCGGCGACCGCCTCAACTTCGGATGCGGTACCGCACACGTTCACCAGGAGGGCCACGAGCCTGCCGTCGTGCTCGAAGAAGCCGTCGTCCGCAGCGGCAGCCTTGGCGACCGCGGAGGGATGCGGATCGGCGATCCGTATGATTTCCGCGCCACAGTCGCGCCCAAGGCGCTTGAGCAGGAAGAGGAGTTGCCTGGCCAGGGTCTCTTCCAAAGGGTGGTCCGCAGTGCGGAGCACGGGGATCACCAGAGTCCGCCCGTCCAGCGCCCATGCGTAGAGGGCGACGGGGTGGCCCTCGCCGTCCCGCAGCAGCTCGCGACGCCATACGACCGTGTCCGCGTTCAGGGATCGCAGGCGTTCGGCGAAGGCCGAACCGTCGTCTCCACCTGACTGGTTGAAGAACGCGACCAGTTGATCCTCTGCGCCCGGGGACACCTCGGTGGACCGGAACTCCGTACCCATCAGATCGGCCGGGCGGTAGACCTGTGCCTGCCGCAGCTCGTCCACGTGCAGCGTCACGGTGGAGGGTGATACGACACGGACCCTGGCGACGTCCCAGGCCACGTCGGCCAGGCGGGTCAGGAGCGGGTTCCTGGTGGCCAGCACTTGGAGGCCGGCGCACGAGGTCTCGGCGACGTACCGCACGCACCGACGGAGTGCCTCGTTGACGGGCACCTCTGGGAGCGACTTCGTGGCCGCACTGAGCAGCTCAGCCGCTCGTTCGGCCACGACTGCGGCATCGGGAGTGAGCTGGCGAAGGCCGTGCAGCGCCGCCCTCTGATGCTGGCGCTCGGCGGTGTCGGCGATGTCGCGGATCTGATGGACCAGTTGGGGCGTGTAGGCGAGCTCGACCAGGTCAGTCATCCAGCCCGCTTCCAACGCGCGGGATTCCTCGGCGTCGGTTTTGTCGGCGAGTCCGCGCAGATCGGCGAAGACTCCGTGGTCGACCGTCACCACCAGCAGGGCGTCGCTCTCCACCTCCGTGAAAAGGTCCGGGTGCCCAAGGTCCAGCCACCATCCGTCCAGGATCTCTCCGTCCC
Source organism: Streptomyces shaanxiensis (assembly GCF_039537145.1). NCBI lineage: Bacteria > Bacillati > Actinomycetota > Actinomycetes > Kitasatosporales > Streptomycetaceae > Streptomyces > Streptomyces shaanxiensis. The sequence continues at coordinate 295,595 of NZ_BAAAZY010000011.1, forward strand.
GGCCGCGTCCTCGTACCTCGCCGTGCGGGACGAACCCCAGACTCCTCCACATGTCGCTGAGGTTGTAGTCCCGTCGGCACTTGGCCTTGATGCCGAGCCGTTGCGGATACCTCTCCTTGATCGCCTCCACCAGCAGTCGTGCGATGCCCCTGCCGCGCTGCTCCTCCGCCACGCAGAGGTGGGCGAGGCGTATGTGCGCACTCCTCTTCGGGAGTCCGAAGAGGGCGTAGCCGATTACCTCGTCCGCTTCGACGGCGACCAGAAGTCCGCCCGCCTCCGCCGCCTGGCGGTACGCAGGAGGTGTCAGGAGTCCCAGCGTCTTGGTGTAGCCATCGCCCAGCGCAATGGCCTTGTCGATCAGCTCGGCCTGCGCAGGCGAAACCGACAGCAACTTGATCGCCACTAACTTCCCCCTCCAGAAGGGCCGGCCGAGACCAGCCTCAACTCCCCTGTCAGTACATACAGGGAAAGCTGATCTCAACGGAGGCCGTGCCTCAAGGGGGCACGAGGGGCGCACGGTGCTGCAGTGTCCGTCTCAACACGGCTACTGGTGCAGGGAACCCGGGCGGAAACCTGTCCGACCGGGTTCTGTAGGTGGCCCCGCGCGTCATCACGCTTCTGCGGCCGGCCTCGCCTCCGTAGCTGACTCGCGCAGTTGCTGCCGCACCTCGGCGTCAATGCCCTGAGCGAGCCTGCGCTGATGCTTCGCCGTCGAATGCTGGTAAATCAGCTGGGCCCGCTCCGAGGACTGGCCGACGCGGACCATGAGGTCCTTCAGCTTGGCGCCGGTGTCGGCGGCGAGGGTGTTGCCGGTGTGGCGGAGGTCGTAGAAGCGGAAGTTGTCCGGCATCCCGACCTTGGTCCTCGCCTTGCGCCACTTCCGTCCGAAGGTCGAGCGGCGAAAGGGCGCTCCCTTCTCGCCCACGAAGAGGAGGCCGTCCGACTCCTTCTCGGCGAACCACTGCAGGTGGCGACGCAGCTCGGGCTTCAGGAAGTCCGGCAGGTAGACGGTGCGCTTGCCCGCCCGAGTCTTGGGGTCGCCGGTGACGCGCCTGCCGTTGGTCAGCTCCGGGGAAGCCTGTGTGACGCGCAGGGAGCATTCGTCGAGATCGACACTGCGACGGCGCAGTTCGGCCAGCTCCTCGGGGCGGAGGGAGGCGAAGGCGCCGAGCAGGACCATCAGACGCCAGCGCGGACCCATGGCGTCGGCGAGGTCGAAGACCTGCTCGACGGTGGCGGTGGGTCGCTCGTCGGCCTCTTCCTTGCCGGCGCCCTTGATGCGGCACGGGTTGTTGGGCAGCAGGTCGTCGTCGACCGCCGTCTGCAGGATGGCCTTCAGCAGCCGGTACGACTTGGCGAACGTGGTGGCACCGGTCGCCCTGAGGCGCTCGGCCCGCCATGTGCGGACGGAGGGCGGGGTGATCTCGTCCAGGTCCTTGCGGCCGAAGGTGGGCAGGATGTGCAGGCGCAGCAGGCCGTCGTAGCGGTCGACCGTGGTCGGGGCCAGGCCACGCTCCTCCATCCAACGCAGGGCGTACTTCTCGAAGTTCACCGCGCCGGCGTCCGGGTCGCGCCAGTGGTTGCGTTCGATGTCGGCGCGGGTGAGGTTGAGCCACTTCTGCGCGTCGCTCTTGGTGTCGAACGTCTCCGGCGCGGTGTACCGCTGTCCGTCCGGTCCGATATAGCGGGCCTGCCATCGACCGGAGGGGAGCTTGCGGGTCGTGCCGAACTCGCGCCGCCGCTGCGGCTTGCACCCGGCCATCAGGCCGCCTTCCCGTAGCGGGCGCGGATGCGGCTGACCGGCTCCACGGTGCGCGCCTCGACGTACTCGGCGACGGCGCTCTCGGGGATACGCACGGGGCGGCCGAGCTTGACGTAGCGGATGCGGCGCTCGGTGATCAGGCGGCGGACGAAGCGCTCGCCCGTGCCGAGCATTTCGCCGGCCTCGACCACGGTCAGGAGGCGGTCAGCCATTCGCGGTCACCTCCTGCGCGGTGCAGGCGGTGCGCTGGGAGCGGGGAAGGGCAGAGGGTATTGCGGGTCGGCGCAAGAGCGTTGGGTCCTTCAATCGGGAGTGGTTCGGTGAGGCAGGCCGTTCGGCAGGCGTCGCCTGGGCTACGCGGCGCGGGTCCTTTGGAGGAGGGACAAGGGCGAGACCCGGAGGGCCTGGGCGAGGGCGACGAGGTCGTCGACGTCGCAGCGGCGTTGGGCGCGTTCGACGCGGGACAGCATCGTGTTGGTCATCGGACGGCCAAGGGCGGTGACCCGGGCAGCGAGCTCGCGCTGGGCGAGGCCGCGTTCGGTGCGGAGAATTTCGATGGTGCGGGCGGTCCGTATTCCGGTCGGCCCGATTTCCAGGGATCGTGCTGCCATGGCTCCATTTGTAGCTTGCATTCGCCGGTTTGGTTAACCGGGGATCGTCGGCTATGTTGCGCCCCGCGGACGGTCGGGAGTTACCTCTCGGCTGAGGTTCCAGGTGTCCGGCGGGTCTCTCTTCGCCAGCCAGATGATGGGCTCTGACGTGGGGTGTTGTGTTGTAGCTTGCGCCGCAACGGGGGGTCAACGAGTTCCCGATGTGATCCTTCTGGCTTTAGCTGACGGTCCATTATTTCGGCAACCGGCGATCCGGGTTTATGGTTTTGGTGATGCCTCGCAGCACACGTTCGCCGTCAGCTGTCTGATTTCCCGGCGGAATGCTGGACTTGTGCGGCATTGATGTGGCTGTCTTGGCTATACGACGCCACCAGCCCTCCCCCGTGCCTTCAGACCGGGGCTGTGGGCCACCCTTCCCCCGTGCACCGCCCGACGAGGGCCGGGCGCACCTCCCCGTCCTCACCTAGGAGCCGCCACCCGATGAGCTACGACGCCCGCGAATGGGTGTGGGACCACAGCCGCAGCAGGGGCACCGCCCGCATGGTCCTCGCCCTGATCGCCGACCGGTGCCGCGACCGGCACTGCGTCGCGTACGCGTCCGTGCCCACCCTCATGAAACGCGGCAACGCCTCCCGCACCGCCGTGCGCGACGCGCTGGCCAAGCTGATCGACAGCGGCGAGCTCGTGCAACTCGCCGACCGCAAGGGGCCACGGGGAGAGACGTACTACTGCCTCCCGGTCGCCGCCCGGTTCCTCGCCGACCAGCCTCGGGAAGGGGACCGGAATCCGGCTCCCCAAGGGGGTCAGGTTCCGACCGTCGGGGGGTCGGAACCTGACCCTACCGAGCACATCGAAGGGGGATCGGAATCCGACCCCGGGGAACGGAATCCGGCCCCCAGGGGGATCGAATTCCGACCCGGCGGGGGTGCAGATTCCGACCCCCAGAACAGAAGAGAACCGAAGGTGAACGGTAAGAGCAGCAGCTCTGCCCCGCTCATCTCCGCCACCGAGTGGCAGATCGACGACAGCGCCCGTGTCTGGCTGCGGCATCACGGCCACCTCGACCGACTCGGCGAGCAAGCCCTGCACGCCGCTGACGAGAAGTGGCGCGCCTACCGAGCCACCTGGGCGCCCCGCACCGCCGCCGCATGGGCGACCGACTGGCGCGCGTGGATCACCCGGGAACACACCCCCACTCCTGGCCGCCCGAACCTCTACGCCCTGCCCGGCGGCACCCGCATCCCCGCGCCGCAAGCCGGCATGACCCGAGCCGAGGCGCACATGGCCGCCCTGCTCGCCGCCCTCGACGAACCGACCGGAACGTAAGGAGCCACCACCCTGGAACGAAACGAAGTCGCCGCCGTCCTGGCCTACATCGGCCGCCTCGACCCCCGCACCATCCGCCCCGGTACGGGCGAGGCTCGTGACCAGATCGCCCAGTGGCACGAGCTGCTCCGCGACGTGCCCTTCGCCACCGCGCATGGCTGGGACGTCCGCCAGGCGATACGGGCCCACGTCCTCGCTTCCCCGTACGCGATCCTGCCCGTGGACGTCGCCCGCAAGTGGCACGCCTACCGGCGCGACCGCCTCAACCGCCACACCGACCCCACACCGGCCGCCGACCCGGACGACTGGGCGGCCTGGCGGAACGAACTGGCCGCCAGCCGACAGGCGGTCGCCACCGGCACCGCTGAGCCTTCGACTCATCGGCAGATCACCAGCGGCAGCCCGGACCCCGACATCGAGGCCCGCCTCGCCACCATCGGATCGTGCATCCCGCCGAGCGTCCGAGCCGAACTCGCCCGCTACCGGCCGACTCGCGCCGCCCGCGAGGCCGCCGTCGCCGCCGGACAGCCCGACGCTCTCAGCGTCCCGTGCCGGTGGTGCCACGTCGGGCAGGGCGAACCCTGCCGCAGCCGGCGCCTGGGGCTCGACGGCCGTGCCCGGGGCAACGCACCCCGCACGACCCCGCACCCCACCCGCGTGGACCTGGCTGTGGCGGAGCTAGCCCGGCAGGACGCCGCGTGACCCGCGGTCTTCGTGTCGGCGCCGACGCCTGACCAGCAGCCCTCCGCCGCTCGCGCCGCCAGCGCTAACGCCTATGCCCGGACGGCTTCCTTGCAGACCCCTCTCGGTCCGTACTCCATGCCCCCCGGAGATATCTGACTTGCCCTCCCCCGCCCCGATAGCCCCGGCCGCCGACCCCGGCAGCCGCATTCTCCGCTCTGCCATCGCCCTGCTCCGCGCTCGCCCCAGTCGTCGAGCACCCGCACCCGCTGAGGGGCGGCGCGTGAACCGCACGGGACGCCGCACCCTCGTCGGCGGCCTTGTGACCGTCGTACTCATGGCCTTCCGGGTCTCGTGGAACGCCCTGTCCGACGTGGCTCGCGCCATCGGCGCCGACTCCACCGCCGCCTTCCTCTACCCAATCGTTGTCGACGGACTGATGGCCCTCGCGCTGGTCGCCACACTCGTGCTGACCGGCGACGACCGGAAGTTCGCCCTGCGGGTGCTGGCGACCTACACGATCGCCAGCCTCCTGCTGAACTACGTGCACGGCCTCACTCCGGCCCTGCACACAACGTCGATCCAGTGGGGCCGACTGACCGACAGGGACCCTGCTAACTGGGCCCTCGTATTGCTGGCGACCTCGCTCCCGGTCGGGTCGATCTACTTCGGGTCGGACCTCGTGGCGAAGGTGCTGCACCACAACCCCGAGCTGGCTGACTCCGCCGAAGCGGCCTCTGCCCAGTCGGTTGGTCAGCAAGCTGACGAGCAAGCCTCACGGTCGAGGTCTGACCAGGCCGAATCGTCCCCGAGCAGCCGACCGAGTCGACCCCCGTAAAGGTCGCCGAGGCACCCGTGCCGAGGCCGACCGAGGCCGACGAGTCGACCTTCGCTACCCGACCGCCCCGGTCAGCCGCCGCAGCGGAGTCGACCGGAGCCGCCCGGCGTCGGGCGACCGGTCGGGTACGCTCCACCGCCAAGTCGACCGCCGACCGCACGCGCACCCGCACCGACGCCGAAGTTCTCGACGAGGCCCGACTCCTGACCGTCGGCTGGAGCGACGACCTGCTGACCGCCGAACGTCTGCGCAGCGAACTTCGCATCGGCCAGAGCCGCGCCCGCGCCCTGCGCGACCAGCTGCAGGCCGAGCGCACCAGCCAAGCAGCCGAGCCCGTCGCACACGACGGCATGGAGGCCGAGCCTCTCGACGGACTCGACGAAACCGCCTCCCAACGGCAGACGGAACTCGACACAACCCCCGTCGGCACCGCCTGACCCCCGCAAAACACACCGATCGCCCCACCCTGCCGGCTCGCCATGCCCCCGCGCCGACAAGCGCCGGGACACGGGAACCGCGCACAGCGAAGCCCCCGGCACCAGCACCCCACGGAGAACCACCCCATGCACGACCCGCACCGCGAAATCCCTACCCGCCAGCAGGAGATGACCACCGGCCTGAACAGCGGAGCAAGCAATGGCGATGGACCGTCCACGGGCCGGTCCATCGCGAACGCCTCCGCCCCGGGGATAGCGGAGGGGGAACTCCGGCACGAGGGCGTGCCAGAGCAGGAGGGGGTGGGCGAAGTCGTCGTCGCCGAGCAGCAGCCCGCTGTCGTGCGCGCTGCTGATGAAGCCGCGCTCTACCGTGTCGCCCGTCGCCGCGAAGCCAGCAGCGACGGCCAGCGTAAGGAACGTGTCGATGCCCGCTACAGCGTCGACGAGAAAGCGAGGATCCTCGCGAAGGCCAAGGCGTTGGACATCACCGGCGCGCACCTGGTCGGCGCGGTCGTCATGGCCTTCGTCAACGGCGAAGCACACCTGCCTGACCAGCGCACGGTCTACGACGACGTGATCGATGAGTTCGCCGCCCTGCGCACCCAGATCGCCCGGATCGGCACCAACGTCAACCAGATCGCCCGCCGCCTCAACTCCGGTGGCGATCCACACCCTGTGGACGCCGCCATTCTGGAGCGGGCCGAACGCCTCCTGGCCACAACCCGGGACGCGGTGAAGGCCGTGGACGAGGCCGCTTTCCGGGCGGCGCGGCAGAAGGCGGGCCGGGCGTGATCGCGAACATCGTCAAACCGGGCAGCAAGACCCGAGGCGTGCTGACCTACCTCTTCGGGCCGGGCACGGCGACCGTTCACACCGACCAGCACATCGTCGCCTCCTGGGACGGCTTTGCTCCCGACCCCGGCCCCGAAGGCAGCCCCGGTCACAGGGAGCGGATGGACCAGCTCGTCAAGGCGCTCGACCTCCGGGTCAAACAGGCGGGCGACCAAGCTCCGGAAGGCCATGTGTGGCACTGCTCGCTGCGCGCCGCACCCAAGGACCGCAACCTGACCGACGCCGAGTGGGCCACCATCGCCCGCCGCGTCCTCCACGCCACTGGCATCGCCCCGGACGGTGATCCGGACGGCTGCCGCTGGATCGCCGTGCGCCACGCGGACGACCACATCCACATCGTCGCCACCAAGATGCGCGGCGACCTGCGCCCGCCGCGCAACTGGAACGACTACCACCGCGCCATGACAGAACTCACCCAGATCGAGACCGACTTCGGCCTCCATCAAGTCAACCGCGACCGTGACACCTGGCCCGCTGCCAAGCGCCCCACCCGGGCGGAGACGGAGAAGGCCGCCCGCAACGGACGCGACCGGGCCGCGCGCGAGCAACTGCGCCGCATGGTGCGCACCGCGCTCTCCCACGCTCACAGCGTGGAGGAGTTCCTGAACCTGCTCGCCGATGCGGGCCTGCAGGTCGAAACCCGCACCCTGCCCTCCGGCGACCTCAAGGGCTACAAGGTCGCTCTGCCCGACGACACCAACACCGACTTCGAGCCCATCTGGTACTCCGGCTCCAGTCTCGCCACCGACCTGTCCCTGCCCAAGATCCAAGAACGCCTCGCCGCCCCCGAACCCGTCACCCCGCAACCAGCAGGCCGGCCTCAGCCGAACCCGTGGCACCAGGCCACCGCCACCAACGAGCGCATCCCCCACCACCTCGCCCAGGACAACCCGGCGACAGCCTCGGCACACCTGGTGGCGTTCGGGGAGATCCTCTACGCCCTGCCCGCCCTCGCCCCCGCCCACCTCCGCGCCGAGTTGCGCCAGGCGGCCTTCGCGTTCGAGTACGCGGTCAACACCCGTGCCCGCGTGGACCATCAGTATGCCCGCGCAATGCGCGGCGCCCTGAGAACCATGGGCTCCCACCCCGCCGACGACGGCCTCGTGGCCATGCTCGTGGACGCCGCCATCCTCGCTGTCATCGCCGTGCGGCGCAGGAGCGCCCTGGAGCAGCACGACCAGCAGGTGGCCGCAGCCTGGCAGACCCTGCTCCACCTCCAGGCCGTGTACGGGCAGGCCGCACCGGTCCCACTGTCGCGGCTCGCCGAACGCAAGCCGCCGGCCGACGTCACACGCCGATACGCCGAGCACCTGCGCAACGCTGTCCCCGCCTACGCCGAACAGGTCCTCGACGAAGCCGCCTGGGACGCACTGGCGGCCGTGCTCGCGGACGCCGAACGCGCGGGCCACGACCCCGCCGCCCTGCTCGAACGAGCAGCCGGGCAACGCCCGCTGGACGATGCCCGCTCACCGGCGGAAGTCCTCACCTGGCGCATCCAGCGCCTCGGCGAACGCCACGCACCCAGCCCGCGTGCCCGCGCCCGTGCCGCACAAGTTCGCAGCACTACTGCCCGCGCCGGGTCCATCCCACAGGTCGCTGAGCAGACCCCTCCTGCGGTCACTCCGCCAACGTCCCGTCCGCACTGGTCACGGTGACCACCCGGTCAAGCAAAAAGAGGGGCTTCGGCGCTTGTGCCGGAGCCCCCTGACACGACATCGAAGGAACCGGTTCCAGGCCGGCGAACGACTGACGGGCCTGAACGGGTCATGGTCGGACCCGCCGGTTGTCTTCGCGCAACGGCTTCCGGCGACGCGGCCCAGGCTCCGGCAAGAGCCCAACTCCGTTGTCAGTGGCTGATGTCAGGCTGAGCACCACACCCTGCAAGCCGTCGTCAGGAGGAGAGCATGAGCAACGCCGATCTTGGCCCGCTGGCCATCACGCGCTGCAACGGCAACGAGCCGATACGGGCCAACGGCGAAATCGTGAGCAGACTCGGCGAGTTCTGGAGCTGGGCATGCTCCGACCTGGCCAACAACACCATGCGGGGTGTTCTGGCCGAGTACCTCGTGGCCACGGCGTTGGAAGCCTCCGCCGGTACCCGCACCGAATGGGACACGGTTGACATCCGTACGCCCGAAAAGTGGCGCGTCGAGGTGAAGTCGGCGGCCTATCTGCAGTCATGGGCGCAGCCCCAGCTGTCGGAGATCTCGTTCTCCATTGCGCCGGCCTCCGGCTGGGACGCCCTGACCGGTACCACCTCGGCCGACGTACTGCGCCGCTCGGACGTGTACGTCTTCTGCCTGCTGCACCACCAGGACAAGCAGACCCTCGATCCCCTGGATCTGGACCAGTGGACCTTCTACGTCCTGCCCACCCGTCTCCTGGACGAGCGGTGCCCGGCCCAGAAGACCATCAGGCTTTCCAGCCTGGAGCGCCTCGACCCGCTGAAGACCGACTTCACCGGCCTTCAGAAGGCAGTCGCCGCGTGCGCCGAAGGCGTGCGATAGCTCCTGGGACCGGCGGGGTCAGCCCACGCGACGAGCCTTGTCGACGGCCTTCGCCAAGTGGACGTCGACAAGGCCGGGGCTACCGGAGACCACCACAACGACCGTCCCTGTGCGGACAGCCGTCTGCTTGACGACACTGCTGCGCCCGCCGACGGTGAAGGTGAGCTGCTGGCTCCACCGCTCGTCGCCCAGTGGGGCCGCGGCCATCGTCCGAGTCGTCACCGTGACGGGGGTGCTGCCGACGAGGACCTGGTACGTGGGGCAGGAGGTCATCGCGTCGAAGATCCGGCCCACGCCCCTGGAGAGCTTCGCCTCGGTGTCGCTGTACAGCTCCTCGGCCGCCTCCGAGTTGCTGCCGCGGGCATAGGTGAAAGACGTCTTCGCCTTGCGCGGGAAGTCGAGGCCGCCACCGACAACAGCCTCGCCGCCGAGCTCGTATCCAGGGCCGGGCAACCGGACACTGTGACGTCGTCATGTCCCTGGGGCTGCTGCGGCATGCGGACATACCCCTCGCCGAGGTCCCGCTCGTCCCGCTGAGATCACATGAGCGAGGCAGGCCGAGCCCACTGAACTCAGCGACGTCAACTGGCCGCCACGTCTGACAGAGCGCTGGCAATAGTGGCAGCAAGGGTAAGAAATGCCACAAAAGCGAGGGCTGCGCGGCCAAGTGCGGCCGGGTAGGTGGCGTTGTCACGTCGGGCGAGGTAGCCGGCTCCGACGCCAGCTAGCAAAGCGACAACGACCGTCAGGGCACAAGCAAGCAGGGTCAAAGCAACGCGGTCGGACATCGTGTGTCTTCCCTTCGGCGCGGAATGATGTGTCGTGGCACCGAAGCTCGCAAGGTGGATGTTCGTCATGGTGCGGATGGTCGAAAATGAACGAGGACGAACACCGGCACAGCATCGGGGGCAGCATGGGCGGGAACGGTTCCCAACAGATGGGTGCTGCGCTGACCCAACTGCGGACCCAGTTGGAGACCGGTCGCGTCACCCGCGGGCTGAACAAGACCCAGTTGGCGCAACGTGCCGGTCTGAGCCGGACCGTTGTCAGCCAAGCCCTGAGCAGCTCAGCACCGCCGCCATCGCCGGACACCATCGCCGCCTTGGCGCGTGCCCTCAGCCTCGATGTCCAACCGTTGTTGAATCTGTTGACGGTGGCAACCGCTCGAGCACCAGCACCATCCAACGGCCTGGGACGGCCCATCACAGAGTGGGATCCTCACGACCTTGAGGTGCACCCAGCTGCCGTCGTAACCGCCCATGGCCCACAACGCAGCGACTCATTCGGCGGCCGAGGAACGGACTGGGCAGCCTCGCTACCCAGCTATGTGCGCCGCCCACATGATGAGCAAATCGCTTCCGTCGTTGCTGATGCTGCGAACGGTCTCAGCCGGATAGCAGTGCTGGTCGGCTCTTCATCAACGGGCAAGACACGTGCTTGTTGGGAGGCCGTGCAGCCCCTGGCTGCACAGGGGTGGAGGTTGTGGCATCCCTTCGATCCCACCCGAGCCGAAGCAGCACTCAGCGACCTTAACCGTGTGCCGCCGCGCACCGTGGTCTGGCTCAATGAAGCACAGCACTACCTGGACGCGGGCCAAGGAGTCGGCGAACGAATCGTCGCCGCGCTTCGTACCCTGCTCTCGGATACAAGCCGCCGACCGATCCTTGTCCTGGGCACCCTCTGGCCCGAGTACGCAACTGCGTATACTGCTCGCCCGCAGCCTGGGCATATGGATCCGTACTCCCAGGTACGAGAGTTGCTCAGCCGGGCGCGGATCACCTTGCCAGATGCCTTCGACGCGGACGCAACAGACGCCACTCGAAAGCTGGCCGCAGCAGGCGACCGACGGCTCGCTCATGCCCTGGAACACGCACGCGATGGGCGACTGACGCAGTACCTGGCTGGGGCTCCGGAATTGCTGCACCGGTACGAAACAGCTTCCCCTCCTGCTCGAGCCATCCTGCATGCGGCAATGGATGCTCGCCGTCTCGGTGTCGGCCTCCATTTGCCGCTGGCCTTCCTCGAAGGCGCCGCCGCGGACTATCTCACCGATGACGAATACAGCACGCTGGCCGAGAACTGGCTTGAGCAAGCTCTTACCGAGACCAGCGATCCGGTCCACGGCAACCTCGCACCGCTGCGCCGCGTGCGACATCGATCAACCTACCCAGCTGGAGCAACAACTACTGGAGCTTCACCGATTTACCGGCTGACCGACTACCTCGAGCAGCATGCACGCCGCGCACGACGGCTGCTATGTCCCCCGGCCTCGTTCTGGCAATCCGCCTGTGATCACCTCGCGTCGGAGGAGCTGATCAATCTGGCCAACGCCGCCAAAGCGCGGCACCGCGCCCATTGGTCACATCGTCTCCGCTACAAAGCCTCAGAGGGCTTTCTGATTCTGTCCGATCACGATCGCAGTGAAAGGCTGCACCTAATCCCCAGATCTCGGGGCAGGCTCCTGTACGAACTGGCTGAGCTTAGAGAGTCGGCCGGCGATCCCGAGGGAGCAGCAAGCTTGCTCCGCGAGGCCAGCGAAGCCGGTGACCTTGCAGCGCTGCACAAGCAGCTCCAGCAGTGCGAAGCGGTTGGGGACCATGAGAGGGCCGAGCAGCTTCTCCGGCAGGCTGCCGAATCCGGTAGTCACTCCGCATTGCGCAAGCTTGCCCACAAGCGCGAGACCGCCGGCGATCGAGTAGAAGCGGAGTTGCTGGCGCGACGCCTTGCTACCAGAAGGGATACGAGTATGTGGTCCCGACTCCTACAGGAGCGGGAGGCAGAAGGTGACGGTGGGGGAGTGCAACGCCTCTTGAGGGGTCCTCTCGACTCTGGCGTTGCCTCTGAGTTGGATAATCTCGTGCAGCGACGCGAGATGGATGGGGACCGTGAAGGGGCCGAGTGGCTCGCCATCCAGGCCGCCGCGGCGGGAGACATCTCCGCGCTGCACTCGCTGGCTCTGCTGCGAGAGCACGCCGGGAAACACGATGAGGCCGAGCGCCTCGCCCGCGCAGCCATCGAAGCCGGCGACACCTCAGCCCTGGGGCGAATCCCCCGGCTAGGGCTTGAGAGGCCGTGGCACCAGGAGGGGGGCGAGCGCTTCGCCTACCAGTCTCCTACCCGAGCCACTTCCGTAATGCTCGCCCTTGCCCTGCTGCGAGAGCGCGCCGGAAAACACGACGAGGCCGAGCGCCTCGCCCGCGCAGCCATCGAAGCCGGCGACACCTCAGCCCTGGGGCGCCTCGCCCAGGTGCGAGCAGAGGTACAGCCCAGTGACGCAGCGGGCGACGCCCTCGCCCCTGCCGTAGAGGCCCAAACTTGGGTGGACCTGGCCGAGCGTGCGTGGATGCGGGAAAGAGCAGGGGACCACCGGGGAGCCGAGCACCTTGCCCGACAGGCAGCTTATGCGGGCAACTTCGATGTCCTGATCCGGCTGGCTTGGTCGCGGGAGGGAAGCGATGACCGTGCCAGGGCCGAGGAGTTGCTGCGTCAGGCCGTCGATGCAGGCAGTACGTATGCCCTCCGCGAGCTGGCGCGACTACGGGGCATTGCTGGCGCACATCATGAAGCAGAGCGTCTCATCCGCCAGGCCATGGATGCCGGCGGCGAGGACGCGATCATCAGCAACCTCGCGGAGCTCCGAGAGGCTGCTGGTGATCGCGAAGGAGCAGAGCAGGTCGCAGGGGAGGCCGCCGAACGCGGCAACCCCATCCCGTTACGCCAACTAGCCCTGACGCGAGCCAGAGCGCATGACTACGCAGGCGCTGAGCGCCTTGCACGCCAAGCCGCCCGGGCGGGCAGCACCGTTGCTCTGGTCAAGCTCGCTGAGGCGTGGGAGCGCGCCGGGGACTGTCGCGGAGCCGAGCGTCTCGCTCTTCAAGCAGCGGACGCTGGCGACGCCTCCGCTGTGACCTCATTGAGCGCAATGCGGCAGGGCGAGGCGCTCTGGCCCTACGGACTTGATCCCGACGGTACGCCGTCTTCGCCGTGGGAGGGACACGGCTCGGACGGCCGGCCCTGAACACTTTCCAGCGCGTCATTCCCAGGCTGTAAACCGCAGCGCGCGGGTCGGTACCTATGAGATCCAACCAGCAACAGGTGCGCGCAATTACGTCGAATAGCGCGCAGGCCGACGGGCCCCGCCTCTGAGCCGTGATGAGCCGATTGTCCCGTCTCGCCGAACCGAGTCGGGACCGATATGTCTCAAGAAATCCAGGCGTCGCGGGCTAGCGGCCGGGAGCGAGGCGCTCGCTCGTCGGGTGGCCGTCTCACCGAAGGCTAGTCCGCCCTGATCACTAGAACGCAGTCAACTGTCGGTGAGAGCGGACAGACTTGGCCGCCGTCATCCCATCAAGACCGTTCCGATTCGGAACAACAAAGCTGTTCCCTAGCGGAACATAGAGGCCGTTCCGAAACGGAACAGACAACGCCGCGAAGTTGGGTGGGGGCTCTGCACTGAGAAGCTGTGGACGGGCCCCACCCGATCCGGCGCTACGCCTTCGTGGCGTACTCAACGAATGCCGCCCAGCTATCTCGCTGGACGGCCAGCATTCCCCAACCACGCGCCTTCGTGTCCCGAACCAGCACGTGCTCAGGGTCGTTGTCGGCCACTTCGACGCAGTTCTGCGTCTCTGTGTAGGAGCTGGTTCGCCAGTTCGGGGTCATGGGCTGCATGGTGCGCTCTCCTAGTCGCTCGGCATCTGATCGAAGTGTTGGATCGCTGTGGAGATGAGGTCTCGGACGGCGGTGCCGTAGACCGCTGACTGTTTCAAGAGGGCGAACGCCTTGGTGTACAGCTCGATTTCTCGGGGCTGTGTGACGGAGAGCTCCGCTGAGTAGGTCTCGACGAGGACGAGCCGGTCATCGAACATCGAGAATGCGTTGCCCGGCCATATGGAGGTTGGCGCCGACCTGGGGACGATGCCCAGGCTGAGGCGGGGGAGCCTCATCACGGCCAGAAGGCGGTCGAGTTGCCCCCTCATCACTTCCGGGCCGCCAAAGTTGGTGTACAGGGCCTGTTCGCCGAGCAGGACATTGAAGATGCGATCCCCCTGGTACAGGTACTGCTGCCGCTCCAGGCGCTTCGCCACGGCAGCTTCGGCGTCGTTGGGAATCTCGTAGTAGCTGACGCCCTGTTGGAAGACCTCGGCGGCGTACTCGGAGATCTGAAGGGTTCCCCAGACGACCGTGGGGTGCCAGATACGGAAGACCTTGGTTCTGGCGTACACCGGAATGGCTTGACGCTGCCGTTTTTCGACGCCGGTCTGGAGTTGTCGGCGCCACTCGAGCCACAGCTCGTCGACGTGGCGGACGATCGCGACCAGGTCCCCCAGTTGGTCGCCCTGGCCGGTCATCTCGCACCAGACGCGGATGTCGTCCTCGCTGGGGCGCTGCTTGCCGTTCTCGATGCGGGAGACCTTCGACTCCTGCCACGAAGTGGCACGCGCGAATGCCCGGCCGCTGGTGAAGCCGGCGTCCTTACGGAAGCCGCGCAGCCGGGCACCGAGCGCTTGCAGTGCCTCTTCTACTCGCGTGGTCACGGGTCGGTCAGGGCTTGTACTCGGGGTGGGGGATGGCGGCGGCCCACAGCAGGTCCCGCAGGCGCACGCACTCGGCTACGGTTGCCGGATCCTCGACGATCTCCGATCCGAGCACCCTGCCGTCGGAGTCGAAGTGCCCCACGGCGAGAAGGCGGTCGTCGTACAGCCACCAGTCGTTGCCTCCCAAGGGGAAGGTGACGCCGTCAGGCAAGCGGTGCCGGGGCAGCCAGCGGATATCTTCGCCGGCCGCCTCGTTGAGGGCGGTGGTGGCGTGCTCCCACTGGATGTAGGGAGTGTGCGGCTCCGTGATCACGCGGACGCGTCGGACGGTTTTCCCCTCCCCGGTGACGCGCCGCATGAGCTGCGTCCACGGTTCCATGTAGGAGTAGTCGACGGTCGCACCGCGCAGCCAGCTCGTGAACGGGCTGTCCTCGTCGGGGACGGAGTAGTCGTCCCGCAGTTCCAGATGGAATGCGTCCTGCACGAAGCTCTCAAAGAGCTGGTTGCGCTCGGCGCTGGAGATCAGCTTCACGCGGTTCCTCCAGTAGGGCGATGATCGCGGTCTTGGGGACCTCGACCACGGTCTCGTAGTCCGGAATCTCCATCTGGGCCAGGGCCTCGGGGTCGGTCACCTCGCGGCCCTGGACGACGAACGTACCCCCCGGTGTCAGGATCATGATCGGGTCTTCGAGGCGCCTGATCTCCCCGGCCGGCAGGCCGTCTTTCGTGAGGTGCTCGAACAGCTCCGTCGGCACCTCCGCCGAAGCTCGGCGCGGTGAAGGTGGCGAATACGCGCGGGTGGGCGGCGACATGTTCCGGGGTGCCCTTTCCGCCGCGCAAGCCGGAGGTGATCAGGTGGAAGGTGTCGCGGCGGTAGACCTCCGCGCAGGCCGGGCAGCGGGTGGTGCGGCGGTTGTTGCAGCGGACGAGGAGTTGGCCGACCGGGAGGCTTGTCGAGTCGAGGTCGTGGAGGATGCGGCCGATCTCGCCGGTTGCGGTGTCGACGTCGTACTCGGTGCGGTGGCCGTCGAGGCGGATCGGGTGGGTGCAGCCGCCCAGGCCGGAGAGCTGGCGGAGGATACCCGGCAGTGCACCGTCCGAGGCCAGGTTCACGAGTTCCGGCAGTGGGGGCGGAGTGGTGCGGGCGAAGATGACGTTCTCCTTCTGACTGGCTCGGTCGGGAGGACGGGCCCCGGGGCGGCGGATGCTTAGTCGTGTACGCCGCCCCGGAGGCCGGGCGCCTTCAGCGCCGGTGGTGTTCGCGGAGCAGGGAGCGCAGGACAACGGCGGCGATGGCCACGGAGATGGCCGAGACGACGACGGCGGCCAGGAGCGCGGTGAGGACCACACCGCCCGTGATCACGGCCGCGACCGCTCCGGTGCTGATCGAGACCGGGGGAAGCGAGCGCCGTACGGGAGCCGTATCGGTCGGGGCGTGGACGTGTGCTGGCGGCGGGGTCGGGTTGTCGAGGTCAGCCGGGCCCGCCGATGGACCCGCGACATCCTGCACGGCTCGCCGTTAGCCGAAGACGCCGAACTGATCGTCAGCGAGCTGAGCGCGAACGCGATCCTCCACACGGCCAGCGGCCAGGAATCCGGCAGCTTCCATCTGGCACTCGCGGTCTCCCCGCAGGTCATCGCCCTGTCGGTCACAGACGACGGAGGCACCGGCATGACCCCGAAGGTCGAGCACCAGGACCAGGAGGCCGAGCACGGCCGAGGTCTCGGCATGGTCAGCGCCATCGCGCACCGGGTCGTCGTCCACGAGACCGACGGCGGCCACACAGTCACCGCGGAACTCTTCGCCCGCCCGCGCCGAGGAGGCCACCCGTGCTGATGGACAAGCCGCGGTGGGGGTACTGGTGTGAGTGCTGGACCGAGGACTTGGACGAGCAGCGGAGGCCGGCGCTTCTGGCATCGATCGACGCGTACTCGGCGTCACAAGCCGACAGGTGGTTGCGGTCGCCCTGCGCACGATCACACCCGCTCTGGATTCTGAAGCCTCCGACGAGGCATGGGATTGGCTGTACGAGGGCCGCATCGAGACGCGGCGAGCTCTCCTACGGTCGGAGCCCTGCACAGTGTCGATCACTCAAGAGCGCACGCGCATCACGTGGACGATCCGGCCGGTGCTCTTCATGCCGCTGGCCCACCGCTATGGGGTCGAACTCCCAGCCTGCGCATACGACTTCAAGCCCCACGCCAGCCCTTGAAGGCTCAGCGTGCACTTCGACAGCAGCGACACTTCCGGTCACATCCTGACCGTCCACCACGACGCTGCGGACCCGGCCCTCGAAGGACATCTGGAATTGGTTCGGTGTCGTCACCGGCGGAGCCCAATGGCTGTGGTGGCCTGCACCCGGGTGACGGGGGCAGGCCACCAGAACAGGTCTGTCAGGAACTCGGCTTGTCGGTAGACGCGGATTCCTTCCCGGACTCCGCAGGCTGCTGTGTGAAGACCACGAGGTGCCAGGCGCCCTTCTCCCGCGTCACGGTGAAAGTGTCCCGCATGGCCTTTCCTGCCTTGTCCTCGGCCATCAGGCGGGCCGAGCCGGTGTCCGGGCCCATGTCGTGCTCGACCTGCACGTCCTTGATCTTCCACCCCCGCCCGCCCTTGTCCGCGAGAATCTGCTCGGCCTCGTGCCTGGACCACTTCTCGTCCTTCACGCCCCCGACTTCGATCAGGCCGTCGGCACTGCGGGAGTTCAGGGCGTTCACGTACGCCACGACGGCCTCGCGGGCCCCGTCGGACGATGCCGAGGCCGAGGGGTTCGAGGGGCTTGAGGACTTGGCCTCGTCATCACCGGACGAGCAGCCGGATGCGAAGGCAAGAGCGGCCAGAGCGGCCGGCACAGCCAGAAAATGTCGACGCTCCACAGCGCACTCCTATGTGGTTCCTGTGAGGGGGATCAGCAGCCTGTCAGGTGCGGTGCGCGTACCACCAGGCACGCGGGTGGTCCGAGAGGAGCTTCTTCAGGCTTTTGTTGTGGGTGTCGCTGGTGTGGTACGTCAGGTAGGGGGTGCCCCGGTACTTCTTCGTGACGATCATCGTGTGGTCGATGTTGTTGTCGCGGCCCCAGTCAGCTTGGAGTACGTCCGACTTGGCCATCTTCCACACGTTGTCGAGGATCTTGGTCCGCTTCGAGTGCTTCTTCGCGAACCAGTACCAGTTCTCCGCAGCCGCCCATGTGTAGCTGGTGGTCCACGTCGTCGGTCCGTAGAACCAGTACTTGTTGCTGGGCCGCTGGATGATCGCGCCGCCCTTGGGGCCCCAGCCGCCGGCATGCATCGCCTGGGAGATGAAGTTGGTGCAGTCGGTGCCGTACGTGCGCCAGGCGCTGTTGTGGTGGTCCCAGTACTTGTCCGCGTAGGCAACCATCTTGCCGTAGCTGTAGCCCCTGACCTCCCGCTTGTCGCCGGAGTCGTCGCTGTTGCCGGGAAGCGGAGCGGTGCCAGACGCGGCGTCCTTGCTTCCCTCGTCCTCTTCTGCCTTACCGCCCCCGTCATCGGTGCCGTCAGCGGCGTCCGCCTCGGACACCTGCGTGGTCGGCGTCGGACCGCCCTTGGTGTCGGCCCTGTCAGACGACAGCAGCCAGGCACCGTCGGAGCCTTGGGTGAACTTCACGGTGTGCGGGACGGACAGTTCCTCGTACTCCGGAGCGCCGTCCGCGACCTCCTGCGGCGTGAAGGGGAGGTAGAGGCGGGTGCGCTCGATGAGCTGGAGCGTTGCCGACTGGCCGGTGACGGAGGTGTCGGCCACCTCCACATCGACCTGCGCCTTCGTGTAGCCGCCGTCGACTTCCTTGTACCGCTTGCCCTTTTCCACCAGTGCGGCGAGATCATCCTGCACCTGCGCGGTCATGGAGCGCGTGGCCCGGACGCGGGCGGTCGCAGCTCTGGCCGTCGGACGAGTCGTCGTCAGCATGTCGGCCCGCTGCTGCAGATAGCCTTCGGCGAGCTGAGTGAGGGCGGTGGAGTCGGCCTTCGCCGACGAAGCCGCTGGCGGAGAGACAGGCTGGGCGTCCGCCGGGGTGCCGGTGAGCACAAGCATCGCTGCTGTGGCTGAGGCCGCGGCTCCGGCGAGGACACGTCTGTGATGCGCAATGCGCATGAAACCCCCTTGATACCGGCTGACTGGTCGGGTCAGCCCGCAGGGCAAGAGGGCCTATTCGAGCATCGCGTTCCGAGTGGCGCATTCCTGATCCCAGAATGTCTGGTTCCTGATCAAGGAAGGGGCTGCGTGGGTCAGAGCCGACCGGCCTCGGCCCTCCCTGCACGCTCCGATCAGACGCGCACAGCCAAGCCGAGGCAAGCGGTGTCAAGCATCAAGTGAGGCCACAGCGTCAAGCATCAACCGAGACAAGACAAAGCCCCACGCGGCCGTGTCGGATCCCAGCTGATGCCTGACGTTGTGGTCCCAGGTGATGCTTGACGGTGGGCCTGGACAACATGGGCGATCCGCCGCGGACCCCATCGGGGATGCTTGCGCCGCAGCTCACAGACAGCCGCCTCCACCTCGGCAGACGCCTGATGCGGACACGAGGCCGGCCTGCGTGAACGGTCCGCCAGACCCGCCAGACCCGAGGAGGCATACCGGGACTTCCACCCGCTGACCGTCTGACGGGACACCCCCAACTGGGCGGCGACCTCGGTCACCGTCGCACCCGCCAGCACCGCCAGGACAGCCCGGTATCTCTGCTCAACAACTGACAACTCCACCAGCGCCAATCCCGGCCTCCTGCCACACGCCGCAACGACGCGCACAGAAAAGCCGATCACGGCCACTGTCAACCATCAGCTGGGACCGAACTGTCAAGCATCACCCGGGACCGGACAAGCCCCACGCGGCCGACTGAGTTACAACTTTCTCTACTGGTTCAAGGCGGCTCGCTCCGCTCCCCGCACGCGGCACGGCCCCCGGCCGGGCCTGCGCTCCTGTCTCCGCCCCGCTCCAGCCCGGCCGGCGCCCGTGCCGCGCTCAAAGCATGCAGCCGCCTGATGCCAGAGAAGGGGCACGTCGTGGCTGGGGCGGTCGGCTCTCCAAGCCGCCACGAAGCACGATGGAGGGCACACTGAGAGGCATTGGGGCGTAGTCGACCGGGCCAACAGGCACATCGCCGAGCCGTCTCCCGCCGTCACCACCTGCTCTGACTGCCATGGAGCAGCGTAGTTGAGGCCGACGGGAGTGCAGCGAGGCGCGCACGTGCCTGACCGGTCGACGCCCCTGCCATCTCGTGGCTGGCCTCAGTCAGTTGGGGCTCAGACAGCCGACGGGCCCACGTAGCGTCGCGGTCTCAGCTGCTGTGAGGTGGCCCAAGGCCTCATGACCAGGACATTAGGCGGCGCTTTTCACTAGCCAGGTCACGACAACCCCGGCGATCGCCGCAAGGGCGGCCAGTGCGCTCCAGATGACTGCGGTGCGGTGCCAGAAGGGTGCTTCCACCGGCGTCTTGGGGTTCTCCAGAGCTGCAGCTTGGCTGGTCGATCCGTGGTCGGCCTGTGCGATCGAGGCAGTCAGGCTGAACCGTGCATCTCCTCTAACGTTGATGTTGATGACCGGTTCGCGCGAGGGGTCGCTGGAATTAGGGGGAAGGCTCACGTGCTTCTCCTTGGGAGGATGCGTGGTGCCGAGAGGGCAGTCCGGAGAGCCGCCTCGGTAGGGCATGACACGGTGCGGGCGGTAATTGCTGCTACTGCCGCCACCCCGCAGAGGTGGGCCCCGACTTCGTCGGCCATGCCCTGTCACCCGAGCTCCATGCCGAGTTCCCTTGCCAGGCGCCTTCGGCCGGCCAGGCGGTAGGCCCGGTACGTGCTCGGAGAGATGCCCATCAACCGGGCCACGTCGTCGGCGCTGTAGCCCAGCACGTAGCGCAACACGATGACGTCGAACTGCCGCTCCGGAAGCCGAGCAATGGCCTGATATAGGCCGATGCTGCCCTCCAGGTTTGCGATTCTCATCCGGGCTTGACGCATGACCTTGGCAAACGCGGGAGGGCTTGGTCGCACGTGGGGTTGCACCGTCTGTTGGAGGATTTTCCAGGCCCACGCGGACGACAGCCCTGCGCCGAGGAATTCCTGCCAGCGTCTGAGCAGGGTAAGGAAGACTTCGTGCACGACTTCCTCTGCGAGCTTGGGGGAGCCGGTGCGCGCCGAAACGTACCGGAGATAGTTGTGCACGTTCTGCTGGTAGAACGCCTCGAAGCCCAAGGGCAGCGTCTGCGTGGCTGGAGAGACGGGGGCCGGCAGGGCATCACCGGTTCCCTCAAGGCCGAGCGATGGGGCCGCTTTAGCAGGCGATCGCCCGTTCTGCAGGTTCTCCTGCAGTTCGCGCACAGCGCTCCTGAGATTCGCGTTCTCCTGGAAGAGCTTTTCGTGAAGCCGACTTGTCTGGTCGAGCTCGTGTCTTACGGCGTCCAGAACCTTGTTGACCTCGGCGAGCTGCTCCCTGAGCTGCTGGTTCTGGCGCTGCAACATCCTGACTCGTTGGCCGGGCGCCATGCTGTCCGTTGGCAGTCCCTGCCGCATGAGGTTGATCGCCCTGTGCAGCTGGGACAGAGCCGCCGGAGAGGTGGCATACCGCCCGCCCGCGGCATGTCCGGGGAGCAAGGAGGAGGTGTCCTCGCGCAGCATCTCGGTAGCCTGTGCGATGCGTACCGCTCGGGTAGAAGCGTCCGGAAAGCAGACGGCCGCCACCGCTTTCACGAAGTCCTGGGTGAGGTAACGGCCGGCCAGGCGATCGCCCACCGTAGTCCGCGAGGGCACTGGGCCACCGGAGAAGTGCTCACGGGTGAACGCCTTGTGCAGGGAGGTGACGGTCAGGCCGCCCGCGTCGTCCATCCAGCGGCGCAGCAACCGGGCGGTGGCGTCCTGCCCGGGTGTCGCGCCGCGTAATGGCCCCCATGGCCGAGTCCTGCGCCCCCCTGCCATACTGCACTCCTCTTCCGCTTCGTGGCGCTCAACTGTGCCGACGCGAAGAGTGCTGGGGAAAGTTGTCCGCCGAAACCCGCGGATATCTCCCACGGAGCCAGACGGGGGCGAGCCGTTCACACGAAGACTGCTGAAGCGGTGAATCGTTGCCCTCGCTGAGTATCTAACTGCGTGACAACGCCGACGCACACCCGCGAACGAGCGGGGACACACGCGGACCATCCGCCATGGTGAGAGGCGCCCCGGCCCAACGCTGAGGCCGAGCGCAAGTGGCTTCGGGCCTGGTCTTGGAGAGGTGCGACGACGAATGACTCGTGCCAGACGCCTGCCAGATCGTGCGGGGAACCAATCGACCGTCTGCCGCGCGTCTGCGTCCCTCCGCCGCAGGTGAGGCCTGGAACAGACCCTAGATGCCCTCAGCTTCCCAAGTTGAGAGCGTGTACCAACTACGGCCGGGACGACTCACAGTCATGGGTTGTGCAGCGAGGCACCGAGAGCCCCGCTGCCTCGTTGCTGCAGCGGGGCTGAACCTGTCACGGTGGCGCGCGACCTGTTCGCTTAGGAATCACCCGCGCCTCCGCTCAAACATCCGCAGGATGCGTTCGGAGAGCAGGCGGGCGTCACGTCTCCGAGCCGGCCTGCGCGACCAGACGGCCGGCAGGAAGATCGCAGAAATCGCGATCAGCGGCAAGCTCAAAAGGGAGACAGTGATCCACCAGGGGGCGGCTGCGATCGATGCTGTTGCAGCTCCTGCGCTCAGCGTGATCAGCAGCCCGCGGGTCACGGGTCGATGGTGCTGGCCATCGCACATAGTCCTTTCGGTCAGACCGGAGTTGGCGGTCTCCAGTTAAATACGGTCAGGGCTCCGCGGGCTTGGCGAGGCGACGCGAAACAGAGGGCCAGGGACCCATAGTCATGTCCGCGAGTGACGGGCGAGAGCCTGGCCTGGCCCTCGATCGGCAACTCGCGCATGAACATGCCGTTTGGTGTAAGCACCTCCGTCCGGAATCCTGCACTGCCGGTGAGGAGTGAGAAGCCAAGTCCTGCCCGCTGTTACGGGGTTGTGAAGCTTGGCCGACGCCCATCAGCGGGGGCCGTCGGCCAAGACCAACGCCTGCAGTCTGATGCTCTCCTGCCGTCAGCACCATTGCGTGCTGGGCCAGAGAGGCTGCACCACAACCGCACCAGATCGAGCGGGGAACAGCGGGGAGTCACGGTGAAAACAGCCGAGCCTGACGGAACCGCGGTCCGGCTGTTCGCCCAGGTCAACGCCGATATCGCCCACAAATACCCGCAGCTTCCCAAGCTGAGAGCGCGAGTTCGATTCTCGTCACCCGCTCCATGATGAAACCCCAGGTCAGCGGCCTGGGGTTTGTTTGTTATCTAGACCAATTTGGGGTCGGCGTGCCCTCCGCGTGCCCTAAGTCCAGGCACCCAGCGAGCAAGCGCGAGCTGCACAGGCGAGCAGGGCCGCGACCGCGGGAGTGGCGACGCCAACTCCATCCGCCCGTCCCTGGCTCCCACCAAACAACCGGCCACCAGCGCGTTGAACGACTCCAGCCGTCGCCGCTGACCGGCAAAGCGGGCGGAATATAGCCGACGATCGCCGATTACCGTAACCGGCGATTCTCCAGACCATTGATGGCGGACTTCAAGTACCGATCCGACACCAACACCTGGAGCCACCGCGACGGACGCCCGTTCAGCAAGGAAGAACAGGACCTCGCCTTCACCGCCACCCGCGTCGAATTCGGAGAGGTGCGCGAACAGCTCACCCGATACCAGGAGTACATGCGCACTGTGGAAGAAGCGCCGGAAGCCCTCCAGCTCTTCCTCGCCCCGTTCATGGAGCAGCTCAGCCAGAACACCCTCGGCAACGCCGTCCAGCTCATGACCGAGGACGAACGGGCCGAGTTCGACCGACTGCTCGGCCTCATGATCCACCCGGTTCGCCCCTTCGCCCCGTATACCTTCTGACGAGGGCCCGCGTCACTCACTGACCAATGTGAGGAAGTGACTGGCTCCGAGGACAGATCACCCTCACCAGTAGCGGGCAGTGACGCGAAATGGACACCAGAACAAGGCACCGCAGCGCGAAGCCGGGCCTCCTGAACGGGAGGCCCGGCTTCAAAGCGAGTGGTGCTCTCTGCCATGGCTTCAGTGAAGATCCGACTGGACCTCGGTCAGTCGATGCCTTCGACGATGCGGAAGTCGCGCTCGACGCCGTCGGAGAGGGCGACCAGCGCCTCCTGGTAGGCCGCACTCTCGCGCACCGCGACGGCCTGCTCGAAGCTGTCGAACTCGACCAGGACGGTGCGCTCTGCGATTCCGGCGTCATGCGCCACGACCCGACCGCCAAGGACGATGGTCCGGCCGCCCCCGGGCTCGACGGCCAGGCGGGCCAGCTTGTTGTAAGCAGCCAGCTTCTCAGGATCTGAAATGGTGCGGTAGACGCTGACCCAGTAGCCCTTGGGCATGGAACCTCCAGTGTTGGGATGAGTGCACCTGACTTACGGGTTGGTCTCTGACGAGCGTCGGCGGCCGTCCTTGTTGGTCTGCTGACCACCGCGAGTCGCCTTCGTGTCAGCCGAGCCGGGGAAGGCGGACGGCGCGAGCGATTTCTGCGGCGCCGCCCAGGCGGATCAGGGTGCCGGACGCGCTGCGTTGTGCGTTGGCGGTGATCGTGGACGGATGGCCGAGGTGATCGCCCATGTCGACCGCGATGCCGGTGACGCCCTGATCCGCGAGATACGCGGCCAGACATGCGGTGCTGTTGGCGTTGGCGACATCCTCGGGGACGCCGATCGACGGGGCGAACATCCGGGCCGCCGCCCGACCGTCCGCATCGAGGATCGAGTAGGCGTAGCAGCCCAGCAGTCCGTAGCGGTCACAGGCATGGCGCAGTGCCGTAAAGTCCGGACGGAGTTCGGCCAGCACGGTGCGCGATCGCACGGGTAACAGGAGCCGTGGCCGGCCGGGTGAGGCCACACAGGCGCCGTCGGGAAGGGCTTCGCTCATCAGGCCGAGGGCGGTCGCGATCGCCCGGAGTTCGAGTTCCCCGGCGTCCCGCGGGCTGATCGGGCCCGGGTCGAAAGTGGCCGTCAGGTCGTCGTGTTCTCGCTTCACCCAGCCTTCGAATACGCGACTTGTGGTGTGCAGCGCGGCCCGGTAATCGGCGTCGCCGCTGTAGCGCAGAGCGAGCAGCGCCAGTGCGGCGACTGTGCCGTGACCGCAGGCGGGCAACTCGCCTTCGCCGGTGAAGAACCGGAGCCGATACGACGGTCGAGCCTGATCCTCGCCTTCCACCGCAGCGATGAAGACCGCGTGCGAGGTGCCTGTCACGGCAGGGATGCGCCGTCGCTCGGCATCGGTGAAGGGCGCGTCGTCGAGAACGGCGGTCGGACTGCCACCCTGGCCCTGCCGCCGGCACGCGTCGACGATCGTCACCTCGGGCATGGCGCCGCGTCCATCGTGATCAGCATCGTCAGGTCGAGCGCGGGTGCGCTGTGCGTCAGGGCGCCGATCGAGATGAGGTCGACGCCGGCATCGGCAATGGCGCGAACCCGGTCCAGGGTGACGTTGCCGGAAGCCTCCAGGAGGATCTCCGAACCGCCGGAACGGCCGGCCCTCATTCGCATCACTTCTTCGATGTCGGCCACCTCCATGTTGTCGAGCATGAGCCAGCCAGCTCCCGCTTCCATGGCTTCGCGGGCCTGCGCGACGGTCTGCACTTCGACGTCGATCGGCACGCTCGTCCCGGAATCGGCCATTCCCTTCCGGACCGCATCGATCGCCGCGGTCACTCCGCCCGCCGCGGTGATGTGGTTCTCCTTCAGCAGGACCATCGCCGCCAGGGTGAGCCGGTGGTTGCTGCCGCCGCCCGCGGTGACGGCGTACTTGTCCAGCGCCCGCAGCCCCGGGGCGGTCTTGCGGGTGTCCAGGATCCGCGCCGGGGTTCCGGCCACGGCTTGGACGAAGCCGTCGGTGACAGTGGCGATGCCGCACAGGCGCTGCAGGAAGTTCAGCACCGTGCGCTCGGCGGTGATCAGGCTGCGAGCCGATCCGGTCAGCCGCACCAGGGCGTCCCCGGCCCGCAGCCGCACGCCGTCCGCGACCAAAGTCTCGACCTCGACCTCGGCGTCGGTCTGGGCGAAGACTTCGTGGACCACGGGCAGTCCGGCGGCGACACCGGGCTGGCGGGTACTGATCTCGGCGGTGGCGATCGGGCCGGCCGGGACGCTCCACAAGGTGGTGATGTCGTATGCGGCCCTGTCCTCCGCCAGGGCCGCGGCCACGCTGGCCCGCGCCGCCGACGCGGGAAACTCGGCGATCTTCATAGGTGGTTCCTCAGCTCTCAGAGATTGATCACCGGAACGACGAGGCCGTGGACGGCCTCCTCAGGAAAACCCACGAGATCCGACTCATGCCAATAGCCGTTAGGAAGCAAGCCATAGGCTCGGGCCTATCGCGAGAGGAAGGAGCGGCCGTGAACGACCACCGGGGCGTCGAACTTCGCCATCTCCGCTACTTCGTCGCCGTCGCCGAGGAAGGCACGATGACCGAGGCGGCGCGCGTGCTGCGGATCGCACAGCCCAGCCTGAGCCAGCAGATCAGCGCCCTGGAACGCCGCGTCGGCGCCCCGCTGTTCCACCGCAGGCCCAAGGGGATGGAGCTGACCGAGGGCGGCCGCATCCTGTACGCGACCGCCATCCGCGCCCTCGCCGAGATCGAGGCGTCGCTGGCCCAGGCGCGCGACGCGCGCCGCGCGGTCCGGGTGGGGGTCTGCCGAACGGTTCCGGAGCACCTACTGGCCCGCGTCGAGCGGATCCTCGCCGACGACGGCTCCCTGACCGTCGAGTTCGACGAGGCCGACTCCCAGCGGCAGCTCGACCTGTTGCGGACCGGCGCCCTGGCCTTCGGGGTGATGCGCGTCTTCCACCCCATCGACGGCCTGGCCGCGCTGACCCTGGACGACGAACCGCACGGCGTGGTGCTGCGCCCCGACCACCCGCTGGCCGAGCACACCGCCCTGTCCTGGGCCGACCTGGCGGACCAGGAGCTCCTGTGGTTCCCGGCCGAGCGCAACCGCCGCTTCGCCGAGGACGTCCTGGCCCACCTCGCCGGCCACGGCTGGACGCCGCAGCTGCGGATCGTCGACGCGCACAGTCAGGCGCTGTACTGCCGCCACCTGCGCACCAGCGAGAACCTGGTGGGCCTGCGAAGCCGGAACAGCTTCACAGCGGACGCGGGGATGGCGTGGCGGCCGTTCGTGTCCGACCCGCCGCGCCGCCGGTTCGTCCTGGTCACTCTCGGCGACAGCCCTTGGACGGGGTTGTTGATCCGGCACGGGTCGCGGCTGACCAGATCGTCGGCATCGAGGCGCACGAGGCCCTGACGCTACTGAGATGAGGGCGGCCGGGTAGTGGTGGCGGCCCCGCCCACGCGGGCCTCGAAGCACTCCCGTTCGCCGTCGGCCGACGCGGGCCGGAAGCAGGCCCGGACGGTGCTGCCGGGACGGACTTCGGTCATCTCGGTATAGATGAAGGTTGCCGCGTCGTCCTTGTTCCTGATGCGCACGCCGTGGGTCGGGCCGCCTGCCGTGACGTCCACCCGGTCGCCGATCTCGGTCCCCCAGGTCCGGGCCCAGCTCGCACCGCACTTCTTGCTGTGGCGCAGCTCGATGTGGGCGCCGGTGGCCGTGCGGTACGAGGCGAGGGTGTCGGGGCCGATGCCGCAGATCAGGCGCATCGGGTCCCGGCCCTCGCAGGCGGCTCCGTGGCACTGGGGAGCGAGGGAGAACGGGACGGAGGCCGGTAGCGGTTCGTCCTCCTGAGCCTCCGAGTCCGGCAGCAGGAGGAACAGCAGGGCCGCAGCACCACCGACGATCACTGTGTACGCCGACGCCAGCACCACCAGGAGCCTGCTCCCGCCAAGTCGCCGCCGCCCGGTTCCGGCGGGCGGTGGCGACTCCTGAGGATGTGGCCGCGGCGACTCGTCCGTGGGAGGGGCGGGTGCGGGGGCCACCGCGCGTCCGCTCCAGTGCGACTCGGCGATCTCCCACAGGGCCAGCAGCCGCCCGTCCGGTTCGTTCGCGAGCCGGCACAGTTCCCGTACGGCCTGGCGAGGAGGCAGGCTCTTGCCGTTGAGGTAACGCTCCCACGAGGACTTGCTGTACGGCGTTCGCTCCGCCAGCGCCGCCAGGCTCAGCCCCGCACCGGCCCGCAGCTCCCGCAGCGCCGCGGCCAGCCGGGTGTGTTCCGTGGTCACTGGGGCGCCGCCTCCCGCAGGGCCTGCCAGGTGGGCGGGTCGATGACTCCGTTCACGATCAGCCCGTTCTGCTTCTGCATGCGCTCGACCGCTCGCCGCGTCATCGGGCCGAAGACGCCGTCGATCTCCCCTGGCGCAGTGCCCGCCCGGTGCAGCAGGCACTGTGCCTCGGCCACTTCGAGCCCCACGTGGGTGTTGGACAGGAGGATGTCCGTGGTCCGGCTCAGGCCCGCGTACCAGCGGCCGTCACGCTGCTCCAGCCGACAGGTGTAGATGACCGGCACCATGGACTCCGACACGGTGGCCAGGGCCGTCGCTACAGCATCGCTGCGGTCGTGCGCGAGCTGGGCACGGGCCTCGGTGAGCCGCACGGCCAACAGGAGTGCGGCGGAGACGGACAGCGCCGTGACCACGGCTCCCGCCGTGAGCGCAACGCGCAGGTGACGCCCGTACGGCTGCTGCTCCGTGGAGGTGTGTTCCGGTGTCGCGGAGAAGTCCTCGGGGGTGTCGGTGGTGACCGCCCTTCCCTCCGCCCAGCGTTGGGCGGCGATCTCGTGCATCGCCAGCAGCCGGTGCGGATCGTCACCGCCGACGCGGGCCATCGCCTCGACGGCCTCCCGGGGCGGCAGAGACCTGCCGTTCAGATATCGCTGCCACGACTTCGCGCTGTACCCGGTCTTCGCGGCCAGTTGCCGCGTGCTCAGTTCGCTGTGGTCCTTCAGCCTGCGCAGTCGCACGATCAGCTGGTGGACGTGTGGATGCAGTTCTGCGGGCAGTTCCTTCCAGCGCGACACGCTTCCCCCCACTCGCGTTCGGGACCGCAGGCCCGGCCCCCCGTGTCCCGGCCTCATTCTGCACCAGCTGTCACAGGGGCCCCGCCCTGCTGCGGCCCCGCCCTGGCGCGGAATCAGTCATCCCCCCTCTCGTCGCAGTCCCGCCGCAGGGACTCGGCGGGCGGCATCTCCGCAGGTCATCGAACGGGACGTCCCGGGACGAGGTCACTTCCGTGTCACCTGTGGCCGAACATCTCGCCGAACCCGCAGTCTCGTTGCGGAACCGGCCGCTGGGGTCGGCGTCTTCAATCGCACGTCAATTGAGGGGAACAGCATGCGAGCTCTCACGAAGGCACTCGTCAGTGTCACCACCGCGGTCGGGATCGCGGCCGGCGGCCTGGCCACCGCGGGCACCGCCATGGCGGCTACGCCAACCGCCCCGAGGTCTGCGGTTGCAGCCTCGCCCGCAGCGGTGGCCGCATACAACAACCTCGGACTCACCAAGTACCAGGCTTACGGCGTTCAGTGCTTCCTGAACACCTCAGTCCTCGTCGACCTCGAAGTGGACGGGTATCTCGGCAAGGAAAGCTGGAAGGCGATCCAGAACTTCCTCAACAACCACTGGGACCAAAACCTCGTTGTTGATGGAATCGTCGGACCGGCGACGATCAGGGGACTTCAGTACTTCCTCAAGAACGGCGGCTGGGGGTACACCGGCGCCCTCGACGGCATCGCCGGCTCAGGCACGCGAGCGGCGTTCGCCAGGTTCGGTCAGTCGAGCTTGGAGCAGTTCTGCGAGTAGGCATTCGCAACCCTCCAGTCCGACACCGCATGCAGAAGTTGGCTTCTTCGAGCCGACCACTGATCAGGTGACGGTCCGCGCAGCGCGACGCGCGAGGCCCGCGAGCTGTTGATCGAGATGTCTGACGTCTCAACCACGCTGCTCGGGGGCCTCGTTGGTCATCCATCTCAGTCCAGCCGAAGGCGACCCGGAGCGTCTCTGGGATGACCGTGACGACTGCCAGTTCGACGGTGACCTCTGGCCGTGCGACGACCTACTCGACCATGCACTCCCCTACCAAGACCATCCCGACTTCCCCGAGCGCTACAAGCCGAACCGAGAACCGAGGGACCTGGGCCTGTTCGCTGTTCATTATGGTCAGTTGTCGCTTGCCGGCCTCATGCCGGCCATCAAGGCCGCTCGATCCGGTCAGTGGGGACGCTGGTGGTCGCTGGTGGGGGCTTCGGCGGTGGTCTTCAGGTCGTGCAGCCACGCTTCGAGGCCCGCGCCGAGGGCCGCGGTCGCGGTGGGCACGTCTGCTTCGACCTGGGGGCCGGTCCAGGTTTCCTCGGTGTGGACGTGCAGGCCACCCTCGACCTTGCGGAAGGTCCACAGGTGGACGCCCTCGTCGATACGCAGCCCCTCACCTGTCGCGGGACCGCTCCAATGTCGATGTGGTCGGCGACCCGCGACAAGCAGTGCCCGGGAGGCGAGAAGCCGGCGGCGGACGCGACGTGCAGCTCGGTCCTCCAGGAGAAGTTCGCGTTCTCGAAGGCGTTCGCGGCCTACAACTGACGAGGTCTGCGACTGACGTGGCCTACGACTGACGCGACCGTCTCCGGACCACGGGGGGCGCGCCCCGGCCGGTCTTCCCCCATCCGGCCGGGGCGCGTGCATCGTCGAACGCGGCCGTCAGTTCTCCTGACCGAAATCCGCGGGGCGCGGCACCTCCCCTCCGCGTGCCGCGCCCCGTCCCATCATGGCGACCCTGTTGGACGCGTGTGCCGCGTTGCCCTCGGGCGGACCGGCGACACCGTTCGACGCGCACCTCGAAGACCACCGGGACTGGGCGGACGGCCATCCCGCCCCGCCCCCGGCCCTCCATCGGGCCCTGACCTTCTGGACCCGGCTGCACGGCGTCCTGTCCCTGGAACTCGCCGGCCACTTCACCGGTATGGGAATCGACCCCGCGCAGCTCTTCGCCGCCGAGCTGGACGACCTGGCGGGTGCGCCGGCGAACTGACCACGTCACGCCCGGCCTTGGTGCGTGCCCACGGCGTGCCCTTCAGAGCGGACAACACCGCTGGGGCCGTCGATGCGGATGACCGCGTGGACGTGGACGGCGCCCCGCTTCTGGTACTCGGCGACCTTGGCGAAGGACACGCGCCAGTGTTCGCGGAACCGGCGCTGAGACAGGCCCGCACGCTTGGCGACCTCCCGGCGCAAGCAGGTCGGGAAGTGTCCCCAAAGTTGCCCGGCCTGTGCATTCCTGGCCCTGCGCCGGACCGGCGGCTGGGGACGCTTCGCCTACATGGCCGTCCCCTCGACCGAGCCCAACCCTGCCTTACCTCAAGTGGCCTGAAATAACACAGAAACGGGTACAGACTCCCGAACCAGTCGGCGTATGGCTCCGCGGTCTCCTCGTCCATGTCCGAGGGCCGGAAGAAGCCCTGCTCGGTCGCCTCATGGCGGTTGAAGAGCTGGTCACAGACCTTCCCTGCCCGACGCCACCGAAGTGGTCCCGCTCCTCTCTGGCATGCTCTGTGAACGTGCAACCTTTGAAGGATGAAGACCCCACCCAGATTGGCTCATTCCGGCTCCTGGGCAGACTGGGGTCCGGCGGCATGGGCCGTGTCTACCTCGCCCGGTCTGCTGGCGGACGGACCGTCGCGGTCAAGGTCGTGCATGCCGAGCTCGCCGCCCAGGACCAGTTCCGGCGCCGCTTCGCGCGCGAGGTGGCCGTGCTGGAACGAGTCGGCGGCATCGGCACCGCACCGGTGCTCGACGCGGACAGCGACGCCGAGTCCCCCTGGGTTGCCATCGGGTACGTCGCCGGGCCCGCCCTGCGGACGGTGGTGGCCGAGGAGTACGGGCCACTGCCCCCGGCGTCCGTACGGTCGCTGGCCGTCGGGCTCGCCCAGGCACTGGCGCACATCCACGCCGCCGGGCTGGTCCACCGAGACCTCAAACCGTCGAACATCCTGCTCACCGTGGACGGCCCCCGCATCATCGACTTCGGCATAGCCCGAGCCGTCGACACCGTCACCGACGGCGGGCTGACCAGCACCGGCGCACTCGTCGGATCCCCCGGCTTCATGTCACCCGAGC
This sequence comes from Streptomyces shaanxiensis, assembly GCF_039537145.1. Classification (NCBI taxonomy): domain Bacteria; kingdom Bacillati; phylum Actinomycetota; class Actinomycetes; order Kitasatosporales; family Streptomycetaceae; genus Streptomyces; species Streptomyces shaanxiensis. The sequence goes on from NZ_BAAAZY010000011.1 coordinate 327,222, forward strand.
AGGTGCGGGGCGAGCGTCTGACGCCTGCGTCGGACATCTTCTGCCTCGGCTCGGTGCTGGCCTACGCGGCGACCGGCCGCTCCCCGTTCGGGTCGGCCGAGAGCGGCGTCCACGCCACGATGTTCCGCATCGCCCACGAGGAGCCCGACCTCGCCGGACTCCCGGACGAGCTCGCCGACCTGGTGCGCGCCTGCCTCCACAAGGACCCGGCCGCCCGCCCCACCGCCGCGCGGCTCGCCGCCACGGTCCAGGCCACCGACCCGTGGCTCCCCGCCGGGCTGCTCGCCCACCTCGGACGGCACGCCGCCCGGCTCCTCGACGAGGAGGGCGACGCCACCCCCCTACCGACCCCCGTACCCGCGCCCTCGCGCAGAAGGAGACGCACGCGGCCCACCAAACGCCCGCTGCTCATCGGCGTGGGCTCTACCGTCGCACTCGCCCTCGCCGGGGGCCTCGTCTACGTCCTCGAGCCCGGCAAGCGCACGACCACGACCACCGAGTACGAGATCCCCGCCGCCTTCCAGGGCGCCTGGGAAGGCATCGTCACGGGCACGCAGGAAGTCCCCTCGGAGACCGCCCGCATCCAGATCACCGACGGCAAACCGGGTGACAAGGCAGCCGCCTACGTCACGGTCACGGGCGACCGACTCTGCATGGGGCGCTCGACGCTGGTCTCGGCGAACGAGGACAAGGTCGTGTTCGGCGAGAGCGACGTGACGACCAGCGTGCCCGCCAAGCAGTGCACCCCGGCCGCGCACCAGACGCTGACCATGCGCTCGCCCGACGTCCTGCAGTGGCGGTCGGGGGCGGCGACGGCCACGTTCCGGAAGGTGAAGGCGGCGCCGGAGATCGTGCCGACGAAGATGGTGGGCCGCTGGAAGCAGGCCCCCGACCCCGAACTGCCGGCGGACCAGCAGGACCTGCGGTCGATCCGGATCACCATCAACCAGGGCCCGATCGGTGCCTCGCTCGTCCACATCGCGGAGAGCTACCCCAAGACGGATGAGAAGACCGGCGAAGAGACCGGCGGCACCAACAACTGCGCGAGCACCGCCGTAGTCGGCGGCGCCGGCAACCTGCTGATCATCGGCCCGCCGACACCCGACACAGCCGCGGGCGCCTGGGAGCCCGGCTGCATCGAGTGGAGCTCGTCGCAGAGCCTGCGCGTCGAACGCGTCAACGGCGAGGACCGGCTGCTGATGTACGGCATGATCGCGCAGGGCGAGCCCGGCGAGTACATCAAGGTGGACTGACGGCCCCTGCGATCAGCACCAGACGAGAACCCGGCGAGAGTGGCGAACAGCGACGACGCCCGGCCGTTCGCCAGGCCCAGGAATCCGGGAGACGGCATCCATGTGCATTCGCGACGGCACCATCCATGGCCCAGGAGTCCAGGCATCCAGCACATGGAAGCGACACCAGAGCCCCATGCCTCGCCGCCCTACTGCTCCGTGCCCTTGGAGTGCCCGTAAGGGCGGTCAACCACGGTCAACAGGGGTGCGATCCAACCCGGAACAACCATGTCGGCATAGCGAATCTCCGCAGGTCAGAGCTAGATGGGCCAGTTGGGCGGCCAGGTGGTCCACAAGCGCATTGGGTGTGGAAGGGCAGCACGGGAATGCCCTGCCGCAAGGTCGGCGAGGCGCTCGGAGCGGCCTTGCGGGGTCGGGATCGCGCTGCTGTCCCCCACCTTCCCCGACCAGCCATCAGGCGTTCGCCACCACCGGCGTCAGGTGTGCCGTGCTCCGCAGCGAACGGGAAGCGGTCAAGGCGAAAAAATCTGTGGATCTTCGCGGCAACCTTTTCGGCCTCTCGGACCACTAAGCGTTGTCCGGCCAAGTGGTCCGGTCAGATGCAACGGCTGAAAGAGAGCACAGGCATGTCCCTGGAACGAGAGCACAGACATGTCCCAGGCCCACCCACGTCACCGGTGGCGTCCCGCGTCGGCGGCCACCGTGCCGCCGACGGCGGCGCGCGCGGTGATCGCCCGAAGCATCGTGGCCGTCGGTTCCTCGCGCGTCGGGGTCTCTGGGCGGGTCTCGCCATGGTGGTCGTGGCCGGCTCGGCTGTCGTGGTCACCCAGGCTTCTGCGGAGCAGAAGACCCTGGATCTGAAGAAGTGGTACGTGCTGGTCAACCGCAACAGCGGCAAGGTGCTGGACGACCGCGGCTCCGCCAAGAACGACGGCGCGGCGGTGGTGCAGTGGAGCCGTCACGGCGGGGCCAACCAGCAGTGGCGGTTCGTCGACTCGGGTGACGGGTACTACCGGCTGCAGAACCGGACCTCCGGCAAGGTGCTGGACGACTTCGGCTGGTCGAAGACCGCCGGCTCCGCCATCGTGCAGTGGAAAGACCTGAACGCCACCAACCAGCAGTTCAAACTGGCCAAGTCGTCGGACGGCTACGTGCGTTTGGTCAATCGCTTCAGTGGCATGGCTGTCGGTGTCAAGAACGCCACCAAGGCCAACGGGGGCGACGTCGTCCAGAACCGCGACCGGGGCGGCGCCAACCAGCAGTGGAAGCTCGTCGCGGCCGGTAGCGTCGCCGGCGGCACCGGGAACCCGGGGAACTCCGGCAGCACGCCCACGCCCGGCGGCAGCACTCCGGCGAGCCAGGCTCCGAGCGGCACCCAACCGGCGTCGCCGCCGGCGTCTCCGGCCGCCACCAACGGCAGCTCGACGGCACGTTTCATGGGCAGCGACAAGGTGTTCATCGGCGGTTCGATGACTGACGCCTCGGCGAACGCCGCGCCGTTCGACGTGCGCTACGCCTATATACACAGCCAGCCCGCGCCCTCGTCGGACGCTTACACGGCATCGCGTTGCAAGGCTGAGTGGTCGGCCTGGTGGGGCTGCTGGGGCGGCACCAGCACGGCGCCCGGAAACCAGGTGACCTGGCAGGACAGCGTGGCGGCCAAGGCGACGTACCAGGGCAAGTCGCGACCGCAGAAGTACCTGTGGACCTGGTACTCGTTGCGCGACCTCGGGGACATGGCAGGCGAGGGTGACGGCCCGGGCGAGGTCAAGGCCATCGACAGGCGTGACCTGCTCACCAAGTACCTGAACGACTACCGGTTCTTCCTCCAGAAGATCGGCAAGTCCCACGACATGATCGACCTGGAGCCCGACTTCTGGGGCTTCGCCCGGTCGCTCGGCAATCTGCACCAGGTTCCCTCGCAGGTCTCGGGCGCCAACCCGACGGACTGCGGATCGCAGGAGAACAGCGCCGCCGGACTCGCCCAGTGCCTGATTCACATGGCGCACAAGTACGCGCCGAACGCCGCCGTGGGGCTGCACCTCTCCTGCTTCGACTGGGAGAGCAACCTCCAGAAGTGCGTCAAGGACTACGCGGACCTCGGGGCGAAGAACGCCGACTTCCTGGTCACCGATGTGTCGGACCGCGACGCGGGCTGGTACGCACAGCCGGCCCACGGCAGCCGTGACACCTTCTGGACCGACCAGAAGGCCGCCGCCTCGCTGAAGTTCTGGAAGACGATGGCCGAGTCCGTGGGCAAGCCGGTGGTCCTGTGGCAGATCCCCGTGGGCAACATGGCGGGGAACAACACTCCCGGCCACTTCAAGGACGACAAGGTGGACTGGCTCTTCGGCCACATGGACCAGGTGGCGAACGCCCACATCGCCGGCCTGCTGTTCGGTGCGGGGTGGACGGAGCAGACGACGCCTGAGACCGACGGCGGAAACCTGATCCGCAAGACGATCGCGTATCACAACTCGGGTGGTACACGACTCAAGTAGGCGAAGCCGGCGAATGCGCCCCCATCTCTTCGATGGGGGCGCATTTCGTCGTCTGCGTCGGGCTGAGGCCTTCTCCCGTCGGCGCCGGCCATGCCGCCGTCGGTGCGGGCGCCGATCGAGGCAGCCTTGGCGAAGGGGATGATCGTGCTGACGCAGGACCAGGAGCCCACCCATCAGCCCGACAAGCCTCGCCGAGCCTCCGCCTGGTCCCCAAACGATTGGAACCCCAGCCGGCGCACGGCTGGGGTTCCTCGAGGTGGTGAGTATCGGTCAGCAGGTGGAGTCGCCCACGCCGCAGACCGCTCGTCTACATGTCGGCGGACCGCACCCAATCGCGATCACCGTGGACCAGGCGGGTCAGCGCTTCAGGGTGAGGATGCCGGGCCGGTACGGCAGTTTGTCGTAGGGGGTGTTCGGCGGTGTGTCGGGGGACTTGCCCTGGTAGAGGAACTGCAGGTTGCAGGGGTCGATGGTCATGGTCTGGTCGGGGTTGTTGCGGACCAGGTCACCGTGGCTGATGTCGTTGGTCCAGGTGGCGCCGCTGTTGGCCTTGCCCGCGAAGGGGTTGGACTCGGTGGCGGCCTGCGGGGTCCACGGACCGTTCAGGCTGGTGGCGGTGAAGGAGCGGAAGTAGCGCTGCTCGCTCGCACCCCGCGCCTCGACGATCATGAGGTACTGGTTCTGGCCCTTGACCTTGTAGACCTGCGGCGCCTCGAACAGGTTCTTCACCGTGTCACTCATGACCGTCGTGTACGAGGAGCCGAAGTTGCCGGGGAAGTTCCCGATCGGCATGGTCGACTTGTAGATCTTGCCGTTGTCACCGGCGAAGAACAGGTACATGTTGTTGTCGTCAGCGATCAGGGTCTGGTCGATCGGGCCGGTGGGGGATTCGGTGCGGGGGATGCTGCCGGTGAACAGCGGCTGCGGCGCAGACCAGCCGTTGGGGTTGGTGGGGTCGCTCGACGTGCGGTAGATGAAGGGCCACTGACCCCACTGGTACGCCAGCACCCAGATCTTCTTGGGCGCGAAGTAGAACAGGGTGGGCGCCACCGCTTTCTGGTTCATGCCGGTCTGGCGGGCCGACGCCATGTCCGACCAGTTCGTGAAGGGGCTGAACGCCATCGAGCCGTAGGCCGATCCCGAGTAGTTCGACGCGTAGACCAGGTGCTTGCCGTTGTACGTCACGTTGGTGAAGTCCTTCAGCGAGGCCCACCCGTTCGCCGGCTGTGCCAGCGCGCCCGTCGAGGTCCACCGGTACGTCGACGGAAGTGCACACGTGTCGCTCTTCGGCACGGTCGTCTTGAAGTTCCAGTGCTGGTTGGCACCGCCGTTGGAGTCCCAGATCTGGACGGGAGTGCCGTTGGCCGTCCGACCGCCGGGGATTTCCAGCGCCCGGCCGCTGGCGACGTTGGTCAGCGTGTAGGAGCCGTCGCTGTTCTGGCGGGCCCGCCAGTGCTGGTGGCTGCCGCCGTTGGCGTCCCAGACAGTCATCCTCGTCCCGTTGGCCATCTGGTTGGCCGGCTCGTCCAGTACCCGGCCGCTGGCGACGTTGGTCAGCGTGTAGGAGCCGTCGCTGTTCCGGCTGGCCCGCCACTGCTGGTTGGAGGCACCGCTGGCGTCCCACACCTGGAGCGGGGTGCCGTTGCCGTTGTGTCCCGCGGGCTCGTCGAGAACGCGTCCGGTGGCCGCGTTGGAGAGCGTGTAGACGGTGCCGGAGGTGATGCTCCCGCCCGGCGTGCCGCCGCCGCTACTGCTGCTGCCGCCGCCCAGGGCGGTGAGCACCGCGCCGTAGGCGGGCTTCTTGTTGCCGCCCGCGTCGAACAGCAGCGGGTTCTCACCGGTGCGCCAGGAGTCGCTGTCGCGGATGCCCCACACCGTGATGCCCGTGCAGCGAGCGACGTTCATGCACGCCTTGACGGCGTTGGTGTACGCGGTGGTGGACGCCTGGGCGATGTCGAGCTCGGTGATCTGGACGTCCACGCCGAGCGCGGCGAACTTGGACAGCGTGGTCTGGAAGCTGGCCGGCGGGCCGCCGGCGCCGAAGTGGCTCTGGAGGCCGACGCAGTCGATGGGCACACCGCGGGACTTGAAGTCCTTGACCATCTTGTAGACGCCCTGAGTCTTGGCGTCGGACCAGTTCTCGATGTTGTAGTCGTTGTAGCAGAGCTTGGCCGCGGGGTCGGCCTTACGGGCGGTGCGGAAGGCCTCCTCGATGAAGCCGTTGCCCAGCACGTCCCGGAAGACCGAGCTGCGGAGCTGGCCGCCGGGGCCGTCGGCGAAGGCCTCGTTGACCACGTCCCAGGAGTGGATCTTGCCCTTGTAGTGGGCCATCTGCTGGGTGATGTGGTTGTTCATCACACTGCGCAGGGTGCCCGCGTCCGTGATGGAGCTGACCCAGCCGGGCAGCTGGGAGTGCCAGACCAGGGTGTGGCCGCGCAGGCGCTGGCCGTGCGCGGAGGCGTGGCTGACGATCGAGTCGGCGGGGGCGAAGTTGAACTTCCCGCGGGAGGGTTCGACGGTGTCCCACTTCATCTCGTTCTCCGGGGTGATCATGTTGAATTCCCGGTCGAGAATGGTGGAGTACGTCGAGTCGCCGAGCCTGCCCGAGGACACTGCCGTGCCGAAGTAGCGGCCGCTGCCGGTCGCCGCGGCGGCCAGGGTCGGTGTGCGGGCCTCCGGCGTGCGTGCGGCCAGCGCGACCAGCGGTACGGCGGCACCCGCGGCGGCGAGGACCACGGCGGCGGCGAGCACGCGCCGGGTAGCCGGACGGCGGCGATGAGAGCGGTTCTGATCTGACAACGGCATGTCCTTCTGGCACAGCGGGCCTTGATCCGGACCCGGTTACCTGCCAGTTGCCGCCACGCACACAAAGGTTGCCGCGATCGAGGGAAGAGTTTTCACGGCCGCTGTCACCGTCCGCACCCAGTTCCACGGCGACCCGCCGGCCACCATGGAGGCCACCTACGCCGACGGGACCGACGTCGGCCCGGCCGACTGGACCCCGTACCAGCAGTGCGGGTACTTGTTCTCCCATCGAGCTGTGCGGCAAGGGGACTCATCCCCTTGCCGCACAGCGGCGTTCACCGGGTCGGGACGAACCCTCCCCGGACCGACGCGGAGCCGCCCGAACCCTGCGCGTCGACGCGGTAGCCGTCGCCCGCCGCACTGCGCGCGCCAGTGCCGTTGTTGAACTGGGCGGCAAACTCATGGCTCCCGGCCGGCACGGTCAGGCCCGGCTTGAGGACCCAGCGGTAGACCAGCGTGCCGTCGGCCTCCTGAGCGGTGACGGTGAAGTCAGCACTCGGCAGGGTCTGCCAGGTGCCGGTGTCCTTCACCCCGCCGGTCTGCGCGATCCGGATCTCGACCGTGAGCGAGGTGAGGGGCCGGGTCGTCTTGAGGGCGAGGTTGCTCTGCGTCCAGTAGACGGTGCTGCCCGGGCCCAGCGAGCCGGCCGACCACAGCGGCCCGTTCTGGCTCTCGCCGGCGGTCGGCGAGGGACTGGTGGCCGGCGGAGTCGGGCGCGCGCTGCCCGGGGTGGTGGCCGGGGCCGGCGCGATGGGGGTGGGGCGGCCCGATGTCGGGTGCGGGGAGCTGACGGTCGGGGACGGGGTGGCAGGCGTGGTCACGGTGGCCGACGGCGACGAGTGCGCGACGATGGCGGCGACGGCGAGGCCGCCGGTCGCCAGGATGCCGGTGGCGGCGAGCCCGGCGAGCGCGACCCTGGTCCCGGACCTCGCGAACGGCCGCGCGCGGTGACGGACGGCGGGGCCGGCCATGCCGCGTTGCACCCGGGCCAGCATCCGCGCGCGGTCGGGCCGATGCGCCTCGGCGGCCTCGCGCAGCTGACGGGCGATCTCGTCGTTCACCGGTTCCTCCTCCCTGCCACCAGGTCCCCGGCCGCTCGTGCGCCCAGTATCCTTTCCAGCTCGGCCATTCCCTTCGAGGTCTGGCTCTTCACCGTGCCGACCGATATGCCCAGCGCTGCCGCCGTGTCCTTCTCCGACAGGTCGAAGGCGTGCCGCAGCACCACGCAGGCACGCTTGCGGAAGGGCAGCCGGGCGAGCGCCGCGCGGACGTCCAGTACGGCCGCCATGTCCGGCCCCTCCACCTTCTCGGGGCTGCGGGACCAGAACAGCGTGATCCGGTGTCGCTCGCGCACCGCGCTGCGGATCCGTCCGCGCGCCAGGTTGGCCACCACACCGCGGGCGTAGGCGAGCGGGTGGTCGGCCTGCCGCAACCGGTCCCAGCGCTGCCACAGGGCGACCAGGGCATCCGCCGCGAGGTCGTCCGCCGCGTCGGTCTCGCCGGTCAGGAGGTGTGCCAGACGGGCGAGTTCGGCATAGTGGCGTTCGAAGAATTCGTGGAACTCCGCGGACGCGTCGTCGACGAGCATCCCTCCGTCGCCCTCTCCTGGCGATGATGTGCGCGTTAGTTGCATGTTTAACAACAGGGGGCGCAGCCTAGCAGTGCGCGGCCCGGGATTCGAACGGCGGTCGTGCTCGGTTGCGGACCGGTGAAGGCTGTCCGGCGGGCTGGTCAATGCCGGGCGAACTGGACGCCCGTCGGCTGCGCGACGTCCGGCTGCACGGCGGTGCCGTCGACGGTCAGCCGCTCCCTGTAGATGTCGGTGATCCTGACACCGGTCCCGCTCCCCGGGGGGACGGCACGCCAGCACCCGACGACCATAGGCCAGGCCACCCGCATCCAGCAGGCTCCCGAGGAAGTCAGCCAGGAGGTGATGCCCTCTCCCGCGCACTGCTGTGACGGATGGCCCTCCACGTCCATCGGGCGCCAAGGAGCGTGTTCCCATCACGGCGGCGTCGTCCCCGGAAGCTCCTGGGCGACGTTGCTCTTCTCCTGATCCAGGCGGGTCAAAACGATCACCTCTGGTGACCGCCCGCCGCGGCTCACTCACTCGCCCCAAGCGAGCACAAGATCGCCCAGCACCTCACGAAGGGCAGCCACCACCACGGGTCCGGCCTCGGCCACCCGCCGTAGGTCGTTGCCCTTCATGTAGCGGTAGCTCTGCGGAGGATGGAAGGCTCCCTTCGCACGCAACGCGCTGAGTGTCACTGGCTCGTCGAAGGACACGGGGTCCGCCAGCGTGAGGCCACTCGCCTGGCTGGCACCGCTCATGCAAGCGTCGTACTCACGTCGGGTGATCCCTGTCTGGGTACGGTGCGCCGACCAGACCTCCTTTGGGGAGGCGACGTGGACTGCCGCGATGCGCGCCATGCCCACCAGGGCCATGGTGGGCGCGGTCGCATAGAGCAGCACCAGGGTTCCGGGAGGCGCGGCCACGCGCTGGCGGCGGACCTCCACCGTCTTGCTGCCCGCAGCGGCCTCGGCGACTCTTCCGGGGGGGAGGGGGCCCGAGTCCGAGCGGGCCGCCCGCGACATCGCGAGCGGCCCGCTGCCCGGTGCGTGCGTACTGGCTACTCGTCAGCTCTCCTCGCCCGTACGGCGCCTGCGCGCGAAGTAGACCGCGGCGGTGCCGACCGCCACGACCGCGAGACCGGCACCCGCGAGGACGGGAGCGTTGCTCGACGCGCCGGTCTCGGCGAGATCTCCGTTCGCGTTCGGGTCGTTCGCCCCAGTGTCGGTGCCGGGCGCCGACGTGGCGGACTCGCTGGGGGTCGGGGACTCGCCCTCACCGGACGGGGTCGTCTCGCCGGGAGTCGGGGACTCGCCCTCACCGGGCGTGGCCGGCTCGCTGGGGGCCGGGGACTCTCCCGCACCGGGCGTGTCGTTCTCGGTGAGCTGCGCCGCGAAGGCGCCCGCGATCACCTTGTGGCCGTCGGCGTTGGGGTGCGGGTCCTGCTTCGTGCACGCCCAGGTCAGCCGGCAGATCTGGGCCACGTTCGCCGGCACCTCACCCGCACCCGGCACGTTCACCTGGGTGGTGAAGTCGTCCGAGGAGAAGGCCCCGGCCACGTCCGCCACCTTGAAGCCGGTGGACTTGTACACCTGGGCGATCCCCGTGTTGGCGGCCTTGACCAGGGGTGCCGACTCCTTGGCGGCCTGCTGCCCCGCGGCGCCCTGCAGCCAGGCCGCCAGGAACGGGTTGTGGTAGTCAGAGCCCACGAACTGGGTGCTGTCCGTGCCCGCCTGGCGCAGCGCGCCCGCGATCTGGGCGAGGTGCTTCGCCATGGTCTGGCTCTTGCTGTTCAGGCACGCCCCGTCGAGGGTGCCGGCCGGGCGGCTGACGCAGCTGAGGAGGATGTCGTTCGCGCCCACGCTGAGGGTCACGTAGGCCACCTTGCCCTTGTGCTGGGCCATGGCCTTCAGGGCGGCGTCCAGTTGGGACTTGGCGTTCGGGTAGTCGCACTTGCCGCCGTTGATCAGAGACTCGGTGGTCTCAGCCGTGCAGCCGAGGCGTATGTGCTTCAGTCCGGGAGTGCGCTGCTTGAGCTGCGCGTAGAGCTGGTCGGTGTAGGCGACGTCGGTGTCCTTGTCGACGTCCGGCTGGTAGCCGGAGGCCAGGGAGTCGCCGAGCGAGATGTAGTACGTGGTGTCCTTGCCGTCGGTCGCCTCGTCGGCGGCGGCCGGCCCGGGCGTGCTCAGCACGATCGCCATGGCGGAGATGGCCAGCGGGGGGCCGAAACGCTGAAGGGATCTCATCACTTACGTGCGCTTTCCAGTGGGTTGGGGGGTTGGATGCCGAAAAGCTTTGGCGTGAGACGTGGTGGACGCAGCGAATCTCATCCGCGGCGGTTTCCGGGCACCCGAAGACGGCCTTGGTGAAGGCATAGGGGGTCTTCGCCTCCGCGAGACTGCCGGGTCTGCCCGACTTCGTCTCTGAGACGCGGGCGTCAATCTAGCAGGCCGAAAACCGCCTTGAATATGGGGCGCTGACAAATCCAGGGCCACGACGACAGGTGTAACCGTCAGAAAGGCTCGGTCGGCCGGGAATTGGTGACGGGACCCGTTGGTAGCCATTCGCTGAGTGATCGACTGGGTGGTGAACAGCCCTTGTGTGCAGGGCCCTTACCTGCACGGGCTGAGGTCCAACTGTCGGTCGGAGCTGGCGTTTGAGCGTAGTAGTCGACTCTTTTGTTCGACGGGTCGAATAGCATCGGCCCTCGTGTTCGGCGGGTCGAATGACCCCGATCGCAGAACGCAGACGCTAGAAGTTAATCCGGGCCAAACATTCGGCGGAATTGGACAGCACAGACGTGATACGCCTGGCGCCGGGCCGGCGGGCGTGTCGAAGGATCCCGATGGCATGCCGGGGTTCTTCAGGGCACCCCCTTCTTGGCATGAATCCCGGCCATGATGTTCTGAGCACCGCCGGTCGCCGGAGCGCCAGCCACGAGACGGCGTATCCGAACGCGATCAGCGCGGGACCGACCACGGCCAGCCGCAGCCGCACCGCGCCGGAGCTCAGATCCAGCCGACCTAACGTCATGCCGCGGAGATCCAGCACGCCTGCGCCGCAGAGTCGCGCGATCGGGTCGAACGCGTCGATGCCGTACACCGTCCGCGACTTGAGGTTGCGGCCCCTGGCCGCGCCCTCGACGGTGACCGGGTAGGTGCCCGTACGGCCGACCTCGACCCGGCTGTCCAGGCCCGTCTTCGGTGCGAAGCGCACCGTGGAGACCGGCAGTTCGGTCGGCAGCCCACTGGACGGCGCCTTCGAGTGGAACGTCCAGCTCGCGTCGACCCGGGTGGAGGCGGCCTGAACCCGGGCGCTGCGCCTGGCCGACGTAGTCAGGGTGTACTCGGCCTCGCCGGCCAGGACCTTGAACACCTTTTCGCCGGTCAGCGGGCCGGCGTTCGAGGCGGCCTTCCGGCCGTTGCGGTACAGCGTCGTGCGCACCGAGGCCAGGGTGGAGCGCCGCCTCGTTGCGCCGGCCGTCGGAAGAGCGGAAGCTGGCCGTAGCTTCCGTCGGGGCCGTGGAAGACACCGGACAGCCCGGGGACCACCCTCGGTGCGAACACCGCCGTGTCGAACGACTTCCGGTAGGTCTTGCCGCCGAAGAGCACTCCGGCCCTCAGCGCTTCCGCACAGGCTCCCGGACCGGCGGCACCGGCCTCGGCCTGACCATCGCGACCGGCCAGGCCCGTCTGCTCGGCGCCCGCCTGACCTTCCGCAACCGTCCGGAGGGGGGGTGCGGAGACGGAGCTGCGGCTGCCGACGGACTGATCCGCCGGAGGCGGGGTGCACCTTTCGGATGGGCCGGATCCAGCCAGTCGGCGGGGGTGGCCCCACTGGTCGGCGGAGTGGATGTCTGCGGCTGACGCGATGGGATGGCCGTGCGGGAGGGGCCCTTTCCAACCGCGCCTGGTGGGACTCCCCCCAAGTAGGACCGTACACAGGAGACTCGGGTGAGATACCGGAAGACTCTGCCCTGGCTTGCTGCCGTGGCCGTGGCCTGCCTCGCGACGGCCTGCAGCAGCACGTCCGCCACCGACCCGGCCACCCCGTCGACGACGTCCGCCGCGGCCCGCTCGTCGTCGGCCTCCGAGGAGCGGAACGAGGCGCTCGTTCTGCGCCTGTACTCGGAGGCGTTCAACAAGGACAAGACCGACGTGGTGAAGGAACTCGTCGGTACCGACTACGTGCAGCACGACAAGTCGGTGCCCGGCGGGGCCGACGGGCAGGTCAAGCAGTTCAAGGACGTCAAGGCGAAGATTCCCGGCGCGGTGGTGACCGTCAAGCACGTGGCCGCCGACGGTGACCTGGTGGCCGTGCACTGGCACGCGTCGGCCACCCCGAAGAACGAGGCGACGGGCGAGGCCAAGGCCGACCTGTTCCGGGTCGACAACGGCAAGCTGGTCGAGCGCTGGGGCATCACACAGACCGTGCTGAAGAAGACAGCCAGCGGGAACTCTCTGTTCAGCGATGTGTACCGGTACCCGAACGGGGAACCGACCCTGTCCGAGGAACAGGAGGAGAAGAACCGGAAGTTCGCGGTCGACGCGTATCGCAAGCTCTCCGACGGAGACGCGACCGTGATCGACAAGAGCTGGGATCCGCGGTACCACCAGCACAACCCGGCGGCCGCGAGCGGAACGGCTCCGCTGAAGCAGTTCTTCCAGCAGAACACGCAGGGCGCTCCCTCGCCCAGCGGTACCGGAGGCGGCGGGATTTGGTTCGGCAACACCCTCGCGGACGGGGATCTGGTGTGGGTCTTCAGCTCCGACTACGTCGTCGTGGACCTCTTCCGCGTGGTCGACGGAAAGATCATCGAGCACTGGGACGTCGTCGCCGACGGGCAGTAGCCCGGTCCGCAGGGCTGAACGGCAAGCGTCGACGGAACCCCAGCCGCCGTGCGGCTGGGGTTCCGCTACGGGTCAGCGCTGCAGGGTGAGCAGCCCCGGCCGGTACGGCAGTCTCTCGTAGGGGGTGTTCGCCGGTGTGTTGGTGGGCAGGCCCTGGTAGAGGAACTGCAGGTTGCAGGGGTCGATGGTCATGGTCTGGTCGGGGTTGTTGCGGACCAGGTCACCGTGGCTGATGCCGTTGGTCCAGGTGGCGCCGCTGTTGGCCTTGCCCGCGAAGGGGTTGGACTCGGTGGCGGCCTGCGGGGTCCACGGACCGTCCAGGCTGGTGGCCGTGAAGGAACGGAAGAAGCGGTCCTCATTCACACCACGAGCCTCGACGATCATGAGGTACTGGTTCTGGCCCTGGACCTTGTAGACCTCCGGCGCCTCGAACAGGTTCTTCTCCGTGTCGGTCATGACCGTGGTGTACGACGAGCCGAAGCTGCTCGGGAAGTTCCCGATCGGCATGGTCGACTTGAAGATGCCGCCCTTGTCATTGGCGAAGAACAGGTACATGTTCCGGTCGTCGGCGATCAGGGTCGGGTCGATCGGGCCGCCGACGGGGAGGCTGCCGGTGAACAGCGGCTGCGCCGCAGACCAGCCGTTGGGGTTGGTCGGGTCGCTCGACGTGCGGTAGACGAACGGCCATTGGGTGCCCCACCCGTTCGAGGCCAGCACCCAGATGTTCTTGGGCGCGAAGTAGAACAGCTTGGGCGCCACCGCGGACTGGCTCATCCCGGTCTGTCCGGCCGACGCCATGTCCGACCAGTTCGTGAAGGGAGCGAAGCCCATCGAGTGCCAGTTGCCGTCGGAGTACGTCCCGTAGACCAGGTGCTTGCCGTTGTACGTCACGGTGGTGAAGTCCTTCAGCGAGAGCCACCCGTTGGCCGGCTGCGCCAGCGGACCCGTCGAGGTCCACCGGTACGTCGACGGAAGGGAACAGGTGCTGCCCGCCCCGGACAGGCCGGTCCACTTCTGGTTGCTGCCGCCGGTGCAGTTCCACAGCTGCACCGCCGTACCGTTCGCCGTACCGGCGCCCGACACGTCCAGGCACAGTCCGGACTCCACGGCGACGATCGTGCCGTCGGCGTTGACCCGCCACTGCTGGTTCGTACCGCCGTTGCAGGACCAGATCACCGGCCGGGTACCGGCCGTGGTGGCGTGGCCCGGAACGTCCAGGCACTTGTTGCCGTACACGGTCAGCTGGTTGTTGTCCGTCAGCGTCCACTGCTGGTTGGTCCCGCCGTGGCAGTCCCAGATCTGCACGTTCGTGCCGTCGGTCTGGCTCGCGCCCGACACATCGAGACACCGGCCGGAAGCGACGCCGCGCACGGCGCCGGTGGTGGCAGCCTGAGCCGGGTTGGCGACGAGCATCGCCGACAACGTGGCCAGAACCGCAACCGGGACTGCAAACACCGCAGACAGCCGTCTGCGGATGAAACTACGTCCGCGCATGGGACCTCTCATCCTTGAGAAGTAGTATGTTCGATATTCCGAACCGGAGTCGACATATCGAGCAGAGTGGATGATGAGAGACCCGGCGAACGGCGTCAATACTTCTCACACGATTCGCGCCCCGCAACATTCGCAGGGCTTGCGCTCACCCGCCCGCCACGGGACAGCGAGCGCCGGCGGCGTCGGTCTCGCACCGGCCAGAACAGGACGTATGCGGTGGAGACGCCGACGAAGCCCAGGCGGATCAGGCCGCGGGTCGGGTCATGGGGAACGACGAAGACCGTGCCGTACAGGGTGATCAGTGCGATCCAGCTCCACCACGGCACCCAGTACGTGTAGACGCTGGGGTCCAGGGCGATCCGGGCGTTGGCGCCGAGCAGGACGACTGCGGGCCAGCGCCCTCGCCGGACCGCGACGCAACCCAGCGCCAGGCCCACCGCGGCCTGTGCGGGCCGGTCCCAGGGCGGGGTTCGCGGATCGTCGACGCCCAGCCAGCGCAGGGCGGACGCAGGCTGGTTGGGGATGGTGAACTCGGCCGCGGCGAACGACTGCGGGGCGTGGAGGAGGAACGGCAGCCAGACGAGCGCGACCAGACCCGCACACCACAGCCCCGCGCGCAGCCACTGCTTTCTCGGCAGTGCGAGCAGCAACGGCAGGAAGGCCAGCGCGGTCGGTTTGGAATCCATGGCCAGGGCCAGGATGGTTGGTGCCGGTGCCCAGGAAGTGCCAGGCGGCGCTGCGGCCCACCACCACCTGGTGGTTCTGGTCGCATCGCACGGTTCCCCCAGGCGATGTGCCCCTCTGTGAGATGGCCGGAAGGCACGGCAGGTTCTTTCCGCAGCGCCGATCCGGGCCTGGCGGCGGCTGGAATGACGCAGATCGGAGGAGGTGCCCTGAAAAAAGTTCCCGGCGCGCGGCAACCTGTGCGGAGCCTGTGACGACAAGGAAGCGGATCCGGCCAGTTCCGGTGCCCGGATTCGCTTTTCCTCTGGTGAACGGCAGGCAAGGAGAACGCCTCCCCATGAACAACCCCACGAACGGCGGGCGCCGCGGGCGTCATCGCCGTCGCTGGACCGCCACCGCTGTGCTGCTGGGCGTGCCCGCCGCGGTCGTGCCGTATCTCCTGTTCGCGCAGGAGGACTCGCAGGCCGCGACGGTCGACGGCGACGCGTACTACCGGCTGGTTTCCGTGCGCAGCGGCAAGGTGCTGGACGTCAACGGCTTCTCCACCGCCGACGGCACCCGTATCCAGCAGTGGACCGACCAGAACACCGCCAACCAGCAGTGGAAGCTGAAGTCCAAGGGCGACGGCTACTACGAGCTCGTCAACCGCAACAGCGGCAAAGTACTGGGCATAGCAGGCAACTCGACCGCCCAGGGGGCCGCCGCCGAACAGCAGACCGACAGTTCCGCCACCTCACAGGAGTGGCGGATCGACGATGTGAGCGGTTCCGACGCCGTCACCCTCACCTCCCGCAGGAGCGGCCAGGTCCTGGACGTCTCCGGGGGCTCCACGGCTCAAGGCGCGGCAGTCGTCCAGTATCCGAGCCGGGGCGGCACCAACCAGCAGTGGAAGCTGGTCAAGACGGCCGAGACGCAGACGTCCGGGACCGGCGGGGCGCAGACCGCGGCCGCGGCCGGACCGTATGTGTGGAAGAACGCCCAGGTGGTGGGCGGCGGTTACGTCACCGGGCTGGTGTTCAACCCGCGGGAGAAGGGCCTGCTGTACGCGCGCACCGACATGGGCGGCGCCTACCGCTGGGACACCGGGGCCGAGCAGTGGATCCCGCTGACCGACTGGCTGGGTGAGAAGGACTGGAACCTGCTGGGCATCGACTCGCTGGCCACCGACCCCGTCGACCCCAAGCGGCTCTACCTCGGGGCCGGCACCTACACCAACGACTGGGCGGGCAACGGCGCGATCCTGCGCTCCACCGACCGGGGCCGCACCTTCAAGCGCACCGATCTGCCGTTCAAGCTGGGCGGCAACGAGGACGGCCGCGGGGCGGGCGAACGGCTGGTGGTCGACCCCGCGAACAACGCAACCCTGCTGTTGGGCAGCCGCAAGAACGGCCTGTGGCGCAGCACCGACTACGGCGTGACATGGCGTCAGGTCTCCTCGTTCCCCGTCAAGGACGGGGCGGGCAGCGGCGCGGGCATCTCCTTCGTGACGTACGGCCCGGCCGGCAGCAAGACGATCTACGTCGGCGTCAACGACAGGTCCACCTCCCTGTACCGCTCCACCGACGGCGGCAACAGCTGGCAGCCGGTTGCCGGACAGCCCACCGGCCAACTGCCGCAGCACGGCGTGCTCTCCGGTGACGGCTCGCTGTACCTGACGTACACCAACAACCTCGGACCCAACGGTGTGACGGCGGGCTCGGTGTGGAAGTACACGCCGAACCGCGGGGCGTGGAAGAACATCTCCCCGTCCCAGGGCAGCTACGGGTTCTCCGGTCTGGCCGTCGACCCGCGCAAGCCCTCCACGGTGATGGTCACCACCCTCGGCCGCTGGTGGCCCGAGGACGAGATCTACCGCAGCACCGACGGCGGCACGACCTGGAAGGCACTGGCCGACAAGTCGGTGCGCAGCGCCTCCGCCGCTCCTTACGTCGGCACCCACACCGGGCACTGGATGACCGCCCTGGCCATCGATCCCTTCAACTCCGGGCACGTGCTGTACGGCACCGGCAACGGCATCCTGCGCAGCAAGGACGCGAACGCCTCCGACAGCGGCGGCACCAGCCACTGGCACATGGGTGCCCGAGGGCTGGAGGAGACCGCGCTGATGGACGCGATCGCCCCGCCCGGCGGCGCCACCGTCATCACCTCCATGGGCGACCAGGGCGGCTTCCGGCACGACTCCCTGACCAAGGTGCCCTCCGGGCGGCTGAAGAACCCGATGATGACCAACAGCACCGACATCGACTTCGCCCAGTCCAAGCCCTCGATGATGGTCCGCGTCGGCCGTGGCAGCGCGCAGGACGGCGCCTACTCCACCGACGGCGGCCTCAGCTGGAACGGCTTCAAGGCAGAGCCGGTGGCCGAAGCCCAGGACGGCCATGTCGCGCTCGCGGCGGACGGCTCCACCATCGTCTGGACCCAGGCCGGCCAGGCCCCGTACCGCTCGACCGACAACGGGGCGAGCTGGTCGAGGGTCAGTGGCCTGGGCAATGACGCCGTGGTCGTCGCCGACCGCTCCTCGGCCAGGACCTTCTACTCCCTGTCCGGCGGCACGCTCTACGCCAGCACCGACGGCGGCGCGACCTTCACCGCCCGCGCCGGCAACCTGCCCACCGACGGCCGGCTCAAGGCCGCCCCCGGCATCGCCGAGGACCTGTGGATCTCCGGCTACGGCAAGGGACTGCTGCACTCCACCGACGGCGGCCGCACCTTCACCACGCTCAGGTCGGTGCAGTCCGCCTCCGCCCTCGGCTTCGGCAAGGCCAAGCCGGGCACCGGCTACCAGGCGCTGTACCTGATCGGCACCGTCAAGGACGTCACCGGAGTCTTCCGCTCCACCGACAAGGGCGCCACCTGGCTCCGCGTCAACGACAAGGCCCACCAGTGGGGCGCCATCGGCGGCGTCGGCGTCATCACCGGCGACCCCGACACCTACGGGCGCGTCTACGTCGGCACCAACGGACGCGGCCTCCAGTACGGCGACCCGTCCTGACCCACACACCCGAGCGGGGCCGCAGCCACAACGGCCGGCGGCCCCGCGCTGGGGCTGAGGGACCCTGCGGAGGCGTGGGGCGCGTCACTTCAACCGGGTCGCTACGACGACGGCTCTGCCTCACCCTCACCCTGCGCGGCCTGAAGGTCGGCCAGCAGCTCGGCCTGCCCGGCGAGCACCCCGGACAGGATGGTCCGTGCGACCCGGAGAAGCTCCACGACCTGCGGTACACCGGCCGGCTATCAGCAGCGGCCCGCCAAGTACACGGCGACGGACGGCATTGATATTTCCCGACTCACGAAGAGCTTCTCGGAGGAGTCCTGTGAGCCCCGGTCCGGCCACGGTGCCGATGGCCGCCACTTTCCCGGACCTCCCCGCCGGAAGCCCTGGCGGCAGCGTCGAGCTCGTCCTCGACACCGTGCCCGTCCGAGAACGCACTCTGCCCACCAGTCCAGGTCATAGACATAGGGGCCAGTCGAGCGCCGTCGCTTCCCAAGCTGAGAGCGCGAGTTCGATTCTCGTCACCCGCTCCACGACTAAGGCCCAGGTCAGAGACCCGGGCCTTTTTGCTGTCCGTCGTGATCAGCGGTCGCGTGCCAGATTCGTGGCAGAAGGCTCGTCGGGCTTCATCCGGGCGCCGGTATCCCGAGCGGCCCGAGCCCTCCGGACCGTGGCGTCCAGCCCGGCGGCGACCTCCTCTTGCCGCTCGTCGTCGGAGTGCTGATAGATCAGCGCGGCTTTCTCCGAGGACTGCCCGGCACGAACCATGGTGTCCTTGAGCACTGCTCGACCGCATCCGACGGGAATTGGCCGCCGAGCAAGGACGCGTCAACGACTACCAGCAGTGTGTCGTCCTTCTCGACCTCACCGCCCAGCAACACCTCGACGACACCGGCGGCCGCTCAGCCGCGAGGACCATGCTGGAACAGATCCTGGCCAAGTGCGACGGAATCCCAGGACTCGTGTCCCTGCTGACTTCCACGCTCTCCCTGATCGCCACCTTCGCCTGACGCAGGCACGGCGGAAGCGCCTCAGGCGATGTCGTGGATGTTGTGCTCGCTGTCGGGCGGGACCCGGGTGAGGCTCGCCGGGTCCTGGCTCCACGGACCGGGACCCGGCGAGGTAGGCGAGGTCAGCGGACGTCGACGTAGTCGCCCGCGGCGGTGGCGGGCGCGGTGGTGGACGTGCCGGCGAAGGTGTAACGCCAGTAGCCGTCCGTCGTCGCCTTCGCTGTGGTCTTCAGGTTTCCGGAGCTGTCGGTGGTGATCGTCTTCAGGGTCGTGTACGTGGACGTCCCCTTCTTGCGGAACTGGAGCTTCGCCTTCTGACCGGCGTAGCCATGGTGGCCGCCGAGCGTCTCCCAGTCCGCGCGGGAGAGCTTGCCGGTGATGGTGAGGGTCTTGCCCTTGGTCACCGGCTCGGGAGCCGCGTTGGCAGTCAGCGTCGCGTCACGCAGTACGGGCGCCGACTTGGCGGCGTGCAGGTCGACGTGGCCCGTACCGTCCGCGGACTCGGCCCAGGCAGCCAACTTCCAGGTGCCGGCGAGGGAGTTGCGGCCGAGGCTCCAGCGCGGGTGGATGTAGGCGAAGTGCGCCTCGCAGGTGGAGGTGGTTGCGTTGACCTTGGTGCAGGCGGCCGGCCAAGTTCCGTAGAGGACGGCGTCAGGGGTGTCGTACGAACCCTTGTAGAGGTACATGTCTCCGCTCGCGATCCCGGACGGGGCGGTTGCGGTGAACTTCGCCTTGAAGTCCTGCAGCGGCTCGTCGGTCAGCTCTACCGGCTTGCCTGCGTTGACCGTGACGTTCGAGATGCGGGTCGCTCCCACTGTCTCGTCGCCGTGCGGCGCCGGGCCCGCGAACGCCCGCGTGATGGTGCGGCGGAGGCTGCCGCCCTGGTCGTCGGCGGCGGTCACGCGCAGCGAGACGAAGGAGGCGGTGACGGGAACGTCGAGACCCGCCGAGCCGTCCGACGCAACGGCCAGGTCCGTCCAGGTCGTGCCGTCGTCCGTGGAGTAGGCGAGCCCCGTGATCCTGGTGTTCGCCTCCGCCGCATCCGTGTTGCGGGTGATCGCGCTCGCCTGGACCCGAACCGTACCGGCGGCCGCCCGGCCGAAACCGTCGAGTCCCGGAACGTTCAACCGGGCGTCGATCAGAGGGAGTTCCTGACCCTCCTCGTATTCCGAGCGGAACGTCCACTCGTTGCGTACGTCCGTGGACAGCCGCGAGTACGGGACACGGCGGTGGACGGTCTGGTCGAGGGTGTACGTCCTCTCGAACGACGGCAAGCTGGACGACGTCAGCGCGTCGAACGCGTGGAGGCCGTCGGCCTGGGCGTAGGTGACGCCGTCGGAGGAGGTGAGCTTGTACGAGTACATCGCGCGGCTGTCGGTTCCCGCGTGGCCGGCCGCGTCACCGAATGCATTCGGCTCGTACAGCCGGATCTTCCCGAAGTTCCGCTCCGAACCGCCCCACTCCTCGCGCAGTGGCTGCAGCGGGGCCGCGCCCAGGGTCTCGCCCGCACCGGTACCGGCGACAGACGTGCGGTCCGGGAGGTCCAGGCTCAGCTCGCCGGTGCCGTAGGACAGCAGTCGGCTGTAGGTGATACCCGGGGTGGCGTACTCGGTGACCGAACCGCCAACGGGCACCGCGGCGCCAATGTAGACGCCCGTCCACTCGCCGAAGGAAGGGACGCTCTGCAGAAAGGCAGTCGTCCGCGTGCCCGGGGCGGCCACCTTCGTGACGCTCTTCGCCAGGGAGGACGCACGGACCGTCTTGATGGGCGAGGCGGGCACGGTGGTGGTGAAGCTGTGCGTGAGGTCGTAGCGGAAGGGGCTCGGCACGCTCGCCGAGGCGCCCTTCTTGCCGAGCACCTCGTGCAGGCGCAGCGAAACGCCGCTCACCGAGAACGGAGTGACGTACACCTTGTCGGCCCCCGAGCCGGCAAAGCCCGCCAGATCGCCGCCCGGGACGCTGATCCACACGGCGGATGCGTGCCGGGTAGCGGTGGTGTCGTCGGTGCGGATCGCGGTCTCCTTGGCCGCGCGCTCGTCGAAGGTGACCGTCTTGGCGGCCGAACCGACCGAGAAGGCACGGGAGAGCAGATAGCTCGGCTCCTGCCAGTCACTGTGCAGCGCGACCGAGAAGTAGTCACCCGGCGGCAGCTTCACGGTCGACGAGCCGCCGGCGGTGTCGCTGTTGACGGCGTACGGCGTCCAGGTCCGGCGGTCCCAGACGTAGAACAACTTGGACCGGACGTCGGCGTTCGTGATGCTCAGTTTGACCGAGTACGTTGACGCGCCGGCGTTCGCCGTAGTGGCGACGCTCTGTGTGGCTTTGGTTCGCGCCGTCAACGGAAGCTTCGCGGCCGTGCGATGAGCGGCGGACTTCCCGGTCGGCCGCACGGACACGGTGCCTTGCACCGACGCGACGGAGTAACGGGTTGCCTGCCCGGCCCCTGCCCCGTCGGCCGTCACCCGGACATCTCGTCCGTCGATGAGCTCGACGCGCCCGTCGTCCCCCATCTCGACGCTGCGCCCGATGCGGAGCGCCTCGTCCTCCACCGACGAAACCGCCCCCACCGTGGCCGGTCCGCCGCCCGACGCCGTCGCCGCGGGCGCAAGCAGCAGCGAGGCGGCCAGCGCCGCTCCGCACAGCCCCGCCGCGGCACGTCTTCGAACGAGTCCCGTGCGAAAAACAGACATCAATTGCCCCCCCTGGCCATATCCCTTGAGACCGTCCCCGGCACATCTGTCACAGGTGACGATCAGCTCACTTTAAGACGCTTTCCCGCGATCGCCAGCTTGATTGTCATGTGCACCGACACGCCGCCGGCCTGCCAGGTCTACGGATCTGCAGCCGATGAGCCGGACCGTGGCCGACCTCGGCGATCAGCTGGTGTCGGAGGTGGCCAGCGCTCGGCAAGAAGGTCATCACGAGCATCGTGGACACCTTCTCCCGCCGCATCGTCGGCTGGTCCGCGTCCTTCTGTCGAGACAGAACCAACTCGTCCTGGACGCCCTGGACACTCGCCACTGCCGAGTGGGTCGACTGGTACAACCACCGCCGACTCCACAGTGAGATGGGGCACGTTCCGCCCGTCGAATACGAAGCCAACTTCTACCGAGCAACCACGAACTCCCAGATCACAGCCAACATCTGAGATCTCTACCGAACCCGGATCGGTTCATCCGCGCCGTTCGCCGAGGGCTCCGCAGGATCCAGCACCGCCCTGCCCTCCTCGACGGCTGTCTCGCAGAAACCGGGCTCGCCCTGCACCCCGCATAACCCACTGCGACAACCCGAGTTGAAGTTCAGTAACGAACTACCGGTAGTCGCCACCGGCCGACCATATACGCACGGCAGGGAAATCATTGCGTGGCTCGGTAAACGTGGGTTAGGCTCCTGATGACCAGCATGACCGGGCTGCGTTCCGGAGGGGACCGACGGGGCAGTGATGCTTCGACGGACCGGGCGCCCCCAGGTATTTCATTTGCAGTAGCGGGGGAAATCGTGAGGCGTAGGCCTGTGTATTCCGTCATTGTCATGGCGGACGTCTGTGCTGCTGTGCTGCCGAGTGCATCTTCGAGCCATGGCGCGGCAAGCAAGTGCCTTGTCCTGTGACGCTTCGGAATTCCTCCGGGTGACCATTTCCATTCGCCTTCTTCATCACATTCACCGGTTCGGGCAGGACCGTCAGGTTCCGTAGCCTGCACGACTTCGCGTTCCGGATCACTGATTTTCACCTCCGGCGGCGTACGAGGGTGAGTACCGCGATGACCGCGCGCTGCGGACCCGTCTGACGCCTGCTTTCGCGTGCCTGCCGCCCGCAGAGCGTCGGCAGCACCTCCACCTGTCTCTGCCTTTCTCCTTTCTCTGCCTTTCTCCTGTCTCTACCTTTCTTCTGTCGAGCCGCCGATACGCAGCGGCAGAAAGGTCTTCACCCACGTGAACACCAAGCACCTCGCTTCCGCACGCATGCGGCGGATCGTGACGCGCGGCCTCGTGACCGCCACCGCCCTCACGGCCGTCACCGGCGCAATCGCACCGGGAGCAGTCGCCGAAAGCGCTCCCGCCGTTGAGGCATCGGACGTCGTGGCCCGAGCGGCGGGCATCGGGACGACCGACGCCCAGCGCGTCGAGGCCGCCGCCGTGGTCCGTCTCGATCCGACGTCCGATGTACTCCTGCTCAGCGACTACGACTTCATCCACGCTCTGTGGCAGAAGGCCGGCGACGCGGGAGAGAAGCTGGACGCGGTGCGCACCGCCGCCGAGCAGGCGATGGCCAGCACGTCCGCCGAGGACCACGTGCAGTTCATCGTGTCCGGCGTCCACGAGGCGTACAAGCTCGACCAGCAGCGCGAGCGGGAGAAGGCCGAGGCCGAGCGGGCGGCGCGGCTGGCCAAGTCCCAGGTACTGCTCACCATCGGCATCCCCAGCACCCCGGAACTGCTGGCTCTCAGCGACGACAATTTCATCCGAGCCGTCGCCAAGCACGAGGCGTCCGGCCCCGAGGTACGCGCCGCGGCACTGCAGGCGCTGCTCGGTGAGCCGGCGGACTGGCGGGAGTTCATCGTCAACGGCGCCCGCGAGGCCCACAAGCGGGACGTGGCCAAGGAACTGGAGGACCTCGCGGAGCAGGACCGCAAGGAGGCCGAACGCCGCAAGGAACTGGCCGCCCGCAAGAATGCCGCGGCCCTGTTCCGTATCACGCCCTCCGAGGCCATGCTCGCGCTGAGCGACGACAACTTCATCCGCGAACTGCTGCGCCTGGCCGCCGCCGACTTGCACGGCACCGAGCTGTACGCCGAAGGGCAGCGCGCCACCCTCAGCTCCGACCCGGCCGTGTGGAAGGCGTACATCCACACCGGCGCCGACGCCGCGTACAAGCGTGACGACGAGAACCGGCGCAAGAAGCTCGCGGAGGCGAACCGCAAGCTCGCCCTGCAGATACAGGCCGCCGCGCAGAACGGCGGCGTCAACCCTCACTTGGTCGCCGCGGCCAAGAAGGCCCTGGCCGGCAGCGACGACGACGTCGCGCTGTTCCTGAAGGCGGACACCCAGTACCGGCTCAAGCGCCAGTCCCTGAAGGCGTGGGGAGAAGGCGAGTACGCGCGCCAGTCCAGCGCCGACCGCGGGAAGATCCTTCTCAACGATTCACTCAAGTCCACCAGCGCCCTGGCCGACCGTGAGGACGCCACCTGGGTCGTCGTGCCCTCCCTCGCGAGCCAGCCCGGCTGCTACTCCTTCGAGTCCGTGCGCAAGCCGGGCCACTACCTCAGGAGCGGCAAGGCCGAGGCGAACGGTCTGCGGGTGGAGATCGCCGCGGACGACCGCAGTGCCGCCTTCCGGAAGAGCGCCACGTGGTGCACTCGCACGACCCCCCTGGTGCCCACGAATCACGGCGCCGTGTCCTTCACCCAGACCGCCGGCAGTGGAGTGAACTGGCTCGCGCCCACGACGAAGGACGTTTACGCCCGCTCCACCTTCACGTTTCCCCTGCCCGGCGGTGAACCCGGGGAGGCCAAGAAGGTCCGCATCGCGGGCTGGCGCGTCTCCACACCGCTGGCTCCCTGACGGGGCTCGAAGAGGACGGCGGCCCGGCGTGACAGCGTCGGGCCTCGCGACCGCGCGCGGCCAGGTAACCGCGTGTAGCGGCAGGAGAGGGAAGAGGGCAGAAGTGGTGGCAGATTCCGCCGGTCGCGGCGTGAGACCTCAGAGGTGGGCCGTGGCCGCGTTGGCGGTCGCCGTGCTGACCGGTGGCGGCGTGTCCGTGGGCGCGGCGCCCGCCCGGGCGCATGCCGTGGTGGCCGCCGATCCGGCCGGCCCGGCCTCGGCGGCGGTGGCCGCCGCGGCGGACGAGGCGCGGGCGCGGGTACTGCGGCTGGCCAAGTCGGGTCTGCCCGCGGAGATCCGTACCTCGGCGTGGAACGCGCTGCGCAGTACGCGGGGCGACGCGGCGATCGCGGAGTGGCTGGCCCCCGGGGGCGGTTACGACGGAGCAAAGCAGCGGCTGCGTGATGCACGGTCACGCAACCGGGCGTTCTGCGAGCGGGTGGTGGCCACGCATCCGATGGGGTTCTCCCCGGAGGTGCGGTCGGCCGCGGAGCGGGCATTGAAGGGTACGGATGCCGACCGGGCCGCGTTCGTGAAGACCGGCTACGCCGAGGCGCAGCAGCGTGACCGCACGAGGCGGGAGGCTGATGCGAAGCAGCGTCTGGAGGTCGCTGAGCAAGACCGTGCCTTCGTGCGGGCGCTCGCGGAGGACGACCCGGGTGAGCAGGTGCGGGTGGCGGCGCGGTGGGCGCTGCGGCCCGGCTCCACGGATGCGGACGTCGAGGAGTTCTTCGGCTACGGCTGGGCGACGGGTGCCGCATTGGATGTGGAGGCCTACCGGCTTCGGGTGGCGGACGCGGAGGTCCGGCGCCACCACGTGCTGTCGTTGCTGATCGCGCAGGCGGTGGCCGCCGAAGAGGCGTTGAAGTCGTCGGCGGACGCGGCGCAGGCGCGTGCGGAGGCCGAGCGGGCCTGGCATGCGGTGGCCGAGCACGCGGACGGTGCGCGCAACTCGTGGCTGGCCGAGCAGGATGCGGCCATGGCGCAGGCGGGGAACTGGCAGAACATCGCCCGGCTGGCCAAGGAGAGCGCGGACGGCCTCTGGCAGAAGATCGCAGCGCCGGCCGAGGCTCGGCAGGACGACTGGGCCAAGGAGCAGACGGAGGCCGGCCTGACGGCCTCGTTCTGGAAGGACATGGCCGAGCGGGCCCGCGACAGCGAGAACCGCGTCAAGGGCTGACGCCACGGGCCGGTGCACTCCGCCGGTTGCGTACCGCCGGGTCCGCGGCCATGGCGCCGGCCTGTTCCCCCTGCCCGCGCATCGAGGGCAGGGGGTTTCTTCGGCCGGTCTTCTGTTGCCGGCTTCTTGTCCCGATCTACCGATCGATTCATTGAGGGAGTTTTTTGTGGGGGGAAGACCCAGGACTCGAGCCGGGCGGATACGCGGCCGCGCGCCAGGCCTGATGGGCAAGGTCGTGTCAGCCGTCATGGCGGTGGTCATTCTCGGCGCTGTGGCCGGGGAAGCCGGTGCTGTGACCCCGCCGAGGCCGGGTGACACGGTCGCACCTGCGCAGGTACTGGCCGGGTTGCCGAAATCGGAGGCCGTCGCGCCCCCGGCACGTTCCGCGTTGGGCGACATCAATGCGGAACACGACCGGCAATTGGTGGAGGATTTCGCGGAGTTCGACGAGGAGGAGGAAGTCCGCGAGGCCGCCAGGAAGGCGTTGGAAAGTACGGATCCGCATGCGATCCGGGATTTCCTGGAGCGTGGTGAGGCCGAGGCACGACAGCGCGCCAAGGACAAGCGGGACGCGGCCGATGTCGCGGGCCGCCGCCAGATCGAGGCGTTGCGCGGCACGGGCGGCCCGTTCTTCAACGCGGAGGTCGAGCGGGTCCTGAAGGGCACCGCCCGCGACCGGGCCGACTTCCTGGCGTTCGGCGCCGAGATCGCGCGGCAGCGGGACAAGGCCACGGAGCAGAACGACAAGGAACGCGCGGCGGAGAACCGCAAGCGGGTGGAGATGCTCGTCGGGGTCGGCGGTCCGGAGGTGAAGCGGGCCGCACAGGCCGCCTTGGCCACGGGTGACGACAAGGTGATCGCCGAGTTCCTGGAGAAGGGCTACACGGTCGCCGCGCGCAAGGACGCGGACGACCAGGCGGCCCACGAGAAGGCGCAGAAGGAGGCGCTGGAGGCGGCGGAGCGGCTGCGCAAGCTGGCGGAGAACGCGGCCACGGCCGCCGAGGCCCGTAAGAAGCTGATTGCCGCGCACGGCAACGCGGTGAAGGCACTCAAGACCGCTTCGAACGCGATGAGCTCGGCGGCCTCGCAGTCCCGCGAGGCCGACCGGATGCTCGCCGCCGACCGGGCCGGCAAGCGCCTGTCCGACTACGGGCCGGTCAAGACCGAGATCGCGCGGCAGGTCGGTATCTCCGCGGACGCGGCCAAGCAGGCGCAGGTGGCGGCGGGCCAGGCCAAGGTGCAGGCCGATGTTCTGGTCGAGACGGGGCTCACCCACGGCGTCCAGTGGTCCGAGGTCGCCTCCGGTATCGCGGCTGCGGCGGATGCGGCGGCCAAGGCGGCGGCGACCGCACAGCACGCGGTGGACGCGTCGGCCGCCGACGCTGCCGGGCTGAACTCCCAGAACCAGGCCGAGCTGCACGCGAAGCAGGCTGCCAAGTGGCGGGCGAACGCCGAGGAGCACGCGAAGGCGGCGGCCCGGCTCGCCGAGGCGGCGGCCAAACAGGCGAAGATCGCGGCGGACGCGGCGGCCAAGTCCCGCCAGGCCAGGATCGAGGCCGAGCAGGCCGAGAAGCAGGCGTGGGACCACGCCCAGAAGACGCGCGCCGCACGGATCGAGGCGCAGCGCCAGGCCAGGATCGCATCCGAGCAGAGGGCGATCGCCGAACGCGAGCGCGACCTGGCGGCTGCCGCACGGGCGCGGGCCGAACGGGAACGCGATGTGGCCGCCCAGGCACGTGCGCGGGCCGAGGCCGAAGCACGGACCGCCTCGGCCAAGCGGGCCGACGCGCAGGCCGCCGCGGCCGTCGCGGCCGAGAAGCGGGCCACCGCGCAGACCCAGGAGGGCATCGCAGCCACGGCCGACGGGCTGGCCAGGGGCGAGGAGACCAAGGCCCGCAACGCCAGGAACAAGGCGGTGGAGGCCGAACGCCTCCACAAGGCGGAAGAGGCCCGGGCCCGGGCGACCGAAGCGCTGGCCGCCAAGGCGAAGGGCACCGAGCACGCCGAGACGGCGCGCACGGCTGCCACCGAGGCCCGATCCGCAGCGAACTCGGCCGGAACAGCCGCCGGTGCGGCCCGTGGCTCCGCCGATCAGGCATCTGCGGCGGCGGTGCGTTCGCGTTCGGCGGCCATCGAGGCTGCCGGTGCGGCCGCGCGGGCGCGGGCGGCGGCCAGTGAAGCCACCGCGCACGCCGCGCGGGCCAACGCCGCCGCCAACAAGGCCGAAGCCGCCGCCTTCGCGGCGAACGCGGCGGCGAGCAAGGCGGAGTCCGAGGCCGCGGCCACGCGCGCAGCGGCGCAGCGGGCCAATGCCAAGGCGGCCGAGGCCACCGCGCAGGAAGCCCGGGCCGGCATCGCCGCCCACGAGGCCTCCCGCCTCGCCGGGCTGGCCGCCATCCAGGCCAACCAGGCCCTTCAGGCGGCCAACCGCACCCGGGAGGAAGCCGACGGCGCCACCAGGGAAGCGGCGATGGCCCGCCTGCAGTCCACCATCGCCGTCCAGGCCGCTACCTCTGCCCGTACGACCGCCGCCGGTATCGCCGACCCGGCCAACACCGCCATCCAGCTCACCGCGCCGTTCACCGGCACCGACGTGAACGCCGACTTCGCCGCGGAGGTGGCCCAGGCCGCCCTGGCGACGGGTCAGGCGGAGGTCACCAAGGCCGAGGCCAGAGCGGCGGAGGCGGTCAAGGCCGCCGAAGCGGCCGAAGCCGCCGCCGCACGTGCCAACGCCGAGGTGGGCCCCGCGTTCAAGGCGGCGGCAGCAGCGGCGCGTTCCTCCGCGGACGCGGCACGCTCCTCCGTGGCCGCGATGAAGTCCGCGGCCCAGGCCGCCGAGGACGGAGCCAAGGCACGAGCCGCGGCGGCACGGGCCAACGAGGCCGATGCCCAGGCACAGGCCGACGCGAAACTCGCCCGCCAGGCCGCCAACCAGGCGTTCGCGGACGCGGCGGCGGCCCGTACTGCCGCCACCCAGGCCGAGGCCGAGGCCGAACGCGCCCGTGGAGCCGCCACCGACGCGGAGAACCAGGCCGCGGCCGCGGGCAGCGCCGCCACCCTGGCCGAGAAGGAGGCGAGCGTCGCCCAGGGCGCGGCAACTCAGGCGGAGAAGGACGCCGCCGACGCCGACAAGCTGGCCACCTCCGCCGAGGAGCACGCCAAGTCGGCCGAGACCGCCGCCAAGAACGCCGGTACCCACGCCAAGGAAGCCGACGAGGCGGCCAGACGAGCCGAGGAGTACCAACGCGAGCAGGAGCGCAAGGAGCGCGAAGAGGCAGCCAAGTCCAAGAAGGAGGTCTCCGGCGGCGACCTGACGGAGGCGGAGCGCAAGGCCCTCGAAGCCGCAGGCATCAGCGTGGCGGAGTACGAGGCTGCCCGAGCGCTCGCGCAGAAGGACCTGCTCGACTACCTGATGGAGAACGGCGCCGAACTCCTCGTCGAACTCGCCGCCGAGGAGATCAAGGAGTGCTGGGACGACCCCGACATCCCGACCTGCCTGTGGGCGATCGTCACCAACCTGCCCTGGACGAAGGCCGCCAAGCTATTCAGCAAGCTGCCCAAGCTCGGCAAGATCATCTGGGGGATCAACGACTTCCTCGACAAGTCGGCCAAGGCGAGGAAGCTCGTCGACAAGGGCGAGAAGGTCATCGAGCGCGCCAAGGCCGTTCTCTGCGACACCAAGCCCAAGCCCAGGTCCACGCCCAAGTCCATGTCCAATTCGGCCTCGAGGGCATCCATGGCCGCAGCCTCCTCGGGAGGGGGAGGTTTTGACGGCTGGGACGGCTGGGACGGCTGGGACGACTGCGAGTTCATTCCCACTGGCCAGAACCTCCCCGAGAATGGCATCGAGGTCGCCCTCGACACGATCGCGCTGAGGAACCTGCGGAACTACCACTTCGAGGGCGGAAGCATGGTCTCCGACAAAAAGGGGCTGTTCAACTCCGACCTCACACTCGGGGACCTGAAGGACATCTTCTACGGGGCGATGACGGACCAGGGTGGGTGGAAGCACGCGAATGGCGGTTCCTCCTACCGTGAGAAGAACGTCTGCCTTGACCCCAATAAGAAGTTCGGCAAGTCCTCCAGGCAGAGCGGAGAGCAGGAAACCCACTGCCTCACCATTGTGGTGAGCGTGCACGGGGATCTAGTGACGATGTACCCGATTTCTCCGACACCCTGAAACGAGAGAGGAGACCCGGCATGGGTCTGGGAATGCGGAGACTGAACCGCGCGCAGGATGTCGTCGAGGAGTTCGGTGACGATGTGGAGGATTCGTTCCTCGCGTTGTGCGCGCGAGCGCCGGAAAACAGCCTGCGGCGGGGCATCTCGCCGTACGACCTGACGATGTTCAACACCCCCCAGTTGGAGCGCCTTGTCGTCGAACTCGAAGAGCTGCGAGAGGAGGAGAAGACCCCTGTGGTGAGGCATGTCATCGAGCAGGCCCACCAGGCGATCCGCCGGTCGGGCTACATGCTCTTCATCGGGGACTAGTGGCGCGTGCGTGAGGGGTCCGACAGCTTGCGGTCGGACCCCTCCGGTCGTTCGGGTGCAAGGCCGGGGACGGGTCGCGGATCGGCCATCAAGCAGGTCAAGGGGTCTTCGGAGTCACGATGGACTGGTGGCTCTCGGCGGACGTCGACGTCGTTGACACGTACGCGTATGAACGGTTCGGTTTGCGAGATCCAGACGCTGTGGGTGGATGGCCTCCCCTCGGAGCAGGCCGACGTCAGGGCCTACGGCCCGACTCTTCCGGATGGCAGCCGCGCCAACTGACCCACTTCCCAAGCTGAGAGCGCGAGTTCGATTCTCGTCACCCGCTCCACTACGAACCCCCAGGTCAGAGACCCGGGGGTTGTTTGTTGTCCAGACCCGTGGGCGGGGTGCGCACCACAACCGCACCATTGGCTCTCGACCGATGCCAATGGCCTTCCACGGCCTTCCACCGGCCATCCACCGGCCTTGTGAGGAGCGGCGGTAACCGCCGCACCAACTCGCCCGTACCAGCAGAAGGCCCCGACCGTCCAGGGGGACTGCTCCCGGCTCTCTGCTTGGGCTGGCCTCAGCTCCGAAGCACATGCCTGCCGGAGTGATCACGGGACCGCTCGTGCCTACCGTGATGTGGCATGCCAACCTTCTTACCGACTTCTGGGACCGGCAGGCGCATCGGTCTCGCGGCCCTGGTGGCGGCCACCGTGCTGGCCACCGGCCCGGCGGCGACCGCGCAGGCGCCGGGCTCACGCTCTGGCCGCGACTGCGGCACGCACGATGAGACCCGCCAGGCGCTGCGCATCCTCACCGAGCGCGACAGCATCACCGGTGCCGCGGTCCTGGTGAGCGACCCCACCGCGGACGAGCCCTGCGGACGTTGGGCCGAGACCGCCGGAACGGCGGATCTGCGTGCCGGACGCCCGATGAACACCGTCGACCGGCTGCGCGTCGGCAGCGTGACCAAGACGTTCACCGCGGCGCTCGTCCTCCAACTCGTGGCCGAGCACCGCCTCTCGCTGGAAGCCCCAGTCGACCGCTATCTGCCCGGCCTGATTCACGGGCACGGCCACGACGGGGGCCTGATCAC
Source organism: Streptomyces shaanxiensis (assembly GCF_039537145.1). Taxonomy (NCBI): domain Bacteria; kingdom Bacillati; phylum Actinomycetota; class Actinomycetes; order Kitasatosporales; family Streptomycetaceae; genus Streptomyces; species Streptomyces shaanxiensis. The sequence goes on from NZ_BAAAZY010000011.1 coordinate 358,737, forward strand.
CGTACGACAGCTCCTGCAGCACACCAGCGGACTGCCCGACTATCTCGACGCCCCCGAATGGGAGCATCCCGAGCGGCTGCGGTACCGCCACTTCGAGCCGCGCGACCTCGTCACGCGTGCCCTCGAACTGCCGCGCCCGCAGGGCAACTGGCACTACGCCACCACCAATTACCTCGTCCTCGGCATGATCGTCCGCGAGGTCACCGGCCGTACCCCCGAGGCGGAGATCACCCGCCGCATCATCAAGCCCCTCGGGCTGCACGACACCTACTGGCCCGGCGACGACACCCGCGTCCGAGGACCTCACTCCCGCAGCTACTTCATCGACGGCGACGGCCGGCGCGTCGACGGCACCGCCTGGAACATGACCTTCGGCGGGGTCGGCGGCGCCCTGGTCTCGTCGCCGGGCGACCTGACGCGGTTCGCCGCCGCCCTGTTCGACGGCCGACTGCTGCCCGCGGCCCAACTGGCCGAGATGCGACGGACGGTGGAGACCGACGCCGATCGGCTGTGGCCGGGCGCCCGCTACGGGCTGGGCCTGATCTCGACACCGCTGTCCTGCGGCGGGACGTGGTGGGGGCACGGCGGCACGGTGCCCGGCGGTCACCGGGCGCTGATCGCCGTCGGCCCCGGCGGCCGGAGTGTGGCCGTCGCCCTGAACAAGGTGCCCGCCTCGCTCCAGGCCGAGCTCGACTTCCTGGACCTCGTCGACAAGTCCCTCTGTGAGGGCACGTCTTCCGAAAGGACTTCCGCATGACCGGCTCCTCCCCCGGTACACCGTCCCGTACGACGTCGTCCCCCATCTCCTCAGCCCGTACGGCTCCCTTGCCTCCGGCCCCGCCGCCTGCCCCCACCTCCCCCGCAGCCGCGAGCACGGCCGGACCGCGGCGCGGTTCCACGGCCGGCGGCCTGCACCGGCTCGTGTCGCGCACCGCGGCGGGGGCCGCCCTGTGCCTGGTCGGGGCGCTCACCGTCGCCGCGTCGCCCGCAGCGGCGGCCGAACCCGCCCCTGCGATCGCGGACCCCCTCGCCCGCTACCACCGGCAGTACCTCGACTGGAAGAGCTGCCTGCTCGGACCCGACGACCAGACCGGCAAGGAACTCCAGCAGGCGGGCGCCCAGTGCGCCGATGTCACCGTCCCGTTGAACTATGCCGACCCGGACGGCCGCACGATCACTGTCGCGATCTCGCGGATCCGGGCCACCGACACAGCCCACCGCGTGGGCGCGCTGCTGCTCAACGGTGGTGGCCCCGGCGGGCAGACGATCGGCGACCCGCCGTGGGTGCGCACGGCGATGAAGCAGGTCGGTGAGCGCTACGACGTGGTGGGCGTCGACCCCCGTTTCGTCGGCCGCAGCACACCGCTGGACTGCCACTGGCCCACCGGCTCCTTCATACGCGGCGCGGGGATCGACCGTGCGGGGTTCGACCGCGCGGTGGCCCTGGCCGAGGAACTCGCCGGTCGTTGCCGGACGTCACGGGGCGACGTCCTGCCGTACGTCACGACCCGGAACACCGCACGCGACATGGACGTCATCCGCGCCGTGCTCGGCGAGCCCAGGATCTCCTACCTCGGATACTCGTACGGCACCTACCTCGGCCAGGTGTACGCCACGATGTTCCCCGGCCGCACCGACCGAGTCGTGCTGGACGGCGTCGTCGCTCCGGACAGCTACAACCCCCGGCTGCTGCGCGGCACGGAACCGGCCAACCGGCACGCTCTCAAGGGCTGGGCCTCCTGGGCAGCCGCCCGCGACACCGCCTACGGTCTGGGCCGCACCCCTGGCCAGGTGCTGGCGGCCGTGGACAGCGTCCAGGCGGCGGCCGGACGTACGCCCCTGCCGATCGGCGCCCACCGGGTGGATGAGCATCTGGTGCCCGTCGTCGTCTTCAACGGCCTCTCCCAGGACAACGACGCCGCCTACGCCGATCTCGCGCAGGCCGTACGGGACATGCGTCGCGCCGCCGACGGCCACACGGTCACCCCCTCGCCGTGGCTGGCCGAAACGCTCGGCTTCCTGCTGAATGGATCCGACTCCGCATACGGCAGTGCCCAGACAGCGATCCTGTGCGGGGACGCGTCCGCGCCGCGCTCTCCCGAGGTGTACTGGCGCGATGTCCGACGTGCCCGTGCGCAGGACCCGTTGTTCGGTCCCGTCACCAACAACATCGGTCCGTGCGCGTTCTGGGACCCGCCACGCGAACGCCCCACCACGATCCGCGGCGACCTTCCGGCCTTGCTGGTCAACGCAACCGGTGACCCGCGTACCACCTACCGGAACGCGCAGACGGTGCGCCGCATGTGGCCCTCCTCCCGCCTGGTCACCCTCCGTGGCGCGGACCAGCACGCCGTGTACGGCGTCTTCGGCAGCTCCTGTGCCGACGCGACGGTCAACACCTACCTGGCCAGCGGCCGCCTGCCGGCCACGGACGTCACCTGCGACCGGCCTTCCGGCTGAGGGAGGCGGCCCGTCGAGCGCCGGCAAACGTACGGAGAGGTGTCGCCGGACCTGGCGCGCGCCGCCCGGGGCCCGTCGCTGCGGAGGCGCCGCTCGGCGACCAGGACGATCAAGGGTGAAAGGTGGTCGGCAAGACATACATCACGCCGCCGCGAGAGCACATCTGCCTTCCGGGCGAGGAGTACATCGCCGATATCCGCGTACGGCACGAGCGCCTGGCCACGCTCCAGCGGGCGGACGGAACACCGTCATCGATTCACACCCTTCCACGACCCGAGTTCGGGAACCTCCGGACGCCCGACGGCGTTCGTGTCACTGACGGCCGGACGAGCCGAGCCGTCGGCTCACAGTGCTCAACTGCTGGTTCCGTACGACGACTTGACCGGGGGGGCAAGAGGCGTGCAGCTGCACCGCGCACACCCCACGCGCCCGGCCGCCGTCGCACTCTCCGCGCTGCTCGCGGTCCTGACCTTCCTCCTGCCGGTGTCGGCCAAGTCGACGCCGGCGTCCCGCCCGTCCTCGACGGGCACGGCCGCGACAGCGACCGCGCAGGCGTCCGCGACCGCCGACGCGCAGCGCCCCGTGGCCGTGGCGCACTCCGTGCTCGGCCGCGCCGACGCCGTGCCGTCCCCGTACCACGGCTTCCTGGGTCCTGGCACCGGGGACGCAGCCCCGCACCGCGCTGTCGGCGGCCCCGCCGTGGCCGTGGCGGCCGCGGCCGCAGGAGCGAGCCGGGGCGCCCACGCGTATCGCCCGCGCGGCCCGCCGTCCCGATGGAGCAACGAAGTCCGTATCGACGCCTGACCGTTCGCCTCCGCGCCCGGGGCAGACGTCGACTCCGTCTGCCTGCCCATCGTGGAGAACTCATGTCTCGCGCGCCCATGTGGCGGGCGATCGTCGCCCTAGGTGTGTTCGCCGCCTCGCTCTTCCTCGCTCTCACCCAGTCCGCCCGCCTCGGCCTCGACCTGCGCGGCGGCACCCAGATCGTCCTGGAGACCAAGGACTCACCCGTCGTCAAGGCCAATGCCGAATCGACCCAGCGGGCCCTGGAGGTGCTCCGCCAGCGGGTCGACGCGCTCGGCGTGTCCGAGCCGAGCCTGTACCGGTCCGGACAGCAGCGGATCTTCGTCGAGCTGCCCGGCGTACAGGACCCGCGCGAGGCCGCCGAAGTCATCGGCCGCACCGCGCAGTTGACCGTCCACCCGGTGCAGGGCGCGACGGACCAGCAGGACGCGAACAAGGGGAAGCCGGCCAAGGACGGCTCGCGTACCCTGGCCGACCCCGACCAGAAGGGGGCGTTCCTCACGCTCGGGCCCACCGTCCTCACCGGCGAGGGCGTCAAGGACGCCGAGGCGGTGCTCGACCAGCAGACGATGTCGGGCTGGATGGTCAACCTCACCTTCCGCGGGCAGGCAGGCAAGGACTGGGCACGGGTCACCGGGGCGGCGGCCTGTGCCCCGCAGGGCGCCCCCGAGCGGCGCGTCGCCATCGTCCTGGACGGCAAGGTCCTCTCGGCGCCCGGCGTCAACGCGGATGTGGCGTGCGAGGTCGGCATCTCCGGCGGCTCCACGCAGATCACCGGCGGCTTCGGCCGAGAAGAGGCCCGCGATCTGGCCGCGCTCGTCAAGGGCGGTGCGCTGCCGGTGCCCGTAGAGGTCGTGGAGCAGCGCACCGTCGGCCCCACGCTCGGTGCCGACGCCATCGCCGCCAGCACCCAGGCCGCGATCATCGGGCTCGCGCTGACGGGGCTGTTCATCCTCGTCGTCTACCGGCTGCTCGGCGCCCTGGCCACCATCGCGCTCGCGCTGTACGGGCTGATCTCCTACGCCGTACTGGTCGCTCTGGGCGCGACCCTGACACTGCCCGGACTCGCCGGTTTCGTCCTGGCGATCGGCATGGCGGTGGACGCGAACGTGCTGGTCTTCGAGCGTGCCCGCGAGGAGTATCTGGGAGTCCGCGCCCTGAAGTCGGGTCCGTCGCACCTGGACAAGCCGCTGCGCATCGGCTTCGGCAAGGCATGGAGCGCGGTCGTCGACTCGAATGTGACCACGCTGCTCGCGGCCGGGCTGCTCTTCTTCTTCGCCACCGGACCCGTCAAGGGCTTCGGCGTCACGCTCTCCATAGGTGTCCTCGTCTCGATGATCTCGGCCCTGGTGATCACCCGGGTCCTCGCCGACTTCGCGATCCGGCGCCGCTTCGTGCGCAACCGACCCGGCCTGACCGGGATCACCTCCCATGGCCGGGTGCGTGCCTGGCTCGCGCGCCGCAAACCCCGCCTGGTGCACCATCGGCGCCGCTGGCTCGGCGTCAGCGCGCTGCTGATCGTGGTTGCCGTCGCCGGAATCGGCCTGCGCGGCCTGGAGTTCGGGGTGGAGTTCACCGGCGGGCGCCTGGTGGAGTACAGCACCAGCAGGCCCCTGGACGTGGACGCAGCACGTACGGCGGTCACGGACGCCGGGTTTCCGCGCGCGGTGGTGCAGGAGTCGGGGGACGGGGACATCTCGGTACGCACCGGTGAGCTGAGCAACGACCAGCAGCACACGATCAGAACGGCGCTGGCGAAGGAGGGCGGTGAGGTCACCGTCGAGCGGGACGAGCTGATCGGCCCGAGCCTCGGCGACGAGCTGCGCCGGCACGCGCTCATCGCGCTCGGCATCGCCGTCGCGACCCAGCTGATCTACCTCAGCGTGCGGTTCCGGTGGACGTTCGCCGCCGCGGCGGTGTCGGCCATGGTGCACGACGTGCTGCTTGTGGTGGGCCTGTTCGCCTGGCTCGGCAGGCCCGTCGACAGCGTCTTCCTGGCGGCCCTGCTCACGGTCATCGGGTACTCCGTCAATGACTCCGTCGTCGTCTTCGACCGGGTGCGCGAGGCGCGCCGCCGCGATCCGGCGGCGGACCTGGAAACCACCGCGAACAAGGCCGTCATCCAGACGCTGCCGCGCACTGTGAACACCGGTATGGGCGCGCTGTTCATCCTGGCAGCCCTGGCCGTGCTCGGCGGTGACTCGCTCGCGGACTTCTCCGTGGCGCTGATCGCCGGCGTGGTGATCGGTATGGCATCGACGGTGTTCACCGCCGTGCCGATCGCCGTGCAGCTCGAGGGCAGCCGCCCGGCGCCGCCAGTGCGCCCCAAGCGCAGCGAGGACAGCGGGGCGCGCAGTCCGCTGGAGCGACGCGGGCGGGCGCGGGATTCAGGCGCTGTGGTGTGAGGGCGCGCGGAGGCGCGTGGGGAAGACGCGGATGGCCGGGCGCATCCCCCCGATCCGGCTGTGCAACGTGCAGCATGCTCCTCGTGCGACGCCGGTACCTGTGCATGGCGACAGACCCACGTTTCTTACAAGTGGCTCGGCAACTGTTTCCGCAGGCTGATCAGCCGGGGGCGGTCCGCCTGGGTGAAGAACGCCACCGCGCGGGTGCCGGTGAAAGTGCGGGTGCCGCCCTCGCGCGCGCACCGGCTGAAGCCCGGGCGCAGGGTGTCGGTACCCTGCGCCCGGGCTTCACCCCAGCGCGGACTTCACCAAGGAGGCCGCGGCCTTCATGCCGGCCTCGTTCGGGTGGTATGTGGTCCGTCCCGAGGCCGGCTTGTACTTCTCCACCCACGGGTCGGCCGCGCAGGCGTCGTGACCGTGGCTTGCGGTGGCGAGGCGGACCAGGGTGGCGCCTGTGCGGTTCGCCGTGTCGATGTAGGCCTGCGCGAGGCGGGCGGCGACGGTGCGCTCGAAGGTCCGCTGGTCGGCGGTGAGCGGTACGCCGGTGCAGCCGCCGGTGTCGGGAAGGAGGGTGGAGTAGCTCACCAGGAGGATGCGGGCCTGTGGGGCCCTGGCCTTGACGGCGTTCACGACATTCTCGATCTTCTGGCCCACCGTGCCGAGGGCGGTGTTGATCGCGCCCCGGTCGACGGTGCCGCAGTTCGTGCCGCCGCTGTTCTGGCAGGAGTACGTGACCATGCTCCCCAGGTAGTTGACGTCGTTGCCGCCGATGGTGATCGTGACCAGGTCGGTCCCGCTGTTCACGGCGTTGATCTGTGGCGGCTGCGAACCCTGGTTGGTGGTGAGGATGTTCGCCGTCGTGGCACCGCTGCAGGTGACGTCCGTCAGGTTCGCCCCGGTGTCGCGGGCCACGATGCTGGCGTAGTTGTTGGCCGACCGGCTGCACGCCGCCGCCCCGCTACTCGACTGCAGCGGCGGGATGCTCGGGCCCCGCGGCGAACGAACTGCCCAACGCGACGTAGTCGAGACCGGCCGCCGTGGTCGAGGCAGTCCCCGCCTGAGCGGTCTTCGTGGTGACCGAGTCGGCGGTCCGGGCCAGTTGCGCCTTCGACTGCCGACTGGAGCCGTCCGCTGTTGCGCTGCCACCGCAGGCCGTGAGGGTGAGGGCACCGACGACCAGGGCCGCACAGGCCATCAGGGCGTTTCGTCGGGGTGTGTCCGCTGCCACGAGGTGCTCCTGTCTTCATGGTTCAGGGGGTGTGGTCCGCTCCGGTGCTGTCAGAGAAGAGCAAGCAGTGCTGCATGTGGTTACTGGTGAGACCACCTGATGGCTGTCGCGTGACAGAACCAGGACATCCGGAGGGCCGGCGCATGCCAGCTGTGACGCGTGTGCAACTCACCGTCGAAGAGGGGGAGTTCAGACAGCATGGCCGCGGCGGAGGATCCCCGCCTCCGGCGCCGCGTGGCCCGTGGTGCCCAGGACCCGGGCCGACTCGGACGGGGAACTCGGCGTGGTCGGTCGGTTCGCCGGCCCGTCCCCCGGTTTGCAAGCCCCAGCCACATGCCGGTGAGCGCGCACGATCGTGGAGTCCGCCCGGCCGGCCCAGGTCAGTTCCATGGCGATCTCCGCGCTACCCGGCTTCGTCACGCATTCGGGCCAGGTCCAGGACGGTGATGCAGCGCCGCGGGACAGCCGGAGTTTGCAACCGGCCCCCGACCGCTCAAGGTTGCTGCTCGACGTCCTTCACCGAGGTCGGCCCCAACTGCTTGGCGCTGGCGTACTCCGGCATCGTCATGGGCTTGTCGAACAGGAAGAACGACTGGTTCGTGCCGACCGTGAACTCCATGTACGCGCCCGTCGTGGCGTCGAAACCGTAGTAGGCGTTGCAGGTGGAACCCGACGTGTACGTGCCGTCCATGCCGGGCTGCGCGAGGACCGCGACGCCGTGGGAGGAGGACTCCACCTTCTCCGTCGGAGTGAGCATCTTGCAGCGCGGCACCGGCAGGCCCTTCATGATGAAGTACCCGTACTCGCCGTTGGCGTTCTGGATGTAGACGTACGAGAGTTTGCCCCGCTTTCCCCACGTCTTGATCCACTGGTTGATCGCTTCGCGGGTCGGCGAGTACTCCATGCGGCCCGCCGGCTGCTGGGCCACGAGGTGGTCGTAGTTCTCCTGCTTGGCCTTGTTCTCCTTGTCCTGGCTGGAGTCGGTGCAGGACGTCAGGGCAAGGCCCACAACGAGCGCGACGACGGTGGCCAGCGCCATGCGTGCGAAGTTCTTCATGCGGTGCTGCCCTCTTCCCGGGATGACATGGGGATGAGACGGGGATCAGTTGGTGCACGTCGTGCGCGCGGCACCGGCATCCAGCCGATACGGCAGACCCTTGTCGCGGAAGGGTGCGCGGTGCTCCTGGGCGGCCTTCGAGTTGTAGGCGTTGACCGACTCGATCCGCGTGGCCTTCAGCGCGGTGATCGACTGGTCGATCTGCGTCGTGCGGGTCTCCGAAGCGGCCTTCCGCTCCTCCTGGAGCGCCTGGATCGTTCCTTCGGCGTTCTGCACGGCCTCGCACAGCTCGAAGAACTGCTCGTACGTGGTCTGACGGAACTCGCCCGAGCCGACGGTGTTCTCGCGCTTGTCCGCCTCACCGCGGAACGGTGCGGTGATCCATCCCGCGCCGCCGAAGGCGAACACCCCGATCACGTACAACACCGCCAGGCCGATGACCCCACTGACGGCCCAAGCCCCCATCCGTGCTCCCTCGCGTACCTGCCCCATGGCCATCCCCCTTCACTGGACCCGAATCGGTCGTTACACGCGAGGCACTTGACTCCCATTGAGGCCGGTCGCGGGTGCCGCATGCAGCTGCTGTCGCATGCAGCTGCTGTCGTCCGCCGATGCTAGGGACGAGCGTCCGGGACCGGTCCCGCGAGCCGAAGGCCCAGGTGGTGATCAGACGCCCGGTCGCCCCATACGGCGGCACCGTCAACTCCTGTACCAGGGAGACAACTTGGCCCGGGCCGTGTGCCGCGCCAAGCGGCTCAGGCGGTGGGCGTCGATCGCGCTGACCGAGACGGCACGGTCAAGGTCGTAGGTGAGGCGCTCGGCCGCGGCGGGCTCGGTGACCTGCCCGGTCGTCGGGTCACAGCACCAGGTAGCCGGCGGAGGAAGTGGATTTCACCGTGCTGTTCGGTCGATGAGTCGCATGCAAGGATGTCGCCCGTGACCGGATCGTCATCCTCGCCTGTCGCCGAGGGTACGCCTCGCAACCACGGCCTGGGCGCCCGTGCCGCTGCCGCGCTCGTGTTCGGGTCCTCGGCCGCGGTTCTGGTGGTCGAGATCGTCGCTTTGCGGCTGCTGGCTCCCTACCTCGGCCTCACCCTCGAGACCAGCACCATGGTGATCGGCATCGCCCTCACCGCGATCGCCCTCGGCTCGTGGCTGGGTGGGCTCATCGCCGACCAGGTCAATCCACGTCGGCTGTTAGGTCCCTCGCTCGGGGTGTCGGGAGCGGTCGTGGCGGTCACCCCTGCCGTGCTGCGCACCACTGCGGAGTGGGCGCCGGCGATGCTCCTGTTGATCGCGTCGCTGACCATCCTCGTGCCGGGCGCTCTGCTCTCGGCGGTGACGCCGATCGTGACCAAGTTACGGCTCACCAGCCTCGCCGAGACCGGAACGGTTGTCGGCCGGCTGTCCGGCGTGGGCACCTTCGGCGCCATCTTCGGCACCGTCCTCACCGGCTTCGTCCTCGTATCGCGGTTGTCGGTCAGCGGCATCCTGATCGGCCTCGGAACTCTGCTGGTGGTCGGCGCGGCGCTGGTCGAGTGGCGAACGCGCGGGTGGAGCGGCACCCCTGCCCTCACACTCGTGGTCGTTGCCGGCGGCCTCGCCACCACGGTCGCGCCCGGTGCCTGCGACACGGAGACCAAGTACCACTGCGCACGGGTCGTCGCAGACCCCGACCGGGACAGCGGCCGCACGCTCGTTCTGGACGGCTTGCGGCACTCCTACGTCGACGTCGACGACCCGACCTTCCTGGAGTTCGAGTACGTGCGCGCCATCGCGTCGGTGGTCGATGCCGCCTTTCCCGAAGGTGAGCCACTGGTTGCCCACCACGTGGGCGGCGGCGGGCTCACCTTTCCCCGTTACCTCGCGGCCACGCGGCCCGGGACGCGCAGCCTTGTGTCCGAGATCGACAGCGGGGTCGTGCGCATCAACCGCGACCGACTCGGTCTGGGATCAGAAGCCGGTATAGACGTACGCGCCGAGGACGGCAGGCTCGGCCTGCGGCGACTGGACGCCGGCAGTCGTGACCTCGTCGTCGGCGACGCCTTCGGGGGTGTCAGCGTGCCGTGGCACCTCACCACGGTGGAAGCGATGACCGACGTACGGCGGGTGCTCGACGACGACGGCCTGTACGTTGCCAACCTCATCGATCACGGCGGTATGGCCTTCGCACGTGCCGAAGCAGCCACCCTCAGCGAGGCCTTCGAGCACGTGGCCGTCGTCGGCGAACCCGCCGAAATCGGCCTCGACCCGACCGCCACCGCCGAGGGCGGCAATCTGGTGGTGCTCGCCTCCGACCGACCGGTCGACCTGCACGCGACCCAGGAAGCACTGAACGCCCGGCAAACCGGCTGGAAGATCGCCACCGGCGACGACCTCACCTCCTGGATCGGCGATGCCCGACCGCTCACGGACGACTACGCACCCGTCGACCAGCTCCTCCAGCCCTCCGGCCCACGGAGCAGCCAGTGACAGGACACGTCACATGAACCCGGCGATCCGCTCGGACCCGGATGACTCACTGCGACACCACGAGTTCAAGCTCAGTAAGTCGAGGCCAGGACCTGCGGCGCTCTCAGCTGACCTCACAGCGCCGCTGCGGTCCCCGCGCGGCGACGCCTGCGTCGGCGCCTCGTTGAGCAGCGTGACGGCTGGCGCCCGGTACACCTCTCCACGCGTAGGTGACAGCCCTGTCGCGCGACATCACCAGGACCGTGCCCATGCCGCCTGACACCGAACGCGATGGGGTGTCTGACCAGATGCTCCGGACACGCAGCGCATCCGGAGGCACCCAGCACGCGCCGGTCATGACTTTGCAGACGCCTCCAGAACGCGAGACCTGGTCAGAGAGGTCACGTAGATGATCGCTGCGAAGCCGGCACTCACGGCAACCAGGATCAGCCAGAAGGAGCGGTCCACCGCTCCTTGACCCGTTGAAAGCATGGCCGCCAGTCCGTTGGCGGCCGCACCACCGGCGGCTATTGCCGTGCCCACGAAACCGAAGGCCATGCCGCGCCGATGCGCGGGGATCGAGGCGGCGATCTCGCTGTCCAGCCGTGGGTCGATCAACACTTCTCCGATGGAGAAGAGCAGGACACAGACGATCAGGCCGGCCATCGATCCCAAGGAGGCGGCCGCGAACCCGCTTCCCATCAGCAGGAGCGCGCCTGCTATGACAACTGCTGAACCGCTGATTCTGCTGACGGTCTGATTCAGGGGAACCTGGAGCAGTACGACAGCAGCGGCATTGACGGTGAACAGTACGCCGACGAAGGCCGGATTCTGCACACTGCCGGTGAACACCGGTAGTGCGTACTCGAGTTGGATGTAGCAGAAACCGAAGGCGAAGGCACACAACAGGACCCACGCGAGCTGCCGGTAGTCCAGCGGTGAGGCCGCGGTCTCCGCGGACGTCCTGGCTGCTGGTTCGTCAGCGGCCGGCAACGTACGCAGGCGCAGCAGGACGACGGCCAGGACAACGAAGACAGCGCTGGTGATGACGAAGCCGACCCGGGCGTCGGCAAGGAGCAGCAGGAGGCTGCCGGCCAGGGGGCCGAGGGCGTTGCCCGCGTTGTTCGCCGTGCTCCGAAGTGCGAACAGCGTTCTGAGCTGCTCACCGGTGCCCAACAGCCGCACCAGTGCCGACTTGGAGGCCGGTACATAGATCGCGCCCCCGAATCCGAGGAGCGCGCACGCAGCCACCACCTGCACAGGTCCCGAGGCGCCCAAGATCGCCAGGTACGAAAGGGCCCTGATCAGCAACCCCATGCACATGGCGCCGACCGGACCGACGCGGTCTGCGATCCACCCGCCCAGCATGGTCAGCCCCTGCTGGGACCAGAACTTCACCGTGATCGCCACGGCCACCACGGCGGAACTCAGACCTTCTTCCCGGGTCAGGAAGACCGCGAGGTACGGGAGCACGAGGTTGCTGCCGAACGCCACCGCGAAGTTGCCGGTCAGCAGGAGGAGGCAGCCAGGCGTGCGCCTGGCCAGGCGCAACGTCTCGATCATTCGCTGCCTTGGGCTTCGGGCTGGATGACCGTGGAGCTTTGGAACCAGACCAGCGCCTCGCCCAGCGCAGTCTCGACCTCGGTGCGCGTGTCTCCGACCGCCAGCACGGAACCGATCTTGTCCACGCTCGTCTGGGCCCTCGAGAGGACCGTACCCGGTTCGACGTGCCGGCGATACTGAGTGGTGCCGGGGACCGGGCACTCGGTGGGTATCTCGGTCACGGTGCCGGCGCGAGGCGGGAACAGCGACCAGCCGGCTATCCGCACTGGGGTGGCAGGGATCTGCGGCAGTTCGTCACTGCTGTGGGCCCTGACGTAGACCTCGGGCAGCGTGACGCCGAAGCTCTGTCGCAGAACGTGTTCGATCATGCCGCCGCCCATCCGGCTGGCGATCTCGTTGAACACGAGACGACCGTTCGCGTCGAGGAAGACTTCGGCGTGGAACATGCAGGTGTCCGGGGTCGGCAGTGCGGCCAGCGCTTGGCGGGTGAGGTCCCGCACGGGGACCAGCAGCGGGTCGGCCGGGTCCAGGAGGGAGCTCTGCAGGGCACCCCCCTCCTTGAAGTCCAGACAGGTGGTGTCACCATGGGTCGAGGGCCACATCAACAGCGTTTCACCGGCCACGACGATGCCGTCGATGTGGATGAGTTCGTGCTCGATGTACTTCTCGGCGAGCAGTTGGGCGCCGTCGTCGGTTCCCAGCGAGCGGTGGGTGGCAAGGAGTTCTTCAGTGTCCTGCTGATCGTGCAGCACGTGGACATCGATGGAACCGCCGCCCCACCGCGGCTTGACGACTACTGGATACCCCTCCTGATCGATGAATCCGAGCAGATCGGCGAGGTTGGCGACCGATGCGTAGGGGGCGAGGGGAACTTGGGCCCGCTCCAGTAGGCGCTTCATCTCCAGCTTGTCCCGGAACGCCGTGGCGCTGGCGACGTCCTGTCCCGGTACGGCGAACAGCTCACGCAGCCGGGCGGCTCGCAGGATGTCGAACTCGGAGAGCGCCAGAACGCGGTCGAAGTCCCATTTTTGATGGAGCGCCACGGCTCTTGCTTCCACCAGGGGGTTGAAGTGGAAGTCCTCCATGATCTCCACGTGTGCATATCCAGCAAGTTGCGCTGATCGCACGTCCGGGTCGGACGAGACGGCTGCCGCATCGGTGAGAAGTATGACTTCGTGGGCGGCGCCGAGCCAGTCGGGAAAGCGGCGGCCTGTAAGCGGAGTCCGATTGAGTACCAGGTACCTCATCGGACCTCCACCGTGATGGCGTCGCGGAACTCCTGGAATGCCGCGTCGACGGCCGCGGCGGTGGGAGCCGAGAAGACGACGTGTCCGTGGGCCGCCGACGCGTGCGGCGGAACGAGAACCTGGTCGCCGGGCTGTCCGTACAGCATGATCTCGCCGACCCGAGGGTCCGACTCGATGGTGTTCAGGCCCGCCACGCCGACCAGTTCACCGGCCCGCTCGGCGAAGAAGAGATAGAAACCGGTGGGCGTCGGCGAGTTCGGTACGTCGAGTTGCGGCTCACGGCCAGTGGCGAGGTCCAGCAAGGCATCGACCATATCGATGCCGGTGCTCAGGAGAACGGACTGGTATACGGGGCCACCGCCAAGACGCGCAGCGGTTTCGAGGATGTACGGTTCACCGTCCGCTGTGATGCGGAACTCGGTGTGTGTGGCGCCGGTGCCTATGCCGAGCGCGGAGTGGGCGGCGTCCACGGCCTTGGTGATGCGCTCGACCAATTCCGCCGGAAGGCGCGTCGGTGTCGTGTAGTAGACCTCTTCGAAGAAGGGGCCTTCCATCGGAAGTGGCTTGTCGTGTATGGCTACGACGCGGGTCCCACCGTCTACGACGAGCGATTCGACACTGATCTCGGAACCGGGGACATACGCCTCCAGCAGGATGGCCTCGCCGTACTGCTCCCGGGTGCGGGTGTGCAGCGGGTCGTGGGCGAAGCCGGTCCAGGCACCCTTCTGAATGGGCGCGAAGTGCTCGGCCAGTTCCGCATCGTCGTTCACTCGGCGCACGTACTTGCTTCCGCCGCCGATCAACGGCTTCAGGACCAAGGGGTACTTGAGCTTCCTCGCACCTTCAAGGGCCCCCTCCAGGGTGGAGGCGAGGTGGAATCCGGGCTGTACGAGCCCTGCCCGGCCAAATGCGGAGCGCATGGCGTATTTGTCGCGCGCCAGATACGCGGCCTTTTCATCGATGGACGGAAGCCCAAGTTCCGCAGCCACCGCGGCCGCTGCGGGGACACTCTGCTCGACGAAGGTCACCACCCCACGCACAGGCTCGTCCTCGGTGGCGACGAGCGCGCGAACCGCGGCAACGGTCTCTTCTATGCTGGTCGTATCCGCTGACACCACGCGATCGACGTAGGAACTCTCCCACGACGCGTCCTTCATGACCATCAAAAGGCGTTCGCCGTGTTCTCGGGCGTAATCCCGCACCCGGGACAGGTGATTGCGGCGGCTGAGATTCCTGGTGTGCAGAAGGAGAATACTCACAGTTCCGTCTCTCAATCAGTGGAAGTACTACCCGTACCAAGGCGCGACGGAAGAAGCCCCCGTTACCGCGGCAGTCCGGCCACGCTGAATTTCGGACATACATGATCATTCACGCCAACCAGGCGCGCTACAGGGCCACTTGGCGTGAAGTTAATGCATGTCAAAGATGATCAGATCATGCTAGCGTTCGGTCGGTCAATCACTCGGGGGGGCGATATGCGTACTACGCCGTGTTGGCCTCCCGGGGTAGAACGCACGTAAGGGAACATCAACCCATGCCCCGCAGCATCACCATCGGTAAGAACCTGATTACCGACAGTGCGAGTGCTTATGTCATAGCCGAGATTGGACACAATCACGGTGGTGATGTAGAAAAGGCGGCCGAGCTGATTCGCATGGCCGCGGAATCCGGCGCGCACGCCGCGAAGCTCCAGAAGCGCGACAACAAGGCCCTGTTCACCAAGGCGATGTACAACGAGCCCTACACGGGCCGGAACAGCTTCGGTCCCACGTATGGCGCGCATCGCGAAGCGGTGGAGTTCGGCGCCGATGAGTACCGGCAGCTTGCAAAACTCTCCGCGGAGTTGGGCATCGATTTCTTCTCGACAGCCTTTGATCTGCCCAGCGTTGACTTCCTTGCGGAACTCGGAGTTCCGGCCATCAAGATTGCCTCCGGTGATCTGACCAATACGCCCCTGCTGGCCCACGCGGCCAAGACCGGCATCCCCCTCATCGTGAGCACGGGCGGTGCGGACATGGAAGAGGTCCGCAGGGCTGTCGAAACCATCGCACCGCTCAACGACCAGCTCGCGCTGCTCCAGTGCACCGCTGCCTACCCCGCCACCCCCGACGTACTGAACCTCTCGGTGATCAACACTTACCGCGAGGCGTTCCCGGACGTGGTGGTCGGGCTGTCAGGCCACGACATCGAAACCGAGTCGAGCGTGATCGCTTACACGCTGGGCGCCCGCGTGATCGAGAAGCACGTCACTCTGGACCGCACCCTGCCGGGCAGCGACCACCACTTCTCCCTGGAGGCAAGCCACTTGCGCGAGCTGGTGGACAGCCTTGAGCGGACCCGCCGTTCCCTGGGCAGCCCTGAGAAGCGTCAGCTTCCCGTAGAGGCCCCGGCCCTGCGCAAGATGGCGAAGAAGCTCGTCGCCGCCCGTGACCTGAACCCCGGACATGTCCTCACCGTGGAGGACATCGCCATCAAGTCCCCCGGAGACGGCCTCCGTCCGTACCTGATCGACGAGGTGCTCGGCCGCCCGCTGGTGGCGGGGCTCTCCGAAGACGACGCCATCCAGTTCGACGACCTCGGCTGAGCGCCGCGTGAGTATGCGCGTCGACCTCAGCGGTCAGGTCGCGGTGGTCACAGGGGTGTTGGGCCGCCTCGGTGGGATCTGGGCGGACGCCCTTCTCGGCTCGGGAGCCGTAGTGGTGGGCCTCGACCGCACGACGACGATTCCCCCGGAGTTCGGGGAGTTGCTCGCCCGCCACCCCTCCGACCGCTTTCACCTTGTCGAAGCCGACGTCACGGAGACGGCGAGTCTGCGCAGGGCCCTGGAGACATGCCTGGTCAAAGCGGGTTCTCCGACGATCCTTGTCAACAACGCCGGGATCGACCAGCCGCCGGCCGCGACGGGCGGCAGCTGGCACTTCGGCGACATCCCCGCCGACGTCTCAGAGGCCGTCCTCAACGTCAACGCCCTTGGTGTGCTGAGAGTCTGCCAGGTGTTCGGCCCGGAGATGGTCCGCAAGGGCACCGGATCCGTCATCAACATCGGGTCCCTGTACGGCAGCATGGCGCCGGACCCGCGGCTCTACGAACACCTGCCGCAGGACCCGCCCTTTCTCAAGCCGCCCTCCTACGGGATGTCCAAGGCCGGCGCTGCCGCGCTGACCAGGTATCTCGCCGCGCTGTGGGGCCCGCAGGGGGTACGGGTCAACACGCTCTCGCCCGGCGGGGTGCTGGGGGGACAGGATCCGCTCTTTCGCGGCAAGTTCAGCGATCGTGTCCCGCTGCGCCGCATGGCTGAGGCCACGGACCTGACGGGGCCGCTGCTCTTCCTCGCCTCCGACATGAGCAGCTACGTGACCGGCACCGAACTGCTCGTTGACGGCGGCTACGTGTGCTGGTGACCCGGCCTGCCGCTCGTACTTCTGGAGAAGTCATGAACATCTCTCTCGCCTGGCTGCCCGCCGACGAGTTCACACGCATCCTGAACGGCATCGAAGATCCCCACGATCGCAGCCGAGCCTTCGCCGACGCGTCCCGGATCAACACCCTCTACAGCATCATGCGCGCCGGATCCGGCCACCTCGGGTCGAGCTTCAGCGCGGCCGACACGGTCGCCTGGCTGCTGCTGCACGAGATGCGTTCGCCCTTCGGGCCGGATGGAGACATCTATTTCTCGTCCAAGGGCCACGATGCTCCCGGCCTGTACGCGTCCCTCATAGGGCTCGGCGCGCTCCCCGAGGAGAAGCTGCACCGGCTCCGCAGGTTGGGCGGTCTGCCGGGTCACCCGGACGTGAGCATCCCGCACATGCACGCCAACACCGGTTCCCTCGGCATGGGCATCTCCCGGGCCAAGGGCATGATCCTCGCCGACCGACTGGCCGGAGTGAACCGCCGCATCTACGTCCTGACCGGCGACGGCGAACTACAGGAGGGCCAGAACTGGGAGGCACTCGCCGGTGCGGTCCACCACGCCATGGGCGAGTTGACCGTCATCGTCGACCACAACAAGATCCAGTCCGACACCTGGGTCGCCGACGTGAGCGACCTGGGCGATCTGGAGGCGAAGTTCCGCGCCTTCGGCTGGGGTGTCCTGCGTTGTGACGGCAACTCGGCGCGGGAGCTCGACACCGCGTTCCGGCTGCGGCACAAGGAGCACTCCGGGATGCCCGCCGTCATCATCGCCGACACGGTGAAGGGCGCCGGAGCCGTCACCTTCGCGGCCACGTCGATGCCTGCGGGGGAGTGGCGTTACCGCTTCCACAGCGGGGCCCCGGCCACGGACGACTATGTCAGCGCCCACCAGGAACTGCTCGCGTCGCTGAACTCGCTGCTCAGCAGGCACGGTCTCGCCCCGGCCGAGCTGTCCGTGGCCGACGTCGCCCTGCCCGTCAAGGCGACCGGTCCCCAGCTTCCGCAGGTCTACGGCCGTGCCCTGGTGGAACGTGCTCTGAGCGATGACCGGATCGTGGCCCTGGACGCCGATCTGGTGCTGGACACGGGTCTGATCCCGTTCTCCGAGACGCTGCCGAAGCGCTTCTTCGAGTGTGGAATCGCGGAACAGGACATGGTCTCCATAGCCGGCGGTATGGCCTCACGCGGCCTGCTGCCCTTCGTGCACTCGTTCTCCTGCTTCCTGCACGCCCGGCCGAACGAGCAGATGTACACCAATGCGTCGGAGCACCGGAAGATCGTCTATGTGGGCTCGCTCGCGGGTCTGATCCCGGCTGCGCCCGGCCATTCCCATCAGGCGGTGCGCGACATCAGCGCGCTGGGCGCCATCCCCGGTCTGGTGGTGGTCGAGCCGGCCAACTCGGCGGCGACCGAGGCTGCGCTCGACTTCTGCATCGCCTCTGAGTCCAGCACCTACCTTCGACTCGTCAGCACTCCGGTCTCCGCGGAGGCCGAGGCACTGGGAGCGGAACCGCTGACGGTCGGCCGCGGCCGCGTCGTGCGCTCCGGCGGCACGGCGATGGCGATCGGCTCCGGCCCCATCGTTCTGACCCAATTGATGCGCGCGGCAAGGCTGTTGGCGGCCGAAGGCATCGAGCTGACTGTCGTCGACCTGCCATGGCTGAACCGTATCGACTCCGACTGGCTCGCAGATGTGACTGCGGGTACTGACGAGCTCTTCGTGGTCGAGAACCACTACACCCATGGCGGCCAGGCAGACCTGATCGCCCGGACGCTCCTGGAGCGCGGAAGTGAGAAGGTTCCCGCCTTCTGTGGCATCGGCCTCACCGAAGTGCCGAAGTGCGGCACCGAGGCGGAAGTCCTCGATGCCCACGGCCTGAGCGCCGAGCAGCTCGCCAAGCGGTTCCAGGCCCGCATCCGCCTGAGCACGCACCACTGACCGACCGGTCAGAGCGGCCTCACCAACAGAAAGAGCAGACGTCATGGACACCGTTTACAACGACCCGGCCCGTCCCCCGCAGGAGATCATCGACGGCTTCAAGGAGCTGCTGGCCGAGTACAGCCCCAGCTGTGTGGTCACCGACGGACAGCGCCGCGCCGGCGCCATCGGCGGATTCCAGGTCGTACGGCACGACCAGAAGATCGCCGGTCCCGCGTTCACCATCAACCTCTCCATCGACGACTGGGTCAACACGCTGCCGATCCTGTCCCGTGCCCAGCCCGGTGACGTCATCGTCATGGCCTGCCACGGCGTGGCCACCACGGCCATGTGGGGCGGCCTCACGGCGACGGTCTCGCACAAGTTCGGTGTGGCCGGGGCCATCATCGACGGCGCCGCACGGGACATCGACGAGATCCGCGACATCGGTTTCCCCCTCTGGTACCGCACGACCTCGCCGAGGCAGTCGCCCGGCGCCGTGCACGACCGCATCGAGCCGGTCCAAGTGAACGTCCCGGTGTCGATCGGCGGCCAGGTCATCTTCCCCGGCGACATCGTCGTTGCGGACGAGAACGGTGTGGCGACCGTGCCGTCGGCGAAGTCCAAGGACGTGCTGGAGAGCGCCCGTGAGGTGGCGCGCCGGGAGAACGAGATCCGCGACCGTATCGCCTCCGGTGCCACCGCCGCCGACCTGCGCGCCGAGTTCGGCAACCTTTAGGGAGAAACGATGCGCCTGTATATAACCGGTGCAGACGGAAGCCTGGGCAAGGCCCTGACACGGGAGCTGAACTCCCATCCCCACACGGCCGACTGGACCGTCAAGGGCGTCTCCGTCCATGACTTCGACATCGCCGACGAGGCCGCGGTGTCCGCCTCGATCGACGGCTTCCGCCCGGACATCGTCCTGCATCTGGCCGCGATCGCCATCGTGGCCCCTTGCGAGACCGACCCCGGCCTCGCCCTCCGAGTCAACGTCTCGGGCGTGCACCAGGTCTCCGAGGCATGCCGCAGGGTCGGCAGCCGTCTGGTCTACATCTCCAGCGACTACGTCTTCGACGGCGTCGAGGCCCCGGCAGAGGGCTACCGGGAGACCGACGTGCCCAACCCGCTGAGCGTGTACGCGCTGACGAAGCTCGCCGGTGAACAGATCGCGGCGCATGTGCCGGAACATCTGGTGATCCGCACCTCGTGGCTCTTCGGCGGCGCCGCCGAGAACAACGACGATGTACTGGCCACCATCAGGGCTGCCGAACGGGGTGAACGGCAGGAGCTGATCGACGATCAGTACAGCCGGCCCACCTACACGGTGGACCTGGCCCGCGCGATCGTTCACCTGATCACACGGGACGAGTTCCCGACCGGAATCGTGCATGTCGCGAACGAGGGCTGGGCCACCCGCTACGAGCTCGGCGCCTACGCGCTCATGCAATACGACCCGAAGCTCAACGCGGACCACCCACCGACGGCGATCTCCTTCGACGACTGCGAGTTCGTCGGCGGTCGGCCCAAGACCTCCGCTTTCAACACCGACCGGCTGGCGCGACTCGGCTTCGTCATGCCCGACTGGCGTGACGCGGTGGACCGGCATTGCGCCGTCCTACCCCGTCGGACCGCATCCGAAAGGACCTCCGCATGAGAATGCGCACCGGGCGATCGCACGCCCCCAACGTGTGGCGCAACTGGGCCGGCTCCGCCCAGTGTGTTCCGAGCCGTCTGGTTCGTGCGACCGACGAGGGCGACATCGTCGAGGCCGTGAATCAGGCCGCGAGTCGCGGCCTGACGCTGCGGGCGGCGGGCACCGGACACTCCTTCAACCCCATCGCGACCACCAGCGGGGTGCTCCTCGATCTGACGGGCTACACCGGCATCGTCGCTCTCGACCCCGAGACGCCCTCCGTGACCGTACGGGGCGGAACGCTGCTCAAGGAGCTCAACTGGGCGTTGGACAAGGCGGGTCTGGCCCTGTCCAACATGGGTACCCTCGAGGACCAGACCATCGCCGGCGCCATTTCCACGGGCAACCACGGCAGCGGACTGCACCACCGTCCGTTCTCCGGCCATGTGCTCGGGCTCACCCTCGTGACCGCCGACGGCAGCGTTCGCTCCTGCGGCCCCGAGGAGAACCCGGAACTCTTCCAGGCCGCGGTCACCTCCCTGGGCGCGCTGGGTGTCATCTCCACCGTGACCCTGCGCTGCGTGCCCAAGTTCAACCTGCGAGTGACGGAGGGCAGTCAGCCGCTGGAGAGCATCCTTGAGGACATCGAGGCGTATGCCGGCAGTGCGGAGCACGCCACCTTCTCTCTCAAGGGGTGGAGCGACAACGCCTCGACTCTCAAGCTGGAGCCCACCGACGCCCCGGTCTCCGTCGATGCCGCCCGCCGCCGCCGGGCCAACACCCTCGGAGAGGTGCGGTGCGCCACGGCCGGCCTGGTGGGGAGGATCGACCAGAGGGCGGTGCAGCGCATCATGACCGCGCAGCTGGGCGGCAGTGCGGGACCGGCGGACTACGTCGATGTCAGCTACAACGCCTTCACCTTCCCGCAGCCGGTCAAGTTCCTCTCCCTGGAATACGCCCTGCCCCTGACGAGGGCCACCGACGCGGTGCGCAACGTGCACGAGGACGTCAAACGCTTCGGGTTGCGTACGCCGTACTCGATCACCGTGCGCTTCGGCGCCGGCGACGAGTATCTGCTCAGCCCCGCGCAGGGACGCACAACGGCCTATGTGAACATCACCGTCCCGCGAACCGTCGGCTACACCGAACTCCTCCGTGTTTTCGAAGCGGCTCTGCAGGAGCACGACGGGCGGCCGCACTGGGGCAAGGCGCACACGGCGACGGCGGAATCGCTCGAGGATCTCTATCCGGGGTGGAAGACGTTCCAGGACATCCGGGCGGAACTCGACCCCGACAACATGTTCACGAGCGACTACCTCAGGCGTGTGCTCGGCGGCACACGCCGCGCACACTGATGCCCACGGAGGCACTGCTGTGGGACTTCGACGGCCTCATCTGTGACACGGAGCGGGCTGCGCACCGCTCCTGGGAGTTGCTCTACTCCCGGCACGGTCTGGCCTTCCCCGAAGAGGTGTGGGCGGCGATGGCCGGCCGGGCCGAAGGAGAGAAGTACGCAGCGCAGGACTTGGCCGAGCGTCTCGGCCGGGCCCTGTCCCCCGAGGAACTGGCGGAGCGACGCGGTTCGAAGGCCCGTCTGGCGAACGCCGAACCCCTGCGCCCAGGAGTGACGCAGCTGCTGGAGCGCGCCGCGCGACAGGGAATACGCAGCGCGGTCGTCTCCAGCTCCGACGAGGTCTGGGTCCGGGGCCACCTGGACCGGCTGAAGGCTCTCGAGCGGTTCACCACAGTCGTCACGGGCGAGCAGGTCGCGGCCCGCAAGCCCGCTCCCGACCTGTATCTGCGCGCCCTCGACTTGCTGGGTGTCAGCCCGAAGGCCGGCCTCGCCCTGGAGGATTCGCACGTTGGTGTGGCGGCGGCCAAGGCCGCCGGTCTGACGTGTGTGGCGGTACCGGGGGCGCTGGGCAGTCGGAACGAGCTGACGGCGGCCGACCTCGTCCTCGACAGTCTGGAACAGCTGGAACGTTTCGACGTGCCAGGCACGACAGTAAAGGTGATACCCGGATGACGATGGAACAGGAACTCGACCTGTCGGCCATGTCGATCATGGACTCTCTGGTGCGGAACGACCGCGCACACCCCGACTGGCTGTGGCGCAGCGGGGCGCTCGTTCCCTGGGCGGAAGCGAGCATCCACGTCAATGCCGTGGGCCACGCCTCGGTCGCGGCAGTCTTCGAAGGCATCAAGGCATACGTGTCCCACGACGCGACCAAGCTGCTGGCCTTCCGCCTCGATGAACATCTGCGGCGGCTGTACGAGTCGGCGCGCATCGTCCGGCTGGACATCCCCTACGGAATCGACACGCTCCGCGCCGCCGTGATCGAGGTCATCCGCGCGAACGCCTACCGTGATGACGTATATCTGCGGCCCTGGGCCTTCCCGGCCGGAATCATCCAGGAGCAGATGGTGCCCGCCGGCATCGCCTGTGAACTCGTCGTGGACAGCTGGACGTTCCAGAGCGGGCTCGGTACCGAGCGCGGTTGCCGGGCCGCGGTGAGCTCGTGGACCCGTATCAACGAGGCGTCCATGCCGCCGCGGGTGAAGGCATTCTCCAACTACCACAACGGCCGACTCGCCATGATCGAGGCGCGGGAGAACGGCCATGACTGGCCCATCCTCCTCAACGAGCGGGGGAAGGTGAGCGAGGGACCGGGCGCGTGCATCGCCATCGTCCGCGACGGTGTCGTCTCAACGCCCAACACCACCAGCGGAATTCTGGAGAGCCTGACCCGCGATACGTCGATCACACTGCTGCGGGAGCTCGGGTACACGGTCGTCGAGCGGGACGTCGACCGCACGGAGCTGTATCTGGCGGACGAGGTCTTCTTCATGGGTACGGGCTGGGAGATCCTCCCCGTGACCTGGGTCGACGGCCTGAAGGTCGGGGAGGGGACCGCGGGGCCGGTGGTCCGGGCGCTGGACGAATCGTACGCCGCCCTGGTGCGCGGAGCCTCGGATCTGCACGCGGAGTGGCTGACGGAGATTCCGTTCTGATCGGATGCTGACGCCGGACTGCCGTCCGTTTGCCCGCGTTTATTCTCCGGTAGGGGCGGGCGGCAGTCCGGCCTCGACTGTCGATTCCGTCGTTCTGCTGCGATGATGGCTCGCCACTGGCGATCGTCCGCCAGAGTCGTGCTAGGAGATAAGCCTTGTCCCTCACTGATCCCGAGATGTCGGCATCCTGGGCTGACGAACCCCTCGCGGTGACAGATGACCAGCCCTCCCCCTCGAAGCTGTCGGTGGCCGATGTACTGACGCTCGGCAACGCGGTCTGCGGCTTCTCCTCGATCTACTTCATCACGACCGCCATTCTGGTCCCCTACCTCCAGGGCAGCACCGGCAGTGGCTCGATACGGCACGGTGCGGCCACCGCCGTGATGCTCATCCTGATGGCCTCCCTCTTCGATCTGTGCGACGGGCTCGTCGCGCGGAGGTTCCGCAGCTCCGGGATGGGGGCGGAGCTCGACAACCTCTCTGATCTGGTCAGCTTCGGGCTCGCACCCGCGTACCTCGTCCTGGTGTGGGGGCTCGTCAACAACGACGGGCAGCTGGGTCTCGCCGTCGTCGCCGCGGTGGCCGTTCTACTCGGTGGCCTGTTGCGTCTGGCCAGGTTCTCCGTCACGACGATGCAGGACGGGATGTTCCAGGGCATGCCGATCCCGTTCGCGGCACTCACGGTGGTTTCCGTCGTTCTGCTCGAACTGCCCTTCTACGTCACCCTGTTCGCCGTCCTCTCTGTCGCCTGGCTCATGGTGAGCCGGGTGGAGTACCCCAAGCCCACCGGTTCGATGGCAATCGCCACGATGGGCTGGGCCGCGGTCAACATCGGTTGCCTCGTCGCCTGGGCCGCCGACGCGCCAGGCGCCGAGATCCTTCTGGTGACCGGCTGCGCGGCGCAACTCGGCCTGGCTGCCCTGCTTCCCGTGTTCGCCGGCGCGAGCCGCGTCACCTCGGCCCGCAACGCACGCTCGGCCAAGGCAGTCTGAACGAGGGCCTTACCGGGTTTCACCGAGAAGGAACCCGCCTCGACGCCTTGGGACGCGTCAACGGACGGCATGCGGCAGGGTGGGCTTGGACGGGGCTTGGGGAGCGCACCCGCCCCCAAGCCCCGCGACATCACGCGAAAACGTGAGACAGCGCGCCGTACCGGATGTCAGTCCCTCGTCCGTGTGCCCCTGCAGCACCCTGAGGGACCCCGCGTGGCACTGGTCAGCCGGGGCCTTGCCGTGCTGGTCGACGACCGTGCGCTCCATGATGGTGCTGGTCCCGAACAGGGTGTCGGAAGTGCCCCCCTTGACCTCGTCCTGGGTGATGTACGAGCGGGAACCGAGGAACCCGAGGGTGTCCTTGTCGAAGATCCATTCGTCACGGGTTGCGGAGGAGGCGTCCTCCCGTGTGACGGCGATGCCGTGACGGCCGGCGGCGTCGGGGATCTGCTGCACGCCGGGGATCTTCGCCGCTGCCTTGTAGAACGCGGAGGCGTTGGCCGACGGCATGATCGTTTCGCTCACCAGGTCGCCGATCCTGGAGAAGACGGCCTGCTCCTTCGACACGCCGTCGTCCACCCTGGTCCGGGCGTAGAGCAGTTCGAGCAGCGCGTCGGGGTCGGTGGGCAGCGAGGCCAGCCACTTGTATGTGGGGTGGTCGATGCCCGCCGTGACGGGGTCTTGCCCCGGCGACCCGAGCCCGCCGGGCCCGGCGGAAAGCGCGCGGACGTCATGCGGAGGGAATCGGCGAGGACGAGCCGCAGGAGGACTCGCTGCGACATCTGCTGGGGCAGCACATGAGGCGGCTGCGGGTCACGCGCCCGCGACCGGAACTCCCGCGCCACGTCCCTGGCAGCCCACCGCTGGTCCGCCGCCAGCCGGGCGGCCAGCTCATCGATCGGCATGCCTCGATCCAGGACGTTGGTGGCACCCGCTTCGAACAACGCCGCGGGACAGGTGCCTTCGGGCGCGAGGACCGTCACGGGCGCCAGCCGCCGCAGAATGCCGACGCGCTGACTGAGCTCCTGCGCACACCCCTCGTTCGGCACGTCCAGCACCGCCAGCGGGCACGGTCGTCGGGACAGGAGTTCTCCATAAGCACCCAGCGTCCCCCAGGCGTTGACCACCGGAGGCAGCAACTGTGTTCTGCGCGCCTCTCTGAACAGCCGGCTGCTTCGCTCCCGGTCGAGGGAGATCACCACACAGGAAACACCGGGAGGGACGGCCTGACCCGTCCCTCCCGGCTGATCGTGATCATTGCGGCCGCGTGTCAGGAAGTTGTTGCGTAAGTTGTCGCGTCCCGTAAGCACGAGCGGAAGTCGTTACGCATCAGGAGCCGTCCTCGACCCGGCCGGTGAAGATCGGGCCGACCGGCAGCTCCTCGAAGCCGAACAGCTGGATCCGCACGGCTTCCTCCGGTTCGGTCGCGCCGTCCGCGACGGTAGGTATCGACACGTCGGTGCCGAGCTGACCGGCGGGCACGACGGCAAGCAGGGAAATTCCGCCCACCTTGGACAGGGGGCGCTCCGGAAGCGCCGCTTCGCCGTAGTTCTCCAGCAGCCACTGCGGGTCCACGTCCGTGCTGGACAGCTCCGCGC
Source organism: Streptomyces shaanxiensis (assembly GCF_039537145.1). Lineage (NCBI taxonomy): Bacteria > Bacillati > Actinomycetota > Actinomycetes > Kitasatosporales > Streptomycetaceae > Streptomyces > Streptomyces shaanxiensis. The sequence goes on from NZ_BAAAZY010000011.1 coordinate 384,519, forward strand.
CGTCGTCCGTCGGCAGGACGCTGAAGGGGACGAACATCTCGGTGTCGGCGGTCTCGGACAGGGACACCCGCCAGGTCAGGCTCTTTCCCTCGGTGACCTGGTCCGCGAGCTGCTGCGCCACGCTCACGCAGCCCTGTGTGGTTCCGCCGTGGTCGACGTGCAGCCAGATGCCGCCGCCCTTGTCCGCGTCGAGCGGGCGGACCCGGCAGCGGCACGGGGCTCGCGCTGTTCGAGGACGCCTGGCCTGGCCTGGGTCGTGCCGGGGGCGGCGGACCCGGTGGCCGATCGGTCAGATGCTCCGACGGTCGCCGACCGGCCGTCCTGGGCCGTCCTCACACCCGTCCCCGTCCCGCCACACCCCGTGAGCGTGAGGAGCAGCGCCAGGCCGGCGGCCGGCATCCCGGGACGGTGCGTCGATGAAGCCATGAGCGTCAGGCTGAAGCAGACGTATGAGGAACCCGTCAGCTTCGGACTCCGGTCCCGGACTTCGGCCGACCGGCAGACATGTCAGGAAGTCGTGAGGGTGTGGGAAGCCCCGCAGTCGGGCCTGGACCCCGGTCACCCGCGCTTAGAGTCGGCCTCGTGTGCGCACATATTCTGGTCGCGGAAGACGACGTCATGCAGGCCGAGCTCATACGGCGGCTGCTGCTTCGGGAGGGTCACACCTCCGTCGTGGTCGCCGACGGGCGGGCCGCGATCGACGAGACCGCAAGCCGCCGGCCCGACCTGGTCGTCCTGGACCTGATGCTGCCCAGGGGATCGACGGCCTCGGCGTGTGCCGTGTGCTGCGGCAGAACGGGGACACACCCGTCCTCATGCTCACCGCCCGCTCCACCGAGGACGACGTGCTGCTCGGCCTGGAGGTCGGCGCGGACGACTACATGACCAAGCCGTACAGCCCACGGGAGCTGCTGGCCCGTATAAACCAGGCCATGCGCGCCGTCCCCCTCTCACCCGCCTGAGCTGCGGTGCACTGCCGCCGTACCTCCCTGATCACCCCCGGTGCGAGGTCGGCCGACCTCTGCGCGGACGATGACGGGATGATGGCCCCCATGCGCATCCGCATCGACGCCGTCGACCTGCCCGGGCTCACCCGCCCCGCCTCCGTCGACGGCAAAGTGCCCGCCCACGGGAACATCCACATCGCCGTGCAACGCCGCGACCGTCCGGCCGAACTCCTGGAGCCACAGCCCGGCGACGCACCGTCGGCGACATGGACCCTGGAGTGCACCACGAGTTCCTCGCCGACCGGCACCGAGGTCAAAGGGCCCTACGTGCAGGACCGTCTGGGCCGACGGTTCATCTACCTGTCGTGGGGCACGGTCGACGAGTCGGGCACCTTCACGATGTTCCGCCGCGCCAAGCTCATGCTCGACGTCATCCCCGCCGACGTACTCGCCGCCGCCGCACGCGACGGGCTGCTGGTCGGACGACTCGGCCTGACCGACGCGCAGGGCGGGCCCCTGTGCGGACGCGTCGAGCCCCCGCACATCACCTGGACCGCCGCACGCGCCGGCTGAGAGCGGTTGCATACACAGACGATTCTCGTGGCGGCAGGCGCGGCACGATGTCGTCGCCGTACGGGCGGAACGCCGGCCGGCAGCCTGGCGAAAGCACCTGACCGACGAACCGGCCACCCGTCCGGTTGACGACGCGGGGTGCTCACGGGAACCGCCGTGGCTGCGGCCGTCGGCGTCGCGCCCATCTGGCCGATGTGACCTTCATCGCGGTAGTGGGGTCTCGGCGGGGTGCCCGTTGCCCCATCCGCTGATGACGACGGCAGCGGCGCATGGCTCATCGACGGAGGTCATGGCGCTGTGGCCGGAAGCACCCGGCAGGAACACTGCATCCGCGCGGATCAATATCTGTATCCGTGAAGTGAGAAATAGGTGCGGCACACGGCGAGTATTCCTCGATCACCGACACTGGCGGAATTATTTCCCGCGCAGGGCCGATCGCGGCATGCTAATGTCGATCTCAGTTGCAGGTGTGGTTGCCAGAAGGTTCATTTTCCGACGGGTTAATCAGCACGGCGACGCGGAATCCGCACAGGGCGAATTTCGCACATCGTCTCCGAAGGAGAAATGACATGGCTACTGGCACCGTGAAGTGGTTCAACGCGGAAAAGGGCTTCGGCTTCATCGAGCAGGACGGCGGCGGCGCCGACGTCTTCGCCCACTACTCGAACATCGCCACCCAGGGCTTCCGCGAGCTGCAGGAAGGCCAGAAGGTGTCGTTCGACATCGGGCAGGGTCAGAAGGGCCCGACGGCCGAGAACATCGTTCCTGCCTGACACCGGCGGCAACGCATACTTCGCAGCTGGGGCCCGCACCTTGGGGTGCGGGCCCCAGCTCGCTGCATTTTCAGGGCGCATGACGGGAAGGCCTCACCGCCTCACCGCATCACCGCACGGTGACGCATTCCCCCGTCGATCCGAATCGGCGCCCATCACCTCCGGCCCGTTCTCGCGATTCTCTGCGCCGTTCACTCTGCTGCGGAATCTCCTTGCTACGTGCCCACGTGCTCACCTCGAGGAAAGGTTCCGCTTGAACCGCGCACGCACCGCTCGCACGACCCGCACAACCCGCACCTACGACCGCTCCCGGGGTTCTGCCGCCCAGCGCTCGGGAGCGCCGCGGCGTTCCCAGGGCTACGGACGTCGACAGGCCGCACCCCAGGGCGAGTTCGCGCTGCCGAAGACGATCACGCCCGCACTGCCAGCCGTCGAGTCGTTCGCCGACCTCGCCCTGCCGGCGCCGTTGCTGGCCGCGCTGGGGCACGAGGGCGTGACCGTACCGTTCCCCATCCAGGGAGCGACCCTGCCGAACTCCCTCGCCGGACGTGACGTGCTCGGCCGCGGCCGTACCGGGTCGGGCAAGACCCTCGCTTTCGGTCTTGCGATGCTGGCCCGTACAGCGGGCCGGCGCGCGGAATCACGGCAGCCGCTTGCCTTGGTCCTCGTCCCCACCCGCGAGCTGGCCCAGCAAGTGACCGACGCGCTCACCCCGTACGCCCGCTCCGTGCGGCTGCGGCTGGCGACCGTGGTCGGCGGGATGTCCATCGGCAGGCAGGCCGGGGCGCTGCGAGCCGGGGCAGAGGTCGTCGTCGCGACGCCGGGTCGGCTCAAGGACCTCATCGGCCGTGGCGACTGCCGGCTGGACGACGTCGCCATCACCGTCCTCGACGAGGCCGACCAGATGGCCGACATGGGCTTCATGCCGCAGGTCACCGCCCTGCTCGACCAGGTGCGCCCCGAAGGACAGCGGATGCTCTTCTCCGCCACCCTGGACCGCAACGTCGACCTGCTCGTCCGCCGCTACCTGACCGACCCGGTGGTCCACTCCGTCGACCCCTCCGCGGGAGCGGTCACCACGATGGAGCACCACGTACTCCACGTGCACGAGGCGGACAAGCACCGGACGACCACCGAGATCGCGGCACGAGACGGCCGGGTGATCATGTTCCTGGACACCAAGCACGCCGTGGACCGGCTCACCAAGCACCTGCTGAACAGCGGCGTCCGCGCCGCGGCCCTGCACGGCGGCAAGTCCCAGCCCCAGCGCACCCGGACCCTCGCCCAGTTCAAGACCGGACATGTGACGGTCCTGGTGGCGACGAATGTCGCGGCCCGCGGCATCCACGTCGACAACCTCGACCTGGTCGTCAACGTCGATCCGCCCACCGACCACAAGGACTACCTGCACCGCGGCGGCCGCACCGCCCGCGCCGGCGAGTCCGGCAGCGTCGTCACCCTCGTCACCCCCGGCCAGCGCCGCGGCATGAGCCGACTGATGGCTTCGGCCGCCATCACCCCCCGGATCACCCCGGTACGTTCGGGTGAGGAGGAACTGAGCCGCATCACCGGGGCCCAGGCCCCTTCCGGAATTCCCGTCGTCATCACCGCCCCCGCCGCGGAACGCCCCCGCCGCGCCGGGTCGTCCGCGGCTTCCTCGCCCCGAGGCCGCCGCGCCCGCCCCGCCCAGGGGCGCGCCACCGGACGAGCGGGGCGGCGCAGGACGCAGCGGCCCGCCTTCGACCCGGCTGCCTAGAGGCATCGATCAGAAGCTCACCCATCCCCGAGGAGACAGCTTTGACACCGGTACAGACGCGGCGGCAACGAACGGTTCCCTCCCCCAGGAGCGCAGTCGACGACATGGACGCGGCCGGACCCCGGGTCCGGGACGACATGACCGTCGAGGTCGCCCTGGCCGTCATGGCCAGTGCCGGTGTCGAGTACCTCCTCCTGTGCGACGGGGACGACGAGTGCACGGGCTCGATCACCCGGGCAGAACTCGCCGTTCACCGCGGCAGTTCCGCGTACACGGACCGGATCCGGCTACGGGACGTCCTCGACGGACCGTTCGCCTCGCCCGCCCCTCGGCCCGTCGCCGTCGGGGAACACGGCCGGGCCCCGGGCGTGCTCGCCCTCTCCCGCTGATCCGCCTCACCCCGGTCAGTTCGTTCTCCTTCCCTCAGCCCGTCTCCATCTCTCTGTGAGGGCTCATGCGCTGTGTCATCGCCAGGTACCCGTTCGACCTGACCAAGAGCGGGGTGCTGGCCTCGATGAAGGGCATCACGCCCGAGATCGTCACAGGTGAGTCCGTGACCATCGGCCGCCGCCGCTACCCCGTCAAGCAGGTGGGCCAGGTCATCACCCGACAGGACCGCCGCGACTTCACCGGCGGCGAAGTCATCCGGGCCATGACCCGCCTCGGCTTCACCTGCCATGCCCGCCCCGACGCCGCGCCCGTGTGTGTCCCGACTCCGCTCCAGACCGCGTCGACACTGCTCGGCGCCGCCTCCATGGACGTATGAGGCCAGGCGGCAAACCGCCATCAGGATCCCCGTGAGGGCCCTGCCGACATGTGTCGGCAGGGCCCTCACGGCCGTCTCGCCGTCCGTTCTCCGCGACTGGGCCGCCGGCCACAACGGCCTGCGTCACCCGTTGTTGCAGGTCACAAGCTATCTGTTCCCCCAGATAGCTGAAATCTACTCTTGCCAGAGTAGACATTGAGTCCTGGCACGGTTAGCCTTTTTCTCGTAGACACCGGTCAAGCGAAACCCGGCAGACACGAACTGGCGGGTTGCAGTACATGAAGTTCGCAGGCCAGTGCGGCTCTGGAGTACCGAAGCCAAGTGTTCGCAGAACGGTGACGGGACTGAGAGCCACACTGGGCGGCCCGCAGGTCGAGGGGCCGCCGACAGCAGTACCGCAGTACGCAGTACCGCAGTACCAGTTCACCAAGCGGTTGGTTCAGAGGAAGGACGGAGGACGCAGACGCCATCAGGATCGCCCGGCCCGGGAAGCACTCGGCCGGGTACCGCAAGACCCCGGATTGGAAGGTGGTCCCCGGTCACGCAGCCGCGATCCCCGCACCCCCCTGCTGCAGGGCTGGTAGCGGAAACAGAAGGTCGGCACAGCAATAGGGCCGACAGATGGTGTTGAATTTCCTTCGGGGCCCTGGTGCCGTACGGCACCAGGGCCCCTCGACGCGTTGCACAACGAGGTGACATGACAGCAGATATCCCCCTCAGTGATCGTCTGGACGACGACGACTACCCCGCATACACCATGGGGCGGGCCGCCGAGATGCTCGGAACCACCCCGGCTTTCCTCCGAGCCATCGGTGAGGCCCGTCTGATCACTCCGCTTCGCTCGGAGGGCGGACACCGCCGGTACTCCCGCTACCAACTGCGGATCGCGGCGCGCGCCCGCGAGCTCGTCGACAGGGGCACCCCGATCGAGGCTGCCTGCCGCATCGTCATCCTTGAGGACCAGCTCGAGGAAGCTCAGCGCATCAACGCCGAGTACCGGAGCCGTGCCGAGCGCGAAGCGCCCGACAGCTCCCTTCCCGGTGACAGCTGATCACGTGGGCGCGTGCCGGTCGGCTCGCACACGCGCGACGCCCGATCGCCCCTGAGCGCCCGCCCGGGCCAGCAGGTCATGCCCCGCGGGTCAGCCTCCCGGCAGTGGGCGGCGGCGCCTCCGCGGTCGACAGCGGTGCGAGCCGGGACTCACACAGCGCTACCCGCAAGCCACATAAGTACAGGTCAAAGACCACGTAGCCTGCCAAGCACCGTCGCTTCCCAAGCTGGGAGCGCGAGTTCGATTCTCGTCACCCGCTCTTTTGAAGCCCCAGGTCAACGGACTGGGGCTTGTGCTATGCCGCGGCTTCCCCACCAGGACATGAGTGCTGATCGAGCACTGTTCGCGCGCTTCCCCTGTCCTCGGAACGCCCCCACGACCCCAGCGGCCCGGTCCCCCTGCTGCCACCCGGCCCGGCCGCCCGTTTGCCGTCAGTCGGGCCGTTGGGTGCGGTTTTCGTGAGCGAGGCCGTCCGGGCGGGCAGCCGTGCGTGGGCCGAGGGGAAGGATCAGGGCCCGCAGCAGCACCGGGGCCGACGGACGGAGGACCATGGAATCCGACGGGCGGCGGATCGACCCGATGTCCTGCCACCCCCACGACAGGAGGGCGTCGTAGGCCGGAGCGTCGGCTTGGTCGACCAGTGTCGCCCCGAGCGAGGCGTGGTGGTCGGCGAGCAGGCGTTGCTGGAGTCGGCGGGCGAGGTCCTGGTCGTCCGTATGGGGATGCACCACGATCTCGGTGATCGCGAAGACATGGCCGGACGCGGTGAGTTGTTCGACGCTCTGTGGAAGGGTTCCGTGGAACCCCCTCCACCACGTCCCCTCGCGCGGTACGGGGAATCCGTAGGCACACCCGGCGAAGGCACTGTCCTCTGCGATCAACAGGGCGAATCCCGCGCGCCGGATGTCACCGGTGAGCCGCCGCAGAAACGCCTCCCGGCCTCGGTATTCCTGGCCTGCCTGCGCGCGGGAGGACTCCACGTACAGATCGGCCAGGTCCTCCCGCAGGGTCTCGGCCTGCCAGCGGTTCAGCCGGCGCAGACGTACCGCGTTGGCGTGAGACGGTGTGCTTCCCTCGCCCCTTGGCGGCTCACCGCGGAGCGGGGCCGTCACGGCGCACCGCCCGCGGCAGCGGGAACCCGCGGTGACGGTGGTCGAACGGCGTGGAGCTCGTGGAGCAGGAAGCCGGAGCCGGTGAGCTCGATGATGCGGGCCAGGGTCGGCGGCGGGTAGTGCAGTTGGAGGGACGTTCCGGCATCGGTGGCGAGCCCGGATGCCGTGAGGAAGGCGTTGAGTCCGCTGGCGTCGCAGAAGGTGACCGCCGTGAGATCGACGTCGGTGGTGCGGATTCCGTCGCGCAGGCATGCGGCCAGTGCGGCGCGCACGAGCGGGGCGGTGACCAGGTCAATCTCTCCGGCGAGGGTGACCAGCGCGCGGGTGGCGTGGTCGTGGCGGTGGACGTTCAGTTGCGGAAGGGGCATGGCTCCTCGGTTCGACATACGAAGTACCCGTCGGAGAGTGCCGCGTGGCTGGGTCAGGCCCTGCCGGCCGTGCCCTCGCGGCATGCCGCCGAAACGGGGGTGCGCGGTGACGGGTGAACGGCCGGTCCGGCAGCCCGGGTTGGCGAGCACGGTGGCGGATGACGGATCGGCTGTCCGGGATGCGCCACGGGATCGGACGGAAGGTCCGCGCCCCGCGGGCATCGTGTCCTGTAGGAGTGCCGCCGAGGCCCGGACGGCATTGACTGCTCATCGGCCTCCTTGGCTTTGTGCCGTCCCCGGGCCCGGGCAGCCCGGGCTCGGGGCACAGGACACGGGAAGACCCCGGCCTGTCGTGCGCGTGCTGCGACCGGGGTCTTGGGCTGCGGGCGGTGCTGTTGGTTCGGGCGGTGGCGCTGTTCGTTCGTGCGGTGGTGTCAGTTCGGTCGGCTCGGCCCGTCCTCACGACGGTCACGGCGGTCACGGCGGCCGACAATGCCGCTCACTCTCGCCCGGCCGTGTCCCTTCCCCGGAGCCGACGGGGCCGGGCCCGGGACAGGCATCCCGGTGCGGCCGTAATGGAAGGCGGCCATGCGGTCACTGTGCTGTGAGTTGAGCAGGTGGATGAGGAGCACCCCGAAGGCGATCATCGCCAGGACCGCGATCACGATCGCGAACGTCTCCACGGTCCTCACCTCCCCATCGGCTGATACGGCAGCGTGGCGGTCACGGCCGGGATCCGGGGACGTGCGGCCGGATCGCGGGCCTCGTGGCCTCCTTCGGAGTCCCAGACCGCTTCCACGGCCCGGTCGGCCTCGGACACCGTCCGCAGGCGCGCGGCCTCCGCCATCAACCGGCTCGCGGTCGACGTGCCCAGTGGGTCGCTCGCGGCGGCCATCAGCCAGGCGGCCGAGACGGGCGTCGTCTGCGGCGGGACCACCAGGAGGTTCCAGCGGCCCATGCCGTACGAGAGCAACAGCAGTTCGTGCGGGTCCTGCTCGGCCAGGAACCAGCCCACCTTCACCACGTGCCCGGCGACGGGCACCTTGCGCGGAACGACCGGCCAGTGGGTGGGATTCACCGTGACCCGGGTGATCCGCCCCCACAACGGATCCAATACGGCCGTGAGGGAGGGGAGTTCGGCCCCGAGATCGCGGGAGCGGGGCCACCATGCGCCGTCCAGCAGAGCCGGTGCGGGGCCGGTGGGAGCGAGCGACAGACGGGGAGACGACGAGGAGAACACACGGTCATCGACTTCGGCTTCGGCTGTCGGCGGGAGGGAAATGGTCGCAGTCATGACGCGAACCCTGCCCCGGGCCGGTCATGACCGGCCCGGCGTATTCAATCGCCGAAAACGACACGAGCCTGGGAGCCTGTGCGCGAAATATCCTCGGTGATTTCAGCCTACTCCTCGGGCACGCCCAACGGACCGTACGGCCAAGGGAGAAACGGCCCCATGCGCTCCCATGCGCCCCTGCCCCGGCCATTCGTCCCAGGGGCAACAGTCTGAACGGGCCGTATTCGCCAGATGGTGGAAAGGGACGATCGGCATTCGTCGCACGGGCCCGCGCGACGGGGCAGACGGTGCACCTGAGCACACACGCCGTCCCGCTGCGACTGTCGCACCTCGCCGCGCGGATCATCTCGGGCGGCTTCGACACCACCACGGCCATCCCAGCCAACCCGGCCAACCCGGCTAACCCGGCCAACCCGGCCAACCCGGCCATCCCCGCACCGACGGCAATCCGGCCCGAGACCCCGCCGCGGCCGACCGGCCGCGCTTCCCCGGCTGAGGGGCTGTTCGGCCTGCGGCACGCTGTCCGGTCCGCCCGGCTCCTGCGGGGAGTAGCGTGAAGCCATCGGGAGCACTTCGCACATCGGCTCCGATGCCGGTGTCGTTCCCGGTGAGCGACGACACCGGGCAGCTGCTCTCGCGCAGGAGTCCGGAGACGGGTTTGCGCGATGTCCGCGACCACCTCTCACCCCCCGCTACGGGCCGTTCCGTTCAGGGCCCCGACCGTGCGCCTCGCGTTGAGGTCCGAGAACTCTTCCGGAGGACGCGCCGAGTTGGACGGCGCCTGGTGGCCTCGTTCACGTGACCTGCCGAGTGAACTCTCCGCCTTGGCGGACGTGCTGGATCCGCTGTGGGGGCGGATCACCCGTATCGCGGTCAACCCCCGCCACTGGCCGATACTCCCGCCCAGGATCTTCGTCAACGGCCATGTGGTGAGGGTCGGTTGGTTCACCTCTGAGCTGGATCCGCACGGGATCACTCTGCTGTCCTACACCGCGGGCCGCTGGGATCTTCTGGTGGTCCCCCCGGAGACCGGCGCCTCCTCGGCCGCCCGGCTGATGGCCGCCGCGAGCGCGGACGCCGGTCCGCCGAGGACCGCGACCGCGCTCATGACGGCGGAACGGGCCCGCCACGGAAGCAGGGCGCCGGCCGGGAAGGACGGGAGCGGCGGTGTCCTCTCGTCACCCGGCTGGAATCAGCTGCGCGCTGTGGGGATGTGAGGAGGGGGGCGGGCGGACGGGGTGCCGCCCCCGTGGTCGTGAGCGCTGCTCGTGGGCAGGTTCTCGGGCCCCGGCCCGGAGTAGAGTGAGCTGCGGGAGTCAGTCGGTGACCTGCGACCTTCTCCTTGCAGGGGGCGACGGGTCCGGAGCCCGGCACGAGTGGCGGCGACCATGGCAACACTGCACGAGCGGAAGACCTACCGCGAAGCGATCATGAAGACCCTGTACGAGGACATGGAAGGCAGCGGCCTCCCTGACGTCTCCGGGGCCAAGCTGCGTGAAGATCTCGCGATCCCCGAGCAGGATCTGGCCGCGGCCTGCACCTATCTGGTGGAGGAAGGGCTCGTCACGGTCCGCTGGGCCCATGGAGACACTCCCGCGACGGTCATGCTGACGCATCAGGGGATACGACTCATGGAGGCCGAGGAGGAGGACCGCGGCTGACCGGCGGGTGGACACCGGGGCCGTTGCGCCGCCGGCGGAGCGCGCAGACAGGAGCAGGGCATGATCCGTTCGGCCGACATCCGCGAGTGGCGCACCCATGACGTGGTCGATCCGAAACAGCGCAGGATCGGCATGCTCGAAGCGGTCTATGTGGACACGGCCACCGACGAACCGGCCATGGCCACCGTCCGGACCGGGCTGCCCACCCGCCACCGCCTGGTCTTCGTCCCCGTCGACGACGCGGTCCTCGGACCGGGCTACGTCAAGGTCCCCTACGCCAGGGGACAGGTACGGAAGGCCCCGTCGATCGGTACGGACGACGTGCTGCCGGCCGAGCAGGAGGAAGAGATCTTCCATCACTACGGCATGACGTACCGGCCGGGAGCAGGCGGCGAACGTCAGCTCGCACGCCGCTGACCGTAAGCACGCGGCACAGGAGAGGTGGTCCGGCGTGATGGCGCTCTTCTTCTGCTCGTCCTCGTGGCCGTCGTACTGGGAATCATCGGGGCCGTGGCGGACGACCTGGGCTATCTCCTGGCCATCGGCATCGTGCTCTTCGTCGCCGACGTGACCTTCTTCGCGGTGCGGCTGTCCCGGCGCGCCAGGCGGCGTCCCGCCCGCTGACGGCGGCAGGTGAGCGGAAACTCGGCCCACGGAGATGGCACGCGGCACGGCGGAGGTGGGCGACCAGGTCCTCGCCTCGGCCATGCGAGCGGGTTCCTGTCGGGGGACCATCAGGTTACTGATGTGTCGGTTCCCCTGATGCCGATGTGCCCGGTCTTCGGTGGGAGGCTGCCATGGCTGGAGGGCGGCGTGGTGGAGGATGCGGTGCCCGGTGCGGGAGGTGAGGGGCGGTCGTGGCCGGCGGCCGAGCCGGGTTTCTGGCAGCAGGTCGTCGAGCAGCTGAGCACAGCCCTGATGGTGGTGGATCCGGCCGGCCGGATCCTCGCCGTCAACCCGGCCGGCGAACGGCTGCTGGGCCGAGCCACCCGCGCGATACGCGGGAAGGACGCGCACGAGCTGCTGCACCGGGACACGGACGGCGGCACGCTCCTGCGCGAGCAGTGCCCGCTGCTCCGGGCGCTGGCCGAAGGGGCCGCCGCGCGCGGGGAGGGCGACAGCTATCTGCGCGGTGACGGTCGCCTGGTCACGATCTCCTGGTCCGCTTCTCCCCTGACGGACGGCGGCTCCTTCAAGGGCATGGCCGTGCTGTTCACCGACATCACCAGCGACCGCAGCGCGGGCCGGGAACGTGCGGCCTACACGAGTGCCCTGGAGGACCTCAACGAGCGGCTGACGCTGGTCGCGGAGATCACCGACGTCCTGGGTCAGACCCTGGAGACCGACGAAGCCCTCGCCCGGCTGGGCCGCCTGCTGGTTCCCCGCCTCGCCGACTGGGCGGCGGTGGACCTCCGGACCGGTTCCGGGCAGGTCCACCGGGTGGCGGTGACCGGTCCCGCGGGCCGGGCCGCCGGGCTGGAGGGCGGGCGCGAGCGCCTTCCCGAGGCCGGGGAGGCGGAGCCCTCAGCTCTTGTCCGGGCGCTGACCGGAGGTGATCCCGTGCTGCAGAGCGAGCAGGACGCGCAGAACGAGACGGAGGCGGCCGCACCGCCCGGCTCGCCCCTGGCCGCCGCGCACAGCGACTTCCTGCGCACGGTGCACGCGGCCTCCGCCATCACGGTCCCGCTGGGCTCCAGTCGGCAGATCACCGGCGCCCTGACGGTAGTGCGCACCGATCCGGCGCACCCCTTCGACACCGCCGACCTGGAGGTGGTGAGCGACATCGGCCGCCGGGTCGGCCTGGTCATCGACAACGCACGGCGGTTCGGCCGCCAGCGCGCCGTCGCCGAGGCCATGCAGCGCAACCTGCTCGCCCCACTGCCCCAGCCCGGCCGGCTGCGGCTGGCCGCCCGCTACCAGCCCGCCCCCGCCGGCTCCCAGGTCGGCGGCGACTGGTACGACGCGTTCGAGCTGAAGGACGGCACGCTCGCGCTGGTCATCGGCGACGTCGTCGGCCACGACCTGACCGCGGCCGCCGGAATGGCCCAACTGCACGGCATCCTGCGGTCCCTGGCCTGGGACCACACCGGACCGCCCGGCGCCGTCATCGACCGCCTCGACGACGCCATGCCCGCCATCACCACCGTCCCCATGGCCACCCTCGTCCTCGCCCGGGTCGAAGGCCACCCGCACACCGGACCGTGGACCCTGCGGTGGACCAGCGCCGGACATCCGCCGCCTCTCCTGCTGACCCCCGGCGGGCACGCGCAGTACCTCGAAGCCGGACAGGGACTCGTCCTCGGCGCCCCCGCGTACACCGGCGCGAGCCGGCCGAACGCCACGCACGCCCTGCCGCCGGGCTCCACCCTGCTGCTCTACACCGACGGCCTGATCGAAATCCCCGGCAGCGACCTCGACACCGGCCTGGACCGGCTGCGCCGCCACGCCCTCACGCTCGCCCACACACCGCTGGACACGCTGTGCGACCAACTGCTCGCCCGGATGCCCCCCGGTAGCACCGACGACGTGGCCCTGCTCGCCCTGCGTCTGCCGCCACCATGACAGCGGACGGGTGCTCAGGCTCCGAGGACCAGAACACGGAACGGGCTGTACAGGGACGGGGACCTCCGAGACGCGTCGCCCTCGGCGTACCGCCACCCCCAGGACCGCAACGCCTCGACGGTCGTGTTGTCGGAGCGGCTCACCAGCATGACGCCGAGCGCGGCGCCATGGTCGGTGAGCAGCCGCTTCTGCAGGCGCCGGGCAAGGTTCCAGGGCCGGCCCTGGTTCTCTCTGCGCACCCGAGGCGGAACGAGTATCACGGAGATCACGAAAAGGCGTCCGGAGGCGGCGGGGCGGAGCAGGCTCCCGGGAAGGTATCCGTCGAAGCCCTCCCACCAGGGCCCGGCGCCGCATACGGGGAAGCCGTACGCGCACCCGATCAGCTCGGTGGACTCCGCGATCAGCAACTCGAATCCGGGGCGGCGTACGTCTGCCACCAGCCGTCGTAGAAAGGCGCCGCGGGCCTGGTTCCACACCCACGGGCCGCCGCCCGCGGTCTGCGCGTACAGGTCGCCCAGCTCCCCCAGCCGGTCCTCGATCTGACCTCGGCTCAGCTCACGGACGCGTTCGCCCGCGCGTGGCGACGAGCCGCGCTCCGGCCCCGGCCGACGCGCCTCCCGCGTGCCACGCCGGTCCGGGCCGACCTGCCCTCCGAGGAGCTCGGTGGGCGTCGGCGGAACGGGCACGTTCACGGTCATGGGGCAAGCCCTGCCCCGGGCACGGGCGGACCCGACCCGGTGTCTTCGGTCGCCGAGGGCGGCACCGGTGTCGGAGCCGGTACGCGAGGAGCTCTCGGTGTCTCCACCGTACTCCCGGCGGCGCATCGCCTGCCGTGGACGCGGGAGCCGTCTCAACAATGGTCTCCTCGTCACCCCACGGCAGTAGGCTCGTCGTGCGGTCGCCCTTGTCCACGCCCGCGCCGTTCGACGAATGCCGGATGGTCCGCGCCCACGGCGAGCTGGTCCTGGCCACCGTGGCACCCCTGGAACACGCAATGGAAGGCGCCCGCGCCGGATGCGGGCGCCTCTTTCTCATGGTCGACCTCAGTGAGGTGACCTTCGCGGACGGAAGCATCCCGGGTCCGCTGCGCGACCCGTCGGGCGGTGGGCCGCTGGACACGACAGCACGGAGGAGGGGCCGGGTGACGTACCCGGTCAGTCCGCCGCAGCCTGCCTACGGCAGTGCATGGCGCAGTACCCGCCCCCACATCGACGCGTACTGCCGCCGGAGAGGCCCGGTGACGTACGGCAGTTCGTACCGGGCGCAGATCTCCCGCACCCGGGGCGCGACCTCTGCGTAGCGGTTGCTGGGCAGGTCCGGGAAGGCATGGTGTTCGATCTGGTGGCCGAGGTTGCCGGAGAGGACGTGGAAGAGAAGGCCGCCGTCGATGTTCGCCGAACCCTGGATCTGGCGTTCGTACCACTGCCCGCGGGTCTCGCCCTCGATCTCGTCCTCCGTGAAGGTCCGCACCTCGCCGGGGAAGTGGCCGCAGAAGATGACGGTGTGGGCCCAGACGTTGCGCAGGGCGTTCGCGGTGAGGTTGCCGAGAAGGCAGGGTACGGCGGAGGGGCCCGCGAGGAGCGGGAAGAGGACGTAGTCCTTGGTGAACTGGTGGACCGTCTTCCGTGCCAGGCCGGCGACGTCGCCGAGGAAGCTCCGCACGCTCTTGCGGCCGTCGGCGACCGCGTCCGCCTCCAGGTCGAACAGGGCGATACCCCACTCGAAGACGGGCGCGAGCAGCGCGGTGTAGAGGGGCTGGAGGAGATGCGCCGGGTGCCAGGGCTGATCGGGGCTCATCCGCAGGACGGTGTAGCCGAGGTCGCGGTCGCGTCCGACGACGTTGGTGTAGGTGTGGTGCAGGTGGTTGTGGGTGCGCTTCCAGGCGTCGGCGGGGGTGGCGAAGTCCCACTCCCAGGTGGTCGAGTGGATCGCCGGGTCGCCCATCCAGTCCCACTGGCCGTGCAGGATGTTGTGGCCCAGCTCCATGTTCTCCAGCGTCTTGGCGACGGCCAGCATCGCGGTGCCGGCGCACCAGGCGGGCGGGAAGAGCGAGACCGAGAGCGCGAGCCGGCCGCCGGCCTCCAGGCCGCGGTGGACGGCGATCACGGTGCGGATGTAGCGGGCGTCGTTCGCGCCTCGTGCCGCGATGACTTCGGAGCGGATGCGGTCGAGTTCCCGCCCCAGTTCTTCGGTGGGGTCGACCCGCTGGGGGTCGACACGGTTGAGGTCGACACGGTTGAGGTCGACACGGTTGAGGTCAACACGCTTGCTGGGCAGGGCACTTGCGGTCACGGAATCCTCCTCGGGAGGTCCTGGACATCGAGGACGAGCGGACCCGCGGCGCCATTGACGCAGGTCTGGATCAACTCGCCGGGTTCACCGTGCACTTCACCGGTCCGCAGATCGCGGACCCGCCCGTCGACGAGCAGCACGAGGCAGCTGTGACAGACGCCCATGCGGCATCCGTACGGCATCGCCATGCCCGCCGTCTCTCCGGTCACCAGCAAAGGCTCGGACGCGGGCGCGTCGGCCTCGACTCCGGTGTGTTCGAACCGCACCCGGCCGCCCGTGACGCCCGCGCGCGGCGGCGCCACCGGTGTGAGCCGGAAGCGCTCCACGCGGAGCCGCTGCCGCAGACCGGCGGCGCTCCAGTGCCGTTCCGCCGCGTCGAGCAGGCCCGCCGGGCCGCACACCCAGGTGTCCCGTCGGCGCCAGTCGGGGCACAGTGCCCCGATCCGCTCCGGGGTGAGCCGGCCGTCCGCACCCGTGTACGTCAGTGAGAGCCGCAGCCACGGCGACCGGGCCGCCAGGTCGGCCAGTTCGGCCCGGAAGAGGCACTGGCCCGGCTCGGGTGCGCTGTGCAGGAGTACGACGTCACAGGCGGCGGGACTGCGGCGGCCGAGGGTGCGCAGGATGCCCATGACGGGGGTGATGCCGCTGCCCGCCGTCACGAACAGCATCCGGACGGGCGGGGGCTCCGGCAGGACGAACTCTCCCTGGGCCGGGCCGAGTCGCAGCACTGTTCCGGGCGCGGTCCGGTGCACGAGGTGTGGGGAGACGCGGCCTCGCGGATCCGCCTTGACGGTGACGGTGACCAGGCGGTCGGGTGCGTCGGGTGGTGAGGTGATCGAGTACGTACGCCAGTGCCGTACGCCGTCGATCTCGACCCCCACCGGCAGATACTGCCCGGCCCGGTGCCCCGACCAGCCCCGCCCCGGCCGGATCGCGAGCGTGGCCGCGGCGGGCCCCTCGGCCCGGACCGCGACGACACGGCCCGCGGGATGCCGGGCGGAGAGCAGCGGGTCGAGCAGACCGAGGTAGTCGTCCGGGGACAGCGGACTGGTCAGCCAGGAAGCGGCCGACAGAGCTCTTTGCGTGACCCGCCCGCGCCGCGACGCGGTGAGTCCTGGGGCGGAGAAAGACGAAGGCAGCCATCGCACGGGCATGCGGGTACCCCCTCGCCGTGAGCGAAGCACACCGAGCCGAGGCGAACCCGACTCCGCGGCGACTTTCCGCCATGCGCCGGGCCGGCGCCGGAGGGGGGCATAGGGGGCGCGGTGTGGCAGGTGAGGCCGAGACGGGTCTTCGGGAACAGAACAGGGGCCCGCACCCAAGGTGCGAGCCCCTGTTTCGTCTGTTTCGTCGTATGCGCGTACGAAAGAGTGTCCGACGCGTTCAGACGGGTTCGGTCGCGCGTGTCAGGCGGGAACGATGTTCTCCGCCTGCGGGCCCTTCTGGCCCTGCACGACGTCGAACGTGACCTTCTGGCCTTCCTGCAGCTCACGGAAGCCGGAGGTGGCGATGTTCGAGTAGTGAGCGAACACGTCCGGTCCGCCACCCTCCTGCTCGATGAAGCCGAAGCCCTTTTCCGCGTTGAACCACTTAACGGTACCGCTGGCCATGCTGATTCTCCTGAGGCAGTGCTGGAGACCCGCACCTCGCGGGCCCCCTCATCGCCGCGATGATCACCTGCCCGGGAATCCCGAAGAATGGCAACCACAACTGCAATTTAAGTCCAGCGTAGCACCGGAAATAATCAGCGACAAGCGGAAAGAGAAACTGCCCGAAAAAAGCCGGCAGAGCGATTGGAAAAAGGTCTTAATGGCACCGGCCAAATTTATGTTCCGGCACCATCGGACTTTCACTTGTCATCTGCCTCTCGGCTCCTGGTCAGCTCCTCGTCACCGCAGGACCAGTACTCGGCAGGGAGGAGCGCACAGGGGCGTCCCCCGGGCGTCCGCCACGTCCGCCAGGACGTACTGCCATCCCCAGAACCGCAGCGCCTCGAGCGTCCGAACGTCGCCGCGGTGCACCAGCATGACGCCGAGCGCGGCAGCGTGGTCGGTCAGCAGTCGTCTCTGCAGGCGCCGGGCGAGGTTCCAGTCGCGGCTCTGGTTCTGTGTGCGCACGCTGCGCCCGACGAGTATCTCGGAGATCGCGAAGAGCCTCCCGGACGCGGCGACACGGAGCAGGCCCTCGGGGAGGTATCCGTCGAGGCCCTGCCACCAGGGCCCGCCGCCGCGCACGGGGAAGCCGTGGGCGCATCCCGTCAGCAGCGTGGCGCCCGAGGAGACGGTGGTCTCCGCGATCAGCAGGGCGAACCCCGGTCGCCGTACGTCGGTGGCGAGCCGCCGCAGGAAGGCGGAGCGGGCACGGTTCCACGCGCACGGGTCGCCGGTGGAGGTCTGCGCGTACAGGTCCCCGAGTTCCGGCATGCGGTCCTCCACCTGACGGCGGGTCAGCGGACGGAGGCGTTCGCCCTCCAGGGGCGACGGGCCCTTCCGGCCCCTCGACGGGGCGGGCCTCGCCGGACGCCTCGCGTCCGGGACCGGGCCTGGCCCCGGGTGCACGGTCGTCGGCCGGTCCGGCACGTTCACAGTCATGGGGGCGGGCCCTGCCCCGGGTCCGGACGGAGCCGGCCCGGCGTCGTCGTTCGCCGAGAACGGCACCGGTGTGTGAGCCGACGCGCGAGGAGCCCTCGGTGCCCTCAGCCTACGCCCGGGCGCGCAGGCTGCGTCCGGCTCCGCAGGGCGCGGACGCACGATGGACGTACCCGGAGGAGCAGGTCGCGCCGGGCTCACAGGTCTCCTCCCGTCGCTCCGCCCCTCGGACGGACAACGGAGGCGGCACCCTGCTCCACCCGACGGTCGACACCGCGCGCCCCTCCCGCGCGCCGTCATCGGCATCGTCCTGGCCCACCAGCAGCCGTTCCAGCCGTTCCCAGGCACAACGCGCCCACACCGACGAGCCGCGCCGACCCGGCGGCCACCGCGGTACGTCGTACGGCTGCCATCGCCGTTCGGCCGAGGAACCGAACGCCCACGGGGCTCCGCGCGGGAACCGTCCCGCTCCCCCTCCGCACGCTCCGACGGCCGCCGCCGGTCGATCGGCCCCGACGACGGCCGCCCGAGGCTCCCTTCGCGGCCGCTCCCCCTTCTTGGGCGCGCGTTCGGGAGCCAGGTGCCCCACATCGGACCCACGACGGCAGGCGGGATGTCACCGCGCAGATCTCGCGACGAGGGGAGGTGAAGGTGACCGAGGCCGACTGCCGGAGGGCGAGGAGAGCCACGGCCAACTGTCCTGCGGCGGCGGCGAATCGGTCCTTGCCCGGTAGGCCGGGGAGAAGGCGGCCCATGGGCTGCCGAAACAAAGTACGTTCCGGCGGACTCCTGCACACGGCCGGACGACATCAGCCTAGGCCCGCTTCCCCGGGGGTGGGAACCCCGGGGGAGGCCCGCTTTCCGCCATGTCCCGGACGCGGCGTCCGTGGAGCGGTCCGGGAACCGCAGCGGCGGAGTAGCGTGGCGGACACCGGGAGTTCTCCGTACGCCCGCGCCCCGTTGGCGTCGTTCCTGGCGCACCACGGCACCGGTCCGTCGCGCGGCGGCCGGGGACAGGACCGCGACATGAAATCGCGCGCCGATGAACGTGCGACCCCCGAACAGGAACCCTCCTCCCCGTCCTTGCCCGCCCGGCTCACCCTGCGCCCGCCGACCTTCCCGCCTGGCCCCGTGAGCGGTGCCTGGTGGCCCCGCTCCCACGACCTGATGACCGAACTGCCCATCCTCACCGAGGCGTTCGACGCGCTGCGGGCGAGGGTGACGAGTATCGCGTCTCGCCGCGGCACCTGGCCTGTGGCGCCCTGCGACCTGCCCACCACCGGTCACACGGTGAAGGCCGCGTGGTTCGCGTCCGGGTTCGACCTGTACACCATCCGGCTCTACTCCTACGGCGTCGGCCGCTGGGACCTGCTGGTCGTGCCGCCCGGGACGGAGGCGGCCGCGGCCGCCCGGCTGATGACCGCAGCGGCCGACCCCGCGCTCCACCTCACCGCGAGCGCGCTCGTCGCGGCCGAACAGCATCGGCTCGACGCGGACGGCACCCGGTGCGAGCGGGAGCGGGTGGAGCAGTGGGAAGGCGAGGGCGGTACAACGGGGCGCCCTTCAGGCGATCTTCCCTTCTTCCACAACTGTTACGGTCCGTGACCCCCGCATCGCGCTGCGCCCGGTAGGGTGCAAGGACCGAGGGCCCCCGTATACCGGTGACCGGACCGGTTTCGCTCCCGGCGCACGACGACACCGAGCGGCTCGTCGCCCGGGACAGGTGCCGCATCATGACCGCCTCCGCTGCCCGCCCTCCACGCCCTCGATCGGGACGCGGCCCCATCTGACGCCCGCCGCAGGTCGGCGACCGCATGTGCCGCCGTCCGCGTCCCAGCAGCCGAGCACCCCCGGCCGGGCCGACCCGCCGGCCGCCGTGATCCACCTCCTCGAACACCTCGGCCGGCTGTAGGCCGACCTGGAGCGTGGACCACGGCCCACCTCGGACCGCCGTACGCCCCGGCCGTGACCGGCCCGGGACCGCCCGCGCAGTAAAGCCCACCCAAGGAAACTCATGATCACCACTGTCCCGCCCGCACCGCTCGCCCATCCCCTCCTCCGGCTGCGCCTCGCGCCCCACAGCACCCTGCCGCGCCGCCTCGACGGCGTGTGGTGGCCCCGCTCCTACGATCTCCTCGCGGAGCTCCCCCAGTTGCTGACCGCGCTGCCGCGCGCCTGGGGGCACATCGCCGGCGTCACGGTGAACTCAGCGGTCTGGTCTGCGGCGCCGGGCCGGATGTTCGTGTGCGACCAGGTCGTACGGCTGCGCAGGACCGTCGCGTCGAATGCGCAGCACACCGTGGTCCTGCTTGCCCCCGGCCACGGTCGCTGGGATCTGCTGGTCGTGCCGCCCGACACCACCCCGGAGGCGGCCGAGGCACTCATGACCGCGGCTCTGGAGGACCGCGCCCGAGACCGGCGGGAGTAGTGTGGGCGCAAGGAGAGCGAGGATGCAGGATGCTCTCCTCGGGCCGCCGCTCGACCACCGCCGGTACCGGCAGTCGGCGACCTGACCCACCCGAACTGGCAGGTGAGCGCGATGCCGGACTCCCCTCCCCCGCACTCCGAAGGGCTCCTGGCGGACGGCTTGCACGAGTCGGTGCGCCCCGGAACGGCTCTTCTGCGGCTCACCACCACCCACGACCGCCAAGGCATACTCGACGGCGCCTGGTGGCCCCGTTCGAGGCACGTCGCCGCCGAACTGCCCGGTCTGATCTCCGCACTGACCGAGCGCCTCGGTCCGGTCACCCGGATCGGCCTGGACTCCGCGGCGTGGGACGACGTGCCGACTCGGATGACCGTCGACGACCGTGTCGTGCACATCGACGCGTTCTCCGTGGGCGACGACACCGCGCTCGTGACCCGAGGAGACCAGGACTACTTCTCCCTGCTCGTGGTACCACCGGACACGCTGCCCGAGGCGGCGCGGGCCGCGATGGCCGAGGCGGTGCGGGCCGACAACCCCAGGCAGGCCGTGCAGATCCTGCTCGACACCGGCACGGGTCAGGCCGGCCACACCGGCCCGGCTTGAGGGGCCCGAGCGCGTCGACAGCGTGTGGCGGACGTGACGAGGGCGGCCGTAGGAGCGGAAGCCCTGATGCCCTGGCTCAGGACGCCGAGTCCGGCGACCGCCGCGGCGCGGTGCGCGGGTGCACCAGCCGATGATCTCCGCGTTGACCTCTGCGCCGAGGGCGACGGCGCTGATGAACATCACGTCATTGTCCGGCAACACGAGGTACACGAGGCCGGCGGGGGCGGTGGCGAGGAGCGGGATGACGCCCGCCATGGATTCGCCCGAACTGTCGCCCGCGGTCGCCATGAGCGCCCACACGAGCAGGACGACACGGACCACGAGGTAGACGGGTGGGTTCGGGCGGGCGAGGCCGAGGTCGTACGCGAGGATCGTCGCCTGTACGCGGTCGCGCAGGCCGAGTTTGCGGAGCAGCGCGTTCACGTGGGACTTCACGGTGCCCACGGTGATGCCGAGTTGCTCGGCGATCTCCGCGTTGGTGAGGCCGGCCGCGACCAGGGTGAGGACGCCCCGCCGGCTGCCGGTCAGGCTGTCCAAGTCGGGGGAGCTCCCGGCCGAAACGATGTGACGGCTTGCGCGCGTTGTGCGCGCGTCGCGAACAACACGGGGACAACAGCAGAGCAACGAACCATTGGTTGACTGCGAAAATAAGTGACCGTTACCCGAGCTCGTCGTCGCATCCATCGCGTAGCGTGCAAAAACCTGATGTCGCCCAGGAGGTGGCCCGCCCGTTGAACTCACGTCATGGACACACGATGCGGTTCGGCGTGCTCGGCCCCGTCGAAGTACTCAAGGGCGGCACCTCCCTCGATCTGGGCCCCCGCCAGCGCCGGTTGGTGCTCGTTCGGCTGCTCATCGAGGACGGCCGCCCCGTCTCGCAGCACACCCTCTGCCGCGACCTGTGGCCGACGGACCGGCCGACGGGTGCCGCCTCCTCCGTGCGCGCCCACATCAGCCGACTGCGCGCGGTCCTCGATCCGGTACGGCAGGGCCGGTCCGCCCTGCTGGTCAGCGGTCCGGCCGGCTACGCCCTGAAGGTGCCCCGCGAGGCACGGGACACGACACTCTTCGAGGAGTCCGTGACCAGGGCCCGCGAGGCGCTGCGCGGCCGTCAACTCCCCGCCGCCCGGCAGGAGATCGACACGGCGCTCGGGCTGTGGCGGGGTGAGGCGCTGGCCGAGGCCGCCGAGCACGCCTTCGCGATACGCGAGCGCACCAGGCTCGACGGCGCCCTGCAGGACGCCCGGGAGCTGCAGACCGCCATCCTCGTCCAGCAGGGCGAGACGGAACCGGCGATCGGCGTCGCCGAGGGCCTCGTACTCAAAGCACCGCTGCGTGAGACGTCCTGGGCGCTGCTGATGCGGGCGCTGTACGCGGCGGGGCGGCCGGTCGAGGCGCTGCGGCAGTACGAGCGGTTCCGCCACATGCTGGCCACGGAGCTCGGCCTGGATCCCAGCCCCCAGCTGAGGGACCTGCACACCGCGATCCTGCGGCACGATGTCGGCGTACTCGGCACGCCTCCCACACCTCCCACCACACCTCCCACGGCTTCGTCCGGTACGCCCCTTTCCCCCGGCCTTCCCTCGGGCACCGACCTCACCGCCGCGGGTGTGCACCCGGACCCAGGACCTGCCGCCGCCACCCCCTTCGTGGGCCGCGACGAGCAGACCGCGCAACTGGTCGGCCTGCTGTCGGCCGCGGCCGCGGGTCGCCCCCAGTGGGCCGTGGTCAACGGGGAGCAGGGGTACGGCAAGACCCGGCTGGTGGAGGAGCTGTCCGTACGGGCCGCGGCGGCCGGGTTCACCGTCGCCCGCACCAAGGGCGGTCAGGCGCTCAGCGGGAACCGTGGGGTCTTCCAGACCTGCCCGACCGTCCAGCTCCTGGACGCGCTGCGGCAGGACGGCACCGACTCCGCTCAGGACGAGGTCGCGCAGAAGGACCCGCTCGGCACCGTCGTCCATGAGCTCACGCAGGCACCCACGCTGTGTGTCGTCGACGACCTCGACCAGGCACCGCAGGGCTTCCACCGCCTGCTCAGGCGGCTCGCCGGCGTGGTGCGGGAGGCCCCCGTCGTCTTCGTCTGCACCCTGCGCAACCCCGACGCCCCCGTGTCCAGCATGCTGCTCGCGGACCTGGCCCTGCTCGGCGCGAGCTGGCTGACCCTGGAGCCGCTGACCGCCGACGGCGTGGCCGAGATGCTCAAGGCGCACGGCGAGGAGGCCGGCCCGGAGGAGGCGGCGGCGCTGCACCGGCGTGCCGAGGGACACCCGTTCGCCCTGGCCGAGCTGCTCAAGCTGCCACCCGGCCGGCGCACCGGGCCGCAGGCACAGGTACCGGCCGCGGTGCGCAACATCCTCCACGCGAGGCTGGTCGAGCTGCCCGATGCGGCCCGGACCATGCTCACCTACGCCGCCGCCGACGGCGAATGGCTCGACGTCGGTCTCCTCGCGGACGTCCAGGGTCTGGCACCGGACGAACTGCTGCCGCTGATCGACGCCGCCGTCACCGCCCGGATCCTGGCCTGGGACGCGGACCCCGCCGCCGGTGGCACCGGCCGCTACCGGCTGCCCGAACTGCCCCGCGACGTCGTGCTGAGCACCCAAACCCCCTCATCCCGACAGCTCCGGCACGCCGCGCTCGCCCGCGAGCTGACGGGCCGTACCGATACCGACCCGGCGCGCCTGGCCCGGCATCTGCGCGCGGCAGGCCCCATGGCCCCGGCCGCGGCCCCCGCCCCGAGCCGCCCGTCCGCCCTGGGACAAGGGCACTGATTCCCGCTTCTCCCCCACCTCCAACTCCTCTTCCACCTCCACCCCTACCTCGCCGAACCGAGCGAGCCCACACTCGACCCAGGAGTCTGTGATGAGCACCAAGACGGGCCCACAGAGATACCCCGGCGCAAGCCGGGCGAACTGGTACCAGGACGACTTCGGCGGTGACCCGATGCAGGTCAATGTCGTCGTCCTCCACACCACGGAGGGCCGCACCCTTCCCGGATACGGCGGCGGCTCCTCCGCACCGAACCTGACGGCGGTCCCCGACCTCGCCGCCAAGAAGCTGAAGTGGTACCAGCACTTCGACATAGAGACCTCCTCCAGGGCGCTGGTCAACCTGCGGGGCGGCGTCGAGACGAACACCATGAACGTGTGCCAGGTCGAGCTGGTCGGCACCTGCGACCCGAAGACCCACGCGAAGTGGAAGACCGCGGACCAGGCGCACATCTACTGGCCGGACGCCCCCGACTGGGCGCTGCAGGGCGTCGCCCGCTTCCTCGCCTGGATGCACGAGGAACACGGCGTACCGCTGTCCGGCCCGAAGGCGTGGCCCGCGTACCCCACGTCGTACGGGAGCGGCGGCCAGCGGCTGACGGGCGCTCAGTGGGCGGACTTCAAGGGAGTCTGCGGGCACATGCACGTGCCGGAGAACGTCCATGGCGACCCCGGCGCGATCGACTTCGCCAGGATCACCAAGTACGCGAAGGCCGAGCTGGACGTGGACGACGACACCCCGGAGACGACCACACCCGCCAAGCCGAAGGTTCCCGCGTTCCCGGGACGCAAGTACTTCGCGGCCGGGGCCTCGAACGCGTACGTCCTGCAGCTCGGCAAGCAATTGGTGAAGCGCGGCTTCGGCGACCACTACAAGGTCGGCCCGAGCAGGACGTGGGGCGAGGCGGACCGGCTGAACGTGCGGGACTTCCAGAAGTCACGAAAGGAACTGCGCGGTGACGCCGACGGCAACCCCGGCCCGCTGACCTGGCGTCTGCTGTTCTCCTGAGCGACGCCGTGCCCATTGCAACGGGCGACCGACCGCTCGGCGCCGGTCACGCGCGGAGGTAGGTGAGGACGGCGAGGACCCGGCGGTGTACCTGGCCGTCGAGGCGCAGGTCCAGTTTCTGGAGGATGTTGCTGACGTGCTTGTTGACCGCCGCTTCGGTGACGTACAGCTCGCGGGCGATGGCGGCGTTGGTGCGTCCCTCGGCCATCAGTGCGAGGACCTCGCGTTCTCGTGGGGTGAGGCGTTGCAGGGGATCGCGGCGGCGGTTGAGAAGTTGGCGGACCACTTCGGGGTCCACGACCGTCGCGCCCGCGGCGACCTGGGTGACCGCATCGACGAACTCCCCGACGGCGCTGACGCGGTCCTTGAGGAGGTAGCCGACCCCGGTGTCGCTGCCCAGCTCGAGCAGGTGGGCGGCGTAGGACTGCTCGATGTACTGGCTGAGCACCAGGACCGGCAGGGTGGGGTGCTCGTGGCGCAGGGCGATGGCGGCGCGCAGGCCGTCGTCGGTGTTGTCCGGTGGCATGCGGACGTCGGTGACGACGATGTCGGGATCGTGCGCCCGCACCGCGCCGATCAGGGCGTCCGCGTCGCCGACGGCGGCGAGTACGTGGTGGCCGAAGCGGGTGAGCACACCGACCAGGCCGTCCCGCATCAGCGGGGAGTCCTCGGCGAGTACGACGGTCAGCGGCACGGCAGCTCCACATGCAGCAGGGTGGGCCCGCCCGGCGGGCTGGAGATACGGAGTCTGCCGTCCGCGGCGGCGGCGCGGTCGGCCAGGCCGGTCAGCCCGCTGCCCGCCGCCGGGGAAGCGCCTCCGACGCCGTTGTCCCTGACGGACAGCACGAGGACGTCGGTGTGCAGGCGGGCATGTACCTCGGTTCGGGTCGCCTCGCTGTGCTTGGTGGCGTTGGTCAGGGCCTCGGCGATCACGAAGTACGCCGTGGTCTCCACGGAGAGCGGCAGACGACGCGGCAGACGGATGTCGACCGTGACGGGCAGGGCGGAGCGGGCCGAGAGGTTCTCGACCGCCGCGGCCAGGCCATGGTCGGTGAGGGCCTTCGGATGGACGCCGCGGCTGAGTTCGCGTAACTCGTCCACGGCGAGCGTGACTTGTTCCTGGGCCTTGGCGAGCTGACCGGCCAGAGGTGAGTCCGGCTCCGTGTCGAGGGCGGCCAGGCCGAGCAGCACATTGAGGGAGACCAGCCGCTGCTGGGCCCCGTCATGCAGGTCCCGCTCGATCCGGCGCCGCTCCGCGTCGAAGGCGTCGACCAGCCGCGCCCTGGAGGCCCGTACGTCGGTGAGTTCCCGGCCCAGTTCGCTGTCGCGCGGCGCCAGCATGAGGCGCGTGACCGCGGCCCGCGCGCCGGCCCAGGCGGTGATGGTGTACGGGGCGGCAGCGAGCAGGCAGAGGCCGACTATCGCCAGCGGCCAGGCGCCGGGATCGTCGATCGGCGACATGATCACCAGCACGGGGACGACCAGGGCGAAGGCGAGGACGAGGAAGTCCATCCACCACAACGCGGTCGCCGACACCGCCGTGAAGCCCAGCTCACGCCAGGTCGCCGGCTCCCGCAGCCGGGTCCGCACCCAGCCGGTGGGCCCCGTGCGTTCCGGAGCCTGGTGCGGGTCCGGCACCGGGTCCAGGTCCACCAGACGCAGGCGCCACCGCTCGAAGCGAGTGACGGCGACGCCGGACACCGCCACACCGAGCAGGATCGGCGCCCCGACCAACACCACCAGCGAGACGATTCCCGCGACGAGCGCGATCACGAGGACGACGCTGGTGACGGCACCGAAGACGACACCGGACAGCAGGTACGCCAAGGACCGCCAGGGCCAGCTTGAGCCCAGCACCTTCAGCGGGTTCTGGCCGAGCGCCTGCCACGCGGTCCGATGTCGCATCTGTCGACCCTAGCGAGCCGGAGATCTTGAAGCAGTAGTGCAAGCACTACCCCTGGACTCTCATGTGCGCCAGTGCGCCGACGGGGGTCGGACCGGTGCACTGGCTTCCATGAACATCAACATGAACATGAAGCTGTTCACCGTTCATGCCGGTACGCGTCGCCGGCTCGGCACCGTGGCGGCCGCGCTCGGGATCGCGATCGCGGCGACCGCCGTACCGGCGTCGTCGGCCACGCAGTCCACCTCCACCGCCTCCACCACCACCGCCACCTTGGATCCGGCCTCGATCGACCGATTCGTACGCGACTACCTGGAGCAGACCCGTCTGCCGGGCGCGGTGGTCGCCGTGACCAAGGGAGACCGGGTTGTCCACACCGCGGGATACGGGCACACCGCGGCCGGGCAGGCCATGACGGAGCGGACGCGCCTGCCCGTGGCGTCCCTGTCAAAGTCGATGACCGCACTCGCCGTCATGCAACTGGTCGAGGCGGGCGAAGTCGACCTGGACCAGCCTGTGCGCCGCTATCTGCCCGAGTTCACGATGGCCGACGGGCGCTCCCAGGAGATCACCGTCCGGCAGGTCCTGACCCAGACCTCCGGTATGGCCGACTCCGCCTACCCGGATCTGACCCGAGCCCAGCCGCACTCCCTCCAAGAGGCCGTCGCCGCGATGCGCGAGGCGCACCTGGCCACCGCGCCGGGCACCGGGTATCGCTACCACAACCCCAACTACTTCGTCGCGGCGCGGCTGGTGGAGGTCGTCAGCGGTCAGCCCTTCGCCGACTACCTGTCCGCCAAGCTCTTCGACCCGCTGCACATGACACACACCGCGTCCGTCGACACGACCACCGAGATGCCGGACCAGGCCCGCGGCTACGTTCGCGCGTACGGCACGACGTTCTCCCGTGCGCACCCCCGCTGGTTCACCGCCGGCGGCCACGGTGTCGTCACCACCGCGGACGACCTCTCCCAGTGGCTGATCGCCCAGAACAACCAGGGCGTGTCGGCCGACGGCCGCCGCATTGCCACCGCGCGCACCATCCGGCTCACCCACACCCCACCGAAGGTGCCGGGCGACACGGACTACGCGATGGGCTGGGCGCGGTACCGGCACGGCGACGGAACCGAGGAGATCCAGCACAACGGCCAGCTCCTGACCCACAACTCCACGGCCACCCTGCTGCCCGACGACAAGGTCGGCATCGCCGTCGTGACCAACACCGGCCTGATCTCCGGAGACGACGCCGCCCAGATCACGCTGGGCCTCGTGGACCTCGCACGGGGCAAGAGCCCCGAGGTGGCAAAGCCCTTCTCGATGACGGCCGACTGGGTCCTGGCGGCGCTGACCCTCCTGGCGGCGGGTCTCGGCGTCCGCGGCGTCCTGCGTGCGCGTCGATGGGCGCGGCACACCGCACGGCGACCGTGGTGGCGTACGGCCCTGCGCTTGCTGCCCCAGGCGCTCCCGGTCCTCCTCCTCACCCAACTCGCCTCGCTTCTGGGCCTGCTGATGAACCGCTCCGGAACCTTTGCGCAGGCCACCTACGCCTGGCCGGCCCTTGTCGTCTGCGCGGCGGCCGGTGCCCTCGCTTCCACGTCGGTCGTCACCGCCCGGGCCCTCGCACTGTTCCGCCAGCGCCAACAGCCCCGGCACGGGGCCGGGGCCGGGGCCGGAGCCGGGGGCGACGAGGGTGACACACCACTCGGCGCAGGCGACCCTGAGTCTGCGGCTCCCCTCAAGATCGAGTCGGCTTCTCCTTGTTGAAAAGCCAGGCGTCGAAGAGGTTCGTCAGGTCCTTCCCGGACTTGCTCTCGCACAGGGCGATGAACTGTTCGGTGTCGGCGTTGCCGTGGCGGTGCTGTCGGGTCCAGGTGCGGAGGACGTCGAAGAAGGTTCTGTCGCCGACGGCCTTGCGCACCTTGTGCACGACCATGGCGCCGCGGCCGTAGACGGGCGGGTCGGAGACGCGTGCCGCGCCGGGAGGGTCGGCCGGAGGGAAGGACCAGATGCCCTCGCTCTCGGGGTCCGTGCCGTCGTAGAAGTCCTCGAAGATCTCGTCGGTGGTCCTGCCGCCCTGCTCCCCCGCGCCGCCCCGCTCCTCCTCCCAGAGCCACTCCGCGTAGGTGGCCATGCCCTCGCTGAGCCACATGTCCTTCCACTCGCGCGGGGTGACGGAGTTGCCGAACCACTGGTGCGCCAGCTCGTGGACGAGCAGCGTCTCGTCCGGTGCCTCATCGAAGTAGGGCTTGGTCTGGGTCTCCAGGGCGTAGTCGAGCCCGGGCAGGTGGTCGACCACGGCGCCTGTGGAGGAGAAGGGGTAGGGACCGAAGCGTTCGCTCGCCCAGCCGACGATCTCGGGGACCAGGTCCTTGACGTCTGCGGCGTTTTCGGACTCGTCGGGGTCAATGGCGACGTGGACGGGCAGGTCGTCGTCGGTCCGGCCCTTGTGGACCTCGAAGTAGCCGACGGAGATGTGCGCGAGGTAGGCGGCCATGGGCTCTTCGGTGCGCCAGTGCCGGGTCACTGTCTCGCCCTTGTCCTCCTCCGTGATCAGCTCGCCGTTGCTGACCACGTCGTAAGGGTCGCCGTCCTCGTCCTTGGGCACGGTGACCGTGATGTCGTACGTGGCCTTGTCCGAGGGGTGGTGGTTGCCCGGGAACCAGGTCATGGAACCGGCCGGCTGCCCGAGGGCGGTGGAGCCGTCGTCGGTCTCGATCCAGCCTTCCAGGCTTCCGTCGTCGTCCTCGATCGTGCGGGGGGTGCCGTCGTAGGTGACGACTGTCTTGAAGATGTCGCCGTCCTTGAGCGGCTTCGCCGGTGTCACCAGCAACTCGTTCTTCTCGCGCGCGTATTGGGCCTTCGCCCCCTGCACCGTGGTCAGGCGTACCCGCAGCCCTGACAGGTCGAGGTTGAAGCGGCTCAGGTCCTGGGTGGCGCGGGCCGTGATGACAGCCGTGCCCTTCAGACGGTTGGTCTCGGGCACGTAGTCCAGGGTCAGTCCGTAATGCGCCACGTCGTAGCCGCCATTGCCGAGTCCGGGAAACAGCCGGTCACCGACCCCGGCCGCGCCCGGCTTCCAGGCCGCGGCGGCATCCTTCCCCGACGCGGAGCCCGTGCAGGAGGTCGTCACGGCCAGGAGGAGTGCTGCGGCCGGAGCCCAGGGGGACAGACGTCGGACCGGGGCCGTCGGCCGCAGCAGCCCGCGGTCGTTCGCTGTATGAGGGCCCATCTCGTGTCTCCAATCGATCGGGGGACGCGAGACGTCAGAAACCCTTCATTGCCTCTTGGTTGCCTCAAGGTTGGTAAAAGTTTCTTTACGCGCCTTCCGGCTGACACGGTCACGGCCGTGATCAATGATGGCTGAGGTCGTGGGCCGCACCGACCACCGGCCTTCGGCTCTGAATGGGGGAATTCGGCCGGCGTACCTGAGAGCAATGGCTCCGGAAATCAGCTCGCCAATATCGCGTTACCAACGCATCCTCATGTCCGGGCGCGGAGGTGTTTGAATTCTGGCTATCTCTGGATCCTTCAGTTCGGTGAGCGTGACCAGCGAGATCCACCCTGGACGATCCGATAGCATGTTCGAGCCCATGGCCGTCCAAGGCCTTCCACCACCGTCTCCCTCTCCGTCCTCCACCAGAAACCATGCCACCCAGCGCGAAAAGTGGCCTGGTCAGATGAACAACAAATCGGCACCAGGCAGTTGATATCCATACCACCGCGGGTCTTTTCGCGAATAAGGGACATAATTACGCGCGCCGCGTGGCGTCGACCACGGGCGATGCTGTGGGCCACGGCGGGCGTGGCGACACTCGGCCTCCTCATCACGATGGAGATCGCCGCACGGTACTACTGCGGCGGCGCACCGGGGCCGATGACCAGTCAGGTGAAAGACCTGGTACATGCCCCCAAGCCAGGACCGCTGTACGCCGGTATGGCGTTGATGATGGTGGTGCTCACCTGGCGGCAACGGTTCGTCGCGGCCGGTGTCGCGATCGGCATCGACATCGTCTTCGCACTGGGACGGTGGGCGGTCGACGCCAAGCCACCCGGCGGCCATTTCTTCGGCAGCGGCGCGTTGTGGGTGATGTTGGGGTGTGCGGTCATCGCTGTCACGCGCCGCACGGGCCAGGAACGTGTCCTGCTGCTGAAGGGCGTCGGGCTGGGCCTGCTGCTCGTGGCCGGCCGCAAGATCGGCGACACCTGGCTGCTGATCACATCGAAGACGCGCCCGGCGGTGCTCGACCCGTACCTCGCCGTCGCCGATCACGCACTGGGCGACCCGTCATGGCTGGCAGGCCGGACCCTCGCGGCCATCGGCCCGGTCGGCACCCATGTCCTCGACTACGTCTACGCCCAGCTCGCGGTGGCCGCGGTCGTCGTCGCGCTGTACCAGCTGCGCCACGTGGCGGCCGAACGCCGCTTCCCGCGCCATCACCTGGTGCGCACCTTTCTGGTCATCGGCCTCATCGGACCGGCCTTCTACATGATCTTCCCGGTGGTCGGACCGGTCTTCGCCTACGGCCCGGGCGCCTCCGGAACCGGCGGCGTGCACTGGGCGCTGGCCAACCTGTGGCCCCACACACCGCCGCCGTTCACCGCCCCGCACCCGATGCCGTACGACGCGATCACCCCCCGCAACTGCATGCCCAGCCTGCACACGGCGTGGGCCACCGCGATCTTCATCCATACCCGCAAGGGCCCACGGCTTCTGCGCTACGCCGGCACGTTCTGGCTGATCGCCACGCTCGCCGCGACACTCGGCTTCGGCTACCACTACGGCGTGGATCTCATCGCCGGCGTGGTCTTCGCGCTCACGATCGAGGCGGCGCTGCGCTCGCACGCACGCGGCTGGGACCGGTCAGGAATTCAGCTGGTCACCTACGGCACATCGGTCTTCGCCGCGCTCTTGGTGTCCTATCGCCATATGCCGATGGAGATGGCCGAACATCCGCGGGTTTTCGGACCACTTCTCATTCTGGCGATGGCCTCGGTGGTTTACGGCTATGTCCGAGCCACCAAACTCTGGGAACCGAAGAACACGCCGGCGCGGCAGCCGGAACGGCAACCCGAAATGGCTTGAGTCACGGAGGTCCGCGCGGCCCCCTTCGCCGCCGAGCTGGACGACCTGGCGGGCAAGCCGGCGAACTGACCACGTCGCTCCCGGACTTGGTGCGGCCGCGGGCGAGGTCGGTTGCCCGCTCGGAACGCCGGCTCAGCCGCCGCTCTTGCCCGTCGGTGTGGTCCCTGCCCGGACTGCGGGCTCCGCGGGTGCGCTCCCGGTACTGCCGGGGGCGAGGCCGCAGGTGCCGGACCTCGATGCGCCGTCCTGTCCCGTCAGTTCCACGGTGACCTGGCCGTCGGCGTCCTGGCTGTAGGCGATCGTGCAGGTCAGCTGACGCAGCGCCGTGCTGGACAACCCCTCCAGGGCCAGCGGGAGGCGGGTCGTGACCTTGCCGTCCGGGGAGAGGTCGACCTCGACGGTTCCGCCGGGGCGGGCGGCGGGGAGGGACGTGCTCAGGCCGGCGGCTCGGTCTTCCTTCCGCGGACCGGCGAGCAACGCCAGGACGACCTTCTCCGTCGGCACCGGGCCAGCCGGGTCACTGGAGTTCTGGTCTCCGGAGCCCGACTGGGCGTATGCGTCGCCGAACTCGGCCGGGGGCTCGGTCGTGCGGATCACGGCGCTCAGTCCTCCGTCGGGGGAACGGAAGAAGAGCAGCATGTCGTAGTCGCGGTCGAGGAAGGCCTGGAAGCTGGCGGGACCGCCCGCCTCGATGACGTCGGTCTCCTGGATGCCGCAGCCACCCAGCAGCGGTACGGCCGCCGCGAAGGCGAGGGCAACGGCGACGGGCGCCGCGCGCCGACGCGTCCGCGCACGCCTCATCCGCCGGCCTCCTCCGCGTGGAGCGGTATCTCGACGGTGAAGACGGCACCGCCCCCGGGCCGGTTCCCCGCGTGGATCGTTCCGCCGTGCAGCTTCACGTTCTCCAGGGTGATCGCCAGGCCCAGGCCGCTGCCCGCCGAGCGGGTGCGGGCCGCGTCGGCCTTGTAGAAGCGGTCGAAGACATGGGGGAGCACGGCGGGCTGGATGCCGGGGCCGTCGTCCGCGACCTCCGTGATCAGCAGCGTGGGTGCGGAGGGGGAACGGGTCTCGGTGCGCAGGCGTACCGTCACCGGCGCGCCGCCGTGGCGCAGGGCGTTGCCGACGAGGTTGGCGATCACGACGTCGAAGCGGCGGGGGTCGAGACGGGCGCGGATGCCGGTGGGCAGGTCGGTGCGGACGCGGTCGTCGTTCCAGTGCCGGTTGTGGAGGGTCTTGCGGATGGCCTCGGCGACGTCGACCTCGTCGGCGTTCAACTCGGCCGCGCGGGCGTCGAAGCGGGAGATCTCCATCAGGTCCTCGACGAGCACGGCGAGCTTTCCGGTCTCCGCGCTGACCAGCCGGACCGCGCGGGCGGTGTCGGCGTCCAGGTGGTCCGCGTCCTCGTCGAGGACCTCGGTGACGGCGAGCATTCCGGCGAGGGGGGTGCGCAGTTCGTGCGAGACGTCGGAGGCGAAGCGGCGGGCTCGGGCCTCGGCCTCACGCAGTTCGCGCACCGACCTCTCCAGTTGGGCGGCCGACTCGTTGAAGGTGCGTGCCAGATCCGCCAGTTCGTCGCTGCCGCGCACCGGGATCCGGGTGTCGAGTCGGCCGCTGCCCATGCTCCGGGCCGCCTGGCGCAGTTCCCGCACCGGGCGCAGCACGCTGCGCGCCGCGATCAGGCCGGGGATCAGCGCGACGGCGAGGCCGGGCAGGGCGCCGTCGCGGGCGGCCATGAGGAGGGCGTCGACGTTGACCTGCTCGTCGGTCATCCGCATGACGGCGTAGAGGACGAGCCCGCTGGGCACCACGCTGTAGGGGCCTGTCTTGAAGACCATGGGCATGGCGATGGTCAGGTAGGGGACGCCGTCCTTGACGACCCGCTCGAAGCTGCCGTGGGGGTTGGCCCGCGCGGCGCGGCGCAGTTCGGGGGTGATGACGGTGGAGACGGGGTTCTCGCCCGAGGAGGCGCGGACGGAGCCGTACTCGGCGAACACCACCCAGGGGTGCGGCTTGCCCTTGCGGGCGATGTCACGCAGGACCGACTCCAGGTCCTCCCCTCCCTGCATGGGCAGCCCGAAGGCCGTCTGCTGGACCTGGTCACGGAACGACGTGACCGCCGTGTCCTGGGCGGTCTCCAGCAGCGCGGTGCGGGCCTCGCGGTAGGTCAGCGCGGCCGTGGTGCCGGCGCTGACGGCGGCGACCAGCAGGAAGGCGAGCATGAGCCGCGTACGCAGCCCGAACGCCCTGAACCGCGACCGGCGAGGGCCGGTGGTCACAGCGGTCCGAAGCGGTAGCCGAAGCCCCGCAGTGTCTGGACGTAGCGGGGGCTGCCGACCTCGTCCTCGATCTTGCCGCGCAGGCGTGCGACGCAGGCGTCGACCAGCCGGGCGTCGGCGTGGTAGCTGTGGTCCCAGACGTGCTCCAGCAGTTGCTGTCTGCTGAACACCTGCTCAGGGGCGGCGGAGAGGTGCAGCAGGAGCTTGAGCTCCGAGGGGGCGAGCGCGAGCGGCCGGCCGGCTTTGGCGACGGTCAGTCCGACCCGGTCGATGGCGAGTTCGCCGTGGACCTCGATGGCCTGCCGGCCCTGGCCGCCGTCGTCCAGGCGGCGCAGGACGGCACGGATCCGGGCCTCGATCACCTCGGTGCGGGCGGGCTTGACGATGTAGTCGTCGGCACCGGCTTCCAGGCCGATGACCACGTCGAAGTCGTCGCCGCGCGCGGTGAGCATGATGATCGGCAGCTGGCTGCGCTCACGGACCCGGCGGCAGACCTGTACGCCGTTCATGCCGGGCAGCATCAGGTCCAACAGCAGCAGATCGGGGCGGAATTCGGCCATCGCGGCGAGGCCGGCCTCGCCGGTCGCGGCCGCCCGTACCTCGTGGCCGCGGCGGCGCAGACCGAGTTCGACCCCCTCGCGTACGGCGGGGTCGTCCTCGATGAGGAGCACGCGGGGCATCGGCGGTTCTCCCTCGGTGGTGGTCAGGTCCGGGTCCATCGCCGGCGGACGCCGGAGAGCAGCGCTTCGAGTTCGGCGAGCCGCAGCGGACGGGCGAGCAGGGCGAAGGTGAGGATGACGGCGGTCGCGCCGGCACCCGTGGAGACCACCGCCCCAGCCGGTGCGGTTCCCAGGACCGCGAGATGGCCCAGCGCGGTGGCGGGGACGGCGGCGAGGAGCAGTCGTGCGTGGGCGCCGGCGGCGGACGAGCGCAGGGGGCGGGCGACGGCGAGCCTACGGCTGAGCACCCGGGCGGTCACCGCCCAGCCCGCGCACAGGGCCAGCGAGTACGCCGCCGCCATGCCGGTCACGGCCCAGCGCGCCGGCAGCAGGTGCGCGGCGGCCAGGGACAGTCCCGCGTTGAGGGCGACGATCACGAGGTTGAGCAGGAACGGCGTACGGGTGTCGGAGAGCGCGTAGAAGGTGCGGGACAGGACGTACTGGCCCGACAGGGCGACAAGTCCCGGCGCGAAGGCCATCAGGATCCCGGCCATGGCGGCCGTGTCGGCGGCGCTGGTCCTGCCGTAGCCGAAGACGAGGGCCATCACCGGCTGGGCGAGGGCGGACAGCGCGCAGGCGGCGGGTACGACGGCGGCGGCGGAGACCCGCAGGGCGTGGGAGACGTCGCGCCGCAGGGCGGCGGTGTCCCCGTCGGCCGCGGCCGCGCTCATCCGGGGCAGCAGCGCGGTCACCACGGAGACCGTGATGATGCCGTGCGGTACGACCCACAGGGCATAGGCGTTGTTGTACGCGCCGTATCCGGGGCCGCCGTCGAGGCCCGCGGTGGTGGCCAGCCGGGTGGTGACCCAGTAGGCGGCCTGGTTGGCCAGGACCAGCAGCACCAGCCAGCCGGCCGCGCGCAGCGGGCGGGTCAGTCCGCTGCCGCGCCAGTCGAAGCGGGGCCGCCAGCGGAAGCGGGCCGCGCGCAGCGCGGGGACGAGGGCGAGGGCCTGGGCGGCGATACCGGCGGTCGTGCCCCAGCCGAGCACGGCGGTCTCGGTCGCGGTGAGCGTGTCCCCGCCGCCCATGGCCAGCGCCAGATACAGGCCGAACACGGTCATGACGACGAGGTTGTTGAGGACCGGCGCCCACATCATCGCGCCGAACCGGCCGCGCGCGTTGAGTACTTGCCCGAGCAGCGTGAACAGCCCGAGGAAGAAGATCTGGGGCAGGCAGTAGCGGGCGAACGCGGTGGTCATGGCCGCCTGTTCGCCGGTGTAGTCGGTGTACGCGTCGACGATCGCGGGGGCCGCCCAGACCGCGGTCGCGGTGATCGCCAGCAGGGCGACGACGCAGACGGTGACGAGCCGGTCGGTGTACGCGGCACCCCCGTCGTCGTGCTCCTTGGCGGCCTTGACCAGCTCGGGCACGAAGACGGCGTTCAGGGCCCCGCCGAGGAGCAGCATGTAGACGATGGTGGGCAGGGCGTTGCCGACCGCGTAGCCGTCTGCGGTCGGCCCGATGGTGCCGAGCGCCGCCGCGACCACGGCGGAACGGGCGAAACCGGTGGCCCGTCCGACGATGGATCCGGCGGCCATGACGGCGGTTCCGCGGGCCGCGGAGGAGGCCGGAGAGGCCGGAGAGGCCTCCTTCGTCATCTGCTTCATCGGCGGTTCAGGTACGCCTGGAAGGCGCGGTAGAGCGTGTGGTTGGCGCTGCCGCCCAACGGTTTCTCCCATTCCCCCAACGTCTCGACGACCTGTCCCCCGGTGCCGAGCTTCCACCGCAGCAGTCCGTACGCACGTTCGCCTGGATCGAGTGTGGAGGGTACCCCGCGCATGTCGTAGACGTCGGCGCCGAGAGCGTGGGCGTCCTGCAGCATCCGCCACTGCAGGGCGTTGGAGGGGCGGACCTCGCGGCGGTGGTCAGCGGAGGCGCCGGTCTGGTACCAGGCCCTGCGGCCCACCGTGATCATCGTGTGGGCGGCGAGGATCTCTCCTTGGTGCCGGGCGAGGTACAGCTTCATCCGGCCCGGTTCCTCGGCGTTGAGCGCCGCGTACTGACGCTCGTAGTAGGCGAGCGAGCGGCCGAGCCGGAAGCCGTCGCGTCGCTCGGTGATCCCCAGCAGCCGGTAGAACTCGGGGAGTTCGGCCGCGCTGCCCACCACCACCTCCACGCCCTCCTTCTGGGCTCGGCGGACATTGCGGCGCCATTCCTGGTTGAGCCCGGACCACAGGTCCTGCGTGGTGCGTCCGGCGAGCGGCACATGGAAGACGTGCCGGGGCTGGGCGTCCCCGTCCCCTCCGGTCCCGCCTCCTCCGGCCCCGCCCCCTCCGGTGCCGTCACCACCGCAGCGGCGCCAGCCCCGGGCCCGCAGCCGCTCGGCGACGGCGGTGCCGAGCGGGTCGACCTCGCTGGCGAGGACGTCGCCCAGGCGCCGGCCCGGTCCGGTGAGCGGCTTGAGCAGGGCGGCGTCCCAGCGCCGGTAGGCGGGTGAGGGGCCGATGCGCACGGCGAAGGCGCCCGCGCGGCGCAGGTGTTCGAGGAGCGGGCCGAGCCAGCCGTCGATGTCGGGGTCGTTCCAGTCGGCGACGGGACCTTCGGGGAGGTAGGCGAAGTACTTGCGGGTGCCGGGGAGTTGCCGTAGCAGCACCAGGGCCACGCCCGACAGCGCGCCCGCCTCCGGATCCGGTCCCCAGCCGAGGAGTTGGGCGCGCCAGCCCTCCTTGACGTCGGCCCAGGACGGGCACTGCAGGAATCCGGCGCCGAGCGCGGCGCCGTCGGGGGACGCGAGGAAGGCGCGGTAGGTCTCCGCGGTGATGGGGCGCAGGGCAAAGCCCCGGTTCCGTGCTTGGCACACGCGGCTGGGCGGCACGAGCAGCGCTGACACAGTCTGAGCCTCTCCTTCTCCCCGGTCCGTCGCGGGGACACAAAGGAGGCTCACAGCGGCCCATGACCGCTCCGTCCGGCGAATGTGACCGGACCATGACCGTTCCTCACCAGTCGCCGTCACATTGCCAGATAGCGCCTGACCTCGGGTTTTCCGGCTCTACAGTCACGACATCGCCGAATCGTCCACCCCGTTCCCGCCCCCCGGAGGTCCTGTTGTCGCGCACCCGTGTCCTCGCCCATGCCCGCGTCCGGGCCGCCGTCGGGGCCGCCGCCATGGCCGCCCTGCTGGCGCCGCTCGCCGCCTGCTCGTCGAGCGGCTCCTCCTCTGCCCCGGACAGCGAGGGGAAGCCGAGCGCCGACGACCGCCCTGTCACGGTCACCGTCACGCCCGAGGGAGAACGGGCCCCGGCGGGCGAGCCCGTGAAGGTCACGGCCTCGGGCGGCCGACTCACCTCGGTGACCGTCACCGACGACGAGGGCCACCGGCTCGCCGGCAAGGTCGCCGCCGACGGCCGGTCGTGGGTCTCGGACCGCAAGGCCGTACCCGGCGCGTCGTACGCGGTGACGGCGGCGACCCGGACCGAGGGCGGCACCGCCAAGAGCACCAGGGCCGACTTCAGCACGGCTCCGGCGGACAAGGTCAACAAGGTCGACTGGCGACCGGGCGCCGGCGCCACCGTCGGCGTCGCCCAGCCGATCTCCCTGGTCTTCGACAACCCGGTCAAGAACAAGGCCGAGGTCGAGAAGCAGCTCAGGATCACCACCTCGAACGACACCGAGGGCTCCTGGGGCTGGATACGGGACTGGTCGGGCCGGGACCGGGTGGACTGGCGGCCCAAGGCGTACTGGAAGCCCGGCACCAAGGTCACGCTGAACGCCGAGTTGAACGGCACGGACTCGGGCACGGACGGCGGCTGGTTCGTACGCGACTACACGACCGCCTTCACCATCGGCGCCCGGCAGATCGTCAAGGTCGACCTCGACAGCCACCAGCTCGCACTCGAACGCGACGGCGAGACGGTCCGGCGCATACCGGTCTCCGGCGGCACGCCCGGCGGTGACAAGCGGTCCTGGCGCGGAACCGCCGTCCTCATGGCCAAGGAGGGCACGATCAACATGAACTCCGAGACCGTGGGCCTGCGCGACGCCTACGACAAGATGGTCGACTACTCGATGCGGCTGACCTGGTCGGGCATGTACGCGCACGCCGCCCCGTGGAACGCCCGCTACTTCGGCAACTCCAACCAGAGCTCCGGCTGCATAGGAATGAGCGACGCGAACGCCGCCTGGTTCTACGGGCAGGTGCGGCCGGGTGACCCGTTCGAGATCACCGGCAAGGACACCAAGGGCGTGGTCGCACCCGGGAACGGCTTCGGCGCGTGGAACCTGTCGTGGAGCGAGTGGCAGCAGAAGAGCGCGCTGCGCTGAGCAGGGGTCCGGGCGCCTCCATGCCGCCCCCTGTCCGAAAGAGTCGGGTCGCGGTCCATCCTTCTCCTCCCGGACGCCCTGCTCCCGCCAAAAGGCCTCGCCGCCGAGGCCGGCCTCTTCAGCACCGACCAACTCGACACGATCCTGCGGCCGGAGAACCTCACCGGCGGCGGGCGAGCCACAGGACGACTGCCGCGTAGAGGGCGACCATCGGGACGTCGACGGCCACCATCATCCAGTTCATGTCGGCAGCCGTCTCCTCGGATGCGAGCCCTCCGGCGATCGCCGACATGACGCCCATGGCGAGGAGGTTGTTGAGCACGTGCAGCGCGATCGCCGCTTCGAGTCCGCCCGTACGGATGGTCAGCAGCCCGGTGATGAGGCCGAACACCACCAGGTCGGCGAACCCCCAGGGAGTTCCCCAGCCGTGCGCGGCGGCGAAGAGCAGCGCCTGCGGGATCACCGCGACCCACGGTGAGCGGCACCAGGCGCCGACCGCCTGCACCAGCCAGCCACGGAAGACGTACTCCTCGGCCGCGGCCTGGAACGGCACGAGCAGGCAGACGCTCGCGAGACCGAGCAGGAACGGCGACAGTCCGGCCCACGTCAGCTCCGGCCCGCTGACCTCGGATTCGGGCAGGAGCAGGGAGATGCCCAGGGACGCCGCGGCCACGGGCAGGGCCACCGCGAGGCACAGCCCCAGCCAGCGCCATCGCAGCCCGCCCGCCACCGACGAGACCGTGCCCGCCGGGCGCCGCTGCACCCATCGCGCGGCCAGCAGTACCACCGGTATCCAGAGGGCGATGGACAGCAGCGCCAGGGCGTTGTCACCGATTCCGCCCCACACGAGGTCGCCGTCATCATTGCGGGGACGGTCGAGGACCGCCCCGGCGATCTCGCTGCCGATGAGCACCACCAGCATGACGAGGGTCACGCCGACGAACACGACGCCGGTCCCCACCAGCGGCCGCCACCACCGGTGATGGCCGGTCGCCCGAGCCTGCCGGTGGTACGGAAGCGGCTGCGCGGGCGCAGGGGCGGTCTGTGTCCAGGCCGGGTCGGAGGGCTGAGGCGACTCGTGGAGGGTGTGCGTCGTCATGTGCATCAGCATCCCGGCGGTGGACGGCCGTGGCGTCGGCCGTGGGCACGATCGGCGTCTCCAACCTGGGATAGGGACGCCCCCGAACAGACACACCTGACAGAGGACCGAACGTATGATCGTCGCCATCATGGGGCACATACGGAACTGGCTGCTGCCCGCGCTGTTGGCGGTGGTGCAGTTGTCCGTCTGGCCGGGACGCACGCTGCTGCGCGGCGAGGCCGTGGCGGCACCGCAGCTCGCCGTGGGGCTGGCCGTGACCGCGTCGGCCGTCGCCGTACTGGGAGTGCGCAGGCGCTTCCCGGTCGCCGCGACGCTCACCGTCGAGGCCATCACGGTCACCGAGTTCGTCGTGCCGGACGAAGCGCTGTTGGCCGCCATGGTGGCGGGCGTGGTCGCGCTGTACTCGGTCGCGGTCCTGCGTCCGGCCGGGACGGCCGTCCTCGTCGCGTCCGTACTGACCGGATCGGCGGTGCTCAGGTCCTTGCCGCGGTACGACTCCGCTGTCGACATCGGCGGTGAGGCCCTGGTGAGCCTCGCGATCTGCGCGGCCACCGTGGGCGCCGGCCACGGGCGCCGCCAATGGCTCGCAGGACGAAGGGCCGCCGAACGGGAACTGGCCCGGGCCGAGGCCGTACGGGGCACGGCGGCGTCCACGGAACGGCACCGTCTCGCCCGTGAACTGCACGATGTCAGCGCGCACCACCTCACCTCCGTCGTGGTCACCGCGGACGCCGCACGCCGCCTCGGCGACCGCAGGCCGGAACTGACCGCCGATGCCCTGCGGCTGGCGGCGGAGGCCGGGCGCGAGACCGTCGCGGCACTGCACCGGCTCGTGACCGTGATGCGGAGCTCGGCGGCCGACGAGGAGAGCCCGCTCGAGGAGCGCGTCGCCGAACTCGCCGCGGGATTCGGGCGCCTGGGCCAGCGCGTGAGCCTGGACATGGCCCCCGGACCGGCCGGCCTGACGGGTGCGGTGGCCGAGGCGGCCTTCGGCATCGTCCGCGAGGCCCTCACCAATGCGCTGCGCTACGCCCCCGGCGCCGCCGTACGTGTCGTGGTGCGGGACGGTGACGGAGCGCTGGACCTCCTCGTGGAGGACGACGGAGCGGCGCAGGCGGCGGCCCGCGCACCCGAGGCGCGGCAGGGGCTCGGCTCCGGTCGGGGTACCGCGGGCATGCGGGACAGGGCGGCCGGGCTCGGCGGCACCCTCGAAGCGGGCCCTCGCCGGGACGTTCCGGGATGGTCCGTCCGTGCGCGGCTGCCGCACCCGTCGTCGGCGGTGCGCCGCCAACCGGCCCTGCCGAGGGCGAGTTGGGCCGATACGGCGACCGTGCTCGCCGTCGCGGCGCTCCCGGTCGTCGCCGTCCTCATCGAGCGGCCCGCCGCCACCGCAGCGGCCTGCCTGCCCGCCGTCCTGCACGCGCTGCCGCTGCTGTGGCGGCGTCGGGCTCCCTGGACCGTCCTCCTCCTGGTGTCGGTCAGCGCCTGGATCCCCCCGGTCGCACTGGCGTACGGGCTGCTGCCGTCGGACGTGGCCTGGTCCCTGGCCGTGGCAGGGGCCGGCGCGGAGTGCGTGGCCCTGCACGCGGTGGCGGCCTTCGCCGGACCCGCCGGTCACACCTGGCCGGCGATCCTGGCGACGGCGGGCGGTCTGGCGTTGACGGCGGTCGCGCTGGACGTGTTCGGCGGCGGCCCGCTCGAGGCCGAGGCAGGCGGTGGAGGTCTCCCCTTCCTCGTCTTCTTCGCCCTCTTCCTCACCGTGTTCCTGGCCCTGCCGATGGCCGGGGTCTGGGGCTCGGGCGTGTTCGTCCGAAGGCGCCGCGAGCGCGTCACACGGCGTGAGGACAGCGCGTTGACGGCCGCGGTGTGGTCCGCCGTCGTGGAGGCGTACGAGGAGCGGCAGCGCATCGCCGCGGAGCTGCGCCAGGCCGTGCTCCGGCACGCGAACGACGTGGTCGTCCATGCCGAACGCGGCGACCTCGACGGCGCCGCGGAGCAGGCCAGAGCGGGCCTTGCCGCCATGCGCGAGCTGCTGGCCGTACTGAGACGAGGGGCGGGCACCGCCACCGACACCGCCACCAACACCGGGGAGGTGTCCTCATCACAGCCCGAACCACTGCGACGGTCCGAGTGATGGTGGTCGACGACCAGGCCGTGGTCCGTGCCGGTTCGCCGCCATCATCGACGCGGAGCCCGACCTCGCCGTCGTTCGCCGATGCCGGGGACGGCGCCCACGCCGTGGAGCCGACGCGGCGCCTCACGCAGCCGTGCGGCGGGGCCGGTCCCGGTCCGACCCGGCATCACCCGCCCCACGGAGCAGGTGGCGTCCCGGCGGCCCGTTCAGACCGGGTGGCGGCGCCGGCGGACCCCCGCCTCCTGCGGCAGGTGGCCCGTGCCGCCCAGGACGATCACCTGGAAGGCCGCGCCGAAGTGGGCGGTCACGAGTCGGGAGATCCTTCGGGTGCCGCGCATGGTGGGTCACCTGCCTGCCGGGGTCTGTGGGCCGGTTCTTCGAGGGCGCGCTCGGGCGTCACCAGTTGACGGCGTCGTCCATGGACTGCTGCCAGTACGTGACCTTGAGCGAGTCGTCGACGTAGACGCCCTTCGCGGGCAGCGACGGGTTGGCGCCCGCGCCGACACTCTCGTTGCCGGAGCGGCCGTGGAAGTAGACGGCCAGGGAGTTGACGGTGCGGCCGTCGGAACCGCTGCCGTCGGTGGCCGACAGGTTCACCGAGGCGTAGCCGGACTCGCCCGGCGCGAGCGTGACGACTGCCTGCGGCTGCGAGTCCTCGATGACCGGAGGCACGGCCTGGGCCTCGCCGAAGCGGACAGCGGGGTAGCCGTAGAGGAAGCAGGTCTTGCCACCGGTGTTGGTCACCGTGAGCAGCATGTGGTTCACGGGGCGGTTCAGCGGGGCCGCGACCGTCTTGGTGTTGGACCCCTCGCAGGTGACCGGCTTGCCGGCGGAGTCGGACCCCTCCGACTCGGACGCAGCGGCGCCACCGGCGGACCCTGTGGTGCCGTTGGCGGAACCGGCCTCCGAGGAGGAGGCGGAACCGGAGTCGGACCCGGAGCCGGAACCGGAACCGGAGGACGAAGCGCCGGAAGAGGCAGCGGTGGAAGAGGAGTCCGCGCTCGGCGTGTTGGTCGCCGAGGAGCCCTCATCGTTGACGCCCGTGCCGTCGGTGCACGCGGTCAGGGAGAGCGCGGCGAGAACGACGGTCGCGGCGGCGCCGACGAGACGAGTGCGGGAGGTGCGGAGGTTGGACATGTTGCTGTGCCCCTTCGGTGTTCGGGTGGCCGTGGTGATTGGATGACCGAAGCTTGTGGGGCGATCTGTCCCAACCGCCACGCATGGCGGGCAGTTGGGGACGCTG
The DNA here is from genome assembly GCF_039537145.1 of Streptomyces shaanxiensis. NCBI lineage: Bacteria > Bacillati > Actinomycetota > Actinomycetes > Kitasatosporales > Streptomycetaceae > Streptomyces > Streptomyces shaanxiensis. The sequence goes on from NZ_BAAAZY010000011.1 coordinate 427,790, forward strand.
GAACGCCGAAACGCCCTCTGACCAGGGGCGAGGCAGTGTCCCTGGAACGCGGGACTGGAACACGAGGGGATGGGGAAACGGGTGGCAGGGGCAACAGGGGCCGATGGAACGGAGGCGTTCGCGCGGCTGCTGCGGGAGCTCAAGGACCGCTCGGGACTCAGCTACGGGGCGCTGGCCAAGCGGCTGCACATGAGCACGTCGACGCTGCACCGCTACTGCAACGGCACAGCGGTGCCCGTCGACTACGCGCCGGTGGAGCGCCTCGCGAGGGTCTGCCGGGCGACACCGCAGGAGCTGGTGGAGTTGCACCGGCGCTGGATCCTGGCGGACGCGGCACGGGGGAGCAGGGCGGACCAGGCCACGGGGACGGGGTCGGCTGCGGGAGCCGGTTCGGCGGATACGACTGATGCAGCTGATACGGCTGGGGCAGCTGCCACGGCTGATACGGCTGCCGCACCACCCGAGCCGGTCGTCGTCGACGTACCGAGCGAGCTCGCGCCGCCCCTTCGTCCCCGCCGTCGCCGTACCGTGCTGATCGCCTCCGCCGCGGTGGCCGCCGTCCTGGGAGCCGTCGTACTCACCGTGGGTCCGCCGCTCGGCGGCGGCAACGACTCGGACGACCGGGAGGCGGCCGGTGCCACCGCCCCGACCACCGGCACGGCGGACCCCCGGAAGCCGTCCGCCTCCCCGTCGCCGAGCGCGAAGCGGAACAAGCCGGCCTCTTCCCCCTCCGCCACCGGCACCGGGTCCGGGAGCGCCGGGTCCGGCGCCGCGAAGGGCGACGGCGAGCAGGGCGGGAGCCGGCCCACGGACGGCAGTGCCTCCGACGCCGTCCCGCTCGCTGTCGGCGTCCGTCCCTACGTCTACGACGACCCGTGCAGCCAGCACTTCCTCGTGAACAGCGAACCCGAGCAGGTCGGCCCGCCGGCGACCGAGCAGGACGCCCCGCGCTGGGCCGCCGCGTACGGGGCGGTGTCCTCGGGCGAACAGCGGATCGCCCTCACCGTCCAGGGCACCGGCAAGGACACCGTCGTACTGAACGACCTGCACGTACGCGTCCTCACCAAGGGCGCTCCGCTCGCCTGGAACGACTACTCGATGGGCGTCGGCTGCGGCGGAGGCGTCGGCACCAAGTCGTTCGACATCGACCTCGACAACGGCAGTCCCACGGTCACCGTCAAGAACGGCCAGCGCGACTTCCCGTACAAGGTCAGCGAGTCCGACCCGGAGGTGTTCTACGTCACCGCACGCACCAAGGCCCACGACGTTCGGTGGGACCTCACCCTGGACTGGTCCAGCGGCAGCCGGCGCGGCACCATCCACATCGACAACGACGACGCCCCGTTCCGCACCAGCGCCGACGTGAACCGCCCGGGCTACGACTACCCGCTGGGCGGCAGCGAGTGGATCGAACGGATCGGCTGACGGGCTCCGGGAACCGGGACCCGGGAAGCCGACGCGGTGCTCGGCCCGGCTGTGCTACCTTGCTAGGAAGTGGCAGTATTGGTTACCAGAGGCTTCTGAGTGCTCTTCGACCTTCCGTCGACGGGCACTCTTTTTGTTTCCGGGGCTTTCCGGGACTTTTCAACTCTTCCCGTCAGGTCAAATCGTTGCTGCGACACCGGGTCCGCAAGGTGCGGGTCCGGGCACTGCCTTAGGGAGATTCAGTATGGCAACTGGCGTCGTGAAGTGGTTCAACTCGGAAAAGGGCTTCGGCTTCATCGAGCAGGAGGGTGGCGGCCCGGACGTGTTCGCCCACTACTCGAACATCGCCACCCAGGGTTTCCGTGAGCTTCAGGAAGGCCAGAAGGTGACCTTCGACGTCACGCAGGGCCAGAAGGGCCCGCAGGCCGAGAACATCGTTCCCGCCTGACGCTGACGCGCACGCATGGCCGGGGCCCGCACCTTGGGGTGTGGGCCCCGGCCATGTGCGACTGGTGCGACAGGCGCCACAGGTGCCGCGCGCCGCAGGTGCCGTATCGAGGAAGGTCCCCCATGAACCGCTCGGCTCGTACGAACAGCAGCTCCGCCCGGAGCAATCGCGCCCGCTCGCAGGGGACGGGCCGCCAGAGCGCTCCCTCCCGTTCGGCCAAGGCCGGGCGGAGCGGTCGCGGAGGCCGACCCGCCGCGTCCGGTGGGGAGTTCGCGCTGCCGGTCACGCTGACCCCCGCACTGCCGGCGGTCGAGGCGTTCACCGATCTCGACATGCCCGAGCGGCTGTTGACCACCCTGCGCGCCGAAGGCGTGACCGCCCCGTTCCCCATCCAGGCCGCGACGCTGCCGAACTCGCTGGCCGGCCGGGACGTCCTGGGCCGGGGCCGCACCGGTTCGGGCAAGACACTGGCCTTCGGCCTCGCGCTGCTGGCCCGTACCGCGGGGCAGCGGGCCGAGCCCCGGCAGCCGCTGGCCCTCGTCCTCGTCCCCACGCGCGAACTGGCGCAGCAGGTCACCGACGCCCTCACCCCCTACGCCCGGGCGCTGCGCCTGCGGCTCGCCACCGTCGTCGGCGGACTGTCGATCGGCCGTCAGGCGAACGCACTGCGCAACGGAGCCGAGGTCGTCGTCGCGACGCCGGGCCGGCTCAAGGACCTCATCGACCGGGGCGACTGCCGTCTGGACCGCGTCGCCGTCACCGTCCTGGACGAGGCCGACCAGATGGCCGACATGGGCTTCATACCGCAGGTGACCGCCCTGCTCGACCAGGTGCGGCCCGACGGCCAGCGGCTGCTGTTCTCGGCCACTTTGGACCGTAATGTCGACCGGCTGGTTCGCAACTACCTCCACGATCCCGTGGTCCACTCGGTCGATCCGTCCGCGGGCGCCGTCACGACGATGGATCACCACGTGCTGCACGTGGAGGACGACGACAAGCACGCCACCACGACGGAGATCGCCGCCCGTGAAGGCCGGGTGATCATGTTCCTGGACAGCAAGCACGCGACGGACCGGCTGGTCAAGAAGCTCCTGGCCGTGGGTGTGCGGGCCGCGGCCCTGCACGGCGGCAAGTCGCAGTCCCAGCGCACCCGGGCCCTGACCCAGTTCAAGGACGGGCACGTCACGGCCCTGGTCGCCACCAACGTCGCCGCCCGCGGCATCCACGTCGACGACCTCGACCTCGTCGTCAACGTCGATCCGCCCGGCGACCACAAGGACTACCTGCACCGCGGCGGCCGTACCGCCCGCGCCGGCGAGTCCGGCACCGTCGTCACCCTGGTCCTGCCCCACCAACGCCGCGAAGTGACGCGTCTGATGGCCGACGCCGGCATCGCCCCGACGACCACCAGGGTCCGCTCGGGCGGGGAGGAACTGACCCGTATCACCGGTGCCCGGACTCCCTCGGGAGTGCCCGTCGTCCTCACCCCGCCCGTCACCGAGAACCGACCCGAGCGCACGGGTTCCGCTCGGCGCACCGGCCGCGGCCGCCCCGCCCAGGGCCGCCGCCGCTCCTCCTCCGCAGCCAAGGGAAGGTGACCACCCCGGCGCCCGCCCGGAAGCGGTCGCGCCGGCGAGGCGCGTGTGGTGCCGCCGTACGCGAGAGGCGCAGGACTTGTGATGTCCACAGCAGGTGGCCGCGGTCCCTATAGGCTCCCCGCGTGCCGATCACGCGTGAGTTGTCCACGGATGCAAATCAGCAACTCCGATTCGCTCTGCTGGGGCCGCTCCAGGCTTGGCGGGGCGGCGCGCGTCTGGAACTCGGGCCGGTTCGTGAACAGGCTCTCCTGGCCGCTCTCCTGCTTCGACCGGGCAGGACGGTCAGTCGGCAGCAGCTGCTCGACGGGGTGTGGGGCGCGGATCCCCCCGGCACGGGCCACAGGGTGATCCCGGTCTATGTGCACCGGTTACGCCGGCGCCTGGATGCGCACGGAGGCGAAAGGACCTCGGCGGATTCCGTGATCGCCACCGTTCGCGGCGGCTATCGCTTCGCCCCGAAGAGCGCGGAAGTGGACCTGGAGCGTTGCGAGGAGATCGCCGCCGAAGGGCGTTCGGCGAGGGACTCCGGAGATCTGGACGCCGCGGTGGAGGCCTGGTCCCAGGCGCTGGGACTCTTTCACGGTGAGCCCCTGACCGGCATTCCGGGACCCTTCGCGGAGGGGGAGCGGTTGCGGCTGGCGGAGCGGCGGCTCGTGCTGGTGCAGGACAAGGTGGACTGCCAGCTCCGGTTGGGACGGCACGCCGAGACCGTGGGCGAACTGTTCTCCCTGACCACGACCCACCCCCACAACGAGGCCCTGGCCGCCCTGCTCATGCGGGCCCTTCATGCCGGCAACCGGCAGGCCGACGCGCTGGACGTGTACGCCGCGGTGCGCCGCCGGCTGGTGGACGAGCAGGGGGTGGAGCCCGGCGCCGAACTGCGACGGGTGCACGAGGCGGTTCTCCGGGGTGAGGTGCAGGTGCCGAAGCGGCCCGCCGAACCTCACCGGCCGGGTCCTGCTCCGCGGAAGCGTCCGGCACGTCATGAACTGCCCGTCGAAATCGGCAACTTCACGGGCCGGGACCGGGAGCTGGATCTTCTCGTCGCGCCCGGCGACGCTCGGGTGGTCACCGTCCGGGCGGTGGACGGCATGGCCGGGGTCGGGAAGACCGCCCTGGTGGTGCGCGCGGCGCGAGCGCTGCGGGACCAGTACCCCGACGGCTGTCTGTTCGTGGAGCTGCACGGACACCGCGAGGACCGTGGGACGGCGGGGCGGCAACGCGTACTGCGCCGCTTGCTGCGGGCAGTGGGTGCCGGCGAGGGCGAGGGCTCCGAGGACCTGGACGAGACGGCCGCGTCGTGGCGGGCGGCGACCGCGTCCCTTCGGCTGCTCCTCGTCCTCGACGACGCCGCCCGCGCCGAGCAGGTGCGCCCGCTGCTACCGGCCGGCTCCGGCAGCATGGTCATGGTGACGAGCCGACGGCGTCTGACGGGCCTGGACGCGGACCGCAGAGTGTCGCTGTCCCCGCTCGGCATCGACGAGGCGGCAGGGCTGCTGACCCGCATCGTCGGCGGCGAGGGATCCGACCGCGAGCGGGCGGCCGTACGCGAACTGGCCGCGTTGTGCGACCGGCTTCCGCTGGCGTTGCGCATCGTCGGAGCCCGCATACAGGACCGCCCGTTGTGGGAGGTGGAAGCCCTGCTGGCGCGGCTTGCGGACGACGAGCGTCGGCTCGACGAGCTCGCGGTGGAGGATCGCAGCGTCGAGGCCGCGTTCCAGTTCTCCTACGACCGGCTCCCGGCCGCCGAGCAGCGTGCCTTCCGTGTCTCGGGCCTGTCGCCCACCGTGCGGCTGGACCGGCTGACGCTGGCCGCCCTGCTCGACCGGACACCCGCCGACGCCGAGCGCGACCTGGAGAGGCTGGCCGACACGAGCCTGGTGCAGCGGGTGACCGCCGACCGCTACCGGTTGCACGACCTGGCGGCGGTCTACGCCCGACGCGTCGCCGCCACGTCACCCGACGAGGTCGCGGCGGGCCGCAGCGGTGTGTTCCGGCTGTACGTGGCCGCCGCCCGCTGCGCCAGCGACTGGGGCGCCTCCTTCCCGACCGGCCCGCAGGGCACCGGACCCTTCACGGACTGGGAGGAGGCCACGGACTGGCTGGACGCGGCGGGCGGCGAACTGGTCGACGTGGTCGGGCAGGCGGCGGCCGTGGGCCATCTGGACGACGCCTGCTGGATCGCCGAGGGCCTGGTCGACTACCTCACCCGACAGGGGCGGTTCCACGAGTGCCGCACCGCGCTGGAGACGGTGCTGCCGTTGGTCGGCCAGGCGACCGACCGGCGGATGGTCTCCGCGCTGCGCACGGGCCTGGGCATCATGTACGGGCTGCAGGGCCGCTACCAGCAGGCCCGCACCTGGTTCACGGAGGCGCTGGACATCAGCCGCCGGGCCGGTGACCCGCACGAGCGGGCCAGGGCCGCGGCCGGTCTCGGGACGTTCGCCAATCTGGAGGGGCGGATAGCCGAGTCCATGACCCATTTCGCCGAAGTCGCCCACCTGGTGGGGACGTTCGAACACGACGGCTGGCTCACGGGTTCGGTCATGACCCGCGTCGGCGACATCCACCACCAGCTCGGCGAGTACGACAAGGCGTACGACCGCTACCTGGAGGCGATCGCCCTCGCCGAGAAGACGGGCAGTCCCAGGCTGCACGGCAAGACTCTGCTGCGCCTCGGCGGTCTCCAACTCGACCTCGGCCGGCCGGCCGACGCCGTGGGCACCCTCGGGAAGGCCGAGGACCTGGCCAGGCGTCTCGGGGACGTCCCCCTGTACTCCGCCGTCCTGGGCAGGCTGTCCACGGCCGAGGCTCAGCTGGGCAACCCGCGGGCGGCCGCCGAGCTCCGTCGCCGGTCACGCGCGCTCCTGGACGAGCAGACCGGCACCGCCTCGGAGATCGCGATACGCCACCGGCTGATCTGGCACGGCGCCGTGGCGGAGGACCTGGCCGGGGCGCGCGACTTCTTCGAGCGGGCCACCGCCCTTCCCGCCGCCGACGCGGGCCGGGCGAGGATCTCCCGCGTTCTGGACGACCTCGGCCGCCGACGCCGACCGGGCGCGGACGACGGCACGTCCTCGCGCGGAGCCGGCCCGGCCGAAGCGTGATCGGCCGGGCCGCCGGCCCCCTCCCCTCAGGGGGCCTTCTTTACAGGGGTCCTCCCTCCCGAGGCCTTCCCTCCCGTGGCCGCCCCTCGGGAACCCCTGCTCCCAAGAGCCCTACCTGGGGCTCCCGTCGGGGTTCCGCCACTGGATGCCGTTGCCGGGGGCGTCGCCGAGGGTCTGGGCGATGGCGTTGCCGGGCGCCGGGTAGTTCCCGTGCAGGCTGAAGTAGCCCGGCGCGTTCAGGAGGGACGCGTCGCACACCGGGTCGCCCGTGATGCAGTACCGCGTGACCGGGATGCCGTTGAAGTCCGTCGGCCCGGCGCCGGGAGAGGTGAACCCGGGTACGCCCCATCCCCTCGGGATGTTGGCCGTGAAGCCGGTGCCGGGCTGCATCGGGTCGGCATAGAGCTTGCCGTCGACCTGCGAGAGCGGAATGCCGGTGCCGCCGGCCGCGATCGTCTGGAGCACCTCGTCCGCGACCTGTGCGCCCTGGGAGTAGCCGGTGATCGTGATGCGGGCGTCCGGGTGGGCCCGGTGGGTCTCCTTCGCCACCCTCAACGCCTCCTGGTAGCCCTGCTGCACGCTGGCGTCGTAGCTCGGCGCGGTGATGGCGTCGGGGTGCGGTTCCAGGCCCTCGAGGAGCGGGCCGTTGGGGCCGATGAACGGTCCCGCGGTGGCCGGGTAGCACACCGGGATCGCGGAGTCGCCGAGTTGGAGAGCCTCGTTGGCGGCGTCGTAGGAGTAGGTGCAGTGGGGCGCGGGCGGTGTCTCGCCGGTGCCGCCGATCTGGATGTAGTAGTGCTCCGCGTCGGCCGCCTGCGCGGCGGAGGGGAACGCCACGGCGGTTCCGACCGCCAACGCCGCCGTCATGGCCGCGGTGCGGGCGGCCCGTGCGATCCTGCTCGTTCTCGACATGGCTGAACTCCCCCAAGGGTTGTGGACGTGCCCGGCAACGAACACCCCAGACGCTAGGAACGGCTGATCACATCGCGATGACATGCCGATGACTGCGCTGGTGGGGGGGGTGGTGGTGAGGGTGGTTGGTGGTGAGGGTGGTTGACCGCGTCCGGGCCCGGCCCCGTTGCGCGTGTCGGCCCGGACGCGGGGGTCAGATGCGGTCGGCGGCGATCAGGAGGTAGTGGAAGCTGCCCTCCTTGTAGGCGGTGAGGAAGGGGTCCTCGACGCCGGTGGCCACCGAGGACTGCGCGCGCAGTTCCCAGTACGGGATCGTGTCGGGCGTCAGGTCGACGACCTGGATGGGGACGAGGTTGTTGGCCGCGAGCGCCTTGAAGTACTCGCTGCGGGGGTGGATGTTGCAGGTGTAGTGCTCGTCGATCCTGCTGACGGCCTTGGAGCGCATGCCGGTGACGTCATTGGAGCAGCCGGTGATGCAGACGTAGCGGCCGCCGGGTTCCAGCAGGCGGGAGAACTCGTCGAACAGCTCGAGGAGATCGACGTACATCGTCGTCTCGTTGGTCCAGATCGCGCGCCGTGAGCCGGTCTCCAGGCGGGTGTCGAGCATGTTGCGGAAGTGGAAGCGGACCTTGTCGGCCACGCCCCGCTTCTCGGCCTGCTCGCTCGCGAAGGCGACCTGCTGCTCCGAGATGCTCACGCCGTCCACGTGGCAGCCGAAGCGGGCGTTCGCCATGAAGCTGGTGCCGCCGCGGCCGGAGCCGGCGTCCAGGAGGCGGTCACCGGGGGCGATGTCGCCGAGGTGGTCGAGGAGTACCTCGGCCTGGGCGGTCTCCAGGCGGTGCATCTCCTCGATGACGCGCTGCTCGCGGGTCTCGGGGTCTCCGTGCAGCACGGAGGGGTCGTAGTCGCCGAGGCCGTAGTGGTGGTGGTAGAGGCCGTCGACCTCGCCGAGCCGGATGTTGACCGGGTCCTTCTCGGCGTTCCAGTAGGCGGCCACGGACTTCTGGTAGTCGGTGCGCAGGACGTCGCCCATGGCGATGTCCTCCATCTGTGTCGAGATACGGGGCATGGGTGAGGAACCTTCTTGCTTGTGCTGCTTGCTTGTGGGAGGGGGAACGGGCGTGGGCTCAGGCGGCGTTCGCGTCCTCGCCGTGGTAGCGGCCGCTGGTCGCGTGCCATTCGCGGCTGCCGCCGACCCAGGCCCAGGTGCTCGCGAAGAACCGGCGCAGCTCGGGGGAGCCGGTCGGACCGAGGGCGGCGGCCTCGGCCTCGAAGGTCTGCATGAGCTCGTTGTGGATGTCGACGGTGCGGTCGACGGCCTCCTCCAGGGAGCAGCCGTCCTCGGCGGCGATCAGCCGGGGCAGGCTGAAGTCCGTCGGGTCCTCCTTGCCCATGGAGTACAGGTCGTTGACGATCACGGTCGCCGAGCCCGCCAGCGTGAACGCGCGGCGGACCCGCGGGTCGGCGAACTCGCCCTGCGGCAGCTCGTATCCGGCGATCGCGTCGACGAGCACCATGCACGGGATGAAGCTGTTCTCGTGCCGGTGCATCAGGAACTCCCAGACAGGCGGTGTCTGTCCGGTGTTCTGCCAGACGCCTTCCTGGTTGTAGGCGACGAACATGATGCCCAGCTCGTGGCGGAGCCGGCGGACCTGTGTGGTGGTGGCGAACCGGGCGAGGTTGTCCAGGCCGGAACGCAGGGCCCGCATGACGGGGTCGGTGCGCACGACCTCCTCCAGCTGGGGCGCGTACGCCCGCGGGAGGTGGGCCTGGTCGATCACCGAGTGGGCGATCGCGAGGCGCTGCCCGAGCAGTTCGGGGCGGGCCTCCTCCACCTCGCCGTCCATGTAGTGGTCGTCGACGGACCACTCGGACAGCCCGCACTTGGCCGCCGCCAGCAGCCGGTCGGGGTCGTCCGTCTCGGGGTGGGCGAGCATCATGAGGCGGCCGAAGCCGGCCTTGCGGACCATGTCGAGCTTGCCGGGATAGATCCCGACCTCCTCGGCCCACTCGACCAGCCGCTCGTTGACGGTCTCGCCGAGCGCGGGGTCGTCCCGTACGGCGGGCGGGCAGTGCAGCCTGCGGTCCAGGTCGGACGATGCCGAGGGCCGCGCCGGTTCCGGACGGGGAGCGGGCGGCTGTGGCCGGGCGGCCGCCGTGCCGAGGCCGGTCGGGCCGGTGGGCAGTACGGGAGCGGGCGGCCCTGCGACGTCCGGCGCGGCGGGCGTGAGCGGGCGCCGGGGAATCCGGGCCGCTGACGTGCCCAGTCCCGTGGGAGCGGACGGCAGCCGGGGGACGCGCGCCGCCACCGGTGCGGCCGGCAACCGGGGCGGTGCCGACGGCTGCGCCGAGAGCAGGGCCCGTACCAGCCCGGCCACGTCGTGGTCCGCCGCGGGCGCGAAGGCCCGGGAGATCAACGACACGGCTGTCAGTTCCCGTTCGTACGGGTCACCTGGACGTTCTCCAGGACGCCGAGCGCGTCCGGCACCAGCACGGCCGCCGAGTAGTAGTTGCTGACCAGGTACGAGATGATCGCCTTCTCGTCGATGCCCATGAACCGCACGTTCAGGCCGGGCTCGACCTCGTCCGGGATCCCCGTCTGGTACAGGCCGATCACGCCCTGGTCGTCCTCGCCGGTGCGCATCGCGATGATCGACGAGGTGCCCTGCGGGGTGACCGGGATCTTGCCGCACGGCAGCAGCGGCACCCCGCGCCAGGCGGGCAGCTGGTTTCCGTGCAGTTCCACGCCGCCGAAGTAGATGCCCCGTTTGTTGCACTCGCGGCCGAACGCGGCGATGGCCTTCGGGTGGGCGAGGAAACAGCGGGTCTTGCGCCGCATGCTCAGCAGCTCGTCCAGGTCGTCCGGGGTCGGCGGGCCCGAGAAGGTGGAGATGCGCTGGTCGAAGTCGGCGTTGTGCAGCATGCCGAACTCCTTGTTGTTGACCAGCTCGTGCTCCTGTCGCTCGCGCAGCGCCTCGATGGTCAGCCGCAGCTGCTGCTGCGTCTGGTTCATCGGCTCGTTGTAGAGGTCGGCGACCCGGCTGTGCACCCGCAGCACCGTCTGCGCCACGCTCAACTCGTACTCACGCGGGGCGAGTTCGTAGTCGGCGAACGTCTGCGTCAGAGCGGCCTCGCCGGTGTGGCCCGAGCTCAGCGCGATCTCCGCCTCGCCGGACCTGTTCATCTTCCGGTGGCCGTTGGAGCTGATCATCCGCACATGCGCGCGCAGTCCGTCGTGCCGCTCGGCGATCGCCTTGTACGCCGTCAGCGGCAGTGCGAGGACCGTCGTGGCGGTCAGCGTGCGCGCCGTGAACTCCCACTTCTTGCTGCCGGGCTCGGCCAGCACGTGCCCGCCGAAGGTGTCCCCGTCGGCCAGCAGCCCGACGACCGACTCGTCGCCGTAGGCACCCTCGACGATCTTCTCCACCTTGCCGTGCGCGACCAGGTACACGTGATCGGCCTTCCGGCCGGCCCGCACGATGACCTGGCCCGGCTCGAACTCCTTCTGCACGAACTTGTCGGCCAGGGCGCCGAGCGCGTCGTCGTCGGTGAAGCCGCGCAGCGACGGCAGCTCGCCGAGCTCGGCCGGCACGACCTGGACCTTCGCGCCGGTCTTGACGAAGGACACCCGTCCGTCACCCAGGGTGTACGACAGCCGGCGGTTGACCCGGTAGGTCGCGCCCGGCACGTTCACCCACGGCAGCATCCGGGTCAGCCAACGCGAGCTGATCCCCTGCATCTGGGGTTCGGACTTGGTGGTCGTGGCCAGATTGCGCGCCGCCGCGGTACTGAGGCTCTGCGGCTCCGGCTGCTGCGTCGCCTCGGCCCCGGACGCCGGTGCTGTCGCGGTCTCGAGCGGCATCACGTACCTCTTTCCTGTGCGCATGAATGGTCGACGTGACGACACACACTCGACGTCACGTTCCGTAAACAATTAGCAGCAATCAGTTACTTTCAGTGATGGAACGGGACGGCGCGTGAGGCCCGGATTCCCGCCGGGTGCGCCCCTTCACGCCCCCACCCGGAATGAACCCCCTGGCCAGGAGGGGTGCCCGTCAGGCCGATGGTGACGCCGCCGCGTCAACGCGGCGCGCCCCGCCCTGCCCGTTGACAGGGCGGGGCGGGGCGGGCGGAGCGAGGCCGCGGCTCTACGGCGCGGGTTCGTAGGTCACGGTGGCGCCGGCGCACGCGTCCGCCTGCTGGGCGAGGGTGCCGATTTCGAGGGCGTCGGCGGTCAGCCCCCAGCGGAGCTTGGTCGCGATCCACTCGGAGGTGTACCGGCACGCGACCTCGACGGCCGGCGGCAGCCATTCGTAAGGGTCGCGGTCGGCCTTGCTGCGGTTCGAGGCCGCCGAGACGGCGACGAGGGAGGGGTGGACGGCCAGGTCGTTGGCGTACGCCTCGCGCCGCTCGGCGGTCCACTGGGACGCTCCGGAGCCCCAGGCCTCGGCGAGCGGCACCATGTGGTCGACGTCCAGGGCGGACGCCGAGGTGAGCCACTTGGCGTCGTAGTACGACCACCAGCGCCCGCCCGAGAGCTTGCAGCCGGGGAGGATCTGGGGCCGTTCGACCGCCTCGGCGAGCAGCACCTCCGCTCGGGTGTTGCATCCGTCGGTGGGGTTCCGGCCGGCGTTCCAGTGCCTGAAGCTCGTGCGCTGGTAGGCGTCATTCGCCTCCGCGGCGAGCGGGAGGAGGTTGATCGCGGTCGCCATCGGCAACGTGTGGACGATCAGCCGACATAGCCGACAACTGGCCCTGGCTGCCGGTCAGTTGGTGAACGTGAACTACTTCCAGGCGCCGTGGGCCGTGGAGTTGACCGTGTCGCCGGAGGAGCCGTTGATGTACGACGCGCGCATCCGGGTCCGGGGCAGCGCCCAGGTGGTCTTACGCCCTCAGCACCAGCCGTTGACGCTCAGGTCATGGACTCCGACCGTGGTGGGCCGGGTGGGTGGGTGGGCGAGTGCCCGCCGAGCCCGCCCGGGCCGGCTCCCGTAGGACGCGGCGGCGCCCGGGCAGGGATGCCCACCGTCGGCTTGGCGACGCCCCAGGCCGCGCCCTTTTCGTCACCGTCAGCCGCCTGCGGGCCACCCTCTGACGGCTACGACAGCGGGTCGTGGCGCTCGACCGCGCGGCTGAGCCGGTCCTCGATACGGTCCAGGACACGGATCATCGTGTCCTGTTCGTCCGCCTCCAGACCGTCGGCGACGCTGCCCTCGAGTTCCGCCCAGACCTGCTCGACGTCCTTGCGCAGCGCGAGGCTGGCCGCGGTGGGCTCGACGATGGTGGCCCGCTTGTCGGTCTCGCTGGGCCGCCGGCGGACGAAGCCCGCGTTCTCCAGCCGCTTGACCGTACGGGTCATGGTGGCCGCGTCCGACCCGAGCAGGCGCACGAGGTCGGTCTGGCGCTGTGGGCCGAGGTCCCACAGCTGCATCATGACGAGTTCCTGCCCGGGGTGCAGGCCCACACGGCGCAGGAGCTGGCCGGCGAGCATCCGGTGCAGGCGGGCCACCCGGAAGATCGCGTGGGTCATGGCACCCGCCCGGACGGAGGGCGGCATCGGCGTACGGGCCACGTCCGCGGCGGGGCCGGCCGAGGGTGCGGCGCCCGGATCATTCGACACGTCGTTCACGACCCCTCGCGCTGATGACTGCCTGAGCAGGGACAGCCTATGTCCTGGGCACAGCACCGCCCGAGGGCACCGGGCAGGCCGTTCACCGGGGTTGACCGGGGTTCAACGGGGCAGTTCGACGGAGATTCGGTCGGACAGCGCCCCGAGGAAGTCGGGTGCGTCGAAGATCGCGCCGGCCGAGGCGACGCCGACCGTCCTGGTCCGCCCGGTGAGGATGCGGTGGACCGCTTCCACCGCGAGGGGCGCGGTGACGGCGTAGATGTCCTGCCCGCTCGCCACGGCACGCCGTTCGGTGCCGTTGGAGCGTACGACCACGTCGACGAGGAAGGTCTGCGCGGACCGGCCGCTCTCGTCGACCGCGGCCGGTGCCGGGGTGTCCGGGGCCGCCAGGTCCCTGGCCGCCTCCGTCGTCATGTAGGTGCGCACCTCCGGAACGGACAGGTGGCTGGGGATCGTGACGACGTCGGCCATCGTGAACTCGCCGATGACGGTCCTGGTGCCCATCGGGTCGGGGAAGGCCCACTTCTCGGTCGGCGCGGCGTCGTCGCGGTACTCCAGGCGCCCGCCCGCGTAGCGGACCCGTCGGCCGCCGCGCCGCGACCGGGAGACATCGCCCGCGGCCCGGGTCCCGGCGGTGGGGTGCCAACCGTCCAGCCCGTACGCGATGTGCGCCTCGTCGGCCGTCGTCCAGTCGCCCATGGCCGCGGTGGCCAACAGGTCGCCGAGGCCGCCGTAGAAGGCCATCGCCGGGACGATCACCGCTCCCGCGGCGCGAGCGCGGTCCGCGAAGTGCGTGAACGTGTCGAGGTTGGCCTCGATCTCGGCCGCCACGTCCACATACGGGATCCCGGCGCGCAGTGCCGCCTCGATCACGGGGGCGGCGGTCACGGCGAACGGCCCGGCACAGTTGATCACGGCCGCCGCACCGGCCAGCGCGCGGTCGAGGGAGGCCGGGTCGTCGACGGACGCCGGACGGATGTCGAGGCCGGGCTCGGACGCGGCCAGCGCCCGCAGCTTGTCGAGGTCGCGGCCGGAGGCGACCGGGACGAACCCGCGGTCCCGCAGCTGTGCCACCACAAAGCGCCCCGTGTGCCCGTAGGCGCCGAAGACCGCCACCGTGTGCGCCGTTCCCATGAGTTCTCCCCGTGCTCGAAGGATCCGCTCGGTCTGCTCGACCTGCTGTGGACCAGCCTGGCGGGGGTCGGCGCTCGGCCGTGAGTGTCCGGAACGACAGGGCTCGTACAATTCCGGACATGGGCACTGTCGCGCTGGCCGTCACCGACGGCATGCTGCACTTCGAACTGTCCGTGGCCCACGAGGTGTTCGGCGCCGCTCCGGCCGGCGTGCCGGTCCCTTGGTACGACGTCGCCGTGTGCGGGCCGGACGCCGTGCGGGTCGGCCGGTTCCTGCTGGAGCCCGACGGCGGGCTCGACCGGCTCCGGTACGCCGACACCGTGATCGTCCCCGGCTGGGCGGACGTCGACGTGGATCCGCCGGCCGGCCTGGTCGACGCGGTGCGCGCGGCCCACGAGGCGGGCGCCCGGGTGGCCTCCCTCTGCACGGGCGCCTTCGTCCTGGCCGCCGCCGGCCTGCTGGACGGGAAGCGCGCGACCACGCACTGGGCGCACACGGAGGTGCTCGCCGAGCGCTACCCGAAGGTGACGGTCGACCCCGACGTGCTCTACGTGGACAACGGCAGCGTGCTCACCTCGGCGGGCAAGGCCGCCGCGATGGACCTGTGTCTGCACCTCGTCCGCCTCGACCACGGCTCGGGGATCGCCAACACCGTCGCCCGCCGGCTGGTCGTGCCGCCGCACCGGGCGGGCGGCCAGGCCCAGTTCGTCGCCGCCCCCGTACCCGCCCGGGACGACCACCCGCTCTCCGCGCTGCTCCCCTGGATCGTCGAGCGCCTGGACCGGCCGCTGACCGTGGAGGACCTGGCCCGCCGGGCCCGGATGAGCTCGCGCCACCTGGGCCGCCACTTCCGGGCGGCCACCGGCACCACCCCGCTGCAGTGGCTGCTGACCCAACGGATCCGCCGCGCCCAGGAGTTGCTGGAGAGCACCGACGACAGCATCGACGCCATCGCGGCGGCCACCGGCATGGGCACCGCCACGACGCTGCGCCGGCACTTCAACCGCACCCTCGGCGTGCCCCCGGACACCTACCGCCGCACCTTCCGCTAGGGCCCGGCCCGGTCAGGCCGACGCCTTGACCGCCGAGCCCGCCAGGTCGGGTTCCGATACGACGCGGCGGCGCCGGGTCGGCATCCCGAACGTCGGGTTGGCGACGCTCCAGGCGGCGCCCTTGCAGACCAGCTCCTTGTAGACGGCGGCGAGCCGTCCTGTCAGGGCCGCCGAGACGGCACGGTCGTCGGCGGTGACGTACTGGATCAGGCCTTCCTTGCGGCCCAGCGAGATGCACTGATTGAAGTAGCGCAGCGGCACACTCGGGAGCTTCCCGCCGGTCAGGCGTGCCGTGATGGCCTCGGCGGCCTGCCACGCGGTGAAGCCGCCCGAGGCGCAGGACATCCGCAGCGGCTTGTCGCCGGCGCCCATCGCCATGGCCGCGTCGCCGACGGCGTACACGTCCGGGTGCGAGACCGAGCGCATGGTCCCGTCGACCACGATCTGGCCGGTGTCGGTGACCTCCAGGGCGGTGGCCCGCGCGATCGGGTGGACGGCGAAGCCGGTGGTCCAGACGGTGACCGCGGCCGGGATCCTGCCGCCGTCGGCGGCGCTGACGTGGTCGGCCGCGACCTCGGTGACCGCGGTGTGCTCGTGCACGGTGATGCCGAGCCCGGCGAAGACCTTCCGCAGGTGCCGGGTGCCCTTGGGCGAGAGCCAGTCGCCGAGGGCGCCGCGGGCGGCGAGGGCGACGTCGAGGTCCGGGCGGGCCTCCGCGATCTCGGTCGCGGCCTCCAGGCCGGTGAGGCCACCGCCGACCACGACCACGGGCTGTCCGGCGTCCAGCCGGGCCAGGCGCTCGCGCAGCCGGAGCGCTCCGGGTCGGGAGGCGATCTCGTGGGCGTGCTCGGCGGTGCCGGGGACGCCGTGGTCGTTCCAGCCGCTGCCGAGGGCGTAGACGAGCGTGTCGTAGGTGAGCTCCTCGGCGCCCTTGCCGTCGAGAACGGTGACGGTCTTGCGGTCGACGTCCACGCCCGTGACCTTCGCGAGCTTCAGCTCGACGCCCGTGCCCGCAAACATCTCGCCGAAGGGCCGGGGCTTGAGCTCCTGGCCGACCGCGAGCTGGTGCATCCGTACGCGCTCGACGAAGTCGGGTTCGGCGTTGACGAGGGTGATGGTGACGTCCGCGCGGTGCAGCCGCTTGGCGAGGCGGCCTGCGGCGGTCACCCCGGTGTAGCCGGCTCCGAGGACGACGATGCGGTGCTGCATGTCCGTACTCCTGTCTTGGGCGGATCTTGAGCGGATTCGCCACTTGAACCGGGCAGCCCGCCGTTTCCTGACAGGAATGGAATGTGAAGCACGTCACATACGAGAGGGGGCATTGATCGGATTGCTCAGAAGGCGTCGCGCAGCAGGGGCTCCCCGTGGTCCGTGGCCGCCCACCGCGCGGTCGCACGTTCGAGCTTGTCGGGGTTGACCTGGTTGCGGAACCCGGCGATGCCCTCGGCGGTCACCTCCAGGCACATGACGCCGACGACCCGCCCGTCGAGGACCGCCACGATGGCCGGGCCGCCGTTGGCGGTCGTGGCGTACACCTCGGGCGAGCCGCCGATCAGGGCACGCTTGGCCTCGCTGGGCTTGAACAGGCCCCGCAGGAACTTCGCCACCGCGACGGCACCCTCGAACGCCTTGGCGCGCGCCGGGACCTTCCCGCCGCCGTCGCCGATGGAGACGGCGTCCTGGGTGAGCAGCCGCACGAGGGGCTCGGTACGACCGCTGGTCGCGGCCGCGAGGAACTCCTCGACGATCCGCCGGGCAGCGTCCTCGTCGACCTCGGTGCGGGCCTTGCCGGCCGCGACGTGCTTCTTGGCGCGGTGGTAGATCTGCTGGCAGGCGGCCTCGGTGAGGTCGAGGATCTCGGCGATCTCCCGGTGCGGATAGGCGAAGGCCTCCCGCAGCACGTACACCGCCCGCTCGCCCGGCGAGAGGCGTTCCAGTACGGCGAGGACCGCGTACGACACCGATTCGCGCTGCTCGGCGGTGTCGGCCGGGCCGAGCATCGGGTCCCCGGCGAGCAGCGGCTCGGGAAGCCACTGGCCCACGTAGGTCTCGCGCCGGGCGCGGGCCGAGGTGAGCTGGTTGAGGCACAGGTTGGTGAGCACCTTCGTCAGCCAGGCCTCGGGGACCTCGACACGGTCGACATCGGCGGCCTGCCAGCGCAGGAACGTCTCCTGCACGGCGTCCTCGGCCTCGCTCGCCGAGCCGAGCAGGCGGTAGGCGATGGCCGCCAGGCGGGGCCTCGATGCCTCGAACCGGTCCACGTCGCTCAGGGTCAGGGCCATGGTCCGGATCCTAGCTGGCGGGGCGCGCACGGTCGGAGGGCGTGGCACTCGGCGTCGTGACGGCCGTCACCGCGATGCTGTCGCCGACGCGGATCCGGGCGTAGAACCACTTGGCGTCCTCGGCGTCGAGGCCGATCCAGTCGCTGGTGGGGTAGGGGTCGCCCAGGGCCAACGGCTTGGTGAAGGTGCCGACGTAGAGGGACCGGCCCTGCCTGTCGCGCAGTTCGACCACGTAGGGGACGCTCACCTTGACGGGGCCCTTGGTCGGTATGTCGACGGCCAGGTCTCTCTCGGCGTGCTTCGCGGCCACCGTCAGCGGGCCGGTGAACCCGATCGAGCCGTCGTATGCCGAGAGGATCGACAGCGCCCGGCGGCCGACCGTGAGGGTGATATCGGGCAGGCGGAGCGTGCCCGAGACCGGCAGGGGGGTGCTCGGGGACGGCGGGACGGACTGGGCCGGGCCGCTCACCGACCCCTCCGCGGCCGGGACTTGGGGCCGGCCGGGGTGGTCCGCGGACCCGTCGAGGGCCGATGTCAGGGCGAGGCCCAGCAGTGCGAGGGCCGCGGTTCCCGCGCCGAGGGTCACGGCGGCACGGCGCCGGCGCCTGCGGCGCATCGCCCTGGCGCGGATCCCGGCACCCCCGACTTCCGGCGGAGCCGCCCCGCTCGCGGCCAACTCGCGCAGTGCGGCAGAGAGTTCATCGGACACGGCCGCTCTCCTCCCGTACCGGCCCGTCGGCCTCGTCCACCGCGAGACGCTTCGCCAGAGCCGCCCTCCCCCGGGACAGCCTCGCCTTGACCGTCCCCACGGGCGCACCGGTCTCGGAGGCTACCTGCTCCACGCTCAGGTCACACAGATGGTGCAGGACGATCGCCATCCGCTGCGCCTCGGGCAGTTCGCGCAGCGCGGCCACGAGCGCGGTGTGCTCGGGATCCGGCCCCGGAGTGGACACGGGCGGCGGAGTGCGCCGTACCAGTTCCAGCCAGCGTTTCGCCCGCCGCCAGCGGCTCACCGCCAGCCGCATGGCCACCGTCCGGATCCACGCCTCGGGGGCGCTGTCCGCCAGGAACTGCCTGCGCCGGTCCCAGGCCCGTACGAACGCCTCCTGTACTACGTCCTGGGCCTCGCCGTGGTCTCCGGTGAAGGCGTAGAGCTGGCCGGTCAGCCGGGGGAACGCGGTCGCGTAGAACGCGTCGAACTCTTCCTCGGTCATGCCCCCACCGGAATCCGTGCCCTTGCCGTGCAACCCGGCCCCCTCCGCCGTGCGTACAGGTCCCGTCCGGGAAGACGGCGCACAGGGGTTCCAGGCTCCCCTCTCCTCAACGGCGTTGGCTTCTCGGCTGCTCAACCCGCCTGCGACGAAAACGCAGTCGATCCCGAGTTCCCGAGCCGAAGGACCTCCCACGTGCCCCCGACCCCCCACGTACTCCCCGCCGACCACGACTTCGCCGCGTACGCCCGGACGCACTGGTCCGCGCTGGTGACGACCGCGCGGCTGCTCACCGACGACGCCGGTGCGGCGCAGGAGTTGGCGCGGAGAACGCTGGTGCGGATGTGCGCGCGGTGGCGCCGCGTGCCGCGCAACGACGTGGACTTCCATGTACGGCGCTGTCTGGTGCGGGGTCATCTGCGTCCGCTGCGTGGGCGGCGGGCCGCGCGGCGGCGGGCGGTTCTGGTGCTGCGGTTCTGGGAGGGGCTCTCGGACGCGGAGATCGCCCAGTTGCTGGGCTGCTCGGTGGGCGCGGTGCGGGCCTGGGTCAGACAGGGTCTCAAGGCGGCCGGCGCCGATCCCGGACGGCTGCGCGAGGTGTACGCCCGTGCCGTCGAGGACGTCGCCGCGTCCGAGGCGCCGCCGGCCGGCCTCCAGGCACAGGGGCGTGTCCGGCGGCGGCGCCGTCTCGCCGTGGTCTCGGCCGCGTGCGCGGCGCTGCTCGCGCCGGCCGCCCTGCTCGCCGTCGACCGCATGGGCGGTACGCAGGGCGGGACTTCCGGTGCTCGGGCGGGGGAAGGCGCCGGTCCGGCGGCGAGTCCGGTCCGGGTCGTGGGGCCGGGCGAGCGGGTGACCGCCGGGCCGGGAGTGCGGGTGTGGCTGACGGCCGATCGCGGGTACTGGTCGGTGCCCGTCCGCCTCAAGGGGCTGGAGGACAGCGAGCCCGCCCGCGACGAACCGGGCGTCTCCTTGCGGGTCGACAACGTCGACGGCGGGCTCTTCCTGTCCGGCCTCTTCCATGGCCTGGACGGCGAACCGGGCCGCGTCGAGGTGAAGACCGGCGACGGAACGACCACCGCGAAAGTCCTGGTCCTGGCGGGCAGTCCGGGCTGGGGCCTCTGGTACGCGAGCGCGCCCGTGCCCGAGAAGGACATCAAGGCGTTCCTCTCCACCGCCGCCGAAGAACGGATCGTCACGGTGTACGACGCCGCGGGCAAGGTCGCCGCACGGTCGACCGGCGAGTGGTGGCGGATATGAGCGAGATGGACGAAACGGGCAGGACCGGCGGGACGGGCGAGACGAACGGGCCTGACAGGCCGGACAGGCCGCTGCCGGCGCGCACGGCACGGCGCGTCGAGAAACAGACCCGGCGCCGCGAGCGCGTCCCGCTGCGGATCCGGTTCCGGCGCACCCGGGGCCGGCGACTGCGCCTGCTGCTCCACGCCTTCCTCACGCTGCTCGCGACGCTGTGCGCGGCGGCCGTCACGGCGTACCACCTGACGCCCATTCCGAAGCCGCACCCCGAGACCGTCACCCAGAGCACCGTCTTCCTCGACACGGACGGCGCCTATCTGGGCCGGCGCGGACCGGTCGACCGGCAGGACGTCCCGTTGTCCGCGGTCCCCCGGCATGTGCAGGAAGCGGTGATCGCCGCCGAGAACCGCTCCTTCCGTACGGACAGCGGGATCTCGCCGAAGGCCATCGCACGGGCCGCGCTCGCGACGCTGACGGGCGGCGAACCGCAGGGCGGCTCCACCATCACCCAGCAGTACGTGAAGAACGCGCTGTTGAGCCCGGAACGGTCGCTGTCCCGCAAGGCGCGCGAGGCGATCGTCGCGATCAAGCTGGACCGCACCCGCGGCAAGGACGAGATCCTGGAGGGCTATCTCAACACCGTGTACTTCGGCCGGGGCGCCGCCGGGATCCAGTCCGCCGCGCGCAACTACTTCGGCGTGGACGCGAGGAACCTGACGGTCGCGCAGGGCGCCGCGCTCGCGTCCATCGTCAACATCCCCTCGTACTACGAGAAGGCGGGCTCCGATCCGAAGGTGACCGCGAAGCTGGAGAACCGCTGGGAGTGGGTGCTGGACGCGATGGCGGCGAGCGGGAGCATCACGGCGCGGGAGCGGGCCGCGGCGCGTTTCCCGGCGTTCCGGTTCTATCCGCCGGGCGAGACCGAGGGGCAGCGGCAGTATCTGATCGACGTGGCCGCGAAGGAGGCCGCCGACCGGCTCGGCATCACCGAGGACCAACTGGCGAGCGGCGGCTACAGCGTGACGACCACCTTCGACCTGGCACTCCAGGACAGCACCGCGCAACGGGTCCAGGAGCACCCCGGGGGCAAGGGCGGCGTCCGGGTGCACACCGCCGTCGTCGGAATGGTGCCCGGCGACGGAGCGGTGCGGCTGCTGTACGGGGGCTCGGACTACGCCCGCCAGCCGTTCAACGACGCGGTGAGCGGGGCGGTGGAGGCGGGGACGGCACTGGAGCCGTTCGGCACGGTACGAGAAGCGGACGACCCGCTGCGCGCGCTGCTGAGGACGCCGGCGCCGACCCCGCTGAACCTGGCGTCGGCGTACGCCACTTTGGCGGCGGACGGCACGTACGCCGCCCCGTACACCGTCGCGCGCATCACGCAGGAGGGCCGCACCGTCTACCGGGCACGTCCCGACGTGCGGCAGGTGCTGGGCGAGAAGGAGGCGCTGGTGGCGGGCGCGCGCACGGGTGCCGGACCTACGCCCGTCGCCGTCGGCCCGGCGGAGGCGAAGCTCTTCACCACCGGCGGGGCGGGTGGCGGGATCACCCGACGGACCGTGTGGACCACCGGCTACGACGCCCGACTCGCCCTGACGGTCGCCCTGTTCGCCGACCGGGCGGGCGGCAAGAAGGGCACGACGGCACCCGCACAACTGCCGAACGTGCCGCCGCCGGTCGAGTTCGCGCAGGGGGTGGCGGCGGGGATCTGGGGGGCTGCCACGAAGGGCGGGGCGAAAGGCGCCGGGGAGCGGGACGTCGGGGAGGGTGACGTCGGGTGACGTGGGGGCGCACGGGTTGTCCACAGCTGTGGACAGCTTCAGCGGGGGAGGCAGGACGGGAGGTCGATGCGCCTGTGCGCCTCACTGCCCGGCGCATCAAATGTCCGGTCAGGGGTATTCCGAGCCCGTGAGAATAAGTGTGCTGGACACGGGCTCCAACACGGTCCGACTGGCCGTGTGTGACGCGGGGGACGGAGTGCCGCTTCCGGTGCACACCGCGAAGTGGAAACTGCGTCTGTCCGAACAGGTCGGCAGCGACGGGCGTGTGGGGGAAGAGGCCACGGAGCACCTGATCAAGGCGCTGAGCGCGGCGATCGAGATGGCGCGGCAGTGGGACGCGCCGGAACCGCTGGCGTTCGCGACCGCCGTGGTGCGCGACGCACCCGACCGGGCGGACGTCCTGGCGGCCGTACACAGCCGGACCGGCCTGCGTCTGCGCGTACTGCCGGGTGAGGCGGAGGCCCGGCTGACGTTCCTGGGCGCCCGGCGCTGGATGGGCTGGCGCTCGGGCCCGCTGGCCCTGTTCGACATCGGCGGCGGCTCCCTCGAAGTGGCCTTCGGCCGCGGCAGGACGCCCGAGTTCGCGGCCTCCCTGCCGCTCGGCGCCAACCGTCTCACCAACGAGTTCCTCGACACGACGGACCCTCCCTCGCCGTCCGACGTACTCGCCCTGCGCCGCAAGGCGCGCCACCAGCTGCGTGACGTCTCCGCCCGCATCCGCTGGGAGCACCCGCACACCGCCGTCGCCACGTCACGGACGTTCCAGCAGCTGGCACGGTTGTGCGGCGCGGCTCCGGGCCGTCACGGCCCGTTCGCCGAACGGGTCCTGCGCCGAAGCGACCTGCGCCAGGCCGTCGACCGCCTGGTCCTGCTGTCCGTCGCCGAGCGCGCCGACCTGCCCGGCATCTCCGCCCCTCGGGCCCGGCAGAGCCTGGCGGGAGCGATCGTAGGACACTCCGCGATGAAGCTCAGCGGCGTGAAGTCCCTGACGATCTGCCCCTGGGCGCTGCGCGAGGGCATCCTCCTGCGCTACCTGGAGGACGGGGCCGACTGGTGGGCCGACCTGGAACGGCACGACGACCTGGCACGGCAGGCCGACCTGAGGCGGGGCCCGGACGGAAAACGGGGCCTGGACGAAGCGGCGGTCGGCGCACGGCCACTGCGGGTGGCCACGCCCTCGCCGGCTCCCTGAGGCATCGCGGAACCGCCGGGCTCTCTCGCTCCCCCACAACCCCCGCACCCCCACCCCCCACACCCGCACGCCCCCAAGACCCGGCCCGCATGCCCGCCGGGCCGTGGGGAACCCGCCCCGCATGGGTGCGAACCACACTGAGGCCCCGATTCTCGAGGCGCTCGCCCGGTATCGGAACGTGGACGAGCTGGGGTTCACGCCCCCGGGCCACAAACGGGCACGCGGCGCGGATCCACGCGCCCGCGAGGTCCTGGGCGACGCCGTCTTCTTCGGCGACCTCCTGGCCAACGGGGGCCTGGACGACCGGCTCTCCGGGGGCCGGGTACTGACGAGGGCCGAGGCCCTCATGGCCGACGCGGTGCACGCGGACCACACGTTCTTCTCGACGTGCGGCAGTTCCCTCTCCGTGAAGGCCGCCATGCTGGCGGTGACCTCCCCCGGCCACCGGCTCCTCGTCGGGCGCGACGCGCACAAGTCGGTCGTCGCCGGACTCATCCTGTCCGGTGTCGACCCGGTGTGGGTGGAGCCCCGATGGGACGCCTCCCGGCACCTCGCCCATCCCCCCTCCCCGGCCGCCTACGCCAAGGCGTTCGCGGAGCACCCGGACGCCGACGGGGCCCTGGTCACCAGCCCCACACCGTACGGGGCCGCGGCCGACCTCGCGGGCCTCGCCGAGGTCTGTCACCGGCTCGGCAAGCCGCTCATCGTGGACGAGGCGTGGGGAGCGCACCTGCCCTTCCACGACGAGCTGCCGGCGTGGGCGATGGACGCGGGCGCCGACATCTGCGTCACCAGCATCCACAAGATGGGCAGCGGTCTGGAGCAGGGCTCGGTGTTCCACCTGCAGGGCGACCTCATCGACCCCGCCGAGCTCGCCTCGCGCGCCGACCTCCTCGGCACGACCAGCCCGAACGTCCTGATCTACGCCGGCATCGACGCCTGGCGCCGGCAGATGGTCCAGCGGGGGCACGAACTCATCGGTGGGGCCCCGGAGTTGGCCACCCGCACCCGTACGGCCATCGAGGCGATCGACGGCTGCCACGTCAACGACGCCGAGGACTTCTGCGGGCCCGGCCTCGCCGCCGACTTCGACCCGCTCCCGGTCGTCATCGACATCGGCGGCCTCGGCACCACCGGCTACCGTGCGGCCGACTGGCTGCGGGCCCACCATCACCTCGACGCCCACCTCTTCGACCACCGGCGCATCAGCACCCAGCTCACCCACGCCGACGACGAGCGGACCACGGCGCGGCTGCTGACGGCCCTGCGCGACCTGTCCGCCCACGTCACCGACCACGCCGACCTGCGCGACGCCCCCGAAGTCGCCGTCCCCTCCCCCGCCGACCTGCGGACGGACCAGGCACTCCTCCCCCGGGACGCCTATTTCGCGCGGCACGCGAAGGTCCCCGCGAACGAGGCCGTCGGCAGGATCGCCGCCGAGATGATCACCCCGTACCCGCCCGGCATCCCCGTGGTCCTGCCCGGCGAACGCCTGACCGCGCCGGTACTGAAGTACCTGGTCACAGGGGTCGAGGCCGGGATGTTCCTGCCGGACGCGGCAGACCGGCGCCTGACCACCGTACGGGTCGTCGCGGAACGCTGAGCGCAGCGCCGACCCGCTGCCCCGCAGGGCCTGGGCGGATTCGCCGCCGCACAGGCCGAGGACCGGGGTGCTGCCCCCGCCGCAGTCGGCGGCCCAGGGCCGTTGCGCCGCGGGGCACACGCGCCCGGCGCGCCGCCGCCGGGCGGTCCGGCGCGGATCACGGCCGGACCACGCCCCCCCTTGTTAGGCCGACCCGGCCCATGGGTACTCGGCGGCGCGTCCCGGAACCGTCACCACACGCCGTCACCACACGCCGCACCTGGGAGAACGCGATGCCCGACTTCGGATACTTCCTGTCGTCCGAGGAACACGGCCCGGCAGAACTCGTCGAGCAGGCCCGCATGGCCGAGCAGGCCGGCTTCGACTCTCTCTGGATCTCGGACCACTACCACCCGTGGAACGACAACCAGGGCCAGAGTCCGTTCGTGTGGACGGTGATCGGCGCCCTGTCCCAGGCCGTCTCGCTGCCCGTGGAGACGGCCGTGACCTGCCCCGTCCTGCGCACCCATCCCGCGGTGATCGCCCAGGCGGCCGCCACCAGCGCCGCCGCGCTGGGCGGCCGGTTCCGGCTCGGCGTCGGTACCGGCGAGGCGCTCAACGAGCACATCCTGGGCACCCACTGGCCCGAGGCGTCCGTACGCCTGGAAATGCTGGAGGAGGCCCTCCAGGTCATCCGCAAGCTGTTCACCGGCGAGCGGACGAGCCACTACGGCAAGCACTACACCGTCGAGAACGCCCGCCTCTACACCCTGCCCGACGAGCCGATACCCATCGACGTCTCCGCCTTCGGCCCGCAGGCCGCCGAGGTCGCGGCACGGATCGGCGACGGGCTGATCACGACGATGCCCGACACCACCCTGGTCGAACGCTTCCGCCGCGCCGGCGGCACCACCAAGCCGGTGTACGGAGGACCCAAGGTGTGCTGGGGCACGGACCGGCAGGAGGCACGGCGCACCGCGCACCGCCTGTGGGCGAACGAGCAACTCCCCGGGGAACTGGCCCAGATCCTGCCCACCCCGAGCCACTTCGAGCAGGCGTCCGAGCTGGTCACGGAGGACCAGGTGGCGTCGTCCGTACCGTGCGGGGACGATCCGGACGCGCACCTCGAGGCCCTGACCGCGTTCGTCGACGCGGGGTTCGACACGGTGTACGTCAGCCAGATCGGCAAGGACCAGCAGGGCTTCTTCGACTTCTACCGTACGAAGATCCTTCCTCAACTGCGTGCCTGACGGCACCGGACGGACGGCACCGGACGGGCGGCGAGGGACGTGGACCGGCGGAACGTACCCGGAGAGCCGAAGGCAGCGGCTCTCGTGGTGATCGACATGATCAACACATACGACCACGAGGACGCCGACCTGCTGGTGCCGTCCGCCGGACGGGTCGTACCGGTCCTGGCGGAACTGATCGGACGAGCCCGTGGGGCGGACGTGCCGGTGATCTACGCGAACGACAACTTCGGACTGTGGCGCTCGCACCACGGAGAACTCGTGGACACCGCGCTGTCCCGCCCGCACGCCGACCTCATCGAGCCGATACGGCCCGACGACAAGTCGCTCTTCGTGGTGAAGGCCCGCCATTCCGTCTTCTACGAGACCCCGCTGTCCTACCTCCTGTGGCGACTGGAGGTAGGACACGTGGTGCTGACGGGCCAGGTCACCGAGCAGTGCGTTCTCTACTCCGCCCTGGACGCGCACATCCGGCACCTGGAGGTCACCGTGCCCGAGGACGCCGTCGCCTCCATACATCCCCATCTGGCGTCCGCCGCCCTGGAGATGATGCGGCGCAACATGGGGGCGCGGATCGTCACGGCGAAGGAGATCGACTTCACCCGTCCCTTCACCGAGCCGTAGCGGCGGGTGGTGCGGCGGGCGTACTGCCCCACCGCGTTCGGGCACCCCCAAACTCACTGGCGGGGCCGGGCCCTCGCAGACGAACATGGAACGCATGACCGACGAACCCGCACGCTGGAGCCAGGCAACCGTCTACCCCGACATGTGGGTCGACCCGGACAACGACCCCCGCAACAGCGACGGAGTCAGTCCGGACGGCGAACTCGCGACACTGCAGGACTTCCTGACGGGTTACCGCATGACCCTGCGGATGAAGTGCGAGGGACTGGACCCGGAGCAACTGGCCCGTCGGTCGGTTCCGCCGTCGACGATGTCCCTGCTCGGCCTGATCCGGCACCTCGCCGAGGTCGAGCGGGACTGGCAGAACTGGATCAGCGACGGCGAGCCGCTGCCGCCGCTGTACGGCGGGCCCGACGGCGACTTCGACGGAGCTGTCGCCGAACAGGCCGTGGTCGACGCCGCGTACGCCGCTCTGGAACGCGAGCAGGCGGCGACCGACGCCGCGCTGGCCGAGCACCCGGACCTGTCCGAGCGGCTGGGGAAGGACGGCTTCGCGGTCCGCGAGCTGCTGGTCCACCGGATCGAGGAGTACGCCCGCCACTGCGGCCACGCCGACCTGCTGCGCGAGTGCGTGGACGGACGGGTGGGCCAGTAGGGAGGCCGACCGCGTCCGGGCCGACGTCATCGAAGCGGCATCCGAGTGAATCCGGGCAGGCGACGCGGGGCCGTCGGCGTCGCGGCGGGAAGGCCATCTCGCGTACCGGACCAGCGACGGGCAGGGAGCGTCCCGATGCCGAAGTTCCTCGTTCAGGCGAGCTACACGCCCGAGGGCACCAAGGGGCTGCTGGCGGAGGGCGCGAGTGGGCGTCGCGCCGCCGTCGACCAGGTCGTCGCCGACCTCGGCGGCGCGGTCGAGGCCATGTACTTCGTCTTCGGCGAGGACGACCTCGTGTGCATCATCGACTTCCCCGACCCGGTGTCGATGGCCGCCATCAGCCTCAGGGTCAAGGCCAGCGGCGCCCTCCGCACCCGGGCCACCCCCCTCCTCACCCTCGCCGAGGTCGACGAGGCCATCCGCCGGCAGGTCGCCTTCCGGGCACCCGGCACGTAGGACCGAGCGGGCGCTCGGCACCACGGCGTCAGTCGCACACGCGCGCCGGAGCGCCTCGCTGGGGTCCGCAAGTACAAGTGACCGCTTCCGGCAGGCCGCTCACGCCTCCCGGCGCTCTCAGGGCGGGATCGATCGCTTTACGTGTCCCTGAGGCCGCCGCCAGAGTAAAGGCCATGGCCATCGACCTCACCGCCCTGCGCGCCCACTTCCCCTCCCTCGACACCGGCCTCGCCTTCTTCGACGGACCGGGCGGAACGCAGACCCCCCGCCCCGTCGCCGACGCCATCGCGGCGACGCTGACCGGCCCGCTGTCCAACCGGGGCACCGTCAGCCCGTCCGAGCTCAACGCCGAGCGCGCCGTCGCGGACTTCCGTGCCGCCTACGCCGATCTGCTCCACGTGCCGGCGAACGGCATCGTGCACGGTCGCAGCGCCACCCAGCTGATCTACGACTTCTCGCGCCACCTGGCCAAGGGCTGGCGGGCCGGGGACGAGATCGTCGTCAGCCGTCTCGACCACGACGCCAACGTCCGCCCCTGGCTGCAGGCGGCCGAGCGGGCCGGCGTGACGGTCCGCTGGATCGAGATCGACGCGGAGACGACGGAGCTCGACCTCGACTCGTACGAGCGGGCGCTGTCCCCTCGTACGCGGCTGGTCGCGGTCACGGCGGCCTCGAACGTGCTCGGCACCAAGCCGCCCGTCCGCCGCATCGCCGACCTGGCCCACGAGGTCGGCGCCCTGGTGTACGTGGACGGCGTGCACTACGCCGCGCACCACCTCGTGGATGTGCCCGCGCTCGGGGCGGACCTGTTCGTCTGCTCGCCGTACAAGTTCCTCGGACCGCACTGCGGGGTGCTCGCGGCGGCGCCCGGACTCCTCGAAACCCTGCGCCCGGACAAGCTCCTGCCCTCCCCCGACACCGTCCCGGAACGCTTCGAGTTCGGCACGCTGCCGTACGAGACCCTGGCGGGCGCCACCGCGGCCGTCGACTTCCTGGCCGCGCTGGACCCGGGTGCGGCGGGCACCCGCAGGGAGCGGCTGGCGCATGCGCTGGACTCCCTGCACGAGCACGAGCGGGTACTGCGCACGAGGCTGGAAGAGGGGCTGCACGCCCTGGGCGACGCCGTCACCCTGCACTCGAAGGCCGCCGACCGCACCCCGACCCTCCTGATGACCCTGGACGGCCGCGACGCCCGCGAGGCCCAGGCCCACCTGGCCGCACGCGGCGTGGTGGCACCGGCCGGGTCGTTCTACGCGTACGAACCCTTCGCCGCGCTGAAACTGGAGGACCCCGCCCTGCGCGCGGGCCTGGCCCCCTACAACACCACCGACGACGTGGACCGCTTCCTCGACGGCCTCGCCGCCTTCCTCTGACCATCTCCGCCGACGAGACGGCCCGGTGGTTCAGCCGCACCTACGGCGTCACCCCTGACAGAAACGGACGGGTCTGCCGCGGTGCGTTCGTTCCGCGCACGGTCTTCACAACTGCACCCATCAGCATCGCGGACGGCACATGTCACCCGTCTCGGCCGTTCGGCCGATCCGCCGGGCGCCGCCTGCCACCTAGGCTGCGATGCGTACCCTTGGGAACGTCCGCGGCCGACCGCCCTTCCGGGAAGACCAGTTCACCCCAGCGAATTCGAAGGAACAGCGAACGTGTCGTTGAAGAACAGTCGTCTCAGGCTCGCTTCCGTGGCGCTCATCGTGGCGCTCTCCGGCCTGGCCATGGCGAGCCCCGCCATGGCGGCCACGCAGCCGTCCACAGCGGCGGCGTCCACGGGCGCGCAGGAGCAGGCGCCCGCGATCCCCACCGACTTCGTGGACCTGCCCACGAGCGCCCTCCCGGCCGACAGCGAGCCCCACGAGTTCACGGTCACCTACCGCAACGACTCGACGGCCGCCCGCACGGTCGCTCCCCAGCTCCTCGTGACGTCCCCGGACGCGGGGCCGTTCCTGACCCCGGCGGACGTCAGGCTGGAGCGGCGCACCGCGCACGGCTGCTGGGAGCCCGTGCAGGTCGGCACCCAGACGGGCACCCTGTTCACCGACCTCACGACCGCCCAGCGCACGCTGCCCGCGGGCGAGACCCTCACCCAGGTCTACCGGCTCACCGTCGTCGACCCGGAGGCCAAGGGCACGGTGGCCCCGAGGGTCGCCCTCTACGGCTGAGCCTCCGAGCGCCGCTGGACCGTGCCTGTCCATGGTCCCCGTCCGGTGTTCCCGTCCCGTCAGTCGACGCCCCGCCCCGCCCTGAACCGGGCGGCGGCCGCCTCCAGGTCCACGATCGGGGCGGGGTAGTCCAGACCCGCGCGGTCGGCGTCGTCGAGCCGCGGAAGACGGTGGACCGCCCTGGCGTCGAGGTGGCGCAGTTCCGGGAGCCAGCGGCGTACGTACTCCCCGTCGGGGTCGAAACGGCGGGCCTGGACGAGGGGGTTGAGGAGCCGGTTCGGGCGCGTGTCCGTGCCGGTTCCGGCGGCCCACTGCCAGTTGAGCTGGTTGTTCGCGACGTCGCCGTCGACCAGCAGATCCAGGAAGTGGCGGGCGCCCACCCGCCAGTCCACGTACAGCGTCTTGGCGAGGAAGCTCGCCGCCAGCAGACGGGCCCGGCCCGGCATCCAGCCCTCGTGGCGGAGCTGGCGCATGGCCGCGTCGACGACCGGATAGCCCGTACGGCCGTCCCGCCAGGCCTCGGTCTCCTTCGGGGCGCGGCGCCAACGGTCGTGCCGCGGGCGGTAGTCGTGGTCGGCGGCGTCCGGGCGGGCCGCCAGGACCTGGTGGTGGAACTCGCGCCAGGCGAGCTGGCGGACGAACGCGTGCGCGCCGGCGTTGTCCTGGGCGCGGGCCCGGTGCAGCAGTTCCGCGGGGGACAGGCAGCCGAAGTGCAGGTACGGCGAGAGCCGGGAGGTCGCGTCGGCGGCCAGGTCGTCGTGCCGTTCGTCGTAGGCGGACAGCGGGCCGGACAGCCAGTCCCGCAGCCTGCGGCGGGCCTCGGATTCCCCGCCGGCGGGCAAGCCCGGCGAGGGGGAGCCCGGCGCGAGGGACCGCGCCCCGGGCAGGCCGGCCGAGCGCACGTCGGGCACCCGTACGGCGTCCGGGGCCGGCAGGACGCGCCGTACGGAGAAGCTCTCCCAGCGGCGGAAGTACGGCGTGAAGACCGCGAAGTGGTCCTTGCCGCTGCCCGCCGGGGTCAGCGCCCCCGGCGGTACGGCCGTCAACGAGGCGTCGTGGACGCGCAGTTCGCGCCGGTCACCGGCCAGCTCCGCACGCAGCCGTTCCTCGCGCCGTACCGCGTACCGGCTCACCCCGCCCGCGAGGTGCACGACCTCGGCGCCGGTCTCGGCCGCCACCCGGCAGGTCTCCTCGACCACGTCACCGACCCGCACCACCAGCCGCCCGCCCCGCTCCCGCAGGGCCGCGTCGAGATCGGCCAGGCTGTCGGCGAGGAACGCCGCACGGTTGGGCACGGCGAAGCCGGTGCGACGGATGCCGGTGTCGACGACGAACAGCGGGACCACGCGTTCCGCGTCCCGCAGGGCGGCCTGGAGCACGGGGTTGTCGTGCAGCCGCAGGTCCGCGGTGAAGAGGGCGACGCAGACGCGCAAGGTTCCTCGATCCCCTGGTGGGTGGGGGCCGTTCGGGGGTGGGCCCATTCGGCCGCGGCGGCGATGTTACGGGCCGTACCGCCGGAGATCGCGGAACCTGCGTGTCGCCGTGTGGTCAGCCCCAGGTGGCCTTCAGCTTCGCGGCGTAACCCTTGGTGTGGCCCGCCGCGTTGGGGTGGAAGATCGCCGACGGGTTGCTCGGGTCGACGCCGTTGATCCACGGGTCGGAGCCGCAGGCCTCGTGGCCGGTGAACTGCGCCCGCATGTCGAGGAAGTACACGGACTCCTTGACCGTCGCGGCCTTGGTGCCCTCGGCCAGGGCGTCGGCCAGGCCGTTCATGTAGGTGCGCTTGGCAGAACTGAGGTCGATCGCGCCGCACGAGCCGGTCGAGGCGAGCGTCCTCGGGTAGCCGAGCACGAGGACCAGTGCCTTCGGCGAGCGTGCCTTGATGTCCTTGTACAGGCCGGCGAGCTCGTCCACCAGTTGGTTCCTGGCGTAGTACGACATCCAGCTCGTGGCTGTACTGCAGTAGCTGTCGCTCTTGGTCAGGCACGCCTCGACCACGGTGGCGAACTGGGCGTCGTTGCCGCCCACGGTGAGCGTGACGAAGTTGGTCGTGGTGCTCAGGGCCGACAGCTGGTTGTTGCGCACGTCCGGGATGGTCGCGCCGCTGCAGGTGACGTCCTTCAGCGTGTAGTCGGTGTGCGCGGCCGCCCACTGGTGCGGATAGTTGAGCGGGCTCCGCTTGCAGTCGCCGCTGGAGGCGTCGTACGTACCGGCGCCGACTCCGGCCGCGTACGAATCGCCCAGGGCCACGTACTCCGGTCCGGTCGCCGCCTGGACGGGGGTGTTGGCCATGGCCGCGATTCCGGCGAATGCCATCACCGCGCCGGCGACGACCGACTTCAATTTACGCATGGGTTCCTTCTGATTCCGGACCTGGGATCCCGAAGGTAACCGCGGCTTGTTGCTCGAGAATTGTCGGCCTGTTGTCGGGAATTGACCGCCTTTCAGGAATTTAGAACCGGGCAATGTCGTAGCCTGTTCGCCATGTCGCGCCGCATACAGTCACTGCCGTGGATCCACACGGCGTACGACGTCGCACTCGCGGTGCTGGTGGTCCTGATGACCTCGCGCTACGGCGAGGAGTACGACCAGCTCATCGGCTGGGGCATGGCCCTGGCGCTGCTGTTCCGCCGGCGTCGGCCGCTGACGGTGATGGCGCTGGTCTCGGGGCTCGCGCTCGTCCAGTACGTGCTGGCGGAGTACCCGGAATTCATGCTGGCGACAGCCCCGACCGCCTATGACGCGGCGCTGCTCGTCGCGATGGTCTCGGTGGTCACCCATGCCCGGCCGATGTGGCACAGCTACGCGGCGGGTGCGGTCGTCCTGGCGGGCATAGCGGTGGAGTCCGGGGTCGGCCTTCCCGGCGCGCGGAACTCCATGGAGGTGGACCTCCTCACCCTGGCCTCCTACAGCGGGCTCGGCACGGCCCTGTGGCTCACCGCCGTGGTGCTGCGGACCCGGCGGCTCTATGTGGCGAGCCTGGAGGAGCGGGCCGCCACGGCCGAGCGGGAGCGGGAGCACCTGGTGCAGCTGGCCGCCGCCGAGGAGCGCGCGGAGATCGCCAGGGAGCTGCACGACGTCGTGGCCCACAGTCTGGCGGTGATGATCCTCCAGGCGGACGGTGCCGGGTACGCCCTCAAGTCGGATCCCGACAAGGCCGGTTCGGCGCTGAAGGCCATCGGCGACACGGGACGGGACGCGCTGGAGGACATGCACCGGATCGTGCGGGTGCTGCGCGGCGGCCGGGCCTCCGGGCAGGATCAGGATCTGGACGCCGATCGTCGCAGGGTCTCGCTCGACGACCTGGAGACCGTGGCCGAGCGGGCCCGTGTCGCGGGGCTGAAGGTGGACCTGGCCGTCGAGGGCGATCACCGGGGGCTGTCGACGGCGGACGAACTGACCGTGCTGCGGGTCGTCCAGGAGAGTCTGACCAATGTGCTGCGGCATGCCGGGCCCGGTGCGCAGGTCACCATCACGCTGCGGTTCGACAAGGAGGTCGTACTGATCGGCGTGGTCGACGACGGGGCCGGCAGGCTGGCCGGTCCGCAGGCGGCGGCGGAGAGGGGCAGTGGTGGGAACGGGCTCGTGGGCATGCGCGAGCGCGTGGAGGTGTCCGGCGGCAGTTTCAGCGCCGGGCCGCGGCTGGGCGCGGGATGGCAGGTCGATGCGGAGCTTCCGGTCAGCAGGACTCCGGTGAGGACGGCGGGATGAGTGAGATGAGCGGGCCGATACGGGTGGTCGTGGTCGACGACCAGCCGCTGATCCGGGCGGGGTTCGCGATGGTGCTGGCCGCGCAGAGCGACATCGAGGTCGTGGGCGAGGCGGAGAACGGCGCGGATGCCCTGACCTTGTTGGCCCACACCCGGGCGGACGTCGTCATCATGGACATTCGGATGCCCGTCCTGGACGGGGTGGAGGCCACCCAGCGGCTGAGCCGGCTCCCCGATGGCCCCCGGGTGTTGGTGCTCACCACCTTCGACACCGACGAGGACGCCTTCGCCGCCCTCCAGGCCGGAGCGAGCGGCTTCCTGCTGAAGAACACCCGTCCCGAGGAGGTCGTGACGGCGATACGGGTGGTGGCGGCCGGCGAGTCCGTCGTCGCCCCCCGCGTCACCCGTCGGCTCCTGGACCGGTTCGCGGGGAAGCTGGCGCCCGCGGCCCGTCACGACGAGCGGCTGGACCTGCTCACCCTGCGCGAACGCGAGGTGCTCGAACTGGTCGCCGAGGGCTTGTCCAACAGCGAGATCGCCGCTCGTCTGTTCATCGCCGAGGCCACCGTGAAGACCCACTTCGGCAAGATCCTCACCAAGATGGACCTGCGTGACCGCGTACAGGCCGTGATCTTCGCCTACGACTCCGGACTCGTCCGACCACAGTCGTAGTCACGCCCTCTGACTCCGGTTGGAGTACGGCGCCTTGGAGATCGGCTGCCGAACGGATGTGCCGCGACGCCTCACCTCGGAGGATTTACCCGTACCGAACGACGAAAAGCGTCGGACGGAATTCCCCGGAGGTCACCATGACGGCTCTCGCACGCCCGCAGAACAGCAAGGCAATTCTTTTCGGCGTCATCGCGCTGCTGATTTTCACGGCCGCCGCGGTCGCGGGCGGCTACTGGTGGAACGAGCGGAACAAGCCGAGCCAGGCGTCGAAGACCGACTGCCTGCTGGCGCAGAAGCTCGTCGACTCCGCGCAGAAGATCCCCGGCGACAAGGCGGCCATCGAGACCTGGGTGAAGAGTGAGCGGGAGCTCAGGTCGCAGCTCGACGACGGATACCTCGGCGCCAGCATCTCGAACTACAACGCGCTGGCGGTCATACGGGCGAAGGGCGACGGCACCCCGCAGCAGAAGAGGGTGCAGCAGCTGGCGGACCAGGCCAACAGCCACTGCACGGACGCGAACGTCACGCTCGTATTCCCCCCGATCGCCTCCTGACGCGCCACGGCAGAGGGAATTCGGCTCATGAACATGCCTGAACACATCTCCAGGGCCGTGGATCTGGTCAAGGTCCATCAGCAGGGGCAGGCGCAGATCAGGGCCCTGGACTCGGTGACGGTCGGTTTCGCCCGCGGGCGGTTCACGGCCATCGCGGGCCCGTCGGGCTCGGGCAAGTCAACGCTGATGCACTGCCTGGCCGGGCTCGACTCGGCCACCTCGGGCCAGGTGATGTTGGGCGACACGGAGTTGACCGGTCTGTCCGACCGGGAGCTGACCCGCGTACGGCGGGACAAGGTCGGCTTCGTCTTCCAGTCGTTCAACCTGCTGCCCCAGCTGACGGCCCTGGAGAACATCGTGCTGCCCGTCACCATGACCGGGCGGTTCCTCGACCAGGACCTGCTCGACCACCTCGTAGGCGTGCTCGGCATCGGCGACCGGATGTCCCACCGGCCCGCCGAACTCTCCGGCGGCCAGCAGCAGCGCGTGGCGCTGGCCCGCGCCCTGCTGGCCCGGCCCGCCGTGGTCTTCGCCGACGAGCCCACCGGCAACCTCGACTCGCGGACCGGCGCGGAGGTGCTCGACTTCCTGCGCCGCTCCGTGCGCGACCTCTGCCAGACCGTGGTCATGGTGACGCACGACCCGCGTGCCGCCGCCTACGCCGACCGCGTGCTCGTCCTCGCCGACGGGCGGATCGTGGACGACGTCGACGTGGCGTCCGGCGCCGATGTCGCGCAGGCCCTCCAGAGCGTCGCGACCGTGGGGAGGGCCCGGTGAACGCCCCCTGGCGCCCGAACGCCCCATGGCGCGCGAGCGTCCTGGGCTCGCAGCTCGCCGAACTGCTGCGGCGGCCCGGCCGGTTGGTGACGACGGGGCTGTCGGTCCTGGTGGCCGCCTTCGTGGTGTTCGCCACGGTCATGGCCCAGCAGATCACCGTGAACACCACCCTGGACCGATTCCGCGGCACACCCGAGGCCGTGAGCCTGGTCGCGACGGCCGGTGACGCCGGCCTCAGCGGCGACACGCTGCGGCGGATCCGCGCGCTGCCCTGTGTGGCCGAGGCCGTCGGACGCGTGAACTCCGGCGCGCTGATCGCCGGTCCGTCCGAGCGCTGGCTGGACCTGTACTCCGACCCCGGCACCGGACCGCTGTCCCAGGTCCGGCTCGTCGAGGGAACCTATCCCCACCGGGCCGGCGAGATCGCGGTCAACCGGCGAGCCGCCGAAGAGCTGGAGCTGGCCCCCGGCACCCGAACGACTCTGCTGGTCCCCGACCGCGGCAACCCGGAGAAGACCGTCAAGGTCACCCTCACCGTCACGGGCGTGGTGAAGAGCGCCGCGACCGCCGAACAGCAGGCCGGCGGTTACGCCACCGAGGCGCGCATCGAGCCCCTCGCGGATCTGCCGGGCTACCAGCAGGTGGACATCCGCGCCGGGGACGGTGTCCCGCAGGGCGAGCTGTCCCGGCAGGTGCGCGACGTACTCGACGAGACCTCCTCCCACGCGTCGCTCAGCTCGGGCAGCGCGGTGCGCGCCCGGGAAGCACGCGAGGCCGTGGGCGGGGACCTTCAGGAAGTCTTCCGGCTCATCTCCGTGTTCCTCGCCGTGGCGGTGGGCGCCGCCGCCCTGGTCGCCACCTCCACCTTCCGGATCGTATTCACCCAGCGGCTGCGGCAGTTGGCGCTCCTGCGCGCCATCGGCGCCCCGCAGCGCCGCCTGGTGACCGCGCTCGCCGTCGAGGGCGCCCTGGTGGGCGCGGTCGCGGGCTCGTTCGGGGTGCTGCTCGCGCTGGGCGCCGGGCACCTCGCCCCCATGCTGGCCACCAGCGCGGGCCAGGAGCTGTCCGCGCCGGGCTTCCCCGTGGCGTACGCCGTGCTGGTCGTCGCGGGCACCGTGCTGGTGACGGTCGGAGCGGTCCTCGCCCCGGCCCTGTCGGCGGCCCGGGTGTCCCCGCTGCACGCACTGCGCACCGCGGACACCGGCACGAGCGGAAGCCGCGTCCAGGCCGCCCGGCTCGTCACCGGAGTCGTCCTCGCCACCGCGGCCGCGGGCCTCGCCGTCATGCTGCTCCGCCAGGGCGACAACGACGGCGACCGCGACCTCGGCATGATGGTCGTCGTCGCGTCGGCGGGCCTCGCCTTCCTGGCGCTCATCGCGCTGGGCCCGCTCCTGGTCCGCCCGGTCCTGGCGGTCGCCGGATGGCCGCTGCGCCGCCTCGGCACCACCGGCAGGCTGGCGGTCAGCGGCGTAGGCGGCACCCCGCGCCGTGCCGCGGCCGTCTCCGTCGTCGTGGCGCTCGGCGCCGCGCTGGTCTCCGGGGCCCTGGTCTGCCTCGCCTGTCTCACCGGCTACATGGAACGCAGCGACGCGGTCGCCGCCCCCGCCGACTTCCGGATCGCGGCCGGTGGCAAGGGCTTCGACTCCACCGTCGTACGGCAATTCGCCGCATCACCGCAGCTCACCCATGTCACCACCTACCGGACCCATCAAGTCAAGTTCACGGACAGGGAGTTCGAGGTGTCCGACCTGGCCCCGAACGCCCTGCCCACCGGCAAGCTCATCGACACCGCCACCGGCTCCCTCGCCGACCTGGGCCCGGGCCACGCGGTCGTCGCCTCCGACCTGGCCGCCGAACTGGACCTGACCACGGGCGACACCCTCACGCTCCCGTCCCGGCGCGGCCGCGTCGAGCTGACCGTCGCCGCCACGCTGCCCGGCCCGGGCCCGCTCCTCGCGGACGTACTCGTCGCCCCCGCGGATCTCGACCGGCTGGGCGTCTCCGCGCACGCGAGCGGCATCCTCGCCGACGCCGCGACGGAAGGTCTCGCCGCCCGTGGCAGGGCGCAACGGGCGCTGGAGAGCACGATCCGCGCACACGTCCCCGACCCCGACGAGGCCACCGTCACCGTCCTGGCGGAAGCCCGGGACAGCAGCCAGGACACCGTCCGGACGATGGGCACGACCGCACTCGGGCTCGTCGCCCTGACCGTCATCGTCGCCGTGGTCGGCGTCACCGCCACCACCAGCCTGACCGCGATCGAACGCACCCGTGAGTTCGGGCTGCTGCGCGCCCTGGGTCTCGGCGGGGGCGCACTGCGCCGGACCATCACCCTGGAAGCCGGCCTGTACGGAGTCCTCGGCGGCACCCTCGGCCTGACCCTCGGCGTCCCCTACGCCTGGCTCCTCGTCCGCACCGCCGTCACCACCGCGCCCCTGCGCCTGCCGACAGCCCACCTGCTGCTGGTCTTCGCGGGACTGGCCGCCCTCACCGCCCTCGCCGGGCTCCTGCCCGCCCGCCGTGCCGTCCGCAGCACGCCGATGACCGCGCTGGGCGGCACCGAATGAACCGTTTCCCGCTGGTGGACGTGCGGCACGACGTCGTCGTTCTCGGCACCGCACCCACGGCTTCGTCCGGTGCGTCCCTCGCCGTGGTCCCCGGCTTCAGCACCGCGTGTGTGCACCCGGACCCCGGGCCGACGGCCGCCACCCCTTCATGGGCCGGGGCGAGGAGACCGACCGGCCGGCCGCCCTGCTGCCGGCCGCGGCCGCGGGCCGCCCCAGTGGGCCGTGGTCAACGGGGAGCAGGGGTACGGCAAGACCCGGCTGGTGGAGGAGCTGTCCGTACGGGCCGCGGCGGCCGGGTTCACCGTCGCCCGCACCAAGGGCGGTCAGGCGCTCAGCGGCAACCGCGGGATCTCCCAGACCTGCCCCACCGTCCAGCTCCTGGACGCGCTACGGCAGGACGACACCGACTCCGCTCAGGACGACTTCGCGCAGAAGGACCCGCTCGGCACCGTCGTCCATGAACTCACCCCCGGCTCGGGACGACGCTCAGGACGACGGGTCCGGGCGGCCCCCGCCGCGGCGCAGGGCGCGGGCGCACCAGCCGATGACCGCGGCGTTGACCTCCGCCCCGAGAGCGACGGCGGTGATGAACATGACGTTGTTGTCCGGCAGCACGAGGAACACGAAGCTGCCCGGCGCGGTGGCGAGCAGCGGGATGACGCCCGCCATGGACTCGCCCGAGCTGTCACCGAGGCTCACCACGAGCGCCCACACCAGCAGGCCTGCAACGACGGCGAGGTAGACGAGGACGGCGACCTCGCGGTGTGCGTGGCGCAGGCGGTCGGAGAAGGATCGGCCGGTCACGGCGGTGGGCTCCTCGGGCTGGTCGGGGATCAGAGGTGGGTGCCGGGCGGGTTCGGGCGAGCGAGGCCGAGGTCGTAGGCGAGGATCGTCGCCTGGACACGGTCACGCAGGCCGAGTTTGCGCAGCACCGCGTTCACATGGGACTTCACGGTGCCGACGGTGATGCCGAGTTCCTCGGCGATCTCCGCGTTGGTGAGCCCGGCCGCGACCAGGGCCAGGACGCCCCGCTGGCTGCCGGTCAGGCTGTCCAGTTCGCGGGGACCGCCGCCGGTTCCGGTCCCGGGGCCTCGTCCGGAGGCGTAGTGGCCGATGAGCCGACGGGTCGCGGACGGGGCGAGCACGCTCTCGCCGGCGGCCACCACCCGGATGCCCTGGAGGAGTTCGGCGGCGTGCACGTCCTTGAGGAGAAAGCCCGAGGCACCGGCGCGCAGCGCGTCGAAGACGTACGCGTCGAGGTCGAACGTGGTCAGGACGAGCACCCGGGGCGCGTCCTGACGGCCGGTGATGATGCGGGTGGCGGCGATGCCGTCCAGTTCGGGCATCCGTACGTCCATGACGACGACGTCCGGCGCCAACTCCGCTGCGAGCCGCACCGCTTCGGCGCCGTCGCCGGCCTCGCCGACGACCGTCATGTCCTCCTCGGCGTCGATCACCGCGGCGAACCCCGCCCGGACGATGCCCTGGTCGTCGACGACCAGCACCCTGAGGCTCATCGTGCCCCTTCCTGTTCCTGCTGGAGTGGTAGCCGAAGGCTGACCGTGCCCTGCGGGCCGGTGGCCAAGGTGCCGCCGAGCGGCGCTACCCGCGCCGTCAGCCGCTCCTTTACGGCAGGTCGGACGGCGTCCGGCACCCCGCTGGCCGTGAGCGTCAACGTACCGTCGGCCGCGTCGAGTTCGAGCACCGCGGGGTCCTCACCGCCGGCCGCGAGCACCGTCTCGGCGGCATGGTAGGCGGCCAGGTCGACGGCGGTGGGCAGGTGCCGCGGCACCCGGTCGGTCAGCCGTATCTCCACGTCGCGGCCGGTGGCGCGGAGTTGGTGGGCGAGCAGATCGAGGGCCTGGAGGGTGGGCTGCGGCCGCAGTTCGGGTGCCGTCTCGCCGTCCCGGACGGTGTCGAGGAGGGCGCGCATCGCGGCCAGGGCCTCGCGGGCGCGCTCGGCGGTCGCGTCGAGCCGGCCCGCCTGCGCCTCGGCGACCATGTCGGCGGTGCGCGCCAGTACGGTGGTCTCCAGGCCGGCCGCGATACGGCGCCGCTCGGCCCACGCGTCCCGGACGGCCTCCTCGGTCCAGGCGGCGAGGCGTTCGTCCCGGGCACCGCGGTCCGCTTGCACTCGGCGGGCACGGAGGCCTCCGGCGTGTTGGGCCGCGGTGAGTGCCAGGGTTGTGCCCGCTGCGGCCAACGCGGCCACTGCCCAGGTGGGGAGGGTCGTGCCCCTGTCCATGACCGCGGCCATGGCGGCTGCGGTGTGCACCAGCGCGGCGATGGGCTCCGCCGGTTGGGTGGTCATGAAGCCGCGGGCCGGTGAGGGCTGGTCGCGCCCCGCGGCGGAGCCGCACATCGATGCAGCCCCGCGCCCCTTACGGGACGCTTCCGCGGCCAGCGCTGCGCACGTGGCCACCAAGCTCAGCGCGGGCGGCAGGAGGACCGGCCCCGTGTAGTCCCCCACCTCCATCGCCACCGTCCACAGCAGAGCCAGCCCGAGCAGCGCACCGTACGCCGTCCGTGGTGCCCGGCGCAGCCACAGCAGGGCGACCGCCTGGGCTGCCGCCAGCAGGGCGAAGAGCATGCCCGCCGACACCCGCGTCCCGCTCGACGCGTCCTCGGCATGGATGACCAGGGCCGGGAGCAGGGGTTGCAGGACGAGGCCCGCGGCGGCGACCACCTGCGCCAGGCGGTAGCCCGGCGGGGCGGAGCGCTCCACCGCGGTGGCGGTACGGCCGGGCAGGACCGCCCGCACCTCCCAGCCGCCCTCCGCCGTCGGACCGGTGCTCAGCGTGCCGCCCGCCTCCCGGGCCCGGGACCGCAGGAAGTTCTGGCCGCGTCCGCCGCCGAGGCCCGCCGCGTGGGCCACCGAACCGGCGGGCGGCGCCGCGCTCGTGACCACGACGTCCGTGCGGGTGTCGCCGTAGCGGACCCGCACCGTCGTCCGCGCGCCGGGGGCGTACCGTGCCACGTTGGTCAGCGCCTCGCGCACGATGCCGAAGGCCGCGTCCGCGACGGCGCCGTCGGGGAGGGAGTCGATCTCGCAGTCCACCTGCTGGTCGAGGCGCCGGAACCCCGCGACCAGGTCGAGCAGCCGCTCCTCCGGTGACGGCAGGTGCTCGCGGGAGGGTGCCGGTGCCCGTACCGCGCCGAGCGCGCGGGTGACCTCGCGACCGGTCTCGACGGCGAACTCCAGGGCCTCGGCGGCCAGTTCGGGACGGCGTTCGCGCAGCCCGAGCGCCGCGCCTGCGGTGACCACCACGGCCGTCAGATGGTGGGCGCTGACGTCGTGCAACTCCCTTTCCATACGGCGCCGTTCGGCCGCCGGGAGCCGATGACGCTCGGTCTCCGCCCGCTTGAGCATCTCCTCGGCGGCTCGCCGGACGCGACGGGCGCGCCGTACGAGGAGACCGGCGCCGCAGGTGAGGGCGTACAGCAGGGCGGTCAGGACGAGGTCGAGGCCGTCGCGGTCGCTGAGGCCGTGCAGGGTGATGCCCTGGAGCAGCTGCCACACGGCGAGCGCCACGACGCACAACACGGCGGTGAAGGTGTCGCGTTCGGTCGCCACGGTGAACAGGGCGAGTGCGACACCCGCGGTCCCGAGTACGGCCGTGGCGCCGGTGGGCAGCGGCCCGGCGCCCAGTGCGCAGGCGGCGGCGACCAGGACGAGCGTGGCCACCGGGCGAGTGCGGCCCAGGGCGAGCGCGGCCGTCACCGGTCCGGCCACCAGGGCCGCCACCAGCAGGACGGACGCGGACGGGACCGTTCCGCGCACCAGAGCGGACCCCGGCCATACCGCGGCCTGGGCGCAGATCAGCAGGACCGGGAGCAGCCGGTCGTCGGTTCGCTTCATCGTGGATCCAGGCTATGGCCGCTGGTGAGGGGCGCGGATCGGGCGGGAGGGGGAGGTCATTCCCCCTCCTCCAACCCTGGTTCGAGGAGGGGATCGTCCGGCAGCCCGAGGACTGCGCCATGCCCCGCGCCCTAGTCTCGAATCACATCGAGAACGCGGTCGATCACCGGTTCTCGGGACGCTTTTCCAACGCTCTTCCGGCGCTTCCAACCAGCCAATTCAGGGGGATCTCCCATGTCCAAGCGCGCCCTCATGTCGTCTCTCGTCGGTGTCCTCGCCTTCGGCGGTGTGGTCGCCGGTGGCTTCGCCATCGCCTCCGCCGCCACCGCGCCGACCGTGGTGAACGGCTCGGCCCGGTACGTCGCCCCGTCCGACGGCAAGGCCGGCTCGCTCACCTTCACCGCTGACGTGCGCGACGACTCCGGCGTCCGGGACCTCAAGGTCGTCGCGTGGCCCGCGAGTTCGAAGCTGAACCCGACCGAGGAGGAGCTGCGGCACGCGGACAGCAGCAAGTGCGAGACCACCTCGGCCGCGAAGGCCCGCTGCACCTACACGCTGAAGGTGACGAAGACGGAGGCGGCCGAACTGGCCCAGGGCCCCTGGTACGTCTCGGCGCTGGCGACGGCCGAGGACGGCGACACGGAGTTCGTGCCCCGCGCCGCCACCTTCGAGGTCGCGCACTGACGTTGTCAGTGGCCTGCCCTAGGTTCGTGGCATGAGTTCTTCGCTGAGCGTCCACCTGCTCGACGTCGCCGCCACCCGTGCCCTGGTCGGATCCCGGGACGACCAGTTGCTGGGGGTCATACGCGACAGCTTCGGGGACGACCTGACCCGCGACGACGACTACTTCCGCCACGAGATCGAGCAGGGCGCCCCGACGGCGTACGAGGCGCTGCGCGCGGTCGTCCACGGCGGGCCCTTCAGCGAGAGCGAGGACCACGCCTTCCAGTACGGCTACGCCTACAAGCGGCTGTGCTCGCTCACCGGCACGTTCCTGGACAACAGTTGCTTCACACCGCACCGGGGCGACTGGCTGTCACAGGTCGACCAGGGCCTGAAGGCGCTCGGCATCACCGCCGTGTCCGTCGAGGACTTCGACTACGGCGGTCTGCCCGCTCCGCTGCCGTACACCTACACCCCGGGCTGCGGCACCTGGACGCCCGAGGACATCGCACGGGCGCTGGAGCAGTTCGAGGCCACCAAGCGGGCGGTCGACGAGTCGGGCGAGGCGCCGCCGCTGGAGCCCGAGATCGTGGACGCCGTCATGCAGTGCCTCGGCTGGATGAGGCGTGCGGAGGAACAGCCGGGCTTCGGGGTCATCGGGTTCCGCTCATGACGGGAGGATGTCGGCTCCTGAGGGTCGGATTCCCTCCCTGAGAGAGCGGGTGGGCTCCGCCGGACGTCGCCGCCGCCGGCGTTCACCGCCGGTGCCGTTCCCTTCGGTGGTCGCGTTCGCCCGGCCGGGACGGTGACCACCGGTCGAGGGTCTCCTCCGGCGCGAGTTGGGACAGGGCTTCCGTGAGGCTCTCGCAGACCCGCTCGATCTCCCCGAGGGTGCGGTTGCGCTCGGTGATGATCGCCGAGAGCAGCAGGGCGGTCAGGGACACGGTGCCGTTGAAGGCCTGGAGGATGACCATCTGGGCGAGGAGATCGTGCCCGGCGAAGGGGCCTGCCCCCCTCGCCCCCGCGTCGATGGTGATCACGGAGGCGATCAGCACGCAGGGGACGGCACCGGCGAGCTGGAAGCGGAAGGCCGCCCAGATCAGGAAGGGGACGATGAGGAAGAGCAGGTTGAGCCGGCTGTGCGTGGCCAGCACCGAGACCGCCGCCGTGCCGCCGAGCAGCGCCACCGCCTCGGCCCAGCGCAGCGCGGACACTCCCCGTGGCCACCGGGCCTCGCGTGCGGCCAGCAGGAGCGGCGCGACGACCAGG
Source organism: Streptomyces shaanxiensis (assembly GCF_039537145.1). Lineage (NCBI taxonomy): Bacteria > Bacillati > Actinomycetota > Actinomycetes > Kitasatosporales > Streptomycetaceae > Streptomyces > Streptomyces shaanxiensis. The sequence continues at coordinate 471,621 of NZ_BAAAZY010000011.1, forward strand.
ACACCCATCGCGTCGCCGGTCCACCACACCGACCAGGTCGGCCAGAAGTCATCGGCCGCCAGTGCGTCGGCGGCCACGAGCACCCCCGTGCCGACCGTCGCGCTGACCACCATCCCGACCAGGGCCCCGAGGAAGACCAGCGCCAGGGCGTCCTGGAGCCGGTCGAGAGCGATACGGAAGCCCACGCGCCGCAGCAGCAGAAAGGCGAACACCGGCGCGAGCGTGTTGCCGACGGTGATGGCGAGCACGGGGAGGATCGACGGGCCCAGCGTCACGTTCACCAGGAACGCGCCGAGCGCGACGGCCGGCCACATCCGCAGGCCCCACAGCAGCAGGACGACGAGGGCGATGCCGGTGGGCGGCCAGAACGGCGTGACCTGCCCGCGTACCAGTTCCTGCTGCAGACCGATCTTGCCGCTGACGTAGTAGGCGGCCACGACGGCTGCCGCCCGCAGGCCTTCGGCGGCGTACTGCCGGCGGCGCGCACCGCGTGCCGCATCGGTCATCTCCGCCTGCCCTGGGGGTCGTGCCGGGCGGGGTGGGCCGTACCGGCGCCCTGCGCGTCGTCCCCGGCGCCAGCCAGGTCATCGAAGCCGCGCATGCCCGCTCACCCCTCGCCCTGCCACTGCTCCCGCTGAAGCCCTCCGTAGCGAAGGACGAGGACGGCCGCATCGTCGCTGTGGCCGGTGGCGTCCGCCACCCGGATGATCCGCCTGGCCAGCTCGTCCGGATCACTGCGACAGGCGCCGCCGCCCGCCAGCGCGGCCACCCGCTCGAGCCCTTCCTCGATCGGGTAGCTGGGGCCCTCCACCAACCCGTCGGTGACCAGCACGAACACGCCCACGTCGGTCAGCGACCGGCGGGTCGACGGATACTTCTCGCCGGCCTGGATGCCCAACGGCAGTCCGCCTTCGTTCAGCACGATGTCGCAGCGGCCGTCGTCCGCCGCCCAGACGGCCGGGACGTGCCCGGCGCGGGCGTCGGCGAGCTCCTTCGTGACCGGGTCGAAGCGCAGGAACGAGCAGGTCACGAAGAGGCCGGAGTTCATGGAGACCAGCAGGTCGTTGGTGCGGCGGAGCACCTCCGACGGGTCCGTGGTGGCGGTCGCGACGGCCCGCAGACAGGTGCGCACCTGCCCCATGAGCGCGGCCGCCTCGACGTCGTGCCCCTGCACGTCCCCGATCACGAACCCGACCGAGCCGTCGGGCATGTGGAACCCGTCGTACCAGTCGCCCCCGATGTCCAGCCCGGCCCGCGCGGGCGCGTACCGTCCCGCCGCGTGCAGGCAGGGCAGGACCGGCAGCTCGGCCGCGAGAACCTGGCGCTGCAGCGCGGCGGCGAGTTCGACGCGGGCCTGCTGGAACTTGATCCGGTCCAGTATCCGGCCGGTCAGATCGCCGAGCGTCTGGAGCAGATCTCCGGTGCCACCGGGTGGGGCGGTACGACGGTGAGGCATGGCATCACACTCCGGGTTCCTGCGGAGTTGCGCCATTCAAGACGCTTTTACGGTACCCCTGTGCCCGGGCCCACGGACTCCTCGCAGATCAGCGGCCCGAACTCGCCCGGGAACTTCGGGCGGTCGGGGGGAGTTGCCAGGGGGACGCGTGGAACACGCGCCGCGACCGGAACGACACGGGCTGAAGCCGAGGTGGCACGGATGGCGATGTGGGATCGGATCAAGGACCAGGCCAAGGGTCTGCAGCAGCAGGCGCAGGGCAGGACCGGCGCGGGCGGGCACGGCGCGGGCGGGCACGGCCGGCCGGGTTCGGGATCCTCCGGGGGCTCGAAGGCGCAGCTGGTGAGCGCGCTCAAGTCCCAGCTCACGTCCCTCAAGACGGAGCTGAAGAGCGGTGCCTACCGTGACGCCAGCATGGCCATGTGCGCCCTGGTCGCCGCCGCCGACGGGCATGTCGACCCAGCCGAGCGCCAGCACGTGGAGTCGCTGATCCTGAACAACGACGTCCTGCAGAACTTCCCGTCCGAGCAGCTGCGTCAGCGCTTCAACAAGCATGTCGACCAGCTGTCGTACAACTTCCAGCAGGGCAAGACCGAGGCCCTCCAGGAGATCGCCAAGGCGGCGAAGAAGCCGACGGAGGCCAGGGCGGTCGTCCAGACCGGCTTCGTCGTCGCGGGCGCGGACGGCTACATCGCCCCGGCCGAGGAGCAGGTACTGCGCGAGGCGTGCTCGACCCTGGGCCTGTCCCCCCAGGAGTTCGGTCTCTGAGGACATCACCTCCGTCGGGCAGCCGCGGCCCCGGCTCATGGCGCGGCGTCCGCGTCCGCCTCGGTCGCGTGCGGCTGGAGCGGGAGCGTGGTGGCGACCTCGAAGCCGCCCTCAGGGCGGGGCCCGGCGTGGAGTTCGCCGCCGATGGAGTGGGCGCGCTCGCGCATGCCCATGACGCCGAAACCCTGGGGATGCCCACCCCCGGTTCCCCAGGGGGCGGCCCTGGGCCCGTCGTTCGTGACCGTGATCAGCAGGCGGGTGCCGGAGTAGGCGAGCCGGACGTGGGCGGCCTCGGCGGTGGCGTGCTTGGTGACGTTGGTGAGTGCCTCCTGCACGATGCGGAACGCGGTCAGGTCCACGCCTGGAGACAGCGGCCGCGGCTCTCCCTCCGTGGTGACCGTGACGGTGACGCCCGCCGAGGCGCACGCCGAGACCAGCTCGGGCAGCCGGGCCAGCCCGGGTGACGGCTCCAGCGGCGCGGCGTCCGGGTCGTCGTTCTGCCGCAGCAGCCCCAGCGTGGCCTTCAGCTCGCGCAGCGCGGAGGACGTGGTGCCGGTCAGGTCGGTGAGGATCTTCCGCGTCTGCTCCGGGCTGCTGAGCGCCAGATGCGCGGCCGTGCCGGCCTGGGCGTTGGCCAGGGCCAGGTGGTGGGCGACGACGTCGTGCAGCTCACGGGCGATACGCATGCGCTCCTCGGTGACCCGCAGCCGCGCCTCCTCCTCCCGGGTGCGCTCGGCGTGCTCGGCGCGGGCCTGCACCGACTGCAGATAGGCGCGGCGCAGCTGGGTCATCTTCCCGGCGGCCACGGGCAGCATCAGCCAGAAGAACGGGCCGATCGTCCTCAGCAGCAGCGAGAGGTGGTCCATGGAGTCGGAGAACGCGGCCGCGAGCATCAGCGCCACGACGGTGGGGATGCCGTAGGCGCGGGTGGTCCTGCGGTCGGTGTGGCTGGCCAGCCAGAACAGCGCCGCCATGATCGGCGCCAGCAGCAGCGGGGTGACCAGGTATCCCATCGCCACGACGACGACCGTGCAGACCGCGGTCACGACGAGGGCGATGCGTGGATGGGTGCGGTGCTTCAGCAGGGCGAGGCAGGACACGCCCAGGAGGACGACGCTGGCCGTGTCCTGGTCCGGCGGCTCGGCACCGGGCAGGGTGAGCAGGCCGCCGAGGGTCGCGCAGCCCATCAGCGCCGCGACCACCACCAGGTCGAGGACATAGGGGTGGCGGCCCGCGAACCCCTCGAGGCGGTCCGCGTAGCGGCGCTCCTGGTTGGTGGTCATCCTGCTCTCCGGTCGAGGTGCTGAGGCCATGGTGGACGATTCCGGTCAGGGACGGCGACGGGGCCGCCCGTGCCCTGGTCCTGGGTCACGGGCGGCCCCTGGTCTGGTGGGGGGCCCTGGTGGGGGCCCTGGTGGGGGGCCCTGGTGGGGGCCCTGGTGGGGGCCCTGGTGGGGGTGGCCCTGGTGGGCGCCGATGGATCAGATGCGCGCCTCTTCCCTCTCCTTCGCCCCGGCCGGCTCCGCCTCCGCCTCGGCCTCCACCTCCGGCCGGCGGCTGAGCGCCTCGCCCTCCACGTCGACGCGGGGCAGGATCCGGTCCAGCCATTTCGGCAGCCACCAGGCCTTGTCGCCGAGCAGGGCGAGCACGGCGGGCACGATCGCCATCCGTACGACGAAGGCGTCCAGGAGTACGGCGGTGGCGAGCCCGAACCCGATCATCTTGATCATGGAGTCGCTCTCCCCGATGAACCCGGCGAAGACCGCGATCATGATCAGGGCGGCGGCCACGACGACGCGGGCGCTGTGCCGGAAGCCGGACGTGACGGCCTGTCCGGCCGACTCCCCGTGGACGTACGCCTCCCGCATCCGCGAGACGAGGAAGACCTCGTAGTCCATGGCGAGCCCGAAGACGATGCCCACCAGGAAGATCGGCATCAGGCTCATGATCGGCCCGGTCTGCTCGACGCCCAGCAGCTCCGCGCCGTGCCCCTGCTGGAAGACCACGACGACCGCGCCGAGGGAGGCCAGCACCGACAGCAGGAAGCCGAGGGCGGCCTTCAGCGGGACGAGCAGCGACCGGAAGACGACGAGCAGAAGGACGATCGCCAGCCCGACCACCACGATCAGATACGGGACCAGCGCGGACTGCACCTTGTCGGCGATGTCGATGTTCATCGCGGTGGTGCCGGTGACCTCGAAGGTCGCCCCGGTCTCGGCCTCCACCCCCGGACGCTCGCCCCGGATGGTGGTCACCAGCTCCTTGGTCTTCTCGTCGGTCGGCGCGGTGGACGGCACGACGGAGAAGACGGCGGTGTCACCGGCGTCGTTGAAGCGCGCGGGGGACACGGACACGATCCCCTTCGTGCCCCCGATCTCCTCGGAGACCGTCGCCACGGCACCCTTCGGATCCGCGTCCCCCTTGACGTCCACGACGACGGTCAGGGGCCCGTTGAAGCCCGGACCGAAGGCGTCGGCGAGCGCGTCGTAGGCCCGCCGCTCGGTGCTGGAGGTCGACTTGGCCTCGTCGCCCGGCATGCCCAGCTGCAGCTGGGTCATCGGCACGGCGAGCGCCCCCAGGCCGACGACCCCGAGGAGCAGCACGGGCAGCGGCCGGCGCAGCACGAACCGCGCCCACCGAGTCCCGCCGTTGGTGTCGCCGCTCTCCTCGATACGGCCGCTCTTGCGGGCCTTGCGCGGCAGCACGGCGTTCGGCCAGAACCCGAGGAAGGCCGGGACCAGCGTCAGCGCGATGAACACGGCTACGACGACGGCGCCCGCCGCGGCCAGCCCCATCTTGGTGAGCATCGGAATACCGACGACCGAGAGCCCGGCGAGCGCGATGACGACGGTGAGCCCGGCGAAGACCACGGCCGACCCGGCGGTACCGACGGCCATCCCGGCCGCCTCCTGCGGCGTACGGCCCTTGGCGCGCTCCTCGCGATACCGCGAGACGACGAACAGGGCGTAGTCGATGCCGACGGCGAGGCCCAGCATCATCGCGAGGGTGCCGGTCGTGGTGGACAGGCCGAGGGCGTCGGCCAGCGCGAGGATCGTGGCCATGCTGACGCCGACGCCGACTATCGCGGTCAGCAACGGCAGCCCGGCGGCGGCGAGGGAACCGAAGGTGACGAGGAGGACGACGGCGGCGATCGCGACGCCGATCACCTCGGCCGCGCCGCCCGGGCCGCCGCCGTCGTCCATCGCGGTCCCGCCGGCCTCGACGGTGAGCCCGGTGTCCCGGGCGTCGTCGATCGTCTTCTCCAGGTGGGTCCTGTCGGCGTCGGAGAGTCCGCTCGCCTTCACCTTGTAGGTGACGGTCGCGTACGCCGTCGTACCGTCCTTGCTGACCGCCTTCGCCTGGAACGGGTCGACGACGGACCCGACCTGCGAACCGTCGCCCAGCTCGGCCACGGCCTCCTCGACGGCCTTCTTGTTCTCGGCGGCGGTCACCTTCTCACCGCCCGGCGCGACGAACACGACCCGCGCGGTGGCGCCGTCGGCCGTCGCCCCTGGGAAGCGCTCCTCCATCAGGTCGAACGCCTTCTGCGACTCGATGCCCGGCATGGAGAACTCCTCATCGGAGGCTCCCGGAGCCTTGAGGGCACCCAGACCGACGGCGGCCAGCACGGCCGCCCAGACCAGGGCGACGTACCAACGCCGCCGGAAGGCCAGACGGCCCACGCGATAAAGGAAAGTAGCCACGGCAGGGGGTCTCCACATCTGGGCTCGAATGTGATCCCAGGCTGTCGGGAGCGGGGGTGCCGTGTCGTCGTGCGGGTGCCGACAATCCGCTGTACTGAGAACGCAGTACGGGGTGGTGGATACGTCAGCCAGAGGTACGACGAGGTGCTGCGAGAGGGCTACGAGGGGGCTGCTAAGGGACTCCGAGCGGCTACTACGAGGGGACTGCGAGGGTGCTGCCCTACCCGATGTCGACCACACGGGCCCACGCGGGCGGCGAGTCCGGCACGTATTCGGGATCGTCCTCGTCCCACGAGCCCGTCGACCCCTGCCGGGGGAACAGCCCCACGACCGTCCGGCACGGCGGTCGCTCACTCGGCCACGGCGTCTGACCATCCGTCAGGGCGACGACGACATCGGGCCTGGGCCGCATCCGCAGCGCCCTGGCGAAGCCCGCGCGCAGATCCGTACCCCCGCCCCCCACCAGCGGTATCCCCTCGGCACGGCAGAGCCGGTGCACACCCCCGGCCGCCGCGTCGCACGGCACCACGCTGACCAGATCGCGCCGCCCGCCCACGGCACGGGAGATCGCGGCGACCTCCAGCAGCGCACTGCCCAGTTCGGCGTCGCTGACCGAGCCGGAGGTGTCGATGACGACACACACGCGGGGCGGCCTGCGCCGCAGACTCGGCAGGACGGCGCCCGGCACCGAGGCTGAACGGCGCGAGGGACGGCCGTACGTGTAGTCCTCGCCGGCCCCCGCACCGGAGGCCGCCGAGCGGACCGCGGCGCCGAGCAACTCCCGCCACGGCTGCGGCGGATGGAAGGCCTCCTCCGCCCACCGCTGCCACCCCCGCGAGGCGCTGCCCGGCCGCCCCTTGATGCCCTGCGCCACCCGGAACCGGACGGCGTCCCGTTCCTGCGCGCTGAGACCGTGCGCGCCGTCCCCGCCCATGTCCCACTCCCGCTCCAGCCCGTCGGCCCCGCTGCCGCAGTCCAGCCAGGCCAGATCCTGCGTGCGCGGCCCCAGCCGGAACTGCCGCAGGTAGTCCTCCATCAGCTCGCCGTCGCGCAGCATCAGGGTCGACGGCCGGACGGCGCCTTCGGGCCGGGCGAGGCCCTCCCCGTACACGTCGTCGTTGATCTCGCAGTCCGCGGCGATGTTCATCCGCAGCCGCTCCCCCGGCCCGGTCAGCCCCCGCTCACGTGCCACGCGGTCACTGCGCCCGTGATGGTCCCGCAGCAGATGCGACACCTCGTGCACCCACACCCCGGCCAGCTCCTCCACCGGCATACGGTCCACGAACGCGGGCGAGACGTAGCACCGCCAGTACCGGTCGACGGCCATCGTCGGCACGCGCCGGGACTCGACGACGTGCAGGGCGAACAGGGCGGTGGCGAGGTAGGGGCGGACTCGGGCGGCGTGGAGGCGGGCGGCGAAGAGTTTGTCGCGGTCGAGGGGGTGGGGTGAGCCCCCCGGAGCCTCGGGTGCACCCGCGCTCATCGCCCCGCCTTCGCGCCGGCAGCCGCCGTCCGCCCCGCCACCTGATCCGCCCTCCGGGACAGCGAAACGACCCCGGCGAGCCGCTCGATCGACGCCGGAACGTCCCAGTCCTCCTGACGCAGGGAGGCGAGGGTGGACGCGGGAACGACGACGAGGTCCGGAGCCCCGGTCTCCAACGCCCGCACAAGAAGCGCCCAGGCCGCATCCCAACGCGTCTTCTCCATACGCCCCCGCACGGCCTCCACCACCCCGTCGAGCGCGGCCTGCCGCAGGTCCCCCCGCTCGGGCAGCACGGCTCCCGCCGGATCGGCGAGCAGCAGCTCGGGATCCGGCAGATCCATGCGATCCACGCTCGCCAGCAGCTCGAGCCCCGGCCCGTCCCCCACGGTGCCCCTGACCAGCAAGGAGAGCACGTCCCGCGACGAACCGGCGGCGGTCGCGAAGGCGATCAGCCGCTGCGTCATCTCCCAGCTCCGCGGAGAGGGCCACGGTCCACCCCGGCGCGTCTCACTGTTGGGCAGCCGGTGCACGAGCCCCGGCCGCCCGGCCAGCAGCCCGCACACCGCACGCCGTGCGAAGTCCACGGCCTGCGCCAGCTTCTCCGGATCGAGCCGCGGCAGGGTGGCCCGTGGCCAGGTCCCGCCGAGTCCTCGTACGACGACCTCGTGGTCGTGGGCCCACTGCAGATGCACGAACCGGTTGGCGAGCGGCGCGCTCAGCTCCCAGCCGTCGGCCGCCGAGGACCGAGGGTTGGCGGCGGCCACGATCCGCACACCCGGCGGCAGCCGCAACGCCCCGACCCTCCGCTCCAGCACCAGCCGCAGCAGCGCGGCCTGCACGGCCGGCGGCGCGGTGGACAACTCGTCCAGGAACAACAGCCCTCGCCCGGCCTTCACCAGCCGCACGGCCCAGTCCGGCGGGGCCATCGGAACCCCCTGCTCCGCGGGGTCGTCCCCGACCACGGGCAGCCCCGAGAAGTCGGACGGCTCATGAACGCTGGCGATCACGGTGGTCAGAGGGAGATCCAGGGCGGCGGCGAGCTGGGTGAGAGCAGCGGTCTTGCCGATCCCCGGCTCACCCCAGAGGAGAACGGGCAGATCGGCGGCAACGGCCAGGGTGAGGGCCTCCAGTTGGGTGTCCGGGCGGGGTTCGGTGGTGGTGTCGGTGAGGAGGGTCAACAGGTCGGCGGCGATGTCGAGTTGGGAGGGGGAGGGGGTGGGGGTGAGGGTGGAGTGGTGGTGGTTCTGGGTGCTCATGGGCATGTGGGATCACCTGTGGGTTTGGGGGGACGCAGTCCCCGGATCAGTGGAAACAGCGGAATCAGTGCGAGACGGATCACCGTCAGAAGAAGGCCCTGTGGTGCCGGTGGGCCGAGGCCGGCACATGGCGCGCCTCAGGCAGATTCGCGTTGCGCGGATGCGCCCGATACTCCCGGGGCCGGCCGACCCGCTCGTCGTAACGAACCCGCACCGGTCCCGGCCCGACCAACCCGGCCCTGAACAGCCCGTACGTGATCCGCCGCCGCGCGGCCGCCTCCAACTCGTCCCGCAACGCCCCGTCACGCAACACCGCGTCAGGCCCCAGCAGCCCCTCGACGACGGCCAGCGCCCCGGCGATGTCGCCGTGGTCGAGGCGCTCGCGAACGTCGGGCAGACAGTCCGGCCGACGGTGCGCCTCGTCGATGGCCTGCAGGCACGGCAGCGGCGTACCGGTCAGCGCGGCCAGCAGTTCCTCCCGCCGGACCTCTTCCGGATCATGGTCCAACGGAGCCAGTACGCCGTCGACGAGCCCGATCCGATGCCGAGCCCCCCGGCACTCGACGAGACGCGGCTGCCCCGCCGGATCGGCAGCCGGCAACGGCCGCTCCGAAGCCGAATAGTCCGGTACGAGGGCGGAGGCGACCAACGGATGCAGCCCATCGGCGTCGATGAGCCCCGCGCGGAGCAACTCCAGGTCGGGAAGCACCCAGGTGGCGGCGTCGGGAAGGACGGCAAGAACGGAGGAGGAACGCTTGGCGGACGCGGCGACCCGCACCGAGAACGATCCACCGGGACCGTCCTCCCCCTCCCCCAGCTCCAGAACCAGCCGATGCCGTCCCCCCAACCGCACCAGCACAGCCCCACCGGACCGCCCCTCGGCACGCAGCAGCACCCGCGCCTCGTCCGCCCATCGGTCAACGGCACAGCGGCGCCCGTACGGCAGAAGCTCGGGAAGGTCGGGATCCAAGACGACCTGATTCCCGTAGGCGCCGTAGGACCCGTCGAACCCGTCGAACCCGTCGAACCCGTCGGCGCCGTCAAACCCCCCGCACCGGAGCCGCAGTTCACCGGCCCGGCGGGCATCCCACAGATGCCGGTGCAGATCGAGCCGGAACCGCCGATTGGGCCGTGGATGCGGATGCCGAGAGGCACCGTTCCCACCACCCCGGCCCCCGTCCCACAACGCAAGGCTGATCCGCTGACCGGCATCGGCCCAAGCGGGCGGAGTCCGCACCACGAGATGCAGCGGCCGCTGACGCTCCCGCGCCTCATGGCCGTACTGGCCATACCGGCCATACGTGGCCACCGTGAGAGTCAGCCCGGGACGCAGCAACCCGTCGGGAGCGACCCGAGGCATGTGCCAACGCAGCAGGTCAGGCGCGAGAGCCCGCAGATCGGCCCGCACCCGCCCGGCGATGTCCCGCCCGTGGTCACGAGCCACGGACCGAAGATTCAGATCAACATCGAAGCCGGCGGCGGCACAGGCCCCCGCCCAGTCTCCCGCCACCCGACGGGCGGTAGCGGTCTCGATCATGGAGGCCGGCACGGCGAAGGCACGCACGCGCGGCCAGAAGGAAAACGACGAAGGACGTTGGAAGAGCCGGGTTTCGGCTGCCCCGTTCGCGATCCGAGTGCCCATCAGCACTCACCTTGCGCGGACGGGACCCCCAATCTGTCAACACAGTGAGTGGTCATCGCGGGCGAGCGTAACGCCGCGCGAGGCAGGCCGCCAGAGATTTTCCGCCCCCTCCCTCTCCTCCCCCATCCCTCGGCAACCTTTCCGCCCCCGGCGACCACTGACCCATGGAAAACTCCCGCACGGGAGCCCCACATCCACCACCCCCACGTGCTCTGCTGCTGCCGAACCACGTAAGGACGGACTCACCGTGGCATCCCCTTCCCACCGCAGGCCCCGCCCCAACTGGCGCGCGGCCATAGTCCCCGCCGCGGTCGTGGCGGCCGTCGCACTGACCGCGGCCCTGCTCATGGCACTACGCCCCGACGGGAAACCCACGGCAGGCCACACCTCGACCAGGCCCGCGGCCGGAGCCAAGTCGTCGCCCACGCCGAAGCCGCCAACCTCACCCCCACCACAGAAGCAAAAGCCGTCCACCAAGCCCACCCCCACGGCAACCCGCACCCCCCAACCTCGTACGCCCGCCGCAAAGACACGCCCCTCAACCACCCGGCCCGCTCCCCAACCGGCGTCGGCGGAGGCCCCGTTGGCAGGCCGAATCCGCCCGAACACCACCCACGAAGGAGTAGCCACCTTCTACGACACCGGCAACGGCGACGGCGCCTGCCTCTACGGCCCCACCGACGACGTCATGACCGCGGCGATGAACACCACGGACTACGAGACCTCAAAGGCATGCGGGGCGTACGTCGAGGTCCGCGCGGCGTCCGGCGCCTCCATAACGGTCCGCATCACCAACGAATGCCCCTCCCCCTGCGCCCCCGGCCAACTCGACCTGAGCGCCCAGGCCTTCGCCAAACTCGCCACCCCCTCGACCGGCCAGATCCCCATCACCTGGACCCTCCTGAGCCCCACCACATCCGACAAGATCGCGATCCGCTACAAAACAGGCTCCAGCCCCTACTGGTGCGGCATCCAGGCCGTAGGCCACCGCAATCCCCTGGCCCGCCTGGAGGTCCGCGACGGCACCACTTGGCGCCAACTCCCGCGCACCGAGTACAACTACTTCCTCTCCGAACAGGGGAGCGGCTGCGGGGGCGACATCAGGCTCACGGACATTTATGGGGAGACGCTGACGGTGGGTGGGCTCGCTATACGGCCAGACGCCTTGCAGCGGACGGCAGTTCAGTTCGCGGCACACTGATTCCGCCGCGAGGCGCGGGCTCGTGCACGGCTACCGCCGGTTCGCTGGTTTCACACGGGACGTGCCTCGGAGTCGGCACGCTTCAACCGGCGCAGCGTGGCGGCGTACTCGCGAAGCCACGGGTGTTCGCGGGTGTGCTGCGGGGCAATCCGGCGGGCAACGATATACCGAGGGCATGGTCGACACGCCCGTCCCCCAGACTGACCGCGACCGACACCTCGTGGCTACGGACGGAGTCGGGCCGAACGCGGTGCCGTAGTACACGCCCTCAGATACGTGCTCGGTGAGAGTGTTCCGCGGAATGCCGAGCATGCCTTATGGCAGCGATGCATAGGGGTCCGCCGACCCCCACTTCTTATCAAACTGATCCTTGAAGAATTCGTACCATCCTGGGTCGTTCTGACGGGTGACCGTAAAGGTTGGCCGCTGCCAATGATCGGCACGGAAGGTTGCGATTCGCATGACGATCTTCCCGTTTTCCGCTGAGGGATCGGAAGCAATCACCGTGTTATGGGGAACGTGACTGAGGGTCCTGATCTCCAATCTTCCGGCTACTGATCCAGCGATCGGCGCAACGAGTCTTCTAAGGTTAGCCTCCAGATTAGAGCTAAGTTCGCCGGCACTGTGGTTCTCTGCCTCACTTGCCGCGATGCTCATGGCTGGACTGTTCGGCTCAATTATGAGGATTTTGACATGCAGCCCCCGGGCGACAGCCCTCCTGATTTCCTCTGCGTATGAAATCAGGTGTATCCCGAGGGTCCAGCCATGAAGCCACACCTCCCTTGACGACGAGATCATCTCCCGGATTTCATCCCTATCGTCAACTTTAGAGAAGAAGCTATCAGCGCTCGGCCTGGCGCTGATTTCAGTCAAGGATTTATTTATCCTTTCACCCTGCATGCGCATCCTCAAAAGCGAAAATCCTACGAGGGCAAGCACTGTCAGAATTCCGGAAGTAATCACCTCCTGCGAAGCTTTCCCCATCAAGCCTAGGATTCCGAATGTCACCGCCGCTATCAAGGTTACGTAGAGGTCGAGGCTGTGAATAACAGTACGCACCATGCTCGAAAACCCAGACCTAGGACTAGGCAATGTCCCCCCTCACATCTCGGACCCACTTCCCACGAGTTTCTCCACGGTCGCGTGTCGCGAACCATCCCGGGTGTGCTGTGGCTGGCTCTGGGTGACGGCCCCCAACGTGGATGAGGCCTGTGGGGCGCAGCACGACACGCACGCGCGCGCCAGATCGTCCGGCATACCCGCCGCTGTGGCCGACTGCCGTCGGCTGAGGCGTGAAACCCGGATCCAGCGTCTGAGCAGAAGAACCCAGTACCCCGGTGTCGGTGGAGAGCCTGTGGGCCATCGACGAGGGCGACGGCTCCAGACGGACCGCAAACCACAGGCCGGAACGCGGCGGTCCCCCCACGCCGTGCCGTGCCGTGCCCGCCCGCACCCTGACATTCGTCAGGACCGCCAACACCGCCCCCTCCCTAGGCTTCAAGCCGTCTCCACGCCCCGCCCGCACCCGGGGCGTCCCCTCCCCGACCAGGAAGAGACGGCACCCATGCGCCTGCTCCGCTCCACGCTCGCCACAGCCGCCGCGCTGTGTGCGGTCGCTACCGGCGTCGTACTCGTTCAGCCCGCGCAACCCGCACAGGCCTCGGCCGCCGACTGCGAGGGCGGGCGGAACGGGTTCCGTGATCACCCCGACAACGCCGAGGGCGACACCCACAAGCCGCGCAGCTTCAGCCTCGGGAACGTCCGCTTCACGTTGGAGAAGGGCGTCTTCGTCGACCAGCAGATCGCGTTCGGCAAGATCAGCGGGCAGACCCGGCCCGGCGACAACGTCTGGATGGACTGGCGGGCGAACGGCTGGGACAACGCCGGCGCCGTGTCCCCGTGGCTGCAGTGCGGGCCCTTCACCGTCCGGTCGGCCGGGCAGAGCCTGACGACGCCGTTCAAGCGCACCAGCACCGACCCCCAGTACCAGTTCCGGGTCTGCGGCTCGCTCATCTCGGACGGACGGGTCCAGTGCTCCGACTGGTGGTAGACCCCGCCGACCGCCCCACCAGCGCTCCTCCCCACCTCGCACCGACCACCGCGAAAGGCACGAAAGCCATGCGCAGACTTCTCCACGGCGTCGCCGCGCTCGCCCTCACCACCGCCGCCGTCCTGACCGGCGCCTCCCAGGCCCAGGCCGAGGGCGGCACATGGGACGGCTGTCCGTACGGCGCCGTCTGCATCTACCCGCAGAACGTGACCCCCGTCAACAACCCGAACCCGAGCCACATCTTCTACTCCTACGGGTTCCACCCCATCTACAACCAGTACGGCAACCACTGGGTCTTCAACAACCAGTACGACGGCGCCCTCGTCGAGCTGTGCAAGTCCATCAACACGGACTGCCACGAGTCCATCCCTCCGCAGGAGGGCTGGTACGTCGACCTCACCCCGATCAACTCGCTCCACCTGAGGGAGCACTACCGGTGAGGCGCCGTCTGTTCGCCGCCGCCACCGCCGCGCTGCTGCTGGTCAGCGGCGCGGCGGGGTCCGCCGCCGCCAACGCCTCCGCCGATGCCATATCCGGGCGGGCTGCGCAGGCCGCCGCCGCGTCCGTCCAGGTGCCCGCCGGCGTCACCGCCGGGGTCGCCGTCTTCGACCGGCAGACCGGTACCTTCACCGAGCAGCTCAACACGAGCGCCCGCTTCCGGTCCGCCTCCGTCGTCAAACTGCTGCTGGCGCTGGACTTCCTGTGGAACCGGGGCCCCGACTACACCGTGCCCGCCGCCGACCGGGCCCGGCTGGAGCCGATGCTGCGCAGCAGCAACGACCAGGCGGCCAACCACTACTGGTCGGCGCTCGGCGGCTCGGCGATCATCAACCGCATGGTCGGCCGTCTCGGTCTGCAGGACACCGCACCGCCGCCCGCCGGGTACGAGGGCTACTGGGGCTACACCTCGCTCTCCGCCCGCGACACGGTGACGATCTACCGCTACCTCCTGGACTCGGCGCCGGGCCCTGTGCGCGACTTCGTCATGGGCAACCTGCGCCAGTCCACCCGCTGCGCCTCGGACCGCTTCGACCAGCACTTCGGCATCGCCGGGGCGTTCGAGAAGCCGTGGGCGGTGAAGCAGGGCTGGGCGGGATCGTCGTATCCGGAGGGCACGTGCGGCACAGCAGCCGCCTCGCGCACGGCGGGCTCGGGGGCGGGGACGGGGACAGGAACAGGGACTGCGCCTGCTCCGGCCGCCGCCGCCGCTGACGTGGACCTCACCCGTCCCGCGCTGCACAGCACGGGAACCGTCGGCGCCGGTGACCGCTCCATCGTGGCGGTGTACACGCTGCAGCCGGTCGGCACGTCGTACGGGAAGGCGTACACGGACATCGGGCGGCTGACCCGCTCGCTGAACGTGCCGGGGGCCGCACGGCCGGCGGGGTGGTGGTACGGCACGTGGAGCGACCATGTGAATGTTCGTCCGGATCCGTCCACCGGTAAATCGCCGATCACTCAACTCCCGGCGGGGGCGGAGGTGTTGATCGGGTGCCAGGCGAGGGGGGAGGAGGTGCGAGTACCGCCGTACACCAATGACTGGTGGGCCTATCTGCCCCAGTACGGCGGCTGGATCTCCAACATCTACGTCAGCTCGCCCGACAACAAGATCCCGGACGTCAAGGAGTGCTGAACGCCGGCCACCGATGAACGCCGACGGCCGACGCCCGCTTCCTCACCCCTCGTACTCGGCGAGGAAGCGAAGCACCTCCTCCACGTGCGGCCGTACGCGTTCGGGGACGCCGCCCTCCTCGATGACCGTGCGATCGCTGGTGCGGTAGCCGGCCGCGATCAGCGCGGGGAGGTCCTCCGTGGGCAGATGGGCCTGCTTGAAACGCTGGTCGAGCCAGCACGCGTACACACTCATCGTGGCGATCGCGTCCGGTGGCGAGCGGTAGTCCTTGTCTCCGTCGCCGTCACCGTCCACCGCCCAGGCCCGGAACACCGACGGTGTCCACATGGCGATGCCGTACTCGTCGGTCGCCGGGCGGGCGGCGTTCGCGTCGAAGCCGCTCTCCGCCTTGATCAGGGCGGCGAGCAGCGCGGGGGTGACCTCCTCGTCGGTGCAGCGCCGGGCGGCGCTCACGATGACCGGGCGCAGCGCCTCGGGTACGTCGGAGTCCTCCGGGATCTCCCCGGCGGCCGACGGAGTCTGCGCGCCGGTGACGACGGCGGGTGCACCGCGCCCGGTGGCGTCACCACCGGCATCCCCGGCACCACCGCCCCCTCCGCCTCCGCCGCCGAGCAGCGCGAACCCGGCGACAGTGGCCGCCGCGACACCGGCGAGCGCCACCGCGGCGACCGGCAGCAGTCGGCGCCGGCCACGTCTGCCGCCGGACAGTTGCCCGATCCGGGTCGCGAGGCTCGCGGCGGTGTGGCGGAGGCGGGCCGGGTGGTCCGGTGCCAGGCAGTCCCCGATGATCCGGCGCCAGTCCTCGTCGAGGCCGGCGTCGAGACGCAGCGGTGCGGTGCCGCGGGCGTAGGCCTGGGCGGCGAGCGAGCGGGCGCGGGCGGTGGCGCCGGGGAACGGGTGGAGGCCGCCGGTGAGCACCTGGTGGGCGAGGACGCCGAAGGCCCAGATGTCGGCGGTCGTCCGGACCACCGCCCCGTCGGCGCCGGTGCGCTGGGACCACCACTCGGGGGGCAGGTGGTCGAGCGTGCCGAGCGGCGGCATGTGGGCGTGGGTGCCGTCGAGTTCGGTGGCGAGGCCGAAGTCGGCGAGCCGGGCCTCGCCGTCCGCGCCGAGCAGGACGTTGGCGGGTTTGAGGTCGCCGTGCACCCAGCCGGCGTCGTGCATATGGGCGAGCCCGGCGGCGACGCCGCGCAGGATCCGTACGGCGTCCGGGACCGGGCTGCCGGTGCCGGCGGAGTCCAGCACCTGGCGCAGGCTGGCCTCGGCGCGGTCCATGACGAGCGCGATGGCGCCGTGCAGGTCGGGCAGGTCGGGCGCGTCGACGGTGCACACGGCGTGGGTCCGTACGAGGTGCGGATGGTCCGCCTCGGCGCTGAACCGCGCCTCGCGCGCGACCAGTTCGCCGAGCGCGGCCCGCTGATTGGGTGCCAGGGCGCCGGTCGGCAGTACCTTCACCGCCACGGTCGTGCCGTCGGCGACCGCGTGCGCCTCGTACACGGTGCCCCAGCCGCCCGAGCCGATGACCGTGTCCAGCTGCCAGCCGTCGACACGGAAACCCGCGGGCAGACGCGGCGTTGTGAACGCGAGCTCCTCCTCTGCGCCCGCGTCTACGACCTCCTGCTCGCAAGCCTCCGCAACTTCCTGCGTGCCCGCCTCTGCGCCTTCCTGCGTGCCCTCCTCCGTGATCTCCTCCACGCCCGCCCCTGCGCCTTCCCGCGCGCCCGCCTCCGCGATCTCCTCCGCGCCCTCCTCGGCGCCTCGCGAGGTCACGCGCCGGTTCCCTGCGGTGCGGGCCGTCTGCGGGACGGCAGCAGGGCGAGGTGCTCCTCGCGGACCAAGCCGAAGCGCAGGGCGAGGGAGGCCAGCCGGGTGCGCTTGGCGCCGGTGCGGGCGTTGCCGTCCGCACCGGGCTCGTCACCGACGTCCAGGCGCAGCTTCGCGAAGGCCAGGTAGTCGATGTGGTAGTTCACGGCGGAGCGGGTCAGGCCCCGGCAGCTCTCCAGCGGGCGCAGCCGCTCCGCGATGTCCCCGGCGCCGGGCAGCGCGCTGTCCGAGGGGTCGCGCAGCCGTGGCTCGCACAGGGCCACCAGCACCAGGAAGTACTTCGCCGTCGCGTCGAGCGCGTAGGGGTGCACGGTCAGCTCCCCGGCGCCGGGCGCGGACCGTTCGTCCAGGTAGGCGTGTTGCGGGGCGAACACCTTGAAGTCGGCGGTCCCGCTCAGCGCGGGCAGGACGACCCGGGAGAACTCGAAGGGCACCGGCGCTCCGAGCCGCCCGGGCGCGACGGTGATGTACTCGCCGGCCCCCTCCAGGTTCTCGACCACATACGCCGTGTCACGGCTGAAGTTCGACAGCCGCCAGTAGTCCTCGGCCGCCTCCAGCCGCCCCGCCCGCCGGGAGATCCCGGGGTCGGGCAGGACGACGGCGACTCCCCCGCCACCGGGCAGCCCGCGCCCGAACTCGGCCACGTCCCCCGGTCCCATGTGCAGCAGTTCGGGCTTGCCCGCGCCGACGGCATCCGGCCGCGGCGGACCGGGCGGCTGGACGATGATCGTTTCCATGCCGGCTCTCCCCCGATGTGGTCGCCAGGGTTGCGGGGCGGTTCCGGTCGCCGCCGGCCTGGCGTGGTGCGTACGTGAACAGGTGTCGCGGCTCCCGGCGGGTGGCGGATGGTCGGTCCGGGCCCGGTCGGTGCGGTGCGGTGCGACACCGAGAGCATCACCGGTCACAGCGGCCACCGCAAGCGCCTCGGCCCGATACGCCGCCCTGGAACCATCCCTTCCCTTCCGACCTGCGGTTACGTACGGGCGTGGGATGCGTCCCAAGCCGTGGCTCGCACCCGTGTCAGTGCCCCCTGGCACTATGCACCGCATGACCTCGGCCACCGCAGCTGACTACGGCTGGATACGTTCCCCGTCCTCCCTGCTCCGGTACGCGCTGGACATCGGGTACACCCTGACGCTGGTGCGCGGCGTATCGCCGGACGAGTTGCTCAGGATGGCGGGGGCGGACGCCGAGCCGCCAGAGGAGTGTGCGGGGCTCGGTGAACTGATCGAGCGGCACCAGGAGTTGGTGGACGAGTGCGACGACTGGCCCGAGTCCTTCATCGCCGGCGCGTTCACCGTTCAGGGCGAGGGAGGGGACTGGGCCCTCCTCCTGGACGTCGGCGGTGACCTGGGAACGCGGCCCGGCTTCATGGAGTCCCTCTCCGCCGGGACGCGTGCCGTCTCGCATTCGAGCAACGGGGGGAAGCCCATGGACTTCTTCCACTGGTACGAGAACGGCGAGTTGCGGACCACCTTCGAGTGGCCGTCGGTCAGGACCGGCAGCACTCCCGATGACCTGAACGCCGTGATGACGGACCTCGGCCTCGACCCCTCAGGTGACCAGGCCACCGATGTCGATCGCAAGGCGGCTGTCTTCGCGCTGAGCGAGCGCCTTACGGGCGTACAGGTCACCGAGGAACTGCTGGCCGAAGCCGTGTACCGGGTGGGGGAGGTGCCGGAAGAGCCCGCCGAGGAGTGGGAGAGCGTCGTCATCGACATCACGGATGCGCACGGCGAGCGGACCTACATGGAGCTTCGACGGGACCAGCTCTGACTCGGCGTCCGATTCAGGCTGGGTGGTGGGGTCGTGGACGGCGTTCGGGTTGTCCTGCCCTGCCTGCCGGTACATGGGGTCCTGACGCCCCGGAGCAGTGCTGGGCGGATGACACGTTCGCAACGCCGGATCGCTCCGGATCGCGCCGGATTCACGGGATTCGCGTAGGCGCCGTTTCCACCCGTGCGGGCGTCGGCACAGACGTCCGTGCGGTCGACGGTGCCGTCGTGGGCGCCGACGACGGCTCGGCCGTAGCCGCCGAACTCCCCGGCGTCCGGGGCTCGGTGGGCGTCCCGTCGCCCGTGGCGGCCGAAGGAGCCGCCGTCTCCGTCGGCGCCGGCGGCACCGTCGGTGTCGGCGAGACCGATTCGGTGGGCGACGCCGACGGGGTCGGGGTCGGCGACGGACCGGGCGGTGTCGTGCGGCTGGTCGCCGGCGGGGGTGCCAGCGGAGGCGTCGGGGTCGTGTGGCCGCCGTCGGGCCTGGCGAAGTGGAGCGGCAGGGCGATGAGGGCCGCGACCGCGACCGCCGCGCCGGCTCCCGCCGCCGTACGCAGGAAGCGGCGACGGGACGCCCTGGCGCGGATCGCCTCGTAGTGGCCGGACGGTGCGGCGAGGTGGTCGGACGGAGGGCGCAGGATCACCGCTAGGGGGTCGTCGGGGGAGAGCTCAGGGACGTCCGGGTCGTCGTCAAAGCGTGTGGTCAAGGCTTCTCCTCAGATGGGCGCGGAGCAGTTCGCGGGCCGCGTGGAGATCGGCCTTGACGGTCCCTTCCTTGCGTCCGGTCAGCACGGACACCTCCCGGATCGGCATGTCAGCGTAGTAGTGGAGGAGGATCGGGGTCCGGAGGCGTTCCGGGAGTGACTGGACCAGCAGGCGTACGGACGGATCCGCCGGATCAGCCTGTTCCGTACGGGAGTTGACCTCGACCTCGGCCGTGACCCGGCGCATCGCCTTGCGCTCGCGCTCCAGCTTGCGCCAGTGGTCCCGGACCAGGTTGGCCGCCGTGACGTAGAGGAAGCCGCGAGGTTCCTCCACCCGGCTCCAGCGGGCCCAGAGCCGGGTGAAGGCCTCGGAGGCGATCTCGTGGGCCGTCTCGTCGTCGTCGACGAGCCGACGGCACCAGCCGGCCAGGCGCGGGTACAGGGCGGCGAACAGCTCGGACGCTGCCTTGTCTCGGGACCGTTTCAACGCTCTCCATGGTCGTGAGGAACTGGCGCCGCACTCCTGGGGGAAGATGCCGGGCCGCCGGCGGCCGTTCCGAAAGCCCGGGATCCGTGCGTGCCGTGACTGCGGCGGGACGGGTGGTCAGGGAGTCGTGGCCGTCAGCCCCGCGAACACGATCACGTTGTCGCGGTACTCGTCCCCGGCACGCGGCCCCCCGCACGTGATCAGCCGCAGCTCCGGACGGGCTACGTCCCCGTACACGTCGTCCGCCGGAAAGTCGGCCTTGGCCACCGTCCGTACGGCGCTCACCGTGAACTCCGCCGAGCTGCCGTCGTCCCTGCGCGCCACGATCCGGTCGCCCCGGTGCAGCCGGGCGAGGTGCCGGAACACCCCGTCCCCGTAGGCGCCCACCGTGACATGGCCGAGGATGACCGACGGGCCGACCTGACCCGGCGTCGGCGAGTGCCGGTACCAGCCCGCGCGGTCGTGGGCCGTGACCGGCGGGACCTGCACCGTGCCGTCCGCCGCCAGGCCGAGCCGTATGACCGGGGTGTCGACGTCGATCGCCGGGATCTGCAGCCGGACCGGAGCCGAACGCCCCAACGCGCGGGCCGAGTTCGCGGACGGCGAGGAGGACGGACCGTCGTCCGCCCCCTGCCTGCCCCGCGCTCTCCGGGAGTGCGCGCTCGCCCCCTGCCCGGCTTCCTGCTCCTGGCCGCCGCAGCCCACCAGCAGCGAGGCCATCGCCGCCGTGGCCGTCGTGGCGAATGCGCGCCGGGACAGCGGCGTCATGCCCCGTGCGCCCTCCGACGCCGTACGACGAAGACCGTCGCGCCCCCGGCGAGGAGCACCGCGGCGGCACCGCCTCCGATCAGTCCGCCCTCGGTGCCGGACGACGAGGAGGACGACCCAACTCCGGTGTTCGGCGCCCCCGACGGTACGACGGAGACCTGGCCGCCCTCCGGCGCCCGCGTCGGCTCGGCCTCCGACGGCGCCGAGGGGACGGGCGAGGCGGTGCGGGTCGGCTCGGTGCTCGGCTCGGCGCTCGGTTCCGCCGGCGTCGGGACGGCGGTGGCCGACGGGGCGGTGGTGGCGGGGCTCGGGGTCGTCCCGTCGGCGAGGGCGGGCGCGGTGCTCGCCAGGACGGCGGTGCATGCGAGGGCCAGGGCGCTGAGGACAGTTCGGCGCATTGAGTCGCTCTCTTTCGTCGCTCTCTTGTGGGTCCTCCGACATCGCCCGCAGTGACGGGCTGAGTGACGGATCGAGCGGAGAGACGAGGCGGCGGTGAGGCGGGTTGTAAAGAGATGGCAAAGTTCGGGGGCTTGGCCGTCGTCCGCCGAGGTCTCGTGCCACGGCAGGCGGCGGCAGCCGGTCATGAACATGCTGTTACTCTCCCTCCACGCGCGTGGGGGGAGCGGCCGGGGGGCCGAGCGAGGAGCCGGAGCGCTGCCGAGTGTCCCGCCATGCCTTCTTCTTGCCTTCCCAGGAGGAACGGTGGCCCGACTCGGCCGACGCCGGCACAGACCTGCCCTTGGTTCAAGCTCAGTACGTCTCAGATCCGCGGCCGCACAGACGGCCGTACTCGCGGCGGCGCTCAGCCTCAGCCTGCCGCTCACCGCGACGCCCGCCACCGCGGTACCCTCGCCGCTCGCGGCCGCCGCGGCCGGGGAACTCGTCCTGCCCGCCGCCCCACGTGCCGTTCCGCGGGCCACCCAGATCCTCAACGCCGGTGCCACCGGGTTCCTCTGGGCCCAGGAGGGCGACGACCGGCTGCTGTGGACGGACTACGCGACCGGCACCACGACCGCCCTGGAGCAGCGGCTGGACGTCCCCGTCCAGTACGACATCGACAGCGGCTACTTCCAGGAGGCCGCCTCCTTCAAGACCGGCTACTACGGGGACGGTTCCGACACCGTCGCCCTGTACTCCGAGGAGGACGCCCAGGTCACCCTGTTCCAGGGCGCGGGCGCCTCGGGCGGTACGAGCGTGGTGGCGGTGCCCGAGTACCACACCTACCAGGGGACTTTCGGCGACACCGTCCTCACCAGCACCAGCGGGGTCAACGGAAACCCGAACGCCTACCAGCTGCGGCGCGTCCAGGACGGGGGCGGGGTCGCCGAGACGCCCGTCACCGGACTCCCGGACGGTGCGGGCGACATCCAGGTCGAGGACGGCGACGCGCGGTCCGTCATCCTCCGCTACAGCACCGGCGACAGCGGGGACGGCTACAGCCACTGGGGCATCGTCGACCTCGCCAGTGGCGGGTTCAGCCCGCTGCCCGACCGGGTCAACGCCACGGACGGCTGGGAGGTGGCCGGCTTCCGGCTGGGCGCCGAATCGGTGCTGCGGCTGCGCCCCGGGCGAGGCAAGGCGGACGTGTACGACCGCGCCGACCTGTCCGCCGCGCCCCGTACCTTCGACACGGCGTCCCTGACCCACGAGGCCACGTACGGCATCGTCGGCGACAGGCTGCTCGGCGTGGAACCGGTGTGGCCCGGCAACAACAAGTACCGGGGCCAGCCCCTGTGGGCCCTCGATTCCGACGGTACCGACACCGGCATGACCGAGGTCATGGACCCGGCCGCCCACCAGATCGTCCAGGCGCCGGACGGCTCCGCCCTCGTGGCGGGCGCCGAGAAGTACGTCGATCAGGGCGACCTCGACTGGGGCGTGTACCGCATCGCCCGGGGCACCGACGGCTCGGTCGCCCGCAGCCGGGTGACCGCCGTACAGCCGATGCCCGCGGGGATCCGCGGCCTGTCGATCGGCAACGGCATCCTCACCACGTCCGACAACAGCACGCTGTACGAGCCGGACACGATCGTCGGCGCCTATCGCAGCACCTGGCTCACCCCGGGCAGCACTCCGAGCGTGGCCAGGACCAGCGTGGACGGACTGGTCAACGGAGGCGACGGCAACCGTCTGCTCGCCGACGGCACCGGCCGCCACGGCCGCCGGAACGCCTCCGAATCCGGTCTGACCGTCCTGCGCACCAACGGGACCGTCCCGTGGGGTCCGGTCCTCGACACGGGCGACAGCACCCCGGAGCTCAAGGCTCTCTCCGGGCGGTACGCGCTCGTCGACGGTGCCTCCTCGGGCTGGCAGTACATCGCCGAGTTCCCCGTCGACGGGACAGCGCCGAAGGTTCTCCAGAAGCGCGACCGGGTCGCCGCCGCCGTCTGGGGCGACACCCTGTGGAGCGGCGCGGCCACGGGAGGAAAGGTCACGGCCACCCGGCTCCCGTCCGGCACCGTCGTGGAGTCGTTCACCACACGGAACGGCTGCAACCCGTCCGATCTCCAGGCCGTGGGGCGCTGGGTCTACTGGACCTGTGTGGACAACTCCGGCACCGTCAAGGGCTCGGGCGTGTACGACCGTACGGCCAAGCGCACCGCCACCGCCCCGGACGGCAGGGTCCTGCTCGGCGACGGCTACCTCGTCCAGCGCGTCGACGGTGTCCAGTCGAACAGCGGGCTGACCCTCATCGACCTGCACAACGGGCTGCCGTCCAGCGGCAGTCACACGGACCTGCCGACCCGCAAGCTCGTGGACTGGACCGACATCGGGCAGGGCAGCCTCACGCCGGGTGCCCGCTGGACCGTGGACCGCTTCGGTGGCGGCGTCGCCTACGCCGACACCGAGCAGCGCGTCCACCTCGTGCCGACCGGCGTCCCGGCCTCCGCGCCGACCGCGATCGACTCCACGGTCACCGCCGGATCCGCGGGCTTCTCGGGCACCTGGTGGCTGTCGAAGCCCGTCGCCTCCTGGACGGTCGCCGTCCGCGACAAGGCGTCCGGCTCGACCGTCCGCACCCTCTCCGGTTCATCCGCCCGCGGTCTGCTGAAGGCCGCCTGGGACGGCAAGGACTCCGCGGGCCGCCTCGTCGCCAACGGCACCTACACCTGGACGCTCACCGCCCAGCCCGCCGACGGCCAGGGCGCCGCCCTCTCCCTCACCGGCACCGTGAAGGTGACGGCCGGGTCGGCGGCACCGCGCGACCACGCCGGCAACGACGGCGTGGGTGACGTCCTGACCCTCAACTCCTCCGGCACGCTCACCATCCAGCGCGGCACCGGCACCGGCACGCTGGGCAGCAAGGTCTCCGGCTCCGGCTGGTCCACGACCGCGAAGTTCGTGCCGTTCGGCGACCTCGACGGCGACCGCTGCAACGACGTCCTGGTCCGGCTGAGCAGCGGCGCCCTGCGCGCCTACCGCCCGGCCTGCGGCGCCGCGCCGACGCCCTCGACGCCGTACACCTCGCTCGGCACCTCCGGCTGGAACGCGTACGACATCCTGACCTCGCCCGGCGACGTCAACGGCGACCGGCGGCCCGATCTGATCGCGCGTCAGACGTCCACCGGGGACGTCTACCTCTTCAAGGGCACCAGCACCGGAACGCTGTCCGCCCGCGTCAAGATCGCCTCTGGCTGGACCGGCTACAAGAAGATCATCGGCGCCGGCGACCTGAACGGCGACGGCCGCGGCGACCTCCTCGCCCAGGACAAGTCCAACGAGCTCTGGCGCTACGAGGCGAACACCACGAGCACGGGCGGCTTCAAGGCGCGCGTCAAGGTCCTCGACGACTGGGGTGCCTCCTACAACGCGGTGGTCGGCGTCGGCGACTTCACCGGTGACGGCCGGGCGGATCTCGTCTCCCGGGACACCTCGGGCAACGTCTGGCGCAACAACGGCAACGGCAAGGGGTCGTTCGGCAGCCGTACGCGGATCGCCACGGGCTGGCAGGGCTACAAGGCCGTCGTGTAGGACGACCAGCCGGCGCAGGAAAACAACCAGCAGGACAGCGACCAGTCAGCAGGCCCGGCTCCTGGAGCCGGGCCTCTCTGCTGCTCCGACAGGTTCCGGACTCTTCGGCTCCCTTTCCGGCCAGAGACCCGTCTCCGCTTGATTAAGTCACGTGATTTAACTTGGCTGGACGCCATGACGGACAGCGCCCCGCCGCCCACAGAACGCTCCACCGAACGCTCCGCCGCCCGTTCCGCCGAGACCCGCGACGTCATGATGGCCGCCGCCGAACGGCTCTACGCCCAGCACGGGCTGGCGGCGGTGTCGAACCGGCAGATCTGCGAGGCGTCGGGGCAGGGAAACGTCGCCGCCGTGGGATACCACTTCGGCAGCAAGTCGGGGCTGGTGCGCGCGATCATGCGCCGCAACGCCGAGGCGATCGAGGACGTACGGGAGCGGATGCTCGACGAGATGGACGTCGAGGAGGCCGCGTCGGCCGGCCCCGAGGTCCGGGACTGGGTGGCCTGTCTCGTCCGGCCCGTCACCGCGTACCTCGACTCGCTCGGCGTCCCGTCCTGGCACGCTCGCTTCTCCGCGTTCGTGATGACCGACCCCGTGCTGCGGGCGCTCGTCACCGACGAGGCCCTCGTACGGGAACCCCTTCAGCGCACCCTGCGCGGCCTCGGCCGCTGCCTCGACTTCCTGCCCGCCGAGGTGCGCGCCGAACGCGGGCGCATGGCCCGCCTGTTGATCACCCACACCTGCGCCGAGCAGGAGCGCACGCTCGCCGAGGGAACCGGTGCGCCCCCACCGTCCTGGGACGCGACCGCCACCGCCCTGACCGACGCCCTCACCGGCCTGCTCCTGGCTCCCCCCACCCCGTCGCCGTCGCCGGCCTCATCCGGCGCATTACGCCAGTCCCCCCACCCCTGACCGAGGGAGACGACACCATGCCCCCCACCCCCACGACCGACGCCGCATCCCCCGAGACCCCGGACTTCCCCCACCCCCGTGCCGGTGATCGGGCACGCCGAGCAGAAGCAGTTGCTCGGTGACGCCCGTCTGAGCGCCGACTTCTCCAACCCGGGCTTCCCCAGCCCCGTCCCGCACACGGGCGGCAAGCAGGCGGTCACCGATCTGAGCTTCGTCGGCATGGACGACCCGGAGCACGCCCGGTTGCGCCGCATGGTGAGCGGGGCCTTCGCCATCCGGCGGATCGAGGCGATGCGTCCGTCCGTGCAGCGGATGGTGGACGACTTCATCGACCGCATGCTGGCCGGGCCCAAACCCGCCGACCTGGTGCAGGCCCTCGCGCTGCCGGTGCCGTCGCTGGTGATCTCGGAGCTGCTCGGGGTGCCGTACGCGGACCACGACTTCTTCCAGACCAACAGCAAGGCCATCGTCTCCTCCGCCGTCACCCCCGAGGAGCGGCAGGCGGCGCACCTGAACCTGCACGGGTACCTCGACCACCTGGTCGGTGAGAAGCTCGCACACCCCGGCGACGACCTGCTGTCCGGGCTGGCCGAGCGGATCGGGGCCGGGGAGCTGACCCGGCATCAGGCCGCCACGATGGGCGTGCTGTTGCTGCTCGGCGGGCACGAGACGACGGCCAACATGATCAGCCTCGGCACCCTGCTGCTGCTCCAGCACCCCGACCAGCTCGCCCTCGTCCGCGACGCCGAGGACCCCAAGGTGGTCGCCTCGGCGGTGGAGGAGATGCTGCGCTACCTCAGCATCGTCCACCTCGGCCGCCGCAGGACGGCGCTCGAGGACATCGAGATCGCCGGGCACACCATCCGGGCCGGGGAGGGCGTGATCCTGCTCGGCGAGCTGGCCAACCGGGACCCGTCCGTCTTCCCCGACCCCGACCGCCTGGACCTCACCCGCGACGCCCGCCACCACCAGGCGTTCGGCCTGGGCACCCACCACTGCCTCGGCCAGCCGCTGGCCCGCATGGAACTCCAGGTCGTCTACCCGACCGTGCTGCGCCGCGTGCCCACCCTGCGCGTCGCCGCCGGCCTCGACGAACTCCCCTTCAAGCACGACGCGGTGATCTACGGCCTCCACGCGCTGCCGGTGACCTGGTGAGCCGGCCGCGATGTGTGCGACCGATCACCTGGTGAGTCGGCCGGGGACGGCATACGTACGATGAGGGCGTGACAGCCCGTGCACAGCACCACCGTGCGCCTCGGCTCCCGATGACGGGACCGTGGCGCATGCTTCTGCTGCTCGGGCTGCTCGCCGGGCTGTTCGGGATGCACGCCCTCGGGCCAGGCAACCCGGTCGCCGCCGCCTCCGCCTCGTCCCATCACGCCCACGCGCGTGCCATGGCCGCCACCCATATGCCGGGCACGGCCGACGAGACCGTGTGCCACGGCGGCACCACGGGCGGCGGACACGCACAGCACGCCGACCCGACCTGCGCCTCCGGCGCCGTCGGCACGGGACCCGTACTGCCGGCCCTGCTGCCCGACCCGGCCGGAAACGCCGTCTCCGGCGATCTCGACGGCCGTTCCGTGGCCGCCGCACCGGAGGGCGGGCGGGCGCCTCCCTCACTGGCCGAACTACAGATCCTGCGGACGTAGGACAAGGCCGAGCCGTCCCCGTTCCCGTCCCCCCCCCGGCTGGGGGCGTACGGGCGTACGGCGCTCAGCCATGCCCATGCCGCGCCCCGCGAGGCCGCGGCACGTCACGTACTTCGCAGGAGTTACCAGCATGACAAGCACCCGTACCCTGGTCCGTCGCGCCGCCCTGGCCGCGACGGCCACCACCGCCGCCCTCGTCCTCGCCGCCTGTGGCGGTGACGACGGCGGGCACGGCGCCTCCGGCACGCACAAGTCGCCGTCGGCGAGCGCGGACGCGTCCGCCGCCGACGCCCCGGCCGGCGCCCACAACGACCAGGACGTCTCCTTCGCCCAGGGCATGATCCCGCACCACCAGCAGGCCCTGGAGATGGCCGAACTGGCCGCCGACCGCGCCTCCTCGGCACAGGTCAAGGACCTCGCCGCGCGCGTCCAGAAGGCGCAGGACCCGGAGATCCGGACCATGTCCGGCTGGCTGAAGGCCTGGGGCGAGGACGTGCCGTCGGCCACTCCCGGCATGGACCACTCCGGTCACTCGGGCGGCTCCGGCATGGCCGGAATGATGGACCCGGCGGACATGGACAAGCTGTCGAAGGCCTCCGGCAAGGACTTCGACACCATGTTCCTGACCATGATGGTCGAGCACCACGAGGGCGCCGTGGAGATGGCCGAGGCCGAGAAGGCGAAGGGCCGGTACGGCCCGGCGACCGAGCTGGCCGACGCGGTCATCACCGCCCAGACCGCCGAGATCGAGGAGATGAACAAGCTGCTCGGCAAGAACGGCGGCTGACCTTCCCGGCGGGCGGCGGGGCGTGGCTCACTCCCCGCCGCCCGCGTTCGCGGGCAGCTCCGGCCGGTGTGGCCAGTCGGCTGGTTCCTTCCGTGACAGCACGTGATGTCAGCCGGCGCCCCCGAGCCAGTACCCGAACCCCCGCCGCGTATGGATCAGCGCCGGCTCCCCCGGATCGCTGTCCACCTTGCGCCGCAGCCGCGAGACCAGTTTCTCGATCGCCTCGTTGGCCCGGAAGTCCCCCCAGACATGCCGGCTGATCTGCTCCTTCGACAGCACGCACTCGGCGTTGACGAGCAGATGCCGCAGCAGGCGGTACTCGGCGGGGGTGAGGTCGAGCGAGCGGGTGCCGCGCCGGGTCAGGCAGGTGGCGTCGTCCAGGACCAGGTCGCCGTAGCGGGGCAGGCCGGCGTGGCGTTCGCGGCAGTGGCGGCGCAGCAGGACGTCCACCCGGGCCAGGACCTCGGCGATACGGAGCGGCTTGGTGACGTAGTCCTGCTCGCCCGGGCCGAGTTCGGGGACGAGACGGTGGAGCGAGTCGCAGGTGGTGAGGAAGAGCAGCGGGGCGGGGGGCAGCCGCGCGAGGTGCGGGAGGAGTACGGCGTCCCACACCGCCAGGTCGAAGCAGTGCTCGGTCAGCCGCACCATTCCCTCGGCGCCGGTGCCCGCCGTTCCGACCCGGTAACCGGCCAACTCCAACGTGGTGCTGAGCAGTTCGCTGTC
Source organism: Streptomyces shaanxiensis (assembly GCF_039537145.1). Taxonomy (NCBI): domain Bacteria; kingdom Bacillati; phylum Actinomycetota; class Actinomycetes; order Kitasatosporales; family Streptomycetaceae; genus Streptomyces; species Streptomyces shaanxiensis. The sequence goes on from NZ_BAAAZY010000011.1 coordinate 500,418, forward strand.
CACCGGATCGTCGGCGACGACCAGGACGCGCTGTCCGTCCCCGCGCGGGGGCGAGGGCTGCTCCGGGACGGAGGGTTTCTCCGGGAGGGAGGGTTTCTCCAGGAGGTTCGAGAGGTTCGCGTTCATGGCGACACCCTTCGTGTGGGGGATGCGCTGAGCGCCGGTACGGGTCGTCAGGCGGTGGGGGGCTGTCTTCAGGCGGTCGGGCCTAGGTCGGCCGGTACTTCGGCGTGGGTGACGAAGTCGTCGACGAGGCGGTGGAAGAGCTGGGCCAGCTGCCGCAGGTCCTCGTCGGACCAGTCGGCCAGGGCCATGTGCATGCCGACCCGGCCGGCCTCGCGAATGCGGTGCACGGCCGCCCGTCCCGCGTCGGTGAGTTCGATGCGCTGGGCCCGACGGTCGTGCGGGTCCGCGGCCCTGACCACATAACCGACCCGCTCCAACTGCTGGATCTGGCGCGTGACATGGGACGCCTCCACCGCCATCAGCCCCGCCAGCACGCCGGGCCGCATCGGCTCGCTCTCGGCGAGGCGGCGCAGGATCGCCACGGCGGCCCGGTCCAGGGCCAGACCGGCCGCGGCCATCAGGTACTCGTGCTGTCTCGCCCGGCCCGCCAGGTAGGTGACGCGGGTGAGGCACTTCTCGATCTCCACGATGTGCGCCGGGACGGGCGACGCTGCGTGGTCGAGGCCGACTGCGACTGACGGTGTGGACATGGGCTCACCGTAGCAGCTACTTGCCTAAGTTAAGCAAAGTTTTGCAGCCCCAGATGGTTGCTTGACTTAAGTAACAGAGACATGCTTGCCTAAGTTAAGTAATGAGGCAGCCTTACAGAGAGCGAGCACTCCCATGGCCACCATGAGGTCCGTCCACACCGGCGCCAGGAACGAGATCGAAGTCGTCGACGTCGAGCGCCCCGACCCCGGCCCCAAGGACGCCCTGGTGCGGATCCGCGCCTGCGGCATCTGCGGCACCGACACGTTCTTCCTGCACCTCGGCGGCACACCCGCCGGCACCGACGGCTCGATGCGCTCCCTCCCCCTCGGCCACGAGCCCGCCGGTGAGATCGTCGAGGTCGGTGCCGAGGTCAGCGGGCTGAAGGTGGGCGACCGGGTGGTCGTCAACCCGCAGGGCGTGCCCTCCGGGATCATCGGGTGCGGCGGTGCGCACGGCGCCCTGAGCGAGTACCTGATCATCGAGGACGCGGAGGTCGGCAGAAACCTGGCCGTCTTCCCCGACCATGTGCCCTTCGACGTCGCCGCCCTCAACGAGCCGATGGCCGTCGCCCGGCACTGCGTCAACCGCTCCGAGGCGGGCCCCGCCGACAAGGTGGTCGTCTTCGGCGCCGGGCCCATCGGGCTGGGCGCCACCATCTGGCTGAAGCTGCGCGGGGTCGAGCACGTGGTCGTCGCCGACGTCATCCCGGAGCGGCTGGAGACGGCGCTGGCCGTCGGTGCCGACGCCGTCATCAACTCGGCGGAGGAGAACGTCACGGAGCGGCTCACCGAGCTGCACGGCCGGGCCGCGAACGCGCTCGGGCAGGCCCGGGCCGGTACGGACATCTACATCGACGCCGCCGGTGTGCCCGCCGTGTTCCAGGCCGCCGTGGACTCCGCGAAGTGGGGGGCCAAGTTGGTCATGGTCGCCGTGCAGAAGAAGTCGGACGCGATCGATCTCGGGGGCATGCTGCGCAGTGAGCTGACGCTGATCGCCTCCCAGGGGTATCCGACCGAGATCTTCGAGGTCACCGATGAGATCGCCGAGCATCATGAGCGGTTCGCGAAGCTGATCAGTCATCGGGTGCCGTTCGCTGACGTGGAGCGGGCGTTCGGGCTGGCGATGACGCCGGGGGCGGCGGAGAAGGTCGTCGTCACTTTTGACTCGTAGGTAGTGCCATCACGGCACCCATGAGGACCCCCATGATCGACAACGTGCAGCGGCGACTACGCCGTCACCCCCGTACCGTCGACGCCGGCGTCGCCCTCGCCGTGTTCGTCTGTTCCCTTCCCGGCACCGTCGTCACGCTCCCGGGCCATGAACCCGCACTGGCGTGGTGGCCCGGGGTGCTGCTCGCCGGGGTCTCCTGCCTCGCGTTGATGTGGCGGCACTCCCGGCCGCGCGGCACCGCGCTGGTGACGACGGTGTGCGCCCTGGTGATGGCCGGGCTCGGCTATCTCCTCACCGTGCTGCTGCTCGGGCCGTTCATGATCGCGCTGTACACGTTGGCGCTGCGCAGCGACCGGCGTACCGCCAACACCTTCGCCGGTGCGGGGATCGTCCTGCTGGTCGGCACGACCCTGGTCTTCGACCCGTACGACGAACCCCTGTCCCTCAAGCTGCTGGGTCCGGCCGCCTGGCTGCTGCTGCCGACCGCGCTCGGCACCATGACGCGGCTGCGGGGTGCGTATCTCGAAGCCGTGCGGGCGCGGGCCGAGGATGCCGAGCGGACGCGGGAGGAGGAGGCCCGGCGGCGGGTCGTGGAGGAGCGGCTGCGGATCGCCCGGGATCTGCACGACGTCGTCGCCCATCACCTCGTCCTGGCCAAGATCCAGGCGGGCGCCGTGGCCCGGCTGCTGCCCGGCAGCCCGACGGAGGCCGGGCGGATCACCGGTGAGCTGGCCGGGACGACCGACTCGGCCCTGCGCGAGCTCAAGGCCACGGTCGGACTGCTCCGGCACCACGCCGACGAACCGGAGGGCCGGCCGGGGACCACCACCCCCGGGCTCGGCCGGCTCCCCGAGCTCGTGGACTCCTTCCAGGGCGCCGGGCTCAAGGTGACCGTCACCACGGAAGGGGAGGTCACCAGGGAAGGGGTGCCACGGCCCCTTTCCGCCGGTGCGGATCTCACGGCGTACCGGATCGTGCAGGAGGCCCTGACCAACGTCACCAAGCACGCCGACGACCGCTCGGCGCAGGTGCGGCTGGTGTACGGCGACGACCGGCTGGTGCTGAGCGTCAGCAATGGCGGTCGGGTCGGCCGGCCTGCCGATTCCCTTTCGGCAAGCGGTGGTTACGGGCTGATCGGGATGCGTGAACGTGCGCGGTCCGTCGGCGGCCGGATCCGTATGGGGCATCGGCCCCAGGGCGGTTTCGAGGTGGTCGCCGAGCTGCCGTTCCCGGCCCGGACCGACTCGGCCCACTGACCGACCCGGCCCATCTGCGCCAAGTCACTGACGAGGCCCGTTCAGGGCCGAAGCGGGGGGCTGGGGGCGGCAGCCCCCAGGGACGGGACGGGTAGGGGCGGCGGGGGCGAAAAACCCTCCCGGGGAATCACCCGCCCCGGCGCCCGGGTTCACCACTCACGACCACCGACATGCCGAAGACCCGAAGAGGAGCCGTACATGTCCGACGCAGGACCGGCCGAACAGCACCCCGTACGCGTCCACGAACTCCGCCTGGTCGTCACCGCGGCCGACTACGACGAGGCGCTGCGCTTCTACCGGGACGAGCTCGGCCTCCCCGAGCGGGGCGCGTTCTCCTCGCCCGACGGCCGGGTCACGATCCTCGACGCCGGACGGGCCACCCTGGAGCTGACCGACCCGAACCACGCCGAGTTCATCGACGAGGTCGAGGTCGGCCGACGGGTGGCCGGCCACATCCGGGTCGCCTTCCAGGTGGACGACTCGAAGGCCGTCACGGCCAGGCTCGCCGCCGCCGGAGCCGAGGTCGTCGCGGAGCCGACACGGACGCCCTGGAACTCCCTCAACTCCCGCCTCGAAGCGCCGGGCGCCCTGCAGTTGACGCTGTTCACGGAGCTGGGGGATGGGGCGGGTGAAGGGGTGAGTGAAGGGGTGAGTGAGAGGTCGGACCAGGCCGAGTAACGCTCGTAACGCGCGTAGACAATCCGGTCGCCCCCCTCAGGGAGCCCATTCGCCCGTTTCGGTGATAATTGGGGCATGAGTACGACGACGTTTGTACTAGCGGCCACGTCGAGTGAAGTACTCAACGTGATCGCCGCCTTTGTGGGTGGCCTGTTCATCGCCGGCGGCCTGGTCTGGGCCGTTCAGTTCGGCATGCGGGTCCGTGATCGAGAACTGCCCCGGCCCACGGCCGACGAACAGCCGCACCTTCCCGACACCGGCGCGGTCCATGAGATCCGGGAGATACGGGAGCCGGACGAGGTGCCGCACGCGACGGGCAGGGAACGGCTCCTGCCGCACGAGCTGCACCACGCGGGCAGCAAGCGCAGCGAGGACCAGCACCGCAAGCGGTGGCTGCCGGGCAAGAGCGGTTCCTTCGGCGGCGGCGGTATCGGACACGCCTGAGCCGCCGGGAAATTGCGGCGCGGGGACCGGCTGCGTGATGTCACCCTGTCCGGACGACGTACGTGCATGGCTACGCAAATCCGTGCACGGGTCCGGACAGGGGTCGGATTGAGCAGCAGACGACGTTACGTGGCCAGGGGTGTCCCCGGCGGTTACCGCATCTGGGACAACCACGGCCGCCGTTTCTGGGGCGACCTCTACGAACTCTGCCCCGACGACCTGCTGGCCGAGCTGAACGGCCGCAAGGACCCGGCCAGGATCAGCGACCTGCAGAGGCGTTGTCGCGCGTCGAAGCGCTAGTCGACTCCGAGATGTCCTGCGCCGTGGCCAGGGCCAGGATCACGAAGAAGTCGATGCCGACCATGATCACCGACCACACCGGCGTGTACGGCAGGAAGAGAAAGTGGAGCACCATGCTCAGCGACGCCACGAAGATGCCGGTGATCCGCGCCCACCAGGCCCCCTTGAGGATGCCGTAGCCGACCGCGGCCACGACGGCACCGAGGACGAGCAGCGTCCAGCCCCAGCCCGTGAGGCTCATCCCGAAGACGTAGTCGCCGACAGTTCCGTAGACGTCGTCCTCGGCGATCGCGGAGATGCCCTGCAGGACCGCCAGCAGGCCGTTCACCAGCATCAGCACACCCGCGAAGACGAGTCCGCCGGTGACCCAGCCCGGGACGGCGGGTGCGGTCCGCGATCCGCCGGTGGGGCCCGGTGCGGGGGTGGGGCCGGGGGCTCCGGGGCGGCTGTGCGCCGCGTCGGTTGCCTGTGACTGCGGCTGCGGCTGCGGCTGCGACTGCTGCTGGCTCATGGTTGCCGTACCCCACTTCTCGCTTCTCGCGTGTTCTGCGGTCGGTACGACGATGGGTTCGGCCGGGGGCGGTCACCACGGGGGAGGACCGAACGGGTGACGGCCGGAGTGCGGGCTCGGGCGTACCGAACTTCACTGGAGGAGCCCGGACAGTCAGGTCCCGACGCGCACGGAACGCACCCGCTGGAGGCGCCATGCCCGGTCACCGAACGCGGTGGACGACGACCACGATGCTCACGACGGCCGCCGCACTGACCGCCGCCCTCCTCACGGCGTGCGGCGACGACGACACCCCCTCCTCCGTGGCCAGCAGAGCGGCATCGGCCTTCGCCTCGGCGACCGCGGAGGCGAGCCGCCAGCTGGACGACATCAAGGGCGGCATCGACGCCAAGGACGCGGTGAAACTGGGCGCGCCGAAGACCGACTCGGACGGCCGTACGACCGTGGAGGTCACCGCGGACAACACGACCGACTCGACCCGGTCCTTCGCCGTACAGATCAACTTCCGCGACGAGGACGGCAACCTCCTGGACGCCACCGTGGTGACCGTGTCCGACGTACCGGCGGGCGAGACGGGGACGGCCACCGGCCGCAGCACCCGCGACCTGGGCGGCGAGGTGCGGGCGGAGGTGGCGAGGGCCGTGCGCTACTGAGGCTTGCGCGAGCTCGTCGCCTGAACCTCGGGCGCGCCCGACACCGTGATGTCGATCTGTTCGCTGGTCGAACTGACGCCGTTCATCGTCGCCGTCGCCTGGAGGCGGCCCGGGCCGGGGGTGAGGGCGAGGGCGGGGACGCAGTGCCAGATGCCGTTGGGGCCTGTGGTGGTCGAGCAGACCTCGTTCTCCGCGGCGTCACGGACCGTGATCTGGGCGCCCGGGTAGGCCGTGCCCACTGTCCTCGACAGCGCGCTCACGGGGACGCCCGACTGAGGGCGGGACAGGGTGGGCGCGGGCAGTCCGACCGTCACGGTGCAGGTGCCCCTCTCCCGCACGGTGCCCTTCGCGTCCCGCAGGACCAGGGCGCAGTCGGGGAGCCTGGTGCCGGGTTCGGCCTCCGGGCCGACCGACAGGACGAACGGGAACGTACGGCGCTTCCATGCCTCCGACGGCGAATCGGATGCCGAACCCGAACCCGATGCCGGACCCGCTGCCGAATCCGGGTCCCCGGCCGCCGCCGACGGCCCCGTGAACGTGTACGTCCCGCTGGCCCCGCCCTGCCCCACCGCCCCCCGGTACCCGAGCGCGGCGAACGGCATACCCGTCACCCTCGTCCCCGTCGGCGCCGTCAGTGTCAGCGTGGAACCCTCGCCCAGCGGCATCCCCTCGTAGCCCCCGACCTCGACACGCCCCTCCCGCCCGGGCTCGATCGTCGCCGCCGCCCACAGATCAGGGCCGGCCGAACCGTCCGGACCGGCCGGGCCCACCGAGGTCACCGCCTCCGTCGGGCCCTCGGCGCCGTACGCCACGCCGTACGTCACCCCCGACATGGACACCACGCCCGCGACAGCGAGCGACCCGAGAACCGTCGTCTTCCAGGACCTGCTCATCGTCGGCGGGGCTCCTCACACATGCGTCGGCAACACCACTGCCTGCGATTCTCACGGCCCGTTCGCACAGGTGACGGGTGTTGCTCGGCCGTACGGGCCGGTCAGCCGACGTGCACCACCCGTGCGGGGGCCTGTCGCCGCCGATCAGCCGATACGGGCGGACCACGACTACGACTGAAACCCCTGCTCCGGATGCCGTACGGCCTTCTTCACGTCCGCCTCGACCTCGCCCCGCGCGCTGCCCTGCTCCTTCGCGTACTCGGTCACCGCGGTCTGGACGTCGCGGGCGAGGTCGCGCCAGGCCCGCCAGGCGGTCTCGTACGTGTCGGTCTGGAGCTCGGTCCACGGGCTGTGGGCGGGCGGCCCGTACTGGCTCCGGAGCTCCTCCACCCTGGTGTGTGCCTGGTCGGCCGCGCGTTGCATGGCGACCAGTTCGTCGAAGGTGCGTGCCACGCGTCCGGATCCTCGGGCAGCGGGGCCGCGCCGGGCGGTCCGCCACGCGAGGGGCCCGCGCCTTCCACTCAGACGGAGTCGGACCGTGCCCCCAGTCGGGCCTCCAGCCCGTCGAGGATCGTCTGCACGCCGAACGCGAAGACCTCGTCGACCTGCTCCGAAAAGCTCTCCCCCCGCCGCGCCTGCGCCTCCCCGCTGGCGGCCAGCCGTGGGTACTTCGCCGCGATGGCGTGGGCCTGCGCGACGACCGCGGCCTCCTCCTCCGACTGCGCGGCCGGGTTCCGCGACGCCCGTTCCTTGACCTCGGCGGCCTCGGTCGAGGTCATGAACGCCAGCCCCGTCACGAACATGAACGGGGTGCTCACGGCCCAGTCGAGGTCCGCGTCCCGGAAACCGGCGGTCTCGAAGGTCTCGTACGCACACTCCTGGAAGCGGGCCATCCCGTCGCTGTAGCCGACGTACGTGGTGATCACGCGCACCAGCCAGCGGTGCCGGTCGCACAGCTCACGTGCGGCGTACATCAGCTCGCGCGCCGCCGTCCGCCAGCCCACCGCCGGTACGTCCGGCAGCCGGACCTCGCTCCACGCCTCGTCGGCCGCGAGCACCAGCAGGTTCTCCTTGTTGCCGACGTGCCAGTACATCGCCGTCGCCGCCGAGCCCAGCTTCTGGCCGAGCTTGCGCATGCTCAGGCCGTCGATGCCCTCGGCGTCCAGCAGCTCGATCGCCGCCCGGACGATCTGTTCACGGTTCAAGGTCTCTCGCGCCATGAGTCCAGCGTAACCGCAACTTGCACGCCGTAAAAGTTTCTCGCCGTAAGGACTTGCACACCGTGCAAGTCAAGTTTTACGGTGTGCAAGTTCACGGAGTTGCACACCGTAAAAGTCCCCGTAGAAGTCGTAGAAGTCGTAGAAGTCACCGAGGAGAGTCATGACCGCCATCCACGCAGAGGGCCTGCGCAAGTCGTACGGGGAGAAGTTGGTGCTCGACGGCATCGACCTGCGCATCCCCGAGGCGTCGGTCTTCGCCCTGCTCGGCCCGAACGGCGCGGGCAAGACCACCACCGTCCAGATCCTGTCCACGCTGATCGGCGCCGACGGCGGCGAGGCCCGGGTCGCCGGCCACGACGTCGTGCGGCAGGCCGACGACGTACGCCGCTCGATCGGTGTGACCGGCCAGTTCGCCGCCGTCGACGGGCTGCTGACCGCCGAGGAGAACCTGCTGCTGATGGCGGACCTGCACCACCTGAGCCGCGGCGAGGGCCGCCGCCGGGCCGCCGACCTGCTGGAGCGCTTCGACCTGACGCAGGAGGCGAAGAAGGCCGCCTCCACCTTCTCCGGCGGTATGCGCCGCAAGCTCGACCTCGCGATGACGCTGGTCGGCGAGCCGCGGATCATCTTCCTCGACGAGCCCACCACCGGCCTCGACCCGCGCAGCCGCCGCACCGTGTGGGAGCTGGTCCGCGGCCTGGTCGAGGACCTGGGCATCACGATCTTCCTCACCACGCAGTACCTGGAGGAGGCCGACCAGCTCGCCGACCGCATCGCCGTGCTGCACGGCGGCCGGCTCGTCGCCGAGGGCACCGCGGAGGAGCTCAAGCGCCGTATCCCCGGCAGCCACATCCGGCTCCGGTTCGCCGACGAGCGGCAGCTCGACGCGGCCGCCCGGGTCTTCGAGGTCGCCCAGCGCGACCCCGAGAACCTCGCCCTTCAGGTCCCCGGCGACGGCACCCCCGCCACCGTGCGCGCGGTCCTCGACCTGCTGGAGGCCGCGGCCGTCGAGGCCGAGTCGCTCACCGTGCACACCCCCGACCTGGACGACGTGTTCCTCGCACTGACCGAGAGCCGGCAGACCACCACCGCCGCATGACCCACCGCCGCCCGACCCGTCCCCGAAAGGACACCCCGATGACCACCGCCACCACCACCCCCGCGCGCACCCGCTCCTACGCCTTCCGCGACTCGATGACGATGCTGCGCCGCAACATCAAGCACATGCTGCGCTATCCGTCCCTGACGGTGCAGATCGTCACCTTGCCCGTCCTGATGCTGCTGCTGTTCGTGTACGTCTTCGGCGGCGCGATCGGCGAGGGGATCGGGGTCGGCGACCGCGACGCCTACATCAACTACCTCGTCCCCGGCATCATCGTGATGGCGGTGACCTCCGGCACGATCACGGTCGCGGTGACCGTGTGCACCGACATGACCGAGGGCATCATCAACCGCTTCCGCACGATGGCGATCTGGCGCAGTTCGGTGCTCACGGGGCACGTGCTGGGCAACATGATCCAGATCGTGTTCATCCTCGCCCTGGTGACCGGGGTGGCGTACGCGATCGGTTTCCGCCCCGACGCCACGGCCGTCGAGTGGGCCGCCGCCCTCGGTCTGCTGTTGTTCCTGGCCTTCGGACTGAGCTGGCTGTCGGCCGCGATGGGCCTGAACTCGAAGACCATCGAGGCCGCGAGCAACGCCCCGATGCCGCTGATCTACCTGCCCTTCCTCTCCAGCGCGTTCGTCACCCCCGACTCGATGCCGACCGGCCTGCGCTGGTTCGCCGAGTACCAGCCCTTCTCGCCCATCAACGAGACCCTGCGCGGCCTCCTGCTCGGCACCGAGATCGGCAACGACGCCTGGATCGCCCTGGCCTGGTGCGCCGGCCTCGGCCTGACGGGCTACCTGTGGGCCCGGGCGACCTTCCGCAAGGGCGCCGAGCGCTGAGCCGCCCCTGCACAGCCATTGCTTTGCGGAGCCGATGCCAACTCAAAAGGTTCTCCACGCCCCGGGGTCCGTACTTCCGTACGACGACCCCGGGGCAGGAGGCAGCACGGTGCGCATCACACGGCAAGCGACCGGAACCCTCTTCGTGGGCGGCGCCCTGAGTCTCACGCTCGCCGCCCTCGCCTATCCCTCGATGCTCGGCTTCAGCACCGTCTCCGCCGCACCGGACCGGGTCATCGCGCAGACCTCGACGGGCCCGCTGACGGAGGCCGACCGGGACTTCGTGGTGAAGGTGCGGGCGGCCGGGCTGTGGGAGTACCCGGTGGGGCAGATGGCCCTGCGGAAGGGCACGACCGCGGCGGTGCGCACGGCCGGCCGGCACCTGGTCTCCGGACACGCCGGGCTCGACGCCACCTGCCGCAGGATCGCCGCGCGGTTGAACATCACCCTGCCGAACAAGCCGAGCCCTCAGCAGCAAGGCTTCGTCGCCACGCTCAGCTCGGACACGGGCAGGCGGTTCGACAGCGACATGGCGAACATCCTGCGCACCACGCACGGCCAGATCTTCTCCACGGTCGCGAAGATCCGGGCCACGACCGAGAACTCCCTGGTGCGGCAACTCGCCGATCAGGCCAACGACACCGTGCTCGACCACATCACGGTCATGGAGAAGACGGGGCTGGTCGACTTCGACCAGGTCCTGTTCCAGGAGACGACCCCGCCGAAACTCCCGTCCCAGGACCTGACCCCGCCACCACCGGCGGCGGGCGAGCCACAGGTGGCCCTCAAATGACCCGCGCGGTCTACGCCAGCCAGACCGTCGTGTCCGGCCCCAGCAGACCCCCCTCCAGCGGCCCGCTGCCGATCAGCACCTCACCCGGCGGCAACTCGACCGCCGAACCGGAGAGGTTGGCCACGCACCGCCAGCCGTCCGAGCGGGCGAAGTGCAGGACCCCGGCCGGACTGTCCGGCACCCACTGAAGCTCCTCGCCCTCCAGCAGCTTGCGACGCAGGCGCAGGGCCCTGCGGTAGAGCTCCAGGGTGGAACCCTCCACGCCGTCCTGGGCCTCGACGGCGTACGCCCCGAAACCCGACGGCTGCGGCAGCCAGGACCCGCCCGCGCCGAAGCCGTACGACGGCCCCGTCGTCGTCCACGGCAGCGGCACCCGACAGCCGTCGCGGCCCTTGCGGACGCGTCCGGTCTGTTCCCAGATGGGGTCCTGGAGGACCTCGAAGGGCAGGTCGGCGACCTCGGGCAGGCCGAGTTCCTCCCCCTGGTAGACGTACGACGAACCGGGCAGCGCGAGCATGAGGAGGGTCGCGGCGCGGGCCCGGCGCAGGCCCGCGGACTCGTCGACGGCCGGGGCGTGGCCGCCGGACAGGAGCCAGGCGTTGTCGTCGGTGCCGGGCGGGAGCATCAGGCGGGAGGTGTGGCGTACGACGTCGTGGTTGGACAGGACCCAGGTGGCGGAGGCGCCGGCCGAGCGGGCCGTGGCGAGCGAGTCGGTGATGATCCGCTTCAGCTCCTCCGCATCCCAACTCCCCTGGAGATACTCGAAGTTGAAGGCCTGGCCCAGTTCGTCCGGGCGGGCGTACAGGGCGCGGCGGGAGGCCGAGGTCACCCAGGCCTCGGCGACCGCCATGCGGGGCGGGCGGTAGGTGTCGAAGATCTTGCGCCAGTCGCGGTAGATCTCGTGGACCTCGTCGCGGTCGTAGAAGGGGTGGGTGCCGGGCGGGAACCGGTCCAGCTCCTCCTCGCGGCTGAGCTCCGGGGCGCCGAGGTCGCGCAGCGGCTCGCTCAGGTCCTTGGCGAGGGCGTGGGCGACGTCGACGCGGAAGCCGTCGACGCCGCGGTCGGACCAGAACCGCAGGGTGGTGCGGAAGTCGGCGCGGACCTCCTCGTGCTCCCAGTTCAGGTCGGGCTGCTGCGGGGTGAACAGATGCAGGTACCACTGGCCGTCGGGGACCCGGCGCCAGGCGCTGCCGCCGAAGACGGACTGCCAGTCGGTGGGCGGGAGTTCGCCGTGCGGGCCGCGGCCGTCGCGGAAGACGTAGCGGTCGCGGGCGGGCGAGCCGGGGCCGGACCGCAGTGCCTCCTGGAACCAGACGTGCTGGTGGGAGGTGTGGTTGGGGACCAGGTCGACGATCACTTTCAGGCCGAGTCGGTGGGCCTCGGCGGCCATGGCGTCGAAGTCGTCGAGGGTGCCCAGGCGTGGGTCGACGTCGCGGTAGTCGGCGACGTCGTAGCCGCCGTCGGCCAGTTCGGACGGGTAGAAGGGGCTGAGCCACAGGGCGTCCACGCCGAGGCCGGCGAGGTGGTCCAGGCGTTGGGTCAGGCCCTTGAGGTCGCCGAGCCCGTCGCCGTCGCCGTCGGCGAAGCTGCGGGGGTAGACCTGGTAGATGACGGCCTGGCGCCACCAGTCGGGGTCGCGGGAGGAGAGATCGGGCAGGGACGGGTCGGTCACACGGACTCCTCTGCGGTGCGTGCGGGCGATAAGGAGATCTCTGTCCACATCGCCGGAAAAGTGAACGTCCGCGGCAGCCGGAGCGGTTCCTTCCCGGTGTGGCGAAATTGTGATGGCGGCCGAACTCAAGGGCCGTTACCGCAGGTTGACAGCGTTCTCCCAGGAGCCTCACCATGTGCTCACGCTGTGGCCCAAGTGATCAGTGAGCCCAGTGTTTCTCAGACCATGAGGGGCTTCCGGCCCCCTCATTCGCATGCACAGCTGCACACCAAAAAATGGGGATACGCATGTCCATAGCGAGACGTGTCATCGCGCGACGCCTGCTGGGGACGGGCGCCGCGTCGCTCGCCCTCTGCGCGGCCACCGTCGCCTCCGCCTCCGGCGCCTGGGCGCACGGATCGCACGGCGGCGACGGCTGGAAGTCCGGCGGCACCTACCAGCCCGGCACGGGTGCCGGCACGGAGACGGCCACCGACCGCTGCCAGTTCTCGCTCGACGGCACGAACTTCTACGACTCGGTCAAGGTCGACGACCAGAACCTGAAGGTCACCGACGACGGCAAGGTCCACGTCACCGTCCGCGCCGCCGCCGACGCCACCACCTGCACCGCCTCGCTCGCCTCCTACCTCGCCCACGGGCCGACCTTCGCCACCTCCGGCGAGCAGGTCTTCGTCGACTTCGACACGGTCTCGGTCAAGCCCGGCCAGACCGACACCCTCGACATCGCCGTCCCGGACGCGGGCTGCTTCGCGCAGATCGACATGTACCGGGGCGCGGTGAAGTTCGACGGCAAGCTCGACGCGAACGACGGCTTCGAGCACGGGGAGCTGCCCAAGGGCCCGGACCGTCCGGTCATCAAGGACAAGCTGATCGCGGCCTGGAACGGCGGCACGAAGGACTGCACGACCGAGCCGCCGGCCACCGAGGAGCCGCCGACCACGCCGCCGGCCGAGCCGTCGGAGCCCGCGTCCGAGGAGCCGTCGACCCCGGCCGAGGAGACGACGCCGCCGGCCTCGGAGACCCCGTCCACCGAGACCCCGACCCCGGAGGCCTCGGACTCGCCGTCCGCCCCGGCCCCGTCCCCGAACGGCGGCGACGGCGACCTCGCCCAGACCGGCGGCAGCAGCGCGACCGGCCCGATCGCCATCGGCGCGGTGGTGCTGGTCGCGGGCGGTGCGGCGTTCGTCGTGGCGTCGAAGCGGCGGCGCGCGGCGCGTTCCTGATCCAGGGGCACTGAAGGGGCCCGGGGTGATCACCCCGGGCCCCTTGTCCGTCTGAGGTTCGGTCAGCAGTTGCGGATGGACCAGACCGGTGTCCAGTCCACCTCGTGGCGGATTCCGCCGTCGGGCTTGAACGACCTGAGGACGTTGCCGCTCTGACCGTAGAAGTAGGAGGTGACGCCACCGGTCTGCTCGTCGAAGTAGTAGCCGGTGCCGTTCCAGTTGGAGAGGGAGTACCTGGCGCAGGTGTAGAGGTAGTAGATCTTCCAGTCGCTCGTGGTGGGATCCCAGACCGCCGCGCAGAGGCTGCCGCTGGTGCAGTCGAAAGTGCCGCCGGCTGCCACATGGATGAAGTTGGCGGCCGGGGAGATCCCCGGCGAGACCGCGGCGATGGAGACGTCCGCCGCCTGTGCGCCCTGTGGTGCGGGCGGCGCGACCGCGGCATTGGTCGAGGACGACGCGGCCTGCGCCGGTCCGGCGGCGAACACGGCCGCCAGAGCCAGGATGAGGGCGCCGATGACGCCGAGGACGGAACGTTGGGCACGCACTGTGTGCATTCTTCGAACCCCCTGTTTGTTCATGCGTGCCCTCAGGCTGTGGCCAACTCCCCCGCCCCTGCCACACGTTGAAGCCGTGCCTTAAACGGAAGCACGCGCACCCTCGAGGAGGGCGAGGCCGGTGGGGGTGATGGTGTGCAGGACGTTCTTGCTGCGGCGGACGCTCACCAGCAGGCCCGCCCGGCGCAGGATCGCGGTGTGCTGGCTCACCGCCGCCCCCGAGACGCCGAAGCGCTCGGCGAGTTCGCCGGTCGTGCGGCCGGTGACGACGTCCTCCAGGATGGCGGCCCGGGTACGGCCGATGAGGGCGCCCAGCTCCACGCCGGCTTCCGTGCCCCCGCTCTCCCGGGCCCAGCCGAGGGTGTGCTGGATCGGGTAGACGAGGACCGGCGTCAGGTCCTCGGCGGCCAGCGTCACGGGTCTTCGCAGGCAGAAGAACGACGGCTGCAGCAGTAACCCCCGGCCACCGAGCCGTAGTTCACGACGGACCGGATAGTCGGCCTCCAGGACGGGCGACTGCCAGCGCAGCACAGGCCGGAAGCCCGCCAGCAGGCCGTCGGTGCCGCCCTCCAGCACCGCCCGGGCGCGCACGGCCCGGTCGGCGTCCACCTGGGCCCGGATCCGCGGCCAGAACGGGGCGAGCGCGCGGCGGTGATAGGTGTGCAGGGCGGCGCCCAGCCGGCGCAGGGCGTCGGGTTCCCCGTCGGCCAGAGCGCGTGTGCCGGGCGGCAGCGGCCCCGGGCGGGCCCGCGAGACGGCGAGCCGTGCCAGGTCGCCGCGCAACCGGGCCCGGGGCGTGCCGAGCACGGTCTCGACGGCGCCCGCCAGGTCGAACGAGCCGCGCAGATCGGGTGTGAGGAAGTCCGGGGAGTAGCCCCGGAGCGGCAGCAGCGCGGCGAGCAGCCCGTGCACGGAGCCCACGCGGGGCCGCACGAGCCTGCGCCACTCCCCGAGGAGCAGGGGGGCGTCGGCACTGATCAGTGCCTGGAAACTGTTGGCGATCTCCCAGAGGGGATCGGGGGCGGCGGCGACGCGTACGCGCGCGAGGTCGTCGGCTGTGAAGTGCACCCGCAGCATGGGGTCTCCGATGGTGGTCGGTCATCGGTGTGCTTCGTGTGCCCCATGACAGTGGCCGAGCCGCGCTTGTGCGGACAAGGCGGCATTCGGACACCCGAAGTCAGGCGCGTTCCACCGCCGTCAGGTACAGCTTCACGAACCGGTCGACGTCCACGTCCAGGGCCACGTCCACCAGCTGCTGATCGCGGATCCCGGCGTGGATCTCGGACTCGCCGGGCCGGGGACGGCGGTCGACGATCGTCTGGCCGCGCGTCGGGCCCGGGGTGAGGGAGACCTCCACGGGCAGGAGCCGGGTCGTGATGCCCGCCGGGTCCACGACCGCGCAGACCGCGCCCGCGTCGCCGATGCCGCCCGCCTCGGAGTCGGCGCCGACGTCCGGCGTGGCCGGGCGGTGGGACAGCAGCTCGCCGGCGAGACGGGCGCCGGGTTCCGCGCTCGCGCGCAGCCGCCGTACGTCCGCCCCGGGCACGACGACGCGCTGGAAGACGTCCAGGCCGTACATGGTGATCGGCACCCCGGCCGTGAGCAGGATCGCCGCCGCCTCCGGGTCGTGCCACACGTTGAACTCCGCGACCGGCGTGGCGTTCCCGCAGGCCACCGCGCCGCCCATGAAGACGATCCGCTCGATGTTGCGGGTCACCTCCGGGTGGGTGCGCAGCAGCAGGGCGATGTTGGTGAGGGGCGCGGTGGGGATCAGCGTCACCGGCCTCGGCGAGGCGAGGATCTCGCGCCGCAGCAGCGTCACCGCGTCCACGTCGGCCGGTGCGCGGGTCGGGGCGGGCAGGCCGATGTCGCCCATGCCGTCCTCGCCGTGCACGTGCCGAGCCGAGCGGGCGGGCTCGATCAGCGGCAGGGCGGCGCCCCGGGCGACCGGGATCTCGGGGGCGCCGGCCTGCTCGAGGACGGTCAGGGTGTTGCGTACGACGCCGTCCACGTCCGTGTTCCCGGCCACGCAGGTCACCGCGCGCAGGTCCAGCCCCGGGTGGCGGACGGCGAACAGCAGCGCCAGGGCGTCGTCGACACCGGTGTCGCAGTCGATGATCACCGGGATGGGCTGACCGTCGTTCGTCACGGCGAGGCTCCTCGTGGGGGGATGGGCTCCTACGACAGCGACCTTACGCAGGCCGTCCGGCGAGGGAACCTCCGTCCCACAGTTCGGAGCCGCGGGCCGCGACGCGGGCGGCGATCCGGGCGACCAGCTCCGCACCGGGTACGGCCCCCGGCCGCCGCCCGTCCCGCAGCCGTACGGCCACCAGGTCGCCGTCCGCCTCGGCCTCCCGCTCCCCGATGACCGCCTGGTACGGCACGAGGCGGGCCGCGCGGACACGGGCGCCCAGGGTGCCGTGCTCGGGGCCGGCGAGTTCCGCGCGCAGTCCTTCGTCGAGGGCCCGGCGCAGCAGCTTCTCCGCCGGTTCGACCTGCGCCTCCGACACGGGGAGGATCAGCAGCTGCACGGGGGCCAGCCAGGCCGGGAAGGCACCGCCGTGCTGCTCGATCAGGTGGGCGACGGCTCGTTCCACGCTGCCGATGATGCTGCGGTGCACCATGACCGGGCGGTGCTTGGCGCCGTCGGGGCCGATGTAGTGCAGGTCGAAGCGTTCGGGCTGGTGGAAGTCGATCTGGACGGTGGACAGGGTCGCCTCGCGGCCGGACGGGTCGGCGATCTGGACGTCGATCTTGGGGCCGTAGAACGCCGCCTCGCCCTCGACGGCGTCGTACGGGATGCCGGAGCCGTCGAGGACCTCGCGGAGCAGCGCGGTGGCCCGCTGCCAGAGCGCGGGGTCGGCGACGTACTTGCCGCCCTCGCCGGGCAGGGAGAGGCGGTGGCGGACGGCCTGGATGCCGAGGTCGGCGTACGCGCGGGCGATGAGCTGGAGGGCCGCCCGGGCCTCCTCCACCGCCTGGTCCAGGGTGCAGAAGATGTGTGCGTCGTTGAGGTGGATGGCGCGGACGCGGGTGAGACCGCCGAGGACGCCGGACAGCTCCGAGCGGTACATGCCGCCCAACTCGGCCATGCGGAAGGGTAGTTCGCGGTAGCTGAGACTGCGGGAGCGGTAGATCAGGGCGTGGTGGGGGCAGAGGCTGGGGCGCAGGACGAGTTGGTCGGCGGGGTTTTCTCCGCCGCCCAGGTCCATCGGCGGGAACATGTCGTCGCTGTAGTGGGACCAGTGTCCGGAGATCTCGTACAGCTCGCGTTTGCCGAGCACGGGTGAGTAGACGTGGCGGTAGCCGGCCCGGCGTTCGGCTTCGCGGATGTACTCCTCCAGTACGTGGCGGACGACGGCGCCGTCGGGCAGCCAGTACGGCAGGCCCGCGCCCATCAGGGGGTCGGTGTCGAAGAGGTCGAGTTCGCGGCCGAGACGGCGGTGGTCGCGGGCGGGGGGATGCTGCATGTGGGGCTCCTCGATTCGAGCCGGGAGCAAGCACCCACGTACGCCGCAGCCCCGGGGCACTCGCCCCGGGGCTGCGGATTCGCTCAGCTGTCAGCGCGCCGGGACGGGGTCCGGCGTCGTCGTGAGAGACGGGTTGGCGCGCTTCATGGGGCGACGGTAACAGGGGGGTGGGCCGGGTCGCGATCGGTTTGTTTTCACGATTCACATCACCACTGCGAATTCGCGTGGTTACCCTCAGCTACAGACCGGACGCAATGACGCGCAGCGTCAACTCGCTTGGGGGTGGCACGCCTTGGCCCACATTCGTGAACTCGATCCCACCGCTTCCCCGCTGGACTACTACGGCTGGGAGCTGAGAAGGAAGCGGGAGGAGGCGGGGCTGACGCTGAAGCAGTTGGGCTCGATCCTCTTCTGCACGGGGTCGTTGATCGGCCAGATCGAGACCACGCTGAAGGTCCCGACGAGGGACTTCTCCGAGCGCGTGGACGCGGCGCTGCTGACGGACGGGATGTTCTCCCGCCTGGTGGGACTGGTGCTGCGCAGCCAGCTGCCGACCTGGTTCCAGCCGTACGCCGACATGGAGGCGAAGGCGACGTACATCTCCACGTACCAGTGCCAGTTGGTGTACGGGCTGCTGCAGACGGAGGAGTACGCGCGGGCGGTGCTGGCCACGGGTAAGCCCGACGATCTCGACGCGGTGGTCGCCGCCCGCATGGAACGGCAGCGCATCCTCAAGCGTGAGCAGCCGCCCCTGACGTTGGTGGTGCTCGACGAGGCGGTGCTGCACCGCCCGATCGGCGGCCCGAAGGTCATGGGCGGACAGCTCCGCCACCTGCTGAGCCTCCAGCAGGAGCGCTGGATCCGCCTCCAGGTGTTGCCCTTCGGGGTGGGCGAACACGCAAGCCTGGATGGCTCGTTCACCCTGCTCCGCTTCGACGACGACCCGGACATCATCTACACGGAGGACCTGATCTCGGGCCACATGACCGCCAATTCGGAAACCGTCCGCGAAGCCGCCCTTCGTTACGCTGGCTTGCAGGGCGCCGCCCTCTCGGTGGAGGATTCGGCGGAACTGATCAAGAACGTACTGGAGGAGCGTTATGGGCAGCACACCGGAACTGGCCAACGTCCTGTGGCGTAAGTCCAGTTACAGCGGTAGCACGGGCGGCGAGTGCGTCGAGTGCGCCCCGCTCGGCTCGGTCGCCTGGCGCAAGTCCTCGCACAGCGGAACCACGGGCGGCGATTGTGTCGAGGTCGCCGACCTCGCCCCCTGCCTCGCCGTCCGCGACTCCAAGAACCCCGAGCACGGCACCCTCACCCTCTCGCCGGAGGCCTACGCCGCCTTCATCGGCTACGTCAGGTCGACCGTGGCCTGAGCGCCGCCCTCAGCGAGGTTCTCGTACGTCACCCGGGCGCCCAGCACCTGGGCCTGGCCCATGACGATGGTCAGGCCCAGCCCGATCCCCGTACCCCGCTCCCGCGCCCCCGTGCGGAAGCGTTGCGGGCCCTCCGCCAGGAGGTCGGCGGGAAAGCCCGGGCCCCGGTCGGACACGCGTACCGCGGCCCCGTCGACCTCCAAGGTCACCGGCGGGGCCCCGTGCCGATAGGCGTTGGCGATCAGGTTGGCCAGGATCCGCTCGACCCGACGCGGGTCGGTGGCCACGACCTCGTCCCGGTGGACCCGTACCTCGACGTCCTTGCCCGTCGCAGCCACGGCCCGGCGCGCGAGCTCACCCAGTAGCACCTGCTCGCGCTGGGCCCGCTCGATGCCCGGAACGTCCAGCCGTGCCACTTCCAGTACGTCCTCGACGAGTCGGCGCAGTTGGTCCACGCCCCCGCTGACCAGCTCGGTCGCCCGCCCCGGGGGCAGGAGGCCGACGGCGGTCACCAAACCCGCGACCGGCGTACGCAGCTCGTGGGCGATGTCGGCGGTGACCCGGCGTTCCGCCTCCAGCCGAAGGCTCAACGCGTCGGCCATGGTGTTGACCGCGTCCGCCAGTTCGGCGATCTCGTCCTTGCCCTTGGGCGTCACACGTGCCGTCAGATCGCCGTGGGCGATGCGCTGCGCGGTGCGGGCGGAGGCGCCGATACGGCGTCCCGCGGCGGCCGCGACGGCGATGCCGAGCCCGCAGCCTAGGGCGACGGCGGCGGCGCCCGCGCTGAGCAGCACCTGGTCCAGGGAGTTCAGTGCCCGCACCTCGGGCGCGTAGGAGCGTCGTACGGCGACGATGTCGGCGCCGCTGCGGGCAGCGGCCCACATCACCGGGCCGCCGTGGGCGCTCTCCTGGAGGTAGGTGGCCCGCACGGGCCGGTGGGTGACGGTGTCGCGCAGCACGGTCGGCAGCGCGCGCGGGTTGACCAGCGCGTTCGTCTCGACGCCGGCGATCCGGTCCTGCAGCACCTCCATGAGCCGGGCGTCGGCCGTGCGTGCCGCGTCCTCGCGCTGGTCGTCGGCGGTGCGCTGGTGCACCAGGAGCCCGATGAACGCGGCGACGACCGCGGCGACGGCGGCGATGACCAGGGCTGTCTTCGTTCGCAGTCCCATGGCGGCGGTCAGACGCCACCGGACGCGGGCCGCGGTCCGGCCACGAGCTTGTAGCCGAAGCCGCGCACGGTCTCGATCCGCTCGCGGCCGATCTTCGCGCGCAGCCGCTGCACATGGACGTCGACGACCCGGCTGTCGCCGCCCCACGCGTAGTCCCAGACCCGATCCAGCAGCATCGCCCGGGACAGCACCACACCGGGCTGTTCCGCGAACTCCAGCATCAACTTGCGCTCGGTGGGGGTGAGTTCGAGCAGTCGCCCGTCGCGGCGTACCTCCATGGAGGCGATCTCCACGGTGATGTCGCCGAACGCGAGGGCCGGCTCCTGCACGGCCGCCTGCCCGGGGCCGGTGAAGTCGGCGGCCCGGCGCAGCGCGCTGCGGATCCGGGCGACGAGCACCGGCATGTCGTACGGCTTGGTGAGGTAGTCGTCGGCCCCGGCCTCCAGACCGAGGACGACGTCCACGGGGTCGGTCCGGGCAGAGATCATCAGGACCGGCACTCGGCTGGTCTCGCGGATGCGGCGTACCAGGCTGACGCCGTCGAGGTGCGGGAGCATCACGTCGAGCAGGGCGACGTCCGGCGCCCTGAGCCTGAACTCCGCCAGCCCCGCGAGCCCGTCCGAGGCCGTGCGCACCTCGTAGCCGTAGCGCTCCAGGGACAGTTGGGTCGCCTCACGGAGCAGGGCGTCGTCCTCGACGAGCAGCACATCGGTCATCGGTAGCGGCTTTCTGCCTAGGGTTCGGGGACGTACAGGGGCACCGAGCGCACGTTGGCCTCGTACTCGGGCTCGACCCGCGGAGACACCACGGTGGCCCGGGTGTAGTACGAGACGTTCTCCTGGTGCTCCAGACGGGTCAGCTCGATGGTGGCCGTCGGGTAGTCGCACTCGGGGCTGCACCACGAGGCGCTCAGCTCGCCCGTGCCCACGGCCTTCGGCTGTCCCCAGTTGCGCCACTTCACGTGCGTGAGCCCGGCGAACTCGCTGAAGGGGAAGTTCGCGGGACGGACCAGCGGGCGTCCCATGGCGTCGGAGGCGTAGACCGGGCCGTTCGCGGGGCTCGCGGTGGGCGCGGGCCCCTGGACCCGCGGCCGCTCGGCACCCCCGCATCCGGCGACGCCCACGGCCGACACCAGGGCCAGCGTGAGGGCGGCGGCGACGGCCGTAGGTGTGCGCATGGCGGGAACCTTTGCGTACGAGGGCGGGTCGCGTCGCCGCTCAGGGAGTGGCGAGCGCGTGCTTGCCCTGAAGGTCCTCGGAATCATACGTTCCGGGCTTCCCGGACAACTTGAGCGTGAAGGCGGAGTAGTACGTCTTCCCGTTCACGGTCTTGGGGTCGGAGAGGGTGACGGTCCCCTTCAGCGGCTTGTCGAGGCAGCCGGGCAGGCACCACATGCCGCTGACGTCGCCGGTGCCGAAGGCCTTCTTCGCCCCCCAGTGCTTCCACTTCACGTTGTCGATGTGGGTGAACTCGGAGAGCACGAGGCTGGCGGGGCGCCGCTCGGCGTGGCCGGTGTCGGCGTACTCCTCGCCATAGAAGTTGAGGACGTGCGGGGTGGCGACGGCACGGCCGGCCTTCCCGGCGTCGTCCGACGACGCCCCCGACGCGTCCGCCGCCTGCGAGGTGGCGAACGCCCCGAGCAGGACGGCCGCGGTCAGGCCCGCCGCCAGGGTCGCCTTCTTGCGGGAGATCCTCGTGTCGTTCATGGCTTCCGGCTCCGTTGGTGTCGTTGGTCATCGGCTGGTGCTCAGAAGCTATGAGTGCCGCTTCTCGGTGAGTCGGCCGTCATGTTGCGGCCGCTCATCGACGGTTGTTACACGACCGACGTAATCGCCCGCCCGCCGAGTGGGGCGGTGTCACCCGGACGGCCCGGCGCACTGGTGGTCGTACTCCCGCGGTGGTGCCTTAAGAACACGCACCCGATCTTGAGCGCACCCCCGAACCCAGCACAGGAGGCTCGCGATGCCCCGTCCCCCGGCCCGCACCGTCATCGCCTCGACCCTCTCGGCGGCCGCCCTGCTGTCCGCGTCCGCGTGCTCCCTCGGCGACCTGGACAAGGCGATCAGGGGCGTCCCCGAAGCGGTCACGCCCGCGGACACCACCACCGCGCCGCCCACCCCCGCGGCCGCGCCCACGCTCACCGAGGCCCAGGCCCGTGCCGCCCTGATCAGTGAGGCCGACCTCGGTGGTGGCTGGGTTCCCACCCAGGGCTTCGCCACCTGGCGGGACTCCATGCTCAAGGCGAGCGCCGAGTCGGCCGACTGCGGGCGGCTGCTCGACGCCCTGTACACGGAGGAACTCTTCGGCCCCGACGCCCGTACGCGCGCGTCGGTCGGTCTGGACGACGAGTGGGGCGGGGCCCAGCTGCGCTACCAGGTCGTGGCCCATCGGCCCGCCGAACTGGACCGGACGTTGGCGTGGCTCGGCAGCCTGCCGGAAAAGTGCGGGGAGTTCATCGCGACGGCGGGCGGCGGGGAGATGGCCGTCGAGGTGAGTGCGGCCGAGATGCCGGAGGTCGGGGACGCCCGCGTGGGTCTGCGGATCGTCCTCAGCGCCGTCTCCGAGGACGAGGACGCGCCCACGCTGACGCTGCACGTCGCCGCCGTCCGCGTGGGCGACGACGCGATCACCCTCACCAACGGCGGCCTCGCCGAGGTCCCTTCCGACGCCACCTCGGCGGCCGTCGAACTGGGCGCCGGCCGACTGACGGAGGCCAGGAAGCGGGGGCGGGAGGACGTGTGACCGAGGCGGCCCCCACGGCCTCACGGCACGGCCGACCCAGCGCGGTCAACTGATGCGCACGATCAACCGATGCGCTCCACCGCCTCGTTGGCTTCCTTGAAGTCCGCCCCGGTGATCTGCCGGTACAGCTTGATCGCCCGGATCTTCTTGCCCGCCCGCACCAGCGCCACGACCTCGGCCAGCCGAGGGTCGTCGTCCCGCACGAAGTTTCCCACCTTCTCAACCATGGTCGAAGATCCTAGGCGGGCCCGGCCCGTACGGCCTAGGGCTGGTCCTGGTCCCGGTCGAAGCGCAGCCGGTGTGCCACCACGTCCTGGGCCACGTCCAGCGCCGTACGGCCGTGTGCGAAGGCGTGGGCGCGCAGGCGGGCCAGGGCCTCGTCGGTGCCGACGCCCAGCTGGGCCATGATCATGCCGGTGGCCTGGTAGACATGGTCGTGGTCGGCGCCGAGGCCGCTCAGCCAGCGTTCGTCGTCCGGCTCGCCCACCTCGTCCATGCGCGACAGCGCCATCAGCGCCACGGTCATCATCCCGGCCATCAGGCGCGCCGTCCGCAGGTCGTGGTCGGTGAGGTCGCCGGGGGTGTCGCGGTAGAGGTCGAGCGTGCCCACGCACACCGTGTCGTTGCCGAGCGGCATCGAGTACGCCGCCCGCACCCCGGCGGCCGTGGCCTGCTGGGCGAAGACCGGCCAGCGCAGCACGTCCCGCCCGGCCGTCAGATCGCAGGCCAGCACCGGCGCCCCGCTCTCCGCGGCGGACTGGCAGGGACCGTCGCCCAGCGTGGCCTGGATCTCCGTCACATACGCGGCCTGCGCGTTGTTCGCCCCCAGCTGGACCGGCATGCCGTCGCTGTGCAGCGACACGCTCGCGCCGGTCACGGGCAGCAGTCGTACGGCGACGTCGCAGAGCCGCGCCGGGATGTCGCCGGGCCCCACGTCGCGTACGCCGTCGGCGATCGCGTCCGCGGCCCCGGCGCACTCCCGGCCCCGCTCACCTCGATGCTCGTCTCTGGGCCGCACGGCAGCCTCCTCATTCCGAGCGCGGCCTGCTTGCTCCAAGGCCCCCGCTCGGCGGCCACCTCCACCGCCCGCCCCGGACGACGCCCGACTACCCGTGGCCCGGCCCACGAAACCCGTCGGCCGCCCCGGCGAGCACCCTTTCCCCGGCTCTCAACGCTTCTCGTACGGGTTCGCCGGCTGTGCGATCCGCCGCACCGACGCGGCGTCCAGGACCGGCGGCCAGGCCCCGTCCGTGCCGAGCGTGCCCTTGGGCTGCCAGGTGCCGGTGACGGTGACCCAGGCGTCGACGGGCGGCGTGTCCACGCCCCGGATCTCGACCTTGCTGGTGGTGGCGTCGGCGGCACAGCAGGCGACGAGGAGGCGGGTGACGTACCAGGTGCCGTCGCCGTCGCGGGTGACGAAGCCGGTCAGCCGGACCGTACGGCCCGCCAGCGAGCGTCCGCTGTCGTAGATCGCCCGGGAGCCGAACTCGGCGAGCGTCAGCTCCAGCGGGTTCCCGGACGGCAGCGCCGGGAAGGCCCCGACCCCTTGCGCCGCCTGCTGAGCGGCCTCGCGTTCGGCGCTGTAGGAGCCGAGGGCGGGCGGCGGGAAGAGCAGGAGCGCGAGGGCAGGGAGGGTGAGAAGCCAGGCGACGCGGGGGCTATGGTGGCCGCCGTGCTGATCGTGGGCGTGGGAATCGTCGCCGGACTTGTCGTGCTCGCCGTGCTCGCGTTGCTGATCGCGGCCGGTGTGTTCGCCGTGCTCTGTGTGCTGGCCCTGCTCGGCGTGCGGTTCCTGTTCCGGTCGCCCGACGAGCGCCGCGGCCACCGCAAGCAGCACCAGCAGGAACCCGGACACGACCAGGTACGGCCGTAGTCCCGCCTGCACGTACCGCAGGTACAGCTCGCTGAAGAGTGAGATGCGCAGGATCGCCGCCCCCGTCAGGAGCAGCAGCACCGCCGGCCCGTACCGCCTCACAGCACCCACCAGCCCACCAGCACGCTGCTCACCACGGCCACGACCCACGTCACGGACGAGAACCGCAGGGCGAAGGACCGTCCGAAGGTGCCCGCCTGGAGGGCGATCAGCTTCAGGTCCACCATCGGGCCGACCACCATGAACGCCAGCCGCGCGGTCGGCGAGAAGCCGGTCAGGGAGGCGGCGACGAACGCGTCCGCCTCGCTGCACACGCACAGGACGACCGCCAGCAGCGCCAGCAGCAGCACCGACAGCCAGGGCGAGTCGGTGAAGAGGTCCAGGACCGAGCGGGGCACGACGATGTTGAAGGTCGCCGCGGCCGCCGCGCCCAGCACCAGGAAGCCGCCCGCGTGCAGGAAGTCGTGCTGGAGCCCGGCGGTGAAGGCGCGCAGGCCGGTGGCGGTGGGGTCGGTGTGCCGTTTCGGTGGGCGCAGCCACTGCTCGCGGCCGAACCGGGCCCACAGCCAGCCCATCACCACGGCCGTGGCCAGCGAGGCGACGAGCCGGGCGAGGACCATCTCCGGCTGACCGGGGAAGGCGACGGACGTGGCCACGAGCACGACCGGGTTGATGGCGGGGGCGGAGAGGAGGAAGGCGAGGGCGGCCGCGGGGGCGACGCCGCGTCGCATCAGGCTCCCGGCCACGGGCACGGACGCGCACTCGCAGCCCGGCAGGACGACACCGGCCGCCCCGGCGACGGGCACGGCGAGCGCCTGGTTGCGCGGCAGCAGCCGGCTGAAGACCTTCTCCGGTACGAAGGCCCCGATCGCCGCCGAGACGACCGTGCCGAGCAGCAGGAACGGCACGCCCTGCACCGCGATCGCCGTGAAGACGGTCCACCAGGCGGCGACGGGCGGGGTGTAGAGGTCGAGGGCGAGCATCGGCCCGAGGACCGAGACGACCGTGGCGATGGCGATGAGCGCGGCGCCGCCGAGCACGGCGTACACGAGTGCGCGTACGGCGATCCGCAGCCCGTCGGCCACCGTCCGCTGGTTCTCCACGCGCCTGTCCCCACCTGTCCGAGCCCGTCCGAATGCCCCCGCGCAGGCTAACCGGTGCGACCTGTGCGCAGCCTTGGGTTCGTCACAGAGGCGGCTGTGCGGGGGCCGGTCCGAGGGTGGTCGTGCCGGGGGCCGTACGGTGCCCCAGCCCCGTCCGGTACGCGTCCAGGGCCGCCTCCACCCGCCCCGTGCGGCGCAGCAGGTCACCCAGCAGCCGGCACAGGTCGGCGAGGTCGCCGGCCGCGCCCGCACGCTCCAGCAGGCTCAGGGCCCGGACGTAGTGCTCCTCGGCGGTCTCGGTGTCGTGGGCGTCCTCGGCGATGATGCCGAGGAGGCGGTGGGCGGCGGCGGAGTGCAGGGCGCCGCGTTCGGGGCTGAGGTCGCTGAGCACCTCGTGGAGGAGGGCGGCGGCCTCGTCGGACTTGCCGCGCCGGTGCAGTACGTCGGCGAGTTCTACGGCGACCTGGCTGGTGTAGAGGGCGGCGCGCTGGGCGGTGAGCATGGTCCGGGCCTCGCGCAGTTCGGCCTCGGCGCGCTCCAGGTCGCCGTTCTGGGCGTAGACGTAGCCGCGCATCCAGTGGCAGTTGGCGAGTTCGGTGCGGATCTGCAGTTGCCGGTACAGCTCGGCGGCCTTGGCGAGGGAGGCGTCGGCCTCGGCGATCCTCCCCTCGGCGAGGAGGGTGCGGGCGACGGAGCGGTGCATACGGGCGACCAGGGCCGGGTCCGCGGCCTTCGGGGCGAGGGCGAGGGCGTACTCGGCGGCCTGGGCGGCGCGGGCGTGGGCGCCCATGTCCATGTAGGGGCCGATGGCGCTGGCGTAGAGCAGGAGCAGGGCGTCGGGGTCGTGCAGGCCGCCGCGGTTCAGCTCGTCGAGGGTGGATTCGAGGAGGTAGACGGCGTAGCGGAGCTCCCCGGCGAGGTAGTGGGACACGGCCCTTCCGCGCAGGGCCGGGACGCGGGCGGGCAGTGGGGCGTCGGCTTCGGCGAGCACCTGCTCGGCCCGCTCGAAGTGGTCCCGGGCCTCGGTCAGTTCGCCGGTGTAGAGACCGCACTCGCCGAGTCCGAGCAGGGCGTCGGCCTCCACTTCGAGGAGCTCGTGCCGCCGTGCCTCGGCGAGCAGGGCGGCGTACTGCTCCGCGGCCGTCTCGGCCTCTCCGGCGGCGAGCGTGCGCTGCGCCCCGGTCAGGCGCAGCCGCAGATCGGTGGCGAGGTGGGCGGGGCGCCCGGTGGCGAGTTCCTCGAAGCCGACGCCGAGCCGGTCGGCGAGATGCCGCAGCGCGTCATCGGAGGGGCGTACACGGCCCGACTCCAGTGTGGAGATGTACGCGGGCGTGTAGGCCGGTTCCGCCAACTGCCGCTGGGTCAGTCCGCGTTCGACGCGCAGCTGCTGCACCCGGCGCCCGATGACCCCCGGGTCGTCACGCTCGGCCATCGCCCCAACTCCCCCAGCACCCCTTGCCGTTCGGCTCGGACCACCCCTAGGTTAAACCGTGTATTAAACGCGCTTAACACATTCCCGCTGAGAGCTGCCCGAGCTGCTGAGAGGTAGGTCGCCGTGCTCGAACCCACCAGCACCACCGAGCGTTACACCCGAGGCGTCGCCGCGGCAGTGGTGGCCGTGGTGACGCTGATCCTGGCAGCGAACGCGGGGCCGGCGCGGGCGGCGGAGCCGTCAGAACTCCGCGGTGTCCAGGTCGAAGCCCAGGGGGGCGGGGAGGGACACGGTCAGGCCCAGCTTGTGCTTCGCCCCCTTGGCGTAGTCGTCGTCTGACGGCTCGGAGTAGACGGTGACCTCGCCCTCCTCCCGGTCGATGAGGAGGTAGACGGGGATGCCGGCGCGGGCGTATCCGTGGATCTTCTTCTCGCGGTCGCGGTCGGCGGTGCTGGTGGAGGTGACTTCGGCGACGAGGAGGGCAGGGGACGGGTCATTCCACTTCTGGTCACCCTGGAAGCTTCTCGCCGGGGCGATGACCAGATCGGGGACGACGTGTCCGGTCTCGGAAGCGCCAGGGACGTTCAGTCCGATGCCCGTCCAGTTGCGCAGGGATCGGTCACGGCGTCGCTCGGCAACCTGATCGGTGAGCTCCGAAACGATCAACTCATGGTCCGCGTCGGCCGGTGGCGTCGCGCAGATCTCTCCTTCGATCAACTCCACGCGCCAGCCCTTTGGGGCCGTCGCACTGAAGAGCTCGAAGACCTGCTCCACACCCGCGCCCGTGTAGTCGGGCACGCCGCTGTCCGCGTCGCTGTCGCCGTCCGGGTCGTCGTACGGCCCGTGAATGGCCTCGCCCTGGTACCCCGGCATGATGATCGGCTCCGCCACCGCCATGACAGACCTCCCCCGCTCGACGCGACCCTCCCAGGGTAGACGCGGAGCCTGCACAGCGAATGCGGAGCCGTTCACTCGAACGAGTGTGCTGTTACGTTTCCCCTGAGTCAGCAGTTCCAGGTCGCCCAGTAGAAGTTGCCCTTCAGCTCGCCGGTCGGGAGGAAGACCGGGGTTATGACGTCGATGCCCGGAAGGCCGCCGTTGCCGGGGTAGTACCAGATGTAGTGGCCGTGGTTGCGCTCGCCGTAGTGGACCTCCAGGTAGCCCTGGGAGTGGCGGACGTACGGCGCGAACCACCAGGCGCCCTGCTGGCCGGCCGGGACGGTCGTGGTGTGGGTCTCGGTCCTGGTGTGGGCCTCGCCCACCTTCCAGGTCTCCGTCTGCGTATCGCTGGCCTTCATCCCGGCCTCGAACACGTCGCTGAAGCCGGCGGACACCTCCACGGACGTCTGCTGCTCGAAGGCGTACTCGGTGCTCGTGGTGGCGGTGTCGGTACGGGTGAGGGTCAGGTCCCGGTTGCTGGCGCAGTTGCTGATCACGTTGGAGACCTGATGCCGCTCGCCGAGTTCGGTCTCGGCGTTCTGCTCGTGGTACTGGCACGAATCGGCGTTGCCGTTGTTGCAGTCCCAGATCACGTCGGGCATGTCGTCGCCCCAGCCGGGGGTGGTGTTGGCGCTGGCCGTGCCCGCGGAGAAGGGGATCAGCACGAGGGCGAGCGCCGACGTCAGCATCGCCGTCCGGCGGCGGCCGTTCTTCAGGATCTTCATGTGGGGGTTCTCCTGTCGGATGCCGCGACCCGTTCGTCGGGCCGGGCCGCTGCCCCGGCCGAGGAGGGGGGAGTTCGGAACCAGGGCAGCGACAGGTCGATCGTCGGGGGGCCGGGAGTTGATCGGCCACCCTCTCCGTCAGGTCAATCAATCGGCTCTCACCAGGCGAATCAACGCCCGGCGAGTCAGTCGCCGCACAGCCTGCGGTACGGCACGTCACGCACGTACGTGCGCCACTGCGCCGGCGTCAGCTCGTGCTCTCCCGCCCGCGCGCAGACCGATTCGACCGCCCGGGCCGGGTCGATGGTGTAGCGCTGGAGAGGCACGTGCGCGCTGCCCGCGTACACCGTGCCGCTGTCCGCGCCGAACGCCACCGTGTCGATCGCGTCGCCGGGTGTGGTCAGCGGTCCGCCGAGCGGCTGGTGGGTGGCGATGTCCCACAGCTGCAGACTTCCCGCCTCGCCGCCCACCGCCAGCGTGCGGCCGTCGGGGCTGATGGCGAGGGCGCTGACGGCCTCGGAGGTGTCGCCCGTCAACTCCTCGTCCACGCCCTCCGGGAGCGCGGGGAAGACGTTCGGCAGGGTCCCCTCCCGCTGCCGGAGCTTCCCGTCCCACAGCGCCACCCGGCCCGCCTGGTCCCCCGCCGCGAGCCGCGAACCGTCCGGAGCGAAGGCGAGGGCGCCGATCTGATCGCCCTGGACCAGGTCACTTGGGGTGGCCTTGCCGCCGGGCAGAGCCACCGTGCGGTTGTCGCCGACCAGGAGCCCGCCGTCGGGACGGACGGCCAGGTAACTGCTGGACAGGCCGGTGAGGACGGCCGTCCGGCGGTGGCGGGCGATGTCCCAGG
The DNA here is from genome assembly GCF_039537145.1 of Streptomyces shaanxiensis. Taxonomy (NCBI): domain Bacteria; kingdom Bacillati; phylum Actinomycetota; class Actinomycetes; order Kitasatosporales; family Streptomycetaceae; genus Streptomyces; species Streptomyces shaanxiensis. The sequence goes on from NZ_BAAAZY010000011.1 coordinate 530,125, forward strand.
TCTCGTTGCTCAGCTCGCCGATGGCCGGTGTGCGGGTGATGTGGAGCGTGCGAGCGTCCGGGCCGAGGGCGATCGTGATCACCGCCCCGGCCGACGGCTGCGCCGCCAGGTCCAGCGTCGTGCGGACCCGGCCCCGGGTGACGTCCCAGATCGTGAGGCGCTGCGGGGACGCCTCGTAACCGGGCGCCGAGACGGCGTACGCGAGCGCCTTGCCGTCGGGGGTGAAGGCCAGAAGGGGGAGAGTGTCCTTCGGGCGTACCGGCCGGGAGGGGTCGCGCGATACGGGGAGCGGCGTGGGCGGCAGTGTCCTGAGCAGTCGGCCGTCGCGGGCGTCGCGCAGCTCGAAGCGGTGGGTGTCACCGGTGCGTCGCACGGTGGCGAGGGTGCGGCCGTCCGGGCTCAGCCACACCCTGTCCAGTGACTCGTCCTGCCAGGCGGACGTCACGGCCGTCGCGACGTCCAGGGTGTGGACCGTGCCGGCCTCCAGATAGCGCAGTACCGGGTGGGCGGGGTCCCAGGCCAGACCGCCGAGGTGCTGGTTGTTGAGGGAGTGCCGGAACACCGGGTTGTCGACGCCCAGCCGCCACACCCTGATCTCCTCCCCGTCGGCGGTCGCCAGGAAGTTTCCGTCCTTGCTGAAGGCGGCGTACGTCACTCCCGTGTGGGGGAGGTCGGGCAGCTGCTCCCCCGAGCGGACGTCCCAGATCCGCACGCCGCTCGGGAGCACCGCGGCGAGCCACCGTCCCCCGCCGAGCACCAGCTGCAGGCGCTCATGGCCGCAGACGTCGCCCACGCGTTCCCAGCGCCCGTGCACCGTGCGCCGGTCCCTGAGGTCCCGCACCTGCGGCGCGCCACTCCCGAATGGGCAGACCGCGATCAGCCGGCCGTCGTCGCTCGGCGCCGTGCCGTCCGACTCCGTCTCGAACAGCAGCTTCCCGTCCGCGGCCGAGTGCACCCCCACCCGGTCGTCTTCCGCACTGCCCACGGCATACGTGCTCTCGGCGAAGTCCACGAAGGACCACGCCGGCAGCCGGTCACCGACCCAGCGTCCGGCAGCCGTGTCCCACAGCCGAACCCCGTCGTCCCGGCCATGCCCCTGGATCGCCAGCAGCCGCCCGTCCGGGCTCGCCCCGACATCGGTGCCGGCCTCCGGCAGCCGCCCCTCGGCGATCCGCCGGTGTCGTGCCACGTCCCAGGTCCGCCAGGTGCGCCCCTCGACGCTGAGTAGGGTGCGACCGGAGTCCGTCAGACGGCGGAAGGGGCCGGCGCCCGGTGCCGGGTCGCTGAAGGTGTCCAGTTCCTGCTGGCCGAGCGAGCCCAGCAGCGCCCGCCGTGTCTCCGGCAGCTCGGACACGCGCCAGGCGGCGACGCCCAGCAGCTGTGCGGTGCGCGGGTCGGTCGTACGCAGGCCGTCCGCGACGGCGGCGATACGGCGGGCCTCGTCGTCGATGCGGCGGCGCTCGTTGTCCCGGCTCTGGGTCCAGGCGGCCAGACCGGCGATCAGCGCCACCGCGAGGACGGCCGACAGCACGCCCACCGCGGCCCGCGCCCGGCGCGTGGCGCGGGCGGCGGCCCGGCGTTCCGCCTCGCGGGCGGCCAGCGCGGCGGTGAGGAACTCGCGTTCCGGCGCGGTCAGGGAGTAGTCGTGCTCGGGGTCGGGGAACAGCTCCGCCACCCGGTTCAGGCGGGTGCCCCGGTACAGGGCGCCGGGGTCGCGCTCGTGCTCCAGCCAGACGCGGGCGGCCTCGGTCAGCCGCCGGTGGTGGCGCAGCCGCTCGCGGTCCTCCTCGATCCAGCCGCGCAGCCGCGGCCAGCAGGTGATCAGCGCCTCGTGGGCGAGCTGGACGGCGTCCTCGTCGACGGTCAGCAGCCGGGCGCGGGCCAGCCGCTCCACCACCAGGGGCAGGTGGGGGCAGGCCACCTCCGCACGCTCGACCCGGGTCAGCGGGCGCCGGGTGTCCGGGGTGCCCTGGCCGGGCTCGACCATCCGCAGCAGCAGCAGCCGGGCGGAATCCGCCTGCTCCGCGGTCAGCTGCCCGTACGCCTCCTCCGCGCTCGCCGCGATAGCGCCGCGCACCCCGCCCGCCGCCTGGTACGCGGCCAGGGTGAGCAGCCGGCTCTTGCGGCGCCGCCAGGTCTCCAGGAGCGCGTGCGAGAGCATCGGCAGCCCGCCGGGCTCGTCGAGGACCTCCTCCACGATCCGCGCGGTCAGCTCACGCTCCACCAGGAGCCCGACCTGCTGCGCCGGCTTGACGACCGCCTCGCGCAGCTCCTCCGCGGTCATCGGACCGACCAGCAGCCCGGCGCCGCACAGCGTGTCCGCCAGGCCTCGGTGCTCGCCGCAGCGGGGGTAGAAGTCGGCCCGTACGGCGATGAGCACCCGCAGCCGGCTGTCCGGGTCCCGGGCGGTGAGCAGCAGGTCGATGAACCGGGCCCGCTCGGCCCGGTCCCGGCACAGGGTGAAGAGCTCCTCGAACTGGTCCACCACCACCCAGCTCTCCGGCTCGTCCGCCGCCGGGGTCAGCAGATGGCCGTATCTGGTGGCAGGCCGGTCGCCGGGAGTGAGCACCCGCAGCACCGCCGGACCTCCCCGGTCCGCGATCTCCTCCTGGAGCCGGGGTATCAGTCCGGCCCGCAGCAGGGACGACTTCCCGCTGCCGGACGCACCGAACACCGCGGCGAACCGGTGCCCGCACACCAGCTGCAGCAGGTCCTCCGTCAGCCGGTCCCGGCCGAAGAACAGGCCCTGGTCGGCCGGCTCGAACCGGGCGAGGCCCCGGTAGGGCGGCGCCGCGTCCTCGTCGTCCTCGCGGACCTCCTCCGCCGCCTCCGCCTCGGCGCCCTTCCACCGCGGCTCCCACTCGTCCGGGTCGCCGCCGCAGGCCCGCACATAGCCCTGGACGACGGCGAGGGACGGCAGCCGCTCGCCGGCCGCGGCCTGTGACAGCGTTGTCGCGGAGAAACCGGCCGACTCGGCCATCTTCCGGTACGACGGGTTCCCCGCGGTCCTGCGCAGCTCCCGCAGCTCGTGCGCGAGCCGCGGCACGGGACCGGCCGTCGGGTCCAGCGGTCTTTCCGGGCGCCCCATGCGCACACCTCCGTATGGCTGGCGAAAGGGACATCGCGCGCGACGAACGTACAAGCCGTCCGGTGACGCCCGGGTTGCCTGCGGGTGACGTCGAGGCGATGCGCCATGTGAGGTGCATCAATCCCCTTCCGTCGATCAACCCCTTCCGCCCACGAAACTGATTGACCTGACAAATGGGACGTGGAAATCAACGTTCCGGTTGCGAGCGTCGGTGGGGCAAGGGTTTCGACGTCGGTCACCTCCCCGGCGGAGCTGGTCTCTCGTCGGGTCGTCGCACTCGAACCAGATCAGCGCCACGCGGCGGCGTACTCCATCCGGCTCATGACGCCTCCTGCCGGGCGGTCCGCTCACGCATCGCTCACGCACGGAGCCCGCGTCCTGGAGGGCGAAGGTGCAGGTGGCGGCAAGGTCGCTCAGGCGAGTGACGGCACGGACGCCGCGGCGCAAAGAGCCATCCCCGAACACGCTTTCCGCACACTCGTCCGGGGTCGGAAGATTTCGCTGAGGGCCAGGGCTCGCTCCCTGAGAGGAACTGGCAGGTTGTCGAACGCTTGCTCGTCGTCCGGACAGTTGCCATACAGAGCGGCGAGTGCGACCTCGAGCGCATCCTCGCGCTCTGGCGTGGCGGACGACCTCTGGATGCTGCGCGAGTCCCTGGACCTGGCCTTCATGGTCCATCCCGGCGCGCGCACCGAGTGCGCCTGAGCCCTACGGCAACGCCGGCGCCGTATCCGCCGACGGGCCGCCCGCGGGCGAATCCAGCGGTCGCGCCCCCGTCACCTGGGCAAACGGCACGAGCTACGGTCTCAACCCACAGGGCAATCTGCCAGAGGCGGTCCACATTCCGGGCACTTCGCGGGCAGTGCCGGCATCGTATGGCTATCGCAGCGATAGGAGACACGTCCGAGCCTGATAGCCCTGTACTCGAATCACGTCGGTCGGAGGCTGCGGATCCAGATCACGGCACCGCGTAGGTGGAGTCCGGCGAGGTAGCTGGTGGCGGTCTTGTCGTAGCGGGTGGCCAGGCCCCGCCACTCCTTGCCCAGTTGGGCGAGGACGTGGAGCCGGCCGAGGACTCAGACGGCCGCGATGGACGCTGGCGCATCAGTAGGGGGACCGTTGCAGGCCGGGTCATGTCCACCGTCGACTCAAAGCCCGCCGCATCCAAAAGACCCGCACCCACCAGCAGGACGGATACAAAGCCCACCTGGCCATCGAGCCCGAGACCGCCCGACAGGCCGGTCGCGGGGAGGACCGCCCGGCGACGGTAAGCGGGCTCGAGGGCGGACACTGTCCGGCTCCCGAGCCCGCTTACCATGTTCGGGCTGCTTTGCGTGCTTTCGGGCTACATCTTGATGTACAGGGCCATGGCCAGCTGCTCGTCAAGCTGCTGGATCCTCGTGAAAGCCCCACTGCCGATCTCGTAGTTAATGGGCCAGCCGTTGTGTGTCGCGTTCTCGACTGCCTGGGACAGGCCTGACCAGTTGTTCTCCAGATCCAGGGACGTCAGCTGGATGGCGCCCGACCCGCCGTTGATGACGGACGAGGACCCGGCGTAGAAGGTGCCGAAGTTGCGCATCGCCTGGCCGATCCGGTAGGAGATGAAGTCGAAGCGGGCACCCTCGGCAAGGGCCTGGACAAGGACGAGCAGGGCCCGCGCCTGGTCCTGACTGTTGCCCCTCGCCAGGTCGCTGATCGAACCCTGGATGGACCCCATGGTGATGCCGAGGGAACCGCGGTCGACCCCCGCGGCACGCTCCATGTCGTTGTAGTTGAGCCACTCCCTGTTCTGCCCTTCCTGCCCCTCATATGCAACGGGTCCGTGAGCCAGCCGGACGTACTGGCGGGTCTGTTCGTTGAACCAGCCGGTCACGTACCCGTTCCGCGCGTTGAAGATCAGAGTGACCGCGGTCTGACCCACCCGCAGGGTGAGGGGGAAGTAGTCGTTGTCCGTCCGTGTGAGACGGATGCTTTGGTAGAGGTTCGAGCCGCCGCCCCGTTCGCGGAGGAAGTTGATGATGGCGTCGTACCGGTCGGGGCCGGCGTTCGTCAGGTCGAAGGTCATGCCATCGGTCGGGTACGTCGCGCTGGCCAGCTGGACGTGCCCGCCCAGCGACTGGTGCTGCGCACCGGTGGTGAGGTTGCCGCCCAGGCCGGCGAGGGCGACGGCGCCGGCGAGGGCCGCCGAGAGTACGGCCGATGTGCTGAGCCTGCGGAAGATGTGTGCTCGGGACATGGTGTGCGCTCCGTTGTGCGTGGTCGGTGGGCCGGGGGCCCGGCCTGCCCCACCGACACTGGCAGCGCGGAAATTGATTCGCAGGCCCCTCCACCGGCCGGATCAACATTGTGTGATTGATCGGAGTCATCGCTCGTCACTCGTGATTAGTGCGGTCGCCATGACCGGCCTCCCATGGTCATGGCTGCCGATATCACTCGATGTCGCTTTCGCCTCATGCACGGAGGTACGAGCCCATGGGGCGTCCCGAGAGGCCAGTGGACCCGTCGGCCGGGCCGGTAGCGCGGTTCGCCCATGAGCTGCGGCAGCTGCGCAGCGCCGCGGGCAGCCCCTCGTACCGGACGATGGCGAAGGTGGTCGGGTGCGGTTCAGCACGGACGGCACCCGCCTCGGGTACGGCGTCACAGCGGCCGGGCACACGCTCGGCACCGAGTCCTTCACGATCTGGGACGTGCCGCACGAGCACGTCGTCACCACACTCGACCTCTCCGGTCCCTCGGTGGCCGAGGCCGCACTCGGCCCAGAGGGCCGCACCCTGCATCTCACGCGCCTGGGCGACGACGACCGATCATTCGGCGAGGTGTGGGACACCCGCAGCCGACGACGCATCAAGGTGCCCGGCGACCCGGCCGGGGACCATGCGACGCTCCGCGGCGACGGACGGCTGCTCGCGGGCGACGGCACCGCAGCCCGCCCGCCGTCCTGGCGATGGAGCGGGGCGGACCTCGTCGAGGGCAGCCCGCTGGGCGCACTGGCGTTCTCGCCAGACGGCTCCCGGCTGGCGGCCGGTGACATGACCGGCCGGGTCACCTTGTGGGACGGCGATCTCCGCCACCGGGTCACCACGCTGCCCAACACCTTCCGGCCCCCGATCGGCCCCCCGCCGGAAGCGGTGTCGGCCCTCGCCATCAGCCCGGACGGACGCACCCTGGCGGTCGGCGGGAGCAACGGCGGCCTGCAACTGTGGGACGTGCCGACCGGGCAACCGATCGGCGGGCTGCTCACCACACCCGGGGAGGCGGTGTACACCCTCGCCTTCGACGCACGCGGCACCACCCTGTACGCGGGCAGCACCCACGTCCCCCTCCAGCGATACGACCTCGACCCCGCCCACGCCCTGTCGCGGGTGTGCACCCGCACCGGCGGGTCCGGACTGAGCCGAGCCCAATGGCACACCTACGTACCGGACGCCCCGTACCGGCGGGTGTGCAGCCCCGCGTGAGGATCAGCGGCCTTGGACACTGTGCGGCGCACGGTCTCGCGCAGTTCCTCGCGCGCGGCGCGTTCCCTGCCCAGGCGTTCGGCCTTGTGCCGTTCGGCGCTGGTGGTGCGCTTCGCTGCGGTGCAGTCGCCGGGGGGCGACGCGGCCCAGGTTGTAGTCGGCCGCGAGGAGTCGGGCTTCGGCCTGGGCTTTGGCCGGTCGCTGCACACCCTCTCTCGGACGACGCATCACGCCCTCTGCCGAAGCCACTGGCCGCCTGGCTCCGGCGATTTGCGGCGTTGCAGCCGCTCCACGCGGAATCGATGGCCCAATAACGCGGAATTGATTGCTCCGACAAAAGAGGGCTGACGATCAACTCTTCGCTCGCCAGTCTCGGTGCGGTCAGGCCGGATCCGCCCCAGCGCGGCGCGCCTCGGCCGCAGACGCAGCGCCGGCTGCCGAAGCCTCTCTTCCTCATCCTTCAGTTCCTGATGGTGACGCTGCTCGCCACCGGTGCGCTCGTGACGACCACCGGTTCCGCGAGCGCGCAGGACGAGCCCGCCAACGGCTTCTCGCAGGGCCGGCTGCCCGGTGTGCTGTACCGCGGCGACTCCCGGTCCCCGAACGACATCTTCGCCAACGGCTTCACGACCTGGAACACGAACTACGACCTGCAAGCCCATGTGCACGGCAGCGACAGCGGGTACATCTCCACGTCGGGTTCGCAGGCCGTCGGTACGGCACCGAACTTCGCTCTCGGTGAGCACTCCGCCCGGCACCTGCGCCGCATCCTCCGCCTGTATCTCGCCGCATGGCAGATGGACGACCTGTACGACTCGGCGGCCCTAGCGCTCACCGAGCTGGTCGCCAACGTCGTACGCCACTGTCGTCCCGACCGGCGTGCCGCGGTACTGATCCTGCGGCTGCCGGAGGGGCAGGGACTGCGCGTCGAGGTCACCGACGCGAGCCCGTGCCCGCCGTTGTCCACAGCTGTGGACGGACTCTCCGAACTCTCCGAGGGCGGGCGCGGAGTGGGGATCGTCGAGGCCGTCACGGATCGGTGGGGGTGGGTTCCCCTGACCGACCGGCCCGGCAAGACCGTCTGGTTCGAGTGCGACGCCAAGGCCGAGGCGCAACGTGAGGTGAACGGCGAACGGCGCGAGAGGAACGGCTGTTGACGCAACGAGGAACATCCGCCCGAAACGCCCAGGACGATTGATCGCCCTGTTCAGAACATGCCGCCGATCAATTCCGCGCGCTCCAGTCTCGGTCTCGTCCCGCCGGACTCCCGGCAGAACGAACCGACTGGAGCACCCACATGCCGCAGACAGCCAAGCCCCGCCGACGGTCCCGTCTCGCCAAGGCCGCCCTCGTCCTGGGCAGCGCCGCCGCCCTGACCGTCGGTCTGACGGGCAGTGCCAACGCCGCCGTCCTGGACCCGCTGCCGTGGAACGCGAGCACCTTCCAGAACAAGTACATGCCGCTGTTCGACTACGACGGGGACGGCTGCTTCCCCGCGGCGGCGGTGGACGCGGCCGGACACCTCAACGGCGGCCTCAACAACAGCGGCTCGATCACCGGCGGCTGCCGGGACGGCCACCTCGGCAGAGCCAACACGTACTCGCAGTCCCTGTGCAGAAACGGCTGGTGCGCCTACGTCTACGCGCTCTACTTCGAGAAGGACCAGACGCTCAACGGTGCCGACGCCTTCGGGCACCGCCACGACTGGGAGTCCGTCGTGGTCTTCCAGAAACAGGGCGAGGAGCGTCCCCGTTACCTGGCCGCCTCCCGGCACGGCGGCTACAGCACTCACCCGATCAACGAGGTGCCGATGGACGGCAACCACGTCAAGATCGTCTACCACAAGGACGGCGCGAGCACGCACGCCTTCCGCTTCGCCAAGTGGGGCGAGGACACGGAGGCCTGGGGCCCGGGCAACCAGTGGGACACCCCGGCCCTGGTCACCATGGAGCAGATGCCCCAGGCGCCGCGCGACGCCCTGTGGAACTCCCAGTGGGGCAGGGCCAACTTCCCGCTGACCAACAACCTCGTCAGCAACATCAACAAGGCCCGGCCCGGCGAGGTCCCCGCGTTCTGACGGGACGGACCGGCACCGACCAGCCCCCGGCGGGACACTCCCCCCTTTCCGCCGGGGGCTTCCCGCGTTCACTCCACTCGGAGACTGGTACGGTAAAGCCGTACGACTGGTACGACTGGCTGCGTTATCCAGACATGCTCGGAGGTCAGCCCGATGTCGATCTCGGCGAACGAGGCCCGGCAGCGCTTCTACCCGCTGATCCGGCAGGTCAACGAAGACCACGAACCCATAGAGGTCACCTCCCGCGAGCACGGCGATGTCGTGATCATGTCCGCCGAGGACTTCCGTTCCTGGCAGGAGACGGTCTATCTGCTGCGCTCGCCGCGTAATGCACGACTCCTCATGGAGTCCATCGCGGAACTGGACGCCGGTGAGGGGCAGGCGAGGGACCTGATCGACACGGAGGACCGGTCCACCGTATGAAGGTCGTTTTCTCCGGCCATGCCTGGGAGCAGTACACGTACTGGGCGACAGCCGATCCGAAGATCCTCAAGAGGATCAACCGCTTGGTCAAGGAGATCCAGCGCACGCCCTTCGAGGGTGCGGGCAAGCCGGAACCGCTGAAGGAGAACCTGTCCGGCTGGTGGTCCCGGAGGATTACCGACGAACACCGCCTGGTGTACCGGGTGAAAGACGGGGCGGTGGAGATCGCCCAGGCCCGCTACCACTACTGACGCGACACCCCTCCTGTCCCGCCAGGCTCCCGCGTTCACACCTGTCTCTCACGTACCCCTTTCACCCGGCTGTCGGCGCCATGATCTAGCCTGCGATCACTTACGGCGGTCCGCGTGCCCTCTCTGCCGCGGCCGCCCCTCACTTTTCGTTCCGGGGGGTTCGAAACCACCGTGCGCAGACGCACTCTCCCTGCCGCGACGGCACTCGCGGTCCTCTTCAGCTCGGTCGCCCTGGTCGCGACCGGCGGCGGGACGGCGGCCGCCGACTCCAGCACGGCCGTGTCCCTGAAGTCGGCCGGCGACATGGTCGTCGACGGCGTCCACCAGCGGGTCTTCATCAGCGACCCGACCGCGGGGCAGGTCGTCGTCACCGACTACGCGGGCAAGCTCGTCGGCACCGTCGGCTCGCTGCCCGGCGTGCGCGGCCTGGAGCTGTCGCCCGACTCGGGCACCCTGTACGCGGCGGTGGCGGGCGCCGCCGCGGTCGTCGCCATCGACACGGCCACCGCGACGGAGGCCCGCCGCTTCTCGACGGGCACGGCGGGCCCCAGGTACGTGGCCCTCACCGGCGGCAAGCTCTGGTTCAGCTACGGCTCCGGGGGCGGCGGCAACCTCGGCTCGCTCGACCCGACCGGCACCGACCCGGCCGTCGCCCTGGGCCAGAACACCGGCCGCCTCTTCTACGAGGCCCCGATCCTGGACGCCTCGGCGGGCGCGCCAGGCACCCTGGTCGCGGGCGCGGTGGGCCAGAGCCCGGCCTCACTCGCCGTGTACGACGTCTCGTCGGGCACGGCGACCCAGACGGCGTACGCCTTCGACCCGGGCAACACCGGCGGCGGCAACCTCGCCGACCTCGCGGTCACGCCCGACGGCAAGGACGTGATCACGGCCAGCGGCGCCCCGTACTACCAGGCGGTCTACAAGCTCTCCGACCTGTCCTCGGACGGCAAGTACGTCACCAACACCTACCCGAACGCGGTGGACATCGCCCCGAACGGCGATGTCGCGGCGGGCACCAGCTCCTGGTACGACCCGGACGTGCACGTCTTCAAGCAGGGCGTGTCGACCCCGGTGAAGCAGTACGACTTCCCCAACACCGGCACCAGCAGCGGCGCCGACACCCTCGCCGCGCGCGGCCTGGCCTGGGCGCCGGACGAGAGCAAGCTGTTCGCGGTGTCGCTGAACAACAGCGACTCCTACTCGCTGCGCATCTTCGACGCCCCGACGAAGGCGGCCACCACCCTCACGGCGACGGCCCCCGCCACGGCGACCCGAGCCAAGCCGCTGACGCTGACCGGCTCACTGACCTCCTCGGCGCCGTTCCCGGCGGGCACCACCGTCTCGGTCACCCGCACCGACGACGAGTCCCCGAGCGGCAAGGCCCTCGGCACCGCGACCGTCGCCGCCGACGGCTCGTACTCCTTCACCGACACCCCGCCGGCCGGCGGCAAGGTGACGTACACGGTGACCTACGCCGGTGACGCGGACCACGCGCCCGCCACCGCCTCGCACTCGCTGACGGTCACGAAGTCGGCGACCACGCTGACGCTGAACAACAACCTCAAGGTGTACGGCTACAACAGCGCCGTCACCTTCACCGCGCACCTCGGCACGACGTACAAGAACCGCACGGTGGAGATCTGGGCGGACCCGTACGGCTCCGACAAACCCAACACTCTGGTGAAGAAGGGAACGGTCGACGCCAACGGCAACCTCACCGCGAGCGTCCGCCTGACGCGGGACACCAAGATCAGCGCGAAGTTCACGGGCGACACGCGGTACGCGGCGAAGACGACGACCAACACCGTCTACACCAAGGTGGCGATCTCGACCTCGCTGAGCGGCGCCTACAAGACGGCCACGGCCTGGAACGCGAAGTACTACTACTTCCACCAGTCCAAGGACCCGATCCTCAACACGACGATGACGATGTACCCGGGCCGCAAGTACCAGTTCCAGATCCAGCAGTACTACAGCGGGGCCTGGCACACGACGGCCGCCGAGTACTTCGCCCTGGACCGCTACGGCAAGGACTCCGTCCAGCTGGACGACACCCCGCCCACGGGCGTCCGCTTCCGGATCCGCTCCTCCTACATCGACACGGCGTCGGGCGACAACGTCAACGCGACGACGTACGGCGGCTGGACGTACTTCACGTTCACCAGGTGACGCGGCAGGACGGCACCGCGAGCTGAGCGGCTCAGCTCTGCGTCTGCAACTGCTGCAGCTGCTGGAGGACGTTCTCCAGAGCGCCCTGCCGCCGTCCCGGCACTCGGCCCCGTAGCTCCGCGAGCACGGGGCCGAGTTCGCGCGCGGGGGCGGTGTCCTTGATCTGCCCCCACTGGTGGTGGGCCCGGTCCACCGCGGCCTCCACCGCGGGCGTGTCCGCGGCCTGCCCCGCGGAGAGCCGCGCCGAGGCAACCGTCAGCCAGGTACGGCAACTGCGCACCGGATCCCCCACCAGCATCGCCAGATCGGCCCGCACCTCGATCCAGTGCAGAGCCTCCTCGGACGCCGGCCCATGGGCCCGCAGAGCAACCTGCTCATAATGCGCGGCCAACGCCTCGGCCTCACCGTGCCGACCTGACTCGACGGCGGTGGCGATGGCGGCGTGGGGGTCGTTGGGGGTGGGGGGTTGGGACGGGGGCGGGGACGCGGGCTGGGACCTGGGCTGAGCCGAGGGCCCGACGGAGGGCTGCGACGGGGGTTGGGCGGGAGGCCCGGCGAAGGGCTGGGTGAGGGGTTGGGCGGAAGGCCTGGCGAAGGGCTGGGTGGAGGGCTGGACGGGGGCCTGAGTGGAGGGCTGGGCGGGACGCTGTGCGGGGCCCGGCGGGAGGCTCTGGGCTGCGCTGGGCTGCAGGCTCTGGGCTGGGCTTGGTACTGAGCTCGGTGCTTGCATTTGCGCGGGACTGTGCGCAGGCATCGGGGGAGGAGTCAGCGGAGTCGTCGGAGTCGGCAGAGTCGACGCCGGGTTCCGCACGGGGGTTTGCCCGGGGCTCTCCGAGGGGCTCCGCGGCAGAAACTCTGCGGGGAGCTGGGCCGGGAGCTGCGCGGGACTTGGCTCGGAGTCTTGCGGCAGGACCTGAGCGGGGCCCGGCCCCGAAACCTCCGCAGGGCTCTCCCGGGGCTCCTGCGGCAGAACCTGCGCCGGTGCCTGCCCCAGGATCGGCGCAGAGTTCGGCGCGGGGCTCAGCGCTGGCATCGGGCCGGGGCTCTGCGGGAGTTGCTGCGGCTGAACCTGTGCCGGAGCCTGCCCCGACCCCTCCGAGGGCCTCTGAGGCAGGAGCTGCACCGTGCTCCCCGCAGGCGACGGCAGGACCTCGCCCGAACTCGCCGCAGGTGGCTGGGGGTGAAGCCGTGCCGGGCCGCCCGCCGGGCTCTGCGGCAGCACCTGTACGGGAGCCTGCCTCAGGGCCTGGCCCGATACCGGCACCGGCACCTGTACCGGCACCTGCGCAGCGCCCCGTGCGGGGAACTGTGCCGGGGCATGTGCTGTCAGCACGATGTCCGTGCCCACGCCGCCCTCGGGGGAGATGCGGGTCAGTACCTGCTGGTGGAGTTGGTCGAGGGGTGGGCGGTGGCCGCTGCGGAGGATGGTGGCGAGGGCCTTCATGTACGTCGGCACCGCCACCGTACGGCGGCTCGGCGGTGGGGCGATGCGGCCGTAGACCGTGGTGTTGCGGCCCGAGTCCAGGGCGTTGGCGCGCAGCCACTCCCAGGTCTCCGTGTCGGCGTGCAGGTCGAGGAGGATGGACGTCGAACCGGGTGCGCGCAGGCGCAGTTCCTCGCGGATCCAGTGCCAGGGGAACCCGGTGTAGCGGACCGTCGCGGGGGTCGTGCGGGCCAGCGCCAGGTGGGGGAGGTGCTGGCGGCGGTCCAGTTGGAGCTGGCCGGAGAGGAAGACCGTGAGCGGGGCCTGCGCGGCCGCGGCTGCCCGTAGGCGGGTGAGGACGGCCTGCGGCTCCAAGGGGTCGGCGAGTTCCACCACGTTCGCCGTGTCCGTACCGGACAGCACCGTGGGCGCGACGGCGGCGAGGACGGGGAGCACGGAGGCGGCGTCCACCAGACAGCCCTTGCCCGCCGGTGCGGCGGCCAACAGCAGCACGGTTCCGGGCATCGGTCCCTCCCCATCCCCCGTCGATCACGTACGGCAGCACCGTAACCGCTGCGGCTGCAAAGCGGGATCTCAGGACTGTTTGCGCCTCGCCCGCCCCGCCCCACGCCCCCCGATTCCGTCCCCATTCCGTTGCTCAAAGTCTCAGTGACTCTCAGCATTCCAGACGTTTCCGCCTGGAAGGTCCGTGACGGTGTCACCACAGCGCAGGTTGCGTTTCGGTGTCCTGACGACGGTCTCCCGTTTCCTTCCGCCGCTGGTGCGGCAAGCTTGCGCCACCTGCCCGCCCGCCCCGGCCAGTGTGGTGGCCGGGGCGTTGGCGGCGGGTCTGACGGTTGGCTCCACGGGGCTTCGACACGCGTGGCGTGTCCTGGTCTCCGGCCACTCCGGTACCAGTGATGCAGGCCGCCGCGAGGGCGACCAGGTTGCGGGCTGCGTTCTCGTCCCGGTCCAGGACCAGGCCGCAGGCATCGCATGTGAAGACTCGGGCATGCAGCGGCAGCTTGGCTTTCGTTGCGCCGCAGTTCGAGCAGGTCTTTGAGCTTGCGTACCAGCGGTTGGCCACGATCGTGGGGCAGGCGTAACGCCGGCCCTTGTAGGTGAGCTGACGCCGGATCTCCCCGAACCCGGCATCGGCCACGCGGCGGGCGAGCCGCTTGTTGCGGAGCATTCCGGCAACGTTGAGGTCTTCCACCACGACGGTGCCGTACTCAGCACGCACGCGGGTGGTGAGCTTGTGCAGCGAGTCGGTACGTAGGTTCGCCACCCGGTGGTGGATCTTGTTGCGCTCGCAGTTGGCTTTCTCCCACCGCGTCGAGGGTTTCTGTCCGGTCTTACGGTCCGGACCCTGCCGCCGGGAGGCGCGGCGGGAGTGGAACCGCAGCAGCTTGAGGGCACCGTCCAAGCGCTTCGGGTTGGGCTCGTAACGTATCTCGCCGGAACTGTCGGCCAGGACCGCCAGGTGCTTGACTCCAAGATCGATCCCGACCGCCACATCTGGGCGGTCGACGCGGGTGATCTCCCGAGTGGTCTCCACCTGGAGGGAGACAAACCAGCGCCCGCGTTCGTGCCGGACGGCCGCGGACAGGATGCGCGCCGCGCCGGCCCTGATCCGGGCCAGGAGCTTGCTGGTGGGTTCGTGGGTGCGGATCGTGCCCAGCCGGGGCAGAGTGACATGCCGGCCGTCCGGTTCGATACGGATCGTACCGGTGGTGAACCGGCAGGCCAGACGGGCTTTCCGCTTCAGCTTGCGGCGCGGGACACCCACCCGGCCCCCTTAGCGTTTGCCCTGCTTGGACTTGGCGTAGTTGTCGAATGCGGCAGCCGCGTTCGACAGCCCGGTGTTGTAAGCCTCCTTCGAATTCTCCTGCCACCAGCCCGCGAACCTCGGGTCGGCGGTCTTGACCCGGTTGAACTCCTTACGCAGCGCGGGCAGTGACTACTCAACAGCTGCTCGCCCCATACCGGTTCTCCTCCGCACCGCGAACACCGTCGTGTCGTCGGCCAGATGCCCGTCGCAGTGCAGCAGCGTCCGCTCCCGGACGAAGGCGACCAGCCGCGCGGGCCGCGCGAGGCCAGGGTCGGCGGCGACGGCCTCGGTGACCTCGGCGGCGAGCGGGTAGAAGGCCCCGTCATGGTCCCGGGCCTCGGTCACGCCGTCCGTGGTCAGCAGCAGCGTCTCGCCGGGCGCGAGGGGCACGCGCAGCAGGGGCGGCGGACCGTCGGCGGGGTCGAGTTCGCCGTAGCCGAGGGGGAGACCGTTGCCCGGCGGCAGGGGCCGTACGCCGTCGGGGCCGACGACCAGCGGGGCGTCGTGGCCGAGGACGACGGCCTCCAGCGCACCCGGCCGCTCGTCGGGGAAGCCGAGCAGCACGGCGGTGGCGAACCGGTCGCCCTCCTCCCTGCCGAGCGCGGTGCGCAGCCGGATGTGCCGCTGCATACGCAGTTCCAGGCAGACGGCGACCGTCGTCAGGTCCGCCTCGTGGTACGCGGCCTCACGGAACGTGCCGAGCAGCGCGGCCGCCGCCTCCACCGCGCCGAGCCCCTTGCCCTGGACGTCGCCGAGGATGACGCGGGTGCCGTGCAGGCCGGTCTGGATGTCGTAGAAGTCGCCGCCGACCCTGGCCTCGCTGTCGGCGGACAGATAGACGGCCGCATGGTCGAGGCCGCCCCAGCCCGGGGGCAGCGGGCGCAGCACGGTGCGGCGGATGGTCTCGGCGACGTCCTGCATGTGCAGCATGCGCCGCTCTTCGCGCACCCGGACCACGCAGGCCAGCGTGGCAAGGACGCCGCCGATGCCGGCGAGGACGAGGTCGGGCGTACCGGCCTGGTACTCGTGCGGCAGGGTGGCGTCCGCGGCGATGTAGGTGACGGGGGCGAGCACCGCGTACACGGCCGTCCCCCACACCCCGCAGATCGTGGCGGCGATACCGGGAACCAGCACGATCCAGGACAGGATCCGGAAGTCGCTGCTGGTCCGGAAGTCGACCAGCACGATGCCGACGAGCAGCAGCAGCGGCGGCACCCAGGCGACACTCCGGCCGCGCACGCGCAGCAGCGTTTCGCCCTGCGGGCCGGCTGAACCGTCGCTTACGGCCCTCATGGGCCTCAGCGAAGCACGGCGTCGGCCCAGCCGCATCCGGGTACCCGGGGTTCCCGTGACCGTCCCTGGGGGCCGGCGCCCGGACGGGCTGACAGGCACCGCCGACTTGCCGGCCGACCGCCCCAGGTGTGCCCTTGATTGCGGGGGCGACGAGAGAGAGGAGTGCTCTCATGGCTCATGCGGCACCCGCGTCCCGCGGAAGGACGTCAAGGGCGGCGGCGACCGGGGCGAGTGGTCTGCCCGATGTGTTCAGTGCGCGGACACACCGCATCGCGAGTGTGGCCGTACCGGTCGTCCTCGGGCTCGTCTACGGCTACTGGGCCGCGGCGAACCGGCGCTCCGGCGGCGAGATCACCGGCTGGAACCTGCTCTTCGGCTTTGTCACCGCGGCAGCGTTCATGGTGCTGTACGTCGCCGTGCGCTGGGTCGCCTCGCGCACGATTCGCGAGGTGCACGCGATCCTGTGGGCCGCCTTCGCGGGCAGCGCGTTCGGGTTCCTGTACGGCCAGACCGACAAGACCGTCGGCAGGTCCGCGGTCATGGGGCTCGTGATCGGCGCGGTCGTCTTCGCCGTGCTCTTCTACCGCTACTACACGCACGAGGACGCCCAGGGCCGCCGTACCAGGTGACGGACGCGGGCCACGGACCACGGACGCACGGATCGGCCCCGGTCGCCGGTGGCGCCGGGGCCGACCCGTTCCCCTTCATCCACCCACGGTCACGGTCACGTTCCAGCTCCACGAGCCGGACGCCGACACGCTCCACGAGGGGTCCCAGTTGCTCCAGGAGCCGTCCTTCCACTCAGGGACGGGGTCGGCGCAGTCCGGTACGTGGCGTCCGCCGGTGTCCACGAAGGCGGCGCTCGACCAGCCATGGGAGTCCACCAGCCAGTACCAGAACGGGTTGCCGCCGATGTGCTCACCGCGCACCTTGCACTCGATGCGGACCTCGCTGCCCGGTGCGAGCCGGTCGACCACGGCCGACCGGGTCGTCGGGGCCTCCCTGACCTTGAGGTCGGTGTGGGAGACGACCGTGCCCCTGACCAGGCCGTCGTGATCGTCCACGGCCACCGCCGGAGTCCCCGCCGCCGCGACCGCGAGAGCCCCACCGGTGAGCAGAGCCGCGGCCATGATCCGCAGGGTCGGGGTGGTGCGCATGATCCGCCTCCTTGCTCCCCTGATCCATGAGACACCCGTTCGGGTGAACGCTCCACCGGAGAGGCATCGCAGAGCCACGGGAGAGCGGAATCGTGCGGCCGTATGCAGGCGGACCACTGGCGCCCCGCCCCCCGGCCCCCTTGCCTGAGAACGTGCTCACCCGTCTGCGGAACGCCCTGTCGGCAGCGCTGATCGCCCTGTCGTGCCTCCTCGTGCCGTTCGGCGCGCTGGCGGCCTGGGTGACGTACGGGCTCGCGGACACGGGGCGCTACGTCACCACGATGGCGCCGCTCGCCGGGGATCCGGCCGTGCAGGGCGCGGTCGCGGACACCGTCGGGGCCGGGATCATGCACGAGATGGCCCCCCGGCTCGACCACGAACTCGGCATCCGCGACGAACGCGGCACCGTGCGTCCCTTCGTGTACGACGCGGTGCGTTCCTTCACGCGGACCGAGGCCTTCCGCACGGCGTGGGACGCGGGCAACAGGGCGCTGCACGGCTCCGTCCTGAGTGCCCTTCAGGGCGGGCGCGAGGGCACCGTCACCGTCGACCTCGCCCCGGTCACCGCCCAGGTCAAACGCCAACTCACCGCGGATCACGTGCCGTTGGCGCGGCACATCCCGGTCGAGCACACCGAGGTCCCGGTGCTCCCGGCACAGGAGCTGGACCGGCTCAGGAAGGGGTACCACGTGCTCGAAGTCGCCGGTTTCTGGCTGCCCGTCTCGGCCGCCGTCCTCGCCACGACCGGCATCGCCGTCGCCGCCTGCCGCCGCCGCGCCCTCACGGCGACCGCGCTGGGCACGGCCCTCGGCGGCGCGTTCCTGCTGCTCGCGGTGGCGATCGGCCGCCGACTCACGCTGGCCGACCTGCCCGAGGCGGCCCACCGCCCGGCCGCCGGCGCGGTCTACGACGCCCTGACGCAGACCCTGCGCACGGTGTCCTGGCTGCTGATCGC
Source organism: Streptomyces shaanxiensis (assembly GCF_039537145.1). Classification (NCBI taxonomy): domain Bacteria; kingdom Bacillati; phylum Actinomycetota; class Actinomycetes; order Kitasatosporales; family Streptomycetaceae; genus Streptomyces; species Streptomyces shaanxiensis. The sequence goes on from NZ_BAAAZY010000011.1 coordinate 548,250, forward strand.
CCTCGGCCTGACGGCGGCCCTCCTCTGCCGGCTCAGCGAGCTGCTCGCGCGACGCCGGCGAGCGTCCGCAGCGCCCGCCGCAGATCCGGCTCCGGGGCCGACGCGAGCCCGAGTCTGACCGCGTCCGGGGTGCGGTTCGCATCGACGGCGAAGGCGGGGCCGGGGGTGACGGCGATCCCGTGCGCGGCCGCGGCGGCCGTGAAGGTGTCCGCGCGCCACGGTGCCGGCAGCTCCCACCAGGCGAAACAGGTGCGCGGATCGGCCCGTACGGCGAATCCGCGCAGCTCCTCGCCGACGATCCGCTGCCGGTGCGCCGCGTCCGCCCGCTTCGCCGCGACCAGCCGCCGCACCGTCCCGTCCCCGATCCACCGCACCGCCGCCTCCACCGCGAACCGCCCCGCACTCCAGCCACCGGACCGCACGGCCGCCGCCACCGCCTCGACCCGTGCCTCGGGCACGACGGCGAAACCGACCGTGAGTCCGGGCGCGACGCGCTTGGAGAGGCTGTCGACGACATGGGTGAGGCCGGGCGCGTGCGCGGCGAAGGGGTCGTCGTCCGTGAGGAAGGACCAGATGCGGTCCTCGACGACGGGGATGTCCAAGTCGAGTGCGGTGCGGGCGAGTTGGCGTCGGCGTTCGGGGCTCGTCGTCACCGAGGTCGGGTTGTGCAGGGTCGGCTGGAGGTAGAGCGCGGCCAGCGGGGCCGTGCGGTGGGCGGCGGCCACGGACTCCGGGCGCGGTCCCTCCTCGTCCGTGGCCAGCGGCACCAGGGTGATGCCGAGCCGGGCGGCGATCTCCTTGACCACGGGGTACGTCAGCGCCTCGGCTCCGACCCGGCCGCCGGGCCGGACGAGGGACGCGAGGGTGGCGGCGATGGACTGACGGCCGCTGCCGGTGAACAGGACCTGGGCGGGAGCGGGGCGCCAGCCGGGGGTGGCGAGGAGCGCGGCCGCCGCCTTCCGGGCCGCGGGTGTGCCGGTGGCGGCGGCCGGGCGCAGGGCCTCGGCCAGCACGTCGGGGCGCAGCAGCGGGCCGAAGGTCGCGGCGAGGAGCTCCGCCTCGCCCGGCACGGAAGGGTAGTTGAGCTCCAGGTTCACCGGCCCCGCGGTCGCCGCCTCGACGAGCGCCCGCCCGGACCCCGCCGGAGCGGCCCGCACGAACGTGCCGCGGCCGACCTCGCCGACGACCAGCCCGCGCCGCACGAGTTCCGCGTAGACCCGCCCCGCCGTCGACCCGGCGATCCCGCGCCGCCGTGCGAACACCCGCTGCGGCGGCAGCCGTTCGCCGGGCTTGAGCCGTCCGGCGGTGATGTCGTCGGCTATGCGGTCGGCGAGGCGCCGATAGTCGTTCACGTGCTCTCCCCCTGACATTGCACCGAGGGCAAAGATCTTATTGCACCGAGGAGTTGGGCCGATCTAGGGTCGTTCACATGACACCTTCCCTCGCATACGAGGACAAAGGCATCGATTCTTCGTCGACTCCCCTCGTCCTCGTCCACGGCCACCCCTTCGACCGCACGATGTGGGCCCCGCAGATCGAGACGTTCTCCGCCGCCCGCCGGGTGATCGCCCCCGACCTGCGCGGCTACGGCGCCTCCCCGGTCGTCCCCGGCATCACGCTTCTCTCCGACTTCGCCCGGGACATCGAGGCCCTGCTGGACGACCTGAAGGTGGAGACCTTCGTGCTGGCGGGCCTGTCGATGGGCGGCCAGATCGTCATGGAGTGCTACGACCGCTTCCCCGGCCGCATCCGGGGCCTGGTCCTCGCGGACACCTTCCCGGCCGCGGAGACGGCGGAGGGCAGGCGGACGCGGGGCGCCATGGCGGACCGGCTGCTGCGCGAGGGCATGCGCGGATACGCCGACGAGGTGCTGGAGAAGATGGTCGCGCCGTACGCGGACGCCGAGGTCAAGGCCCACGTCCACCGCATGATGACGGCGACGCCGCCCGAGGGCGCCGCGGCGGCCCTGCGCGGCCGCGCCGAACGCCCCGACTACCGCACCCTGCTGACCCGCGTCACGGTCCCCGCCCTGGTCGTGGTGGGCGCGGACGACGCCTACACCCCCGTCGCCGACGCGCAGGCGATGCACGCGGCGCTCCCGGACTCGACCCTGCGGGTGATCGACGGGGCCGCGCACATGCCGAACCTGGAGCGGCCGGCGGAGTTCAACGAGGCGCTGGGGGCGTTTCTGGCCCGGGTCGACGGGTGATCCGACCCCGCCCACGAACCGCTCATTGCCAGTTCAGGATGGCCACGAGCAGCACGAACGCGATCGCCGCACCCTGAACGGCATTGGCCCATCCGGGCATCGGCTCGCCCCTCCTGGACGACGAAAGCTTGGCGCCCAGGGCGACCACCAGCCCGACGACGGCGATCGGTGCGAGCAGCAGAGTCAGCCAGTTGACCTGCACAGGTGTCATCTCGGATCTCCTTGTCCCACTCGGTGACCGGCGCCCCATCATCGGCACGCACCACCGGGACCCCTCCCGCCCACGCAACCTTCACCCCACGACCCCCGTCTTTGAGGGAGGATTCGGGCATCCCACCCGCGAGCGGAAGGCCGGCCCTTGGAGACTGCGGCTGCCCTGCTGTTCCTCGGCGTCAGCGCGGTCGTCGGCTGTCGCGTCGCCGACACCGACTGCATCACCCCCTTCCCGCAGCTCCTCGCCTTCCTGCCGTGGCTGCTCGTGCCCACCGGGTTCGGGCTGCTGCTCGCGCTGTTCTCCCGCTGGTGGACCGGCGTCGTCTGGGCCGTCGCCCTGCTCGGGCTGCTGGCGTGGTTCATCGAGCCGTACGGGAAGACCGGTGAGCCGGGCGGGGCGCCGCTCGTCTCCTTCCGGGTGCTGACCTCGAACGTCGAGTTCGGGCACGCGACCGACGCCCTGGTCGAGGCCGTCCGCCGCGAGAAGCCGGACCTCGTGTTCGTACAGGAGTGCGAGTACACCTGCGACGACACGCTCAAGCGGGCCCTCGGCACCGACTATCCGCACCGGGCGGCCCAGGTGTCCGCCGGCTCGGCGGGCTCGGTCGTCCTCAGCCGCTTCCCGCTCAGCGCCGCCGACGGCGTCCCCGGCACCATGGCCATGCCCGGCGCCGTCGCCGACGTGCGCGGACACGCCGTACGGCTGCAGCTCGCACATCCCATGCCGCCGCTGCCCGGCCGGACCGACCTGTGGCGCGAGGAACTGGGCAAGCTGCGCGACTTCGCCGCCGAGAACAGCGGGAACACCCGGAACACCGGGAACGCCGGGAACACCGGGAACGCCGGGAACGCCGGGAACGCCGGTGACAGCCGTACGCCCCTGATCCTCGCCGGCGACTTCAACGCCTCCCAGGACCACGCCGCCTTCCGCCGCATCCTCGACACCGGCCTGCGCGACGCCACCCGCCTCGCCGGCCACGACCGCACCCCCAGCTGGCCCGCGCGCACCATGCCCGCCTTCGGCGTACAGATCGACCACGTGCTCCTCTCCGCGGACTTCTCCGTCCGCGCCGCCCGCTTCCTCGACCTGCCCGACACCGACCACCGCGCGCTTCTCACCGACGTCACGCTTCACCAGCGCCGATGAGCTGAACGAGGGTGCTCATAATGGGCCGCATGCCCCGCGAGTTCCCCATCGGCCTCACACCCCCCGACTGGCTGGTGCGGAACCTCCGGGCCCAGCCGGCCCCCGTCAACCGGCCGGCCGTGATCCGCGCCGCGATCGCGATCCCCCTGCCCCTGGCCATCGGCCTCGCCACCGGCCGACCCGAGTACGGCGCCCTCGCCGCGATGGGCGCCCTCAACGGCGTCATCAGCGACACCGCCACGGCGTACCGCATCCGTATCCCCACCATCGCCGTCCCCCAGCTCTTCAGCGCCGTCGGCATCACCCTCGGCGCCCTCGTGTACGGGCACGGCTGGGTCGCCGTCGCCGCCGTCACCGGCGTCGCGCTGGTCTCCGGGATGATCTCGACGATCGGCGCGGTCGCCTCCGTGTCGGGCCTGTTGCTGCTGCTGACCTGCGTGGTCGGGGCGGGCCTCCCGCTGCCCGGCGAGTGGTGGCACGCACCGCTGCTGCTGTCCGGCGGCGGCCTGCTCGTCCTCCTCCTCGGACTGCTCGCCTGGCCGCTGCGGATGGGAGTGCCGGAACGGAGCGCGGTCGCGGACACCTACCGGGCGGTCGCCGACCTGCTCACGGCCTGCGGCGGCGGCAGCACCCAGGCGTACGACGACGCCCGGCACGCCGTCACCCAGTCCCTGAACCAGTCGTACGACACCGTCCTCGCCCATCGCGCCCGCCACCACGGCCGCAGCCCCGAACTCACCCGGCTGCTGGCCCAGTTGAACGCCATCACCCCGGTGGTGGAGGCCGCCCCCGCCGCCCACCTCAGCGGCACCCCGCTCCCGCCCGAGATCCCCCAGTCCGTACGGCACCTCGCCTCAGCCGTCGAAACCGGCTACACGGGCCCGACAGGCCTGAAGCTGCCGGCCCCCACCACCGACGCCGCCCGCGCCGTGGACCACGCCCTGCGCCATGCCGCCGAGGTCGTCGCCACCCCCGACGTGGACCCCCGCGGCATCGACGACCGCCTCGGCCGACCCGCCGCCCTGAGCATCCGCACCGCCCGCGCACTGCGCAACGTGACGCTCTCCGCCGCCTCCTGGCGCTACGGCCTGCGCCTGGCCCTGTGCATCGGACTGGCCCAGGCCCTGGTGTCCCTCATCCCCGTCCCCCGCTCCTACTGGGTCGCCCTGACCATCACCTTCGTCCTCAAGCCCGACTTCGGCTCCGTCTTCTCCCGGGCCCTGCTGCGGGCGATGGGCACGGTCGCCGGGCTGGTCATCGCGGCGGCGGTACTGGCCCAGGTGCCGCGCGGCTGGGCGGACGTACCGACGCTGATGCTGCTCGCACCCCTGATCCCGGCGTTCACGCCCCGCGGGTACGGCTACCAGACGGCCGCCATCACCCCGGTGATCCTGCTCCTGTCGGACATCCTGAACCGCGAGGGCACCGCACTGCTGCTGCCCCGCCTCGTCGACTCCCTCCTCGGCTGCGCGATCACCCTCGTCGCCGGGTACCTGCTGTGGCCGGAGAGCTGGCACACCCGCGTCGGCGACCGGCTCGCGGACGCGGTGGACGACACGGCACGCTACGTGGAGGGCGCCTTCGGCCCGCACCCCGTCGACCCACCGGCCCGCGCCCGCATGCGCCGCCGCCTCTACCGCAACCTCTCCGCCATCCGCACGGAGTTCCAACGCGCCCTGACCGAACCCCCACCGACCGGACGCCGGGCGGCGGCCTGGTGGCCCCTGGTGGTGGCGGTGGAGCGGATCGTGGACGCGACGACGGCGGCACGGGTGCGGGTGAGACACGGGGCGACGCCGCCGTCCGAGAGCGAGGTAACCCAAGTCGCGCTCCAGCTACGGGAGTTGGCGACGGGCGTAAGAGAGGCCGAAACGCTGTACGCGGTCCGCACGGACCTGACGGGCCCGGCGGACAGCGTCCTGGAGCCCCTGCGCCAGGAGGTGGCAGCGGCCCGGGCGATCACGTCGCCGCATGAGGAAAGCTGATCGGCAGCCGCCCCTGAAAGGCCGGCGCGGCCGCCCCGTGCAGGAGGGCGACCGCGCCATGTGGGGGGTGGGTCTGGGAACTCGGCGTTTCTGGCTTGCTAGCGGGCGGCCTTGTGCAGGGCCTTGTCCATCGCCGCAGCGAACCCGTTGGCCCACAACTGCTCGACCTTGGCCCGCTCGTTCGAGTCCGGGATGGCATTCGTGCAGGACGTACCGGGTCCGCCGCCCGACATCAGCTCACTGCACGGCCCCTCGTAGTGGTCCGGCAGACCGAGAACGTGCCCCGTCTCGTGCGCGGTGACGCGAGTGGAGTCGTACTCCTGGTTCTGCTGGTAGTCGAGGAAGATGTACCCGTTGCCGTGCCCGTCCGTCGAGGCGTACGAGCCGCGCGAGTCGTTGCCCTCGCGGTAGGTGAAGTCGGCGTTCGAGCCCTCCTGGAGCTTGACGTTGGACACCGAGCCGTTCCATATCTCGGTGCTGCGGGCTATCTGGGCGCTGAACGTGGGCGCGCCGGAGGCGTCGTAGACGACCGTGACGGCCGCGGCGCTCGGGTTCTCGGCGCGCTTCTCGGCGACGGACTTCAGGACCGCCTCGAAGAACGCCCGACCGGCGTCGGACTCGGCCGACTTGGCGACGTAGCCGGCGTGCACGGGTGCCGTCGCCGCCGTCGCCGGAACGGCCGTACCCAGGCCGAGTACCGCGACACTGAGACCGACCGCCGCCGCACGGGTCGTACGTGCGGACATGGCCATGGACATACGCATTGATGACTCCTAGGTGGGGGGTGAGTCGTCAAGGCGAGTGTCGGCGTCTGTGGGGCGGCTGTGATGATGGCAACCGGTGATAGCGCGGCCCTATCGGGGGCCCAATTGACAGGCATCCGGGGGGATTTGTACGGCTGGTGAAAGCTTTGATTCCGCTTTAGTCTCCGAGGGCATGGACCTTGAGGTCAGACACCTCCGCGCGCTGTGCGCCATAGCCGACACCGGCAGTCTGCACCGGGCCGCCCGCCAACTGGGCGTCGCTCAGCCATCGTTGAGCACGCAACTGCGGCGGATCGAGCAGGAGCTCGGCGGCGCCCTGTTCCTGCGCGCGAGATCCGGCTGCCGCCCCACCCCGCTGGGCCGCCTCGTCCTCAGCCGGGCCCGTCCGCTGGTGGCCGACATGCGTGCCCTGGTCGCCGAGGCGCGGGCGGCCGCGACGGGCGGCCCGGAGCTGCGCGTCGGCTCGACGGCCAGCAAGGCCCTGGCGGGCTGGCTGCGCCGGCTGCGCGGCCACGGCCAGGACCCGACCCTCCATATGAACGTCTCCCCGAACGCCCTGCTGCGCATGGTCGCCGACGGCCAGCTGGACGTGGCCTTCGTGCACGAGGTGGAGGGCTGCCCGCTACGGTTCCCGCCGGAGCTGCGCCTACGCGTGTTGATGGAACGCGAACCGCAGTTCGTGTCCCTGCCCACCGACCACCCGGCCACGGCGAAGTCGGAGGTCACCCTCCCCGACCTGGCCGAAGACCGCTGGATGGTCGACCCGACGGTCGACGGCGAGTGGGACGCCGTGCAGCGGATGTTCCGCGCGGCCGGCGTCAACCCCCATGTCCTGCACGGCGACTACTACACGGCGGACGCCCTCGTCGCCACCGGCGAGGTGGTGGCCATCTGCCAGCCGACCCACGCCGACAGCCCCACGATGGCGGTACGGCGCCTGCACGGCGACCCCCTCGGCGTACGCCTGCTCCTCGCGGCCCGTACGGAGACGGACCTGGACGGTGTCTACCCCGCCCTCGAGGAGGCGTACTGGGAGGCGGCACGGCAGGCGCCGGCGTACCGGGAGTGGCTGGAACGCGACGGTGAGCGGCAGCCGCCGGTCCCAGCACTCCCGTAACGGCATCTGTTGCCGCCCTTGTCGATCAGACGCCGATGTTGCAGCCGTCCTCGCGCCAGACGGCCACGACCGCCGGGCGGACGAACGTGCCGGCACCGTCGGGCCAGGCGCTCGCGGGCTTCTCGACGGAGGCGCCGTCGACCTCGCCCGGGTGCTGCACGGCGACCAGGACGCGGCGGTCCTGGATGACCGGGCCGCAGGTCTCCGCGCCGATCGGCATCGTCAGGAACTGCTTGAGCTCACCACGCTTGTCACCGCGCGTGGCGACGCCGAAGAGGCCGTCGTGGAAGCCGAGCTGGTTGCCGTCGGTGGAGATCCACAGGTTGCCGTACGAGTCGAAGGCGACGTTGTCCGGGCAGGAGATCGGGGAGACGTCGTCCTTCGGGAACCCGGCGAAGTAGGTGGCCGGGTCGTTCGGGTCACCGGCGACCAGGAACAGCGACCAGGCGAACTTCTTGCTGTCGGCGCGGTTCCAGCGCTCGGTCAGCTCCAGGACCTGGCCGTGCTTGTTGCTGTTGCGCGGGTTGGCCTCGTCGGCGGCGGCGAAGCCGGTCTTGCCGCGATTGGAGTTGTTGGTGAGCGCGACGTACACCTTGCCGGTGTGCGGGTTCGGCTCGATGTCCTCGGGCCGGTCCATCTTCGTGGCGCCCACCTTGTCACCGGCGAGACGGGTGAAGACGAAGACCTCCTCGGCCGTCATCCCCTCGACGTGCGACTCGGCACCGTCGGCGGTGGCGGTGGCCAGCGGGATCCACTCGCCGCTGCCGTCGAACTCACCGTCGGCCGGCAGCTTGCCGGTGCCGTCGATCTCGATGGCGGGGGAGTCACCGGTGAGCTTGGCGACGTACAGGGTCCCCTCGTCGAGCAGCGAGAGGTTGTGCTCGCGCACGGCCCGGGACGTGCCCTTCTTCATCCGCTTGCTGCTGACGAACTTGTAGAAGTAGTCGAAGCGCTCGTCGTCACCGGAGTAGACGACGGGCCGCCCGTCCTCGGTCAGCCGCACGGTCGCGCCCTCGTGCTTGAAACGGCCGATCGCGGTGTGCTTGCGCGGCGCGGCGGTCGGGTCGTACGGGTCGAGCTCGACGACGTACCCGAAGCGGTGCGGCTCGTTCGGCTCCTGCGCGACGTCGAACCGCTTGTCGAACCGCTCCCACTTGCGCTCGGTCGCACCGGTTCCGAGCCCGTACCGCTTGTCGGTCGCGCGGGTGGCGTTGGCGAAGTACTGGTTGAAGTTCTCCTCGCCGTGCAGCGTGGTGCCCCAGGGCGTGACACCGCCGGAGCAGTTGTTGAGCGTACCGAGGACCTTGGTGCCGGTCGGGTCGGCGGAGGTCTTCAGCAGGTCGGAGCCGGCGGCGGGGCCGGTGACCTTGAACTCGGTGGTGGCGGTGACGCGCCGGTTGAGCGGGTGGCGCGGCACGGCGGTGAGCTTCCCGCTGCGCCGGTCGCCCTCGACGACGACGGCGGAGAGCCCGTGCGCGGCCCAGGCGACCTCGACCTGCTGCTTCGTCGGGTTGGCGGCGTCGTAGCCACGGAACATGAGCACTTCGTCCGTGTACTCGTGGTTGGCGACGAGTATCTGCCGGCCCCGCTCGCCGGGCAGCGGGAGCAGCGCGAGGAAGTCGTTGTTGTAGCCGAACTGCTTGGACTGCGACTCGCCGGTCTGGTTCTCCGGGTCGAAGGCCGGCGCACCGCGCAGGATGGGCTCGCCCCAGCGGATGACGATGTTCTGCGCGTAGCCGTCCGGGATGGTCACGGTGTCGGCGGTGTTCGGCGCGACGGGGCTGAAGCGCAGGCCGCGGGCACCGCGCGAGAAGGTGCCGCCGGTCTTCTCGGTCACGGCGGCGGCGTCGGCGGCCTCGGCGGCGTCGGCCTGCGGCGCGGCGACGGTGGCGGTGGCGCCCACGGCGGCGGCCGCGCTGACGACGGCGGCGGCGCGCAGCGTCGTACGACGGCTGATGGCGTCGGCGATGACGTCACCTACGTACGGGTTCGTGGTGGTATTCGGCACCTCGTGGAAACAGGCGTCACCACACCGGAACCGGCAGGTCAGGGCAGACCGGTTGGCGTGATGCGAGTCACTGTTCGTTTTGATGATCGGCAACGGAATGCGCATGGTGTTTTGTTCTCCCCTTGCTTCCCCTTGAGTGCAGCGTGGGGGACGGTAGGGGCACGTTTGTGCGGGAGCGGGGCGACCGGGTGAACGGAGGGTGAACCAGAGGTAGATGTACGGCAGTTGGGCCCACGCCCCGACTCGACTCGATGCAGCCCTTGACGTACCTGGACCCCTTGTGGCAGCCCCTCCCCAAGATCGCCATCCGGGGCCGCTAACCTTACGTGTCCGTCCTGGCCAGGGATCTACGGGCATCAACTCACGCGAAGGGTTGCGCACATGGGCATTCTCACTCTCCTGCGGAACGCGTTCGGCCGGTCACGCAAGGGGCGTACCGCCGAAGCAGAGGGTGCGACTCCTTCGCCGGAACCGCAGCCGACGGTCCCGTCCCCGTCCCCCGAACCCCAGCCGACGGCTACCGCCCAGGTACCGGAACCGCGCGTCGCCGAGCCGACCGCACCGGAGGGACCGGAGACGCCGGAGACGCCGAAGCGGGCAGAGGCGACAGCGGAGCCGGCAGAGGGAACGTCGAAGGACGAGCACGAGCTGGTCTCGGCCGCCTTCAACAACGTCACGGTGCCGAAGCCGGCGAAGCCGGTGGAGACGGTGGCGGAGGGGGAGGCGGCGCCGGAAGGGGCGGCTGCGGCTGAGGAGGCGGCTGCTGAGACGGCGGTTGCCGAGGAGGCTGCGGCTGAGGCGACGGTGGCTGAGGAGGCCGTCGCGGAGACTCCGGTGGCTGAGGAGGCTGCGGCTGAGACGGCGGTGGCCGAGGAGGCCGTGACCGAGACTCCGGTCGCCGAGGAGGCAGCTGCCGAGACTCCGGTCGCCGAGGAGCCGACCGCCGAGGAGGCCGTCGCCGAGACGCCGGTGGCTGAGGAGCCGGTCGTAGAGGAGCCGGCTGCCGAGGAACCGGCTGCCGCCGAGCCGGTCGCGGAGACCCCGGTCGCCGCAGAGCCCGAGCCGGTCGTCGATGAGCCGGCCCCGGTCGCCGCGGCCGAGGAAGCGGCACCCGAGCCGGAGCCGGTCGCCGAGGTCACCCCCGAACCGGCCGCCGCGGAGACGCACGACGAGCCCGCAGCCGCCGACGGCGAGGACGCCCCACAGGGGCCACTCGCAGCCGACGACGAAAGCAGCACGGGTGGTGCGGGTGGGAACCCGGAGGCCGAAGGCGAAGCCGAGGCCACCCCTGCCACAGACACCCCCGCGGCCGCCGACGGCGAGGCAGCCCCGCAAGGGCCACTCACAGCCGACGACGAAAGCAGCACGGGTGGTGCGGGTGGGAACCCGGAGCCCGAAGGCGAAGCCGAGGAAGAGGCCGAGCCCGAGGCAGTCGACACCGCACCCAAGATCCCCCGAACCCTCCGCACAGCCCACCGCGCCGCCGCCACCGCCCTCAAGAAGCACGACCTCACCGGCACCAACGCCAAGGTCTACCTCGTCCTCGACCGCTCCGCGAGCATGCGCCCGTACTACAAGGACGGCTCCGCCCAGGCCCTCGGCGACCAGACCCTCGCCCTCGCCGCCCACCTCGACCCCGAGGCCACGGTCCACGTCGTCTTCTTCTCCACCGAACTCGACGGCACCGGCGAACTCACCCTCACCGACCACGAGACCAAGATCGACGAGCTCCACGCCGCCCTCGGCCGCATGGGCCGCACCAGCTACCACGTAGCCGTCGACGAGGTGGTCACCCACCACCAGAAGACCGCCCCCGACACCCCCGCCCTGGTGATCTTCCAGACCGACGGCGCCCCCGACGCCAAGACCCCCGCCACCCACGCCCTCACCGAGGCCGCGAAGAACCACCCCTCCGTGTTCTTCTCCTTCGTCGCCTTCGGCGACCCCGAGCAGAAGGCCTTCGACTACCTCCGCAAGCTCAAGACGGACAACACGGCCCACTTCCTGGCCGGCGAGACCCCCCTGGAGCTGACCGACCAGCAGGTCTACGAGGGCATCCTGGCGAACTGGCGCCCGTAGCTCCCACCTCCGGTCGCCCCCGGTCGCCCACCCCGGCCGCCCCCTTCCCACCCCTCAAAACGGGAAGCGGGCGGCCCACCCATGTCGGCTACGATTTCAAGGTTCGCAAAACCAGCAGCAGAACCGACCTGGGAGCATCCCCCGATGGCTCGACACCTCATCACCAGCGCCCTTCCGTACATCAACGGAATCAAGCACCTGGGCAACATGGTGGGGTCCATGCTCCCGGCGGACGTGTACTCCCGGTACCTCCGCCAGCGCGGCCACGACGTCCTCTACATCTGCGCCACGGACGAGCACGGCACCCCGGCCGAGCTGGCCGCGAAGGAGCAGGGCATCCCCGTGGCGGACTTCTGCGCGCAGGCGCACGACGCCCAGAAGGCGGTCTACGACGGCTTCGCGCTGGCCTTCGACTACTTCGGCCGCAGCTCCAGCTCCCAGAACGTCGAGATCACCCAGCACTTCGCCCGCAAGCTGCACGAGAACGGCTTCATCGAAGAGCGCGCCATCCGCCAGGTGTACAGCCCCACCGACGGCCGCTTCCTCCCGGACCGCTACGTCGAGGGCACCTGCCCCCACTGCGGCTACGACAAGGCCCGCGGCGACCAGTGCGAGAACTGCACCCGCGTACTCGACCCGACCGACCTGATCGACCCGCGCTCGGCGATCTCCGGCTCCACGGACCTGGAGGTCCGCGAGACCAAGCACCTCTTCCTCCTCCAGTCCAAGCTGCAGAGCGAGGTCATGGAGTGGGTCGCCCGCCACGACGGCGTCTGGCCGCACCTGGCCTCCTCGATCGCCCACAAGTGGCTGACCGAGGGCCTGCACGACCGCGCGATCACCCGTGACCTGGACTGGGGCGTCCCGGTCCCCGCGGACACCTGGCCGGAGCTGGCGGCCGAGGGCAAGGTCTTCTACGTCTGGTTCGACGCCCCGATCGAGTACCTCGGCGCGACGAAGGAGTGGTCCGATCTGGACCCGGAGAACCGCGACTGGAAGTCGTGGTGGTACGACGTCGACACCGACGTCCGCTACACGCAGTTCATGGCGAAGGACAACGTCCCGTTCCACACGGTGATGTTCCCGGCCACGGAACTCGGCATCCGCGAGCCCTGGAAGAAGGTCGACTTCGTCAAGGCCTTCAACTGGCTGACGTACTACGGCGGCAAGTTCTCCACGTCCCAGAAGCGCGGCGTCTTCACCGACCAGGCCCTGGAGATCCTCCCCGCCGACTACTGGCGCTACTTCCTGATCGCCAACGCCCCCGAGTCGGACGACGCGTCCTTCACCTGGGAGCACTTCACGGCGACGGTGAACAAGGACCTCGCCGACACCCTCGGCAACTTCGTCAACCGCGTGCTGTCCTTCTCCAAGAAGCGCTTCGGCGAGGAGGTCCCGGCGGGCGGCGAGCCCGGCGAGGCGGAGGCGAAGCTGGGCGAGCAGATCGCCGAGCTGCTCGCCGAGTACGAGAACCACATGGAGACCCTCCAGTTCCGCAAGGCGGCGGCGGCCCTGCGCGCCCTGTGGTCGGCCGGCAACTCCTACCTGGAGGAGAAGGCCCCCTGGCTGGAGATCAAGACCGACAAGGACGGCGCCGCCCTCACCCTGCGCACCGCGATGAACCTGATCCACCTCTACGCGGTGGTCTCGGAGCCCTTCATCCCGACGAGCTCGGCAGCCATGCGCCAGGCCTTCGCCCTGACGGACGACACGGCGACCTGGGTCACCCCGGACGAGGCCAGGTCCCTCACGGCCGTCCCCGTCGGCACCCCCTTCACCGTCCCGCCGGTCCTCTTCGCGAAGCTCACGGACGAGGACCTGGTGACGTACAAGGAGCGCTTCGGCGGCGAGTAGGCACGAAACGAGACAGGCCGAACGGGCCCGGAACCCGCCTCACCAGCTGGTTTCCGGGCCCGTTCGCTTCCGCCGGTCAGCTCGCGTACGCGAGTGCCAGCGCGCCGGCCACCGGAGCGGCGTACACCAGCGGGAACGCGATGTGCGAGTACCACCGTGCCCGCGCCACCGTCACCGCGGCCCCGAGGAAGTACAGCACCAGCCCGACCCCCGCCAGCACCCCGATCACCGGCACGAACAGCCCCACCACCAGCCCCACGGCCCCGGCGGCCTTGGCCAGCCCGAGCCACGTCCACCACGACCTGGGCACCGAGTAGTCGGTGAGCGCCCGCACGATCCACTGGGCGCGCAGGAGCAGGACGGCGCCGGAGAAACCGGACATCAGGGCGGCTGCGACGGTGACGACGACGTGTGCGGTCCGCATGAGGAACTCCCCTGGTCAGAAGCGGTAGGTACCGCACTGACGCCGGGCGCCGCGGAAGTGTGACAGCTGATCGTGTGGCAGCGATCCGCGAGCGAGCCCGCGTGAGCGGGCTTCCGACCCGTCTGTGGTCACGGAGATCTGAAAGGTTGCCGTCACCTTCTCGGCCGTGAACGGCCGAGCTTGTGCTCTCGGTCGCTCACACCTCGTCGCGCTCCCGACTGCCCCCCTGCGACAGGACGGTCACGGGTCGCATCCACCCACTCGCAGGTTCAGGGAGAGGGTGCGGGTGCGGTGACAAGCACCCACGCCGAGCGTGCGCGGTCGCGCACGTTCACCCCGGCGACGACATCGGCCGGCCCAACGAGGCCGCACCGACGACAGCGGAAATGGTCCCGGGTAGGCCGGTTGGCCCGCTCGGTGTGTCCGCAGCGCGGGCATCGCTGCGAGGTATGGCGCGCGTCCACCTCAAGGAATGGCACCCCGGCCCGCTTGGCTTTGTAAGCGAGATGTTGGCCAAGCTGGTGGAAGGGCCAGGAAGAGAGCGTGCCCCGCTGGTCGCGGCGAAGCCGTACCCGCTCGCGGATGCCGCCGAGAGCTTCGACTGCAATCCCACGACCGGTGCGTTGCGCGACGAACACGATCTCCCTACTGATCCGGTGGTTCACGTGCGTGGCATGGTGCTTCTCCTTCTGCGCACGGCGCGCGAGACGGCGAGTGGCCGAGCGGGTCTGCTTCTGCTGGAGTTCGGCGCGTTTACGGGCCTGCCAGCGCCGATAGCGGCCCAGGCGTCGCCCCTGATAGTTGATGCCGTCGGACGTCGTGGCGAGGTTCACGATGCCCCGATCCACTCCGATCCAGTCGGCTGGCTCGAACACCTCGGGCTCGGGAATGTCGCAGGTGGCGATCAGGAACCACTTCGTGCCGCGCTGGACGAGGTCGCTCTCACCTCTACGGTGCGCTACGAGCGTCTTGAGCTGGTCGGGCGAGCAGGCGAACCGGATGCCCTTCATCCGCCTGTCCACAGTCCAGATCGACACTGTGCGGGCGTCGTACTGCCAGGACAAGCAACGGTCGTCGAACGGCTGCGCGGCATCCGGTCGGAAGGCGATCGGGGTACCGACCGCCCTGCGGTACCGCTTCGAGGCGGGTGAGCCCAGACTCCCGGCCTGCAAACTGGCTTTCAGGGTGGCGTAGGCGTCGACGACCTTCTTCACCGCCCGTACCACCGGCTGTGCCGACAGCCCGAACGTCGCCTTCAGATCCGCGTACAACGCCTTCTGCAGGCCGTTGCGGTCTTTGAGGCCTCTGGCGAAGGCAACCTGCGAGGCATAGGTGGCCGCCCGATTGCAGGCACGCAGGGTCGCCTCCAGTGCCAGCGCCTGCTCGGGCGTCGGCAGCAGCTTCACCTGTACCACCAGCTTCATGGGTTCGGCAGCCGCACACACAACCGCAATTCACTCGGCGTTCACTCCAACCAGTGACAGAGGGCAGAGGCGGCGACGCTCCGCTCCACGGACACACGAGGCGATTCGCACCCGGCATGAATGTTGGGGCTTCCTTGCCAGAAGCAGGTGAATCTTTTGGCCGATCAGTGCTCAAGTTGGGGACATCACGCGGATGTTGCCCATCCGCTTGGCATCGATCGCCCCCCACCCCCACCATGCCCCCCGCGACGACCGTAAGGTTTCCGCCATGGCAGTCCCAGAGGTCATTCCGATCGCCTACGAGCCGCACGGCCGTACCGAGGCGATCGGCCGTTACGCGGACGGACAGTTCATAGGGTCCGTCACGTACGCCTTCCCCAAGGGGTTCGAGCTCGAGGCCGGCTGGGAGGACCACAAACGCCTCTACTCGGTCCTGCACACCTTCGACGCCGACGGCAGGTACCGCGACTCGGAGATCTGGTGCGCCGGCACCTGGGCCGAGCAGCAGCGCGCCCCGCACGGCCCGGACTCCGTCCTCGCCCGCGCCCGCGCCCACCTCGCGACCTTGCTGCGCAGCCTCCCCCGGCGCACGTACACGGACATCGCGATACGTCCCTTCCAACTCACCGTGGACAGCGTGCTGTTCGGTCTGCTGACGGGAGAGGACGAGGGCGAACCCTGGGCCGAGCTCTACCCCGACCACCTGGGGTTCGGGGCACCCTGGGACGGTACGTACGACACCTGACCGTTCACGACACCTGATCGTTTACCCCCCTATGCCCGGACACCCTCGAGGCGCTATACATGGCGAAGATCACGCAAGCCAGCGAGACGCCATCAAGTGGGGGGATCCATTCATGGCACTGTTCGGAAACGCGCACACCATCGACCAGGGGCAGGCGCAGCAGGACTACGCGCGCCTGCTGGGCCACGGTGAGCAGGTGCACGCCGCGTACCTGCTGATACGCGACACCATCCTGTTCACCGACCGCCGTCTGATCCTGGTCGACAAGCAGGGCATCACCGGCAAGAAGGTGGAGTACCACTCCATCCCCTACCGCAGCATCACGCACTTCGCGGTGGAGACGGCCGGCACCTTCGATCTGGACGCCGAGCTGAAGATCTGGCTCTCGGGTTCGGCGACGCCGATACAGAAGACGTTCACCAAGGGCGTCGACATCTACGAGGTGCAGGCGATCCTGACGCAGTTCGTGGCGAAGTAGCCCGTTCACACGTGTGCGGCCGCCCTCCTGTCGGGGAGGGCGGCCGCACACGTCGTTCTACGGGCGGGCGTCCTGCTCAGGGAGCCAGGCAGCCGACGCCCGGGGCGCCGGCCGGGTCCAGCAGGCCGGCCGGGTCGAGGAGCGCGGCGGGGTCGACGAGCCCCGTCACGCCGGCCGGGGTCTCGGCGATACAGGTGACGGTAGCGACCGGGTCCGGAACGGCGTGGGCGGCCGGGGCCATGGCGCCGGCGAGGGCGAGGGTTCCGAGCAGGACGGTGGCGGTGCGCCGCATGGCGACCATCTCCTTGTCAGAAAGGAAGCGAATCGTCCGGTTGGACAGAGCGATCATTGCGGTTTTCCTCCCGCGACCTCGCCCTCCGTCACCCGCGCGGGGATGAAGCAACGATCCGCCGCCGGTGCCGGGTTGACGGGGCCCTGAGATAGGATCCGGCCACTTGTGCGAGGGCAGGGGCCCTCGTAGGGGAGGGAACCTCACGTGGGCAGACACGCCCTGAGACGGGGCGGTCGGGCCGCTGTCGTCTCCGCGCTCGCGGTCGCCGTGGCGGCCGGATCCATCACCTTGTTCGCCGCGTCCGAGGACGGCGGCGGCGCCGCGCAGGCCGCCACCGCGGCGGCCGGTACGACCGAGATCGTCCTGGACGACCCGCGCACCGAGACCCGGCGCACCGAGCAGCTGCTCGCCGCGGGCGAGACCGGGTTCCTGCACCGGCAGGCCTCGGTCCCCGGGCTGCTGTGGACGGACTACGACGACGGCAGCACCGTCACCGTCCAGGGCCCGAGCGGGGTCTATGAACCGACCAACAGCCGAAACTGCTACGAGATCTCCGAGCCCTGTCGGTCCGGCACGTTCGGTCAAGGCGCCGACACCGTGGCGCTGCCCCACTACTACTCCCACTATCCGATCTCGCTGTGGACGCCCGGCGGGAACGGGCTCACGACCGTCGACCTGAACGACAGGGACTACGCCGGTACCTACGGCACGACGCTCGTGTCGGCCGACCGGGACGCCGTCATCGACGGTCACGGCGTGGACGGCACCTGGCTGGAACTCACCGACATCGTCGACGGCGAGCAGCGCGACCGCGCGGTGACCGGCTGGCCGGCCGACCAGGCCTGGTCGGGTGGCTTCGGCTCGTCCCCGCGCACCGGCGACAAGGACGGCGCGCTGCTCTCCTACCCGGTCTCCGACGGGAGCGGCTCCGCGCCGACGTACACCGTCGGCTATCTGGACTTCGCCACCGCCGAGTTCAGGCCGGTCTTCACGGGCGCGGACACCCTGCCGCGGCTGGTCCTGACCGCCGACCGGGTCGGCTGGTACACCGAGGCCGCCGGTCTGCACCTCAAGCCGCGGGCCGACCTCACGGCCGAGGAGACGGTCCCGGTGGCCGGCACGGAGAACAACATCTCTCCCGACCCCGTCCCCGTCCTCGTCGGCGACTGGGCGGTCTTCACCAACGCCCCCGGCGTCAAGGCCGTCTCCCTGACCGACGGCACCACGAAGACCCTGCTGACCGCCGCGTACGGCATCCCGCTGGCCACCCCCGACGGCGGCGCCGTCGTCACCGGCGGCACCACCACGGCCGACTGGTGGGTGCAGCGGGTGAGCCTCGGATCCGACGGCACCCCGCAGGTGAAGAGGCTGACCAAGATCGCGCCGTACGAGAACAAGAAGACCGGCATCGCCCTCAGCCGCGGCAGTCTGCGCGTCGTGGAGGACAACCCCAGTAACGCCAACAGCGACACCACGTCCCTGCGCACGCTCACCACGAACGGCGGCACCGAGCTGACGGCGTCCGCGATCACGGAGTCCTCTTCGATCAGCCCGAAGTGCCCGTACGCGAACACCACGTGCTCGGCCCTGTGGGGCAACTTCGACGGCACCGACTCCCGGGACGTCTACCTCGACACGTACTACGACAGCGACGAGGGCGGCAGCGGTCTGGAGAACGCGGACCGGCTGGTCAACATCGGCTACGTCCCGCTGGAGTTCCACACCGAGGGCGGCTCGATCGTCGACGTCTCCGACGACTACGCCGTCTACGACTCCGGCGGCTCCGCCCCGATGCAGTACATCGGCGAGTTCGGCCAGGGCCAGAAGCTGAAGCGCTCCGTCCGCACCGCCGCCCTGAACGGCTCGACCCTGTGGAGCGCCACCTCCACGGCCGGCCAGCTCACCTCGTACAGCCTCGCCACGGACAAGACCCTCGCCACGGTGACCGTCCCCGGCCTCGGCTGCGTACCGAGCGAGCTGCAGGCGGCGGGCCGCTGGGTGTACTGGGCGTGTGGGACGGGCTCGGCCGGGGTGTACGACACCAAGGCGCGTACGTCCGTGGCCGTCACCCCCGGTGACGTGCTCCTCGGCGACGGCTTCACCGTCCGCCACGACCACGACGCCGACCGGCTGGTCCTGACCGAGGCGGCCACCGGCGCCACCCGCGTGATCGCCTCCGGTCTGCCCGACAGCGGGCTGGCGGTCGACCGCCGCTACCGCTGGACGGTCGACGAGTACACGGGCCTGGTCGCGTGGTTCGACAGGCTCGAGCAGACGCACGTCGCCACCACCGGCGTCACCCCGTCCGCGGTGACGGCCTTCGCCTCGGAGGCCGCCAGCTACGTGGACCCGGCGGCGCCGTTCACCGGCCAGTGGCTGGCGTCCCGCCCGGTCACCTCCTGGTCGCTGACCTTCACCTCGGTCCAGAGCGGCGCGAACGGCAAGGCGACGCGCACCCTCACCGGCGGCGCGTCCTCGGCGGTGCTGTCGGCGACCTGGAACGGCAAGGCGTCGAGCGGGAGTTACTTCCCCAACGGCTGGTTGACCTGGACCCTCAAGGCGACCGGCCTCGGCACCTCCGCCCCCGTCACGGTCACCACCGGCGAGGCCTTCCTCACCCGGGGAGCGCCCGTACGCCACGACTTCGACAGCCCCGACGGCCCGGACGGCCGCGGCGACCTGCTCACCCTCAACTCCTCCGGCGGCCTCACCTTCCACGCGGGCACCGGCACGGGCAAGGTCGGCGAGAAGACCACGGGCACCGGCTGGCCCACGACCGTCACGGCCGTCCCCTTCGGCGACCTGAGCGGCGACCGCTGCAACGACCTCCTGGTCCGCTACAGCAGCGGCGCCCTGCGCCTGTACAAGCCGGGCTGCGGCGCGGCGGTCAAGCCGTCGACGTCGTACACCACGCTCGCGACCAGCGGCTGGACGCAGTACAACGCGCTCACCTCGCCCGGCGACGTGAGCGGTGACGGCCGCCCGGACCTGATCGCGCGCCAGGCGTCCACCGGCACGGTCTACCTCTACAAGGGCACCAGCACCGGCAAGCTCGCCGCCCGTGTGAAGCTCTACGACAACTGGAAGGGCTACAAGAAGATCGTCGGCGTCGGCGACATCACCGGCGACGGCCGGCCCGACCTCCTCGCCCAGGACACGGCGAACACCCTC
This sequence comes from Streptomyces shaanxiensis, assembly GCF_039537145.1. Classification (NCBI taxonomy): domain Bacteria; kingdom Bacillati; phylum Actinomycetota; class Actinomycetes; order Kitasatosporales; family Streptomycetaceae; genus Streptomyces; species Streptomyces shaanxiensis. Next base: position 568,160 of record NZ_BAAAZY010000011.1, read on the forward strand.
TGGCGTTACGACGGCAAGGGCGACGGCACCTTCGCCGCCCGCGTGAAGGTGTTCGCCAACTGGGGCGGCAACTACAACGTCGTCGTCGGCATCGGCGACATCACCGACGACGGCCGACCGGACCTGGTCTCCCGCGACACCAGCGGCAACGCGTGGCGCAACAGCGGGGACGGCAAGGGGTCGTTCGGCTCGCGGGTGAAGATCGCGAGCGGGTGGAGCGGCTACAAGTCCCTTTCGTAGCAGGCGAGTTGCGGCCACTCACTCCCTTAAGGCGCCCGTTGACTGCTGGTCACCGGGCGCCTTTACCATCCCGCGCGTGACGTCGGCGCACAAAAGGTGCGCCTGGGGTTGAGGGGACGCACATGACGCACATGACGCGCATGACTACGAGAAGCCTTATACGCACGGGCGGTTGGCGAAGCGCCGCCGTCGTGCTCTCCGCGCTGCTGAGCGCGACGCTGCTCTCGGCGGCCCCGGCCGGTGCCGTGGACGGCGCCGTCCCGGGTGACTTCAACGGCGACGGCTACGGGGACGCCGTCCTGCCCGCGCCGGGCGCCGCCGTGGCGGGCAAGGAGGCCGCCGGAGCCGTCGTCGTGCTGTACGGCTCGTCGACCGGTCTGTCGCCGACGCGGCGCAAGACCTTCACGCAGAACTCGGCCGGGGTGCCCAGCTCCCCCGAGGCCTACGACCGCTTCGGCGGTGCCACCGCCACGGCCGACCTGAACCGGGACGGCTATGCCGACCTGGTGGTGGCGGCGCCGTACGAGGACACGGCCCGAGGCAAGGACACCGGGCTGCTCACGGTCCTGTGGGGCAGCAAGGGCGGTCTGGCGAGCGCCACCGAACTGCCGATCCCGTTCATGCCGGGTGCGGGGTGGGCGGAAGGGGCGGCCTACGGCAGCGACCTCGCCGCGCTCAGCCTCGGGCCCGGTGACCGGACCGAGGTGGTGGCGGCGGGCCGCAAGCTCGGGGCCGCACACTTCACGGGACCGTTCAGCCGCACCGGTACCTCCGGCTCCCGGTGGATCACCTCGGAGATGGAGACCACGGCGTTCACCAGCTTCGGACTCGGCGACTTCAACGGCGACGGCAAGCCCGACGAGGCCGCCGCCACCGCCCACGACGTGTACATCCCGCCCATGAAGCTGAACGAGATGGCGGAGGGCGACGGCCGCGTCGTCGCCACCGGTGACGTCAACGGCGACGGCCGCGACGACGTCGTGGTCGGCGACCCCGAGGAGCCCACGGCCCCGGCCAGCAGGGAAGGCGAGATCGGGGGCCGGGTGATCGTCTACTACGCCGGGGCGAACGGGATCAACAACGACGTCAAGCCCGTCGTCCTCACCCAGAACACCCCCGGCGTCCCCGGCACCAGCGAGAAGAACGACGCCTTCGGCGCCTCCCTCGCCGTCGCCGACCTCGACCGGGACGGCGTCGACGACATCGTCGTCGGCACCCCCTACGAGGGCGTCGCCGGCAAGAACCGCTCCGGCGAGGTGACGGTGATCCCGGGCCGGAGGACGGGCGCGCTCGGCACGGGCTCGTACGCGTTCAACCAGTTCACGGCGGGCGTCGGCGGCGGCAACGAACTCGACGACTTCTTCGGTACGACCGTCTCCGCCGGGGACGTCAACGGGGACGGCAGGCCCGAGCTGTTCGTCGGTGCCTCCGGCGAGAACAACTTCACCGGTGCGGTCTGGGTGTTCCCCGGCGCCGGCACGGGCCCGACCGCCAAGAACAGCCGCGTGTTCAACGCGTTCTCCGTCAACCTCACCCAGCAGAACGGCACCCTGCTCGGCGGCAACGGACTGCTCTGGCGCATCTGACGGCCATGGCGCCTGCGCGACGTCGGCGCCCATCCCTCTCATCGCGCACGCGGGCCCGGGGAGGATGTGTCCGCACACACCCGCCCCGAGCCCTGTGGGTTCGTCAGCTCGCCGAAGCCGAAGCCGACGCCGACGCCGACGCACCCGGCTGGACCGAGTCGTCCGTGCCGGTGTGGGTGGCCTCGGGGTCGACGCCGACCGTGATGGTCGCGAGGACGCCCTTGGCGATGTCGTTCTTCTTGTACTTCAGCTTCAGCAGACCGCCGGTCGTGCCGCTCTGGTCGTAGATCGTGTCCTCGTCGAGCGTGGTGCGCTCGGTCGTGGACGTCGAGTACGGCTCCACCTCGGCGGAGAGCAGGACCGTCTCCTCGTCGAAGAAGAACTGGCCGGTGTGGCAGGTGGTGCCGCCCTCGTAACCGGCGTCCGTCCACTCGCCGCTCACATGCACCTTGGTGTGGATGTGGACGCAGCGGCCCTGGTACCAGCCCGGGAAGATGGTCTTGAAGGTGACGAAGCCCTTGCGGTCCGTCTTCCAGGTGCCGCGCAGATAGCGGGTGTCGCTGGTGGGCTCCTCGTGCCCGCCGCCACCGCCGCCGCCGGACGGGGGCTCACCGGTCGGGGTGCCGGACGGCACGTCGGTGGGGGTGCCCGAGGGGGCGTCCGTGGGCGGGGTGCCGCCTCCGCCGCCGCCCGAGAAGCTCTCGTAGCCCGAGTACAGGCCGAGCGCGTCGCAGTGCCAGACATCCACCGCCGCGTTGCTGACCGGCTTGCAGGTCTCGGCGTCGATCACCTTGATGCGGAGGGTGAGCGGGATGCCCTCCTTGTCCTCGGTGATGTCCTGGCGGAGCTTGTCGGCGTCGATGTAGTAGGGGCCCTCGGTGGTCTCCGAGGTGAGCTTGTAGCACGTCTCACCGGCGCCGGCGCTGCTGCTCGGCGATGCCTTGGCGCCCTTCGCTCCGGACTCACCCGCGAACGCGCCCGCCGCGAGCGTGCCGCCCACGCCCACCGCCGCGGCGGCTCCCGCACCGGCGACGACGACCTTGCGACGCGTGAGGTCCCGCTTGTGTTTCGGCCCTTCGGCCGTCTGGTTTCCCGTCATGCCCGGAACGCTAGGTAAGAGGGCTGTAAGCAACGTGGGTATGGGCTGTGGCTGCCTGTGGAAGCCGAAGGGGCCCGGAACCGTGATCGGTTCCGGGCCCCTACTCAGCCGCTTGCTTCGAGCCGCCTACTTCGGCTGGGGCTTGCGCACCGACAGGTGCAGCTCCTTCAGCCGCGCCTCCTCCAGCTCCGTCGGCGCGCCCATCATCAGGTCCTGGGCGTTGCCGTTGAGCGGGAAGGCGATGGTCTCGCGGATGTTCGGCTCGTCGGCGAGGAGCATCACGATGCGGTCCACGCCGGGCGCGATGCCGCCGTGCGGCGGGGCGCCGAAGCGGAAGGCGCGCAGCATGCCGGCGAACTTCTCCTCGACGGTCTCGCGGTCGTAGCCCGCGATCTCGAAGGCCTTCAGCATGATCTCCGGCTCGTGGTTCCGGATCGCACCGGAGGACAGCTCGACGCCGTTGCAGACGATGTCGTACTGCCAGCCCAGGATGTCCAGCGGGTCCTGGGTCTCCAGGGCCTCGAGGCCACCCTGCGGCATGGAGAACGGGTTGTGCGAGAAGTCGATCGCGCCGGTGTCCTCGTCCTTCTCGTACATCGGGAAGTCGACGATCCAGCAGAACCGGAAGACGCCGTCCTCGAAGTGCCCGGCCCGCTTGGCGGCCTCGACCCGCACCGCGCCCATGATCTTCGAGACCTCGTCGAACTCGCCTGCGCCGAAGAACACGGCGTGACCGGCCTCCAGGCCGAGGCGCTCGGTGAGGACCTTGACGTTCTCCTCGGTGAGGAACTTGGCGATCGGGCCGGTCAGCGAGCCGTCCTCGGCGACGCGGACCCAGGCCAGGCCCTTGGCGCCCTGCGAGACCGCGAAGTCACCGAGCTGGTCGAAGAACTTCCGGGGCTGCGCGGAGACGTCCGGCACCGGCAGCGCACGCACGTGCTTGCCGGCGAACGCCTTGAACTCCGAGCCCTCGAAGACGTCGGTGATGTCGACGAGCTCCAGCTGGGCGCGCAGGTCCGGCTTGTCGGAGCCGTACTTCAGCATCGCCTCGCGGAACGGAATCCGCGGGAACGGCGAGGTGACGTGACGGCCGTTGCCGAACTCCTCGAAGAGCTCGGTCATCAGCTTCTCGACGGGCTGGAAGACGTCCTCCTGCTCGACGAAGCTCATCTCGATGTCGAGCTGGTAGAACTCGCCCGGCGAGCGGTCCGCGCGCGCGTCCTCGTCACGGAAGCAGGGCGCGATCTGGAAGTAGCGGTCGAAGCCGGAGATCATCAGCAGCTGCTTGAACTGCTGCGGGGCCTGCGGCAGGGCGTAGAACTTGCCCGGGTGCAGACGGGAGGGGACGACGAAGTCGCGAGCGCCCTCGGGGGAGGTGGCCGACAGGATCGGCGTCGCCATCTCGTTGAAGCCCAGCGCCGTCATCTTGTGCCGGATCGCCGAGATGACCGCCGTACGCAGCAGGATGTTGCGGTGCATGCGCTCACGGCGCAGGTCCAGGAAGCGGTACTCCAGGCGCCGCTCCTCGTTGACCCCGTCCTCGGTGTTGATCGTGAACGGCAGCGGGGCGGCCGCGCCGAGCAGCTCGACCTCGCCGACCTCGACCTCGATCTCGCCGGTGGGCAGGTCGGGGTTGATGTTCTCTGCGCCGCGGGAGACGACCTTGCCGTCGATCCGGACCGTGGACTCCTTGGAGAGCTTGTCCAGGGCCTCGTACGCGGGCGTGCCGGGACGGGCGACGAGCTGCGTGATGCCGTAGTGATCGCGCAGATCGATGAAGAGGATGCCGCCCAGGTCGCGCCGATTGTGCAGCCAGCCACTCAGCCGGACGTCGGTGCCGACGTCAGAGGAGCGGAGCTCGCCGCAGGTGTGGGACCTGTACCGATGCATCGTCGTTCATCCAGTCTTCGCGGATCGGGGGGCGTGTTTCACGTGAAACTCCCCCCAAGCCTACCGGGGACCCCAAGATCGCCTCCCCACCATTTCGCGGCGCTCCGGGGCCCCGGCCGACCAGATGCCCCGTACAGCTTCGGTGGCAGTGTGCGATCACCTCTTCTTAGAGTGGGGCAATGCGCACTGGTGAGCCCCTGCCCACCGTGGGGGAGGTTCTCGCCGCCCTCGCGACCGGACTGTGGCACTGGAACACCGCCACAGGACTGGTCACGGTCGACGCGGAGGCGGCACGGCTGCTCGGGCTGCCCGCCGAGCAGGCCACTCTCAGCCAGGCCCAGGTACGCGCCCGGCTGCATCCCGTCGACTGGAACGAGATCAGCGGAGTGATCCAGCTCGCCGTCGCCGAGGGCACGCTCGGCGAGGTGCGGGTGCGGATCATGGACGAGCGGGGCCGGGTCGTCCGGGTGGGCCGCAGCCGCTTCCACGCCTCCTTCGATCGCGAGAAGCGGTCGTACGAGGTCACCGGCTCCCTCCAGGAGGTCACCGAACCCACGCCGGGCACCTCGGCGGGCCGTACGGCGGTCACCGGAGACTGGCGGCGCTCGCGGGAGGCGTTCCTGCTGGACGCGGGCCGGGCGCTGGCCGAGGCCCGTTCGACGGCGGAGGTGCTGCGGGTCGCGGCCGGTCTGTCGATGCCGGGTTTCTCACCCGACGGGCTCGCGGTGTTCGGCGTCACGGGCGACCGTCTGACGATCATCGGCCATCACGGCCATGAGCCCGGCGACGAGAACCCGTTCACACACATGGCCCTGGACACGGACTACCCGGCCGCCGAGGTCGTCCGCACCGGCCGTGCCGTCTACCTCTCCTCGCCCGAGCGGTACAAGGACCGCTACCCGGCCACCTGGCCGCTCGCCGCGCACTTCAACCGGCAGTCCTGGGCGTTCCTGCCGCTGACCGTGGCCGGCCGCACGATGGGCGCCTGGATGGCGGCGTTCACCTATCCGGTCGCCTTCACTCCCGACGAGCGGTCCGTGCTGACGACGGTGGCCCGCATGCTCGCCCAGGCCCTGTCCCGCGCCGAGGCCACCGAGTCCGCGCGGGAGCTGACGGACGGTCTGCAGCGCTCGATGCTGCCCCAGCTGGGCCCCGAGATACCGGGCATGAGCGTCGCCGCCCGCTACGTCCCGACCGGCGGCGGACTCCAGGTCGGCGGCGACTGGTACGACATGATCCCGCTGCCCAACGGCCGCTTCGCCCTCGTCATCGGCGACGTCCAGGGCCATGACGTGCGAGCGGCGGGCCTGATGGGCCAGCTCCGCATCGCCCTGCGCGCCTACGCCTCCGAGGGCCACCGCCCCGACGCGGTCCTGTCCCGCGCCTCGCGCTTCCTGCACGGGATGACGTTCGGCTCCCCCGACGAGGACCCGTCCGAGCTGCGCTTCGCGACCTGCCTGTACGTCGAGGTCGACCCCACGACCGGCCTGCTGGACATCGCCCGCGCCGGTCACCCGGACCCGGCGATCCGGATGAGCGACGGCACGGTGCTCGCCCGCCCGACGGCCGGCGGTCTCCCGCTCGGCATCGACCCGGACGCCGACTACCCGACGACCAGGATCACCCTGGAACCCGGCGAGACCATGCTGATCTGCACGGACGGCCTGATCGAGACCGGCGGCCACGACCTGGAGACCGGCTGGAAGCGCATCCGCACGATCCTCGAGGAGCACGACGGCGACCTGGAGGCCCTCGCCGACGGCCTCGTCCAGGCCGTCCACGGCCCGTCCTCCCACCACACCACCGGCCCGCTCGCCGACCGGCGCGAGGACGACATAGCGGTGCTGCTGCTGCGCCGGCAGGGGGAGGGCTGCGGCTGCGGCGACACGCTCGTCGCCCCGCCGACGATCCGGCGCACCATGTTGTCGGTCGCGCAGGCCGAGCCGGAGCGCGTCGCGGTGGCCCGTCAGCAGCTGCGGGAGCTGCTGCACGACTGGGCCTCCGAGGACCAGGTCGACTCGGCGGTCCTGCTCCTGTCCGAGACGCTCACCAACGTCCTCGTCCACACCGACGCGGACGCCCTGCTCCTCGCCGAGGTGCGGGGCGAGCCGGGGGACCGGAGACTGCGCGTCGAGGTCACGGACACCAGCGACGACCTGCCGCACCGGCGCCGGCCCGGGGAACTGGCGTCGTCCGGGCGGGGGTTGGTGCTGATCGAGCTGCTCGCCGAGGCGTGGGGCGTGGATCCGCGGGGCGAGGGCAAGAGCACGTGGTTCGAGCTCTACGAGTCCAAGGGCCCCGACGGCTCCGGGGGCGCGGACGGTGCCGGCGGCGGGGACGGCTCCGGAGGTTCCGGCGACCCGGGGGAGTCCGGCGGCTCGGGGGGTTCCGAGCTTCCGTAGAGCTCGCGCAGTTCGTGGACGACCCCGGTGACGGCGGCGGTGAGCGGTACGGCGAGCAGCATGCCGAGGACGCCGGCCACGGAGGCCCCCGCGGTGATCGTCACCATGACGACGGCCGGGTGCATCTGCACGGTCCGGCTCTGGATCATGGGCGTCAGCACATGCCCTTCCAGGATCTGCACGGCGAGCACGATGGCCAGCACCCACAGCGCGATGACGAACCCCCGGTCGGCGAGCGCGACCAGCACGGCGACGGCCCCCGAGATGAAGGCGCCCAGGTAGGGGATGTAGGCCCCGACGAAGACGAGCGCGCCGAGCCCGACCGCACCCGGCACGTCGAGCACGAGCAGCCCGACGGTGATGCAGACGGCGTCGATGAGGGCGATGAAGGTGGTCCCCCGCATGAACCCCTCCACCGCCTGGAAGGCGCGCCGGGCCATGGCCTCCACGACGTCCCCGCTCTGCCCCGGAACGACGGCCCGCAGGGCTCCCGCGGCCCGGTCGGAGTCCCGTAGGAAGAAGAAGACGAGCAGCAGCGCGAGCACGGCGATGGCGATGGTCTCGCCGACGACGCTCACCCCGCTGATGACACCGGAGGCGGCGGTCCCCCCGAACTTGGTGAGCAGCTCCCTGGAGTTGGACGCGAGGTCGTCCAGCGAGGTCCCGGCGGCCCCGAAGTGGGCGGCGAGGTCCTGGCCCGCCTGCTTGAGCGACTCGACGATCTGGTCGCCGGTCTCGACGATCGCGGCTGCCACGATGTACACGGCCCCGCCGACGACGGCCACGACGGCGACGCAGGTGAGCCCGGCGGCGACGGACCGATTGACCTTGGCCTTCACCAGCCGCCGGTGCAACGGCCCGAGCAGCGCCGCACCGAGCAGCGCCAGCAGCACGGGCACGACGGCCGTACGGAACTCCACGGCCAGCCGGATCCCGACGTAGACGACCCCGGCGACCAGCAGTACGACGACACACCAGGCGGCGAGCCGCCGGACGGGGTCGGGGAGCAGCGGGGTGGGGGCCTGCACGCTCCCAGCGGATCATGCGCGCGGTGGGGTTGTCGTGTGCGGGCGGACCGGGTGAGTGACGGCGGACCGGGTGAGTGACGGGCTGACCGGGTGGGTGAGGGGTGACGAAAGGCCCGAAACCGCACCATGAGGTGGCGGCTTCGGGCCTCGTCGTCGCATGACGGAGGTCAGGCCTCGGAGGGCCCGCTCCCGGTCATTCCGTGCACCGCCGGGATCGTCCCCAGCCGGCCCTTCTGGAAGTCCTCGAAGGCCTGCTGGAGTTCTTCCCGCGTGTTCATCACGAAGGGGCCGTAGTGGGCCATGGGCTCACGGATGGGCCGGCCGCCGAGGAGGACGACCTCCAGGTCCGGCGCGTTCGAGTCCTGCTTCTCGTCCGCGCGGACCGTCAGCGAGCCGCCGTCGCCGAAGACCGCGGTCTGGCCGAGCTGGATCGGACGGCGCTCGGCGCCCACCGCGCCCCGGCCGGCGAGGACGTACGCGAGGCCGTTGAAGTCCTCGCGCCACGGCAGCGTGATCTCCGCGCCCGGCGCGAGGGTCGCGTGGATCATCGTGATCGGCGTGTGCGTGATGCCGGGGCCCTGGTTGCCGTCCAGCTCACCGGCGATGACCCGCAGCAGCGCGCCGCCGTCGGGGGTGGTGAGCAGCTGGACGTTGCCGCCGCGGATGTCCTGGTAGCGCGGCGCCATCATCTTGTCCTTGGCCGGGAGGTTCACCCACAGCTGCAGACCGTGGAAGAGACCGCCGGACACGACCAGCGACTCCGGCGGGGCCTCGATGTGCAGGAGGCCGGAGCCGGCCGTCATCCACTGGGTGTCGCCGTTGGTGATGGTGCCGCCACCGCCGTTGGAGTCCTGGTGGTCGAAGATCCCGTCGATGATGTAGGTGACGGTTTCGAAGCCGCGGTGCGGGTGCCAGGGGGTGCCCTTGGGCTCTCCCGGCGCGTAGTCCACCTCGCCCATCTGGTCCATCATGATGAACGGGTCCAGGTAGCGGTAGTTGATCCCGGCGAACGCACGGCGCACCGGGAAGCCCTCGCCCTCGAAACCGCTCGGCGCGGTCGTGACGGCGAGCACGGGACGGGCCACGGCCTCCGCGGGCGCGGCGACACGGGGCAGCGTCAGCGGGTTCTCGACGGTCACTGCAGGCATGTCGGTACCTCCTTGTGCGGCCAGTTTAGTTGAGCATTGAACTTTCTGCCACCCCTAACGGGAAAATCACGGCGGTCATTCCCGGCACGACCGAAGGCCGACACCCGGGGCGGGCGCCGGCCTTCGTCACGAGGATCCGGTGCTTCGATGGCGGCTCAGTGTGTCAGGAAGAGCCGGGGCGATGCGGTCAGACGACCAGTTCGTGCTGCTGCTCAGAGGCGTCAGCGGCGTCCTTCGGCCCTCGCCGGTCGTCCCGCATCACCAGCGTCGCCAGCAGCGCCGCCGCCGCGACACCGATCGCGCTGACCGTGAAGGTGGTCGACATCGAGGCGGTGAAGGCCTCGCGGGCCGCGGCGACCAGACCGGCGTCACCGCCGGCGACCGCCCCGGCGATCGAGTGCTTGGCCTCGTCCGGCACACCCTCGGGCATCCGGTCCGCGAAGCCGCTCGACAGCAGCGAGCCCAGGATCGCGATGCCGAGCGCCGTCCCGGCCTGCTGGATGGTGTCGTTCAGGGCCGAGCCGACGCCCGCCTTGTCCTCGGGGATGGTGCCCATCAGCGCGCCGACCGCGGCCGGCATGGCCAGGCCCGCGCCGAGGCCGAGCAGCCCGAGCGCCACCGCCGGGACCGTGAAGCCGGAGTCCGCCGAGACCGTGGCCAGCAGGGCGAAGCAGGCCACCATCACCAGCATCCCCGCGAGGATCACCCACCGGTTGCCGTACTTCGCGGCGAGCTTGACGCCCACGCCGTTGCCGATCAGGGCCGTGATCGCCAGCGGCAGGAAGGCGAGGCCCGCCTTGATCGGCGAGTAGCCGAGCACGAACTGCAGGTACTGGGTGAGGACCAGCAGCAGACCGCCGTTGCCGATCTGGACCAGGGCAAGGGAGAGCGAACCACCGCTGAAGTTGCGGTGCTTGAACAGGACCAGCGGGACCATCGGCGACTTGGTGACGTTCTCCCAGACCACGAAGCCGACCAGGGAGGCGAGCGCCACCACCAGGGTGATCGTGGAGCGGCCGCCCAGCGCGCCGTGCTGCGGGAGCTCGATGATCCACCAGACCAGGGCCGTCATCCCGACCGCCGACAGCACCGCGCCCAGCGGGTCGGCCTTCTGCCAGGGCGCCCTGGACTCCGGCATCAGCGTCAGACCGGCGACGACGGCGAGCGCCACGATCGGCACGTTGATGAGGAAGATCGACTGCCACGAGAAGTGCTCGATCAGGACACCGCCCAGCACGGGGCTGCCGACCAGGCCGAGCATCGACACCGAACTCCAGGCCGCCATCGCCTTGCCGCGCTCCTCCTCGTCGAAGACGGTGATGAGGATCGAGAGGGTGGACGGCATGATCAGGGCCCCGCCGACCCCCATCGCGACGCGTACGGCGATCACCTCACCGGGGTTCGTGCACCAGGTCGCGGCCAGTGAGGCCGCCCCGAAGAGCAGGAGTCCGATCAGCATCACCTTGCGGCGTCCGAACCGGTCGCCCAGGCTGCCGGAGGTGAGCAGCAGGCCGGCGAAGACCAGGATGTAGGAGTCCAGGATCCACTGGGTCTCCTGGGCGCTCGCCCCGATCTCCCCGGTCATCACCGGCACCGCGACGGTCAGCGCCATGCTGTCGACGACCAGCACCAGCGTGCTCAGGCAGAGCACGATCAGAATCCACCAGCGGCGTGGATCGCGGGTTCCCTTGACGTCCATGACGGCTTCCCCTCCCGGTTTGTGAACACCGTTCCTTCGATGCGAACACTGTACGCACAGCGGAACACTGTTCGCAAGCCTCGATTCCTGTACGCTCGATGCGAACGTTGTACGCAGGGATCCGAAGGAGCCCCGATGGCCGCCAAGTCGACCAAGCCGAGCCCCATCCCCTCCGTCTGGGCCCGCCCCCAGCGCGAGCCCGACCAGCCCACGCTCAACCGCGCCACGATCGTGCGCGAGGCGATCGTCATGCTGGACGCGGAGGGCGTGGAGGCGCTGAGCATGCGCAAGCTGGCCACCCGGCTCAACGCCGGAGCGGCCTCTCTCTACCGGCACGTGGCGACCAAGGACGAGCTGATGGAGCTCGCCGTCGACGAGGTCGCCGCCGAGATCCACGTACCGCCGGCGGACAGCCCCGACTGGCGCGCGGCCGTCAGCGAGGCGGCGCACTCCTTCCGTACGACGGCCCTACGGCACCCGTGGCTGTCCTCGGTCCTCGGCCAGGCGGGCCTCGCCTACCTCGGCCCCAACCTCATGTCGTATTCGGAGCGCCTGGCCGCCCTGTTCACGGCCGCCGGGTTCCCGGACCCCAGCGGGGCGATCGACGCCGTCCTGTCGTACGTCATCGGGATGAGCACCACCGAGGGCGCCTGGCTGATCACGGTCGCCCGCTCGGGCGAGACGGAGGCCGACTTCATCGCACGACTGCTGCCGGCGGCCCAGCAGGCCGTCGCCGACCACGAGCATCTGGCCCAGGGGTACACGGGGGTGGAAACGGCCGCGGCCGACCCCGTGGCCCTGCGGGACGGCAAGTTCGCCGCCGCCCTGGAGATCGTCCTGGACGGATTGGCGCTACGGCTGAAAGCAACGGGGACCTGAGCGCCCTTCAGGGGCGCGGGGAACTGCGCGACCAGCCACAACAGGCCCGCAGACGCCAAACAACCCGACCCGGCACCCCGCGAAGCGCTGGGGCACCCCGCGAAGCACTACCCGTACATCCGCCGCATCGCGAACTCGACCATCTGCTCCACGGCCTTCGCGTCGAAGACCATGCGGTGCTCGCCCTCCATGTCCAGGACGAAGCCGTACCCGGTCGGCAGCAGGTCGATCACCTCGGCGCCGGTGATGACGAAGTACTTGGACTCCTTGCCCGCGTACCGCCGCAGCTCCTTCAGCGAGGTGAACATCGGGATCACCGGCTGCTGGGTGTTGTGCAGGGCGAGGAAACCCGGGTTGTCGCCGCGCGGGCAGTAGACCTTCGACGTCGCGAAGACCTGCTGGAAGTCCTCGGCGGACATCTGCCCGGTGGTGAAGGCGCGCACCGCGTCCGCGAGCGAGGGCGGGGACGGCTCGGGGTAGAGCGGCGGCTGCTGGCCGTAACCGCCGACACCGCCGGCCATGGGCTGCTGCGGCGGGGCGTACTGCTGCTGTGCGCCGACGTTCTGGTCGTAGCCGTACATGGGCGCAAGCGTACCGAGAGCGGCGGGGAGAGCGGGCGGGTACGGGTGTCCTGGCAAACCGACAGCGACTTGACAGCACGTCGACAGCCCATGCGCTGGTTTCGCACAGCCGCCGCTCCTAGCGTCTGCCGTATCGCGAGAAGTGCCCGAAAGCGGCACCGCACCGGCAAGGGGACACCATGCACCGACACCACGACGACGAGGACCACGAGCACGACAGAGGCCTCTCCTACGACCTTCCCGTCCTCGCCCGCCGCCGCATGATCCGGCTGATGGCAGGGGCGAGCCTGGTCCCGCTGGTGGGCTGCAGCGCGGACGAGGGCACCTCGGCGTCCGCCTCGTCCTCGGCCGCTTCCTCCAGCGGCTCCTCCGGCGGCTCCTCCTCGTCCGCCGAGTGCGCGACCATCCCGAACGAGACCGCCGGGCCCTACCCGGGCGACGGCTCGAACGGCGTGAACGTGCTGAAGGAGAGCGGCGTCGTCCGCAGCGACATCACCAAGAGCTTCGGCGACTCCGCGGGCGGTACCGCCGAGGGCGTGCCCCTCACCGTCACGCTGACGGTCGTGGACGCCGCCTCCGGCTGCGGGACGCCGAATAAGGGCGCGGCCGTCTACCTCTGGCACTGCGACCGGGAGGGCAGGTACTCCCTGTACTCCGAGGGCGCCACCGACGAGAACTACCTGCGCGGCGTCCAGGAGACCGACGACCAGGGACAGGTCACCTTCAAGAGCATCTTCCCGGCCTGCTACACGGGCCGCTGGCCACACATCCACTTCGAGGTCTACGGCAGCCTGGACGACGCCACCGCCGCCACCTCCATCACGAACACCTCGCAGCTCGCCTTCCCGAAGGACGTCTGCGACACGGTGTACGCCACGGACGGCTACAGCCAGAGCGTGACGAACCTCGCTCAGCTCTCCCTGGATACGGACAACATCTTCAGCGACGGCTACGACCAGCAGCTGGCGGCCCTGGAGGGGAGCGTCGAGGAGGGATACACCGCCACACTGACGGTTCCGGTGTGACCTGTCACAGATGACCGGATCGGGGTTGCGTCTTATTACTCGCGGGTAGCATCATCGTAGCTACTTGTTGGTACGTGAACTAGCGCGAGGATCCAAGTGCCTCGCCGATCCCTTTAACGGAGTCGTCACCATGGGGCACTACAAGTCGAATCTCCGCGACATCGAGTTCAACCTCTTCGAAGTACTCGGCCGCGACAAGCTGTACGGCACGGGTCCCTTCGAGGAGATGGACGTCGAGACCGCGAAGAGCATCCTCGAGGAGCTCACCCGGCTCGCGGAGAACGAGCTGGCCGAGTCCTTCGCGGACGCCGACCGCAACCCGCCGGTCTTCGACCCGGAGACCAACACCGCGCCGGTCCCGGCGTCCTTCAAGAAGAGCTACAAGGCCTTCATGGACTCCGAGTACTGGCGGCTCGGTCTCCCCGAGGGGATCGGCGGCACGACGGCTCCCCCGTCCCTGATCTGGTCGTACGCGGAGCTGATCCTCGGCTCGAACCCGGCCGTGTGGATGTACTCCTCCGGCCCGGCGTTCGCCGGCATCCTCTTCGACGAGGGCAACGACGTCCAGAAGAAGATCGCCCAGATCGCGGTCGAGAAGACCTGGGGCTCGACGATGGTGCTGACCGAGCCGGACGCCGGTTCGGACGTGGGCGCCGGTCGCACCAAGGCGATCCAGCAGGAGGACGGCTCCTGGCACATCGAGGGCGTGAAGCGCTTCATCACCTCCGGTGAGCACGACATGGAGGAGAACATCCTTCACTACGTGCTCGCGCGTCCCGAGGGTGCCGGCCCCGGCACCAAGGGCCTGTCCCTCTTCCTCGTCCCGAAGTACCTCTTCGACTTCGAGACCGGCGAGCTGGGCGAGCGCAACGGCGTCTACGCCACGAACGTCGAGCACAAGATGGGCCTGAAGGCCTCCAACACCTGCGAGATGACCTTCGGCGACCAGCACCCCGCCAAGGGCTGGCTGATCGGCGACAAGCACGACGGCATCCGCCAGATGTTCCGCATCATCGAGTTCGCCCGCATGATGGTCGGCACGAAGGCGATCTCCACGCTGTCGACGGGCTACCTGAACGCGCTGGAGTACGCCAAGGAGCGCGTCCAGGGCCAGGACCTGGCGAACTTCATGGACAAGGCCGCGCCCAAGGTCACCATCACGCACCACCCCGACGTGCGCCGCTCGCTGATGACGCAGAAGGCGTACGCGGAGGGCATGCGCTCCCTGGTGCTGTACACCGCCTCCATCCAGGACGCGATCGCCGTCAAGGAGGCCGCGGGCGAGGACGCCAAGGCCGAGCACGCGCTGAACGACCTGCTCCTGCCGATCGTCAAGGGCTACGGCTCCGAGAAGGGCTACGAGCAGCTCGCCCAGTCGCTGCAGACCTTCGGCGGCTCCGGCTTCCTGCAGGAGTACCCGATCGAGCAGTACATCCGGGACGCCAAGATCGACACCCTGTACGAGGGCACCACGGCGATCCAGGGCCAGGACTACTTCTTCCGGAAGATCGTCCGCAACCAGGGTGCCGCGCTGAACTCGCTCGCCGAGGACATCAAGAAGTTCCTGGCGCTCGGTGAGGGCGGCGAGGAGCTGGCCGGCGCCCGCGAGCACCTCGCGAAGGCAGCCGTCGAGCTGGAGGCGATCGTCGGTCTGATGCTGACCGACCTCGCGGCCACCGAGCAGGACGTCAAGAACATCTACAAGGTGGGCCTCAACACCACCCGCCTGCTGCTGGCCTCCGGTGACGTCGTCGTCGGCTACCTGCTCCTCAAGGGCGCCGCGGTCGCGGCCGAGAAGCTGGAGACGGCTTCCGCCAAGGACAAGGCCTTCTACACCGGCAAGATCGCGGCGGCGAAGTTCTTCGCGGCCAACGTCCTGCCGGGCGTCACCGGCGCGCGCAAGCTCGCCGAGGGTGTCGACCTGGACCTGATGGAGCTGGACGAAGCGGCCTTCTGACCGCTCGCGGTCCTACCGGTCGGTCCTACCGGTCGGCCCGACCGCGCGGCCCTACCGCTCGGTTCAAGCCACCTGTTCCAGTCACTCACGGACAATCCACATCGCCCTTACGAGGGCCCGCTCCCCTTCACCGGGAGCGGGCCCTCGTACGTCGTTAAGGTGAACCCCATGAGCGCACCCCCCCGCTTCGACCGCGGCCACACCGACGACCTCATGTCCTTCCTGGCGGCGAGCCCGTCGCCGTACCACGCCGTGGCGAACACCGCCGAGCGGCTGGAGAAGGCCGGATTCAGGCAGGTCGCCGAGACGGACGCCTGGGACGGGGCGAGCGGCGGCAAGTACGTGCTGCGCGGTGGCGCGATCGTGGCCTGGTACGTCCCCGAGGGTGCGGCGCCCCACACGCCGTTCCGGATCGTGGGCGCGCACACGGACTCCCCCAACCTGCGCGTCAAGCCGCTGCCCGACAGCGGGGCGCACGGCTGGCGGCAGGTCGCCGTGGAGATCTACGGCGGACCGCTGCTCAACTCCTGGCTCGACCGCGACCTGGGCCTGGCGGGCCGGCTGACGCTGCGGGACGGCTCGTCGCGGCTGGTGAACGTGGACCGCCCGCTGCTGCGCGTCCCCCAGCTCGCCATCCACCTGGACCGCTCGGTGTCGGCGGAGGGGCTCAAGCTCGACAAGCAGCGGCACCTGCAGCCCATCTGGGGACTCGGCAACGACGTGCGCGACGGCGACCTCATCGCCTTCCTGGAGGAGACGGCAGGGCTCGCCGCGGGCGAGGTCACCGGCTGGGACCTGATGGTCCACTCCGTGGAGCCGCCGGCCTACCTGGGCCGGGACAAGGAGCTGGTCGCGGGGCCGCGCATGGACAACCTGCTCTCGGTGCACTCGGGCGTGGCCGCGCTGACCGCGGCGGCGGCCTCGGGGGCTGCCCTGCCCTCCATCCCGGTGCTGGCCGCCTTCGACCACGAGGAGAACGGCTCGCAGAGCGACACCGGTGCCGACGGGCCGCTACTGGGCGGCGTCCTGGAGCGTTCGGTGTTCGCGCGCGGAGGATCGTACGAGGACAAGGCACGTGCCTTCGCGGGCACCGTCTGTCTCTCCTCCGACACGGGCCACGCGGTCCACCCCAACTACGCGGAGCGCCACGACCCGACGCACCACCCGCGCGTCAACGGCGGGCCGATCCTCAAGGTCAACGTCAACAACCGCTACGCGACCGACGGTTCGGGCCGCGCGGTGTGGGCGGCCGCCTGCGAGCGGGCGGACGTCCCCTTCCAGTCCTTCGTCTCCAACAACGCCATGCCCTGCGGCACCACCATCGGCCCGATCACCGCGGCCCGGCACGGCATCAAGACCGTCGACATCGGCGTGGCGATCCTGTCCATGCACAGCGCGCGGGAGTTGTGCGGCACGGACGACCCGTGGCTGCTGGCCAACTCGCTGGTGGCGTTCCTGGAGGGGTAGTTCCGAGGGGACCGGGTACCCGCCACCGACCGGAACCACCGGAAACCACCGGACCGGACAGGGAGGCGACAACTCATGGGCCTCGGCGGGTGCATCATCCTCATCGCCGCGGGAGCCATCCTCACCTTCGCGACCGACTGGGAGATGGAGGGGGTCAATCTCGACCTGGTCGGGGTCATCCTGATGATCGTGGGGCTCATCGGCACCACCACGTTCAGCAGCATCGCCAGGCGCCGGCGCGTGGTCGTGCCACCCGCGACGCCGGTCGTCGACGACGAGGGTCACCATCACAGGCGGGACGGGTACAGCGACGGTTACGGCACCTGAGATCGCGCCCGGCCCAACCGGGATCGGCCCGTCGGCCTACAGACGGCGTTTCGGATCGCGCGGCGGGGAACCCCTCGTGTCATGAGATTCCTCGTACGCGACCGGCTCCTCGGCTTCGGTGACGACTACTGGATCGAGGACGACCGGGGCAACAAGGTGTTCCTCGTCGACGGCAAGGCGATGCGGCTGCGGGACACCTTCGAGCTGAAGGACACCCAGGGGCGCGTCGTCATCGACATCCACCAGAAGATGCTCGCCCTGCGCGACACGATGGTGATCGAGCGGGACGGCGCACCGCTGGCGAAGATCCGCCGCAAACGGCTGTCCCTGCTGCGCAACCACTACCGGGTGTCCCTGGCGGACGGCAGCACGGAACTCGACGTCAGCGGCAAGATCCTCGACCGGGAGTTCGCCGTCGAGTACGACGGCGAACTCCTGGCCGTCGTCTCCCGCCGGTGGCTGCACGTCCGGGAGACGTACGGCGTGGACGTCGTACGGGACGACGCGGATCCGGCGCTGCTGATCGCGGTGGCGGTGTGTGTGATCCACCTCGCGGAGAAGGAGCGCGGGGAGGACTGAGGGGGAGCCCTCCTCAGCGACGCGGGGCCGGCAGCCCCAGCATCCGGTCCTTCAGCGCCGGGAACTGCTCCCTGGTCGTCGCCACCTTCGCCGGGTCGAACTCCACCGTGAGGACCTGCTCCCCCGCACCGGCCTCCGCCAGCACCTCGCCCCACGGATCGACCACGATCGAGTGACCGGCCTGCGGAACTCCCGCGTGCGTACCGGCCGTTCCACAGGCGAGCACGAACGCCTGGTTCTCCACTGCCCGCGCCTGAGCCAGCAGCGTCCAGTGCGCCCGGCGGCGCTCCGGCCAGCCCGCCGGAACGACCAGGGTCTCGGCGCCGGCGTCGACGAGGCCGCGGAAGAGTTCGGGGAAACGGAGGTCGTAACAGGTGGCCACGCCAAGGGTTGTCTCGGGCAGCCGGACCGTCACCAGCTCCTCGCCCGCGCCCATCAGCACGGCCTCGCCCTTGTCGAAGCCGAACCGATGGATCTTGCGGTACGCGGCGACCAGATCACCGGAGGGGGAGAAGACGAGAGAGGTGTTGTAGAGCGGCCCGTCAGGGTCGCGTTCGGGGATCGAGCCGGCGTGCAGCCACACGCCCGCGTCGCTCGCGGCCTTCGCCATCGCCTCGTGCGTGGGCCCTTCGAGCGGCTCGGCCTCACTGGCGAACCCCTCGTAGGCGAACGCCCCCGTGGTCCACAGCTCGGGCAGGACAACAAGCTCGGCCGCCCCGGCCTGTTCGCGCACGAGCGAGGCAACTCTCAGCCGACGCGAATCAATCGATTCGCCCTCATTTACGTCGATCTGGAGCAGAGAGGCGCGCACACTACCACCGTCCTGGCATTCGAGCGGTCCACACGGGCTTCCACACAGGCCTACGATCGTCACACGAAAGCACTGCCGGGGTGCCTCACAGCAGCGTAACTTAGCGTTCCAAGACACCCGCCGACAGCTGCCACCTCCCACTGGCAACGCCGCCACCACCTGCCCGCGTATTGACGTACCAACCGCCGAGGGGTCCCGTTCCGTGAGTCTGCATCCCACCCTCCAGCCCTACGCCGACGCCTGGACCCACTCGATCGAAGCGATATCCGAGCTGGTGACGCCCCTTGTGGAAGGCGAGTGGAACCGGCGGACGCCGTGCCCCGGCTGGTCGGTGCGGGACGTGGTCTCCCATGTCATCGGCCTCGACTGCGAGATGCTCGGCGACCCGCGCCCGATCCACACGCTCCCGCGCGACCTGTTCCACGTCACCAACGACCAGCAGCGCTACACGGAGATGCAGGTCGACGTCCGCCGCCACCACACGGCGCCGGAGATGACGTCCGAGCTGGAGTACACGGTCATCCGCCGCAACCGCCAGCTGCGGAACGAGTCCCGCGACCCCGGCACGAAGGTGCGCGGCCCGCTCGGCGCCGAACTCACCCTCGAGGAGTCGATGCGGGGCCACGCCTTCGACGTCTGGGTGCACGAACAGGACCTGCGCGCCGCCCTCGGCCGCCCCGGCAACCTCGACTCCCCCGGCGCGCACGTGGCCCGCGACGTCCTGCTCTCCAAGCTGCCCGAGATCGTCGCCACCAAGGCCGACGCCCCGCGCAGCTCGGCCATCGTCCTCGACGTGCACGGCCCGATCGAGTTCCTCCGCACGATCCGCGTCGACATCCAGGGCCGCGGCACCCTGGAAACGGCCCCCGCCCTCGGCCCCGCCGCCACCCTCACCCTCGACTGGGAGACCTACGTCCGCCTCGCCTGCGGCCGCGTCACACCGGAAGCGGTCGCGGACCGGGTCAAGGCGGAGGGCGACCCGGGCCTGACGACAGCGATCCTGCGCAACTTCACGGTGACGCCGTAGGCGCCGCATGGGCGCTGACGGTCAATACAGCACCGGACGGCATATCTCAGCCGCCGGGCGTTTCGACGCCGGTCCCGGCATTCCAGCCCGTCCGGCGTTTGAGGACGAGGCCCCTTAAGGGCCGAAGCGGGGGTCTGGGGGCGGCAGCCCCCAGGGACGGGACGGGTAGGGGCGGCGGGGGCGAGAAAACGTCTGTCCCCCACCCCCAGCCCATGGCTAACGTCCCGCCATGACCGACACCGACACGGACACCACCACCGGCCACCCCCCACGCCTGACCCGCCTCACCTTCCACAGCCCGCTGTCCGAGACACGGGCGAACGCCCTCGTCCACCGCCTCACCCGCACGAACCCCACCACCGTCCTCGACATCGGCTCCGGCTGGGGCGAGTTGATGCTCCGCATCCTGTCCGCCGCCCCCGAAGCAAAAGGCGTCGGCATCGACATCAGCCCCCAGGACCTCGCCCGCGGCCGCCGCAACGCCGAGGCCAGAGGGCTGACGCAAAGGGCCGAATTCGTCGAGGAGTCCGCCATCGGCACCTCCCGCGGCCCCGCCGACCTGGTCCTGTGCGTCGGAGCGAGCCAGGCCCTGAGCACGGCCCGCCCCCCGGACCACACCACCGAGGCCCTCCGCGAACTACGCCGCCTGGTCACCGACAACGGCCGTGTCCTGCTCGGCGAAGGCTTCTGGCAGCGCACCCCGACCCCCGCCGAACTCTCCGGAATGTGGCCGGGAGCCGCCGCCACGGACCACTTCGACCTCGCCGCCCTGCTCGACCTCGCGGTCGCCGCCGGCTTCCGCCCGGAGTGGACCGAGACGGCGAACCTCGACGAGTGGGAGGAGTTCGAGTCGGCGTACCAGGCGGACACCGAGACATGGCTGGCCCAGCACCCCGACCACCCGCTCGCGGCCGAGACACGCGAGCGCCTCGACCGCCATCGCGCCCAGTGGATGAGCTACCGCGGGGTACTGGGACTCGCGTTCCTCACACTCGTCCCGACCCGGTGAACCGCACGAACCACACACCGGCTCACGCGGGAACGTGCACCGTCTCCACCCGGCTGGCAACCAGCCGTTCCCGCTCCCTGCGCGCCGCCCGCTTCCGCAGCCGCAGAATCTGACCGACCCCCAGCGCCTGCAGAACGAACACCACCGAGAAGGCGACGGCGTAGTCGCCGCCGGTCGCGTCCAGCAGCACGCCGATCGCGAACAACGTCGTCATCGAGGCGACGAAACCGCCCATGTTGGTGATCCCGGACGCCGTCCCCTGCCGCTCCGGCGGATTCGCCGGCCGCGCGAAGTCGAACCCGATCATCGAGGCCGGCCCGCACGCCCCGAGCACCGTGCACAGCACGATCAGCAGCCACATCGGCGCCGTCTCACCGGGCCAGGCCAGTGTCGTCGCCCACAGCACCGCCGTCGCCCCGACGGTCCCGAGCGCCAGCGGCAGCCGCGCCTCGTGGTGCCGGGCGACGACCTGGCCGTAGACCAGACCCACCGCCATGTTGGACAGAACGACGAGGGTGAGCAGTTCACCGGCCGTCGCCCGGGACAGCCCCTGCGCCTCCACCAGGAACGGCAGCCCCCACAGCAGCAGGAACACCATCGCCGGGAACTGCGTCGTGAAGTGCACCCAGAGCCCCAGCCTTGTGCCCGGCTCCCGCCAGGACGCGGCGATCTGGCGTCGTACGTAGGCCGCGCCCAGGTGCGGCAGCGGCTCCGGCTCGTGCCCCTCGGGGTGGTCCTTGAGGAACAGCAGCATCAGCACGAGTACGACGACACCGGCCCCCGCGCTGCCCGCGAACGCCGCCGTCCAGCCCACCCCGTGCAGCAGCCGCGCCAGCACCAGCGTGGAGACGAGGTTGCCCGCCATGCCGGCCAGCCCCGCGAGCTGCGCGATCAGCGGACCGCGCCGGGCCGGGAACCAGCGGGTGCCGAGCCGCAGCACGCTGATGAACGTCATCGCGTCGCCGCAGCCGAGCAGCGCGCGCGAGGCGAGGGCCGTGCCGTACGTCGGTGAGAAGGCGAAGCCCAGCTGGCCCGCCGTGAACAGCACCACGCCCAGGGTCAGCACCTTCTTGGTGCCGAGCCGGTCGACCAGCAGACCGACGGGTATCTGCATGCCCGCGTACACGAGCAGCTGGAGGATCGAGAACGTCGACAACGCCGAGGCGTTCACGTCGAAACGGTCGGCCGCGTCGAGGCCGGCGACCCCCAGGGACGTACGGAAGATGACCGCGACGAAGTAGACCGAGACGCCTATGCCCCAGACGGCGACGGCGCGGCGGCCGCCCGGAGGGTCGCCGGGGAGTGCGGCGGGCTTCAACGCTCCTCACCTCGCGCGAGGTGCGAGAACCAGTCGATGTGCCGGTGGACCAGCCCGACGGCCGCCTCGGCGTCCCCGGAGCGCAGCGCCTGAAGGATCTCCTCGTGCTCGACGAGGGTCTTGGCGATCCGGTCGGGGTGGGAGTGCAGGACGGCCACGCCCATGCGCAGTTGCCGGTCGCGCAGTTGGTCGTAGAGCCGCGAGAGGATCTCGTTGCCGCCGCTGCGGACGATCTCGGCGTGGAAGCACCGGTCGGTGACGGCGGCTCCGGCGAGGTCACCGGTGGCGGCCTGCGCCTTCTGCTGGGCGAGCAGTTCCTCGAGCCGGGCGATGAGGCCGGGCGGTGCGGGGACGGCCTTGCGCGCCGCGTGCTCCTCGACGAGGATCCGCGTCTCCACGACGTCCTTGATCTCCTGCGCGGAGACCGGCAGGACCAGCGCGCCCTTCTTCGGGTAGAGCTTGATCAGCCCCTCGACCTCCAGCCGCAGCAGCGCTTCGCGCACCGGCGTGCGCGAGACCCCGACGGCCTCGGCGAGCTCGCCTTCGGTGAGCAGCGTCCCGCCCTCGTAACGGCGCTCCAGTACGCCCTGCTTGACGTGGTTGTAGACGCGGTCGGCGGCGGGGGGCTGCTTCAGGGGTGCGGGCGGAGCGGTAGGCATGCACACAGCATAGATACAACACGTACGCATCGGGGTTTCGGTCCATCATGCGGACGCGCGCCCGCCCGTCCCACCTGTCAATCGGCTATCAAGCGCCCACTGAGGACAACCCGCCTCATCGGACGCACAACCATCTGTGCTACTTACGTGTCACACACGTGCGGCCCGCCTGTCTTCCCCTCCAACTTGGCCGCACTCAGGGGCATTCGACGTAATCGGGGTATTTCAGTTGATAACCGCCACCAAGGGCCTCCGTGTCCGCAGAGCCGCAGCCGTCGCCGTGACGACCGGCGCGATGCTCGCCACCGGAGCCCTCACCGCGGCACCCGCACAGGCCGTGACGGCGCCCACCATCACCGCCAAGGGCGGGTTCCTGATGAACAGCGCCACCGGCACGACCCTGTTCGCCAAGTCCGCCGACACGAAGAGGCTCACCGCCTCCACCACGAAGATCATGACCGCGAAGGTCGTGCTCTCGCAGTCGAACCTGAACCTGGACACCAAGGTCACGATCAAGAAGGCGGTCAGCGACTACATGGTCGCCAAGGGCTACCCTTCGTCGGCCCACCTGATCGTCGGTGACAAGGTCACCGTCCGTCAGCTGCTGTACGGGATGATGCTGCCGTCCGGCTGCGACGCCGCGATGGCCCTCGCTGACAAGTTCGGCACCGGCACGACCGTGAACGCGCGCGTTAAGTCGTTCATCGGCAAGATGAACACCATGGCCAAGAACCTTGGCATGACGAACACGCACTTCGATTCGTTCGACGGCATAAGCAACGGCTCCAACTACTCGACGCCGCGCGACCTGACGAAGCTCGCCCGGAGCGCGATGAAGAGCACCACGTTCAAGACCGTCGTGAAGACCAAGTCGTACACGGCGAAGACGATCACGAGCTCCGGCTCCACCCGCACGATGGCGGCCTGGACCAACACCAACACCCTGCTCGGCTGGAATGGCACGCTGGGCATCAAGACCGGCTCCGGCACCGAGGCCAAGTACTGCCTCGTCTTCGCCGCCACCCTCAACGGGGAGTCGGTGATGGGCACCGTCATGACCGCCCCCTCGGCAACCGACCGCACGGCGGACGTGAAGAAGCTCATCAACTACGGCTACGCCAGGATCAGCTGACGCACGCGGTCACACGGAAGGGGCGGCCACTCGCAAGTGGCCGCCCCTTTCGCTACCGCCTGTGCCGCTACGGCCCCTGCCTCACGCCCAGGTGATCAGCCGCTTCGGCTGCTCCAGGATCGCCGCCACGTCGGCCAGCACCTTGGAGCCCAGTTCGCCGTCCACCAGCCGGTGGTCGAAGCTGAGCGCCAGGGTCGTGACCTGCCGGGGCTTCACCTTGCCCTTGTGGACCCACGGCTGGAGCTTGATCGCGCCGACCGCGAGGATCGCGGACTCGCCGGGGTTGAGGATCGGGGTGCCGGTGTCGACGCCGAAGACGCCGACGTTGGTGATGGTGACCGTGCCGCCCTGCATCGCGGCGGGGGTGGTCCTGCCCTCCCGTGCCGTCGACACCAACTCGCCGAGCGCCTCGGCCAGCTGCGGGAGCGTCCTGGTGTGGGCGTCCTTGATGTTCGGGACGATCAGGCCGCGCGGGGTCGCCGCGGCGATGCCCAGGTTGACGTAGTGCTTCTGCACGATCTCCTGGGCCGCCTCGTCCCAGGACGCGTTGACCTCCGGGTTGCGCTTGATCGCGACCAGCAGGGCCTTGGAGATCAGCAGCAGGGGGTTCACGCGCAGGCCCGCGAACTCCTTGTCCTCCTTGAGCTCCTCGACCAGCTTCATCGTGCGCGTCACGTCCACCGTCACGAACTCCGTGACATGCGGGGCCGTGAACGCCGAGCCGACCATCGCCGCGGCGGTCGCCTTACGGACGCCCTTGACCGGGATACGGGTCTCGCGCGCCGTGTCGTAGGTGACCAGCGGCGCCGGGGCGGCGGCAGGAGCGGCGACCGGGGCTGCCTGCGGCACCGGCTCGTCGGCCGGGGCCGGCGGGGCCACCGCCGCGTGCACGTCCTCGCGCGTGATGATGCCGTCGGGGCCGGTGGGCGTCACCGTGGCCAGGTCGACCCCCAGGTCCTTGGCCAGCTTGCGCACCGGCGGCTTCGCCAGCGGGCGGGCCGACTGCACCGCCGGGGCGGAACCATGACCGTTCAGCTCGGACTGCAGGGCCTGCGCCGCCGCCACGGGCTCCTGGTGCGGGACCTCGGCCCCCTTGCGCGGGCGGCGCTTCGTCGAGGACGCGGCCACGCCGTAGCCGACCAGCACCGGCTGGCGGCCCGAGCCCGCAGCCTTGGGCTCCTCCTTCACGGCTTCCTTCACGGCTTCCTTCACGGCCTGCGGCTCCGCGGCCGGCGCCGGAGCGGCAGCCGCCGACCCGCCTCCGAGATCCACCGCGATGATCGCCGTACCGACGTCCACCGTCGTGCCCTCGGGAAAGTGCAGCTCGCGGACCACCCCGTCGTACGGGATGGGCAGCTCGACGGCCGCCTTGGCCGTCTCGACCTCGCACACCACCTGGCCGTCGGTGACCGTGTCACCCGGCTGGACGTACCACTTGAGGATCTCGGCCTCGGTGAGTCCCTCGCCCACGTCGGGCATCTTGAACTCACGCACGGTCGCTTCAGTCATCGTCGTCACGACCCTCTCCTCAGTACGCCAGGGCACGGTCGACGGCGTCGAGCACCCGGTCCAGACCCGGCAGGTACTCCTCCTCCAGGCGCGCCGGCGGATACGGGGCGTGATAGCCGCCCACCCGCAGCACCGGGGCCTCCAGGTGGTAGAAGCAGCGCTCCGTGATCCGGGCGGCGATCTCCGCGCCGGAGCCGAAGAACACCGGGGCCTCGTGGACCACCACCAGGCGGCGGGTCTTCTCCACCGACGCCTGGATCGAGTCGAAGTCCAGAGGGGAGACCGAGCGCAGGTCCAGGACCTCCAGGTTCCGGCCCTCCTCGGCGGCCGCGGCGGCGACCTCCTGGCAGAGCTTCACCATCGGGCCGTACGCGGCCAGGGTGAGATCCGTGCCCTCACGGACGACCTTCGCCTTGTGCAGCGGGCCCGGGATCGCCTCGGTGTTGACCTCGCCCTTGTCCCAGTAGCGCCGCTTGGGCTCGAAGAAGATCACCGGGTCGTCGCTCTGGATGGCCTGCTGCATCATCCAGTAGGCGTCCGACGCGTTGGACGGCGACACGATCTTCAGACCCGCCACGTGCGCGAAGAGCGCCTCCGGCGACTCGGAGTGGTGCTCCACCGCGCCGATGCCGCCGCCGTAGGGGATGCGGACGACGACCGGCAGCTTGACCTTGCCCAGCGAGCGCGCGTGCATCTTCGCCAGCTGCGTGACGATCTGGTCGTACGCCGGGAAGACGAAGCCGTCGAACTGGATCTCCACCACCGGGCGGTAGCCGCGCAGGGCGAGGCCGATCGCCGTGCCCACGATGCCCGACTCGGCCAGCGGGGTGTCGATGACCCGGCTCTCGCCGAAGTCCTTCTGCAGGCCGTCCGTCACACGGAAGACGCCGCCGAGCTTGCCGACGTCCTCGCCCATGATGAGGACCTTGGGGTCGGATTCCAGGGCGCGCCGCAGCGACTCGTTGATCGCCTTGGCCAGAGCCACGTTCTTGACTGTCTCCGCTGCCATGTCAGGCCCCCTCTACGTCCGCGAACGACGCCTGGTAGGCGGCGAACTGGGCGCGTTCCTCGTCGACGAGCGCATGCCCGTCCGCGTACGCGTTCTCGAAGATGGCGAAGTGGTCCGGGTCCGGCATGGCACGGACCGCCTCGCGCACTCGTTTGCCCAACGCCTCGCTCTCGGTCTCCAGTTCCGCGAAGAATCCGTCGTCCGTGTGGTTTGAAGCCTCGAGATAGCGGCGAAGGCGCAGGATCGGGTCCTTCGCCTCCCAGGCCAGGCGCTCCTCGTCACCCCGGTACCGGGTGGGGTCGTCGGAGGTGGTGTGGGCGCCCATGCGGTACGTGTACGCCTCGACCAGCGTCGGTCCCTCACCGGTGCGGGCACGCTCCAGTGCCCACTTCGTCACGGCCAGGCAGGCCAGGACGTCATTGCCGTCGACGCGGACGCCGGGGAAGCCGAAGCCCTGTGCGCGCTGGTAGAGCGGCACCCGGGTCTGCTTCTCGGTCGGCTCGGAGATCGCCCACTGGTTGTTCTGGCAGAAGAACACCACGGGGGCGTTGTAGACCGCGGAGAAGGTGAACGATTCCGCGACGTCGCCCTGGCTGGAGGCGCCGTCACCGAAGTACGCGATCACCGCGCTGTCGGCGCCGTCCTTGGCGATGCCCATCGCGTAGCCCGTGGCGTGCAGCGTCTGGGAGCCGATGACGATCGTGTAGAGCTGGAAGTTGTTGCTGTTCGGGTCCCAGCCGCCGTTGTTCACGCCGCGGAACATGCCGAGCAGGTTGGTCGGGTCGACCCCGCGGCACCAGGCCACGCCGTGCTCGCGGTAGGTCGGGAAGACGTAGTCGTCCTCGCGGGTGGCCCGGCCGGAGCCGATCTGGGCGGCCTCCTGGCCGAGCAGCGACGCCCACAGGCCCAGCTCGCCCTGGCGCTGCAGGGAGGTGGCCTCGGCGTCGAAGCGGCGGGTGAGCACCATGTCGCGGTAGAGGCCGCGGAGCTCTTCGGGGGTGATGCCGGCGACGTACTTGTCGTACTCGGCGTTCTTGACGCGCTTGCCCTCAGGCGTCAGCAGCTGGACGAGCTCGGGGTCCTTGCTCGCCGGTTTCCTTGCGGTCGTGCTCTTGCCGGCCGTGCTCTTGGTACCGGCGCTGCGTCGCGGTTTCCGCGCGGCAGTGCTCTCCACGGTCACGTGTGCTCCTCCGTCGGTCCGGCTACCCGGGTTCGCCGGGTGCCAGTGCGGCTCACCTGCGGCCCTCGGACGCACGGGGTGGGGTGCGGCTCGGTGGGGACAGGCGTGACAGGTGCCCCGGCGAGCGCCCTGCAACAGGCACGTTACCCAGTGCTCCACATTTCTGTGAAACCCCTCCTGACCTGCGATTTTGCTTGGATTTCCAAGTAAATCGCGAAAGTCGGGAACAAGTCCTGGTCACAGCCTTGCAGGGGGCCGGAACAACGGCACGTTATATCGGTGACCCAGGTCACGGGAAGAGTCGTCGAGGGTGAGGTCACTGAAGTCGTGTGACGCTGATCTCATACGCAGAGGCGGATAAGTCAGGGTATGCCCACAGAAGGATCCGGCCACGCGCGTGTACGGCCCGAAAAACGACACGCGAAAACGACACGCGCGCGTGGAGCCCGATTCCGGGCCGCACGCGCGCGTGGGACGTATTTCTCGTTGAACCGTGCCCAGGGGCCGGTCAGACACCGCCTCCGGCGCCGCCGGTCGGCAGCGTGGGCTCCTCGGTCGGCTCCTGCGTCGGATCCTCGGTCGGCTCCTCCGTGGGCTCCTCCGTGGGCTCCTCCGTCGGCTCCGCCGTGGTCGGATCCTCCGTCGGCTCGAACGTGGGGTCCTCGGTCGGGGAGTACGTGGGATCCTCGGTCGGCTCGTAGGTCGGGTCGGTGCCCGTGCCGGTGCCGTCGTCCGTGACCGTGTCGGTCGGCTCCTCGGTCGGCTCGTCGCTCGGCGTCTCGCTGTCCTTGTTCTCGTCGGTGGTCTGCGAGGTCGTCGGCGTCGGCGTGGTGTCGCTGCCCCCGCCGCCACCGCCGCCGTTGTTCAGCGCCAGCGCGACACCCGCCGCGATGGCGATCACCGCGAGGACGGCCAGGATCCACAGCTTGCCGCGGCCGCTGCCCTTGTTGCCGTGCCCCTCGAAGCCGCCGTCGTCCCCGCCGCCGTAGCCGGAGGGCAGGATCGGCTGCGGGATCTGCGTCGTACCGGAGCCGGAGTCGTGGGGGTGCCCCATGACGGTCGTGTTCGCGAAGCCCGCCGACGGGGTGTGCCGGCCCTCGTGCATCGCCACCGGGCCGGTGTTCCAGGTGCCGGTGTGGCCGCCCTGGTCGTACAGCATCTGCAGGCCGTACTGGACGAGACCGCGCATCTCCTCGGCCGTCTGGAACCGGTCGTCCGGCTCCTTGGCGAGCGAGCGCATGACCAGGCCGTCGAGCTCCGGCGGCGTGGCGTCGGAGACCTCGGACGGCGGGGTCGGGATGTCCTGGACGTGCTGGTAGACCACCGACAGCGGGGTCTCGCCGGTGAACGGCGGGCGCAGCGCGAGGAGTTCGTAGAGGAGGCAGCCCGTCGCGTACAGGTCGGAGCGGTGGTCGACCGCCTTGCCGAGCGCCTGCTCGGGCGACAGGTACTGCGGGGTGCCCATGACCATGCCGGTCTGCGTCATCGTCGACTGCGCGCCGTGCAGGGCGCGGGCGATGCCGAAGTCCATCACCTTCACGGCGCCGTTGTGCGTGATGATGACGTTGGCCGGCTTGATGTCGCGGTGCACGATGCCGTGCTGGTGCGAGTAGGCGAGCGCCTCCAGGACGCCGGAGACGATGATCAGGGCCTGCTCGGGGCCGGGTGCCTCGGCGTTGATCAGCAGGTCCCGGATCGTCCGTCCCTCGACGATCTCCATCACGATGTACGGCACGGCATGGCCGTTCACGAAGTCCTCGCCGGAGTCGTACACGGCGACGATCGCGTGGTGGTTGAGGCCGGCCACCGACTGGGCCTCGCGCGTGAAGCGGGCCTTGGAGACCGGGTCCTCGGCGAGATCGGAGCGCAGCAGCTTGACCGCCACGGTGCGGCCCAGACGTACGTCCTCGGCGGCGAACACCTCTGCCATGCCGCCCCGGCCGAGTCTGCGGGTCAGCCTGTAACGGCCGTCCCCGACAAGTCCGCCGTTACCCCACATCTCCGGCGCATCTGACATACCGCCGCCAGCCGCCTCGGGGTCGGACGGGCCCTGAGCGCGCTGCTGCTGTGCCATCAGTCCTCGCCGTCGTTTCTGCCCGCGGTGCGCGCGGTGTTGTTACGGTCTCCGTCGGCCACGCTACAGCCTCCGCGCAAGCCGTCGGTCCGAGACGGTCGCCCCAAACCGGAAGGAGACGGACCGGCCATCAAACCGGTACTCCGCCCCCTCGTGCAAATTCTGTGTACCGGCCGTACTGCCCCTGTAACGCTTGCGCGGTTCTTCTTTCGCGTACGGTCACGGAACGGGCACCTCGCTTGACCTGTCAGTGCCTTGGGGCAGACTTGGCCGGGAATAGCACTTTGGATCACTCGGATCACCCGATCCACGCCAATCGCAGGCGCCCAAGAGGCTACGGGGGAAGCAGAACATGAGCCAGGACGGCGCACAGGGCGACTACGCGGGGCGGGCGCTGGCCGGCGGCCGCTATCAGCTGCGCGACCTGCTCGGCCAGGGCGGCATGGCCTCCGTGCACCTCGCATACGACACCGTGCTCGACCGGCAGGTGGCGGTCAAGACGCTGCACACCGAGCTCGGCCGCGAGCAGGCGTTCCGCGAGCGCTTCCGCCGCGAGGCCCAGGCAGTGGCGAAGCTCACGCACACCAACATCGTCTCGGTCTTCGACACCGGCGAGGACACCGTCGACGGCATGACGACGCCGTACATCGTCATGGAGTACATCGAGGGCCGGCCGCTCAGCTCGGTCTTCGACGAGGACATACGGCAGTTCGGCGCGGTGCCCGCCGACAAGGCGCTGAAGATCATCGCGGATGTGCTCGCGGCGCTGGAGATCAGCCACGAGATGGGGCTGGTCCACCGGGACATCAAGCCGGGCAACGTCATGGTGAACAAGCGCGGCGTCGTCAAGGTGATGGACTTCGGCATCGCGCGCGCCATGCAGTCCGGTGTGACGTCGATGACGCAGACCGGCATGGTGGTCGGCACCCCGCAGTACCTCTCGCCGGAGCAGGCGCTGGGCCGGGCCGTGGACGCCCGCTCCGACCTGTACTCGGTCGGCATCATGCTGTTCCAACTGGTCACCGGGCGGCTGCCGTTCGACGCGGACTCGCCGCTGGCGATCGCGTACGCGCATGTGCAGGAGGAGCCGGTGGCTCCGTCCTCGATCAACCGCGCCCTGCCGCCGGCCGTGGACGCGCTGGTCGCCCGCGCGCTGAAGAAGAACCCGAACGAACGCTTCCCGAGCGCCGAGGCCATGCGCGAGGAGAGCCTGCGCGTGGCCGCGTCCTGCCAGGCCACCCCGCCGAGCATCGTGCCGGGCGCGCAGACGCAGAGCGGTCAGGGCGTCGGCGCCGCGGTGTTCCCGCCGGTCGTCCAGACGCCCCCGCCGGGTGGCCCCGTCCAGACGCCGTACCAGCAGACCCCGCCGCCGAACCCGTACAGCACCCCGCCGCCGTCGATGCCTTCTCCGTCGTACGGCTACCCGCAGCAGCCCGGCCCCCAGACGCCCCCGCCGGCGGCGTACTCCCCGCAGCCGGGCCTGTCGACCCCGCCGCCCGGCGGACCGGTCCCGCCCCCTGGCGCGCCGATCCCTCCGCCGGGCACCCCGATTCCGCCGCCGTACAACATCTCGCCCCAGCAGCGGCCCGCTCCGGGCGCCGGCCGGAACAACCGGTCGACGATCATCGTGTCGATCGTCGTGTCCGTCGTGGCGGTGGTCAGCCTGATCCTGGCGACGACGCTGAACGACGGCGGTTCGGACGACGACGATCCGTACAGCCTTCCGACGAGCGACTACACCTACAGCACCCCGACCGCGACGGCCTCGGGGTCGAGCACGGCGGGATCGCTGTCGGACTACCGGGAAGGTGACGCCACGAACACGGTCGAGACGACCGCGTGCACCGACCCGCTGAAGACCTACGACAGCAGCGGCAACGTGCGGGCACCGAGCTTCCTGTTCAAGTCCTGGCCGTCGGTCAAGAAGTGCCTCGACGCCGCGGGTTGGGACTACAAGACGGTCGACGTGAACGAGAACCTCTTCGGCCACAACACCGTCATGGCGCAGACGCCCAAGTCCTACAAGGACTTCGACCCGGACAACCCGCCGGTGTTCACGATCGAGGTCTCGACGGGCTATCCGCGGACGTCATGACGTCCGTGAGGTGACGGTGGCGTCGCGTGTGTCGGCGGCGTGTGCTCACGTCGTGAGCCGGCCATCGTGAGTGAAAGGGCCCGGCAGCATCGGCTGCCGGGCCCTTCTCCTGTCTGGGGGTGGTTGTTACAGGTACGGCCCGCCCGATCGGCCGCCCTGGCGCTGTTCGCCGTCCTCGTGGCCGCCGACGCCCGGCGGGAGCGCGCGACGCATCTGCTCCAACTGGGCGCGGGCCGCCATCTGCTGGGCGAAGAGCGTGGTCTGGATGCCGTGGAAGAGGCCCTCCAGCCAGCCGACCAACTGGGCCTGCGCGATGCGCAGTTCCGCGTCACTCGGGGTCGCTTCGTCCGTGAACGGCAGAGAGAGCCGCTCCAGCTCCTCGACCAGCTCCGGGGCCAGGCCGTCCTCCAGTTCCTTCACCGAACTGGCGTGGATCTCCTTCAGCCGGACCCGGCTCGCCTCGTCCAGCGGAGCCACGCGCACCTCTTCGAGCAGCTGCTTGATCATGCTGCCGATGCGCATGACCTTCGCCGGCTGCTCGACCTGCTCCGTCACCGGGATCTCGCGGGAGTCCTCGTCTCCGTTGCCGCCGGTGAGCGCCATCCCGTCCTGGCCCACGACCAGGATCTGGGGGCTCTCGGACGGCCTTTCGTTCCTCGGCATCTCCATGCCGCCATTCTCTCGCACCCGTATAGCTCATCATCGTGGTGCCCCCGCTGGGGAGAGATCCACCGTTTACGGTGCGGGACTTTTCGTCACTCCTTGCGTCTACGGGGCCTTCGGCCTGCCTGGTCTGGGGGTCTGCACGGTCTGGAGTGCCTAGGTGAGCCGCAGGAGACGCGCCTCGCAGATGTCGAGCCAGCGGCTCTCGGCCTCGGTGTGGAAGACGAGCTGGTCCAGGACCAGCAGCCGGGCCATCTCGTCGGGGTGCTCGTGCGCCCGCGCCAGTGCCTCGGCCCGCTGCCGTACGTAGCCGTGCAGGGCCTCGGTCACATGTCTGCGCTGGGCCCCCACGACTTCACGTACGTCGACGCCGGGCGCCCCGAGCGCCATCACCAGCTTGATCGCCAGCTCGTCGCGGGGCGGGCCGGCCCGCTGCACGGGGCGGGTGAACCAGGCCCGCAGTTCGGCGCGGCCCGCCTCCGTCAGCGCGTACAGCACCCGCCCCGCCTCGTCCACGCCGTCCTGGGCGACCAGGCCGTCCCGCTCCAGTCGGCCGAGGGTCGTATAGACCTGGCCGATGTTCAGCGGCCAGGTTCCGCCCGTACGCGCCTGGAATTCGGTGCGCAGCCGCGAGCCGTAGCGGGCGCCGGGTTCCAGGAGCGCCAGCAGCCCGTGTCGTATCGACATACCCGGATTGTGCGCCCGATTCGGTCGGGTGGCGGAGTCCGGAATGCCGGGTGCGGTAGGTGCTGTGAGGCTTGTTCCCATGACTCCATGGCTGGCCGTGGTGAGAAAGCGACGGGTACGGCCGCGAGCTGCCTCCGGCGGCCCGCGCGCCTTGCGCCGACGGAGGTCGACGGCTGCGGGCGGGTTCGTGCCGGGGGCCGTGAGCGCGGGCGGACCGGGCGGACCGGGCGGACCGGGCGGGGGGCTCGGGCGGCTTGCCTTTGGCTCGCTGGGGTGCGGGGTGGGGGTGGGAATGGCGTCGGTGCTGCGGGCGGGTTGGGGGCGGTCTGTGGTGCGGGGGCGGTTGGCGGGGCGGGATCGGTCGGTGGTCCGGGATCAGACGGTGGTCCGGGATCAGTCAGCGGTGGAGGATCGGTCGGCGGTAGGGGATCGGTCGGCGGTAAGGGATCGATCGGCGGTACGGGCTCAGTCGGCGGTACGGAATCGATCGGCGATGCAGGCGCAGCCGGCGCTCCGGGCTCTGGTCGCCATGCGTGCGGGGAGCGTGCTGGTCGCGCTGGTGGTGGGGGCGGTCGTGGGGCCGCTGGGGGCCGGGGTGTCGTACGGCCATACCGGGCCGGGTGGTACAGGTGCGGTCGGGGCCGCCTCCGGCTCCACAGAGGCGTCCTGGGCCCCCTCCGCGCCCACGGGGTCCCCTACGGATGTCTTCGGGGATTCCCCCAGGGATTTGTCCGACCGTTCCACCGGTGGGTCCTCGGGCCCTTCCTCCGCGTACTCCTCCGGTCCTACGTCCGTCCCCTCCTCCGGGGATTCCTCGGATCGTTCCTCCGAAGAGTCCTCCGGTTCCACAGCCGAATCCCGGCCCTCCTCCAGCCCAGCGGATGAATCCGCGGCAACCTCGGCCCCCTCGGCCACGCCTGGAAAGTCCACGGAATCCACGCAGCCCCGGGAGTCCAACGAGCCAGGGGAATCCAGAGGGCCCCGGGAGTCCGGAAAGTCAAAGGCGTCCAGGGGACCCGGAGAGACCAGGGGGTCCGGAGAGTCAGAGGCGTCCAGGGGACCCGGAGAGTCCAAGGGTTCCGGAGACTCCAGGAATTCTGGCGAGTCCAGGGCGTCGTCCGCCTCGCCCGCTCACGGGCCCGTCACCTCCCCTCCCGCGCCCTCCGACGGGCCGTCCCGGGCCGGGAGCCGGGCTGGTGAGGGGCGGCAGCGGCCGGGGCGGGAGAAGGGGCCGCTGGAGGACGAGGAAGCGGCGCGGGAGAAGCCGGACGGCGGCGTCGGTGACGAGGGCGACGACGAGGACGCCGACGCAGCGACGTCGCCGGAGGCGGAGGACGAGGACGACGGCGGGAGTGCGCGCGAGAGCGCGGGTGCCGCCGATGACCCCGCCCGGGACGCCTCCGCGCCGCCGACACAGGGGGTACGGCAGCCTGTCGCACATGCCGAGGGCACCGCCGAGCCCGTGATGCAGATCCTGCCCCTCGGCAGCGGGCTGGTGCTCATCGGGCTCGGTCTGGGCCTCGCCTTCGTAGGCCTCCGGCTGCGGCGCGGCTAACGGGGGCGGGTGCCGTCCGAGGCAGGCCGACCGCGGGAAACGGTGCTCGGGCCGACCCGGGCGAGGCGCTCCGTCGCCCCGACCGGCGGCGCTCCTTCCCGGGCGCAGACGCCGGCCCCGTCGCCCAGCCCCGCGACGCCCCTACACACGCCGCAGCCTTCACTACCGCCGACCCAAAGACCCTCGCCCCAGACCCCCCACACACTCACCCCCACCACCAACACCCAACGGATGCTCGCAGCCGACCCAGGCGGTGGGCGCCCCCTCGCCGCCCCGCCCCGGGATGCGTCCGACCACGTACCGGCACGAACTGCTGCCGCACCGTCAGTCCCCCGCCACCACCACCGCACCGAGCGCGCCCGAGCCGCCCGAGCAGCCGCTCACGCCCCCCTACGGCGCCACAAGCAGCACCTTCCCCACATGCCCGCTCTCCTCCAGCACCCGGTGTGCCTCGGCCGCGTCGCTCATGGGGAGTTCGCGGTCGACGACCGGACGTACGTGGCCGGCGTCGAGCAGCGGCCACACGTGCTCGCGTACGGCCGCCACGATCGCCGCCTTCTCGGCGACCGGGCGGGCGCGCAGCGAAGTCGCGCTGATGGCGCCGCGCTTGGCCAGGAGCGCGCCGATGTTGAGCTCACCCTTGATGCCGCCCTGCATGCCGATGATGGCGAGGCGGCCGTTGACGGCGAGGGTCTGAACATTGCGGTCGAGGTACTTGGCGCCCATGTTGTCGAGGATGACGTCGGCGCCGGCCCCGTCGGTGGCCTTCTTGACCTCGGCGACGAAGTCCTGTTCCCGGTAGTTGACCAGGATGTCGGCGCCCAGCTCGGCACACCGGTCCAGTTTTTCCTTGCTGCCCGCCGTGACGGCGACCTTGGCGCCGACGGCCTTGGCGAGCTGGATGGCCATGGTGCCGATGCCGCTGGAGCCGCCGTGCACGAGCAGGGTCTCGCCGGGCCGGAGGTGGGAGACCATGAAGACGTTCGACCAGACCGTGCAGACCACCTCGGGCAGAGCGGCGGCCCGCGTGAGGCTCACGCCCTTGGGCACGGGCAGCAGTTGGCCGGCCGGTACGGCGACCTTCTCGGCGTAGCCGCCGCCCGAGAGCAGCGCGCACACCTCGTCGCCGACGGCCCAGCCGGAGACGCCGGGGCCGAGGTCGGCGATGCGGCCGGAGCACTCCAGGCCGGGGTAGGGGGAGGCGCCGGGCGGCGGGTTGTAGAAGCCCTGGCGTTGCAGGATGTCGGCGCGGTTGACGGCCCCGGCCACCACCTCGACCAGTACCTCGCCCTCACCGGGCACGGGATCGGGGACCTCGTCCCACACCAGCGCCTCGGGCCCACCAGGTTCGGGAATCGTGATCGCATGCATGGCACGGACGCTACTCCTCGGCCTCCGCTCCCCGACCCGCGTACCCCCTCGGCGTACCCCGCCTTCCTCGGTCCCCGGCCCCACACCCCTCGGACCTTCGACGGGTCCTTCGAAAATCCCTGTGCGCCACCGATGAGTTTGCGCGACCGTAAAAGTCTCCCCATGCGTAGCCGAAGAACGCGGAAGGACCACTCGGAAGGACCCCGAAGCATGAGCACGCAGACGACGTCCGGTCTCGCGATCGAGACCGCCGGCCTGGTGAAGACGTTCGGTGAGACACGGGCCGTCGACGGCGTGGACCTCGCGGTTCCGGCCGGCACGGTCTACGGCGTCCTCGGCCCGAACGGCGCCGGCAAGACAACCACGGTGAAGATGCTCGCCACTCTCCTACGACCCGACGGCGGCGAGGCCCATGTCTTCGGCCACGACGTCGTGCGGGAAGCCGACGAGGTGCGCGGGCGCGTGAGTCTCACCGGCCAGTACGCCTCAGTGGACGAGGACCTCACCGGCACCGAGAACCTGGTCCTGCTGGGCCGGCTCCTCGGGCACGGCAAGCAGGCCGCGCGGCAGCGTTCCGGGCAGCTTCTGGAGGCCTTCGGGCTGACCGACGCGGCAGGCAAGCAGGTCAAGAACTACTCCGGCGGCATGCGGCGCCGTATCGACATCGCCGCCTCCATCCTCAACACCCCCGACCTGCTCTTCCTCGACGAGCCGACCACCGGCCTCGACCCGCGCAGCCGCAACCAGGTGTGGGACATCATCCGCGCGGTCGTCGCCCAGGGCACCACCGTCCTGCTGACCACCCAGTACCTCGACGAGGCCGACCAGTTGGCGTCCCGTATCGCCGTCATCGACCAGGGCAAGGTCATCGCCGAGGGGACCAAGGGCGAGCTGAAGGCGTCCGTCGGCGCCGGTTCCGTCCATCTGCGGCTGCGGGACGCGGCGCAGCGGGACCTCGCGGCGGACCTGCTGGTCCGCGCCCTCGACGCGCATGTGCAGCCGGAGCCCGACCCGGTGGCCCTCACCGCCCGGCTGAGTGCGGCGGCGAGCGAGGACACCGCGGCCGAGCAGGCCGCCCGCGCGCTGAACGAACTCGCCCGCGCCGGCATCACCGTCGACAACTTCTCGCTGGGCCAGCCCAGCCTGGACGAGGTGTTCCTCGCCCTCACCGGGCACGACACCCACAAGACCGAAGCCGACAAGAAGAACAAGGACGACAAGGACGAGGTGGCGGCATGAGCACCGTGACGCAGACCGAGAGCAGGGAACTCGCCCCCGTCAGCGCCGAGTCGCTCGCCGCGCTACTCGTCGCCGGGGAGCGCCCGCCGCGGCCCAGCGCCTGGTCGGCCTCCATGACCTTCGGCTGGCGGGCGATCCTGAAGATCAAGCATGTGCCGGAGCAGCTCTTCGACGTCACGGCGTTCCCGATCATGATGGTGCTGATGTACACGTACCTGTTCGGGGGCGCCCTGGCCGGGTCCCCGGAGGAGTACATCCAGTTCCTGCTGCCGGGCATCCTCGTGATGTCGGTCGTGATGATCACGATGTACACCGGTGTCTCGGTGAACACCGACATCGAGAAGGGCGTCTTCGACCGCTTCCGTTCACTGCCGATCTGGCGGCCGTCGACCATGGTCGGCTATCTGCTCGGCGACGCCCTGCGCTACACGATCGCGTCGATCGTGATGCTCACCGTCGGCATCATCCTGGGCTACCGCCCGGACGGCGGGGTCGGCGGAGTGCTCGCCGGGATCGCGCTGCTGGTCGTCTTTTCGTTCGCGTTCTCGTGGATCTGGACGATGTTCGGGCTGATGCTGCGCTCCGAGAAGTCGGTGATGGGCGTCAGCATGATGGTGATCTTCCCGCTCACCTTCCTGTCCAACGTCTTCGTGGACCCGAGCACCATGCCGGGCTGGCTCCAGGCCTTCGTCAACAACAGCCCGATCACCCATCTGTCCTCGGCCGTGCGCGGGTTGATGGCGGGCGACTGGCCGGCGGACGAGGTCGCCTGGTCGCTGGGCTGGGCGGGCCTGTTCGTGCTGGTCTTCGGGCCGATCACGATGCGGCTGTACAACCGCAAGTAGCCGACCACGACGCACGTGGCCGGCCGGGGCCTCAGCCCTGAGGCAGACGCCGGGTGTCCGGGGCGACCTGGGCGCTCGGCGTCGCCCGTACGATCGTGATCAGCCGGTCCGTCAACTCCAGTGTCCCGACGGCCGGATCGTCGTATCCGAGCACCCGGTGCCCGCGTACGACGCTCACCACGAGGTCGTCCGTCTGCCGCGGGCTCTTGCCCACCTCGGCCTTCACGACCGGCCGTTCGACGATGTCGAGCCCGCTGCCCTGCTGGATCAGGTCCTCCAGGACCATGCCGGCCGCAGGGCTGAGCACGGAGAGGCCGAGCAGCCGGCCGGCCGCGCTGGCGCTGGTGATGACCGCGTCGGCACCGGACTGCTTCAGCAGCGGCGCGTTCTCCTCCTCACGCACCGCGGCCACGATCTTCGCACCGCGGTTGAGCTGCCGGGCCGTCAGCGTGACCAGGACGGCGGTGTCGTCGCGCTGGGTCGCGATGATGATCTTCCGCGCCTTCTGCACCTCGGCCCGCATCAGGACCTCGCTGCGTGTCGCGTCCCCCGTGACACCGGCGTATCCGTCCGCGACCGCCGCCTCGATCACCTTGGAACTCGGGTCGACCACGATGACCTGGTCCTTCCGCAGGCCCGCCGCGCAGACGGTCTGGATCGCCGACCGCCCTTTCGTGCCGAAGCCGACGACGACGGTGTGATCGCGCAAGGTGGACCTCCAGCGGGTCAGACGCCATTCCTCCCGGGTCCGCTCGGTGAGGACCTCCAGTGTGGTGCCGACCAGGATGATCAGGAACAGCACCCGCATGGGCGTGATGACGAAGATATTGGTGAGCCGGGCGGCGTCACTGACCGGGGTGATGTCGCCGTATCCGGTGGTGGAGAGGCTGACGGTCGCGTAGTAGAAGGAGTCGAGGAGGTCGACGGAGCCGTCGGAGTTGTCGTTGTAGCCCTCGTGGTCGGCGTAGACGATCAACGCGGTCGCCACGAGCAGCGCCAGGGCGAGGATGACCCGTTTGGCGACCTGGCGGAACGGATGCTCCACGATCTTCTTCGGGAGCTTGACCCGATAGGTCGCGACCCTCTCGTCCGCCCGACGGGCGATCGCGTCCTGGCCCGGAAGTTTCACGTGAAACACACCTCGATGCCTGCCGACGCCCAGGGCAGATCGAGCAGTTCGGTCTCCTGACCCGCACGGGCACCGCCCGGCGGTACGACGGCCACGGCGTCCGCCGCCGCCATGCCCCGCAGCATGGCCGGGCCGTGGTAGTGCAGCGGCACGGCATGGTCGCCGCGCAGCACGACGGGGATGAGCCGCGTGTCATACGGATGCCCGTGCGCCGCCTCCCTCAGGGGCAGCGTGTACGACTCCGGGGCCGGGCGGGCGGCGAGCGTGCGCAGCAGGGGTTCGGCGAGCGTGAGCAGGCCGGAGACCGCGGCGAGGGGGTTGCCGGGGAGGCCGACGAGGTGCTGGTCCTCCTTGGTGCGCGCCAGCAGCATCGGGTGGCCGGGCCGCACCTTGACGCCGTCCACCAGGAGTTCGGCGCCGATGCGCTGCAGGGTGGGGTGGACGTGGTCGACGGGGCCGGCCGCGGTGCCGCCGGTCGTGACGATGAGGTCGGCGTCGGACTTGGTGAGCGCCTTGTGCAGGGCCTTGGCGTCGTCGCCGAGCCGACGCAGGGCGGTGACCTCGGCGCCGAGTGCGCGCAGCCAGGACGGCAGCATCGGGCCGAGCGCGTCACGGATCAGGCCATCGTGCGGCAGCCCTTCGGCCAGCAACTCGTCGCCGAGGACGAGGACTTCGACGCGGGGGCGGGGTACGGCGGTCAGGGTGTCGTATCCGGCGGCCGCGGCCAGCCCGAGCACGGCCGGGGTCACCAGGGTGCCGACGGCGAGCAGTTGGTCGCCGTTACGGCACTCCTGGCCGCGTGGGCGGATGTCCTGGCCGGGCTCGATCTCCCGGGTGCCGTGCAGGCGGTCCTTACTGTCCATACGGCCGTGCTCGCTGCGCAGGACGGCGCTGGTCTCCGGGGGGATACGGGCGCCGGTCGCGATACGGACGGCCTCGCCGTCGGTGAGCGGCTCGGGCTCGGCATGCCCGGCCAGGACTCCCTCGTCCCGTACGTCCCAGGGGCCGGGGCCCGCGACCGCCCAGCCGTCCATCGCCGAGGTGTCGAAGGAGGGCAGGTCGGTGAGGGCGGTGAGGGGGGCGGCCAGGGTGAGGCCGAGGGCGGCGTCGAGGGGCACGGAGACGGGGGCGCGGCGGCCGGCCCGGGCAGCGGTTCGGGCGGCGCGAGAGGCGATCTCGCGGGCGGTCGGCCAGGGGGTGGCCTTGTGGTGGCGGTCGGGGGTGCCGGAGCCCGGGGCGTGCGAGGTGGGGGCGGGCACGTGGTCGCCGGGGGTGGGGTGGCCGTTGTGTTCGTTCACGAGGGCGAGCACCTCCTCGACGTCGAGGTCCTCGGCGTCCTCGTTAGCCCGGATGCCGCGGGCGGTCATCCGGCGTCCGGGCGGGTGTCGGGGGTGGCGGCCGGCTTGGCGTCGGTGGCCGCGTCCGGCTCGGCGGCGGCTTCTTCCGCCCAGCGCAGCGCGAGGGCGACGGCCTTGCGGGAAGCCTCGGCGACGGCTTCGGGGCCGCCTTGGCCGCCCTTGGCCTGTGCCGCCGCGTATCCGACGAGGAAGGTGGTCAGCGGGGCCGCGGGCCGTGCCACGCCGTGGGCGGCGTCGCGGGCCAGGTCCAGCAGGACCTTGGTGTCGACGTCCAGGTCGATGCCGAGTTCGTCCTTGACTGCGGAAATCCATTCATCCAACACGTGCCCATGCTCCCTGATGCGTGCCCTGGCGGTGGCGATGTCGTCCCAGGTGTCGCAGTCGAAGGACGCGACGGGGTCCTGGACGCGGGTGAGGTCGAGCGCGCCGGTCAGCCGGCGCAGGGGGAGGCCGGTGAGACGGCCGCCGGTGCCGGCGAGTGACGCCAGTTCGCGGCGCAGCGCGGACGCCCGGTACGCGGCGACGAGCGGCTGGTCGCGGCCGTCGGCGTCGGTGAGCAGCGCGCCGTCGGCGCCGCCGGTGCGCAGGGCGGCCAGCAGCCGCCGGACCGTGCCCTCGTCGAGGAACGGCAGGTCGGCGGAGAGGACGACGACCTGCTCCGCAGTGGTGTGCCGCAGCCCGGCGTCGAGGGCGGCGAGGGGTCCGCCGCCGGGCGGGTCCTCGCGCGCCCAGATCACGGGCCGCGGGGTGGGCCTGGGATCGGCGACGACGACAGTGGTCCGGGCCTCGGCGCAGGCGCCGAGCACCCGGTCGAGCAGGGCGCGCCCGCCCACGCGCACGGCGGGTTTGTCCACGCCGCCGAGCCGCCGGGCGCCGCCGCCGGCGAGCACGACGGCGTCGTACACGACGTCGTCCCCGGTGTCGGCGGCGCCCTGGGCGCTCGTCGGCTCGTACGCGGTCACCCCCCGAGTATGCGTGCCTTCGCGATCACAGGGAACGCAGGGGAGGGGACCGGTGGCGCAACCGTCACAGTGTGCGCAGCAGCACCGCCGGCTGTTCCACGCAGTCCGCCACGTAGCGCAGGAAGCCGCCCGCCGTGCCGCCGTCGCAGACCCGGTGGTCGAAGGTGAGCGAGAGCTCGACGATCTGCCGCACCGCCAGCTCGCCCTCGTGCACCCAGGGCTTGGGGATGATGCGGCCGACGCCGAGCATCGCGGCCTCGGGGTGGTTGATGATCGGCGTGGAGCCGTCGACGCCGAACACGCCGTAGTTGTTCAACGTGAAGGTGCCGCCGGTGAGTTCCGCGGGGGTGAGGGTGCCCGTGCGGGCCGCCTCGGTCAGTCGGGCGAACTCGGCGGTCAGCGACTCCGCGTCCCGTGCGTGCGCGTCCCGCACGACCGGGACGACCAGTCCCCTCTCGGTCTGCGCGGCGAACCCGAGGTGCACGTGGTCGAGCTGGACGATCTCCCTGGCCTCCATGTCGACCGTGGAGTTGAGCTCGGGGAACCGGGCCAGGGCGGCGGTGCAGATGCGGGTCAGCAGGGCGAGCAGGGAGATCTTCGGCCCGCCGGCGGCGTTCATCGCCGTGCGCGCCCGCATGAGCTCCGTCGCGTCGGCGTCCACCCAGCAGGTCGCGTCCGGGATCTCCCGCCGGCTGCGGGAGAGCTTGTCGGCGACGGCACCGCGGATGCCCTTGAGGGGGGTGCGGATGCCGCCGAGCTGGGCGGAGGAGCGGACGGGGGTCTGCGCGGGCGGGACAGGCGCGGGGGGCGCCAGCGTCGTCGGCGTCACGCGTGTGTGCGGCTCGGCCGACGGCTGTGCCGTGCGTCCGTGCACCTCCGCGGCCCGCAGGGCGTACTCCACGTCGGCGCGCAGGATCAGCCCGTCCGGCCCGGAGCCGTGCAGCTCCCGCAGGTCCAGGCCGTGCTCGCGGGCTAGGCGGCGGACGAGGGGGGAGATCACGGGCACGGGGCCGTCGCTGCGGGTCTCCTCGTCGGCCGGGGCGGTGTCACGGCCGTGCCCGACGGGGCCGTGCCCCGCCGCGGCGCCCGTGCCGACAGGGCGCGCCACACCAGTGGTGGCGGCGTGCTCGGCGGCCGGCGTGGCCTCACGCGAGGCGGTACCGTTCGCCGCCCCACCCGACGGCCGCCCCGGCGACGTCGTCGGCGCGGCAGGCCGCACCCGCCTGCGCCGCTCCGGGGGCGCACCGGTGCCGTAGCCCACGAGGACATTGCCCGAGCCCTCGTCCGAGCTCCCGCCCGGCTCCTCGGCCGGACCGCCGGAGGCGGGCGCCCCCACGGCCACCGTCAGCAGCGGCGCGCCGACGGGCAGCTCCGTGCCCTCCTCGCCGAAGCGGGCCGTGACCACGCCGGCGTAGGGACAGGGAATGTCGACCATCGCCTTGGCCGTCTCGACCTCGACGACCGGCTGGTCGACGGCGACGACGTCACCGACCTCCACCAG
Source organism: Streptomyces shaanxiensis (assembly GCF_039537145.1). Classification (NCBI taxonomy): domain Bacteria; kingdom Bacillati; phylum Actinomycetota; class Actinomycetes; order Kitasatosporales; family Streptomycetaceae; genus Streptomyces; species Streptomyces shaanxiensis. The sequence goes on from NZ_BAAAZY010000011.1 coordinate 611,200, forward strand.
CCAGCGGACGATCTCCGCCTCGGTGAGCCCCTCCCCGAGGTCGGGGAGCTTGAACTCGAGCACCTGTGCCATCAGCTCTCGGCCTCCCACTGCAGACGCCCCACGGCGTCCAGGATCCGGTCCACGCCGGGCAGGTGGTGACGCTCCAGCATGGGCGGCGGGTAGGGGATGTCGAACCCGGCCACGCGCAGCACCGGCGCCTCCAGGTGGTGGAAGCAGCGCTCCGTGACGCGGGCCGCGATCTCCCCTCCCGGGCCGCCGAACCCGCCCGACTCGTGTACGACGACCGCTCGCCCGGTCCGCCGTACCGAGGCCGCGACCGTCTCGTCGTCGAACGGCACCAGCGAGCGCAGGTCGACGACTTCCAGGTCCCAGCCCTCCTCCCGCGCCGCCTCGGCGGCTTCGAGGCAGACGGGTACGGACGGTCCGTACGTGATGAGCGTGGCGCTCCTCCCCGAGCGCCGCACCACCGCGCGGCCAATCGGTTCAACGGTCTGCGGGTCCTCCGGGTTCCAGGAGTCCTTCGACCAGTACAGCCGCTTGGGCTCAAGGAAGACGACCGGGTCGTCGGAGGCGATGGCGGCGCGCAGCAGCCCGTAGGCGTCGGCGACGGTCGCGGGCGCGACGACATGGAGCCCCGGAGTCGCCATGTAGTACGCCTCGGACGAGTCGCTGTGGTGCTCGACGCCGCCGATGCCGCCGCCGTAGGGGACGCGGACGGTGATCGGGAGCGGCATCTTTCCGCGGGTGCGGTTGCGCATGCGTGCCACGTGCGAGATGAGCTGCTCGAACGCCGGGTAGGCGAACGCGTCGAACTGCATCTCCACGACCGGGCGCAGGCCGTACATGGCCATGCCCACCGCGGTGCCCAGGATGCCCGCCTCGGCCAGCGGGGTGTCCGTGCAGCGGTCCTCGCCGAACTCCTTGGCGAGCCCGTCGGTGACGCGGAAGACACCGCCGAGGGTGCCGACGTCCTCGCCCATGACGTGCACGGTGGGATCGTCGGCCATGGCGTCGCGCATCGCGCGCGTGAGGGCCTGCGCCATGGTGGCCGGCTTGACGGCGACGGTGGTCATCGGTGCGGGCCTTCCGACTCGGCGTCGAGCTCGGCCTGCAACTGGTCGCGCTGTTCGCGCAGTTGCGGGGTGGGCTCGGCATACACGTGCGTGAACAGGTCCATCGGGTCGAGCGCCGGGTCCTGGTTCATGCGTTCGCGCAGGTCGGCGGCCATGGCTTCGGCGGCGTCCCGGGCGGCCTGCTTGCCGGCCTCGTCGATGAGGCCGCGCTCGGTCAGCTCGTGTTCCAGGAGGGCGATCGGGTCGTGCCCGCGCCAGGTGTCGACCTCGGAGTCGCCGCGGTAGCGGGTCGCGTCGTCGGCGTTGGTGTGGGCGTCGATGCGGTAGGTGATCGCCTCGATCAGCGTCGGGCCGCCGCCCGCGCGCGCGTGCCGTACGGCGTCGCTCAGCACCTCGTGCACGGCGGCCGCGTCGTTGCCGTCGACCAGGCGGCCGGGCATGCCGTAGCCGACGGCCTTGTGGGCCAGCGACGGGGCCGCGGTCTGCTTGGCGAGCGGGACAGAGATGGCGAAGCCGTTGTTCTGGACCAGGAAGACGACCGGCGCCTGCCATACGGCGGCGAAGTTCAGCGCCTCGTGGAAGTCGCCCTCGCTGGTGCCGCCGTCGCCGACCATGGCGAGCGCGACCACGTCGTCGCCCTTGAGGCGGGCGGCGTGGGCGAGGCCGACGGCGTGCGGGAGCTGGGTGGCGAGCGGCGTGCACAGGGGGGCCACGCGGTGCTCGTGCGGGTCGTAGCCGGTGTGCCAGTCGCCGCGCAGCAGGGTCAGGGCCTCGACGGGGTCCACGCCGCGGGCGACGGCGGCGAGGGTGTCGCGGTAGCTCGGAAAGAGCCAGTCGCGCTCCTCGAGGGCCAGCGCGGCGGCGACCTCACAGGCCTCCTGGCCGGTGCTGGACGGATACACCGCGAGGCGGCCCTGCTTCGTGAGCGCGGTCGCCTGCGCGTTGTACCGACGGCCCCGCACCAGCCCGGCGTACAGCCGACGCAGCAGGCCGGGGTCGGCCTTCGCGGCCGCCTCGGTGCCGAGGACGCGGTAGGGCTCGGCGTCGGGCAGCAGCGGCGCGGGGTCCATACGGGGCTGCCAGGCGGGCGGCGGCGATGGCCGGTACGCGCCTCGCTGCTCCATGACCGTCATGACGGCACCTCCTCGTGGGAGCGGCTACGGGAGGCGCAGCTTCGGTGATGCGCCTCACCTACCGATTGTTCGGTCGTCGGCACATTTTGGCTACAGGCCCCCTCAGGCTGTGGACAAACGGTTCTCCACAGCCTCCAATGAACGCAGTACGTCCACGGCGGGAAGGTGGGGGGACATGGCGCCTGAACAAATGGCCGAAAGCCCGGACGGCGGCACCCCCCTGCCGCCGGCTCGTCCGCTCGACGCCATCGATCAGGACATCCTGCAGATGCTCCAGGCGGACGGCCGCGCTTCGATAAGGTCGGTCGCCGAACGGGTCCATGTCTCGCGCGCCAACGCCTACGCCCGCATCAACCGCCTCGTCGAGGACGGCGTCATCCGCGGTTTCGGCGCCCGCGTCAACCACGAACGCGCGGGCCACGGCACCTCCGCGTACATCACCCTGAAGATCGTCCAGAACACCTGGCGCACGGTGCGCGAACAGCTCCGACAGCTGCCCGGCGCCTCCCACATCGCCCTGGTGGGCGGCGACTTCGACGTCCTGCTCCTGGTGCACACGCCCGACAACCGCGCCCTGCGCGAGCTGGTCCTCACCCGCCTCCAGGCGATCCCCGAGGTGCTCAGCACCCGCACGCTGCTGGTGTTCGAGGAGGAGGACCTGGAGCCGCAGGGGTGAGCGTCCACCCCACCGTCAGCCGAACGCCCGGTAGACCACGCCCCCGACGGCGCCGAGGCCGTCGTTCCGGGTCATGCGGCACAGCCCACCAGCCGGTACCGACCGGGGACATCGAGCGACATACCCACCCGTCCACGCGCGCGTACTCCGGCGCAAGTCACATCGGGCGGCGTTCAGCCCGCCTTTCGCAGTCCCCCGAAGACCAGCCGCACCACCGTGTCCGCGACCTCGCGCTCGTTCATACCGCGCCCGTCCGGCCGGTACCACTCCACGATCGAGTTGATCATCCCGAAGACGAGCCGGGTCGCCAGCCGCACCTCCACGTCCGCGCGCACCTCTCCCTCGGCGGCGGCCGCCTTCAGCAGTTCGGCGACCCGGTGGTCGAAGTCGCGGCGCCGTTCCAGCGCCCACCGCTCGGTGTCGGTGTTGCCGCGCACTCGCAGCAGCAGCGTCACGTACGGCAGGTCGGATATGAGCACCTCGACCATGCGCCGTACGACGTACTCCAGCCGGTCGGCGGCGTGTCCCACGCGCGCGGGCTCCTCGTCGAGGATCTCGAAGAGCCCGTCGAGCGCCCGGCTGACGGCCCGGCGCAGCAGCTCCTCCTTGCCCGTGACGTGGTGGTAGATCGACGACTTGGAGATGCCGGCCGCCTTGGAGAGGTGCTCCATGGAGGTGCCGTCGTAGCCGCGCTCGTTGAAGACCTGCACGGCGACGGAGAGCAGCGTCTCCGGGGTGTACGTGTCGCGCTTGGCGGTGGTCATGAGGTGTTGCCCTCCCGCTTGTCGGAGGCGTACGCGTGGCGGTACAGCGCGAGGGACGGCGCGTAGCGCCCGGAGGGGTCGCGCAGGTGCAGGTCGTCGAGGAGGGCGTAGGCCCAGTTGCGGCCGAGTCTGCGGCTCCACTCGAAGGGGCCGAGCGGGTAGTTCACACCCAGCCGCATCGCGGTGTCGATGTCCTCCTCCGTCGCCACGCCCTTGGCGACGGCGTCGTGTGCGAGGTCGACGATCCGGGCGACCGTGCGGGCGACGATCATGCCGGGGACGTCGCCGATGACGCTGACGTCCTTGCCCAGCGCCTGGAAGAGGCCGATGGCCTCGGTGAGGGTCTGCGACGAGGTGTCCTGGGAGGCGGACAGGGCGACGCGGGTGGCCCGGCGGTAGTCGAGGGCGAGGTCGAAGTACACGACGTCCCGGAACTCCACCGAGGTCTGGCCGTCGGCGAGGGCCAGCTGGCCGCCGCCGGGCAGGACCAGGCGGGTGCCGTGATCCTCGTCCTCCTCGCGCACCGGGATACCGGCCTCGCGGATCAGCGCGAGCAGCTCGGCGGCGGGGCCCAGGTCGCCCTCGGCGACGACATAGGCGGGCTGCGGCCGCTTCTCCGCGGTGTGTGGCTCGTCGCGCTCGGCGGCCCCGTTTCCGTCGGAATAGTCGTACCAGCCGTGCCCGCTCTTGCGGCCGAGCCGGCCCGATTCGACCAGGCGGCGCTGGGCGAGCGAGGGCGTGAAGCGGACGTCCTGGAAGAAGGACTGCCACACGGAGTGCGTGACGGACTCGTTGACGTCCTGCCCGATGAGGTCGGTGAGCTCGAACGCGCCCATCTTGAAGCCGCCGCACTCGCGCAGGACGGCGTCGATGGTGGCCGGGTCCGCTCCTTGCGCCTCGTAGACCGCGAAGGCCTCGGCGTAGAAGGGCCGGGCGATGCGGTTGACGATGAATCCGGGGGTGTCGGCGCAGGCGACCGGGGTCTTGCCCCAGGCGCGTGCCGTCTCGTACGCGCGCGTGGCCGACGTGACGTCGGAGGCGAACCCGGAGACGACCTCGACCAGCGGCAGCAGCGGGGCGGGGTTGAAGAAGTGCAGACCGACGAAGCGGCCCGGGTTCGCGAGGGCGCCACCGATCGCGGTGACGGACAGCGACGAGGTGTTGGTGGCGAGGAGGCAGTCCTCGCCGACGATGCCCTCCAGCTCGCGGAAGAGCTCCTGCTTGACGTCGAGGCGCTCCAGGACGGCCTCCACGACCAGGGCGCAGTCCGCGAGGTCGGCGAGGGACTCGGCGGGCAGCAGCCGCGCGCGGGCCGCGTCGCGGTCGGCGGCGGTGAGACGGTCCTTCTCGACGAGCCGGTCGAGACGCGCGCCGATCGAGTCGGCCGCGTCCTGGGCGCGCCCGGGGGCGGCGTCGTACAGCCGTACGGGATGGCCCGCGACCAATGCGACCTGGGCGATGCCCTGGCCCATGGTGCCGGTGCCGACGACGGCCACGGGGCTGCTGAGGTCGATTGCTGTCATGTGCGCGATCCTCCCGCACGGGGTTTTCCACAGATGCGGCGGACCCCCTTGTCCCGACCGATCGTTCGGTTACCCTAACTCTAACTGGCTGTCTCTGCCCATGGTTCTGCCCAGGTCATGAGCTCGACGGAGAGCTCTGGAAACTAGGAGTTGGTCTCGCATGGCCGCCGAACTGACCGCCCACGAGCTGATCGCCAAGCACCGGCCCACCCTCGACCAGGCGCTGGAAGCGATCCGCACGCGCGCGTACTGGTCTCCGCACCCCGAGCACCCCAAGGCCTACGGCGAGAACGGCAGCCTGGACGCGGCGGCGGGCAAGGCCGCGTTCGACGCCCTCCTCGGAGGCCGCCTGGACCTCGGCCAGCCCGGCACGGACGACTGGGTGGGCGGCGAGGCCTCCCCGTACGGCATCGAGCTGGGCGTCGAGTATCCGCACGCCGACATCGACGTCCTGCTGCCGGCGATGAAGGCCGGTCAGCGGGCGTGGCGGGACGCCGGCGCGGAGATGCGCGCGGTGGTCTGTCTGGAGATCCTCAAGCGGATCAGCGACCGGACGCACGAGTTCGCGCACGCGGTCATGCACACCTCCGGCCAGGCCTTCATGATGGCGTTCCAGGCGGGCGGCCCGCACGCGCAGGACCGCGGCCTGGAGGCGGTGGCGTACGCGTACGTCGAGCAGGTCCGCACACCCGACACCGCGGAGTGGACCAAGCCGCAGGGCAAGCGCGACCCGCTGGCCCTGACCAAGCAGTTCACGCCGGTCCCGCGCGGGATCGCCCTGCTCATCGGCTGCAACACCTTCCCGACCTGGAACGGCTACCCCGGCCTGTTCGCCTCCCTGGCCACCGGCAACGCGGTCCTGGTCAAGCCCCACCCGCGCGCGGTGCTCCCGCTCGCGCTCACCGTGCAGGTCGCGCGGCAGGTGCTCGCCGAGGCGGGCTTCGACCCCAACCTGGTCGCGCTGGCCGCCGAGCGCCCCGGCGAGGGCATCGCCAAGACCCTGGCCACCCGCCCCGAGATCCGGATCATCGACTACACCGGCTCGACCGTGTTCGGCGACTGGCTGGAGGCCAACGCCCGCCAGGCGCAGGTCTACACGGAGAAGGCCGGCGTCAACACGGTGATCGTCGACTCCACGGACGACTACAAGGGGATGCTGTCCAACCTGGCCTTCTCGCTGTCCCTGTACAGCGGCCAGATGTGCACCACCCCGCAGAACCTGCTCATCCCCCGCGACGGCATCCGCACCGAGGAGGGGCCCAGGACCTTCGACGAGGTCGCCGGCGACCTCGCCCGCGCGGTCGACGGCCTCCTCGGCGACGACGCCCGCGCGAACGCGCTGCTCGGCGCGATCGTCAACCCGGACGTCAAGGCCCGCCTGGAGGCCGCGGCAGGGCTGGGCGAAGTCGCCCTCGCCTCGCGGGAGATCAGCAACCCGGAGTTCCCGGACGCGGTGGTCCGCACGCCGGTGATCGTGAAGCTGGACGGGGCCAAGCCGGATGACGAGGCCGCCTACATGAGCGAGTGCTTCGGGCCGGTCTCGTTCGCCGTCGCGGTCGACTCGGCCGCGGACGCCGTGGAGTTGCTGCGGCGGACCGTGCGGGAGAAGGGCGCGATGACGGTCGGCGCGTACACGACCGACAGCGAGGTCGAGCAGGCGATCCAGGAGGCCTGCCTGGAGGAGGCGGCCCAGCTGTCGCTGAACCTCACGGGCGGGGTGTACGTGAACCAGACGGCCGCGTTCTCCGACTTCCACGGTTCGGGTGGCAACCCGGCGGCCAACTCGGCGCTGTGCGACGGGGCGTTCGTGGCCAACCGGTTCCGGGTCGTCGAGGTGCGTCGGGAGGCCTGAGCCGTGAACCGGGAGGCCTAGGCCCGGAAAGCGCCCCCGGTGAGACTCCAGTGGTACAGCGTCATCGCCACGCTGGTCGCCAGGTTGTAGCTGGAGACCTGGGGGCGCATCGGCAAGGACACCAAGTGGTCGGCACGCGCGCGTAGTTCCGCGGACAACCCGCTGCGCTCGGAGCCGAAGGCGAGGACGGCGTCGTCCGGGAGCTTGCTGCCCCGGATGTCGTCGCCCTCCGGGTCGAGGGCGAACAGCGGGCCCGACGGCAACTCGTCCACCGCCAGGCGCTCCACGGCCGTCGCGAAGTGCAGGCCCGCTCCGCCGCGTACGACCGTGGGGTGCCAGGGGTCGAGGGTGCCGGTGGTGACCACGCCGGTCGCGCCGAAGCCGGCGGCCAGACGGATCACGGCGCCCGCGTTGCCGAGGTTGCGCGGGTTGTCGAGGACCACGACCGGGGCGGTGCGGGGGGTGTGCGCCAGCTTCTCGAGGTTGGCCGCGCGGGACGGGCGTACCGCCAGAGCGGCCACCGCGGTCGGATGCGGGCGCGCGACGAGCGACGTGTACGTCGACTCCGGGACCTCCGTCAGGAGCGCGTCCAGCGGGTCCCGTACGTCCGGCGCCAGTTCCTCGGCGAGGGCGAGCGCCGCTCGCCGGTCCACGGCGACCGCCACCGGGACCTCGGCTCCGAAGCGCACGGCGTGCTTGAGGGCGTGGAAGCCGTCGAGCAGGACGGAGGTCCCGGCGAGCCGGTTCCAGGAGGTCACGGTCATGTCGTGAAGCCTACGCGCGCGTGCTCGGGGTTCTCCGGGGTGCGCGGCTCGGGGAGATCCGCACGGTCCTCGCCACGCCCCCGGACGAGATGTGACAGGCGTCCACGCGCGCGTGCCGCCCAGTCGCCCAGGCGGCGCAGGAACGACGTCGGCAGGAAGACCGCGTCCGCCGCGATCATCGCCAGCGAGAAGAACGGCAGGCCGAGGACGACCGCGATCACGGCGTGCTCGGTGATCATCGCGGCGAGCAGGACGTTCTTGACCCGCCGGTTGAACAGCGTGAACGGGAAGGCGACCTGGACGATGACCGTGCCGTACGTGATGAGCAGCACCATCGTGCCGCTGGACGACAGCAGGTCGGCGAGGGCGGGCCAGGGCGAGAAGTAGTCGAGGTGCAGCGGGTAGTAGACGGCGGTGCCGTCCTGCCAGCGAGAGCCCTGGATCTTGTACCAGCCGGCGGTGGCGTAGATCAGGCACGCCTCGGCCATGATCACCAGCAGGGCGCCGTTGTGCACGATGTTGCCGACCACGTCCAGCAGGACGCGGGGCTGGGCGGTCCGCGCACGCCGGCGCACGATCCACCACACGCCGAGCGCCAGCCAGACGCCCCACAGGATCACCGGCACGGTCAGGTCGCCGGCCAGGCGACCGGCCGCCGTCACCGCGATCAGCGCGAACCCGAGCACGCTCCACAGGGCCGGGCCCACCCGGTCCGGCGCGACCCGCTCTCCACGCGCGCGTGCCTCGCGCGTGCGCCGGGCCCGGCGCTCGTCCAGCGACCAGACCTGGCCGCACCGCGTGAACACGAGGTAGACGCACATCAGGTGCAGGACGTTGTCGCCGCCGTCGCCCATGAAGATGGACCGGTTCTGCAGCGAGAGCACGCCGACCATGAACAGCACGGACATCGTGCGGGTGCGCCAGCCGAGCAGTAGCAGCACGCTGGTCAGGACGGCGAAGGCGTAGACGGCCTCGAACCAGAACTGGCCTCCGGACCAGATCAGGGCGGTGAAGGCACCGTTCGTCTTGATCAGCTGCTGGGCGAGGTCGAGGCCCCAGGGGCCGTCGGGGCCGTACATCTCCTGGCGGTGGGGGAACTCGCGCAGCAGGAACAGCAGCCAGGTCGCCGTGAAGCCGATGCGGATGACGGCCGTCTGGTACGGGCCGAGGGCGGACTCGGTGACGCGGGCGATGCCGGAGGAGATCGCGAGGGAGAAGCGGTTCACCGGGCGCCTCCCGCGGTGGCGTCCTGGTCGTCGCCCGGGACCCACCACCACGGCAGCACGCGGTAGGTCGCCTTGTCCGAGACCTGCTCGTCGCTCCACTTCGGCGGGGGCACATTGGTGGTGCGCGAGCGGACCTGGACGCGTTCGACGACGTCGCCCTCGCCGACCGCGTTCACACGGTCGAGGCGCAGCTGCACTATGTGCCGCAGATAGGTCTCGGACAGCGCTCCGCGCAGGCCCACGGGCCTGTTCTGGGCGTCGTGCGTGGCGACGAAGAAGTCCCAGGCCCGGCGCAGCTCGTTCTGCTGGGTGTGGCTGGGCAGCAGATTGCCGTCTATGGCCCGGCCGTCCTGGGCTGACAGGTCGTACCAGCCGGTGGTGCGGACGCCGCCGTCGGCCACGTCGATCTCGGCCCGGACCTGCACCGCGATGTTCTGCTGCAGCGGGTTGGGGGCGAACAGCTTCCAGTTCTGTTCGAACTCCGGGTATATCCAGTCGTCGATCGCCTTGCCGTGCTGCTTGGTGACCGTGTTCGGCGGCGCCACGTGCAGAAAGACCATGCCGATATGGACACAGACGGCGACCGCCACGACCGCGAGGGCGAGCGCCGCGCCGATCTGGTACCGCAGGGAGAGCGCGGCCACGCCGGTTCGGGGTTCGGGCGAGGGCGAGGGCGACGGAACGGGTGGCGCGGGCGAGGTGAGAGAGGCAGGAGGGGCAGGCGAGGGCACGGCGGCGGGCGAGACCACAGCGGCGGGAGAAGGCATTACGACGGGCGGGGGCACGGCGGCGGACGAAGGCACGACTACGGGCGGGGGCACAGCGACGGGCGAGGGCACGGCGGCGGGCGAGGCGTCCTGGGGCTCCTCGTCCGGCCCGGGCCGGGCGGCCGAGCCTGTGTCCTGCGCGTCTGCCATTCCGTTTCGTTCCCCGATTCCGGTCCGTCTTCCCTCGGCGCTCGCACGGGAACGGTACTCAGGCCCACCCGCCGGGCACAGCCCCTGTCGGGCTGTCGTTGCCCACACCATACGGGGGTCACGGAGGATCCCAGGGGGGTCACAGGGGATCCCACGGGTGCCCTACGAGACCCTCACACACGGCCCTACGAGGAGCATTCCCTTCTTCTAGAACCTGTTCTATCTTGACGCTCCGTCAGATCGCCGTGCGTGTGGGAGGGCAGGGACCGTGGACTTCACCTTCACCGAGGAACAGCAGGCGGCGGCCGAGGCGGCGCGGGGGGTGTTCGCCGGGGTCGTGCCGGACGCGGTGCCCTCTCCCGCGCTCACCCCGGGTGCCGTCGCCGACGACTTCGACCGCCCGTTGTGGCGCCGTCTCGCGGACGCGGACCTGCTGAGCCTGCTGCTCGTGGAGGAGTACGGCGGGGCCGGCCTCGACGCCGTCGCACTGTGCCTGGTGCTGCGCGAGTCGGCGAAGGTGCTGGCCCGGGTGCCGCTGCTGGAGAGCAGCGCGGCGATGGCGGCCGTCCAGGCATACGGCGGCCCCGAACTGAAGGCCGAGCTGCTCGCGCGGGCGGGGCGCGGTGAGGTCGTGCTGACGGTCGCCGCGCACGGCCGCACCGGCCACGACCCGGCCGAGTTCGCGGTGACCGCTCGGCAGGACGGTGCCGGGTGGGTGCTGGACGGCGTGCAGACCGCGGTGCCCTGGGCGTACGACGCCGATCTCGTCGTCGTGCCGGCCCGTACGGCCGCCGACCGGACCGTCCTCGCACTGGTGCCGCGCGGTGCGGAGGGCGTCTCGCTCGGCGAGCAGTTCTCGACCAGTGGGGAGCGGCTGGGGGAGCTGCGGCTGGAGTCGGTGCGGCTCGCGGGGCGCGACGTCATCGACGCCGAGGGGGCGTGGGAGTGGCTGCGGGAGCTGCTCGCCACCGGAACCTGTGCGCTGGCGCTCGGGCTGGGCGAGCGGGTACTGGGGATGACCTCGGAGTACGCGAGCAAGCGGGAACAGTTCGGGCATCCGATCGCCACGTTCCAGGCGGTCGCCGTGCAGTCCGCCGACCGCTACATCGACCTGCGCGCGATGGAGGCCACGCTGTGGCAGGCCGCGTGGCGGATCGCGTCGGGGGCGCCAGGAGCGCTGCCCGCCTCCGGAGACGTGGCCGTGGCCAAGATCTGGGCGTCGGAGGGCGTACGCCGGGTCGTGCAGACGGCCCAGCATCTGCACGGCGGCTTCGGTGCCGACGTCGACTATCCGCTGCACCGGTACCACGCCTGGGCCAAGCACCTGGAGCTGGCGCTCGGCCCGGCGGCTGCGCACGAGGAGGCGCTGGGGGAGCTGCTGGCGGCGCATCCGCTGGGCTGAGCCCCGGCGGGCGGCGGGCTCAGAGGACGAAGCCCTGCTTGCCCTCGTCCGTCACCACAGGGCGTCCCGCGGCCGCCCACACCTGCATGCCGCCGTCGACGTTCACGGCGTCGATGCCCTGCTGGACGAGGTACATCGCGACCTGCGCCGAACGCCCGCCGGAACGGCAGATCACATTGACCTTGCCGTCCTGCGGGGCGGCCTCGGTCAGCTCGCCGTACCGGGCCACGAACTCGCTGATGGGGATGTGGAGGGCCCCTTCGGCGTGGCCCGCCTGCCACTCGTCGTCCTCGCGGACATCCAGGAGGAAATCGTCGTCCTTGAGGTCCGCGACCTCGACCGTGGGCACGCCAGATCCGAAATGCATGGCTCCGACGCTACCTGACCTGCGGGGTGTGGTGGGGGCTCCTGGGAGGGGGGATGGGTCCGCCCTGTGGAGGCTGCGGGTTCGTCGTGGCTGTCGCGCCCACGCGGCGGAGCCGCACATCGATACAGCCCCGCGTCCCTCAAGGCGATGCCGTCCGCCCTATCCGCGCAGCGCCGCCAATGCTGCTTCCCGCTCCGCGACCTGGGCCAGGAGCTGCTCGGCGATCTCGTCCAGCAGGCGGTCCGGGTCGTCCGGGGCGAGGCGGAGCATCGCGCCGATCGCGCTCTCCTCCAGCTCCTTCGCGACCAGGGTGAGCATCTCCTTGCGCCGGGCCAGCCATTCGAGGCGGGCGTAGAGCTCCTCGGCGGGCGTCGGGCCCTGCTCCTTGGGCGCGGGGCCGGCGGCCCACTCCTCGGCCAGCTCCCGCAGCAGCGCCTCGTCGCCGCGGGCGTAGGCCGCGTTGACGCGGGTGATGAACTCCTCGCGCCGGGCACGCTCGGCATCCTCCTGGGCGAGGTCGGGGTGGGCCTTGCGGGCCAGCTCGCGGTAGAGCTTGCGGGCCTCGTCGCTGGGACGCACCCGCTGCGGCGGCCGTACCGGCTGGTCCGTGAGCATCGCCTCGGCCTCCGGGAACAGCCCGCTGCCGTCCATCCAGCCGTGGAACAGCTCCTCGACGCCGGGCATCGGCATCACGCGCGCACGTGCCTCGTCGGCCTTGCGGATGTCCTCGGGGTCGCCGGTGCGGGCGGCCGTGGCCTCGGCGATACAGGCGTCCAGCTCGTCGAGACGGGCGTACATCGGGCCGAGCTTCTGGTGGTGCAGCCGGGAGAAGTTCTCCACCTCGACGCGGAAGGTCTCCACCGCGATCTCGTACTCGATCAACGCCTGCTCGGCGGCCCGCACGGCCCGCTCCAGCCGCTCCTCGGGCCGACCGGCCCCCTCGCCCTCGGCCGTCACCTGCGCCTCACCACCCTGCTCGGCTCCACCTGCGGGCACCTCGGCACCGCCCCGCGTCCCCGCACCAGCGGGCTCGGGCTGGGACTGCTCAGCTTCCGGCGTCGTCACCCGACCAGCGTAGGCCACGTGTGACCGCGTCAGCTGAGCCGAGCCCCGGGCACCGCCGCCGGGAAAGCACCGGCGTTGTTGCGGGCCTGCTGGGGCTGCCGCCCCAGACCCCGCCTCGGCCCTGAACGGGCCTCGTCCTCAAACGCCGGACCGGCTGATTGGCGCCGACCGGCGTCGAGAAGCGCAGCCCCCGATCGTCGGCGCGCCGCCGCAGGCGCCCCGACCACGCATCCGCACCAGGTCACACCCCGAGCTCCGCCGCGATCCGCCCAGCCCGCACCGCCGCCACCAGTGCCGCGTGGTCCGCCTCCGTGCGGTCGGCGTAGGCGACGGCGAACGTGGCGATCGCCTCGTCCAGTTCCTCGTTCTTTCCGCAGTAGCCGGAGATCAGGCGGGGGTCGGCGCTGTGGGAGTGGGCTCGGGCCAGGAGGGCGCCGGTCATGCGGGCGTAGTCGTCTATCTGGTCGGCGGCCAGCGCGGCCGGGTCGACGCTGCCCTTGCGGTTGCGGAACTGGCGTACCTGGAAGGGGAGTCCGTCGACCGTCGTCCAGCCCAGCAGGATGTCGCTGACCACCTGCATCCGCTTCTGGCCGAGCACCACGCGCCGCCCCTCGTGCTCCACCTCCGGCGCCTCGAAGCCGGCCGTCACCAGGTGCGGGACGAGCGCCGAGGAGCGGGCCTCCTTCACCTGGAGGACCAGCGACTCGCCCCGGTGGTCCAGGAGCAGCACGACGTACGAACGTGTGCCCACGCTGCCGGTACCCACCACGCGGAACGCCACGTCGTGCACCGCGTGGCGGGACAGGAGGGGGTGGCGGTCCTCGGAGAGCGTGGTGACGTAGCTCTCCAGCGACGCCGCCACCGCGGCCGCCTCCTCGTCCGGAACCCGGCTCAGTACCGGCGGTGCGTCGACGAAGCGGCGGCCGCCGTCCTCGGCCTCCTCGGTCGACTTCGCCGCGAAGCGCCCGCTGGTGTTGGCCCGGGCCTTCTCCGCGACCCGCTCCAGCGTGCCGACGAGGTCATGGGCGTCGGTATAGGAGACGAGCTCCTCGTCCGCGATCGCGTTCCACGCGTCCAGCACCGGGAGCCTGGCCAGCAGCCGCATGGTGCGCCGGTAGGCACCGACCGTGTCGTTGGCCGCCTTGCGGCACTTGTCCTCGTCGGCGCCGGCCTCCCGGCCCGCGAGCACGAGCGAGGCGGCGAGCCGCTTGAGGTCCCACTCCCAAGGGCCGTACAGCGTCTCGTCGAAGTCGTTCAGGTCGATGACCAGGCCACCGCGCGCGTCCGCGTACAGGCCGAAGTTCCCCGCGTGCGCGTCGCCGCAGATCTGGGCGCGGATCCTGGTCATGGGGGTGCGGGCGAGGTCGTACGCCATGAGCCCCGCCGAGCCGCGCAGAAACGCGAAGGGTGTCGCCGCCATCCGGCCGACCCTTATCGGGGTGAGCTCGGGCAGGCGGCCCAGGTTGGACTCCTCGACGGCGGCCACCGCGTCGGGGCGGGCGGCGTCGAGATCGAGGACCGCGTGGTCGCCGCGCGGGACTCGCCTGCGCAGCGCCTTGCCCTCCTCCTTGGGCGACCCACCACCGGGCCACTCCGCAAAGCCGCCGACCCGGGGGAGCCGACGCGCCACGGACTTCGACGGCGACTTCGACGAAGAATCAGACGTCACCGCAGCCGTCTCCACGGCAGCCGTCTCCACCGCGGCCTCGGCACCCGCCGCAGTCTCCGCACCGACCTCGGTCATACCAACCGCCTCCCCCGCTCACGCACGAACATCAACTCGTGCCGACGTTACAACCGGTGGCCGAAAGTCGTCAGACCCTGTGGACAACTCCGCGCCTGTGGAAAACCCGCACGGCGCAAGCACCGCCCCCAGCAGCACCGGCTAGCTGCCTGAGCAGCAGGCTCGGATGCCTTCGGATGCCTCGGATGCCTTCGGATGCCCAGCCTGAGCAAACCCGTCGGATGCCCGGCCTCAGCAGCCCTCGCCCCGCTCCCCGTCCGGCAGATGCTTCTTCGCCCATTCTCCGAGCTCCGTGAGCGCCGGCTCCAGCGCGGCACCCGCCTCCGTCAGCCGGTACACCACCCGCAGCGGCGGCCCCTCGTACACCTCACGCACCACCAACCCCGCGGCCGCGAGCTCGGTGAGCCGGTCGGAGAGCATGCGCTCGCTGATGCCGGGGATCGCCCGGCGCAGGGCGACGAAGTACGCGGGCCCCGCGGTCAGGACGGACACGATCGGGCCGGTCCAGCGTTTTCCGAGGAGTTGGAAGACGCGGCTGATGCCCTCGTCGACCCGCTTGCACGCCGCTACGTCGTGACTCTGCTCACCCGCCGCCATGCGCCCAGGGTACTGCCCTGCCGTACGGGGATGAAAAAAAGTAAGTGACTGTGTTATCCATAGTCGGGTACGAATTTTCAGTCCGTCCTGCGGCGTGTACCGGCCCTCAGCTGGTGCGCCCGTCCGCGCCCGTCCCCTCTGGAGACCCCCATGGCAACGCTCCTGCACATCGACTCCTCGGTCTTCCCGGCCGACGCCTCCTCCTCCCGCGCCGTCACCGACGCCTTCCGCCGCACCTGGCGGGAACAGCACCCGGAGGGCACGGTGATCCACCGCGACCTCGCCACGAACCCCGTGCCCCACATCACCGCCCACGCCCACACCGCCGGCTTCTCCGATCCGGCCACGCACAGCCCCGAGCAGGCCGCGGCCTTCGCGGAGCGGCTGAAGCTGATCGAGGAGCTGGAGCGCGCGGACGCCGTGCTGATCGGCGCCCCGATGTACAACCTGACGATCCCCTCGACGCTGAAGGCGTGGCTGGACAACGTGGTCCTGCTCGGCCGTACGGCGGGCAACGCCCAGTCGGTCAAGGGCACCCCGGTCACCGTGGTCGCCAGCCGGGGCGGCGCGTACGGGCCGGGCACGCCGCGTGAGGGCTACGAGTACGTGCAGAACTACCTGTCGGCGATCCTGTCCGACTTCCTCGGCGCCGACGTCGACTTCATCGTCCCGGAGCTCACGATGGCCCCGGCCAACCCGGACATGGCCGACCTGGTCCCCCTCTTCGAGGCCTCCCGCGAACGCGCCCTCGACGAGGCCGCCACGAAGGCGAAGCACCTGGCACAGCGGCTCGCGGTGTAGCACGGGTCGGGGCCGCACGCGGGCGTAGTGCCGTGCTCCGGCGGTCGGCGCCTCGCGCGGTCGGCGGGTCAGCGGGTCAGCGGGTCAGCGGGTCAGCGGGTCAGCGGGTCAGCGACTGGGCGTACGCGCGTGGCGGGGAACCGGACAAGCCGCCTGACCCGAAGGCGCCACTACGACGCCTCACCGGCAGCCGCGCCGGCTCCCCGCACCGACACACCGGTTGAGGCTCCCGGCGGATCCCCGGCCGGCTGCTGCCCCGCCGACGGAAGAAACAGCGCCACGACGAGCCCGACCACCGCGAGCACGGTGACCCGCACCAGACAGGCGTCCCGGCGCTCAAGCACCACCCGCACTCCCCCGACGCACCCCCCGCCCCTCACCCACGCCCGACCCCCATCAACCGCTCGTCCTCCACCAAACGCGCATCCACGCGCCGCTCCTGTTCCAGTTCCACCCTCGGCTCGCCCTGCACCTTCCGCCCACCCCGCACCAGCCGCCCCACCCGCCGAGCAGCCGTCACCAGCTCCGTGCGCCGGAACCACACGGCCAGCACCAGCGGATAGACCAGGTACCCGAACCGCGTCGCCGGTATCAGGCACATCGCCAGCCCCAACCCGATCGCCAGCCGGTCCGCCGCGGCGACGACGGTCCGGGGCGGGCGTACCGCCAACGACACCGCCACGCCGACCGCGGCGGCCGCGAGGGCGGCCATGGCGAGGGCGGAGCCGCCGGGGACGTACGTGGCCAGCAGGTAGCCGGGCAGTGGGCTGGCCGCCGGCGAGCGCACCCCGCCCTCGCCGAGCGGGAAGAGCACCACGTGCTCGACGAAGGCGTGCGGGTTCGCCAGGGCCACCGGCACCACAGCCAGGGCGGCCACCAGCACGGCGACGACCCCGGCCCGTACGGCCGCCCGCCGCCCCGCCGTCACCGCGAGCAGCACCAGCCCCACCGGCAGCAGCGGCCAGGCGGTCCACTTCAGCGCGGCCGCGGCCCCCATCGCCAGCCCCGCCGCCGTACCGGACCCGCCCCGGCCGGCCAACGCCAGCCCCAGGCACATCAGCCCGATCACCGGCAGGTCGACCCCGCCGACGGCCAGCGGCAGCGCGACGGCCGGAAAGGCCGCGAGGAACAGCACGGCGTTCACGCTCGACGTCCCGTCTGCCGTGCGCCTGCTGGAGATCCCAAGCTCGAGGCCCCTGCCCGACGTCCCGCGTGCCAACCCGCTCCCCGAAGCCCACTCCCGCCAAAGGGTGTTACGCCCCGTCCTCCGAGCCGAGATCGCCATGCAGGCCAGGAACGCCGCGCAGAACCACACCCGGGCGTCCGCGAGCGGCGTACCGCCGAACAGCGCGTGGGGTATCCCGAAGAGCGCCATGCCGGGCAGGTAGGGGTTGTAGTCGTCGACATCGGCCGGGTGCGGCAGGTAAGGGCTGCCGGAGTCCAGCAGCAGGCCCCCGGCGCGCTCGACGACGTGCACCTCCGACTGCCCGGCGCCCACCACGACCATGAGCGCCAGCGGGACCACGACGGATCCGAGCAGTGCTGCGACCGCACCGCGCCGGTCCCAGGGGCGCGGCGAGCGACGGGCGAGTTCCGCCGCGACGGCGTACCCGACGGCCGCGCAGACGCCCCAGATCCGGTGCGGGGTGAGGGTCGTCACCACAGCCAGCGTCAGCGCGAAACCCGCGCACCCGAGCCAGAACAACACGTCCCGGCGCACGCGGAGAACCCGGCGGGACGGCTCACGGCCGCCCTGGAGGGCTTCCTGCCGCGCGGGAGCGAGGACGGAACCGCCGGGTCGGGCCCCGGCGACGAGGGTGAGTGATTCGGGTGGCATCGGTGGGCTCCTGGAGAAGGAGAGCTCCAATCTCGCGCCGAGGCCACACCGGCCACCTCGGCCGAACGGCCACCTTTCACACCCCCCGAAACCAGCGGCTCAGCCGAAAGTCCGACGAACGGCGAACACTGAACGGCGGACAGCGGACAGCGAAGGGCGAACGGCGGACATCGAACGGCGGGCCAGGTTGACGGACCACGGACACGACAGCGACGTCGGCACCGGCACAATCACCGCATGCATCTGATCTCCGTCGTCCTCGTCGCCCTCATGGCGCTGCTGCACGCCTACATCCTGGTCCTGGAGATGTTCCTGTGGCAGCGCGGCCCGGGCCGCCGCTTCTCCGGCTTCGACGCCGAAATGGCCCGCTCCACCGCGGCGCTGGCGGCCAACCAGGGCCTCTACAACGGCTTCCTCGCCGCAGGCCTGGTCTGGGGGCTGATCGCCGACGACCCGACCGGCTACCGGGTCCAGATCTTCTTCCTGTCCTGCATCGTCGTCGCCGGCGTCTACGGCGCGGCCACCGCCAACCGCCGCATCCTCTTCGCCCAGGCCCTGCCCGCCGCCGTGACCCTCGCCACGGTCATCGCGGCAGGCTGAGCCCGTTGCCGTGGCCTGAGAGCTTCATCACAGGTCACGGCCACCGAGGACGCCGTACCGACCTCATGTGTCGAACACAACAGAACACAACAGAAGAGGCGGCATCGTGTCTACGATGCCGCCTCTTCGAGAGTGCGCGAGGGGGGAGTTGAACCCCCACGCCCTTGCGGGCACTGGAACCTGAATCCAGCGCGTCTGCCTATTCCGCCACCCGCGCATTGGGTGTGTCTTCCGGCCCGTGCCCCTTGGGGTTTGGCGCCTTCCGACATCCAGAACATTAGCACGCCGGCCAGGGTGGGTTCACATCCCTTATCCCTGGGCAGCCGCCCCTGCATCCCTGGGCTGCCGCCCTGTCGCCGCCCACCAGCACAGTCGGCGCCGGCCCCCGCGGACCCGCCCCGGGCACCGGGCAACCCACGGCGCCCTCCGCTCCGTATCAACGAGAACCTGTTCACGTATCAACCTCGTACCGGTACCGCACATCTCCCCAGGAGCCGGTCGGGGTCCACAGTCAGGTGCGGGACACTGGTTTGCGGCCGCCTCTACGATCCATGGCAAGACTGTGTCCGTGAGGAGTTCGAAGGGGAGCTCCGAAGGGAACTTCGAGGGCGTCGACACCCGTCGACCGGGCCGACAGGGGGAACCAGCCGATTTACCGGCGCGTGGATACGATCAGTAAGCAGTACCAGGTAAGGCAGTGCCCGCCCGGCGGGATGCACGACGAAGGCAACTACGGAGGAGGTGCCTCATGGGAGTCCTGAAGAAGTTCGAGCAGCGTCTCGAAGGTCTGGTCAACGGCACCTTCGCCAAGGTGTTCAAGTCCGAGGTCCAGCCCGTGGAGATCGCGGGAGCACTCCAGCGCGAGTGCGACAACAACGCCACCATCTGGAACCGCGACCGCACGGTCGTCCCCAACGACTTCATCGTGGAGCTGAGCACACCGGACCACGAGCGGCTGAGCCCCTACTCCGGCCAGCTCGGCGACGAGCTCGCCGGCATGGTCCGCGACTACGCCAAGCAGCAGCGCTACACCTTCATGGGCCCGATCAAGGTCAACCTGGAGAAGGCCGACGACCTCGACACCGGCCTGTACCGCGTACGCAGCCGCACCCTCGCCGGCTCCACCGACCAGCAGAGCCCGCAGGCTCCCGCCGCCCCG
Organism: Streptomyces shaanxiensis; assembly: GCF_039537145.1. Classification (NCBI taxonomy): domain Bacteria; kingdom Bacillati; phylum Actinomycetota; class Actinomycetes; order Kitasatosporales; family Streptomycetaceae; genus Streptomyces; species Streptomyces shaanxiensis. The sequence continues at coordinate 630,703 of NZ_BAAAZY010000011.1, forward strand.
GCCGGGCGGCCCGGTGGCGCCCAGCGCCAGGGCGGCTACGGCTACCCGCCGCCCGGCGCGACCACGGGCGCCCCGCCCATGCCGGCCGCGCCGCCACCNNNNGCTACCCGCAGCCCGCGGGCGGCCAGCGTCCTCCCGCCGCGCCCGCGGCAGGCGGCCGCACCCGCTACTGGATCGAGATCAACGGCACCCGCCATCAGATCTCCCGCGCGACGCTGGTGCTGGGCCGCAGCACCGAGGCCGACGTGCGGATCGACGACCCCGGCGTCTCCCGCCGGCACTGTGAGATCCGGACCGGAACGCCCTCGACGATCCAGGATCTCGGGTCCACCAACGGCATCGTGGTGGACGGGCAGCACACCACCCGCGCTACGCTCCGCGACGGCTCGCGGATCGTCGTGGGCAGCACCACCATCATTTACCGGCAAGCCGAAGGGTGAAGCGGGGGCAATGTCAGAGCTGACCCTCACGGTCATGCGGCTGGGTTTCCTGGCCGTCCTGTGGCTGTTCGTGATCGTGGCCGTGCAGGTCATCCGCAGCGACCTGTTCGGTACGCGCGTCACCCAGCGCGGCGCGCGCCGCGAGGCCGCCCGACCGCAGCAGGCCGCACGACAGGCGGCACCGCCGCAGCAGCGCGGCCAGCAGGGCGGCGGCCGCCAGCGCCGTAACGCCCCCACCAAGCTGGTCGTGTCCGAAGGCACCCTCACCGGCACCACCGTCGCGCTCCAGGGCCAGACCATCACGCTGGGCCGGGCACACGACAGCACGATCGTGCTGGACGACGACTACGCCTCCAGCAGGCATGCCAGGATCTACCCGGACCGCGACGGCCAGTGGATCGTCGAGGACCTCGGCTCCACCAACGGCACGTACCTCGACCGAACGCGGCTGACGACCCCGACACCGATTCCGCTGGGCGCGCCGATCCGCATCGGCAAGACCGTCATCGAGCTGCGGAAGTAGTACGACAATGAGCGAGCGGAGCGAGCACGCAGCGGTGGCCCACACCACGGGCCCCGGCGCGCTCCCGACCGGAGGGTGGGCACCGTGCGGATGTACCCGGAGCCGACGGGCGAGGTGCGCATGAGTCTGTCACTGCGCTTCGCCGCCGGATCGCACAAAGGCATGATCCGCGAGGGCAACGAGGACTCCGGATACGCCGGACCCCGCCTGCTCGCCATCGCCGACGGCATGGGCGGCGCGGCCGCGGGCGAGGTCGCCTCCTCCGAGGCCATCTCCACCATCGTCGCCCTCGACGACGACATCCCCGGCTCCGACGTCCTCACCTCGCTCGGTACGGCCGTCCAGCGCGCCAACGACCAGCTGCGCTCGATGGTCGAGGAGGACCCCCAGCTCGAAGGCATGGGCACCACGCTCACCGCCCTGCTGTGGACCGGACAGCGCCTCGGCCTCGTCCACGTCGGCGACTCCCGCGCCTACCTCCTGCGCGACGGCGTCCTCACGCAGATCACCCAGGACCACACCTGGGTGCAGCGCCTCGTCGACGAGGGCCGCATCACCGAAGAGGAAGCCACCACCCACCCGCAGCGCTCCCTGCTGATGCGCGCGCTGGGCAGCGGCGACCACGTCGAGCCCGACCTGTCCATCCGCGAGGTCCGCGCCGGCGACCGGTACCTGATCTGCTCCGACGGCCTGTCCGGCGTCGTGTCCCACCAGACCCTGGAGGACACCCTCGCCAGCTACCAGGGCCCCCAGGAGACCGTCCAGGAACTCATCCAGCTCGCGCTGCGCGGCGGCGGCCCCGACAACATCACCGTGATCGTCGCCGACGTCCTCGACCTGGACACCGGCGACACCCTCGCCAGCCAGCTGTCCGACACCCCCGTCGTGGTGGGCGCGGTCGCCGAGAACCAGCAGCACCACCTGCACGACAACGGCATCATGCAGACCCCGGCCGGCCGCGCCTCCGGGCTCGGCCGCCAGGTGCCCGGACAGGGCGGCGGAGGCGGCGAGTTCGGCCCGCCCGGCTCCGGCGACACCACCGGCTACATCCCCGCGGGAAGCTTCGGCGACTACACCGACGACGACTTCGTCAAACCCCGCAAGGGCCGCACGTGGCTGAAGAGATCCTTCTACATCGCCCTCGCGCTCGGTGTGATCGGCGGCGGCCTCTACGGCGGCTGGCGCTGGACGCAGACGCAGTACTACGTCGGCGTCAACGGCGACCACGTCGCCCTCTACCAGGGCATCAGCCAGGACCTGGCCTGGGTGTCGCTGTCGGAGGTGGAGAAGGACCACCCCGAGATCGAACTCAAGTACCTCCCGCCGGTCTGGCAGAAGTCGGTCGAGGCGACCATCGCCGAGGGCGGCCTGAAGGACGCCCAGAAGAAGATCGACGAGCTCTCCGTGCAGGCCTCCGCGTGCAAGAAGCGGTCCGCGCAGCAGTCCGCCGAGAGCGACAAGAACGCCGGGACCGGCGAAGGCGAGGCCGGAGGCACCACGGGAACCACCCGTACCTCCCTTACGTCCAAGGCGACATCGACGCCGAATCCCTCGGCGTCCAAGCCCGCGACCACCCCGCCCCCCTCCACCTCCCCGACACCGACTGCGACACCAAGCCCCGGCCCCACACTCTCGGAGGAAGAGCAGAAGGTCGTCACGAACTGCGGTACGCAGTAGGCAAGGCGTGAGAGGCCCCGTCACACGATGAGCAGTACTACGAACCCGTCGACGCACCACACGTCCACGATCGGCGCGATCGGCGCGCCGAGCCGGCGCAACACCGAACTCGCGCTGCTGGTGTTCGCGGTTGTCATTCCGGTGTTCGCCTACGCCAACGTGGGCTTGGCGATCAACGACGAGGTACCGGCCGGCCTCCTGAGCTACGGCATAGGCCTCGGCCTCCTCGCCGGCATCGGCCACCTCGTCGTACGGAAATTCGCGCCGTACGCAGACCCGCTGCTGCTACCGCTCGCGACGCTGCTGAACGGACTCGGACTGGTCGCCATCTGGCGGCTGGACCAGTCGAAGCTGCTGCAGGACATCGGGCAGGCCGGCGGCAAGGCGACCAACCAGCTGATCTACACGGCGATGGGCATCGCCCTCTTCGCCGCCGTGCTGGTCTTCCTCAAGGACCACCGCACACTGCAGCGCTACACCTACATCTCCATGGCCGGTGCGCTGATCCTGCTGCTGCTCCCGCTGGTCCCGGGCCTCGGCGCCGAACTCACCTACGGAGCCAAGATCTGGATCCAGGTCGGCAGCTTCACCATCCAGCCCGGTGAGTTCGCCAAGATCGTGCTGGCGGTCTTCTTCGCCGGCTACCTCATGGTCAAGCGCGACGCGCTCGCCCTCGCCAGCCGCCGCTTCATGGGCCTGTACCTGCCGCGCGGCCGCGACCTCGGCCCGATCATCGTCGTCTGGATGATCTCGATCCTCATCCTGGTCTTCGAGACCGACCTCGGTACGTCACTGCTGTTCTTCGGAATGTTCGTCATCATGCTGTACGTCGCCACCGAGCGGACCAGCTGGATCGTCTTCGGTCTGCTGATGTCCGGAGCCGGCGCCGTCGGCGTGGCGAGCTTCGAACCGCACGTCCAGCAGCGCGTCGCCGCCTGGCTCGACCCGATGCGTGAGTACACGCTCAGCCGGCAGGGCGTCGGCGGCCACTCCGAGCAGTCGATGCAGGCCCTGTGGGCGTTCGGCTCCGGCGGCACCCTCGGCACCGGCTGGGGCCAGGGCCACTCCGAGCTCATCCGCTTCGCCGCCAACTCCGACTTCATCCTCGCCACCTTCGGCGAGGAGCTCGGCCTGGCCGGCGTCATGGCGATCCTGCTGATCTACGGCCTGATCGTGGAGCGCGGCGTGCGCACCGCACTCGCCGCCCGCGACCCCTTCGGCAAGCTGCTCGCCATCGGCCTCTCCGGCGCCTTCGCGCTCCAGGTCTTCGTCGTGGCCGGCGGTGTGATGGGCCTGATCCCGCTGACCGGTATGACGATGCCGTTCCTGGCGTACGGCGGTTCCTCCGTCATCGCCAACTGGGCACTCATCGGCGTACTCATCCGCATCAGCGACACCGCGCGCCGCCCCGCGCCCGCCCCCGCCCCCAACCCCGACGCCGAGATGACGCAGGTGGTCCGACCGTGAACAAGCCCCTGCGCCGGATCGCGATCTTCTGTGGCCTCCTCGTCCTCGCCCTGCTCCTGCGCGACAACTGGCTCCAGTACGTCAAGGCCGACACCTTGCGGGAGGACCCCGACAACCGGCGTGTCCTCATCGCCCGCTACGCCACACCCCGCGGCGACATCATCGTCGGCGGCAACCCGATCACCGGGTACACGGAGACCAAGGGCGACTTCAAGTACAAGCGCACGTACAAGGACGGCGCGATGTGGGCGCCCGTCACCGGCTTCGTCTCGCAGGCCTACGGCGCCAACCAGCTCGAATCCATCAACGACGGCATCCTCAGCGGCACCGACGACCGGCTCTTCTTCCGCAACACCCTCGACATGATCACGGGGAAGGAGAAGGAGGGCGGAAACGTCGTCACCACCCTCAACGCCGCCGCGCAGAAGGCCGCCTACAACGGCCTGAAGAAGCAGGGCGGCAAGGGTGCCGTCGCCGCCATCGAGCCGTCCACCGGCAAGATCCTGGCGCTGGCGTCCTTCCCGTCGTACGACCCGTCGACCATCGCCGGCGGCAGCACCTCCGACGAAGAGGCCTGGGCGAAGCTCCAGAAGAAGACCAACCCGGACGACCCGATGCTCAACCGGGCCCTGCGCGAGGTCTACCCGCCCGGCTCGACCTTCAAGGTCGTCACCGCGGCCGCGGCGCTGGAGAACGGCCTCTACACGGAGGCGGACCAGAAGACCAAGACGCCCCTGCCGTGGACCATGCCGGGCACCACGACCGTGCTGAAGAACGAGGGGAACATCCCCTGCGAGAACGCGACGCTGCGAGTCGCCCTGCAGTACTCCTGCAACACCGTCTTCGGCAAGGTCGGCTCCGACCTCGGCAACGAGAAGATGCTGGAAGAGGCCAAGAAGTTCGGCTTCACCGAGGAGCAGTTCACGCCGATCCGCACCAGCGCCTCGGTCTTCTCCGACGACATGAACCCCTCGCAGACCGCGCTGTCCTCCATCGGCCAGTACAACACCGCCGCCACCCCGCTGCAGATGGCCATGGTCGCCTCGGCCGTCGCCAACGACGGCACGCTGATGAAGCCCTACATGGTCGACGAGGTCCAGACGCACAACCTCGACCCCCTCGAGAAGACCGACCCCGAGGAGCTGAGCAAGCCGCTGTCGGCGGAGAACGCGCAGATCCTGCAGTCGATGATGGAGACGGTCGTCGAGGACGGCACCGGCAAGAACGCACAGATCGACGGCGTCAAGGTGGGCGGCAAGACCGGTACCGCCCAGCACGGCGTGGACAACAGCGAGAACCCGTACGCCTGGTTCATCTCCTACGCCAAGGCCGACGACGGCAGCTCACCGGTCGCCGTGGCCGTGGTGATCGAGGACGAGAAGGCGGTCCGCGACGACATCTCCGGTGGCGGACTCGCGGCCCCCATCGCCAAGAGCGTCATGGAGGCGGTCATCAACAGCAAGAAGTGACCCCGCTCACGTCCCCTTCACATCGGTGCACGTTGCGATACCGGTCCTGTATCGGGTTACGGACTTGGCCAGGTCACACAAGATGAGCCGGGTACGGTATGCCCGGACGGCACACCGACGCACCCACAAGGGTGAGGTCGGGACCGACGGAGAGGGCTGGTAGGTAGCTTATGGAAGAGCCGCGTCGCCTCGGCGGCCGGTACGAACTGGGCCAGGTGCTCGGTCGTGGTGGCATGGCGGAGGTCTACCTCGCGCATGACACCCGCCTCGGCCGCACCGTGGCGGTGAAGACGCTGCGCGCGGACCTCGCGCGCGACCCGTCCTTCCAGGCCCGGTTCCGCCGGGAGGCCCAGTCGGCCGCCTCGCTCAACCATCCCGCGATCGTCGCGGTCTACGACACGGGCGAGGACTACATCGACAACGTGTCGATCCCGTACATCGTCATGGAGTACGTAGACGGGTCCACGCTCCGCGAGCTGCTCCACTCCGGCCGCAAGCTGCTGCCGGAGCGCGCCATGGAGATGACCATCGGCATCCTCCAGGGCCTGGAGTACGCCCACCGCAGCGGCATCGTCCACCGCGACATCAAGCCCGCGAACGTCATGCTGACGCGCAACGGCCAGGTCAAGGTGATGGACTTCGGCATCGCCCGCGCCATGGGCGACTCCGGCATGACGATGACCCAGACCGCGGCCGTCATCGGCACCGCCCAGTACCTCTCCCCGGAGCAGGCGAAGGGCGAGCAGGTCGACAACCGGTCCGACCTGTACTCGACCGGCTGCCTCCTCTACGAGCTCCTGACGGTCCGCCCGCCGTTCGTGGGCGACTCCCCGGTGGCCGTCGCCTACCAGCACGTGCGCGAAGAGGCGCAGGCGCCGTCGGTCTTCGACCCCGAGATCACGCCGGAGATGGACGCCATCGTCCTGAAGGCGCTGGTCAAGGACCCGAACTACCGCTACCAGTCGGCCGACGAGATGCGCGCCGACATCGAGGCCTGCCTCGACGGCCAGCCCGTCGCCGCCACGGCCGCGATGGGCTCGGTGGGCTACGGCGGCTACCCCGACGACCAGCCGACCACGGCCCTGCGCGCCACGGACGCCGGCGCCACGTCGATGCTGCCGCCCATGAACCCGGACGACGGCGGCTACGGCTACGACGACCGCGTGGACCGGCGCCGCCAGAAGAAGTCCAACACCTCGACGATCCTGCTGGTCGTCGCCGCGGTACTGGTCCTCGTGGGCGCGGTACTGATCGGCAAGTGGGTGTTCGACGGCGACGGCGTGGCCAACGACACGGTGCCGGTGCCGAACTTCAAGGGCCAGACGCTGAGCGAGGCCGAGAAACAGGCGTCCAACAGCGACCTCACACTGGTTCCGACGAAGAAGCCCTGTGAAGACCAGAGCACGGGCAAGATCTGCTCGCAGGACCCGGAGTTCGGGGAGAAGGTCAAGAAGGGCTCGACCGTCAACGTCGTGGTGTCGACCGGTGCCCCGAAGGTCAGCGTGCCGGACGTTGAGGGCCAGCAATACAAGGAGGCCAAGGCCGACCTCGAGGACAAGGGCTTCGAGGTCGAGCAGAAGACCGAGGAGTCCGAACGGACGCCGGGCGTGGTCATCAGCCAGGACCCCGAGGGGGGCACCGAGCAGGAGAAGGGCTCGACGATCACCCTCACCGTCGCCAAGGAGAAGGAACAGTCCACTGTTCCGGACGTCCTCGGCAAGACCTGCGACGAGGCCAAGGCCCAGATGACGGCGAACGAGCTAGTGGGTACCTGCACCGAGGTGGAGACCCAGGACCCGAACCAGGTCGGCAAGGTCATCGCGACCTCGCCGGAGGCGGGTAGCACGGCCGACAAGAACTCCTCGGTGAACATCCAGATCGGCAAGGCGGCCGAGCAGCAGCAGGTGGCCGTGCCGAGCGTGACCCAGCTGTCCCTGAAGGACGCCAGGAAGGCCATCGAGGGCGCGGGTCTGACGGTGGGCAACATCCAGGGCTCCCAGGACGACAACGCGGTGGTCCTCGCCCAGGACCCCCAGCCGAACACCCCGGTCGCCCAGGGCACCGCGGTCAACCTGGTCGCAGTCGACCAGGGCGGCAACAACAACGGCGGCAACGACGGCGGCCAGATCTTCGGCGGCGTCACCGGAACGGCGGCCCGCACGGAGGACTGACACCGACGCACGTGAGTGAGCCCCGGTGCCCTGAGCAGGGTGCCGGGGCTCAGTCATGCCCGGCTGCCCCGACCGCGCGACTATAGGACATTCATTCCTTCCTCGATCGTGTCTTCTTATTTCATGACTCGTTGATCGGATGGGGTGGGGACTCAGAGCTCCGTCCCGGCCATGCGGCCGCACCACGAGTGAAGGGCAGAACGTGATCAACGAATCGGCGCTCATGGAGTCGAAGACACTGCGCGACAGCGTGCTGGACCGAACCGACGTGCTTGACCGGGTGAAGGCGCTGTCGTTGCTGCCGGACGGGATGCATGTGACTACGGCGATGGTGGCGGCGCACTTCGAGGTTGCCGTGAAAACGCTCGAGTCAGTCGTGGAGGACCACCAGGAAGAGTTGGCAGCCAATGGCTACCAAGTCCTGACAGGTACGCGACTGGCCCTCTTTAAGAGGGCCAGTGGGATCCAGTCACGCGCCAAGGCACTCGCCCTCTTCTCCCGACGAGCCGTCCTCAACATCGCCATGCTGCTCCGAGACAGCAAAGTCGCACGTCAGGTGCGTGTGTACCTCCTGGACATGGAGTACCTGGCCCGCACACAGCCTGTGGAAAACCAGCCCGCGCCCACGGCAGTCGATCCTCTCGACGACCGCATCGACCAGCGCATCACCCACATCCTCGGCAAGACCGTCGTCCCCATGTTCAACGCCCTGATCGAAACGTCGGGCGAGCACCGCAGGGAACTCATCGCACTCCGCGCAGGCGTCCAGCGCATCGAACGACGGCTCCACCAGCACCACGCCCGGCTGCGGAGGCTCGAAGGCGTACGAGATGACAGGCCCGCCGTCGGAGTCATGGCCGCCATGGACGCCATGCACGGCCGCACGTTCGAGCACCACATCGCCAAACTCCTGCGCCGCGACGGCTGCACGAACGTCGTCGTACAGGGCGGTCACGGCGACCGGGGCGTCGACATCATCGCGCTCACGGCCGACGGCCGACGCCTCGTCGTCCAGTGCAAGAGGTTCGCGCCCTACCTCTCCATCACCAGCCCGGAAGTCCAGAAGTTCATCGGGTCGGCGAAGGTTCTCTACGGTGCGGACGTGGCGCTCTACGTAGCGACATGCCCCTTCACGCCTGAGGCCCTGAGCATCGCCGCCGAGGCCGGCATCACCGCCGTACACCGTGGGGTGCTGGAGGAGTGGAGCGCCGGGGAACCGCTGGAGGTATTGGAGTAGGCACGGGATGGCGGAGGCCCGAAGCCGCAAGAGTAAGTTGCGGCTTCGGGCCTCCGCCATGCTAGGGGACCGAGGTCCTCCAAGGACCTCAGTCAGCCGCTCAGCTCCTCCGGCACCGTCCGCTCCACATCCACCTTCTCCACCCGCTCCAACTCCCCCCACACGATGTACCGGTACCGACTCGTGTACACCGGCGTGCAGGTGGTCAGCGTGATGTAGTGCCCCGCCTTCGTCCTGCCCGACTCCTTCGGGATCGCGGAGAGGACCTTGACGTTGTACTTCGAGGTCTCGGGAAGGACGGCGTAGACCTTGTAGACGTACCACTTGTCCTTCGTCTCGAAGACGATCGGGTCGCCCTTCTTGATCTTGTGGATGTTGTGGAACTCGGCGCCATGCCCGTCGCGATGGGCGGCGACGGAGAAGTTGCCCTTCTTGCCCGACGTGGGCAGGGTCGCCTTGACCGGGTCGGTGTAGTAGCCGGCGACGCCGTCGTTGAGGATCTTCGACGTCGTGCCCTTCTCGACCAGGATGTCGTCGTCGCTCATCGCGGGCACGTGCAGGAAGCCGATGCCGTTCTTGGAGTCGAACTCGGCGGGACGGTCGGAGCCCTCGTCCTGGTGGGCCCAGATGTCGCGAACCTTGTCGGCCTGTTTGGCCGCCTCCCGGTCGGCGACGACGTTCGTCCACCACAGGGAGTAGACGACGAACAGACCGAGCACCAGGCCCGCCGTGATGAGGAGTTCACCGAAGACGCTGACCGCCATCGCGATTCTGCCCATGCGACGGCGCGCCGGCCTGCGCGGGGACCCGGGCGCGTCGGTGCGCCGATCGTGCTCGGTGTCGTCGGTGGTCGCTGCCACGTTCATCTGCCCTTAACTGACGAGCGCATCCGGCTTGCCCTTGCTGCGCGGCCGTTCCTCGACCATCTTGCCCCAGACGATCAACCGGTACTTGCTGGTGAACTCCGGCGTGCACGTGGTGAGTGTGATGTAGCGGCCCGCCTTGGTGAAACCGGCGTCCCGCGGAACCGGATCCAACACGCTCACGTTGCTCGGCGACGTCACCGGCAGGATCGACGCCATCTTGTACACGTAGTACTTGTCCTGCGTCTCGACGACGATCGCGTCGCCCTGGGCGAGCCGGTTGATGTACCGGAACGGTTCACCATGAGTATTGCGGTGACCCGCCAGCCCGAAGTTACCCGCCTTGTCCTCCGGCATCGCCGTCTTCAGCTTGCCCTCGCCGTAATGCCCCACCATGCCCCGGTCCAGCACCTGCTTGTTGCTGATGCCCTCAGCGATCGGGACGACGACATCCAGCTTCGGAATGTGCAGGATGGCGAAGCCCTGCCCCGGCTCGAAGCTTCCCGGGGCGCGCTTGCCGCTCGCCCAGTCGTCCTGGAGGCTGCTCGCCTCCTTGTCCGCCTGCGCATGCGCCCGGACGTTCGTCCACCACAGCTGGTAGCTCACGAACAGCAGCATCAGCACGCCGGTGGTGATGAACACCTCACCGATCGCCCGGCTGGCGAGCACGCCCGGGCTGGGCCTGCGCGCCCGTGCCTGTCTGCGCGCCTCCACACGCGAGAGGGGGGCCTGCGAGGCCTCCGAACCGCTCTCCACGGCCTCCGACGCCTGGCGTGCGCCTCCATGACGCCCGTGGCGCCGCTTGGCGGCCTTTCTGCGGGCCGCACGGCCACCCGTAGGGGTTCCGGTGGCAGACGTGGCGGAAGAGGCGGCAGAAGCCGATATGGACTCGCCTGCGGACGGCTCCGCTATCCGCAGCGCCACCGTCTCGTCGTCCGGCGGCGGTATGTACGGCTCCGCGTACGGTTCTTGGGACCCGCCGGCCCCCTCGGCACCGAGGCCGCCGACGCCGTAAGCCTCGCGGCCGAAGTCCTCGCGACCGTGCCCGTCGGTGCCGTGACCGCCGGTGCCATACCCCTCGGTCCCGTACGCCTCCGAGCCGTAGCCCTCGCCGCCGTAACCGTCGGCGCCAAGCCCCTCGGCGCCGTATCCCCCGGCACCCCGACCCTGAGCGACCTGGTCGTTCCCGCCGTACCACTCCCCGAGCGCACCGGACGCCTCGTACGGCTGCTGCCCGTACGAGGTGCCCTGGTCGCCGGCGCCGCCGTGAGAGTCCGTGAAGGACTCGCCGTATGCGGCGCCGGACTCGCGCTCGGGGCGCAGCGCGGTCACGCCGTGGCCCTGCCCACCACCGGGGCGAGCCCCGCCGACCTCGCCACCGCACCCTGGTCACCGCACTCCACCAGCCAGTTGGCCAGCATCAGATGACCGTGCTCGGTCAGCACCGACTCGGGGTGGAACTGCACACCCTCGACCCGCAGTTCACGGTGCCGCAGACCCATGATGATCCCGTCGTGCGTACGCGCGGTCACCTCCAGCTCCGCCGGCACCGTCTCCGGCTCGGCGGCAAGGGAGTGATAGCGCGTCGCCGTGAACGGCGTCGGCAGGCCCGCGAAGACACCCTTGCCCTCGTGCTCGACCAGCGACGTCTTGCCGTGCAGCAGCTCCGGCGCACGGTCCACGACACCGCCGTACGCCACCTGCATCGACTGCATGCCGAGACAGACACCGAACACCGGCACCCCGGTCGAGGCACAGTGGCGGACCATCTCGATGCACACCCCGGCCTCCTCCGGCGTACCCGGACCCGGCGACAGCAGCACCCCGTCGAAACCGTCCTGGGCGTGCGCCGTCGACACCTCGTCGTTGCGCACCACCTCGCACTCGGCGCCCAGCTGATACAGGTACTGCACCAGGTTGAAGACAAAGCTGTCGTAGTTGTCCACGACGAGAATGCGCGCGCTCACTGGTTGTCCACCGTCACATCGTTGAAGGGCAGCAGCGGTTCGGCCCACGGGAAGACGTAGTTGAACAGGACGTAGACCACGGCCACGACCAGAGCGAGCGAGATCAGCGCCCTCACCCACGCATTCCCCGGCAGATGCCGCCAGATCCAGCCGTACATGCCGTCCCTTCCGTCGCACCACGGCACCAGACTCACGCCGTACAGCCAACAGACTAACGGCGCAACGCTTCCGGTTTCCCGGCCTCCACAGGCTGCGTGGAGTCCAGATGAGCCCACACGATCAGCCGATGACTGTGCCCCCACTCCGGATCACACGTGGTCAGGGTCAGATAGCGGCCCTCACGCGTGTACCCCGACTTACGGGGCACAGCGTCGATCACCTCAATGTCGGTGGGCAGGGTTTTGTAGGGGCCTTTGTCGATCCGATACGTGAACCAGGTAGTCCCGTCGGTCAGGACCACGGCGTCACCGGGGCGCAGCTTCGGGAAGTCCTTGAAGGGATCGCCGTACGTACGCCGGTGGCCGGCCACCGAGAAGTTGCCCTTCTGACCCAGCTGGGCGGTGTTCGCGTAGTGGCCGAGACCCTTCTTGAGGGTCTTGGTGGCAGTCCCTTCGAGAACCGGCTTGTTCCACGTGAAACCAAGGCGCGGGATGTACATGATCGCGAAGGGCTCGTCCGCGGCGTACGGGGCCGGCTTCGGCGGACTGGCGGTCGCGCCCGGACTCACCGAACCGTCAGGCGCCCCGGCGGTCGGCCCTACCGCCCCCTGCGCCCACTGCTCCTCCAGCTGATCAATCTGGTCGTCCATGACGTTGTCGGCCTTCACGCCGGTCCAGAACAGCACATAGACGACGAAAAGGACGACCACCGTCCCGAAGGTGATGCACAGTTCGCTGACGGTCCTGACGACGACACGCACCGGCAGCTCCAGAGAGGAGTCACTCCACGGGCTTGGCGTACTGCAGATCCACTGTGCCCGAGTAGCCCGGCAGAGTCACCGTCCCGTCCTCGGTGACTTTCCAGCCGAGACCGTAGACATTGACGTACACCATGTAGTTCTGGATCGCCGGCGACGCCGCGAGCGCCTTCTGCAACACCTCCGGATCACCCACCGCCGTGATCTTGTACGGCGGCGAATAGACCCGACCCTGCAGAATCAGCGTGTTCCCCACACAACGCACAGCACTGGTGGAGATCAACCGCTGGTCCATGACCTTGATGCCCTTGGCACCGCCCTGCCACAGCGCATTGACCACCGCCTGCAGATCCTGCTGGTGAATCACCAGATAGTCCGGCTGCGGCTCCGGATACCCGGGCAGCTTGGCGGTGGCATCCGGCGGGGCGTCATTGAGCGTGACCGTGATCGCCTCGCCCGTCACCTTCTGCGTACCCGCACTCCGCTCCAGCGCCGCCAGCTTGTCGTCCTCGGCCTTCGTACTGCCGTCGTCCCGCTCCGCCAACGCCTCCACATCGTCACGCAGGGCGCCATTGGTCTCATTGAGCCGGCCGTTCTCGTGACTGCGCTCCTGGATGAGGTCCGAGAGCTTCAGCAACGAGGCGTCCGTACGGATGTCCGTGCCCTTGGCCGTGTTGAAACTCGTGAAGAAAATCAGCCCCGCGAGAGCGAAGACAGCCGCGGTGAGCACCCGCACCGGCCGGAAACGGCCGCGGACAGGACTGGATCCAGTCCCGGGGGAGTCGGCAGAATTGCTCAACGTACCCTTATCTCCTTCGGCGCCGCGGAAGCACTACGCTAACGGACGCCCGGGGGAGCAATCAGAGTCCCCTTGTACGCTGCCCCGGAGCCAGCCACAGTTCCCTGCGCGGCCACGCAGCGCATCGACAGGAGAGACCCTCGTGCCGAAGTCACGTATCCGCAAGAAGGCCGACTACACGCCGCCGCCGTCGAAGCAGACGACGTCCATCAAGCTGAACAGCCGCGCCTGGGTCGCGCCCGTGATGCTGGCCATGTTCGTCATCGGCCTGGCATGGATCGTCGTCTTCTACGTGACCGACGGTTCACTGCCCATCGACGCCCTCGGCAACTGGAACATCGTGGTGGGCTTCGGCTTCATCGCGGCGGGATTCGGCGTCTCCACCCAGTGGAAGTAGCGGTCGACGCGACGGCCACGTCGCGGTGAACATAGCTCTGCCCAGGGCTATCCGCTGAGTTATCCACAGCCTTGCAGCAATTTCCACAAGCTGACTGGGGAAAAGACGACGATCTGTGGATAACCCATCGAGCGTTGACGCCGGTATGACTGCCACACCGGCCCCTCGGCGCCAACCCGAATGCATGTACGCCCCCTGTCTGACCTGCGGAAACAAAGGTCACTGACAGGGGGCACACCTATCCCCGCACCGTGCGCACAAGATCCGCCACAGACTGTGGACAACAGTGCCGCTCACGTGGATAACCGTGGGGCTCAGGTGAGCTGCAGCGTCCTCAGCACGGTCACCAGGACAATCACGGCCAGGACCAGCGCGCAGGTGCCGTACTGGACCAGGGCCCGACGTCGGCGCGGTGCGTGGACCATGGCGTAGCCGATGATGACGCCGGCGACGAGGCCGCCGATGTGGGCCTGCCAGGAGATGTTGAATCCGGGGCTGAAGGTGAAGATCAGGTTGATGACCAGCAGCGCGATGATCGGCCGCATGTCGTAGTTGAGGCGGCGCATGAGGACCGCGGTGGCGCCGAAGAGGCCGAAGATGGCGCCGGAGGCGCCGAGCGTGGCCGTGGTCGGGGAGGCCAGCAGGTAGGCCAGTGCGCTGCCCGCGAGGCCGGAGCAGAGGTAGAGCGTGAGGTAGCGGGCGCGGCCGAGGGCGGCTTCGAGGGGGCCGCCGAGCCACCACAGGCTGAGCATGTTGAAGGCGATGTGCCAGGGGGCCTCGTGGGTGAACATCGAGGTCACGAGGCGGTACCACTCGCCTCCGGCGACGCCTTCGGTGGGGCTGACGGGGGCGGGCGGCCAGGCGCCGAGGAGGACGAGGTCGTTGCGCAGGGCTTCGCTGGTCTGGACGGCGATGAAGATCGCGAGGTTGATCCCGATGAGGATCTTGGTGAGCAGGCGGGGGTCTGCGGTGATGGTGCCGCCGGCGATGGTGCGGGGCCGGGCGGCGTCGGGGGCGTGTCCGGTGCCGGAGCCGCCGCGTACGCAGTCGGGGCATTGGAATCCGACGGAGGCGCTGACCATGCAGTCGGGGCAGATAGGGCGTTCGCAGCGGGTGCAACGGACGCCGGTCTCGCGGTCCGGGTGTCGGTAGCAGACGGGCAGGCTCTGGGCATCCTGTGAGCTGCCGGCCGGCTGGTCCATGAGGTCCCCTAGGTCGTCGTACGCGATGCACGTCCTCATGCATCGCCCCGCTCTTCCTTACGGACGAGCGGGGCGTTTGGTTCCCTGTGGGAGGTGTCGGACTCAGCCTTAGCGGGTCTCGACGACGACCGACTCGATGACGACGTCATTGAGCGGTCGGTCGGTGCGCGGGTTGGTCTGGATGGTCGCGATGGTGTCGATGACCTTCTGGCTGGCCGCGTCGGTGACCTCGCCGAAGATGGTGTGCTTGCGGTTCAGCCAGGTCGTGGGGGAGACCGTGATGAAGAACTGCGAGCCGTTGGTGCCCGGGCCGGCGTTGGCCATGGCCAGCAGGTACGGCTTGTCGAAGGAGAGGTCCGGGTGGAACTCGTCCTGGAACTGGTAGCCGGGGCCGCCGGTGCCGTTGCCCAGCGGGTCACCGCCCTGGATCATGAAGCCGCTGATGACCCGGTGGAAGACCGTGCCGTCGTAGAGCTTGGCGGTGGACTTCTCTCCGGTGGCGGGGTTCGTCCACTCACGCTCGCCCTTGGCGAGCTCGACGAAGTTCTTGACCGTGATCGGCGCGTGGTTCGGGAGGAGCCGGACCTCGATGTCGCCGTGGTTGGTCTTCAGGGTGGCGTAGAGCTGCTCGGCCACGATCTGCCTTCCGTTGTCTTCCTGTGACCCCCTGATCCTCGCATGGACGGCGGCTTACGTCGCCCGGCACCCGTTCACCGGCCCGCAACCGTGGCGATCGCTTGCAGAAAACCGGTCGAGAAGGCCCGTGGCGGGGGCGCGAAGCGGCGAACCGTGGCATTGTCGACGACAAGCCCGCGTTGGCCCGCATTAATCCGTTATTGCACTTGATCTAGTCGATCGGCACCCATATGCCCGCCCTCACATGCCGCGTTTCGTTCTGGCAGGCATGATCCGTAAAAGGGTGGAAAGTCGAAAACCGTACGCCACCGAGGAGGAGGATCCCGTGACCCGCATTGACAGCGTGCGCGCCGCGACCGGCTCGGCGAAGGACAGCGTGCTGCACGCCGCGGAAGTGGTGGCGCCCTACGCCGACACCGCCAAGGACCGGGCCGCGCACTATGCGCACGAGGCACGCGTACGACTCGCGCCCGTGGTGACGCAGGCCACCGAGCAGGCCCGCGCGCAGGCTCTTCTGCAGTACGGGGCGCATGTCGCGCCACGTCTGGAGCAGGCCCGTTCCCATGTGCCGCCGAAGGTCGACCAGGCCGCTCATGAGGCTGCCGTCCGTACGCGTAAGGCTGCCCGGCAGGCCGCCGTCTACTCCAGGCCGAGGATCGAGCAGGCCGTAGCCGCGGCGGTGCCCGTCAAGGACGAGGCGGCCGCACGTAGTGCCGCCGCGTTGGCGGCGCTGCGCGGGCAGGTCTCACCGAAGGAGATCCAGAGGCTGGTCCGCAAGCACGAGAGGCGCGCCAAGGCGGGTAGTGCCGCGAAGGTGCTGGCGGTGGTCGGTGTCCTGGCGGGCGCTGCCTTCGCGGCCTGGAAGTGGTGGGACAAGCAGGCCAACCCGGATTGGCTGGTCGAGCCTCCCGCCGCGACCGAGGTGCCCGAGTCGGGCCGTCTCGCTTCGGTGGACGGCAGTGGCCAGTCCGACCTGGATCCCGAGGTCCAGGCGAAGGAGGCAGAGGAAGAGGCGGCCCGGCGCGACGAGGGCCGGTGATGTGAGGGCCGGCGTCGGCCGGCCCGGTGAACTCGACTGTGGGGCGGGAGACTTGAGGGTCTTCCGCCCCACGGCGATGTTTCACGTGGAACATCGCCGTCAGGCCCTCGGCTGTGGTGTGAGCTGGGCTGTGGCTCCGTCGGTGTGATGGCAGGGGCCGAGCCCGCTGCCGTGCTCCAGCCGAGCTCGAAGTGCGGGTGGAGCACGCCCATCTGACGCATCGGCAGTTGCCCGATCCGCCCGGCGTACGCGGCGGGGTTCCCCTTGGTCGGTGTGTTGCTCGGTACCTTCGGCAGCTGCCCGAAGGCGGCGTCCACGGCAAGGACTGACTCATGTCTGCCCCCGTCGGCCCCGGGACGTCACGTGTTTACGCCCTCCGCCCACGATGACGTTTGCAACGGCCCATGTGTGCAAGTCCCGCACAGATTTTCTTAACGGAACGCATCTTTCTGATTACCGAGCCGCTTTTATGCCAGCTCACACACGGCTGCGCTCCGCAGCACGCCACCGTGGCGCCACATCGGCCACCTACTCAATCAGCGCGCGGACTGGATTCACCCGACCCGTTTGCGCAAACATCTGCAACGTGACTGTCTCCAGTCACGTGACACACGTCACCCGGGGAGTGGCCCATCGGGGACCGCGGCGTGGGGACCTGGAATGCAGAAACCGGCCAGAGGCCGCTTGGGCGTCTGACCGGTCCGAGGAGTGGAGCCTAGGGGAGTCGAACCCCTGACATCTGCCATGCAAAGACAGCGCTCTACCAACTGAGCTAAGGCCCCGGAAGAGGCACGTCCGGCCGGAAGAACCACACTCCGGCGGGCGCCGCAGACCAGAGTACCGGGTCGCCCCCCGTATCTCGCAAAAAGATTGGGGGTCCCGATGAACGACCACTCTCCGTAAGATGCTCGGCGTGGTTCGCTACAGCGAACCACGGTTTTTGGGGAAGCGATGGGGAGACGCAATGGACGCCGCACAGCAGGAAGCCACCGCAAGAGCGCGGGAACTGCAGCGGAACTGGTACGGGGAGCCGCTGGGGGCGCTCTTCCGTAAGCTCATCGACGATCTTGGTCTCAACCAGGCTCGTCTCGCGGGGGTACTGGGACTGTCCGCACCGATGCTGTCGCAGCTGATGAGCGGCCAGCGGGCGAAGATCGGCAATCCCGCCGTGGTCCAGCGGGTGCAGCTGCTGCAGGACCTGGCGGGGCAGGTCGCGGACGGCAGCGTGAGCGCGGCCGAGGCCACCGACCGCATGGAGGAGATCAAGAAGTCGCAGGGGGGCTCGGTGCTCAGCAACACGACACAGACGACGAGTAGTTCGGGGGCGCCCACGGTCAAGCGGGTGGTCCGCGAGATCCAGTCGCTGCTGCGCTCGGTGGCGGCCGCGGGAGACATCATCGAGGCCGCGGACACCCTCGCCTCCAGCCACCCGGAACTGGCAGAGTTCCTCCGGGTGTACGGCGCCGGCCGCACCTCCGACGCGGTCGCGCACTACCAGTCCCACCAGAACTGACCCTGAGGCCCCGGTCGCCGAAGGGGGTTCGGCAGCCGGGCCGACGGCCTGCGTTCTGAGCGGCACGAGGGGGTCGTGCGGTTCAGCGGCCAGGTCACACGGGCGTCTGGCCGACGCGTTCGCGGTGAGCTGCACGACGGGGGCGTGTAGCTCGGCGAGGAGGGTCGGGCCGGGAGTCGGTGACGGGGGAGTCGGCAGAGAGAGTCCCGGGAGGGAATCCGTCCGGGGGCGAAGATGCCGGCGAGGGGGAGTCGTATCGCTCGTCGAGGGGGAAGCAAGGGGGGTAACCGAAGGGGGAGGAGCGACGCACAACCATGGGTGAGGTCTTCGCCGGCCGGTACGAACTGGTCGACCCGATCGGACGCGGAGGCGTCGGCGCCGTCTGGCGTGCCTGGGACCACCGCCGCCGCCGGTACGTGGCTGCCAAGGTGCTGCAGCAGAGCGACGCGCACTCGCTGCTGCGGTTCGTCCGCGAGCAGGCACTCCGGATCGATCATCCCCATGTGCTCGCGCCCGCCAGCTGGGCCGCCGACGACGACAAGGTCCTGTTCACCATGGACCTGGTGGCCGGTGGTTCGCTGGTCCATCTCATCGGGGACTACGGCCCCTTGCCGCCCTCCTTCGTCTGCACGCTCCTCGACCAGCTCCTCGCGGGTCTGGCCGCGGTGCACGCGGAGGGTGTCGTCCACCGGGACGTCAAGCCGGCCAACCTGCTCCTCGAGGCCACCGGCACAGCGCGCCCGCGACTGCGCCTGTCCGACTTCGGTATCGCCATGCGGCTGGGCGAGCCGCGCCTGACCGAGACCAACCTCGTGGTGGGAACGCCCGGTTACCTCGCGCCCGAGCAACTCATGGGCGCGGAGCCGGACTTCCCGGCCGACCTGTTCGCGGTAGGACTGGTCGCGCTGTACCTGCTGGAGGGCGCCAAGCCTGACGCCAAGGCGCTCATCCAGTACTTCGCCGAGCACGGAACTCCCGGTGCGCCCAAGGGAATTCCCGAACCGCTGTGGCAGGTCGTGGCCTCGCTGCTGCAGCCGGATCCGCATGCGCGGTTCCGCACGGCCACGGGTGCGCGCAAGGCTCTCGCCTCGGCCGCGGAGCTTTTGCCGGAAGCCGGTCCCGACGACGAACTGATCGAGATCTTCGACCAACTCGGGCCACTGCCACCGGGGTACGGGCCGGGCGGGCCGCTCAAACCCGCTCCGGGAGTCGTAGCGGGCAGGGGTGGCTCCCGGCAGTTCGGGGCGGGCACGGTGGGGGCGGATGTCACCGGGTCCGTATCGAGGGGCGGCGACTCCGGACGGACGGGGGCCGGCTTTGCGCCGACAGACAGCGGGTCCGCCGGCACCGCATCGAGCGATCCACGCCGGGGCGTCGCCCGGCCGATTCCTGCTGCTGACGTCACGGCGTCCCAGTCCTGGCGTGCCCCGCACATGCCGCCGCCGGGGCCCCAACCGTCCGCTGCCCAAGAGTCGTCCGTCCCCCCACAGTCCGGCGACAGCAGCGGGCCCCGGAGCATGTCGGACACCGGCAGCTTCCATCTGCCGCCGCCTCAGGACACCGGGTCCTCCCCTCAGACTCGAACGCCCCCTCCGCAGCCGTACCCGGTACAGGCACCACTCCACCCGCAGGCGCACGGCCCGGGACAGCCAGAGCAAGCTCAAGGCCAGGCACAGGCACGCCAGGACGCGCGGTACCACTCCGCTCACGTCTCCCCCTACGACACCACGCACGTCCTGTCCTCCCCTCCTGCACACGCACCGCAGTACCCGGCCCAGCCCTCGACGCAGACGCCCACGCCGACGCCGACACCCACGCCGTCGCCGACGCCGACGCCGCACCAGCTCGTCGATGCCTCTACTGCTTCGTACACCGCCCAGAGCCCGCAGGTTCCGCCTTCGGCGCCCCCAATTCCGCAGCAGCACCGCCGCGGCAGCCATCGCGCCGCCCGCCGCACCCCCCAGGACCTCGCACGCCGCCCCGGCCCGCCCGCCAAGGTGGCGGTACCGCTCCTGCTGCTGGCGCTGGCCTGCTACGCCGTGGGGTTCTGGGCGCTGGCCCACATCTGACAGCGCTGACCGCGGGCCCTTAGCTCACGGTCCCGCCCCTGCGAATCCGTGATCGTCTATCCCCCGGCCTCGGCCCTCAGCCCCCGGCCCTCAGCCCGAGAACCCGAGAGCGCCCGAGCCGCACACCCCACGCAGGACCTCCACCCGCCCTGCCAGACCCCACCCTGCCCAGACCCCGCCGCTCCATCGCCCCGCCGCCACGCCCGCCCTACCAGGCTCCAACCCTCCGCCGAGCCACCACCGCCCACACCCCCAGCACCACCAGCACCAAAGTCCCCGTCCCGATCCCGCTCACCGCGAGCACGGTCATCGCAGCGTCACCGTCGCTCCCGGTCCCGTCCGCAGGCCCGTTCGCCGCGGCCGCTTCCCGGTCGCTCGCCGAAACCTGGAAGAGACCCTCGGGCTCGGACTCCCCCGCGTAACCGGGACCGGCCGCCTCCTCGCCACCCACGCGCACGCGCAGCGTCAGCTCGAACGGCCCGTCGCCGTACCTCTCGGCGATTCCGGCGGCGAGGTGGACCACGAGGTAGTAGGACCCGGCGAACCGCATGGTGCGGAACCGTTCGGGGTTGCCGTACCGGTTCTCGTATGCGACCGGCGGGAGGGGGTCGAGTTCGGCGGCCGTCCGTTTGCCGTTGTAGTTGGCGCTCGTGTCGTCGACGAGGCCGCGCGCGGGGTTGTAGAGCGCGAGGTTGAGGGCGCCGACCGTGTATCCGTCGCCGTTGCTGGAGCCGCCCAGTTCGGCGGTGGCGTACAGCTGTCGGCCCCAGTCGAGGGGCACCTTGTAGAAGAGCGTTCGGCCGGGCTCGATGTCGGAGCTCCAGACGCCCTGGCCGATGGATACCGCCGAGGCGAAGCCGGAGCCGCCTTCGCGGGGCACGTCCTCGTCGGTGAGGGGGGCCGGGGAGGCGGAGTTCCAGGCTTCGGGGGCGCTCGTCTCGCCGGTCTGTCGCAGGGACGGCTCCGAGGTGGCGAAGAGCTCCAGGTCCCAGGTGTCCGGCGTGGAAGTCGCCGCACGGACGCGCTCGACGATCACGTCGTAGGTGCCCGCGCTCTTGCAGCGAGTCCGGTGTGCGGAGACTTCGCGCACGCCCCACGCCGCGATAGGACGCGCGCTGCGGACGGCGTCGAAGGTCTCGGTCTTGAGGGAGCAGGGACGGCCGTCGGGGTCCTCCACGGACACCCTGATGCCGTCGCGAGCGGTGACGGTGCTGCCGGGGGCGGGGATCGCGGTCACGGAGACGTACGTGACAGAGGTGGCGTCGAGGTCGAGGCTGTAGTGGATCTGTCCGCTGCTCGGCAGGGAGCTCTTGTACGTCGCGCCGGGCGTGAGGGCCGCGGCGTCGGTGGTGCTCGTCGTGCCCGTGACGGGCCGGGCGTCCGGTGCGAAGGCGTAGGGGCTGGGCGTTCCTGCCGCGAGTGCGGGCTGGGCCGGCAGGGCAGCTGTTGTGCACAGCAGCAGGGCCGCGCCGATGAAGGCCGCACGGGCGCGTGCCGAGCGCGAGGGATGACCACCCCGCGCCCTCTCGCGGCGCCACCACGCCGTACGCCGCCCCATCACGCGCCACCCCTGTCGTCACCGGACCATGGACGTCGGCCATCCTGCCCAGCGCGGCCGCGCGTCACCCACGCAATCCGTACGACCGTCCGAAACGCCCGGCTCTAAGGCATCCGGATCGCTCCCGCAACTCGACGCAACGGCACGACGCGGCGGCACTCCACGGCCGGGATCTCAAGCGCCGCGCGCCCCGAGCACACAAAACCCCGACCGCGAGGCGGCCGGGGTCTGCTTCAGATTCCGATGTGATGGCTCACGAACCCGTGGGCACGGAGTCAGTCGCCTCCGTCCACAGATCCTGCTCGGCGCGATCCGCCTGGATCTGGCGGTACACGAGGAGCCCGCCGATGGCGGCCAGTGCGACCAGGAGAAGCTTCTTCACCGCGCGACCTCGTCTTTCTTGACGTAAGGGACCTCTGGCGCCCGACTATACACACCGACCGATATCGATCGGTGACCTGCGTCGGATGCTCAACTGCCGTTGGGAACAGCGCAGTAGAAGCGGATTGCGCCGCTCCGATCGGAGGGTGATCACACCTCGACAGACGGTGACTTTCTCCCCTTCCCCTCACCTACTGCACTTTCTATGACTTTCCAGGCTTCTTACGCCCATCCGGGTGGTGTTCATCTGAAGATCGACGCGCCACGGGCGTCGGTCCATGACTTCGCGGCCCCCATACACATCATGAGGAAAGTACGCAAATCGCCCAACCCGAAAGTGAGGGGCCATGGCCAGGAACAAGGTCATGAACCTGTGGACCAGCATCGTCACTGCCTTCCTCGCGCTGTTCACGGCGCTCGGATTCGTCACCACCAGCAACGCCGCGGCCGTACCGAACACCGAGACGACGCGCAGGAGCGACAGCGACGACGGCGACCGCAACACGATGCAGTTGACGGTGCCGGCGATGCCCCAATGGGCGTGGTCCTATGCCAGATCACTGCCTCCCACGATGAAGCAGCGCATCCGCGCCGAGGCCCATGGCAGAACCCCCAGCTGCCGGCACCGCCCGCTCACGGAATCGGAAGCGGCAACGGCCACCTCGGCCACCGGCGCGTGCGACTCGGTCGACGCCCCGGACCGGCCCCTGGTCCCGCACCAGCGCTGAACCGACGACTCGCCCCGAGCCGTCACGTCTTCTCCTGAAGCAGCACCACCTCTTGTCCCACTGCACCGACACAGCGAGCTTGCGTACACAGCACCGCTGACCAGCACGCGTTTGCCACACCACTGAGCAGCACGCTCATGCGCACCACTGAGCAGCATGCTCATGCCGTACCGCAGAGCAGCACCCCTTGATGCCGTAACCCTCATGACGAAGGCCCCTACGGCGAACCTCATCCCGCTTCGACGATGTGTCGGAGATAGGCCCACGGGTCGTTGAGGTAACGCCTCCAGTGGTCGACGAGTTCCAGATCCCGCCAGCCGGCGGGACGCATTCCGTGGTCGCCCACCTCGATGATCTCGGCGCCGGGCAGCGCCGTCAGCACGGGTGAGTGCGTGGCGCAGATGATCTGCGCACCGGAGCGCCCCAGTTCATGCAGCAGCGCGACGAGTTGAAGGCAGGAAGCGAAGGACAGCGCGGCCTCGGGCTCGTCCAGGACGTACAGCCCCGGCTCCCGGAACCGCTCCCGGAAGGCCATCAGAAAGCCTTCGCCGTGGCTCATCTCGTCCACGGCCCCGGACACCCTTCCCGTCCGCTGCTCCCGGCCCAGCGCGTCCAGCGCGGTCTCCGCCCGCAGGAAGAAGCCTCTGCGGCGCGTGCGAGGCCCCTGCAACATACGGCGGCCGGTCGCGGTCGCCTCGAAGCGTATCCGGCCGCCCAGTGCCGACGGCTCGCGCCAACTGGCGTACTTGTAGCCCGCGGATCCGCCCCAGGAGTCCAGCCCGAACCCCTCCGCCAGCGCCTCGACCAACGTCGACTTGCCCGAACCGTTCTCCCCCACCAGGAACGTGACCGGCGCGGTGAATCTCAGGCCGTCGTCCAGCAGCTGCCGCACGCACGGAACCGACCACGGCCACGGTCCGTCCTCCCCGTCTGCCCCCAGCTCGCCCTCGGCGACATGCGCGTATGCCCGTTCGACGATCATGCCGCCAGGCTCTCATCCGGCACTGACAACCGGGCATGCAAAAGACCCCCGGTCCGTGTGGACCGGGGGTCTTTTCGCTGGTGGGGCTAACAGGATTTGAACCTGTGGCCTCATCCTTATCAGGGATGCGCTCTAACCAACTGAGCTATAGCCCCGCCGCGCTCTGCGGTGTGTGTCCCGCGCGCTGACTCCTGAAGATTAGCGCACGACTGGGGCAGTCCCAAAATCGGTTGTCGGAGGACCGTCAGCCGCGGTTTAGCGGCAGGTCACTCGTCCTCCGCGAGCGTCAGCTCCACGCCGCCCACGAAGCCGGCGGAGAGGTTGTAGATGAAGGCGCCGAGCGTCGCCAGCGCCGTCGCGAGGACGACGTCGATGACCGCGATGATCGACGTGAACATCAGGACGTGCGGCAGCGACAGGAAGGACTGCAGGTCGAAGCCGTTCGACTCGTTCGAGCCGGTCGCCTCGGAGATCGTGCCGCCGACCGTCGAGAAGACGCCCATCGCGTCCATGACCATCCACAGCACCGCGGCCGCGACGATCGTGCAGATGCCCAGCGCGATGGAGAGCAGGAAGCTGACCTTCATCACCGACCACGGGTCGGCCTTGGCCACGCGCAGGCGCGCCTTGCGGGTGCGGGGCGCCGTACGCGCCCCTGTGCGCGGCCGACGGACCGAAGCGGCCGGAGCATCCGTCTGGTAGGCCTGCGGCGGGTGGTAGGGCCCCGCGGGCTGCTGCGGCTGGCGTTCCCCGGGCAGCGGCGACGCCGGCGGCGCCTGAGCCGCCTGCTGCGCCCCTGAAGGCGCGGGCTGGGACTGAGGCTGCGGCTGGGCGCCCGGAGCCGCCCCGGCCGCATACTGCTGGGCCTGCGGGCCTCGGGTGTCCGTCACGGGTCCCCCCTGGGATCCAGGTGCGTCGGGCGAGGACGGGTTCTTCGCGGACGGCTTGATCGCCTTCAGCTGGGTGGTGTGCGGGTCCGCCGCACGCGCGGCGGAGCCACGGCCGCCGCCGTCCGTGTCCTTACCGGCCGTAGAACCGGTCGAGGTACCGGACGATCCGGCGCCCGTGGCTCCGCTCACGATGACTCTCTCCTCGTGCTACTCGGCCGAGGGTGCGTCACCCTCGTCCGTGCCGATGGTCGTGGCGGCACCCTCGGCGGTCTCGTCGTCGGCAATGTCGCCGTCGACCTCCTCCGCCTCGCGTCCCGCCTCGGCGTTACGAGCGATACCGACCACGGCATCGCGCTTGCCCAGGTTGATCAGTTGGACGCCCATGGTGTCACGGCCCGTCTCCCTGACCTCGTTGACTCGCGTACGAATCACACCGCCGCCCAGCGTGATGGCGAGGATCTCGTCGGTCTCCTCGACCACCAGCGCACCGACCAGCGATCCGCGGTCCTCCACGATCTTGGCGGCCTTGATTCCGAGGCCACCGCGACCCTGGACGCGGTACTCGTCGACGGGGGTTCGCTTCGCGTACCCGCCGTCGGTGGCAGTGAACACGAACGTACCGGTTCGAACAACATTCATCGAGAGCAGCTCGTCTCCCTCGCGGAAGCTCATGCCCTTGACGCCCGAGGTGGCGCGGCCCATGGGACGCAGCGACTCGTCCGTGGCCGTGAACCTGATCGACTGCGCCTTTTTGCTGATCAGAAGCAGATCGTCGTCGGCCGAGACGAGTTCGGCGCCGATCAGTTCGTCGTCCGAACCGTCCTCGCGCTCACGCAAGTTGATCGCGATCACACCGCCGGAGCGGGGCGAATCGTAATCCTTCAGCGAGGTCTTCTTCACAAGTCCGGCCTTCGTGGCGAGCACCAGGTACGGCGCCGCCTCGTAGTCGCGGATGGCGAGGATCTCGGCGATCGCCTCGTCCGGCTGGAAGGCCAGCAGGTTCGCGACGTGCTGTCCACGCGCGTCACGGCCGGCGTCCGGCAGCTCGTACGCCTTCGCCCGGTACACCCGGCCCTTGTTGGTGAAGAACAGCAGCCAGTGGTGCGTCGTCGAGACGAAGAAGTGGTCGACGATGTCGTCTTCCTTGAGCTTCGTACCGCGTACGCCCTTGCCGCCGCGCTTCTGCGCCCGGTAGTCGACGGTCTTGGTGCGCTTGACGTAACCGCCGCGCGAGACCGTGACGACGATGTCCTCCTCGGCGATCAGGTCCTCGATGGACATGTCACCGTCGTAGGGCACCAGCATGGTCTTGCGGTCGTCGCCGTACTTCTCGACGATCGCGGCGAGTTCCGCGCTGACGATGCCGCGCTGGCGGACCGGCGAGGCGAGGATCTCGTTGTACTCGGTGATCTTCGCCTGGAGTTCGTCGTGCTCCTGGATGATCTTCTGGCGCTCCAGGGCGGCCAGTCGGCGCAGCTGCATCTCGAGGATGGCGTTGGCCTGGATCTCGTCGATCTCCAGGAGCTCCATCAGGCCCGTGCGCGCGATGTCGACGGTGTCGCTGCGCCGGATCAGCGCGATGACCTCGTCGATGGCGTCCAGGGCCTTCAGCAGGCCGCGCAGGATGTGCGCCCGCTCCTCGGCCTTGCGCAGGCGGAAGCGCGTACGGCGGACGATGACCTCGATCTGGTGCGTCACCCAGTGCCGGATGAACGCGTCCAGGGAGAGGGTGCGCGGGACGCCGTCGACGAGCGCCAGCATGTTGGCGCCGAAGTTCGTCTGCAGGTCCGTGTGCTTGTACAGGTTGTTCAGGACAACCTTGGCGACCGCGTCGCGCTTCAGCACGATGACCAGGCGCTGACCGGTGCGGGACGACGTCTCGTCGCGGACGTCCGCGATGCCGCCGATCTTGCCGTCCTTCACCAGGTCGGCGATCTTCTGCGCGAGGTTGTCGGGGTTGACCTGGTAGGGCAGCTCCGTGACCACCAGGCACTGGCGGTTCTGGATCTCCTCGACCTCGACGACCGCGCGCATGGTGATGGAGCCGCGGCCGGTGCGGTACGCCTCTTCGATGCCCTTACGGCCGACCACCAGGGCGCCGGTCGGGAAGTCGGGGCCCTTGATGCGCTCGATGAGTGCGTCCAGGAGCTCCTCGTGCGAGGCCTCCGGGTTCTCCAGGTACCACTGGGCGCCGGCCGCGACCTCGCGCAGGTTGTGCGGCGGGATGTTGGTGGCCATGCCGACCGCGATACCGGCCGAGCCGTTGATCAGCAGGTTCGGGAAGCGGGCGGGCAGGACGGTCGGCTCCTGGGAGCGGCCGTCGTAGTTGTCCGTGAAGTCGACGGTCTCCTCGTCGATGTCACGGACCATCTCCATCGACAGCGGCGCCATCTTGCACTCGGTGTAGCGCATGGCCGCCGCCGGGTCGTTGCCCGGAGAGCCGAAGTTGCCGTTGGAGTCGACGAGCGGCATGCGCATCGACCACGGCTGGGCGAGGCGCACCAGGGCGTCGTAGATCGAACTGTCGCCGTGGGGGTGGTAGTTGCCCATGACGTCGCCGACCACGCGCGCGCACTTGTAGAAGCCGCGCTCGGGGCGGTAGCCGCCGTCGTACATCGCGTACAGGACGCGGCGGTGGACGGGCTTGAGGCCGTCGCGGACGTCCGGCAGCGCACGCGAGACGATGACGGACATCGCGTAGTCGAGGTACGAGCGCTGCATCTCCGTCTCGAGCCCGACGGGCTCGACACGCTGGGCGATGTCGCCGCCCTCGTCAGGCGTGACGGGAGTGTTCTCGTCGGTCATTGCTGGTGAAGATCCTTCCTGGTGCGGTCAGCTGAGACCGACTCAGATGTCGAGGAAGCGGACGTCCTTGGCGTTGCGCTGGATGAACTGGCGGCGGGCCTCGACGTCCTCGCCCATGAGGACCGAGAACAGGTCGTCGGCCTGGGCGGCGTCGTCGAGGGTGACCTGGCCCAGGACGCGGTGCTCCTGGTCCATCGTCGTGATGCGCAGTTCCTCGGCGTTCATCTCGCCGAGACCCTTGAAGCGCTGGATCGAGTCCTCGCGGACGCGCTTGCCGCGCTGACGGCCCATCTCGATCAGCGCGTCGCGCTCGCGGTCGGAGTAGGCGTACTCGACCTCGTCCCGGCCCCACTTGATCTTGTAGAGCGGGGGGCGCGACAGGAACACGTGCCCGGCCTCGACCAGCGGCCGCATGAAGCGGAACAGGAAGGTCAGCAGCAGGGTGTTGATGTGCTGGCCGTCGACGTCGGCGTCCGCCATCAGGATGATCTTGTGGTAGCGCAGCTTCTCGATGTCGAAGTCCTCGTGCACGCCGGTGCCGAAGGCCGAGATCAGCGCCTGGATCTCCTGGTTCTGCAGGATCTTGTCGATCCGCGCCTTCTCGACGTTGAGGATCTTGCCTCGGATCGGGAGGATCGCCTGGTACTCCGGGTTGCGGCCGGACTTGGCCGAGCCGCCGGCGGAGTCACCCTCGACGATGAAGATCTCGCACTTGGTGGGGTCGTTCGACTGGCAGTCGGAAAGCTTGCCCGGCAGGGACGCCGTCTCCAGCAGGCCCTTACGACGCGTCAGGTCACGGGCCTTGCGGGCCGCCACGCGCGCGGTGGCCGCCTGGATGCCCTTGCGGATGATGTCCGCCGCCTCGTTCGGGTTGCGGTCCAGCCAGTCCGCCAGGTGCTCGTAGACGACCTTCTGTACGAAGGTCTTCACCTCGGTGTTGCCCAGCTTGGTCTTGGTCTGGCCCTCGAACTGCGGCTCGCTCAGCTTCACCGAGATGATCGCGGTCAGACCCTCGCGGATGTCGTCACCCGTGAGGTTGTCGTCCTTCTCGCGCAGCAGCTTCTTGTCGCGCGCGTACTTGTTGATCAGCGAGGTGAGCGCGGCGCGGAAGCCCTCTTCGTGCGTACCGCCCTCGTGGGTGTGGATGATGTTGGCGAAGGAGTACACGCCCTCGGTGTAGCTGCTGTTCCACTGCATCGCGACCTCGAGGGACAGGAGCTTCTCCTTGTCCTCCGCCTCCAGGTCGATCACGGTGGGGTGCACCACGTCTCCCTTGCGGGAGTTGAGGTACTTCACGAAGTCGACGATGCCGCCCTCGTAGTGGTAGTCGACCGACCTGACCTCGGCCTTCTCGTCGGCGCCCGCCTCGTCCGCCCCCGACGTCGCCTTGGCCGACTCGCGCTCGTCAGTGAGTTTGATCCTCAAACCCTTGTTGAGGAACGCCATCTCCTGGAAACGCCGCGAGAGCGTCTCGAAGGAGTAGTCGGTGGTCTCGAAGATGTCCGGGTCGGCCCAGAAGGTGACCGAGGTGCCGTGCTCCTCGGTGGCCTCGTGCTTGGCGAGCGGGGCCGTCGGGACGCCGAGCTTGTAGTCCTGCGTCCAGCGGTGGCCGTCGGTCTTGACCTCGACGGCGACCTTCGTCGACAGGGCGTTCACCACGGACACGCCGACGCCGTGCAGACCACCGGAGACCGCGTAGCCGCCGCCGCCGAACTTGCCGCCCGCGTGCAGCACGGTCAGCACGACCTCGACGGCCGGCTTGCCCTCGGACGGCACGATGCCCACCGGGATGCCACGGCCGTTGTCCACGACCCGTACACCGCCGTCGGCGAGGATCGTCACGTCGATCGTGTCCGCGTGCCCGGCAAGCGCCTCGTCGACGGAGTTGTCGACGACCTCCTGCACAAGGTGGTGCAGGCCGCGCTCGCCGGTCGAACCGATGTACATACCGGGTCGCTTGCGGACCGCGTCCAGACCCTCGAGGACGGTGATGGCGCTGGCGTCGTACGAGGCGGTGACCTCGCCGTTCGACGAGGTCATCGCGCCGTTGGCGCCGGCGTCGGTGGACGGGATGTTCTCGTTGGGGTTGCCGGAATCGGCCACGAAGCGCCCTTTCTGGCACAGCACGAGCCAGGCTCGTCGGCGGGTTGCCGGAGCGGCTGCGGCATGTTGCGTTGGTAAGCCTTGATCAGCGTTGCTCAGCTTTTCCCGGCGGTCCCCACGTTTGGGGCGGGATTGGCCTCCAGTCTACCGGTAGCGCCGACAGTGATGGGGGTTTGCCGGTACCTGAGTCCGCATGTGCCGCCCTGAACCCGGCTCGGCCGACTCCCGATATGCGGATGGGGGCTCCAAGAGGCTCACGGAGCCACTCAGCGCTTCCGGCCGTCAACCCTTGGCTACTTCGGAGTCAGGTCGCGATTCGCAACCGCGTGCGGTTGCACGAGGAGGAGGTCGCCGGCGGTACGCCGTGACCGCCGGCGGCTACTGATGTGATGTCTGTCACCTGTGGCCGACGGGGCTCCGGGGACCGCTGTGACGGCCGCAGGGCAAGCCCGATTCACCCGTTGCCGCACAGCCGCTCACCACCCCGCGCCGGGCCGATCAGCCCTAGGTGATCAGCCGTAGGTGTCGCCGGGACCCGTGCTGCCGGGCGCGCGCAGCGGGCCGTAACGGCGGGCCGGGCCACCGGGGCCGTTCACCTTGATCTGCCGCACCGCGCCATGGCCCAGGTCCTCGTTGAGCCGGGCGACCAGCGTCGGGGCCAGCAGCCGCAGGTTCGTCGCCCAGGCCGTCGAGTCACAACGCACGACCAGGACCCGCTCGTCCTCGTCGTACTTCTCCGGCACACAGTGCTTGGCGACGTCATCGCCGA
Source organism: Streptomyces shaanxiensis (assembly GCF_039537145.1). Lineage (NCBI taxonomy): Bacteria > Bacillati > Actinomycetota > Actinomycetes > Kitasatosporales > Streptomycetaceae > Streptomyces > Streptomyces shaanxiensis. The sequence continues at coordinate 661,304 of NZ_BAAAZY010000011.1, forward strand.
CGATCTGCGGCCACCGCCCCATCACACCGCCCACCGCGGCCGGCGTCTCCCACCCCCGCTCGGTGATCAAGCGGTTGATGGCAGAGCCCAGCGCCATGGGGTCACGACCGTCTGCCCGCGCGCCGGAGCGCAGACCCCCTCGCCGCGCCTGCTTCTTCTGCCGCGCCGCGTCCCCACGCGCGCGTGCCTGCTCCTTGGCCGCACGCAACGCCACGCGCGCAAGGTCGACGCCAGAAGGTTCGGGAGCCTTCTCGGGCGCACTTCCGGACAGATTCTCGGACGGGTTCTCGGACGGTTTCTCGCTCATACGCGCTCCACCGCCCCCTCGGACACCGTGTACCGCGCCCCAGCCAGCACATGCGGTACGTCGTCGTCGACCGCGGCCGTCACCAGGACCTGCTCACCGGGCGCCACCAACTCGGCCAGACGCTCCCGACGACGGGCGTCCAGCTCGGCGAAGACGTCGTCGAGAACCAGCACCGGCTCGTTGCCCTCCGCCCTCAGCAGGTCGTACGACGCCAGACGCAGCGCCAGCGCATAGGACCAGGACTCACCGTGGGAGGCGTATCCCTTGGCGGGCAACTGACCGAGTTTGAGAAGCAAATCGTCCCGATGCGGGCCTACGAGCGTCACACCCCGCTCGATCTCCTGCTTACGCACCTCGGCGAGCGCCGCCATCAGCTGCTCGAAAAGATCCTCACGGGTGTGCGCCTCACCGGGAGCCGACGGCTTGTACTCCAGCGCGACCGGGCCACCGCCCGGAGCCAGCTGCTCGTACGCCTTGTCGGCCAGCGGCTGCATCGTCGCGATCAGATCGAGGCGCTGAGCGAGCAACTCGGCGCCCGCACGCGCGAGATGCTGGTCCCAGACGTCCAGCGTGGACAGATCCATCGTGCGGCCGCCGTGCCGACGGGCCAGCGCCGCCGTCTTCAGGAGGGTGTTGCGCTGCTTGAGGACCCGCTCGTAGTCGGAGCGGACGCCCGCCATGCGCGGAGAGCGAGCGGTGATCAACTCGTCGAGGAAACGGCGCCGCTCACCCGGATCGCCCTTGACCAGAGCGAGATCCTCCGGCGCGAACAGAACCGTACGGACGATGCCGAGAACGTCACGCGGTCTGACCTGCGACGACCTGTTGATGCGAGCCCGGTTGGCCTTGCCCGGATTCAGCTCCAGCTCGACCAGCTGCTGCCGCTCGCCCTGCCGCACCTGCGCCCGGATGATCGCCCGCTCAGCACCCATGCGCACCAGAGGGGCGTCGGAGGCGACGCGATGGCTGCCCAGGGTGGCGAGATAGCCCACGGCCTCGACGAGGTTCGTCTTGCCCTGGCCATTGGGGCCGACGAACGCGGTGACGCCCGGGTCCAGTGGAACTTCGACCCGGGCGTACGAGCGGAAGTCGGCCAGCGACAGATGCGTGACGTGCATGGTCGTTCGCCGACCTCCCCCAACAAGTGCGTCAACTTTCCCCAGTTGTGGACAACCGGGTCACCCCCGAGGGTGCCAGGGTGCCATCCCCAGGGTGTGGATTACTTCTGCTCGTTGCCGACCGTCGCTGCTTCCCCGACGGTCACTTCGTCTCGACCGCGTGGCCGCCGAACTGGTTCCGCAGCGCCGCGATCATCTTCATCTGCGGAGAGTCTTCCTGACGGGACGCGAACCGCGCGAACAGCGACGCGGTGATCGCCGGCAGCGGCACCGCGTTGTCTATGGCGGCTTCCACAGTCCAGCGTCCCTCACCCGAGTCCTGTGCAAAACCCTTCAGCCTGTCCAGGTGCTCGTCCTCGTCGAGGGCGTTCACCGCCAGGTCCAGCAGCCAGGAACGGATGACTGTGCCCTCCTGCCAGGAACGGAAGACCTCCCGGACGTCGGTCACGGAGTCGACCTTCTCCAGCAGCTCCCAGCCCTCGGCATAAGCCTGCATCATCGCGTACTCGATGCCGTTGTGGACCATCTTCGCGAAGTGCCCCGCACCGACCTTGCCCGCGTGCACCGCACCGAAGTCACCCTTCGGCTTGAGGGCGTCGAAGATCGGCTCCACCTTCGCGACGTTCTCCGCGTCGCCGCCGTACATCAGCGCGTAGCCGTTCTCCAGGCCCCAGACGCCACCGGAGACCCCGCAGTCGACGAAGCCGATGCCCTTGGCCGCCAGCTCCTCGGCGTGCTTCTCGTCGTCCGTCCAGCGCGAGTTGCCGCCGTCGACCACGACGTCACCGGGCTCCAGCAGCTCGGCCAGCTCGTCGACGGTCGCCTGGGTCGGCGCACCCGCCGGGACCATGACCCAGACGACGCGCGGGCCCGAAAGCTTGCCCACAAGTTCTTCCAGGCTGTGGACATCCGCGAGGTCAGGGTTGCGGTCGTATCCGACGACGGTGTGGCCCGCGCGGCGGATCCGCTCGCGCATGTTGCCGCCCATCTTGCCGAGGCCGACGAGACCGAGCTCCATCAGTTGTGTTCCTTAGGTCGCTGAGGCGTGTGGGGCACTTCCGTACCCACGTACGACCCTAAACCCGGACGCTCACGCACAGCTGTGGGCATACGCGCTCATTCGTACGCCCTCACCTGCAGGTTTCCCCACAGGCCGGGCATCATCTTCTCCACGGCCTGTGGACAACTCCGGCCGCTCAGCCGCTCAGCCGCACCGGCATGATCAGGTACTTGTAGGCTTCGTCCGCCTCGGCGTCCAACGCCGGCTTGCCGCTCAGCAGCGCCGGCTTGGTGGACGTCGTGAACGCCAGCTGGGCCACCGGGGAGCCGATTTCCTTCAGGCCGTCCAGCAGGAAGTTCGGGTTGAAGGCGATCGAGATGTCATCGCCCTCCAGCTGTGCGTCCACCCTTTCAACAGCCTGTGCGTCGTCGCTGGAGCCGGCCTCCAGGATCAGCACGCCCTGCTCGAAGCTCAGCCGCACCGGGGTGTTGCGCTCGGCGACCAGGGCCACGCGCCTGACGGCTTCCTCGAAGGGGGCGGTCTCGATCACGGCGACGCTGTTGAACTCCGTCGGGAACAGCGTGCGGTACTTCGGGAGGTCGCCCTCCAGCAGACGGGTCGTCGTACGACGGCCGGCGCCCTCGAAGCCGATCAGGCCCTCGCCCGCGCCCGAGCCGGACAGCGCCAGAATGACGCTGTCACCGCTGGTCAGCGCCTTGGCGGTGTCCAGGAGCGTCTTGGCGGGCACCAGGGCGACGGCGGACGCCTCCGGGTTCTCCGGCTTCCACAGGAACTCACGGACCGCAAAGCGGTAGCGGTCGGTGGACGCCAGCGTCACCGTGTCGCCCTCGATCTCGATCCGCACACCGGTGAGGACGGGAAGCGTGTCGTCACGGCCGGCCGCGATGGCCACCTGCTGCACGGCGGACGCGAAGACCTCGCCGGGGACCGTGCCGGTCGCGTTCGGCATCTGCGGGAGCGCCGGGTACTCCTCCACAGGCAGCGTGTGGAGTGTGAACCGCGAAGAACCGCAGACCACGGTCGCCCGTACACCGTCTGTGGAAATCTCCACCGGGCGGTTGGGCAGAGCGCGGGAGATGTCCGCGAGGAGCCGGCCGGAGACGAGGACCGTGCCCTCCTCGTCGACCTCCGCCTCGACGCTCACACGCGCGGAGACCTCGTAGTCGAAGCTGGACAGGCTCAGCTGACCGTCCTCGGCCTTCAGCAGGAGGCCGGCGAGGACAGGCGCCGGCGGACGGGCCGGGAGGCTGCGCGCCGCCCAGGCCACTGCCTCCGCGAGTACGTCGCGTTCCACCCGGATCTTCACTGTTGCCGCCTCCTGCTGTTGCCGGCGCTTCTTCGGCCTGCCTGGCTTCGTCGTCTGTCTCGGTGTCGTCGGCCCCTGTGACGGGAAGGACACCGGGGAACAGTCTGACGCACCCCACTGACAGTAGGTGCCTCTCGGGGTCAAGTCGTGACGAGGGGCAGCCGGGAGCCGGACAGCGAGTTGTGCACAGGGCCCTCTTCGAAACGGATTCCCAGCTCTCTCTAGTTGGGAGTAGTAGTAGGGCCTGTGGATACCGTGGATAACCTCGTTTGCCCAGGTCAGGGCCGAGATTTTGTCCACGGGGCCTGTGGGCGGCGGCGGTGGACAACTGAGCATCTCTGTGGAGAACGGAAAGTTCTGCACACCCCATGCACAGCCTGAGGGGAGTTCTCCCCAGTGCCGTCCCCAGCTTTACCCACCTTTCCCACAGCCCAACCCGGCATCTTTGTGTGACGGCTTTCACTCGACTCGGTGAGAAGGCGCGTCGCGTTGCCGAACAGTGGACAGTGATGTGGAGAAGCTGGGGATCGCTGGGGACAACTGACCTCAGCCTGTGGGTTGCCCGTGGACAACTTTCTGCACAGCCTGTGGATCTCGGCTCTGTCCACAGTCTGTGGAGATCGTTCGTCCACGAATCCACACCCGGGTGACCTGGTCTGATGGTCTTTCAACAGCGGCCCCTGTGGACACAGTCTGGACAACTTCCCAGTCCCCAGGGTGTGGACGGGAAAAACTCACCGAATCTGTGGAGAGTGGCCGTAACGCGGCGCATATTCGAACAGCCGACGTCCGCGACATGACGAAGGGCGCCCCCGGAATCTCCTCCGTGGGCGCCCTCGGCGTCGTAGGACTGACTCGTCCGGCCGTCCTGGCGGCCGGCTCCGTCAGCCGTTCTTGATGCGGTTGGTCAGCTCGGTGACCTGGTTGTAGATGGAGCGTCGCTCGGCCATCAGGTTGCGGATCTTGCGGTCCGCGTGCATCACCGTGGTGTGGTCGCGGCCGCCGAACAGCGCGCCGATCTTCGGCAGCGACAGGTCCGTCAGCTCGCGGCAGAGGTACATGGCGATCTGGCGGGCGGTGACCAGCTGGCGGCCGCGGGAGCTGCCGCACAGGTCCTCGACCGTGAGGCCGAAGTAGTCGGCCGTGGCGCTCATGATGGCCGTCGAGGTGATCTCCGGCGTCGCGTCGTCGCCACCGGGGATCAGGTCCTTGAGGACGATCTCCGTCAGGCCCAGGTCGACCGGCTGGCGGTTGAGCGAGGCGAACGCCGTCACCCGGATCAGCGCGCCCTCCAGCTCGCGGATGTTGCGCGAGATGCGGGAGGCGATGAACTCCAGGACCTCCGGCGGGGCGTTGAGCTGCTCCTGCACCGCCTTCTTGCGGAGGATCGCGATGCGTGTCTCCAGCTCGGGCGGCTGGACGTCGGTGATCAGGCCCCACTCGAAACGGTTCCGCAGTCGGTCCTCCAGCGTGACCAGCTGCTTGGGCGGCCGGTCGCTGGAGAGCACGATCTGCTTGTTGGCGTTGTGGAGCGTGTTGAAGGTGTGGAAGAACTCCTCCTGCGTCGACTCCTTGTCCGCGAGGAACTGGATGTCGTCGACGAGCAGGATGTCCATCTCGCGGTAGCGCTTGCGGAAGCTGTCGCCCTTGCCGTCGCGGATGGAGTTGATGAACTCGTTGGTGAACTCCTCCGAGCTCACATAGCGCACGCGCGTGCCTGGGTAGAGGCTCCGCGCGTAGTGCCCGATCGCGTGCAGCAGGTGCGTCTTGCCGAGGCCGGACTCCCCGTAGATGAAGAGGGGGTTGTAGGCCTTCGCCGGTGCTTCGGCGACGGCGACCGCGGCGGCGTGCGCGAAGCGGTTGGAGGCGCCGATGACGAACGTGTCGAAGAGGTACTTCGGGTTCAGGCGCGCGGTCGGTTCGCCGGGTCCGGGTGCCGGTGCGGGCTGTGCGGCCAGCGGGCCGGGGGCGCCGGTGGTCGGCAGGTTGGCGCCGACGGGGCCGCCGCGGTGCACATGGCCGTGACCGGAGGGCGGTTCGGGCCGCTCGCGGCGGCTGCCCTGGTCGTAGTCACCGCGCGGCTGGTCGTAGTCGGGCCGCTGCTGGTCGTAGTCCGAGCGGTGTCCGTCGTAGTCGGAGCGGTGTCCGTCGTAGTCGGAGCGGCGTGTGTCGTAGGACGGCCGCTCCATCGGTTGGGGGCGGTAGTCCTGGGCGGGGGAGCCGTAGGAGTCCTGTGTGTAGGAGTCCTGCGACGGCGAGGCGTAGGGGTCCCGCTCCGGGAAGCCGAGCCGCTGTTGCTGCCAGCTGTACTCGTCCTGCGTCGGTCGCGGCCAGCTGCCGGGGGCGGGCTCGGGGCGCTGGTACTCGTTCGGGTAGGCCGGGCGCGCGGTGGGCAGCGGGTCGGCGGAGGCGCCGGGCATCTGGTCGTCGGCGCGGTGGCGGCCGTAGCCCTCGTACGAGGGGAGCTCGGGCTCCTCGTAGCGGGACTGGGGCGATGGGTGTCCCCCCTGCTCGTACGGAGCTGAGAGCTTGGGGGCGGAGGGCACCGGCGGGGCCGGGGGTTCGCCGGCGGAGTCGTCGACGGTGATCGCGATGCGGATCGGGCGGCCGCACTCGCGGCTCAGGGTCTCGCTGACGATGGGGGCCAGACGGCCCTCCAGTACGCCCTTCGCGAATTCGTTCGGTACGGCGAGCAGGGCGGTGTCGGCGACCAGAGCGAGGGGCTGGCAGCGCCGGATCCAGTGCTCGTCCTTCACCTCGACACCCTGTCCGCGGCCCTCGCCGAGGAGCTGCTCCAGTACTCGTGGCCACACTGCGGCAAGATCGGCAGGTACGTCAGCCACAGGGCACGCTCTCTCACGGGTCCCACGAACGTGTGATTGTGGGACGGGTCGGGGTTCAAACGGGTGGAGCCGGAATCAGGGGGACAAGGGAACGAATCGGAGTCCAGTCAAGGTAGTCAGGGCGGCGGGTGCGGTTCAAGTTGTTGTCCCCAGCCTGTGGATAGTGTCTCCCAGTGACCTCTGGTTTGACCGGATGGCGTAGCCGCGCGTACCGTAACCAGGTCGAGTTGTCGATGGCTGCTGCCGCCTGCCTCCGATGGGCACAGATCGCGTAAAGGTGATCGGTAAGCGGTGCACTCGGGCGTAACGCGAGCTACTCGTGGGCGCACGGTGACAGCCAGGACGGCACCCGCAAACCCCGATTTATTTCTGGAGCCCCCGAGTGAGCAAGCGCACCTTCCAGCCGAACAACCGTCGTCGCGCGAAGACCCACGGCTTCCGCCTGCGGATGCGCACCCGTGCCGGTCGCGCGATTCTCGCGAACCGTCGTGCCAAGGGTCGCGCCAGCCTGTCCGCCTGATTCCGGTCAGGTCATGCCGTCGTGCTGCCCACCGAGAACCGGCTGAGGCGGCGCGAGGACTTCGCGACCGCAGTTCGACGAGGACGCCGGGCAGGACGCCAGCACCTCGTCGTCCACCTTCGTAGCGGTGCCACGGACCCGCACGCGCCTGGGGAGAGCGCTCCCCCGACGCGTGCGGGTTTCGTCGTGAGCAAGGCTGTGGGAGGCGCGGTCGTGCGGAACAAGGTGAAGCGCAGGCTTCGCCATCTGATGCGCGACCGAGTCGACCAGCTGCCCCCCGGTAGCCTGGTAGTCGTACGAGCGCTGCCCGGTGCGGGTGACGCCGACCATGCACAGCTGGCCCGAGACCTGGATGCCGCTCTGCAGCGGCTGCTGGGAGGGGGCGCGCGATGAAGTACCCGCTGCTGGCTCTGATCAAGCTGTACCAGTGGACGATCAGTCCGCTGCTCGGGCCGGTCTGCAAGTACTACCCGTCGTGTTCCCACTACGGCTATACGGCCATCGACCGGCATGGTGCGATCAAGGGCACAGCGCTCACCGCCTGGCGCATCCTGCGGTGCAACCCGTGGTCGCTGGGTGGTGTGGACCATGTCCCGCCGCGCAAGCGTCCGCGGTGGCACGAGTTGCTGCGCAATGCGTGGCGTGCACGGAAGGGCGGGCCCTCCGCCGCCGAAACGGCCACCGAGGAGAATGTTCCTTCGAGCCCGGCCGCAGAGACCTCGTCCCATGCGCAAGGAGCATGATTAGTGGACACGATTGCCAGCCTCTTCAGCTTCATCACGACACCCGTTTCCTGGGTCATCGTCCAGTTCCACAAGGTGTACGGCGCCCTCTTCGGCCCTGACACCGGGTGGGCCTGGGGCCTGTCCATCGTGTCCCTGGTGATTCTGATCCGTATCTGCCTGATCCCGCTCTTTGTGAAGCAGATCAAGGCGACCCGGGCCATGCAGACGCTCCAGCCCGAGATGAAGAAGATCCAGGAGCGCTACAAGAACGACAAGCAGCGTCAGTCCGAAGAGATGATGAAGCTGTACAAGGAGACGGGTACCAACCCGCTCTCCTCGTGCCTTCCCATCCTGGCGCAGTCGCCATTCTTCTTCGCCCTGTACCACGTGCTCAACAGCATCGCGAACAACGACACCATCGGTGTGATCAACGAGAGCCTGCTGAAGAGCGCGCAGCAGGCGCACATCTTCGGGGCTCCGCTGGCCGCGAAGTTCACCGACAGCTCCGCGGACGTCGCGGCGCTCGAGGCCTCACTGACCACCGTCCGCATCGTCACCGCGGTCATGATCGTCCTGATGTCGGCGTCGCAGTTCTACACGCAGCGCCAGCTGATGACGAAGAACGTCGACACCACGGTGAAGACGCCGTTCATGCAGCAGCAGAAGATGCTGATGTACATCTTCCCGGTCATGTTCGCCGTCTTCGGTATCAACTTCCCCGTCGGTGTCCTCGTCTACTGGCTGACCACCAACGTGTGGACCATGGGCCAGCAGATGTACGTCATTCACAACAACCCGACCCCGGGTTCCAAGGCTCAGGCCGCGTACCTGGAGCGCCTGCACAAGCACGTAACGAACCACGGCAAGACGCGTGGTCGTGGTGAGAAGGCCATCGTCAAGGCGATCGTGGCCAAGGGCCGCGACCGTAACGAGTACGAGCGCAAGTTCATCAACGGCCTGAACAAGGCGGGTCTCGCGGCGCAGGCCGACGGCAGCGTGATCAAGAGCGAGGGTGCTGTCGCCACCGTGGCCGAGGACGGTACGCCGACCACTGCGGCTGCTCCCAAGCGTCAGCAGCCGAAGCGGCAGAGCAAGTCCCAGCGTCAGTCCGGCGGTGCGAAGCACGCCGATGAGCCGACGTCGCTCAAGAAGTCCGACGACGAGCCTGAGGACGCCAAGCCCGACGCTGCCAAGAAGGCCGCTCAGAAGCCTGGTGGCAGCACTCGCAGCAAGGCCCAGTCCGGGCAGCGCAAGGGCGGCCCGCAGCGCCCCAAGTCCCCGTCCAAGAAGTAAGAAGGAGCCCATCCCGTGACGGAAGGCACCACCTCCGCCGCTGCCGAGGGTGCAGACACCCTGACCCGCCTGGAGCAGGAGGGTGAGATCGCGGCGGACTACCTCGAGGGTCTGCTCGACATCGCCGATCTCGACGGCGACATCGATATGGACGTCGAGGCCGACCGCGCCGCTGTCTCGATCATCAGCGACGCGGGCGGCCGAGACCTGCAGAAGCTGGTCGGTCGTGACGGCGAGGTGCTGGAGGCACTGCAGGAGCTCACGCGCCTGGCCGTGCACCGGGAGACCGGGGACCGCAGCCGCCTGATGCTGGACATCGCGGGTTATCGGGCCAAGAAGCGTGCCGAGCTCTCCGAGCTGGGCGCCAAGGCCGCCGCCGATGTGAAGAACACCGGCGAGCCTGTGAAGCTGAAGCCGATGACGCCGTTCGAGCGCAAGGTCGTGCACGATGCGGTGAAGGCGGCGGGCCTGCGAAGCGAGTCGGAGGGCGAGGAACCGCAGCGGTTCGTCGTCGTGCTGCCCGCTTGATCGGCCCTTAGGTTCTCCCGGCCCCGTCTGCCCGCAGGCGGGGCCGAACTTTGTCAGCCTGATAGTTCTGGTGGTTCTGGTGTCGGCGCCGGGTGCGCCGGCGCCGTACGGAAGGACGGTCCCCCGTGACGGAGGCAGCGGAGCTTCCCCCTGTGCCCGAGAAGGCACGTGAGGTGTTCGGCGATCGCTTCGCTGATGCGGTCCGCTATGCCGAGCTGCTCGCCGAGGCGGGTGTGCAGCGTGGTCTGATCGGCCCGCGTGAGGTGCCCCGCTTGTGGGAGCGGCATCTGCTGAACTGTGCGGTGCTCTCCGAGGTTGTTCCCGAGGGCGTGACGGTGTGCGACGTCGGTTCGGGGGCCGGCCTGCCCGGCATTCCCCTGGCGCTTGTCCGGGAGGACCTGAAGATCACGCTGCTGGAGCCCCTGCTGCGGCGTACGAACTTTCTGATGGAAGTCGTGGAGCTGCTGGGGCTGGACCATGTGACGGTCGTCCGTGGTCGCGCTGAGGAGGTCATGGGGAAGCTGCCGCCGGTGCATGTCGTGACCGCGCGTGCGGTGGCTCCGCTGGATCGGCTGGCCACGTGGGGGATCCCGTTGCTGCGCCCGTACGGCGAGATGCTGGCGCTGAAAGGCGACACAGCGGAGGAGGAGCTGAAGAGTGCTGCGACGGCTCTGAGCAAGCTGGGCGCGGTCGAGACGTCGATCCTGCATGTCGGGGAGGGCGTGGTGGATCCGATGTCCACGGTCGTGCGCGTCGAGGTCGGGGAGAGTCCGGGCGGTGTGCGCTTCGCTGCGAAGCGGGCGAAGGCGGCCAGGACGGGACGTGCTCGTCGGCGCCGCTGATCCGTCCTGACGACGAGACGTACTCCACACAAGCTGGCAAACCTATGCATGCCGGAGTGTCGCGACAGTTCGGCTCCATCTGCTGTGCATCGTGTTTCACGTGAAACGTCGCTCACTGCTGCATGGCATCATCAGCCGTGGCCGCGCTGCGGCCGAACCTCGCGACCGAAAGCCCCTCGGTTCTCTCGGAGACGGTCCTTCCGGTGACGCTCCGTCCTCCTGGAGGGGCACGGAGTTTTCCACAGAGGTGGATTTCTCCACAGAACAACAGGCCTCACTGGTTCACGACCCCGAAGACATGGGAGGCTCTGTTCATTGCGAGCCTGAAGTCGAGGAGAGTGAATCCTTGCGGTCCGACGCCAACATCGCGGGACCGATGACCGATCCGGTCCCCGGTCCCCGTACCGAGTCGATGGGGGAGGATGTTTCACGTGAAACACCGCCCCCGATGGACGACACTCCCATCGGTCGTGCTGCCCAACTGGCGGTGGAGGCTCTAGGCCGTGCCGGCGAGGGCCTGCCACGGCCCGAGCAGACCCGCGTCATGGTGGTTGCCAACCAGAAGGGTGGCGTGGGCAAGACGACGACGACCGTCAACCTTGCCGCGTCGCTGGCCCTGCATGGCGGCCGTGTGCTGGTCATCGACCTCGACCCGCAGGGCAACGCGTCCACTGCCCTGGGGATCGACCATCACGCCGAAGTTCCCTCCATCTATGACGTGTTGGTCGAGAGCAAGCCGCTCGCGGAAGTCGTCCAGCCGGTCCCCGACGTCGAGGGCCTCTTCTGTGCCCCGGCCACGATCGATCTCGCCGGTGCGGAGATCGAGCTGGTGTCCTTGGTGGCACGTGAGAGCCGACTGCAGAGGGCGATCCAGGCCTACGAGCAGCCGCTGGACTACATCTTGATCGACTGCCCGCCCTCGCTCGGCCTGCTGACGGTCAACGCGCTGGTGGCCGGGCAGGAGGTCCTGATCCCGATCCAGTGCGAGTACTACGCGCTGGAGGGCCTGGGCCAGTTGCTGCGCAACGTCGACCTCGTACGGGGGCACCTCAACCCTGCCCTGCATGTATCGACGATCCTGCTCACCATGTACGACGGCCGGACGCGGCTTGCGTCACAGGTCGCGGACGAGGTGCGCAGCCACTTCGGCGACGAGGTGCTGCGAACGAGCATTCCGCGCTCGGTCCGTATCTCCGAGGCGCCGAGTTATGGACAGACAGTGCTGACCTACGATCCGGGGTCGAGCGGTGCCCTGTCCTATCTTGAGGCGGCACGAGAAATCGCGCTGAAGGGTGTCGGCGTCAGTTACGACCCGACGCACGCCCATATCGGCGCCCAGAGCAACCCGAGCATGGTGGAGGGGATCCAGTGAGCGAGCGACGGAGGGGGTTGGGCCGTGGTCTCGGCGCACTGATCCCTGCAGCACCGACGGAGAAGACGGTGGCCCCGGCCCCGGTGGGGGGAGCTGCCCCCACGTCCCCGGCCGCTGTCCCGGTGCTGTCCGAGCGCGGGGTGGCCGCGGCCAAGGTGGCCACGCTGCCGCATGTTTCACATGAAACCGAGGAGCCCTCGCTGGGCGGCGCCGTGGAGACGCCCGCGGCTCCCATGGGCGCACACTTCGCGGAGATCCCCCTCGATGCGATCACGCCGAACCCGCGGCAGCCCCGTGAGGTCTTCGACGAGGACGCGCTGCAGGAGCTCGTCACTTCCATCCAGGAAGTCGGACTCCTTCAGCCGATCGTCGTACGGCAGATCGGTCCCGCACGCTACGAGCTCATCATGGGCGAGCGGCGCTGGCGGGCCTGCCGTGAGGCCGGCCTCGACGCGATCCCCGCGATCGTGCGGGCCACGGACGATGAGAAGCTTCTCCTGGACGCGCTCCTGGAGAACCTGCACCGCGCTCAGCTGAACCCGATCGAAGAGGCCGCTGCTTACGATCAGCTGCTGAAGGACTTCAACTGCACGCACGACCAGTTGGCGGACCGCATCGGCCGTTCCCGGCCGCAGGTCTCCAACACCCTGCGACTGCTGAAGCTTTCGCCCAAGGTCCAGAACCGGGTGGCCGCCGGAGTCCTCTCCGCCGGGCATGCGCGGGCGCTCCTTTCTGTCGAGGACCCGGAGGAGCAGGAGCGGCTTGCTTACCGGGTGGTGGCCGAGGGCCTGTCGGTGCGGTCCGTCGAGGAGATCGTGACGCTGATGGGCTCGCGCCCGCAGAAGACTCAGCGTGCCAGGGGGCCGCGGGCCGGCTCGGTGCCCTCCCCGGCGCTGTCCGACCTCGCGACCCGGCTCTCGGATCGCTTCGAGACGCGGGTGAAGGTCGAGCTGGGCCAGAAGAAGGGCAAGATCACCGTCGAGTTCGCCTCTCCGGATGACCTCGAGCGAATCCTCAGCACGCTCGCTCCGGGCGAGAAGCTGGCTCTTCAGAAGAGCCTTCTGGACGATGACACGGAGGACTCCGAGGGCTGACGCCCGATGGGCCGGGTTTCGCCTCCTGACCTATCTGCGCGGGCCGTGTTCCGGTACACACCGGAACACGGCCCGCTCTTTGCTCTCTGGCTGGTGTCGATGGAAACGCATCGTGGATACGATGCGTTTGGGTATGGCGCATCCACCTGGCAGACCTCTTAGGGGAGGCGGGGTCCATGCGAACGGTGAGCCGCACCGGACTGGTGAGCGCGGGTCTTGGGTTGGGCGCGGTCGGCGGGTTCGTCGGCAGCCTGCTCAGGGAACGTAACGCCCTGACAGCCGCTCGCGACGCCGCGGGCGAAGGAAGCGAGGAACAGCCTTCATGGGGCGTCGGCTCGTACCGCTCACGCTGGACAACCTTCAGGACCTTCCCAAGCGTTGCCGCGCGTGTGTCTTCTGGGAATTGGACACGGTCAGCGGTGAAGCCGCGGTAAAAGCGGGGACACCCGCCCTCGAGAAGGAAGCGTGGATCTCCGCAGTTCTGCTGGACTGGGGATCCTGCGGGCGGGTCGTCTACGTCGACGACGTGCCGGTGGGCTTCGTGCTGTACGCGCCTCCGGCCTACGTGCCCCGCGCGACGGCGTTTCCCACGAGCCCTGTCTCACCGGACGCGGTGCAGCTGATGACCGCGTTCATCATGCCGGGCTACCAAGGCCAGGGACTGGGCCGGGTGATGGTCCAGACGGTTGCCAAGGATCTGCTGCGGCGGGGCTTCAAGGCGATCGAGGCCTTCGGCGACGTGCGCTGGAAAGAGCCGGCGTGTGTGCTGCCCGCAGACCATCTCCTGGCCGTGGGCTTCAAGACGGTGCGCCCGCATCCCACCGTTCCGCGTCTGCGTCTGGAGCTGCGGACGACGCTGTCCTGGAAGGAAGACGTGGAGATGGCGATCGATCGGCTGCTGGGGGCCGTGCAGAAGGAGCCGGCCTTGCGGCCTCTCTAGAGCCGACGCGGTGCTCTAGCGGGTCTATCCAAAGCGAATGGGCCAACCCGCTCGGGTTGGCCCATTCGTGTTTCACGTGAAACGTCACTCGGCGATGAAGTCCTCAAGGTCGCGGAGGATCGCGGCCTTCGGCTTGGCGCCGACGATGGTCTTGGCGACTTCGCCGTTGTGGTAGACGTTCAGCGTCGGGATGGACATGACGCCGTACTTGGCGGCCGTACCCGGGTTCTCGTCGATGTTGAGCTTGACGATCTCGATCTTGTCGCCGTGCTCGGCGGCGATCGCCTCGAGGGACGGCGCGATCTGGCGGCACGGGCCGCACCAGGCGGCCCAGAAGTCCACCAGGACGGGCTTGTCGCTCTTGAGGACGTCCTGCTCGAAGGAGTCGTCGGTCACATTCTTCAGGGTGCCGGCCACGGCGGGCTCCTTAACTGTTTGGTGCGTGGGGCGGGTGGGGGTCAGACAGAAGTCTTCTCGGGCTCGGCGTTCTCCTCGTCCGCGAGGGCGGCGAGGAAACGCTCAGCGTCGAGGGCGGCGGAGCAGCCAGTGCCGGCTGCGGTGATCGCCTGGCGGTAGGTGTGGTCCACCACGTCGCCGGCGCCGAAGACGCCGGTCAGGTTGGTGCGCGTGGAGGGGGCGTCGACCTTGAGGTAGCCCTCCTCGTCCAGCTCCAGCTGGCCCTTGAACAGCTCGGTGCGCGGGTCGTGGCCGATCGCGATGAACAGGCCGGTGACCGCCAGGTCCGAGAGCTCGCCGGTCTTGACGTTGCGCAGCTTCAGGCCGGAGAGCTTCTGGTCGCCCTGGACCTCGGCGACCTCGCTGTCCCAGACGAACTTGATCTTCGGGTCGGCGAAGGCGCGGTCTTGCATCGCCTTGGAGGCGCGAAGGGTGTCGCGGCGGTGGACGATCGTCACGGACTTGGCGAAGCGGGAGAGGAAGGTGGCCTCTTCCATCGCAGTGTCGCCGCCGCCGATCACGGCGATGTCCTGGTCCTTGAAGAAGAATCCGTCACAGGTGGCACACCAGGAGACACCGCGGCCGGAGAGGGCGTCCTCGTTCGGCAGGCCGAGCTTGCGGTGCTGCGAGCCGGTGGCGACGATGACGGCCTTCGCACGGTGGACCGTGCCTGCGGTGTCGGTGACGGTCTTGATCTCACCGGTGAGGTCGACGTTGACGATGTCGTCCGGGACCAGCTCGGCTCCGAAGCGCTCGGACTGGGCACGCATGTTGTCCATGAGCTCGGGGCCCATGATCCCGTCCTGGAAGCCCGGGAAGTTCTCCACCTCGGTGGTGTTCATGAGCGCACCACCGGCGGTGACGGCGCCCTCGAACACCAGCGGCTTCAGCGACGCGCGCGCGGTGTAGAGCGCCGCCGTGTAGCCGGCGGGCCCGGAGCCGATGATGATCACGTTACGGACGTCGCTCACGGCTTGATTCCTCGTCTCTGGAATACCTCGTCGGACCGGTGGGAGCCCCTTTCAGAACTCTCACCCCACCCAACGGATCCTAAGGGGCGCGCATTCCCACTGTGTCCGGGCACACGGTGACGCCACACTGCGGGGGTTGCCGCTTCGGACAGAGACGAACCGCCAGCCTCTCAGCGGCGAGTGAAGGAGTCCGTCAGGAGGACCTCGGCCGTCGTGGACGACGCATGCTTCACGCAGGTCGCGTCCATGACGTAGACCGTGACTCGGCTGACATCAGAGGCGTCGCGCAGCACAACGAGGAGAGCGTCCTTGCCCTTGTAGACGCCTTCCTCGGCGGCAAGGGCCGGGTCGTTGCGGCCGATCCCCTTGCGGATGCAGTCGGGCACCGTGATCTCGCGGAAGATCCTGGGGCTCGCGGGGTCGGGCTCGCCCACCGCGCCCAGGCTGCGGTCCGGCTTCTGGGAGCTACCGGTGGAGCTCTCGCTCTTGGCGAGGAGGTCGGAGACCTGATTCTCCAGCTTCGCCGCCGAGAAGGTGTCAGCGGTGCTCTGACCCCCGTCGGCCGACGGACCGGACCCTGCGCCGCCCATCAATGAGGTCAGCAGCACAGAACCGAGTCCCAGGGCGGCGGCCGTGAACGCGGCGCTCAGTACGGCGACCCTCCGCCGCCCGCCCTTCTGGCGGTTCTTGCGGCCGGGGCCGGTAGTCGAGGAGCGTGCGTGTCCCGCCGGACGTCCTGCTGCCGATGTTTCACGTGAAACATGCGCACTGTCGTCCCCGCCGGAGGCCGAGGGGGCAGTGCCGACGAACTTCGGCTGGTCGAGGTCGTCGGGCGCCGTGGCACTCAGCAGAGCCTCTGCGGCGAGGGCGGCGTCGATGCGTTCGGCGACATCGTTGGGCATGCGTGCCGGGCCGGGAAGCGTGCCGAGCAGCCCCCGGATCTCCTCCAGCGATGCGTGGACGTCCGCGCACAGCTCGCACTCGTTCAGATGCCGTCGAAGGGCGGCGGTCCTGGACGGGGGGAGAAGGCCCTCGGTGAGGTCGGAGATCTCGGCGACGTCCGGGTGCCCGGCCGTGTCCGTCGTGGATGTCACGCTCGCCCACCTCCGCCCTTCACTGCAGCTGAATCACTCGGCCCGGTATCGCGCGGATCCCTTGCTTGTGTCCCCGTGGCAGGTGGACCCGCTGCCGGTGGGACGGATGTCCCCTGCGTCCGGTTCCGCCTCTCGCCGGAGTCCTTGCCGTCTCCGGCATTTTCCGGCCGCAGGTGGGTGAGGAGAGGCAGGAGTCTGGCTCTGCCGCGCGCGCAGCGGCTCTTGACGGTGCCGGTCGGCACGTCGAGGATTCGGGCCGCTTCGGCGACGGGGTAGCCCTGCATGTCCACCAGGACGAGCGCCGCCTTCTGGTCGGGCGGCAGCGTGCCGAGCGCTTCCAGGAGCTGGCGATGCAGATCGTTGCGCTCCGCGGGCGCCGAAGCGGACTCGTGCGGCTCCAGAAGCTGCTCGAGGCGTTCGGTGTCGTCGACCGGGGAGGTCTTCCGGGAGGCCGCTTTACGGGCGCGGTCCAGGCAGGCGTTCACGGTGATCCGGTGCAGCCACGTCGTGACGGCCGACTGGCCCCGGAAGGTGTGGGCGGCCCGGTAGGCGGAGACGAGGGCGTCCTGGACGGCGTCAGCGGCTTCCTCGCGGTCCCCGAGCGTCCGCAGGGCCACTGCCCAGAGCCGGTCGCGGTGACGCCGTACGAGCTCACCGAAGGCATCCCGGTCGCCCGCTACGTGGCGGGCCAGGAGGTCCTGGTCGCTCGCATCGCGGTTCGCGGTGCCCTCTGCCATCGGACCCCCTCCCGTTGGGCGTGGTGAGCTCTAGCCGGTGAACTTCAGGTCGGTGATGGCCTGCTTGAATCCGGAGCCGCTGTACTGGTCTCCGTCCGCGTGGGGCAGAGCGGTGAGCCATACGAGAACGTACTGGGTCTTCACCGACTTGGTGACCTCCACCGTCGCACTGGTGCCGCTCGTTGTGACGGTGCCGATCTTCTCCATCGAGTCCAGCGACGAAGGTGTCAGGGAGTCCGCCGCGTAGAGCGTGACGGTGGTGTGGTCGCCGGGGTACAGCAGCCCTATCGACGCGGCCGACACCGCCTGAGCCGATCCGAGGTCGTAGACGATCCCGACACCGGGCTTGTAGGCGGGGTTCATGGCCGGCCCGTCGACGAAGCTCTTGGTCCGCCAGTACGTGGAGCTGCTGCCGTCGTACGTCTTCGCCACGTCCTCCGGAGCCTGGGCCCCGCCCTTCGCGACGAACTCCTGGGCGTTCTGAATCTTGATCTGCTGGACCGGCTTGGCGTTGTCGCCGTTCTTGTCGTTGTCGTCCGTCGTCTGCGTCTGGTTGGTGTCGTCGGACTTGTTGCCCTGGTCCATGAGCGCATCCGCCAACTGCCAGCTGCCGAGGCCCAGGGCGGCGATCAGGAGGGCCGACACGGCCCACTTCAGGGCCTTGCCGGTGCGGCTCTGCAGCGGGGGCGGCGGGGTCGGCACCGGCTGGGTGGCACCAGGGTGCTGCGTCTGGCGGCCGTACGTGCCCTGCTGGTAGGTCGTGCGCTGATAGTCCGGCGGGGCCGTGAACGAAGGCTCCGGCGGGCGGATGCGGGGCATCTCACCGATCGCCTTCACCAGTTCCTCCGGCGTGGTGCACGCGGACTCGTGCCGGGAGGCGGTCGCGCCGTTGTTGGCCAAGGCGCGCATGGTGAGTTCCGACAGGCCGCGGTGAACGCCGGCGCGTACCTGGTCGGGGGCGATCAGACCGACGTCCTTGGGCAGCCCGGACAGGCCGTAGGCGTCGCTCTCGTAGGGCCAGCGCTGGGTGAGCGCGGCGTACAGCAGTGCGCCGATGGCCTCCGTGTCGGTGCGCTGCGGGGTTTCGGAGTTGATGCCGCGCAGGGCGGCGTTCACCGCGAGGCCGCGGATGCGCCACTGACCGGACGAAGTGCGCAGCACGGCGTTCGGGTTGAGACGCAGATGGGCCAGGCCCTCGCGGTGGGCGGCGGCCATGGCGGCGGACACCTGAGTGACCATCTGGTAGGCCTCGTAGACCTCCAGAGGGCCGGACGCGAGGAGCGTGCTCAGCTCGGTGGCGTCGGGGAGCCACTCATGGACGACGTAGACCAGGTCGTTCTCCTCGACGGCGTCGAGGACTTGGACGAAGCGGGGGTCGCCGAGCAGTGCCGAGGAGCGGGCCGCGGCCAGAACGGAACGGGCCCGTGTGTGGTCCGCCGGCAGGATGTGCACGCCGACGGCGCGACGGAGTTTCTCGTCGACCGCGCGCCAGCTGCTGAAACCGTCCAGACGGGTGACGCACTCCTCGAGGCGGTAGCGTCTGGCGAGTTTGTGACCGCTGTGCAGTTCGGGTGGTGAGGCCTTTCCGGGACTCTCGGTCCCGCCACTCCCCTGTGCCTCGTCGGTGTCCGTGTCCCGCTCCCGATTCTTGGCCACCCCGTCGGCCGTGGACTGGTCCGCCTGTGCGGTCAGCGGCTCGTCGCCGCTGTTGTCTGCCACGTCGACGGCAGCCGTGCTCCGTTCCGCCACCGTCGTTCCTGCCTCCCCATCCATTGCGCGCCGTACGACTTCGTGCGCGCCGTCCGACGCCGAAACCAATTGTGCCCACAGTCCGCCGCTATGCACGACACACGGTGGCGGACGATGGTTGTGCGCGTACCCCAGCTTCAGCGACCCAGGCGCCCGCGGACCATGCCGACCAGTGAGTTCAGTTCCTCGATGCGCATCTTGCGGGCGGCGACGAAGAAGACCACGAACAGCACGACTCCACCTCCCAGCAGAGCGGCGAAGGAGCCGAGGACGCCCTGACCGAGGGTCCGGCCGATGCCGTAGCAGGCCGCACCGCTCAGCAGTGCCGCGGGCACCGACGCGATGCAGAGTCTGGCGTAGGTCCGCATCACCCGGGCGCCGTCCAGGTCGCCGCCGAGCTTCTTGCGCAGCCGGTTCCAGGCGACGCCGACGCCGATCGCGTAGGCCAGGCCGTACGCGGCGGCCATGCCGACCACGGCCCAGCGGGCCGGGAGCACGAAGTAGCAGGCGGCCGAGACGGCGGCGTTGCCGGCCGCCACGATAACCGTGTTGTAGAAGGGGGTCCGGGTGTCCTCGTAGGCGTAGAAGGCACGCAGCACGACGTACTGCACCGAGTAGGGGATCAGGCCGAGGCCGAAGGCCATCAGCATGAAGCCCATGTTCGTGGCCTCGCTCGTGCCCGAGGAGCCGAACATCAGCGTGCACATCGGGATGCCCAGCGACAGGAAGCCGAAGGCGAGCGGCACGATCGCGACCGCTGTGGTGCGCAGGCCCTGGGAGATGTCGTCGCGTACGGCGCCCGAGTCGTCCTCGGCGGCCGAACGCGAGATACGTGGCAGCAGGGCGGCCATCAGAGAGACGGTGATGATGGCCTGCGGGAGGCCCCAGATGAGCTGGGCGTTGGCGTAGGCGGCGTAGCCGGTGCCGTCGACGCCGGAGTCGATGCCGGCGGAGGTGGACAGCTGGGTGACCACGAGGGCACCCGCCTGGTTGGCCAGGACGAACAGGATCGTCCACTTGGCCAGCATGGCCGCCTTGCCGAGGCCATGGCCCTTCCAGTCGAAGCGCAGGCGCAGCCGGAAGCCGGTCTCGCGCAGGTAAGGGATCATCGCCAGGGCCTGGACGACCAGGCCGAGGAGAATGCCGACGCCGAGGAGCCGCTGCCCCTCCGGCGGAATGTTCGTGACCCTCATGCCGGAGTGCTCGGCCGTGCCGTACACCCACAGGAACGCGCCGAGCGTCACGATGATGACGATGTTGTTCAGGACCGGCGTCCACATCATCGCGCCGAAGCGGCCGCGGGCGTTGAGGATCTGTCCCATCACCACATGGACGCCCATGAAGAAGATCGAGGGCAGGAAGTAGCGGGTGAAGGTGACCGCGACGTCGTTGGCCGCGGGGTCGCCGGCCACGGGGTTGGACAGTGCGCGGACCAGATACGGCGCGCCGACCATCGCGAGGGCGGTGAGTGCGGCGAGCGCCACCATCACCAGGGTCAGCAGGCGGTTCGCGTACGCCTCGCCGCCGTCTTCGTCGTCCTTCATGGCGCGTACGAGCTGGGGCACGAAGACGGAGTTGAGGCCGCCGCCGACGGTCAGGATGTAGATCATCGTCGGCAGTGTGTAGGCGACCTGGAAGGAGTCGCCGAGCAGGCCGAGGCCCAGTGCCGAGACGATCATCATGGACCGGACGAAGCCGGTGAGCCGGGAGACCAGCGTGCCCGCCGCCATCACCGCGCTCGACTTCAGCAGACCGCCGACCCGTCCGCTCTTCTTGGCGGCCGGAGCTGGAGCGGGTTCCGGAGCGGGCGCGGGGGGATCGGCTGCGGGAGGCGGCGTAGTGGATCCCTGGTACGGGCCCGCGGCGGGCGCCGGCGAAGGGCCCGGAACGGCCGGGGGCTGCTGGTACTGCGGATGACCGCCCTGCTGCTGGTCCCGGAAGAGGTGAGCGAAGGCGTCGTGCTCCTGGTGCCCCTCGGTGGAGTGCGTGACGAGGTCGTCGACGCCCACGTACTGGGTCGTACGGGGGTCGTCGCCGTAGGGCATGTACTGGTTCGGGCCCTCCGGCTCAGGGGCCGGGGTCTGGGCCCACACCTGCGGGTCGGGGGCGTACGGCGACTGGGGCGGCTGGGCGTACAGCTGCTGCGGCTGCTGGTACGTGCCCGGCGGGGGCGGCGGGTGCGCGGCACGGTCGTAGAGCGCCTCGGCGACCGGGTCCTGGGCGGAGAGGTCCTGTGCCCGGTAGGGGTCCTGGTCGTAGGCGTCCTGGAGGTACATGTCCGCGGGGTGCTGCGGCGGTACCTGGCCCTGCTCGGGCGGCGGGCCCTCGGGGTGCCCCGAGCTGCCCGCGGCCTGGCCGCGGTCACCGTCGTACGGCGCGTTCATGGTTACCCCACCTCATCGTCCCGGGCCCACTTGCCACGACATCGCTCAACGGTCCACTCTCTCACCCGTGCCGGACGGGTCGGCGCTTTCCACTGGGGTGTCCGGTGTCGGGTCACTCTGCTGCTCCGGGGCGTCTGCCCGGGTTCGGGTGACCGACTCCTCCTCGAGGAGGTCCTCGGGCGTGAGACGGCCCTCGGGGCCTTCCGGGTTCTCCGGTTCGCCGTCGGTCTCACTCGCCTCCTGGGAGGCGTCCTGCTCGGCGTCGCGGGCGGCCGCGCGCTTGCGCTGCGTGTACATACGGAATCCGGCGAGGACGAGCAGGAGGAAGCCGCCGCCGATGACCAGCATCACGGTGGCCGTGAACTCGGTGACCTTCACGTCGAAGGTGACCGGTGCGCCGTACGGCTGGCCGTCCTCCGTGAACAGCTGGGCGACGACCGCCGCCTGACCGTTGGCCTGAGCCGACGTGGTGAACTTCACCGTCTGGCTGTGCCCGCCGGAGACCTCGACGGGCTGTTCGTAGTAGCGCTCGCCGTTGATCTCGAGGCGCCTCGGGTTCTCCGAGGTGAGCCGGAGCACCAGGTGCTCGACGCCCTGGACCAGGTTGTTCTGCACCGTCACGGGGATCGTGGCGCTGCGTCCGGAGAGCTTGGTGTCGGACTTCTCGATCAGTGTGACCTGGCCGGCCAGGGAGTCGATGTACGCCTCGATGCCGTTGCGGTAGTCGGCTGCCTCGCCGGAGCGGCCGCGCCACGACGTGGACATCTCGCGGTTCATGGCCCGCCCGAAGGGGGTCACCACGCGGGACTCCCTGCTGAGGATCACCTTGAACTTGTCGAGCTTGTCCTGCGTGGTCGCGATCTGCTCGAAGGCCGCGCGCGGCAGCTCCTGCTTGCGCAGGGAGGAGGGGTATGCGGATGCTGCCGGCACCTTCGTGGTGGCACCGGAGTCGGGCTTGGCCGTGGCCGCGGCCGTGAGCTCCTGGGACTCGGACCATGTGCCGTCCTGGAGCGCCTTCACCGCCTCGGCCATCGCCTGGGCCTGGCTCGCCGTCGGCATCCGCTGCGGGGCGACGACGATGCTGCGCTGCTTGTCCACCTGGAGATTGAGGGCCAGGCTCTGGGCGAGGAACCGCTGCACGGTGAGCGTCGAGCTCGACGCCCTTGTCAGGTTCCCCTGGAACAACGTCGACATCCGTGCGTCCGCGACCACCGCTGTCGTGCCGCCGCCGATGGGACGGGCCGCGGAGGGTGTGTAGGGCAGGCCGCCGGTCTCCACGAGGCTGTCGTTGCGGGCGATCACCTTGTCCGCGCCGGCGGAGGTGGCGACCTTGACGATGGACGGGTCGACGGCGCCGTTGACGGGCCAGGCGAAGTCGGTGGTCGGCTGCACGTGGAGGACCGAGTCGACCGTGTCGGCGGCGACGTCGGTGGCCTCCTTGAGATGGCTCAGCGAGCCGGTGACGTTCGTGCCGTTGTGGGCCAGGGAGGCCACGTCGGGATCGGCGAAGGGCAGGGCGACGACTTCCTTGTCCTGCACCGCCTCCTGCAACTCGACCAGCCACTGCCTGGCGACCTCGCGGTGGGCGCCCGCCGTGGTCGTGTCGCCCTCGCCCTGGACGCGATAGCTCTCCGTCATGGCGTCCACGGAGGCCAGCAGGTCGGGGTCGATCACCCAGGTGACATCGAGCTCCTTGCCCAGCGACACGAGCTGTTGCAGCCGGCCGCCCGCGGAGATCTCCTCGGCGAGGGCGTCGTCACGGAAGACAGGAGTCTGCTCCTCGTTCGAGCCCGTCTGCGCCGTCATGTGCGCGGTGGAGACGAGTGGCCACAGAACGGTCGTCCGCGTCTTCGTGTCGGCCTCGTCGGGCTGCCACGGCAGGAACGTCCGCTGGATGCCCAGCACCTGCTCCCAGGGCCGCGCGGACGTCTCGCCCGACAGCGAGACGGAGAACTGGTAGACCCCATCCCCACCGAGGTCCAGCTTGTCGACCGGCACGGAGATGCTGAAGCGCTGGGCGACGCCCGGCGTGAGCTTGGAGAACTCCTTGACGTACTTCCCGCCCACCGGCGACCCGTCGAGGCCTGCCTGGTAGTCGGTGCGCTCGGCGACCGTGTCGATCTCGGAGCGTGTGTTCAGGGCGGGGCCCAGGAGCAGGTCCACCTGTGCGTCGGTGACCGCCTGCTTGCCCTTGTTGGTCACCGTGCCGGACACGGTCAGCGTGTCGCCTTCACCGGGAACGGTCGGAGTGAGCGAGTCCACAGCGACGGCCACCGTGCCGGAGCCGGAGGCGGCCTTCAGGGAGTCCTGCCCGGCAGCGTGCGTGGGCGCGGCGGCGGGCAGCTGGAGCAGGCCGGCCAGCAGAGGTGCTCCGGCGAACAGTGCTCCTGTCCGCCGCAGCCACCGGCGGGCAGGTGAGGGACTCGTCCCTTGGAAGTCTGCCGCCTCGGCCACGCGCTCGCCCGTCCCTCGTCGTCGTCAGTGGTCGTCGGAATGTGCGTCCAGGCATGGTAACGATGCGCGCTGAGGGGAAGTGCCGCGGAGTGCTCCGCAAGATCGGGCCGCGGCGTCGGCCTGTCCCCTATGTGTAGGTATAAAGCGGAGCGTTTCCCTGCGCCTCAAGAGCAGTCCTTGTGCACGTATGGATAGACGTGTCTGTGCACGCGTAGTGCACGTCTAATGGAGGAGCTCGCGGCCGCCGGGGCCACGTACCCTCTTCTGTTGTGCCGAACGCCAACGAAGACAAGCCCAGTGTCCTGAGTCAGGTGCAGCACCGCGCGGTGAGTGAACTGCTGCGGGTCGCCCCTGTCGCCGACGACCTTGCCCGCCGCTTCCAGGACGCCGGGTTCTCACTCGCGCTGGTCGGTGGATCGGTCCGGGACGCGCTGCTCGGTCGGCTCGGCAACGACCTGGACTTCACGACCGATGCCCGCCCCGAGGACGTACTGAAGATCGTGCGCCCGTGGGCCGACGCCGTGTGGGACGTCGGGATCGCCTTCGGCACGGTCGGTGCGCAGAAGCGTGCCCGCGACGGAGCTGTTGACCGGAACTTTCAGATCGAGGTGACGACCTACCGGTCGGAGGCCTACGACCGCACCTCCCGCAAGCCCGAGGTGTCGTACGGCGACTCCATCGAGGAGGACCTCGTCCGGCGCGACTTCACGGTGAACGCGATGGCCGTCGCGCTGCCGGAGAAGGAGTTCATCGATCCGCACGGTGGGCTGGAGGACCTCGCAGAGCGTGTGCTGCGCACTCCGGGCACCCCCGAGGAGTCCTTCTCGGACGACCCGCTGCGCATGATGCGGGCGGCGCGCTTCGCGGCGCAGCTCGACTTCGAGGTGGCTCCCGAGGTCGTGACGGCCATGACGGAGATGGCCGGGCGTATCGAGATCGTTTCGGCGGAGCGGGTGCGGGACGAGCTGAACAAGCTGATCCTCTCCGCTCACCCGCGCAAGGGCCTGACGCTGCTGGTCGACACCGGGCTCGCCGCGCACGTGCTGCCGGAGCTGCCGGCCCTGCGTCTGGAGAGCGACGAACATCACCGGCACAAGGACGTCTACGAGCACACGCTGATCGTCCTGGAGCAGGCGATGGCGCTGGAGGAGAACGGACCCGACCTGGCCCTGCGGCTGGCCGCCCTGCTGCATGACATCGGCAAGCCGCGCACGCGCCGGTTCGAGAAGGACGGCCGGGTCTCCTTCCACCACCATGAGGTGGTCGGCGCGAAGATGACCAAGAAGCGCATGACCGCGCTCAAGTACTCCAACGAGCTCGTGAAGGACGTCTCACGTCTGGTCGAGCTCCACCTGCGCTTCCATGGCTACGGCACCGGCGAGTGGACGGACTCCGCCGTCCGCCGCTACGTCCGGGACGCGGGCCCGCTCCTGGACCGCCTCCACAAGCTGACCCGCTCGGACTGCACAACGCGGAACAAGCGCAAGGCGGCCGCCCTGTCGCGTGCCTACGACGGCCTGGAGGAACGGATCACCCAGCTCCAGGAGCGGGAGGAACTGGACGCCATCCGCCCCGACCTCGACGGCAACCAGATCATGGAGATCCTCGGCGTCGGTCCCGGGCCCGTCATCGGCCGTGCCTACAAGCACATGCTGGAGCTGCGGCTGGAGAACGGGCCGATGGAGCACGACGAGGCGGTGGCCGCGCTCAAGGAGTGGTGGGCGCAGGAGCCAGAGGCCTGAGCCGAGCCGACAGACGAAGAGCGGCGCCATGTTTCACGTGAAACATGGCGCCGCTCTTCGATGTTTCACGTGAAACAACGACCGATCAGAGGTCCTTGAGGCACAGCAGGAACTCGTCGTCGCTGGTTCCTGTCCGCATCGTCTCGGTGTAGACGCTGGTCGCCCCTTCGACCTTGCTGCACTCGGTGTCGGCGGTGATCGCGGTGTAGTGACCCTTGATCTTCTTGAGTACCTTCACCTCGGCCTCGGAGGAGGAGCAGTCCACGACCTCCAGCTTGTCGTCCGAGACCGACGACGACGGAGCCTTCAGGCAGTCACCCGCCTCGGCGTTCTTGGCGTCGTCCTGGCTCATTATGTAGCCGACGACGATCATGATGGCGACGATCACGACAGCAGCGACGTTCTTGATCGTCTTGAAGTTGAACCTGCGGCCCGGCTGCTGCGGCGGAACCGGCGCGTACGGTGCCGCCCCTTGCGGGGGGAAGCCCGGCTGGCCCGGCTGCTGCGGGTACCCGCCCTGGGGCGGGTACGGGGCCTGACCCTGGGGCTGACCGTAGGCCTGCTGGGCCTGCTGGCCGTACGGGTTCTGGCCCTGGGCGTACGGGTTGCCCTGGGGCGGCGGAGTTGTCACTTGGGGGTCCCCCTAGAACATGGATGCGTGACGCGTGCAATGCGCGCAATAAGACGCACGTAAATTACCGGCCACCACTGACAGCCCTGTAACCGAGGGGGACTCTGTGTCATTGATGTGACACGGCGCGGCGTTCATAGCGGGCCATAGCCACAGCAACTGCCGCGTAGATAACGGCGACTGTGACCAGGAGAGATGCCGAGCGGCCGTCCGGCGGCAGTATCAGGGCGGCCACGCCCGCGGCGCTGACGAACGCGACGTTGAACAGCACGTCGTAGACGGAGAAGATCCGGCCACGGAAGCCGTCCTCGACCGAGGTCTGCACGATCGTGTCCGTCGCGATCTTCGCCCCCTGCGTCGTCAGACCCAGGACGAATGCCGCCACCAGCATGGGAGTTGTGGCGAACGGGAGGCCGAGCGCGGGGACCAGGACGGCCGCTGCCGCCGCGCACACCACGATCCAGCGGCCCGGGCCAAGTCGCCCCGCCGACCAGGGTGTTGCCACGGCCGCGGCGAAGAATCCAGCGCCCGAGATGGCCAACGCCAGCCCCAGCAGGGCGAGTCCGTCATCGGCGTTCGAGGTGAAGGCGTATCGGCAGAGCATCAGCAGGGTGACCAGCAGGGCGCCGTAGCAGAAGCGCATCAGGGTCATGGTGAGCAGCGCCCAGGCTGCCTCCCGGCGCGGCGGAGTGGCGAGATGGCGCACGCCTGCCGCGAGATCGTGCGCGGTGCCGGAGAGGGCCGCTCGGAGGCGCGGCTGCGTCAACACGCGGTCGGGGCCCAGCAGTTCCCGTGACATACGCAGTGACGCCAGCCCCGCGCACAGGTACAGGGCGGCGCCCACCAGCACCACGGCGGCATCGGAGTCCCAGACCAACAGCCGTACGACGAAGGCCAGACCGGCGCCCACGGTCGCGGCGAGCGTTCCCGCGGTCGGGGAGAGGGAGTTGGCGATCACGAGACGCTCTTCGTCGACCACGCGCGGGAGGGCGGCGGACAGGCCGGACAGGACGAAGCGGTTGACGGCGGTGACGCACAGGGCGGAGACGTAGAAGAGCCAGTCCGGGACCTCGGTGATGATCAGGATGGCCGTGGCCGAGGCCAGGACGGTGCGCAGCAGGCTGCCGTACAGGAGAACCTGGCGGCGGCGCCAGCGGTCCAGCAGGACGCCGGAGAACGGGCCCACCAGGGAGTACGGCAGGAGCAGTACCGCCATCGCGGAGGCGATCGCGGCGGCCGAGGTCTGTTTCTCCGGGGAGAAGACGACGTATGTGGCGAGCGCGGTCTGGTAGACGCCGTCGGCGCCCTGCGAGAGCAGGCGTACGGAGAGCAGGCGCCGGAAGTTCCGGAAGCGCAGCAGGACCCGCAGGTCGCGTACGACGGACATGGGGCACAGCCTCACATATGGGAAGGGTCCCCGGGCGGTACAACCCGGGGACCCTCGGCAGCTCTGGCAGGAGCGTTCTGGTGCGGCGCTGCGGCGCTGTTCTGCTTCCCGTGCGCAGCGCTGTGTCTTGCTAGCGCTCGACGTCGCCCTTGATGAACTTCTCGACGTTCTCGCGGGCCTCGTCGTCGAAGTACTGGACCGGCGGGGACTTCATGAAGTACGAGGACGCGGACAGGATCGGGCCGCCGATGCCGCGGTCCTTGGCGATCTTCGCGGCGCGCAGGGCGTCGATGATGACGCCGGCGGAGTTCGGGGAGTCCCAGACCTCGAGCTTGTACTCCAGGTTCAGCGGGACGTCACCGAAGGCGCGGCCCTCGAGACGGACGTAGGCCCACTTGCGGTCGTCGAGCCAGGCGACGTAGTCGGACGGGCCGATGTGGACGTTCTTCTCGCCGAGCTCCCGGTCGGGGATCTGCGAGGTGACGGCCTGCGTCTTGGAGATCTTCTTGGACTCGAGGCGGTCCCGCTCGAGCATGTTCTTGAAGTCCATGTTGCCGCCGACGTTCAGCTGCATCGTGCGGTCCAGGACGACACCGCGGTCCTCGAACAGCTTCGCCATGACGCGGTGCGTGATGGTGGCGCCGACCTGGGACTTGATGTCGTCACCGACGATCGGGACGCCCGCCTCGGTGAACTTGTCCGCCCACTCCTTCGTACCGGCGATGAAGACCGGCAGGGCGTTGACGAAGGCGACCTTGGCGTCGATGGCGCACTGGGCGTAGAACTTCGCCGCGTCCTCGGAGCCGACGGGCAGGTAGCAGACGAGGACGTCGACCTGCTTGTCCTTGAGGACCTGGACGACGTCGACCGGGGCCTCGGCGGACTCCTCGATGGTCTCGCGGTAGTACTTGCCGAGGCCGTCGAGGGTGTGGCCGCGCTGGACGGTCACGCCGGTGCTCGGCACGTCGCAGATCTTGATGGTGTTGTTCTCGCTGGCGCCGATGGCGTCCGCGAGGTCGAGGCCGACCTTCTTCGCGTCGACATCGAAGGCGGCGACGAACTCGACGTCCCGGACGTGGTAGTCGCCGAACTGCACATGCATCAGGCCGGGGACCTTGGACGCCGGGTCGGCGTCCTTGTAGTACTCGACTCCCTGAACCAGCGACGCGGCGCAGTTGCCCACGCCGACGACGGCTACGCGAACCGAACCCATTCCGGTTGCTCCCTGTGTGTACGAGTGAGGCCCTGACTTGGCTCTCACGTGGCGGTGTCGCCGGACGAATCCGTCCCGGGGGTGTCCCCGGGACGGGGCAGATCGCCCGGCGCTCCAGATGTGGTGTCCTGCTGAGCAGGCCCCCCGGAGGCGGAACCGTTCAGGTCCCGTCCGGCCCGCTCGCTCTCGATGAGCTCGTTCAGCCAGCGCACTTCGCGCTCCACGGACTCCATCCCGTGGCGCTGGAGCTCAAGCGTGTAATCGTCGAGGCGCTCCCGGGTGCGTGCCAGAGAGGCGCGCATCTTCTCCAGGCGCTCCTCCAGCCGGCTGCGACGGCCCTCCAGCACGCGCATGCGTACGTCCTGCGGCGTGCGGCCGAAGAAGGCAAATCGGGCAGCGAAGTGCTCGTCCTCGTACGCATCGGGGCCGGTCTGCGAGAGCAGTTCCTCGAAGTGCTCCTTACCTTCCGCGGTCAATCGGTAGACGATCTTTGCGCGGCGCCCGGCGAGCGGCGCGGCGAGCGCGTCCTCGGCGGTGTTCCCCGGTTCCTCGATCAACCAGCCGTTGGCGACCAGCGTCTTGAGGCAGGGATAGAGCGTGCCGTAGCTGAAGGCACGGAACACGCCCAGCGATGTATTGAGTCGTTTGCGCAGCTCATAGCCGTGCATCGGGGATTCGCGGAGAAGTCCGAGTACGGCGAACTCAAGGATCCCGGAACGTCGGCTCATCCCCTCGCCTCCTCGACTTATCTCGCGCTGATGTATCGACTCGATACATCAAGACGATAGAACGACCTCCCGGACGCGACAAGTGGGGGAACGGTGAACGGGATCACATCAACGATTCATGTGGAGCGAGTTGCCTGATTTGGGGTGAAGTTCGGAGCTAGGTGGGCTTTGACGGTGCGTAGTCTGTGCGCCATGCACACCACCGGGAACCGAGTGACGTCCGAGGGCGTCGTCATCCTTGGTGCAGTACGGGTGAATGCGGAACCGACCGCATCCGTACTTCGGGGGGACCGGAAAACAGCCGTCGTTGCCGGGCGCCCTGGGGAGCGCCTGCCCGAGGAGTAGTCGTTCCATGAGCGAGCACCGTCGCAAACCGCCGCAGCCGCAGGGAGGCGGACGTGCCGCGGCCCGACGCGGCCAGTCCGGCTCGTCCTCCGGCCGCCGCGCGGCACCGCGAGGCGCCACCGGATCTCCTTCCGACTCGTACGGGTCGGAACCCACCGGTTCGGGAGGCGAGGATCGTCAGTACGGCGGCCGCGCCGAGGCACGACGCGCGGCACAGAGAAGTGGGGGCCGTCGCAGAGCGGCCGAGCCGCCGGGCAGGGGTGGCCGCCGTGCCGCTCCGGGCGGTCCGAACGGTCCCGGCCGGGGCCGCGGGCGGGCAGTTCCTCCCGGAAAGAAGCGGTTCATCGATTATCCGCGGGCCGGTAAGTACGGCATCAGGCGTTGGGTGCCGTCGTGGAAGCTCGTGATGGGCATGTTCATCGGCTTCATGGGCAGCCTGGTGGCTGTGGCGGGCATCGGGTTCGCGATGGTGGCCGTCCCCGTCGTCGACGAGACCGCCAAGGCTCAGAACAACGTCTATTACTGGTCCAACGGAGACGAGATGGTCTCCACGGGCGGTGAGACGAACCGGCAGATCATCAATCTGTCGCAGATTCCCAAGGCCATGCAGAACGCGGTGATCTCGCAGGAGAACAAGACGTTCCGCAGCGACAGCGGGATCGACCCCAAGGGCATCGCCCGTGCCGTGTTCAACATGGCCACCGGTGGCGAGACGCAGGGTGGTTCCACAATCACCCAGCAGTACGTGAAGAACGCGCGGCTCGGCGACCAGTCGCAGACGATCTCGCGTAAGTTCAAGGAGATCTTCATCTCGGTCAAGGTGGGCACCACGGTGTCGAAGGACGACATCATGGCCGGCTACCTGAACTCCGGCTACTACGGGCGCAATGCCTACGGGATCCAGGCCGCCGCACGCGCGTACTTCAACAAGAACGCCATCGACCTGAACGAGGGGCAGTGCGCCTTCCTCGCGGCCATGCTCAAGGGCGCCACGTACTACGACCCGGCGGGCTCGGTCTCCATCGACCCTGCGGCCACGCCTGCGGCAAACCAAAAGCGGGCCCTGATCCAGATGCAGGACACCCTCGACAAGATGGTCGAGTACGGGCATCTGAGCGCCGATGTGCGAGCCAAGTACACCAAGCTGCCCGAGTGGCAGAACCCGCGCTTCAACACCGCGCTGAGCGGCCAGGTCGGCTACCTCGTCGACCTTGCCAACAGCTACCTGGTCAACAACAGCGAGACGACCAAGATCACCGAGAAGAAGCTGCGTGAGGGCGGTCTCTCGATCTACACGACCTTCGACAAGAAGAAGGTCAAGGAGCTCGAGTCCGCGGTGAAGAAGGTGTACAAGGCCAACATCAAGCCGGAGGAGCGACCGAAGACCGACACCCACGTCCAGTTCGGCGGGGCCTCCGTGGACCCGACCACGGGTGCGATCAGGGCCTGCTACGGAGGCTCGGACGCGACCAAGCACTTCACCAACAACTGCGACGTGACCGGTGCCCAGGTCGGTTCGACGTTCAAGCCGTTCGTGCTCGCGGCCGCGATGAAGTGGGGCGTCCGGGACAAAGACGGCCCGCCGGAACAGGCACAGGACGAGCGCACCAAGGTCTCTCCGAAGAGCTTCTTCAGCGGCAAGAACAAGCTCAAGATCAAGGACTACAAGGGCGACATCTGGCAGAACGAGAAGGGGGAGGAGTGGAACCAGGTCAACGACGGCGACCAGTCGTACGGCACTCCCCCGAATTACCAGATCGACCTTCGTGAGGCGATGCGAGAGTCGGTGAACTCCGCCTTCGTGCAACTCGGCATGGACGTCGGGCTGGACAAGGTGAAGGAGGCGGCCGTGGACTCGGGCATCCTCGAGCCCAGTCTGACCGGTACCGACTACCCCTCCTTCTCCATCGGCACATCTCAGCCCAGCGCGATCCGCATGGCGGGCGCGTATGCCACCTTCGCGGCCAGCGGGAAGCAGCGTGCTCCCTTCTCCGTCACGAAGGTGACGAGCAAGGACGGCGAGGTCTTCACCCACGAGACCGTGACCAAGGACGCCTTCACCGCACCGGTCGCCGACAACGTCACGGACGTCCTGAAGACCGTGGTCGAGGACGGCACGGGAACCAACGCCCAGCTGACCGGCCGTGAGGTGGCCGGCAAGACCGGTACCACGGACGGCAACCGGTCCGCCTGGTTCGTTGGCTACACCCCGCAGCTGTCCACGGCGATCTCGATGTTCCGGATGGACGACAACGAGAAGAACCAGAACCGTGAGTTCCTGAAGATGTTCGGAACGGGCGGCCAGGAGAAGATCCACGGTGCCTCGTTCCCGGCCGAGATCTGGCACGACTACATGGAGCAGGCGCTCAAGGGAACGGAGCCGAAGCCGTTCCCGACGCCGGAGCCCATCGGTGTGATCGTCAACGACGTTCCGACCCCGACGCCCACGCCTACGCCCACCCAGACCGAGGAAGCCAGCCCGTCCCCGAGCCCGACGCCCAGCGAGTCGCTGATCTCGCCGACGCCCACGCCGACCGAGACCTGCTTCGGCTTCCAGTGCCCCGGTAACGGCGGCACGGACAACGGCGGCACGGACGGGGGCGTGACGTCGTCACCGACTCCGACAGAGACGGAGACCGACGGCAACGGCAATGCCAACGGCAACGGAGGCATCTTCGGCGGGCCGTCAGGCTGACCGAGGCTCACCAGTCGCACGAAGGCCAGTGGCCGGCACCCACAAGCGGGGTGCCGGCCACTGGCATTTCCGCTCCTGGGCGTGCCTCGGACGCCGGACTGTTTCACGTGAAACGTCGGTTTCACGTGAAACACTCAGCTTCCGGACTCTCCTCGGGACACGTGCATGACTTGGGGGAGGCCCGACCGGCACAGCCGCACTCAACGTTTGTCGGAGTCTTGGGGACGTCTCAGGGACGTACGGCAGGATGTCCCCCATGCCCAGCGCAGAGACGACGCCCACGAGCGTGCACGAGCCGGACCCGGTGCGGCCGACCAAGGAGGACGAGGTCGCCGCGAGCGGGAGTGAGCTGATCGGCGGCCCCATCGGACGGCGCGCCCTGCTCGGGACGTCCTGGTGGACTCCCGTGCGGATCATCGCGCTGGTGGCGATCGGCATGTTCGCCCTCGGCCTGGTCCAGAAGGCACCCTGCTACAACGGCGCCTGGTTCTTCGGCGCCAGCTCGCAGTACACGCATGCCTGCTACTCGGACATCCCGCACCTCTATCAGGGACGGGGCTTCGCTGACGGGCTCGTGCCGTACTTCGACAAGCTCGCCGGTGACATGGAGTACCTCGAGTACCCCGTGCTGACCGGTGTGTTCATGGAGGTCGCCTCCTGGCTCACGCCGGGCAGCGGCAGCATCCAGGACCAGGAGCAGTGGTACTGGATGGTCAACGCCGGGATGCTGATGGTGTGCGCGGCCGTCATCGCCGTCTGCGTGACCCGCACGCACAGCCGGCGCCCCTGGGACGGCCTGCTGGTCGCCCTGGCCCCCGCCTTCGCGCTGACCGCGACCATCAACTGGGACCTGCTGGCTGTCGCCCTGACGGCCGCGGCGATGCTGATGTGGTCGCGCGGCCGCTCGCTCGCCTTCGGTGTCCTGCTGGGGCTTGCCACGGCCGCGAAGCTCTATCCCGTCTTCCTGCTAGGTCCGCTGTTCGTGCTGTGCTGGCGCGCGGGCAAATGGCGGGACTTCGGCAAGGCGCTGGGCGGCACGGTCCTCGCTTGGCTGGTCGTGAACCTTCCGGTGATGCTCCTCGCCTGGGACGGGTGGTCGCAGTTCTACCGGTTCAGTCAGGAACGGGGCGTCGACTTCGGGTCCTTCTGGCTGATCCTGGCCCAGAACTCGACCGACCCGCTGAGCACCGAGACCGTCAACACGCTCGCCACCCTGCTGATGCTGCTGTGCTGCGCCGGTGTCGCCGCGCTCACGCTCACCGCCCCGCGCCGCCCGCGCTTCGCCCAGCTGGCCTTCCTGATCGTCGCCGCGTTCATCCTCACCAACAAGGTCTACTCGCCGCAGTACGTCCTGTGGCTCGTGCCTCTGGCCGTGCTGGCCCGGCCGAGGTGGCGGGACTTCCTCATCTGGCAGGCGTGCGAGGTGGCGTACTTCCTGGGGATCTGGATGTACCTCGCGTACACGACCAGCGGGGACGCCCACAAGGGACTGCCGCCCGACGGCTACCACTGGGCGATCGGCGCGCACCTGCTGGGCACGCTGTACCTGTGCGCCGTCGTCGTACGGGACATCCTCATGCCCGATCGGGACCCGGTACGCAGGGCCGGCGACGACGACCCCTCGGGCGGGGTGCTCGACCGGGCGGAGGACGTCTTCGTGCTCGGCCCCGCGGCCCATCCACCGCGGCACGCGGCCCACTTCGACGGGGTGCAGGTGGAGTGGGGCAGCCGAGAGGCGACCGACAGTTCGCTCTGAGCGAACAGGGCGTAGGAAGGGCACGCAAAAGGCCGTACACGGAATCGTCCGTGTACGGCCTTTGCCGGTTACGGCGTTGCCGCGCGGCAGTCGTTCAGCGGTCGACGAGTCGGTCGAACTGCGTGGTGGTGTGCCGCAGATGGGCGACGAGCTCGTCGCCGACCTTCGGCTCGGGAGCGTCCGCGGGGACGAACAGGATCGAGACCTGCATGTGCGGCGGCTCGGCGAACCAGCGCTGCTTGCCGCCCCAGACGAACGGAGAAAGGTTCCGGTTGACCGTGGCGAGGCCGGCCCGGGCGACGCCCTTGGCGCGCGGCATGACGCCGTGCAGGGCCTTTGGGGCCTCCAGGCCCACCCCGTGTGACGTACCGCCCGCCACGACGACCAGGAAGCCGTCCGAGGCCGCCTTCTGCTGCCGGTAGCCGAACCGGTCGCCCTTGGAGACGCGGGTGACGTCCAGGACCGCGCCGCGGTACTCGGTGGCGTCGTGGTCCCCCAGCCACAGCCGCGTGCCGATACGGGCGCGGAAGCGGGTCTGCGGGAACTGCTGCTGCAGGCGGGCAAGTTCCTCGGCCTTGAGGTGGCTGACGAACATCGTGTGCAGCGGCAGCCGGGCCGCACGCAGCCGGTCCATCCAGCCGATGACCTCCTCGACGGCGTCCGAGCCGTCGGTGCGGTCCAGCGGCAGGTGGATGGCGAAGCCCTCCAGCCGGACATTCTCTATGGCGGCGTGCAGCTGCGGCAGATCACGCTCGCTCACGCCGTGCCGCTTCATCGAGGACATCACCTCGATGACGACGCGGGCACCGACGAGGCCGTACACGCCGTCCACCGACGACACCGAGCGGATGACCCGGTCGGGCAGCGGTACCGGCTCCTCGCCGCGCCGGTACGGCGTCAGCACCAGCAGATCACCGCCGAACCAGTCCTTGATGCGCGCGGCCTCGTACGTCGTGCCGACGGCGAGCACCTCGGAGCCCAGCCGAGTGGCTTCCTCCGCCAGCCGCTCGTGCCCGAACCCGTAGCCGTTGCCCTTGCAGACCGGTACGAGTCCCGGGAACTGCTCCTGCACGTGCTTGTGGTGCGCCCGCCAGCGCGCGGTGTCGACGTAGAGCGTGAGCGCCATGGCCGGACCTGGAACCTTTCTCGTGGCTGCGGTGTATCAGAGATATGGAAGCTATCGACGGTGCAGCAATTGACGGTATCGAAGCAGGGAGCGCGAGGTCAGCGACGCGACATGTAGATGTCGAGCGCCTTGTGGAGCAGCTTGTTCAGCGGGAAGTCCCACTCGCCGAGGTACTCGGCCGCCTGGCCGCCTGTGCCCACCTTGAACTGGATCAGGCCGAAGAGGTGGTCGGTCTCGTCCAGCGAGTCGGAGATGCCGCGCAGGTCGTAGACGGTCGCGCCGAGCGCGTAGGCGTCGCGCAGCATCCGCCACTGCATCGCGTTCGAGGGCCGGACCTCACGGCCGATGTTGTCGGAGGCGCCGTAGGAGTACCAGACGTGCCCGCCGACGATCAGCATCGTCGCCGCCGACAGGTTCACACCGTCGTGGCGGGCGAAGTACAGCCGCATGCGGTTGGGGTCCTCGGTGTTGAGGGCCGTCCACATGCGCTGGAAGTACGACAGCGGGCGTGGCCGGAAATGGTCGCGCACGGCGGTGATCTCGTACAGGCGCTGCCACTCCTCGAGGTCCTGGTAACCGCCCTGGACGACCTCGACACCGGCCTTCTCGGCCTTCTTGATGTTGCGCCGCCACAGCTGGTTGAAGTTCTTGTGGACCTCTTCCAGGGAGCGGTTCGCCAGCGGCACCTGGTAGACGTACCGCGGCTGGACGTCGCCGAAGCCGGCGCCGCCGTCCTCGCCCTGCTGCCAGCCCATACGACGGAGCTTGTCGGCGACTTCGAAGGCGCGCGGCTCGATGAAGTCGGCCTCGATGTCACGCAGCCGCTTCACGTCCGGGTTCTGGATGCCCGCCTTGATGGAGGTGGCCTCCCAGCGCCTGATGATCACCGGCGGGCCCATCTTCACGGAGAAGGCGCCCTGGTGCTTCAGATGCGCGAGCATCGGTTCCAGCCAGTCGTTCAGATTTGGCGTGAACCAGTTGATGACCGGGCCCTCGGGCAGATAGGCGAGATAGCGCTTGATCTTGGGCAGCTGCCGGTAGAGGACGAGGCCGGCGCCGACGAGTTCGCCGCTCTTGTCGAACCAGCCGAGGCTCTCCGAGCGCCACTCCGCCTTGACGTCCGCCCAGGCCGGAACCTGCATGTGGCTCGCCGACGGCAGGCTCTGGATGTATGCCAGATGCTGCTCGCGACTGATCGTCCTCAGGGTCAGGCTCATTCGGGGCGCTCCTCGGGCTGGTGTGTCCCCATGGGTACAGGGGCTCCGGCTCTCGCGGAAGCCTACTGCGCCTTGAGAGCGCCCCGCCTGGGCGTACGGCAGCTGCGCCTCGACCTTCAGGCCTCCGAGACGTTCGCTGCCGTTCTATTCGGTGTTTTACCGGTGTTCGGAGGGCTTCCTCCGTGGCCGACGTGGAAAGGACGGTGCCCCTGGCGTCAGAAGACCCCGCCGAAGAGACCGCCGTGCGCCATGCCCAGGAAGAAGCCGACCGCCGAGGCGCCGAGACCGATGATCAGTCCGAAGCGCTCGCGGGTCGTCTCCGAGACCCACTGGCCGTAGGCGCCGGTGAGGATGCCCACCAGGCCGGTCCAGGAGCTGAGCAGATGCAGGCTGTGGAACATCGCCGTGACGAAAGACGTGATGCCCAGCACCAGGGTCACCGCGAGCAGGGTGTCCTGGAGAGGGTGGGGTTTTCCGTCCGTGGCGAAGAGGCCTCCGACGGTGTTGGGTCGCAATGCCTGTGCCATAGGGCACCTCCTGCGAAAGGCGGCGCATCGTAGCGCCATACACACCCGATGTGTACAGATTGACGGGCCCTGGGGGCTGATTTCAACCGGAAGCACGTGTGCGGGTACTCTGTACCGTCTGCACCGGTGTCTGCCCAGGCCATGCCAGGGAGTCCACCCAGTCCACGCGGGGAAGCCGCCAGCCGGCCCCCCGATTGTCAGTGGTGGCCGATACCGTTGCGTACGCATCACGACCCTCCTGCCACGGAACGACCGTGGCCGCTGAGTCCAAAGGAGGTGGGTTCCACATGCGTCACTACGAGGTGATGGTCATCCTCGACCCCGATCTGGAGGAGCGCGCTGTCGCCCCCCTGATCGAGAACTTCCTCTCCGTCGTCCGTGAGGGCAACGGCAAGGTCGAGAAGGTCGACACCTGGGGCCGTCGTCGTCTCTCGTACGAGATCAAGAAGAAGCCCGAGGGCATCTACTCGGTCATCGACCTGCAGGCCGAGCCTGCGGTCGTCAAGGAGCTCGACCGCCAGCTGAACCTGAACGAGTCGGTCCTCCGGACCAAGGTCCTCCGCCCCGAGACCCACTGAGCATCCCGCTCAGCTGATCTCGGGATTCGAGTAGCAGCACCAAGCAGCCAGCAGCAAACCCGCCGAGAGGTTCCCCCATGGCAGGCGAGACCGTCATCACGGTCGTCGGCAATCTTGTCGATGACCCCGAGCTGCGCTTCACCCCCTCCGGTGCGGCGGTCGCGAAGTTCCGTGTCGCGTCCACGCCTCGCACCTTCGACCGCCAGACGAACGAGTGGAAGGACGGCGAAAGCCTCTTCCTCACCTGCTCGGTCTGGCGTCAGGCGGCGGAGAACGTCGCGGAGTCGCTCCAGCGAGGCATGCGCGTCATCGTGCAGGGCCGACTGAAGCAGCGGTCCTACGAGGACCGTGAGGGCGTCAAGCGCACGGTCTACGAGCTGGACGTCGAGGAAGTCGGCGCCAGCCTGCGCAACGCCACGGCCAAGGTCACCAAGACCGCCGGCCGCGGTGGGCAGGGCCAGGGCGGTTACGGCGGCGGTGGCGGCCAGGGTGGCGGCGGCTGGGGCGGTGGCTCCGGCGGCGGTCAGCAGGGCGGCGGCGCTTCTGCCGACGACCCGTGGGCGACCGGCGCTCCCGCCGGTGGCCAGCAGGGCGGCGGCGGTGGCGGCGGCTGGGGTGGAAACTCCGGCGGCGGCGGTGGCGGCGGCTACTCGGACGAGCCCCCCTTCTAGGCCTTCGGGCCCGGGTTTCCGGGCCTGATCCGGTCGAGGGCGGGTCGTACCCAAACTTCTTGATCACACAGGAGAAACACCATGGCGAAGCCGCCTGTGCGCAAGCCGAAGAAAAAGGTCTGCGCTTTCTGCAAGGACAAGGTCACGTACGTGGACTACAAGGACACGAACATGCTGCGGAAGTTCATTTCCGACCGCGGCAAGATCCGTGCCCGCCGCGTGACCGGCAACTGCACGCAGCACCAGCGTGACGTCGCCACGGCCGTCAAGAACAGCCGTGAGATGGCGCTGCTGCCCTACACCTCCACCGCGCGATAAGGGAAGGGTGACCGACACATGAAGATCATCCTCACCCACGAGGTCTCCGGCCTCGGCGCCGCGGGCGACGTCGTTGACGTCAAGGACGGTTACGCTCGCAACTACCTCATCCCGCGGAAGTTCGCTATCCGCTGGACCAAGGGTGGCGAGAAGGACGTCGAGCAGATCCGTCGCGCTCGCAAGATCCACGAGATCCAGACCATCGAGCAGGCCAACGCTGTCAAGGCCCAGCTCGAGGGTGTGAAGGTCCGTCTGGCCGTCCGCTCCGGCGACGCCGGTCGTCTCTTCGGTTCCGTCACCCCGGCCGACATCGCGTCCGCGATCAAGGCTTCCGGTGGCCCCGAGGTCGACAAGCGCCGCATCGAGCTGGGTTCGCCCATCAAGACCCTGGGCGCCCACGAGACGTCCGTGCGTCTGCACCCCGAGGTTGCCGCCAAGGTCAACATCGAGGTCATCGCGGCCTGATCGCCGCGCTCGGCTTGAACAGCTGAATGAAGGGGCCGTACCCGTTGGGTACGGCCCCTTCGCTGCGGGTTCTCCGTGTGGGAGCGGATCGAGTTCGTTTCACGTGAAACACGCTGTTTCACGTGAAACGGTCAGCGGGTCGCTCCCGTGACGATCCAGCGGCCCGAACGGGCGCGTAGCCAGAGTGTCAGCATGCGCACCGTCATCATCAGCGTCATCGCTCCCCAGAGCGCGGTGAGTCCACCACCGAGCACGGGGACGAGCAGCGCGACCGGAGCGAAGGCCGCCAGGGTGAGCACCATGGCCCAGGCGAGGTAGGGACCGTCGCCCGCCCCCATCAGGACGCCGTCCAGGACGAAGACGACGCCACAGATCGGTTGGGAGAGCGCCACGATCACCAGGGCGGGCAGGGCGGTGTCCTTGACGGAGGAGTCGCTCGTGAACAACGGCAGGAAGGCCGGGCGGGAGATCACCACGAGCAGTCCGAGGACGACGCCGACCGCGATGCCCCACTCCACCATGCGGCGGCAGGCGGCCCGGGCGCCCTGGGCGTCGCCGGCGCCGAGATACCGCCCGATGATGGCCTGCCCGGCGATGGCGATGGCGTCCAGCGCGAAGGCGAGCAGGCTCCAGAGCGACAGGATGATCTGGTGCGCCGCGATGTCGGCGTCCCCGAGGCGGGCCGCGACAGCCGTGGCAATCATGAGGATGGCCCGCAGCGAGAGGGTGCGGACCAGCAGGGGCACTCCGGCTTGTGCCGAGGCCCTTATCCCCGCCGCATCGGGACGCAGGGATGCGCCGTGTTGACGGGCGCCGCGGACGACGACCACGAGATAAGCCGCAGCCATTCCGCACTGGGCGATGACGGTTCCCCAGGCGGAACCCGCGATGCCGAGGTCGGCGCCGTAGACGAGACCCACGTTGAGGGCGGCGTTGGCGACGAAGCCCGCGATGGCGACGTAGAGGGGCGTCCTGGTGTCCTGCAGGCCCCGCAGAACGCCGGTGGCTGCGAGCACGACGAGCATGGCCGGGATGCCGAGTGCCGAGATCCGTAGATAGGTGGTCGCGTATGGGGCTGCGGTGTCCGAGGCGCCGAAGAGTTCCACGAGGAACGGTGCCGTGGGGAGGACGACCGCGATGACGGCGGCGCCGAGGAGGAGCGCCAGCCAGATGCCGTCCATGCCCTGACGGATGGCGGCCTGGAGGTCGCCGGCGCCGACGCGTCGGGCAACGGCTGCCGTGGTGGCGTAGGCGAGGAAAACGAAGACGCTGACGGCCGTCATGAGGAGGGCGGAGGCGACCCCGAGTCCGGCGAGCTGTGCGGTGCCGAGATGGCCGACGATGGCGCTGTCGGCCATGACGAACAGGGGCTCGGCGACAAGTGCGCCGAAGGCAGGGACGGCGAGTGCGACGATCTCTCGGTCGTGCTGTCGCCGGGTGGCCTTGGTGGTCGCGGGAGCCTGTGTCATGGCCACCAATCTAATCGTCCACAGGTAAGAGATGCAATGGAGTAGTGACCCTTACTCACCGTCTCGTGGTGTGCGCTTCCGTGCACCGTTCGAAGCGATCTTGGTCCGACTGGGAAAGTTTTTCTTCTGCACAGCCGGTGGACGGCAAAGGTGCAGGTCAGAGTCGGCGTCCGGGAATCGCGGCGAGCTTGTTCACAGGGCTGTCCACCGTGTCGTGCACAGGTTTTGCGGAGTTCTCCACAGCATCGGGGCCGTCGTCCACATGGCCTGTGGATAACCAGATTGGCTGACGGTGCCCGCAGGCCTACCGTGGTCCGGCGCCCACTCCGTCTGTCGGCAGGGAAACCGTCATAAAGCCGACGTGCCACAACCGGAGTTGGGCCTCTCATTTGTCAGTGGCGTGCCGTAGAACTGAGGGGCACGGCGAGGTCCGCTCGGCGGACGTGAGGAGGTGGCTCGGTGAGCATTTCCGAGCCCTTGGACGACCCGTGGGCCGACAGCGGTCCAAGTGATCGTCTGCCTGCCTCCCGCCGACGCGGGGACAGCGGCCGAGGACGCGACGAGCAGCATGACCGCGGCCGGGAGAACGGGGAGTGGGACGGCGGCGGCTCGACCTTCGAGCGGGTACCCCCCCAGGATCTCGACGCCGAGCAGTCTGTCCTTGGCGGCATGCTCCTGTCCAAGGACGCCATCGCCGACGTGGTCGAGGTCCTCAAGGGCCACGACTTCTACAAGCCCGCGCACGAGACGATCTTCCAGGCGATCCTCGACGTCTACGCCAAGGGCGAGCCGGCCGACCCCATCACCATCGCCGCCGAGCTCACCAAGCGCGGCGAGATCAACAAGGTCGGCGGCGCCTCGTATCTCCACACCCTGGTCCAGACGGTGCCGACGGCGGCGAACGCCGAGTACTACGCGGAGATCGTCCATGAGCGCGCCGTGCTGCGCCGCCTGGTCGAAGCCGGCACCCGCATCACACAGATGGGATACGCGGCAGACGACGACGTCGACGAGATCGTCAACCGAGCTCAGGC
Organism: Streptomyces shaanxiensis; assembly: GCF_039537145.1. Taxonomy (NCBI): domain Bacteria; kingdom Bacillati; phylum Actinomycetota; class Actinomycetes; order Kitasatosporales; family Streptomycetaceae; genus Streptomyces; species Streptomyces shaanxiensis. Next base: position 702,960 of record NZ_BAAAZY010000011.1, read on the forward strand.
CGAGATCTACGCGGTCACCGAGCAGCGCACCAGCGAGGATTATCTGCCGCTCGGCGACATCATGGAGGGCGCGCTCGACGAGATCGAGGCGATCGGCTCCCGCAGCGGGGAGATGACCGGGGTGCCCACGGGGTTCACCGACCTCGACTCGCTCACCAACGGCCTGCACCCGGGCCAGATGATCGTCATCGCGGCCCGTCCTGCCATGGGTAAGTCCACGCTCGCGCTGGACTTCGCTCGGGCGGCGTCGATCAAGCACAACCTGGCGAGCGTGATCTTCTCCCTCGAAATGGGGCGCAACGAGATCGCGATGCGTCTGCTGTCTGCTGAGGCACGTGTGGCCCTGCACCACATGCGCTCCGGCACCATGACGGACGAGGACTGGACGCGCCTGGCACGCCGGATGCCCGAGGTCTCGGCCGCGCCGCTGTACATCGACGACTCACCGAACCTGTCGATGATGGAGATCCGCGCGAAGTGCCGTCGGCTGAAGCAGCGCAACGACATCAAGCTCGTGATCATCGACTATCTGCAGCTGATGCAGGCCGGTGGGTCGAAGCGATCCGAGAGCCGTCAGCAGGAGGTCTCGGACATGTCCCGTAACCTCAAGCTCCTGGCCAAGGAGCTGGAGGTCCCGGTGATCGCGCTCTCGCAGCTGAACCGTGGCCCCGAGCAGCGCACGGACAAGAAGCCGATGGTGTCCGACCTGCGTGAGTCCGGCTCCATCGAGCAGGACGCCGACATGGTGATCCTGCTGCACCGTGAGGATGCCTACGAGAAGGAGTCGCCCCGCGCGGGCGAGGCGGACATCATTGTGGGCAAGCACCGTAATGGTCCGACGGCGACGATCACGGTCGCCTTCCAGGGCCACTACTCGCGGTTCGTGGACATGGCACAGACCTGATCCGCCTCACACGGGGGATATGCGCTCGACTCCCGAGCGTCCGCCGGGGTGGACTGGGGGCATGACGACTTCCCAGGAAGAGCTGCTCCCCGCCACGCGCCGGGCACTGTTGCACCGCATCGCCGTGGCCCAGACCGAAGGGCGCGCGCCCTCGCTGGTCGCTGCGGTCGTGCGGGAGGGCAGGACCGTGTGGCATGGCTCGCGCACCTCGGTGGACGGGCACGGGCCGGACGGGAACGTGCAGTACCGGATCGGTTCGATCACCAAGACCTTCACCGCCGTTCTCGTCCTGCGGCTGCGCGACGAGGGCCTGCTCGACCTCGGTGACCCGTTGGAGAAGCATCTGCCGGGCACGGGTGCGGGGGAGGCGACCATTGCCGAACTGCTCGCGCACACCAGTGGGTTGGCGGCCGAGTCGCCCGGGCCGTGGTGGGAGCGGACTTCCGGATCACTGCGGCCCGAGCTCTCCGACGTCCTGGGCGAGCAGCCCATCCTGCATCCGTCCGGCCGCCGGTTCCACTACTCGAATCCCGGCTACACGCTCCTGGGCGCGCTGGTCGAGAAGCTGCGTGGGGCTCCATGGGAGGACGTACTCCGGCGTGAAGTGCTCGAACCCCTGGGCCTGAAGCGCACGAGTACGCGACCGCAGGCACCGCACGCGGGAGGCTGGGCGGTGCATCCCTGGGCGGATGTGATGCTTCCCGAGCCTGTCGAAGACCTGGGCCGGATGGCGCCAGCCGGTCAACTGTGGTCGACGGCGGATGACTTGGCGCGGTTCGCCGTCTTCCTGGCCAGGGGTGACGACCGGGTGCTGAGTGGCGGGACCGTACGGGAGATGCGAACGCCTGCCGCGCCGCCCGAGTCCGCCGACGTGGCCGATGGTGCGGCGTACGGCCTCGGTATGCAGATCCAGCACAGGGACGGACGGCTCCTCGTGGGGCACGGTGGATCGTTGCCGGGCTTTCTGGCGAGTCTGACCATCAGCGTGGAGGACGATGTCGCGGCCGTGGTGCTGACCAACTGCACCTCAGGTCCGCTGGTTTCCCTCGTGGCCGCCGACCTCGTCCGCATCGTCGCTGAGGCCGAGCCGCGGATTCCTGAACCCTGGCGTCCGCTGCCCGAGGTCGAGACGGCGGTCCTTGAGCTGGCGGGTCAGTGGTACTGGGGGACGCACGCTTTCGCCCTGCGGCTGACCGCCGACGGGCTCGTCTCGTTGGAGCCGCTGTCCGGCAAGGGTCGCCGCTCGCGGTTCCGCGCCAACGGGGACGGCACATGGACGGGCCTGGAGGGCTACTACGCCGGGGAGCTCCTGAAGGCCGTACGACGGCCGGACGGGGCCGTGGACCATCTGGACCTCGGGTCGTTCGTCTTCACGCGTCAGCCGTACGACGAGGGGGCTGCCGTGCCCGGCGGCGTGGATCCCGATGGGTGGCGTGGCAGCGGCTCGTTCTGACGGCTGGGTGAGCGCCTGTTTCACGTGAAACAGGCGCTTCGCCGTTTCACAACTGGATCTTGAAGCCCACATGTGAGGCCGTGAAGCCGAGCCGCTCATAGAAGCGGTGGGCGTCCGTACGGCTGTTGTCGGAGGTCAGCTGTACCAACTGGCAGTTCTGCCGGCGGGATTCCTCGATCGCCCACTCGATGAGCTGCGTGCCCAGGCCGCTGCCGCGCTCGTCTGTGTGGATGCGTACGCCTTCGATGATCGACCTGGTGGAGCCACGCCGCGACAGCCCGGGAATGACCGTGAGCTGGAGCGTGCCGACGACACGGCTCTCGCGGACGGCGACGATCAGATGCTGGTTCGGGTCGCTCCTGAGCCGCTCGAATGCGGCCAGGTAAGGGGTCAGGTCGTCCGGTGACTCACGCTGAGCGCCCAGCGGATCGTCCGCGAGCATGCCGACGATCGCGGGGATGTCATCGGCGACAGCGGGGCGTATCTCAAGATCTCCCATGCCCGCACCCTATGTGGGCGCCGGGAGCGACTCCACGACCCGGACCAGGGGGACGAGTTCGGGGTTCTTCGCGGCCTCGTCGAGGGCTTCGCGCAACGCGGCCTCGTTGGTCGGG
>NZ_BAAAZY010000012.1:0-261871 GCF_039537145.1 Streptomyces shaanxiensis
CAGCGCCGATGGTACTGCAGGGGGGACCCTGTGGGAGAGTAGGACGCCGCCGAACAAAATTTGAAGAAAACCCCGCACCTTTCGGTGCGGGGTTTTCTGCGTTTAGGCTCGCCGTATGCGCTATGACCTCGTCATTTTCGACAACGACGGTGTGCTCGTCGACAGCGAGCCCATCTCCAATCGGCTGCTGGCTGAGTATCTGACCGAGCTGGGGCATCCGACGTCGTACGAGGACTCCATTCGGGACTACATGGGGTCCGCGATGCACCGGATCCACGATCTGATCGAGGAGCGGACGGGGCAGCGGCTTCCGGCGGACTTTGATGACGTCTTTCATGTGCGGGTGTTCGCGGCGTTCGAGCGGGAGTTGAAGGCGGTGGACGGGGCCGCGGACGTGGTGGCGAGGCTGGCCGAGGGTGGGGTGCCGTACTGCGTGGCCTCCTCGGGTAGTCATGAGCGGATCCGGGTGGGGCATCGTACGACTGGGCTGGACCGGTGGTTCGACGACGGGCGGATCTTCAGCTCGCAGGATGTGGGGCGGGGGAAGCCGGCGCCCGATCTGTTTCTGTACGCGGCCGAGCGGATGGGGGTCGCGCCGGCGCGGTGTGTCGTCGTCGAGGACAGTCCGCTGGGGGTGCAAGCGGCCGTCGCGGCCGGGATGGACGTCCTTGGGTTCACTGCCATGACGCCAGTTGGGAGGCTGGAGGGTGCCACTCGACTCTTCTCGGATATGGGGGAGTTGGCCGACCTGCTGATTTGACATTTGTCATGCCGAGCTCCGGACGTTCGTTCCTACTGGGCAGGCTCCGCCGGGCGAGACGCTGAGTGCCTGACGACGAGCAAGTAGAACGTCTTCGGGCCGCTGATTGTGGATGTGGCAGTGCCTGTCGGGGCGTACTTTCATGGCGTTGGCCCTGAGCAGCGTGGTGCCTGCCGTGCGGACTGTGTGGGGCGGGTGGTTGGCGCGTACACGGTGCCTCTGGACACCATGGTGCGGCTCGGGTCCGTCATCCTGGTCGGTTCGGTGGCGTTGGCCTTCGTCGTCAGTCGTTTTGTAGCCGCCGAGTCCATGGCGGGCTGCTCATCGCCGAGGTGAAGGCGGCCGAGGGGGCCGTGCGGTCCGAGGTCGCCCGTTGCCGCCTGAGGGTGGATCCGGCAAAGCTGAGGGAAATTCATCTTTGGCTGGATCTACCCACGGGTAGTCCGGGGCCCTACGCTCGCCGCCATGACTGATGTGCTGCGGCGCGGTAGGGCCTCGTTGGCGTTCAGCTTCTTCGCTCAGGGTGTCGCCTTTGCCCTGCTCGTGACCCGGATTCCGGCCATCCAGGATCGGTACGGGGTCTCCGATGCGTTGCTGCCCGCGTTCCTCGCGGCCGTGCCGATCCTGGCCGGCGTCGGGAGTGTGGCGACCGAGCGGCTGGTGAGGCGAATACCGCCGAGTCGGCTGCTGCGGTGGTCCCAGCCCGTCGTGCTCCTGGCGCTGCTCGGGGTGGGGGCAGGGGAGCGCATGGTTGAGCTGGGGCTTGCGCTTGCCGCGTTCGGGCTGGCCGTGGGTGTGCTCGACGCCTCGATGAACATGCTCGGCGTGAGTCTGCAGCGGTCGTACGGGCGCAGCATCATGCTCAGCTTTCACGCTGCGTACAGCCTGGGCGGGATTGTGGGGGCCTCGCTGGCCTGGGTGGGGGCGCACTGGGATCTGGCGCTGTTCGTGTCGTATGTGCCGGTTGTCGTGGTGTTGTTGCCGGCGGCGCTGGTGGGGAGTCGGTGGTACGTCGACGGCGGGAGTGGGAGTGGGGGGTCTGTTGTGGCGGGGGGCTCGGGGGAGCGTGAGGGCGTCGCCTTCAAGGTGCTGTTGCCGTTCTGTCTGGTGATGACCTTCGCGTATATCGGGGACTCGACCGTCTCCAACTGGAGTGCGAAGTATCTGCAGGACGTGCTGGGGAGTTCGGAGCAGTTGGCGACTGTGCCGTACAACGTCTACATGGTCACCACGTTGCTGGGGCGGGCCATCGGGGACCTCGGAGTGCGGAGGTTCGGGGCCGTCGCGGTGGTCCGGGCCGGTGCGATGGTGGCTGCCGTCGGGTTCGCGGTGGTGGCCGGGGCGCCGGGGGCGTGGGTCGGGATGCTGGGGTTCACGCTGCTCGGGCTGGGGTTGTGTGTGGTGGTGCCGCAGACGTTCGCGGCGGCTGGGCGGCTTGCTGGTGACAAAGGCGGGCCGGGGGCTTCGGATGCTGCCGTTGCGCGGCTCAATGTGTTCAATTACGTGGGGTTTTTGATCGGTTCGCCGCTGGTGGGTGCGCTGGGCGATGCGTGGACCTATCGCGGGGCGATGCTGGTGCCGATGGTGTTGGTGCTGGTGACGCTTGTGTACGCCCGGTCGTTCGCCGCTCAACCGGACCGATACGGTGGCGGGCATGAGCGGCCGCGCACAGCTGATGTGGGACGAGGCAGTAACGGGCTATGACTTCGGCCGGGACCATCCGATGGACCCGGTCCGGCTGGCCCTGACCAGGAGGCTCGTCGATGCCTTCGGGCTGGACAAGGACGTGGACGTCGTCGCGGCGCAGCCGGCCGGGGAGTCGACGTTGCGGCTGGTGCACCGGGAGGACTACATCGAGGCTGTGAAGGCGGCGTCGGTGGATCCGCGGGCGGCGGATCAGTCGTACGGGCTCGGGACGCTGGATGATCCCGCGTTCGTGGGGATGCACGAGGTGTCGGCGCTCATTGCCGGGCAGTCGGTGGGGGCGGCGGAGGCCGTGTGGCGGGGGGATGCGCTGCACGCGGTGAACTTCGCGGGTGGGTTGCATCATGCGATGCCCGGGGGTGCGTCGGGGTTTTGTATCTACAACGATGCGTCGTTGGCTATCGCGCGGTTGTTGGAGCTTGGGGCTGAGCGGGTCGCTTACATCGATGTCGATGTGCACCACGGGGATGGGGTGCAGGCGGCGTTCTGGGAGGATCCGCGGGTGCTGACGGTTTCGTTGCACGAGCATCCTCGTACGTTGTTTCCGCAGACCGGGTGGCCGGAGGAGACCGGGGGCGGGGGTGCGGAGGGGACGGCCGTGAATGTCGCGTTGCCGGCCGGGACCGGGGATGCGGGGTGGTTGCGGGCGTTTCATGCCGTCGTGCCGGAGGTGATCGCTGACTTTCGGCCGCAGGTGTTGGTGACTCAGCATGGGGCCGATACGCACTTCGAGGATCCGTTGGCGCATCTTGCCGTGTCGTTGGATGCGCAGCGGGCTGTGCAGGTGGCGTGTCATGACCTGGCGCATGAGTACTCCGGGGGGAAGTGGGTCGCGCTGGGTGGGGGTGGGTACGCCGTGGTGGAGGTCGTGCCTCGGTCGTGGACGCATCTGGTGGGGATTGCGGCGGGGCGGCCGGTTGAGCCTGAGGCGATGATTCCGGAGGGGTGGCGGCAGGAAGTCTTTGCGCGGACTCGGCAGTTGGGGCCGGTGCGGATGACTGATGGGCGGTGGCCTGTGTCGTGGGGGGACTGGGAGGCGGGGTACGACCCTGCGGATCGGTTGGATCAGGCTGTGCTGGCGACTCGTAAGGCTGTGTTTCCGTTGCGGGGGTTGTTGGCGTAGGGGGGGTGAGGGGTGGGGGTGCGTGTGAGGCGGGTTTTCTCGCCCCCGCCGCCCCTACCCGTCCCGTCCCCCAGGGGCTCCGCCCCTTCGACCCCGGGGCCCTTCTGGGGGCTGCGCCCCCAGACCCCCGCTTCGGCCCTTAAAGGGCCTCGTCCTCAAACGCCGGACGGGCTGAGATTGCCTGGGCCGGCGTTGAGATGTGGCCCTCGTCCAGATGACGCCCCCTGCGGGTGGGTGGGGGTTCGGGATGGTGGGGCCCTCGTCCTCGGACGCCGGACGGGCTGGCATTGTCTGGGCCTGCGCTGAGATGTGGCCCCGTCCTGATGACGTCCCCTGTGGGTGGATGGGGGTTCCGGACGGTGTGGTCCTGGCCTCGGACGCCGGACGGGCTGGCATCCCTCGGCCGGTGTCGAAGGGGTGCGGCCCTCTGTGGGGTGGGTGGGGGGTTAGGGACGACGTCCCTCTCCGGTGGGTGGGGGATCGGGGCGGTGTGGCCCGAACCTCGGACGCCGGACGGGCTGAGATGCCTGGGCCTGCGTTGAGAGTGCAGCCTCGGCCTCGCCCCGTGCAGTGACCGCCAACCCCGTGTGGCGAAGCCGCGCTTGTGTGAGGGGTGAGGGTGGGGTCCTTAGCCCAACCGCGCGGTGTTTGTCCGTTCGCCCGGCCCCGGTGTGGCCCATCCGTCACCATCGCTCACGTGTTGAGTACCGGAGCCCTTCGCGCCCATCTCCTGGCCGCTCGGCTTGCTGGGACCGTGGCTACTTCCCGGGAGGTGAGTCTTCGGAGTTATCGGCTTTTTGCTGCTCGGGATCCGCGGGTGCTCATCGGGCTTGATCCCGAGTGGAGCTGGCGGCTGCGGGATCTGATCGCGTTGATGGCGGACAAGTGTGGGGTTTCGGCCGATCCGGCGCATGTATCCGGCCTTGATGTGATCGATCCTGGGCGGACTTTGAGCGGGTTGAATGCTTTCGCTGAGCGGATCGGGGTGGCCGCCGAGCGCCGTTTGCCCGTGCTGATCGGTACCGGGCATCCGCATCGACTGCTCGGGTTCTACGCCGCCTTGGCGGACGGGTTGTCGGCGGCGGGGTGTACCGTCCTCACCCCCGCGCATGGTCGTTGTGTCGACATAACGACCCGGTTCGGCCTACGCACGTACAACCTTGACTACGTACGAGGAGTCGCGTTGGTGCGGGAAGCCGGCGCTCCGAGCTCCGGGCGTGAGACCGGCGCACATACGCATTCGCCGCTCCCGGTTCGTACCGCTCTGGCCGCCGCGGCCGAGGCCGGCGGGCCGTTGCCGGAGCTGGTGATCGGGGATCACGGTTGGGTCTGCGGGGCAGGTCAGCTGGGGTTTGAGGCCATTGGTCTCGCCGATACGAATGACCCCGCGCTCTTTGTGGGGGAGGCCGAGGGGTCGGTGTCCGTCGTCGTTCCACTTGATGACGCTGTGCGGTCTGATTACTACCGGCCGCTTACCCGCTACGTACTCAATCGAGCGTGTCTGTCACAGTAGGTCGCCGATGGCTGCACCTCTTCCCCACTCGCATCACCCGCCCCTACATTGGGGAGTGAGCACGCAGCGACGAAGAGTCACCGGAAGGGGAAGCCGGTGGCCGTCGAGTGCGGAAGGTTCAGGTGTGTCATGGCTGCAGCTGGCGAGAGGCCTCTGAACGAGGTTCAGTTCCTTACCGTGGCGGAAGTCGCCTCGGTGATGCGAGTGTCGAAGATGACCGTGTACCGGCTGGTGCACAGCGGTCATCTGCCCGCGATCCGGGTGGGGCGGTCCTTCCGCGTCCCCGAGCAAGCGGTTCACGAGTACCTCCGCGAGAGTTATGTGGGGGTGGAAACCGCCTGACGGCGACGGGTGAGGGGGCGTCCTCAGGGCTTTGCGGGATGCCCCCTCGTCCCCTCGATTACGACCTCAGCGCTCGGGCGGGTAGGCTAGCCCCTCGTAGGTCGTGTGGGCCCATGGCGCCCAAACACCGAGTGATGAGAAGTGAGCGAGGGTAGTCGTGGGCTCTGTTATCAAGAAGCGGCGCAAGCGGATGGCCAAGAAGAAGCACCGCAAGCTGCTCAAGCGCACGCGCGTTCAGCGTCGCAACAAGAAGTAAGCGACGCCGCGGAAGCGGCGTGTCCGTGGCCCCCCACCACACCTGGTGGGGGGCCACACGCATATCGAGGGCGGTGTGCGAAGGGCCGAACCCTGTGCGTATGCCTGGACAAAGGGTTGATCCGTCCGGTCGTACGCAGGGAATTCTCGTCACTTCATGCATTGGGTGGTCATCACAGCGCAACACCGACCCGCTAAGTTGGCCGCACACGGGGAACTCGGCAGGGTACGCAGGGGACGAGTGCTGGGAAGGAAGGCGCTGAATCTTGGGCAAGGTCGTGCTCGTGACCGGAGTGGCCCGTCAACTGGGGGGCCGGTTCGTACGACGGATCCAGCGTGACCCGCAGGTGGACCGGGTGATCGCCGTGGACGCGGTGCCGCCCGAGCACCATCTGGGAGGTGCCGACTTCATCCAGGCCGACATCCGGCAGCCCACCATCGCTCGGGTGCTGGCCGAGAGCGGCGCCGACACCGTCGTACACATGGACGTGACCGGAACCGCGCTCGGCAGCGGCAGCCGGACCACGGTCAAGGAAACCAACGTCATCGGGACCATGCAGCTGCTCGGCGCCTGCCAGAAGTCCCCCAACGTCAAGCGGCTCGTGGTCAAGTCCAGTACGAACGTGTACGGATCCGCGCCCCGCGACCCGGCTGTCTTCACCGAGACGACCCCGCCCAAGTCCCTGCCCAGCGGCGGCTTCGCCAAGGACGCGGTCGAGGTCGAGGGCTATGTGCGCGGGTTCGCGCGGCGCCGGCCGGACGTCGCCGTGTGTGTGCTGCGGTTCGCCAACATCCTCGGGCCGACCGCGGACACGCCGCTCGCCTCGTACTTCTCGCTGCCCGTGCTGCCGACCGTCCTCGGGTACGACCCGCGGCTGCAGTTCGTGCACGAGGACGACGTGATCGAGGTGCTGCGCATCGCCTCGCACGAGCCGGAGCGGGGCACGCTCAACAGCGGCACGTTCAACATCGCCGGCGACGGCGTCCTGCTGCTTTCGCAGTGCTCCCGGCGGCTCGGACGGCCCACCGTGCCGCTTCTGCTGCCCGCTGTGACCTGGGCCGGCTCCCTTGTGCGTACGCTGGGCATGTCGGACTTCTCGCCCGAACAGATCCGGCTGCTCACGCACGGCCGGGTCGTGTCGACGGACCAGATGCGAGAGACGCTCGGATTCAAGCCGAAGTTCACGACGGCGGAGACCTTCGCGGAGTTCGCGCGCAGCCGCGCACCGGGTCTGCTGCCGCCGGAGGCCCTTGCCGGGGCCGTCGACCGGATCGCCGCGCTGCCCGCCCTGGGCGGCGTCCACCCCCCGACGCAGAGCGCCAACTGAGGAGCGCATCAACGATGGCGGACGCCAAGGTCATTCCGTTCGACGACGACCGTTCCCGTGGAAGCGCCGTACAACGGCCGTCGCGGCGCCGGAGCGCGGGGAATCGGCGCAAGAACGGTGAATCCGCGCTGGTACGCGAGGTCCAGCCCCTCCCGGGACGGTCCTTCGCGCAGGATGATGTTCCTGTGACACGTGAGGAACAGCCGCCCCAGAAGCCCCAGGACGACGGCGGCCTGGAGCGGCGTATCGCGAGCGGCCTGGCCTTCCTGCGCCGCCGCCTCACCGGGGACTACGACGTCGACGACTTCGGGTACGACGAGGAGCTCACCGACCAGGTCCTGATGTCCCTGCTGCGCCCGGTGTACGAGAAGTACTTCCGGGTCGAGGTGAAGGGCGTCGAGAACATCCCGTCCGAGGGCGGCGCGCTGATCGTCGCCAACCACTCCGGGACGCTGCCGCTGGACGGCCTGATGATGCAGGTCGCCGTGCACGACCATCACCCGGCGGGCCGCCATCTGCGCCTGCTCGCCGCCGACCTGGTCTTCATGCTGCCGGTGGTCAACGAGCTGGCCCGCAAGCTCGGCCACACCCTGGCCTGCGCGGAGGACGCCGAGCGGCTGCTGGGGCAGGGCGAGCTGGTCGGTGTGATGCCCGAGGGCTTCAAGGGCATCGGCAAGCCCTTCAGCGAGCGCTACAAGCTGCAGCGCTTCGGCCGAGGCGGCTTCGTCTCCACGGCCCTGCGCAAGGGCACGCCGATCATCCCCTGCTCGATCGTCGGGGCCGAGGAGATCTACCCGATGATCGGCAACGCGAAGACCCTCGCCCGCCTCCTGGGTTTCCCGTACTTCCCGCTGACCCCGACCTTCCCGTGGCTGGGCCCACTGGGCGCGGTGCCGCTCCCGACGAAGTGGACGATCCAGTTCGGCGAGCCGATCCCCACGGACGGCTATCCGCCGGAGGCCGCCGAGGACCCGATGCTGATGTTCAACCTGACCGACCAGGTGAGGGAACAGATTCAGCACACGCTGTACAAGTTGCTGGTGCAGCGGCGGTCGGTTTTCTTCTGACGGATGAGGTGTTGGTACGGCGATGGGGGCGCCCCTCCTGAGAGGGGCGCCCCCATCGCCGTACGACTCGCTTCTCCGCTGCGGCTAGTTCGCGTCCTGGCCGTCGATGCCCAGGCCGGGCAGGAGGCCAGGGAGGAGGGGCGGGAGGGTTACTGCGGGCTCGGTGCTCGGGGTTGAGGTGGATGGTGAGGTGCCGGTACTGCCGGTGTCCTTCGGTGGGTCGAGCAGGCCGCCGGTGCTGCCGCCGAGCAGGCCCTCGCTCTCGCTTCCGGAGCTCTCGGCGGACTTGCTGGGGTGACTGGACCGGTTGCCGTCGGAGGAGCCGCCGCCGGCGCTGGGGCGGGCCGAACGGTCGGAGTCGGACGTACCGGTGGACGACGATCCGGGACCGCCTCGCCGCTTGCCGTCGCCGCCCTGTTCCGGGGACTGTGGGAGGAGGGACTGCAGCGGGGCGACCTCTTCGTCTATGGCGTCGAACACCGACGACACGCGGTCACTGACGTCCCCGAGCTGGAGGGGAAGCCGCTCGCGCAGGTTGCCCCACGCCGCGCGGTGCGAGCGTGAGAAGGCGGAGAGTGCCTGGATGGGGCCCAGGGACCCGGGGTCGCGCTGGTACGCCTCGCTCAGCAGGCGATGCCCCTCCGAGGCGTCGTGCTGCATGCCGGACAGGGCACGGCGGATCTCTGCCATCGACTCGTGGTCGAGCTGTCCGCCGCGGCCGCGCTCCATCAGCCGCCGGGCCTCGCTCAGCCGGGTGGAGGCCTGGTCGAGATAGGAGCGCCCGCGCTCGTCGTCGCCGTCGGCCAGGACGTTGAGCTTGAAGTCCTCGATGCCGCGCTTGAGCCCGTAGAGGGAGTCACCGGGCAGGGCGTCGGAACTCGCGGCGGCCACTCCGCCGAAAGCTCCGGCGGCGACACCTACGCTGAGCCCGCCCGCGGTGAGGCCCTTGGCGAGGCGCGAACGTGGTCGCAACTTCCCCAGTGGGGACGCCCGGTGAGCGCCCCGTGCCCGATCCGAACGTTGCCCGGGCAGAGCCGGTCCCGCCTCGCCCCCCGCGGTGCCCTCCTGCAGCATGGCCTCCATCGCGGCCACGAGCTGGGCCCGTTGGACGACCTTGACCTCGGGGTCCAGTACGGGCTTGGGCAGCTCGCCGAGCCCCTCGGTGAGGGCCAACAGCCGCCCCTGCTCGGTCTGTTCCGCAGCAGCCGGTGCCGGTGCCGATCCATCGGGCTGCTCGGCCTGCTCGGCCGCCGAGCCCCGGTCGGTCAGCTCCTCCAGGGCCTGGGCGAAGGCGTTCGCCCGCCGGTGTGCCGATACGTTCGCGATCACTGGCGGCACCTCCTCTCGTGATGACGGTCGGCTCCCCAGGGGGTCCTGAGGGTTGCACGCCCTGACCAGATCCACACGATCGAGTGATCGAAGTCGGCCAGGTAGTGACCACAGGGAGCCTGCATCCCGCACAACGAGCGGCTCGGCACTTGGGTTACGGACGGCGGATGAACGGACCGCGAAGTCAACGGACTTTCACCGAGGGTGAGTTGATGATTGCGGAGAGTGTCGGATCGGTACGGGTGACGCGCTCAGCGCACGTCGTCCGGAAGAAGCCGGGCGAGGGTGCGTACGGCCCGGTACTGGAGGGTCTTGATGGCGCCCTCGTTCTTGCCCATGACGCGGGCGGTCTCGGCGACCGAGAGGCCCTGGAGGAAACGGAGGGTGACGCACTCCTGCTGCTGAGGGTTGAGCCGTCGTACGGCATCGAGGAGGGCGGCGTTGGAGAGGGACTCGAGGACGGAGTCCTCGGGGGAGCGCTCGACCTCGTTGGCGTCGAGCATCTCCCCGGTGGTCACCTCCAGCCGGAAGCGGCTGGACTTGAAGTGGTCGGCCACGAGGTTGCGGGCGATGGTGACGAGCCAGGCGCCGAAGTCCCGGCCCTGCCAGGTGAAGGTGCCGATCCGCCGGAGGGCCCGCAGAAAGGTCTCGCTAGTGAGGTCCTCGGCGGTGGCCTTCCCTCCGACGCGGTAGTAGATGTAGCGGTAAACGGTGTCGCTGTACTGGTCGTAGAGCCGTCCGAACGCATCGGCCTCGCCGGCCTGTGCGCGTTCGACGAGATCCATCATTCGAGCGCTGTCGCTGTCCGCGGCGGGCCGCCGAGCGGTCGCCGCGCCGGCCGACCGCCCTCGTCTGCCGACGGCGGCGGTGCCGTCGGCGAGCGCGTAGCACGGGCCGACGGGCACGGTCGTTACGGCGAGGGCGGGGACGGCGTACGCGGTGGGGACGAAGCCGCGCAACAGGTCTTGGACCGTTGCGCGCAGCGTAGCCAGGCCCGAGGCGTCAACCCCGACGTGTGGGTACACGGGACTCCCAGAGGCAGAGCTTCCATCACGTGCAGTGCGGGACCGTTCACCCGTCGTAGCGACGGAGGGGTACCGGTTTGCGTCTGAGGAGAATAACGCTTCGTGCAGGCACTGCTACGCCCAGTTGCTCAAATCACCGATTGCGTCTCTTCTGTAACCGATTGACGGCACATCAAGTGCCGCAGAGTGACCGCTTGTTGATCGAATCCGCCCGTGTTCCGGCTGACTCCGGGGCGTGTTGTGGCCGTGTGCAGCCAAGGGGACTGGACAGGGGATCGCGGGGGTATGGGGTGCGGATTGGCCGCATGGCCGGGCGTGGCCGAAAGCGCCGGCCGGATCGAGCTCGGCCGGCCGGCGCTGAGGGGTGTGTGGTGTTCGAGAAGCTGAGGTGCTGGTGGGTGCGGGAGCGGGTGCAGACAGACGTGGCCGGGGACGCGGCCCTACCGTCGGCGCCGGTGCAGCGCGATCGCCGCGGCCGTCCCGCCGGCCACCGCACCCACCCCGGCAGCCGCCGGGATGCCGACCTTCGCCGCCTTGCGGCCGGTGCGGTAGTCGCGCAGTCGCCAGTCCAGTTTGCGGGCGTGCTTGCGGAGCTTGGAGTCGGGGTTGATGGCGTAGGGGTGGCCGACCAGGGAGAGCATCGGGATGTCGTTGTGCGAGTCGCTGTAGGCCGCGCAGCGGGAGAGGTCCAGCTCCTCCGCCGCGGCCAGGGCGCGCAGCGCCTCCGCCTTCGCCGGGCCGTGCAGGGGTTCGCCCACCAGCTTGCCGGTGTAGACGCCGTCCACCGATTCCGCCACCGTGCCCAGGGCGCCGGTGAGGCCGAGGCGGCGGGCGATCACCTGGGCGATCTCCACGGGGGCCGCCGTCACCAGCCACACCTTCTGACCGGCGTCCAGGTGTGCCTGGGCGAGGGCGCGGGTGCCGGGCCAGATGCGCTCGGCCATGTACTCGTCGTAGATCTCCTCGCCGATCGACATCAGCTCGGAGACCCGGTGGCCCTTGACGATCGACAGTGCCGAGTCGCGCGCGTCCTGCATGTGTTCGGGGTCCTCGACGCCCGCCAGCCTGAACCACGCCTGCTGCCAGGCGAACCTGGCGAGGTCGCGCGTCTCGAAGAACTTCCGCTTGTACAGGCCCCGCCCGAAGTGGAACAGCGCGGCGCCCTGCATCACGGTGTTGTCCAGGTCGAAGAAGGCGGCGGCCTTCTCGTCGCCGAGTACCGGGAACTCCGGTTCCTCGGAGGAGTCCTCCGAGATCTCCGACACTGTCGCTTCCTGCGACGACTTGCGCGCTGCCTCCGCCGAGGCCTCGCCAGCCAACACGCTCCGCGCCGTGGCGGAGCGCCTACGGGGAGTGAGCCATCCAAGAGCGGCCATGACCGTGAGCATAGCCAGTTTGTTCGGTGCAACCGGAGTCGAGAGGTTTGAAGGGTGTGAACTCTCCGCGACCGCGCAGTTAAACAGCGTGGCCGGGCGTGTTCGATCCGCTGTGTGGCGGCGCGGGAGAATGGCTGACATGAGCCCCCTCTTTCGTCGCGGTACGGCCAAGTCGCCCCAGGAGCGGCTGGTCACACTCATCCGCAAACCCGGTTGTCTTCTGTGTGATGACGCACAGATCGTGATCGAGAAGGTCTGCGGTGACCTCGGGGTTCCGTGGGAGCAGAAGGACATCTCCCAGGACCCCCAACTCCACGACCAGTACTGGGAACAGATCCCCGTCGTCCTCGTCGACGGCGCCCAGCACACGTTCTGGCGCGTGAACGAAGATCGCCTCCGCAAAGCACTGACCGGCTAGGCGAAAGCACTGACCGAGTAGTCCAACTGGGACGGAAACTCGCTTAGGATCGACGGCGACTTGGTCTGGGGGGCGAGGATCGTTGAGGAGAGTGTGCGGTTTTGCCCCCGAAAGCAGAGGAACGGTGGTGCGTGTGCGCCGGTTCCACAGCAGTGCGCCGGGCATGCGTGAGCCCGGTCACGTTGGGCGGGCAAATCGGACACCATCTTTGTGCACGCGTTCACAAAGACATAGCCTGCATTCGACGGGGCGGTCTAGGTACGTGTGACCGCCTGCAGCCCCGCTCTACCCGCAGGAGCACCGTGGCAACTGGCCGAACACACCGACCGGCGACCCGTAGCCGAGGGATTCCCGAGGCCACCGTCGCCAGGCTTCCGCTGTACCTCCGCGCGCTGACCGCACTGTCGGAGCGCTCGGTACCCACGGTCTCCTCCGAGGAGCTCGCGGCCGCGGCGGGGGTCAACTCCGCCAAGCTGCGCAAGGACTTCTCGTACCTCGGGTCGTACGGAACGCGCGGTGTCGGCTACGACGTCGAGTATCTCGTCTACCAGATCTCCCGCGAACTCGGCCTGACCCAGGACTGGCCGGTTGTGATCGTCGGTATCGGTAACCTCGGCGCCGCGCTCGCCAACTACGGCGGCTTCGCCTCCCGCGGCTTCCGGGTCGCCGCGCTCATCGACGCCGACCCGGCCATGGCCGGCAAGCCCGTCGCGGGGATTCCCGTGCAGCACTCCGACGACCTGGAGAAGATCATCCAGGACAACGGCGTGTCCATCGGCGTCATCGCGACCCCCGCCGGTGCCGCCCAGCCGGTCTGCGACCGGCTCGTGGCCGCCGGGGTCACCTCCATCCTGAACTTCGCGCCGACCGTGCTGACCGTTCCGGACGGCGTCGACGTGCGCAAGGTCGACCTCTCCATCGAGCTGCAGATCCTCGCCTTCCACGAGCAGCGCAAGGCCGGCGAGGACGCCGCCCACTCCGACGGCACCGGACCGGCCGCCGTCACCCGCGAGGAGTCCGACGCATCCGCCGACCAGGGGCCCGACGGGGACGTACCCGCCGTGATGCCGGCATGAGTCTCCTCGTCGTAGGGCTGAGCCACCGCAGCGCCCCGGTCAGCGTCCTGGAGCGCGCGGCGCTGAGTGCCGACGCCCAGATCAAGCTGCTGCAGGACACCGTCGCCGCGGAACCGGCCACCGAGGCCGCGGTGCTCGCCACCTGCAACCGCATCGAGTTGTACGCCGACGTGGACAAGTTCCACGCCGGTGTCGCCGAGCTGTCCACGCTGCTCGCCCAGCACAGCGGGGTGGGGCTCGACGAGCTCACGCCGTACCTCTACGTCCACTACGAGGACCGGGCCGTCCACCATCTGTTCTCGGTGGCCTGCGGGCTCGACTCGATGGTCGTCGGCGAGGGGCAGATCCTCGGGCAGATCAAGGACTCCCTCGCCAAGGCGCAGGAGCTGCACAGCGCCGGGCGGCTGCTGAACGACCTGTTCCAGCAGGCCCTGCGGGTCGGCAAGCGCGCCCACTCCGAGACCGGTATCGACCGCGCCGGACAGTCGCTGGTCACCTTCGGCCTGGAGCAGCTGGCCGCCGGGGCGGACGTCACGGCGTGGGCCCGCGGCAAGAGGGCCCTCGTCATCGGCGCCGGTTCGATGTCCTCGCTGGCCGCCGCCACGCTCGCGCGGGCCGGTGTCGCCGAGATCGTCGTCGCCAACCGCACCTACGACCGCGCCGAGCGCCTCGCCCAGATCCTCACCGAGGTCGACGGTACGGACGTGCCCGCCCGCGCGGTACCGATGGAGTCGGTGCCGGTCGAGCTGACACGTGCCGATGTCGCCGTCTCCTGTACCGGCGCGACCGGGCTCGTCCTCACGGCCGAGGAGATCGCCGCGGCGGTCGAGGGCCGTACCGGGCGGCCGGTCGCCTTCGACGAGGCCGAGGGCGGTGTTCGTACGACGGCCCAGGCGCCGGCCGCCAGGACGAGCGCCGACAGCCTGGACGTACCGCAGACGCCGCTGCCGCCCACCAGCGTCGGCACCGACGAGAACTGTCCGCTGGACCTCACCGCCGTGCAGGGAGGTTTCTCTGTCATGGGGGAGGCCGCCGTCGCCGGTATGGACGCGGCCACGCTGGAGCAGCACGCGGCCTGGGCGGCGGGCAGTGCCGTCGACCGGCGCGAGGCCTCCCGGCGCAGCCCCGAGGCCGACGCCGAGCTGATCACCGCGCTCGCCGCGACCGTGGCCACCGTCGGCCGGATCCCCGAGCGCCGCAAGCCCGAGCCGGCCCCCGAAGTGCCGCGCCCCGCGCCGGTGCTCTCTCTGCTCGACCTCGCCATGCCGCGTGACATCGACGCGGCCGTGCACCGGCTGGCCGGGGTGCGGCTGGTGGACATCGAGTCGCTGGCGGAAGCTTCCGCCGACGCTCCGATGGCGGCCGACGTCGACCAGGTCCGCCGTATCGTCTCCGACGAGGTCGCGGCCTTCGGGGCGGCGCTGCGGGCCGCGCACATCACGCCCACCGTCGTCGCACTGCGCGCGATGGCCGCCGATGTCGTGGCGAGCGAGATCGCCCGCCTCGAGGGGCGGCTGCCCGGGCTCGACGACAAGCACCGCGGCGAGATCACGCAGACCGTCAAGCGGGTGGTCGACAAGCTGCTGCACGCCCCGACCGTGCGGGTCAAGCAGCTCGCGGCCGAACCCGGCGGCGCCGGGTACGCGGATGCCCTGCGGACCCTGTTCGACCTCGACCAGGAGACGGTGGCCTCCGTCTCCCGCGCCGAGGACAGCACCGAGAAGAACCGAGGCCCACGATGACTCAGCAGCCACTACGGCTCGGCACCAGGCGCAGCAAGCTCGCCATGGCCCAGTCCGGGCAGGTCGCGGACGCCGTGCGCCGGGTGACCGGACGGCCCGTCGAACTCGTCGAGATCACCACGTACGGCGATGTCTCCCGCGAGGCCCTCGCGCAGATCGGCGGCACCGGCGTGTTCGTCACCGCCCTGCGCGACGCGCTCCTCAAGGGCGAGGTCGACTTCGCGGTGCACTCGCTGAAGGACCTGCCGACCGCGCAGCCGGAGGAACTGGTCCTGGCGGCCGTTCCCGTGCGGGAGGACCCGCGCGACGTGCTCGTCGCGCGGGACGCCCTGAAGTTCACCGACCTGCCGCGCGGCGCGCGCATCGGAACGGGTTCGCCGCGCCGGATGGCCCAGTTGAACGCGTATGCGCGTGCCCATGGACTGGACATCGAGGCGGTGCCGATCCGCGGGAACGTGGATACCCGGATCAGGTATGTGCGCGACGGAGAGCTTGATGCGGTGGTGCTCGCTGCGGCTGGGCTGCAGCGCATCGGCCGGATCGACGAGGTGACCGACTTCCTGTCGGTCGACACGGTTTTGCCCGCCCCCGGCCAGGGGGCACTGGCGATCGAATGCACCGCGGACAACGCGGATCTGATCGCCGCGCTCGGCGAACTCGACGACCCGTTCACGCGGGTCGCCGTGACCGCCGAGCGCTCACTGCTCGCCGCCCTGGAGGCCGGCTGCTCCGCCCCTGTGGGCGCGCTGGCCGACCTGCTGGCCGACGGGCAGATTGTCAAGGAAATGCGCCTGCGCGGCGTCGTCGGTACGACCGACGGCACGCGGATGGTGCAGCTGTCCACCACCGGTCCCGTGCCCGAGACGCACGACCAAGCGCTGGCGCTCGGTCGCGAACTCGCCACCGAGATGCTTGCCCAGGGCGCGGCCGGTCTGATGGGGGAGCGAGCACAGTGAGCCCCACCACTCTTCCCGCCGGCCTTGAACACGGGCACGTCACCTTCCTCGGTGCCGGACCCGGGGATCCGGGGCTGCTGACTCTGCGCGCCGTCGAGGCGCTGGCGAACGCGGACGTACTCGTCGCCGAGCACGAGGTGCTCGACGTCGTACGCCAGCACGCCAGACAAGGCGTAGCCGAAGTGCACACGGACACGGGTCCTGGATCGGACCCCGTCCCGGGCACAGGCACGCCTCAGCTGGCGGTTGTTGACGGCGCGTCAACAACCGCTGGGCTACCCGCGGTGCGGGATGCCGCACATCTTGTCATGGAGGCCTCGCGGGGCGGCAGGCGGGTCGTGCGTGCCGTGTCCGGGGATCCCGGGCTCGACGCGTACGCCGCCGAGGAGATGCTGGCGTGTGCCGCGGCGGGCGTGCCCTTCGAGGTCGTGCCGGGTGTGGCGGCGGCCGTGGGCGTGCCCGCGTATGCCGGCGTGCCGCTGCGGGACGCGCAGGGCGCGGACGTTCGGTTCGTGGACGCGCGGACGGCGTCGGACCGGTGCTGGACCGAGGTGGGTGCCTCGGACGGGACCGTCGTGGTTTCCACGACGCTCGACTCCGTCGGCGCGGCCGCCGGTGAGCTGGTGTCCGCCGGGCGCAAGCCCGATACGCCGATGACGGTGACGGTCGCCGGTACGACCACGCGGCAGCGGACCTGGACCGCGACCCTGGGGACCATCGCCCAGACGCTGAAGCAGGCCAAGGTGCTGCCCTCGCCGGAGGGCGGGCGGCCGGTGATAGCCGTGGTCGGTGAGCGGTCCGCCGCCGCGCAGCGCGACCAGTTGTCGTGGTTCGAGTCCAAGCCGCTCTTCGGGTGGCGGGTGCTCGTGCCGCGTACGAAGGAGCAGGCGGCTTCGCTCTCCGACCAGTTGCGGTCGTACGGGGCCGTGCCGCACGAGGTGCCGACGATCGCCGTCGAGCCGCCGCGGACGCCTCAGCAGATGGAGCGGGCGGTCAAGGGGCTGGTGACCGGGCGGTACGAGTGGATCGCTTTCACCTCCGTGAACGCGGTCAAGGCCGTGCGGGAGAAGTTCGAGGAGTACGGGCTTGATGCTCGGGCGTTTGCCGGCATCAAGGTCGCTGCGGTGGGGGAGCAGACGGCGAAGGCGCTGGTTGCCTTTGGTGTGAAGCCGGATCTGGTGCCGAGTGGGGAGCAGTCGGCTGCGGGGTTGTTGGAGGACTGGCCTCCGTATGACCCGGTGTTCGATCCCATTGACCGGGTGTTCCTGCCTCGGGCGGACATCGCCACGGAGACGCTGGTCGCGGGCCTGATCGAGCTGGGCTGGGAGGTCGATGACGTCACGGCCTATCGGACCGTGCGGGCCTCGCCGCCGCCGGCGGAGACCCGTGAGGCGATCAAGGGGGGTGGCTTTGATGCCGTTCTCTTCACGTCGTCGTCGACCGTGCGGAATCTGGTGGGGATCGCCGGGAAGCCGCACAACGTGACGGTGATCGCCTGTATTGGGCCTGCCACGGCGAAGACTGCCGAGGAGCATGGGCTTCGGGTGGATGTGATGGCTCCGGAGCCGTCCGTGCACAAGTTGGCCGAGGCGCTTGCCGAGTTCGGGCTGCGGCGGCGGGCTGCGGCTGTGGAGGCTGGGGATCCGGTTACTCGGCCGAGTGAGCGGCGGCCGGGGGCTCGGCGGAGACGGTCTACTACGTAGGGCGGGGGCCGGTGGGGGGGCGTGTGGGGCGGGTTTTCTCGCCCCCGCCGCCCCTACCCGTCCCGTCCTCCAGGGGCTCCGCCCCTTCGACCCCGGGACCGCGGGGCCCTTTCTGGGGGCTGCCGCCCCCAGGCCCCCGCTTCGGCCCTTGAGGGGCCTCGTCCTCAAACGCCGGACGGGCTGAATGATGCGGGCCGGCGTGACAGGGTGCGGCCCCCTGCGGGGGGTGGGGATGAGCAGATCGGTGGACGTAGGTATGAACAGAGGGCGGGGCCGGGGTGGCCTCGCCCTCATTTTCTTCCGCCCGTGATGGGGGGTCAGCTCGGCGCCGGGGTCGGTGTCTCGTCGGCCTGGATGTCGAAGTTCATCTTGGTGCCCTCGACCGAGTTCACGGTCGCTGTGACGCCCAAGGTGCTGCCGTCGTCCGCGGTGAGCTTGCACCGGGTGGTCGTGCCGACCTTCGCGGGGACGTCCTCGGGGCACGTGACGTTCGGCTTCGGCTGGTTCGCAGTAGCAGCAAGCTTTTCGGCGACCAGGTTCGCCAGCTTCTCCGCAGACATCTTCAGCTCGGGCTTTTCGACATTCACCGACGCGGAACAGCCTGCGAGCAACGCGCCAACTGCTACGGCCGAGACAATCGAAGT
The DNA here is from genome assembly GCF_039537145.1 of Streptomyces shaanxiensis. Classification (NCBI taxonomy): domain Bacteria; kingdom Bacillati; phylum Actinomycetota; class Actinomycetes; order Kitasatosporales; family Streptomycetaceae; genus Streptomyces; species Streptomyces shaanxiensis. The sequence continues at coordinate 18,362 of NZ_BAAAZY010000012.1, forward strand.
TGCTGCGAACAGCCGGGGTACGGCCATGGGGGACTCCATTCCGGATGAGCAAGACACAAATGACACGAAGCATACTGGCAGGATTTGACCGGGGCATGAGAATGCCCTGGTTGAACCTCTGAGGTGCGTCCTTCGTGCGCACGTCGGCGCCGGGGAGGCGTGCAGCATCTTCACCCATTCCCCACTCTTGCTGTAAATCGTGAACCGATCGTTGCGTCGAAGGTCGCCGAGGGGGCAGTCGACTCCTTCATCGGTTCTTTCCGTGCGGCGCAAAAACGGTTTATCGATCGCACGTCTGTGCTACTTGGGGAATTTCCTTGGTGGTTTTGTGGACGTGAGCATCGGAGCGCCCTGCGCATCGTGATGGCGCAGGTGAGTGATATGTTTCGTCGCCGACGAAAGCGCCAACCTGCCTGTCTTTGGCGCGCATTCACGGGGGCGGTGATTCGAACATGAGCGTGGATGGCTTTCGTGCCGATCCGGAAGAGCTCAGAGGCGGCGCTTCAGATATTCAAAAATGTCTGAATCCAGCCAGCGGTGCCGATTTCGGTGCACTGAATCGCAGTATGGAAGAATTTGGCAATCTGATCGTGTCCGGGAAGTTCGAAAAGTTCTGCGACACGTGGGACGTGGCCATCGGCGTCCTCGGGGAACGTTCGATCGGCTTGGCGGACGAACTCAAGAGGACGGCCGACAACTATGACCGATCGGATGCCGAGGCAGAGCGGCTGGTGGGCCCGTCTCGCGGGGGACGGTAAGAACGGGGAACGGGCATGGCGGCTGAGCTGGGTGACACGAAAGACCCCAAAGAGCTCATCCCGGGTGACGCAGGGAACCTGCATGAAATTGCGCGGTCGCTGAGGAAGTATTCCGGCAGCTTCGAGAATGTCGGTGACGGGCTGGGCGGTGTACGTATTTCCGGCTGGGCCGGGCAGGCCAGCGACAATTTCTCGGAGAAGCTCGACGGCGAGAAGAAGAACTGGCGCTATGCGTCCGATCAGATGTCCGGGGCCGCTTCGGCGATCAGTACGTATGCCACGGCGCTGAGTGAGGCGCAGCGGCAGGCGAGCGAGGCAATCGAGCTGTGGGATGGCGGCGACGAGAGCCAGGCCGAGCTGATCTTGAAGAATGCCCGGCAGTGTCTTCGGGACGAAGGTGACAAGGCGGCGGAGAAGCTCAAGGAGCTGTCCGGTGACTCCGACAACGCCCCTGACTGGCTGGCAAGCGCAGCGAAGACGGCCGAGAACCAGCAGGAATCTGGCAAGTCCAGCTACGGCAAGAACGTCTACGAGGCCCAAGCCAGGGATGTCCAGGGGAAAGAGCACCGTACCTGGGGCACACCCAACGGCCGGTCTGCCGAGGACCTCAACGCCAAGCCCAAGGCGGGTCATGAGACCAAGTTGTGGGAGAGAAGCGCCGAGGCAGAGGCGTTGAAGAGTGAGGCCGAAGGCGAGAGCCAGTGGGGCGTCGGGAAGGCCGCAGGAAAGGCGGGTGTCCAGGTCCTCTCGGCGGGAGGCGCCGTAGGGGCATCCTTCGCTGACGGAAGAATGCAAGCTGGAGCCAGCGCTTCCGCAAACCTTGTAGCGGGCTCCGCGGAGGGCAGTTGGGAGGCCGGTCCCTATGCCGTCAGCGGAAAGGCCTCGGCATCCATCGGCGCCGAAGCATCAGCCAAGGCCTCCGTGGGCAAGGACGGCGTGCATGCGGGCTTCGATGCATTTGTGGGCGGCAAGGCAGGTGGGGAGGTCCACACTGATGTTGCCGGTATCGGGATCGGTGGCAAGGCCGAGGTGAGTTACGGACTCGGTGGCACGGCCACCTTTGATGCCGGCATGAAGGACGGCAAGTTCGTCATCGGTGGAGAGCTGGGTGCCACAGTTGGCGTCGGCGGCAGCGTCGGCGGGCAGGTCGAGATTGACCCGAGCAAGGTCGTCGATTCGATCGGCGACGCAGCTGACGCTATTGGTCTCGATGATGTCGGAGACACGGTGAAAGAGTGGAATCCCTTCGGCTGACACCAGCTTGAATTCCATATACTGAGGGAGATGATCCACCATGGCGACCACGCTGCCGGTGAAGATCGAGTTTTCATTGCCGGAGGGCTGGCAGCCGGCGTCCCCCGATGAGGTGGGCGCCCCAGAAGTGGCTTTCGTCGCGCTCCATCCCGAGTCTCGGGACGGGTTCACCGCGAATATCACGATCGCGGGCAAGATTCGGGAAGACCTGGCTGACCTGGTTACCCTCGCCGAAGAGTCGGTCCAACGACTGAGTCAGGCGGCGACCGTACGCGTCGCCAAGCGGAATCAGGTGGGAACGCCGGAGGCGCCTGCACTCACCCAGACGCTCCGTCTCTCGGGCAGGCTGCGCGGGTTGCCCTTGGAGCTGGTGCAGAGCCAGGTCTACTTGATCATGCAGGATGTGCACGATCCTGCCAGGCGCGCGGTGCTCGAGTTCACGTTGACGGCCAAGTCGTCCCAGTTCGAAGAGGTGCAGGACGACTTCAAGGAGTTCGTCCGGTCAATTCGCCCTGTGGACGCCCCTGCGTCAACGTAGGTCTCATGGGCCTCGGCGCCATGAGTGAGCCCCTCGCGGATCTGGGCTCGCGAGGGGCTCACCCGTGAGTATTTCTGCTCAAACCGGGCGCCATGTCTGCGCCGGTACCCGGTCCAGGGCGTCGCACAGGTAGTTCAGCTTCGGGTCGATGCCATCCGGCCGAAGCCGTCCTTCGGACCACGTGATCAGCTCGTTGCCGTGGAACCGCAGGGGTGCATCCTTGGCGCGGGGGTCGGACAGGAGGAACCGCACCAGATCGTCGGTCATCACGTTTCGCGCGAATGACTCGTCGTCGGTGATGATGCGGAAGGCCTCGTCGAATTCTTGATTTCCTAGCTCCATGACGTTCTGGCCAAGACCGAAAACGCTGTTGAGGCGGTTTTCTGCCCTTTCCAGCACGTTCGGCCTGTCGATGACCATTTCAGGCGTGGGCGCCGGTGTCGTAATCGAGAATGCGACGAAATAACGGTGGTCGTTCGTGCCGGCGTCCTCCGTGTCGAAATCGCGCGGGCGGTACTCGAAGCAGCTGAAAGTGTGCCCCCTGAATTCACCGGAGATGTGGTCCCAAAGGTAGTGGCCCTTTGCTCGGAAGGGTGGCGCTCCCACGTAACGTTCTGCCCCGCCGGGGATTTCTGCGGTGTAGTTCCAGCCGCTTTCCTGGGCGAGTTGGACAAGCCCTGCCTGATCTTGCTCGCTCCGAACGTCCCTCTTGTTCGCGTACCTGAAGCCGTAGAAAACGCCGCCGGCGAGGGCGGCGGAGAACAGGATCGCGAGGATTGGTGTGAGAGTTTCCAGGGCTTCCATGCCGCATGAGTATGGCGGACGCCGGAACGTGACGCACGTACAGGGGTGGCCCGGGAAGAGACGAACCCCTATATGCCCGGCCGGTGTTGGCCGTGATTCGTGATGGATTGATGTAGGTAATGTGCGGGCGTGACTCACGCTCCCCGCGTGATGAGGCGCCTATGCAGGGTTCACGGTGTGCCCGAAGCGGAGCAGATCGGCGGGGTCGTAAGTCGACTTGTCCTTGCGCAGCCGGTCATAGACCTCCGGGCTCCACGCTCGCGCGCGGTCGGATTCGTCGCCCGGGGTGCCGTGGATGTTGACCATGGTGCGGCCCGTGCCGTAGGGGGACATCGCGGTGTGCAGGGCTCTGGTGGCCTGTTCTATGGCCTCGGCCGCTGGTGGGGCGGCCAGGACGCCCACCGTTTCCAGGAAGTAGTTCGCGTCGCGGGAGCAGATCGCGTCCTCCAGGCGGGCGGGGCGGGAGAGGGCGCCGCCCATGTGGCGGATCTCCACCATGAGCAGGGGGCAGTCGGGGACTTCGGGGCCTACCTGGGCCAGGAAGGTGTCGATGGCTTCGGGGGTGAGGTCGGGCAGCAGGGCGCACGACTCGCGGGCGGGGAGTGGGTCCTGCGGTTCCATGTGGATGAGGTCCAGGGCCGCGTACGGCATCTCCTCCACCGTGTCGACCGTCACCGGGGCTGCCGCGCGGATCGGGGCCAACAGGCGTTCGCCCTCGGCCGGGTCGCCGGGCCAGGCGATCGCGACGCGGGCCCAGAAGCCGCCGCGCAGTGGTTCGGGGATCTCGGGGATGGGCGGCAGTCGGAGCAGGGTGAAGGCGCTGCACATCTCGTCCGGCAGTGTTCGGGTCCAGTCGGTCCAGGTGCGCAGTAGGGCCTCGGTGTGCTCGCCGGGGCAGTAGACGCCGCCGCCGAGGATCGTGGACAGGGGGAGCAGTTCGCAGGTCATCGAGGTGACCACGCCTACGTTGCCCTTGCCGCCGCGCAGTGCCCAGAACAGCTCCGGCTCGTGGGTCGCGTCGCTTTCGCGGAGTGTGCCGTCGGGTGTGACGACCTGGAAGGAGTGGACCAGGTCGGTCGCGTAGCCGTAGGCCCGGCCGAGCACGGGCAGGCCACCGCCCAGGGTGTAGCCGACCACGCCGGCGTCCGACGACGTGCCGCACAGTGCGGCGAGGCCGTGCGGTGCGGTCGCGTCCAGGACGTGCCGCCACTTCGCTCCGGCCGCGACGGTCGCGAGGCGCTGGTCCGGGTCGATGTGTACGTCCGTCATGCGGGCCGTGCTGATCAGCAGGCCGTGGTCGATGGGGAAGTTCGCGCCGTGGCCCGTCGCCTGGACCGCGACCGGAGTGCCGGTGGCCGACGCCCAGCGCAGGGCCGCCACGACGTCGTCGACGCCCGTCGCACCCACGACCACGTCGGGGGTGTGCAGCGCGGCCAGGTTGAAGCCGGTGACCTCGTCGGCGTAGCCGTCGTCGCCGGGGCGCAGGACCGGGCCGTGGATCTCGGAGAGGGCGAACAGGTCGGGGGTCTGGTGGAGGTGGTGGGTGGCGGGCATCGCGTCCTCCGTGGTGGGGGTACGGAGGGACTGCGGCGGCATGTTCACCGAGGGGCGGGGCCGTCGGGGTCCTTGGGTTCTGTCGGGGTCCTTGAGTTCTGAGGGCTCTGTTTCAGGATGGACCCGGTGGTGGGAGGGCGCATTCGGGCTTCTTCAGGCTGCTTCGGACCGCTTGCCGCCTTGCGTCCGTCCCGACGTATCGTCGGCAAAGGTGCTGCCGGGGCGGGCGTAGCGTAGGTGGCATGACGACGTACGGATCCTTCCCGGGCACGCGGCCGCGGCGTCTGCGGACCAGCCCTGCCATGCGGCGCATGGTCGCCGAGACCAGGCTGCACCCCGCCGACCTCATCCTTCCGGCCTTCGTGCGCGAGGGCGTCAGCGAGCCGGTGCCGATCGCCGCCATGCCGGGGGTGGTCCAGCACACGCGGGACAGTCTGAAGAAGGCCGCTGCCGAGGCCGTCGAGGCCGGTGTCTCCGGGATCATGCTCTTCGGCGTGCCGGAGGACGAGAAGAAGGACGCCCTCGGGACGCCGGGGACCGATCCGGACGGGATTCTGCAGGTCGCCCTCCGGGACGTTCGGGCCGAGGTGGGGGACGACCTTCTCGTCATGTCCGACCTGTGTCTCGACGAGACCACCGATCACGGGCACTGTGGCGTGCTGGATGCCGAAGGGCGTGTCGACAACGACGCCACGCTTGAGCGGTACGCCGAGATGGCGCAGGTGCAGGCCGACGCCGGGGCCCATGTGGTGGGGCCCAGCGGGATGATGGACGGGCAGATCGGCGTCGTCCGTGACGCGCTCGATCAGATCGGGCGGGAGGACGTCGCCATCCTCGCCTACACCGCCAAGTACGCCTCCGCCTTCTTCGGGCCCTTCCGGGAGGCCGTCGCCTCCTCGTTGGAGGGGGACCGCAAGACCTATCAGCAGGATCCGGCGAACGTCCGGGAGTCGCTGCGGGAGCTGGCCCTCGACCTGGAGGAGGGCGCCGACATGGTGATGGTCAAGCCGGCCGGGCCCTACCTCGACATCCTGGCGCGGGTCGCCGACGCGGTGGACGTACCGGTCGCCGCCTATCAGGTCTCCGGCGAGTACTCGATGGTCGAGGCCGCCGCCGAGAAGGGCTGGATCGAGCGGGACCGGGCCATCTTCGAGACGCTGACCGGCATCAAGCGGGCCGGCGCGCGCAACATCCTCACCTACTGGGCGACGGAGGCGGCGCAGAAGCTGGGCCGTATCTGAGGCGACGGACGGCGCGACGGAGGTACGGCAGCGCGGTCACGGACGGTCGGACGTCGGCGGCGCCGTGGCCGTGGGGCTGGTCGGGGTCGACGGGCCCTCGTCGCGCAGGCCCTGGCCGTCCTCGCACGCGGTGAGCGTGAGCGCGGCGATCGCCACCAGCGTGGCGGCGAGGAGCCGGGCGCGGGGGCGACGGGCGGGGGGTGCGTCCGCGGACATGGGGTGGCCCTCTCCTTGGGTAGGGGGTGGGGTCGGGACCCAGCCTGCGTGATCACCCGTCCCGGGCGCCACCTTCGGCCGGGAATTCGGGACGCCGCAGTGGTGGGACCGTCGCTGACCTGCTGGGATGGCATGTCCCGGAGGGCTGGAGTGGGACGCCGGGAGGCCGCGGACCTGGCGGTGGGGGCCCTCGGCGGTGGCCCTGAGGTCCGCATCCCGGAAAGCTGCTTGTAGGCGGCATGTAGTTCTCTAGGCTGCCCGGCACGAGCCGTCGCTCTCGTCGTCGTAGCCGAAGGAGCCGTGTCATGAGCGTGATCGAGTCCGTGCCCCACCCAACCCGGGCCGCCGTGCCGTCACTTGCGGCGCGGGCCGCGTCGGTCGGTGGCTCGCCCGTGCGCGACATCCTCGCCGTCACCGCCCGCCCCGAGGTCATCAACTTCGCGGGCGGACTGCCGGCGCCCGAACTGTTCGACCGGGAGGGCATCGCGGCCGCCTTCCGTGACGTCCTCGCCGAGACTGCGGCGCAGGCGCTGCAGTACTCCACGACCGAGGGCGAGCCCGGCCTGCGGAGCGGGCTCGCCGGGCGCATGTCGGCGCGGGGTCTCGCGACGGACGCCGACGACCTGCTCATCACGACCGGCTCCCAGCAGGGCCTGGCGCTCCTCGCCACCGCGCTGCTGGATCCCGGTGACACGGTCCTCGTCGAAGACCCCTGTTATCTGGCGGCACTTCAGGCCTTCGGCCTCGCGGGAGCGCGGGTCGTGGCCGTGCCGGGCGACGCGGACGGGGTGGACCCGCGGGCGCTGGAGGAACTGGTGGCGCGGGAACGGCCGAAGCTCTTCTACACCGTGCCGACCTTCCAGAACCCGACCGGCAGGACCCTGCCCGCCGAGCGCAGGGCGGCCGTCGCGGAGGTCGCCGCCCGGGCCGGGGTGTGGATCGTCGAGGACGACCCGTACGGCGAACTCCGCTACGAGGGCGAGCGCGTGCCCTGGATCGCCTCCTGCCCGGGCGCCGAGGACCGCACCGTGCTGCTCGGTTCCTTCTCCAAGGTGATGGCGCCGGGGCTGCGGCTGGGCTGGCTGCGCGCACCGGCGGGCCTGCGGCGCGCCTGCGTGGTCGCCAAGCAGGCCGCCGACCTGCACACCCCGACCGTCAACCAGCTCGCCGCCGCCCGCTACCTCCCCGGCCTCGACGCCCACGTGGCCCACGTCAGGGACGTCTACCGCGAACGCCGTGACGCCATGCTGGCGGGGCTGGCGCAGGCGCTGCCGGAGGGGTCGACCTGGAACCGGCCCACGGGCGGCATGTTCCTCTGGGCCCGTCTGCCGGAGTCGTACGACACGACGGCCCTGCTGCCGGAGGTGGTGCGGCACGATGTCGCCTACGTTCCCGGGGCGCCCTTCTACGCCGGTGAGCCCGACCGGTCGACGATGCGGCTGTGCTTCGTGACGCAGACGCCGCAGGAGATCGGGGAAGGTCTGAGGAGGTTGGGGGACGGGTTGCGTCAGGCTTAGGGCACAGCCACCTCACCTCGGCAGCACTCGCCTCCCCTCGTCCTCGGTCAGTCCCACCAGAAGTGCCAGACCGGCTGGTTGAGGAGCTGGTTCTCGGCGTAGCCGCGAAGGGTGGTGTCGCCGCCCTGCCAGATGTTGTCCGGGCAGAACGCGAAGTGCTCGGCGGCGATGGCCTCCGCCTCGGCCAGGGTGGTCGGCGGGGAGGCCACCGAGGCGAGGAGGTGGTCGAAGCCGAGGGCCACCACGCGTATGCCGAAGCGGTCCTCCCAGGAGCGCAGCACCGCGCAGAGGCGGGCGGTGTCGTTCTCGTGGTTCATCGGGCCTGTCCAGCCGATAGCCGCCGGAATGTCCGCGCTGCGGCGGGCCGGGACCAGGGCGAGGCGTGGGTCCTTCAGAGGGCCGCCGCTGTCGACGAGGGCGTCCGCGATGCCGGTGGCCACCGAGTCAGGGTCGGGGGCGGAGGCGGAGGCAAGGGTCGCGGGGGTGGCGGCCAGGCCGGTCCATTCCGCGTCCTCCTGTGCCACGCACTCGTACCAGAAGTCCTCCAACACCTCCTCCGCGTCGTGGTCTCCCGGGTACGACATCTCCCCGGGCATCAACTCCCAGCCCTCCGGGGCGCCCTGGCTTCCGCCCACGTCGATGACGACCGGCAGCAGTCCGCCCGTGTGCCGCGCCGGCTCCAGTGCCGCCCAGGCGCCGGGTGCCGCCGGATCGTCCGCCAGCCACAGCAGCGGCTCGTGCCAAGGGCCCTCGTCAGTCGCGTCGAGGAGTCTGCCGGGCGGGAGTCGGAGGCCGAGCGCGGTGCCCGTGGGGTCGGTGGCCAGCTTCGGCAGGGGGTTCGGAAGTGTCGCCATGTCCGTGACTGTAGGCGGTGCCACTGACAATGGGCCGAGCCCTCACCTGGGCACCCTGGCGTCGAAGCATTCCCCCTCGCTGCCCGCCGCGGGCCGGAAGCAGGCCCGGACGACGGTGCCGGGGTGAGCCGCTGTCATGGGGGTGTAGATGTAGGAGTCCGCGTCGATGGCGTCCTGGACCTCGGCGCTGCGGACCGGACCCCCAGGCTCCTCAGGACCGCCAGGATCCGCACGGCCGCCCGCCGTCATCTCGATCCGGTCGCCGACGCGCGTCCCCCACATACGGGCCCAACTCGTCCCGCACTCCTCGCTGTAGCGCAGTTCCATCCAGGCTCCGGTGGCCGTGCGGTGCGTGGAGACGGTCGTCGGGGCGGCGGCGCACTTCATCTGCATCGGGCTCCTGCCCTCGCAGACCGCTCCACGGCAACGCGGACCGGTCGCGGCCGGGGACAGGGGCAGGGACGACAGCGGTTCGCCGTCCCGGTGCGGCAGCAGAAGGGCCAGCGCCGCCAGGCCCCCGACGGCCACCGCACACACCGACGCGAGCACGGCCATGGCCACCGCGCTTCGGTGCCCGGCGCCGGCGACCGCAGCGCCCGCGACAGTGCCTCCGGCAGACGGGAACTCCTTCGGGGACCGTGGCGGGGACCCGGGCGGAGGCGAGGGCGAGTCCGGGGCCACGGACACGGACACGGCAGGGCCCGGGGGCGGGGAAGCGTCCGGGGGCAGGGGGGAGACCTCCGCCTCCGCGATCTCCCACAGTGCCAGACACCGCCCCTCCGCCTCGCCCGCGAGACGGCACAGCTTCCGCACCGCGTCGCGCGGGGGCAGCGTCCTGCCGTTGAGGTAGCGGTCCCAGGAGGACTTGCTGTACGTGGTCTTCGCCGCGAGGCCGACCAGGCTCAGCCCGGTGCGGTCCTTCAACTCCCTCAGCGCGACGGCCAGTCGGGCCCGTTCCGGCGACGGCGCCGTCATCGCCGTAGGGCCTTCCAGGTGTGCGGCCCGACGATGCCGTCCACGACCAGCCCCGCCCGCTTCTGCAACTGCCGGACCGCGCCTTCCGTCACCGGACCGAAGATCCCGTCGATGCCGCCCGGCGAGATGCCCGCCCTGCGCAGCAGACACTGCGCCTCGGCCACCTCCGGCCCGGCGTGGCCGTACGCCAGCACGGCTTCCCGGGTGCGGCTGTTGCCCGCGTACCAGCGGCCGTCGTCGGTCCGCTCGACACGGCAGGCGTACGGGGGTGCCGATGAGGTGGGCATGGCGGGCGCGGCGACGGGAGCCGCTGTCTCCTCCGGCTCGCCGCCGCCCAGCCGTACGACGAGAAGGACCGCCGTGGAGGCGGCCAGCACCAGTGCCACAGCCCCCGCCACGAGCGCGACGAGCAGCGAACCCCCGGGCCGGCGTGGCCCGTTGACCTCGACGGACAGGACCTCCGGCGCTGTTGCCGCCGGCTCCGGTACGGGCGGCGTGTACGCGTCCGCGGCGGTCACGTCCCCGCGTCTCCTCGCCCACGCCTCCGCGGCGACCTCGTGCAACGCCAGCAGCCGGGTCGGATCCTCGCCCCCGATCCGGGCCAGCGCCTCGACGGCCTCCCGGGGCGCGAGCGACCTGCCGCCCAGATACCGTTCCCAGGACTTGGGGCTGTACTGCGTCCTCGCCCCCAGCTGCCGCAGGCTCAGCCCGCTGTGATCCTTCAGCCGGCGCAGCCGCACCACCAACTGCCGCACGCGCGGATCCAGTTCCGCGGGCAGCACTGCCCAACGCGACATGTTCCCCCCACTCGCGTTCACGGTCCGGGCCCGCGGTCCGTGGTCGGCGTCCCCCGTGCCCCGTCGCATTCTGCATCAGCATCCGCGGCCCGCACCGGAAGCCGGTCAAGCCGGTACCCGCGCTGGTACGCAAATCGGCCACCGTCCGTCCCGCGGGTGTCCCGCCGTGCCGTCTCGGCGTATGGCGTTCACGCAGGTCAGCGGGTGGGACGTCCCGCCATGACGTCACTTGAGCCGTGCCTGTGGCGGGCCTCGCCGCACGCCCCGCACTCTCGTTCCGCCAGCCAGGCGGCATGTGCCGCCACTCGACCCGGAGTGAGCCGGAGTGAGAGGGAAACGTATGCGACCGAATGTCTGGACCAGGACCCTCGTCAGCGTCAGCGCCGTAGTCGGCCTCGCCGCCGGAAGCCTCGCGACCGCGGGCACCGCTTTCGCCGCGCAGGACGCGAAGCCGGCCGTGAGCTCCGAGGTCTCCGTCCTCGCGGTGAACAACCTCGGTCTGACCGCCGCCGAGGCCAAGAAGGTCCAGGACTGGCTGAAGCAGTACTGGGGATACACCGGCGCGATCGACGGGCAGCTCGGCACCAACAGCTGGAAGGCGTTCCAGCGCTGCCTCAAGCAGTACTGGGGCTACACCGGCGAGATCGACGGCATCGTCGGCCCCAACACCATCAAGGCCCTCCAGCGCCTGCTGAAGGCGCACTGGGGCTACACCGGTGCGATCGACGGCATCGCCGGCTCCGGCACCAAGGCCGCCTTCAAGCGGTTCGCCAACGGCGGCTAGCGGCGCGAAAGCGGGCACACTCGGGCTCGAACGCAGGACCCACCCGGGCCCGACCTGACCCCACCCGGGCCCGAACACACCGCGGCCCGTCCTCTCCGCGGGGGAGAGGACGGGCCGCACGCGTTCCCTCGGGCGCTCAGAGCCGCTCGGGCGTCCGGATGCCCAGCAGGGCCATGCCCTGGTGCAGGGTCCGGGCCGTCACGTCGCACAGGAACAGACGGTTCTCGACCTGGGCGGGGGTGTCCGCCTTCAGCACCGGGCACTGGTCGTAGAACGTCGTGTACAGCGACGCCAGCTGGTACAGGTACGCGGCCAGCTTGTGCGGCGCGTACTCCGCCGTCGCCTCCGCCAGCAGCTCCCCGAACGCGTCCAGGTGCAGGCCCAGCGCCCGCTCCGCCGGGGCGAGTTCGAGCTCCGGGTGCGCGACCGGGCCCGCGCCCTCGGCCTTGCGCAGGATCGACTTGATACGGGCGTACGCGTACTGCAGGTAGACCGACGTGTCGCCGTTCAGCGACACCATCTGGTCCAGATCGAACTTGTAGTCACGGTTCGCCGACGTCGACAGGTCCGCGTACTTCACGGCGCCGATCCCGACGTACCGGCCGTTCTCGACGATCTCCTCCTCGGTCAGGCCCACCCGCTCGGCCTTCTCGCGGACGACGGCGGTGGCCCGCTCGACGGCCTCGTCGAGGAGATCCTCCAGGCGTACGGTCTCGCCCTCACGCGTCTTGAACGGCTTGCCGTCCGCGCCGAGGACCGTGCCGTAGCCCATGTTGTGCGCGGTGACCTCGTCGCCGAGCCAGCCCGCGCGCCGGGCCGTCTCGAAGACCATCCTGAAGTGCAGCGACTGGCGTACGTCCACGACGTAGAGCAGCGTCGTCGCGTTCAGGTCGAAGACACGGTCGCGGATCGCGGTCAGGTCGGAGGCGGCGTAGCCGAAGCCGCCGTCGGCCTTCTGCACGATCAGCGGAACCGGCTGGTCGTCCTTGCCGCGGATCTCGTCGAAGAACACCACGAGCGCGCCCTCGGAGCGCACCGCGACACCCATCTCCTCCAGGAGGCGGGCGGTCTCCGGCATGCCCTCGTTGTACGCCGACTCGCCGACGATCTCCTCGTCACGGATCTCCATGTCCAGCTTCTCGAAGACCGAGTAGAAGTAGACCTTCGACTCGTCGACGAACTGCTGCCACAGTTCGAGGGTCTCCTTGTCGCCGGACTGGAGCGCCACGACCCGCTTGCGCGCCCGCTCCTTGAACTCCTCGTCCGCGTCGAAGACGGCCCGCGAGGCCTTGTACACCCGGTTCAGGTTCGACATGGCCTGCTCGCCGTCGACCTCCGCCGCGGGCGCCAGCTCGCCGGGGTTCTCGAACAGGTACTGGATGAGCATGCCGAACTGGGTGCCCCAGTCGCCGATGTGGTGGCGGCCGATCGTCCGCTCGCCGGTGAAGTCGAGCATGCCGCGCAGGGCGTCGCCGATGACCGCGGAGCGGAGGTGGCCGACGTGCATCTCCTTGGCCACGTTGGGCTGGGCGTAGTCGACGACGGTGACGCCGGGGGTGTCCTTGCGGGGCACACCGAGGCGTTCGGTGTCCGCGTAGCGCGCCGCGAGGTTCTCCGTGATCGCCTTGTCGGAGATCGTGATGTTCAGGAAGCCGGGGCCGGAGACCTCGACGTCCTTGATCACGTCGCCGGTGACGATGTTGCCGACGACCTGCGTCGCCAGCTCCCGCGGGTTCGACTTGGCCTTCTTGGCGAGGGCCAGGATCCCGTTGGCCTGGAAATCGGCCCTGTCGCTACGTCGCAGCAGCGGGTCGACTCCGTCGGTTTCCGGGAGAACGGAAGTGAGGGCGTCGGTGAGGCGCTGGTGGACGAGATCGGTGAGCGACGTGACCGAGGTCATGGGGTGGGAGCCGTTCTCCTCGTGGGTTTGTTTCAGACGTGACCAGTATCCCATGGGGGGTAAAGCGGATTTTGCGGCTGCGGGCCGGTGGGGGCTTGTCGCGCCCCGCGGCGGAGCCGCATGTCGGACACAGTCCCGCGCCCCTGACAGGCGGCTGCGCCGCCTGACGGGCGGTCCTGTAAAGGCGTTTTCGCTGTTGCCGTTCTTGCTGGGACAATGGACGGCGCCAGCCGTAGACCGTACCGGCTGCTTCAGGAGAAAGAAGGACGTGCCCCGTGGCTCAGAGCACCGAGACCACCGACTGGGTCTCCCGTTTCGCGGATGAGGTCATCGAGGAGTCGGAGCGTCGGGCCCCGGGCAAACCGGTCGTCGTCGCGTCCGGACTCTCCCCCTCCGGACCCATCCACCTGGGCAACCTGCGCGAGGTCATGACCCCGCACCTCGTCGCCGACGAGATCCGGCGGCGCGGCCACCAGGTCCGGCACCTGATCTCCTGGGACGACTACGACCGGTACCGCAAGGTGCCGGCCGGCATCGCGGGCGTCGACGACTCCTGGGCCCAGCACATCGGCAAGCCGCTGACCTCCGTGCCGGCGCCGCAGGGCTCGGCGTACCCGAACTGGGCCGAGCACTTCAAGGCCGCCATGGTCGAGGCGCTCGCCGAGCTCGGTGTGGAGTTCGACGGGATCAGCCAGACCGCGCAGTACACCTCCGGTGTCTACCGCGAGCAGATCCTGCACGCCATGAAGCACCGGGGCGACATCGACGCCGTTCTCGCCCAGTACCGGACCAAGAAGGGCCCCGCGAAGAAGCAGTCGCAGAAGCCCGTCGACGAGGCCGAGCTGGAGGCCGCGGAAGGGTCGGGCGCGGCGAACGAGGACGACGGGTCCTCCGGGTCCGCCGGGTACTTCCCGTACAAGCCCTACTGCGGCAACTGCGAGAAGGACCTCACCACCGTCACCTCGTACGTCGACGACACCACCGAGCTGTCGTACACCTGCAACGAGTGCGGCTTCTCGGAGACCGTCCGGCTCAACGAGTTCAACCGCGGCAAGCTCGTCTGGAAGGTCGACTGGCCCATGCGGTGGGCCTTCGAGGGCGTCGTCTTCGAGCCCAGCGGTGTCGACCACTCGTCGCCGGGGTCGAGCTTCCAGGTGGGCGGGCAGATCGTCGGGATCTTCGGCGGGAAGCAGCCCATCGGACCCATGTACGCGTTCGTGGGGATCAGCGGGATGGCGAAGATGTCGTCGTCCAAGGGCGGCGTGCCCACGCCGGGCGACGCGCTGAAGATCATGGAGCCGCAGATCCTTCGCTGGCTCTACGCCCGCCGCAGGCCCAACCAGTCCTTCAAGATCGCCTTCGACCAGGAGATCCAGCGGCTCTACGACGAGTGGGACAAGCTCGACGGCAAGGTCACCGACGGGTCCGCCCTGCCGGCCGACGTCGCCGCGCACTCGCGTGCCGTGCGCACGGCAGGCGGTGAGCTGCCCAGGACCGCGCGGCCGCTGCCGTACCGGACGCTCGCGTCCGTCGCCGACATCACCGCCGGGCACCAGGACCAGGCGCTGCGGATCCTCTCCGAGCTGGACCCGGAGAACCCGCTGGCCGCGCTGGACGAGGCGCGTCCCCGGTACGACAAGGCCGAGGCCTGGATCAACACGCAGGTGCCCGCCGACCAGCGGACCATCGTGCGCGACGAGCCCGACGCCGAGCTGCTGAAGTCCCTCGACGAGGCGTCCCAGCAGTCGCTGCGGCTGCTGCTCGACGGGCTCGCCGAGCACTGGTCGCTGGACGGGCTGACCCACCTCGTGTACGGCGTGCCCAAGGTGCAGGCCGGGTTCTCCCCGGACGCCACGCCCAAGGAGCTGCCGGCCGAGATCAAGACCGCCCAGCGGACGTTCTTCGCGCTGCTGTACCACCTGCTGGTCGGGCGCGACACCGGGCCGCGGCTGCCCACGCTGCTGCTGGCGGTGGGGCAGGAGCGGGTACGGCGGCTGCTCGGCGAGTAGGACGAGTAGGCGGTACGAGAAAGGGGCCCTCCGGCGAGGGCCCCTTTCTGCTGCACGTCAGGCGATGTGGTTCTCTTCGAGTTCCGTGTTGTAGAGGTTCGTGAACCGGGTGACCAGGCGCTTGGCCTCGTCCGGCAGGAGCGCGATGCTGAACTCCGCCTCGACGTTCTCGCTGAACTCGCGCGGCGTCGGGTAGCCGGTGCCGCCGATCGACTTCTTGAAGACCTGGTAGTAGTCCTCCTCGGTCGGGTCAGCCGGTTCCGGAGGGCCGCCGCCCTCGCCCAACTGGCGGGTGCGGTTGCCGGTCACTGGGATCGGGAAGGTGCCCGTGTCCTCCGGAGAGGGTTCCTGGACCGGGGGCTCCTCCGCGTACTGCTCCTGGTACTGCTCGGCCTGGACCTGCTCCTCGTACCACTGCTCGTAGTGTTCCTGGGCGTCGTAGGCGTTGTAGCCACCCTGGTACTCCACGTGGCGCGGAGTGTTGAACCAGTCCTGCACGTATTCCGGTTCCGGTTGCTCGGGTGCGGGCGGGCCGGCCAGCTCGGGCCGCTGCTCGCGAGCAGGCGCCGCCTGCTGCGGAACCGGGGCCGCCACAGCGGCACGACGCACGGGGGCCGCGTCCGTCTCCAGCGCCACGTCCGCCGCGGACGCCGCGTCCAGGACCGCCTGCTTCGGCGCCGGAGGCAGCAGGGCCGGCTCGATGCCCGCCGCTGCCAGCCCCGCCGGAGCCGTCTCCGCCAGCGGGACCCCGTAGCGGGCCAGGCGCAGCGGCATCAGGGACTCCACCGGCGCCTTCCGGCGCCACCCACGGCCGAAGCGGGAGCGCAGGCGGGCCTGGTACACCAGGCGCTCCTGCTCCAGCTTGATGACCTGCTCGTAGGAGCGCAGCTCCCACAGCTTCATACGGCGCCACAGAAGGAACGTCGGGACCGGCGACAGCAGCCAGCGGGTCAGGCGTACGCCTTCCATGTGTTTGTCGGCCGTGATGTCCGCAATGCGGCCGATCGCGTGGCGGGCCGCCTCCACCGCCACCACGAACAGGATCGGGATCACGGCGTGCATGCCGACGCCCAGCGGGTCCGGCCAGGCCGCCGCGCCGTTGAAAGCGATCGTCGCCGCCGTCAGCAACCAGGCCGTCTGACGCAGGAGCGGGAACGGGATACGGATCCACGTCAGAAGCAGATCCAGGGCCAGGAGGACGCAGATGCCCGCGTCGATGCCTATCGGGAAGACATAACTGAAGTCCCCGAAGCCCTTCTTGATGGCCAGCTCACGGACGGCCGCGTACGAACCGGCGAAGCCGATGCCGGCGATGATCACGGCGCCGAACACGACCACACCGATGAGAATGCGATGCGTCCGAGTCAGCTGCGGTGGTGGCGCGGCCACTCGTACTCCCCTCCCAGTGCATGCTGTTGCGCGCAACAGGGTGGCACATCTGTGCGGCGTCCGGATTCACGCAGGGCACGAGCCCGGTCCCTGAAGGGGGCCGGGCTCGTACAACAGGCGGGTCTGAGCTGCGCGTTGTGACGCAGGAGTGGGGCAGGTGTGACGGTCAGCTCTTCTTCGACGCTGACTTGGACGGGGAGCTGGACGCCGCCTTCGAGGCGCCGCCGGACGGCGACTTCGAGGGAGACTTCGAAGCCGACTTCGAAGGGGCGCTGCTCGGCGTGCCCGCGCCGCCGCTGCCGTTCTCCTTCGTCACCGCGGCCACCGCCTCCTTGGCGGCCTTCCGCGCGAGCTTGTTCAGATCGTCCGCGCTCGGCGTCTTCTCGCCGGCCAGACCGGCGCCGTTGTAGTCGAGCGTGACGACCACGTTCTCCACCCGGGCCACGACCGTCTCCTGCTTGAAGGAGCCCTCCTTCTTCTTCAGGTCGTAGCGCACCGCCGTCGCCTCGTCGCCCACCCCGGTGGCCGGCTCCGACCTGACGTTCTTCGCGCCGCTCACCGAACGGGCGTCCTCGACCTGCGTCTCGAAGTACTCCCGCGCCAGCTGGTTGCCCGAGCCGCGCGTGACGTCCGAGTCGAAGCGCAGCAGGGAGATGTTCAGCCAGCGGAACTGCGAGCCCTTCACGCCGTTGTTGTCGAGGCTGCTCCAGGAACAGGAGCTACGCGTCGAGGCGTCGTCGGACGAGCCCTCCTTGCCCGATTTGGCCTTCGGGACCAGGACCTCCAGCGTGTTCTTCGTCAGCACCTTGCACGGCTGAGGAAGCGCCTTGTATGCGACCGCCTGCACCGTCGGAGACGGGCTCGCGGACGACTCCGACGCCGACGCCTTCGTACTGTCCCCGGCTCCGTCGTCCGAACCGGAGTCCGAGGAGCAGGCCGTGGCGATCAGCATCACCGGGACTGCGGCCGCGCAGACAAGGGCGCGGCGCAGGCCCCTCGCCCGCTGCTCGCGCTGCTCACGCCGGTCAAGCTGGTCTCGCTCTGCTGCTCGCTGCATGGTTCCTTCACTCATGACTGACAACCGTGGTTCCTGCGGTCGGATCGGGTCCGAGGGGCCACGGTACGCGGTGAAGAAGCTGTGTGGTCTCGTTTCGGTTACGTCGCTCCCGGGCGCACCGGGGCTGTGCCGGGGCGCTACTCCGCCAGCTCGTCCGCCAGTTGCGAAGCCAGATTCAGGGCCCTGTCCTGCAATTCCTCGCTGTCCGGGACCGTACCGACGGTCGCCGACTGCTCCTCGTACACGATCCTCACGATCACGTTGGACGTGCGGAACGCCACAGTCACCTTGCGCTGCTCCGCCGTCGAACCGGCACTGCTGAGCTCGTCGTCGAGGAAGGCCTCGTCGCCGAGGTCCTCGAGAACGCGGGGCTGGAGCTCGGCGGGGGTCGCGCCGTCGGTGGGGCCGGCGGAACCGGAGGCGGACGAGGAGGACGAAGCGGACGAGGTGGGCGACGAAGCCGACGGTGACGCCGAGGAGGAAGGGGAACCACTCGGATCGGCCGACGAGGTGCCCTCGGCGCTCTCACCGCTCGCGGTGGCGCCGGAACTCGTCGGCTCCGGAAGGTCGGCCGCCTCCTGCTGGGTCGCGAAGAGCCGCTCCGCCTCGCTGTCGTCACTGACCGCTGTGTCGTACGACACCACACGCGCGAAGTCGACGAAGAGATGGTTCGTGGCGTCCGCCGACTCGACCTTCCAACGGCAGCCGACCTTGCGGTCCGTGTCGTAGGTCAGCGTCGGAGTGCCCTCGTACGCCTTCTCGCGCTGCTCCTCGTCCGTGAGCTGCCTGATGCCGGGCAGCAGAGCGTCGAGGGTGTCCTGGTCGACCACGCCACAGGCCTCCGGGAGCGTGGCGTACCGGCCGGGCTCGGCCGTCACGGTCGCCGTACCGGAGTCGTCGGGGTTGGAGTCGTCGGTCGAACCGCCGCTGTCGGAACTGCCGGTGCAGCCGGCCAGCAGCGCCGCGAGGAGCGCGGCGACGCCGGATACGTACGCCTTCCGCTGCACGGTCAGGCTCCTCTCGACGGTGGCTGTGTGGTGGGTGCGGTGCCGGTGTTCCAGTGTCCCCGCTGGTTATTCGGTTGCTGCGCGGGGGCTTCCGCTGGAGACAATGTGTATCGCACGCACTGCCGTGGACGCCGGTCCGTTGTCCCTTTTCATCGACCCTGGCGCCGGTTTTGCGATTTCAGACTTGTATGTGATTTCCGGGGGATAGAGGACGATATGTCGTACGTGGAGATGCCGGGCGCGAAGGTACCGATCCGTATGTGGACCGACCCGGCGACGGTCGAGGACGGGGCCCTGCAGCAGCTGCGGAACGTCGCGACCCTGCCGTGGATCAAGGGCCTCGCCGTGATGCCGGACGTGCATTACGGGAAGGGGGCGACGGTCGGGTCCGTCATCGCCATGCAGGGCGCCGTGTGTCCTGCGGCGGTGGGGGTCGACATCGGGTGCGGGATGTCGGCCGTGAAGACCTCACTGACGGCCAATGACCTGCCGGGGGATCTGTCGCGGCTGCGGTCGAAGATCGAGCAGGCCATTCCGGTGGGGCGGGGGATGCATGACAGTCCCGTGGATCCGGGGCGGATGCACGGGTTCGCCACCGCGGGGTGGGACGACTTCTGGGCGCGGTTCGACGGGATCGCGGATGCGGTCAAATTCCGTCAGGAGCGGGCCGGAAAGCAGATGGGAACGCTCGGAAGCGGCAACCACTTTGTCGAGGTGTGTACCGATACGGACGGTTCCGTCTGGCTGATGCTGCACTCCGGTTCCCGGAACATCGGCAAGGAACTCGCCGAGTTCCACATCGGCGTGGCCCAGAAGCTCCCGCACAACCAGGGGCTGATCGACCGTGACCTCGCCGTCTTCGTGGCGGACACCCCGCAGATGGCGGCGTACCGCAACGACCTGTTCTGGGCGCAGGAGTACGCCAAGTACAACCGCACGATCATGATGGCGCTTCTGAAGGACGTGATCCGCAAGGAGTTCAAGAAGGCAAAGCCGACCTTCGAGGCCGAGATCAGCGCGCACCACAACTACGTGGCCGAGGAGCGCTACGACGGCATGGACCTGCTCGTGACCCGTAAGGGTGCGATCCGGGCCGGCTCCGGCGAGTACGGGATCATCCCGGGCTCGATGGGCACGGGGTCGTACATCGTGAAGGGCCTCGGGAACGCGAAGTCCTTCAACTCGGCCTCGCACGGCGCGGGTCGGCGCATGAGCCGGAACGCGGCCAAGCGTCGCTTCTCGACGAAGGATCTTGAGGAGCAGACGCGGGGCGTGGAGTGCCGTAAGGACTCCGGTGTCGTGGACGAGATTCCGAGCGCCTACAAGCCGATCGAGCAGGTCATCGATCAGCAGCGGGACCTCGTCGAGGTCGTGGCGAAGCTGAAGCAGGTCGTGTGCGTGAAGGGCTGACGCCCCCGGCCCACGCTCCTCATTTCGGAGCGTGGGTCACCGCGTAGATCATCACGAACGCCACGATGTGGATGCCGAAGAGGAAGTAGCCGAGCCACCACCACATCTGGCGTTCGTTGTGCGGGTCCTTGCCCGCCGGGGCGCTGTCCTCGCCGCTGTCCGTCACTACAGCTCCCTGTGGACCTTCGTGTTGGACGCCTGGGCGCGGGGGCGGACGACCAGGAGGTCGATGTTGACGTGGCTGGGGCGGGTGACCGCCCAGGTGATGGTGTCGGCGACGTCGTCGGCGGTGAGGGGCTCGGCGACGCCCTCGTAGACCTTCGCCGCCCTGTCCGTGTCGCCGCCGAAGCGGGTCAGGGCGAACTCGTCCGTCT
This sequence comes from Streptomyces shaanxiensis, assembly GCF_039537145.1. Lineage (NCBI taxonomy): Bacteria > Bacillati > Actinomycetota > Actinomycetes > Kitasatosporales > Streptomycetaceae > Streptomyces > Streptomyces shaanxiensis. Next base: position 38,800 of record NZ_BAAAZY010000012.1, read on the forward strand.
TGACCATGCCCGGCGCGATCTCGATGACGCGGACCGGTCGGCCGACGATCTCCAGGCGCAGGGTCTCGGCGAGGACGTGGGAGCCGTGCTTGGCGGCGACGTAGCCCGCGCCGCCCTCGTAGGTGCCGTGGCCGGCGGTGGAGGAGACGACGACGATCGTGCCGTCGCCGCTCGCGTCCAGCTTCGGGAGCAGGGCCTGGGTGAGGTTCAGGGTGCCGATGACGTTCGTCTCGTACATCGAGCGCCAGTCGGCGGGGTCGCCGGTGGCCACGGGGTCGGCGCCGAGTGCGCCGCCCGCGTTGTTGACCAGGACGCCGATCGTCTTGAAGGCAAGGGCGAACTCGTCGACCGCGGCTCGGTCGGTCACGTCCAGCTGGTAGGCGGCCGCGGAGTGGCCGGCCGCGTTGATCTCCTCGGCCAGCGCCTCGATGCGGTCCTTGCGGCGGGCGGTCAGGACGACCCGGTAGCCGGCCGCGGCAAGCTGTCGTGCCGTGGCGGCTCCGATTCCGCCGCTCGCGCCGGTGACGACGGCGATGCGGGAGGCGGCGGACGGTGCGGCGGTGGGCATGGCTGCTCCTCGGGCGTGATCGAAAGCCTGTCCGGCCAGGATAGGCGGGTGGTGGGAGAATGAGAGGGGTGGTCCTCCACCACGGGAGGTGGATCATGGGACAGGCACGTGAGGTCATGGACCGACTCACCGAAGCGATCACCACGGCGGACTCCAAGACCATCGCCGAGCTGTACGCGCAGGACGCGGTCGCCGTCACCCCCGACGGCGGGGAGCTCCACGGGCGCGACGACATCGCCACGTACTGGCGTGCGATGACGGAGGCGGTTCCCGACGGCTCGTACGAGTCGGTGCACTCGTACGAGGTCGGCAACACGGCCATCGACGAGGGCTTCTTCAGCGGCCGGAACACGGGGCCGATCCAGTTGCCCACGGGGGAGACGCTGGCCCCGACGCAGAAGGAGATCAGGATCCGCGGGGTCGACTTCGCCACCGTCGACGACAGCGGACACATCGTCGACTACCGGCTCTACTTCGACGAGATGGACTTCCTCGGGCAGCTCGGACTGCTGCCGCCGACCTGAGCCCGCCGAAAGCCCCGAGGGGGTCAGTTTCCTCGCGGCGCGTACATGATCACCGCCATGCCCGCGAGGCAGATCAGTGCGCCCGTCACGTCCCAGCGGTCCGGGCGGTAGCCGTCCGCGACCATGCCCCAGGCGAGGGAACCGGCCACGAAGACACCGCCGTACGCGGCGAGGATGCGGCCGAAGGCGGCGTCGGGCTGGAGTGTGGCGACGAAGCCGTAGGCGCCGAGGGCCATGACGCCCGCGCCGATCCAGAGCCAGCCGCGGTGCTCGCGTACGCCCTGCCAGACCAGCCAGGCGCCGCCGATCTCGAAGAGGGCGGCGACGACGAAGAGGGCGGCGGAGCGCAGGACGAGCATGGGAGCCAGTGTGCGTCACCTGGCCGGTGAGGAGGTGCGTCACCTGTTGGACGGCGCCTGCCGGGCGCTTCGCGTGGGATACATCCGTACGACCACATGGAGTGAGGAGTGGGCGGTATGCGGCGGATGCGGGTGGCTGCGGTGTGCGGTGCGGCCCTGATGGCGGCGGTCGGCGGGGTGGCTCCGGAGGCCGGGGCGGTGGGCGGGGCCGAGGAGGGGCTCGCCTATCACGGGTCGGTGCTCCTGTCCGCCGGGCTGGCCGACGTACGGTTCGCACCGCACCGTCCCAAGCCGGACGCGGCGGCGGACGCGGAGGTGACGGTACGGCTGCGCTGGTCGGTGCCGCTGGCGGACCTGCAGGAGCTGCCGCGGGGGTGTGTGCGGGCGGAGTCGCGGGTCCTGATGTGCCGGGTCGGGGCGCCGGACGCGGACGGGGTGGGGCAGTGGGTCGAGTTGCGGGTACGGCTGCAGGGGGCGCCGTCGGAGGTGCTGGTGGATTTCGACACGCTGCAGAGCGGTCAGCAGGCGGGTGGTCAGACCGGTGAACAGAGCGGGCGGCAGCGTGTGCTCGCGTTGGACACGGGGGACACGTACTACTTCTGACGGGCCCTGACTTCGTCCGCGCCCGTGTCCGCGCCCTCGGTGTCGTAGCGCTCGCGCGCCTCGCGCACCTCGTCGAAGTGGGTCTCCGCCCAGTCCTTCACCGCGGTCAGCAGCCGGGCCAGGTTGTCGCCGAGCGTGGTGAGCTCGTAGTCGACGCGGACCGGGACGGACGGGGTGACGCTGCGGGTGAGGAGGCCGTCGCGTTCCAGTGAGCGCAGGGTCTGGGTCAGCATCTTGGGGCTGACGCCGGCGATCTTGCGGCCGAGGTCGCTGTAGCGCATGGGGCCGGTGGCGAGGGCGGCGACGACGAGGCTGACCCACTTGTCGCTGATCCGATCCAGGAGCTGGTTGGTGGGGCAGCTCTTGAGGAACGCGTCGTACTCGATGCGGGCCTGTTCGCGCCGCTGTGCCGCGGTCTTGGTCGCCATGGCTCACCTCCGGGGTACATACGCACTCTCAGGTAACTACTTACTGAGAGATAGTAGCTCTTCCTAGGGTTGTTCGCAGTGGACGGGAGAGCGTCCCACACGCTGACAAGCCAAGGAGAGCTGCTGTGCGTGCTGTAGTGGTGAACTCGTTCGGTGGGCCCGAGGTCGTGGAGGTCGTGGAGACCGACGTGCCGGAGCCCGGTGCGCGGGAGGTGCGGATCAAGGTCTCGGCGGCCGGGCTGAATCCCGTGGACGCGGGTGTGCGGGCCGGGGTCTTCGGGGGTGCGGGGAAGCGGATCGGGCTCGGCTGGGATGTCGCCGGGACCGTGGACGCGGTGGGTGTGGCCAGTTCGTGGAGTGTGGGCGACACGGTGGTGGCGCTCGACTACGGCATGGTCAAGCCGGTGGGTACCCACGCCGAGTACGTGGTCGTCCCCACGGATGCCGTCGCCAAGGCGCCGGTGACGGTGGACGCGGTCCATGCGGCGACGCTGCCGCTGAACGCGCTGACCGCCGTACAGGCGCTGGATCTGCTGGAGTTGGCGCCGGGGCAGTCGCTGTTGGTGACGGGGGCGGCGGGGGCCGTCGGTGCGTACGCCGTCCAACTCGCCGCGCACCGCGGGATATCGGTGACCGGGCTGGCCCGGGAGGGCGACGAGGAGTTCGTACGGTCGCTGGGGGCGGGGGAGTTCGTGAGCGGGGGCGTCGAGGCGGGGAGCTTCGACGCCGTGCTGGACGCCGCGGTCCTCGGTGAGGCGGCCCTGGAATGGGTGCGGGACGGGGGCGTCTACCTCGGCGTCATTCCGCAGGCGGAGCCCGGGTCGGTGCGGGGGGTGCGGACCGGGGCGGTCGAGGTGAGTGCCGATGGGGCGCGGTTGGCGGAGCTGGTGCGGTTGCTGGATGACGGGGTGCTGACGACTCGGGTGGCTGAGACGTTCGCGCTGGACGATGCGGCGAAGGCGCATGCGCGGCTTGCGGAGGGTGGGGTTCGGGGGCGGTTGGTGCTGGTGCCGTGAGGGGGTGTCGGGTGAGGTGGCCTGCGGGGGCCGGTGCTGGTGGGGTGCTCGGCGTGGGTGTCGGCGCCGGGTTGGGGCGCTCGCCCGCGCCGGCGGGGTGCCGCCTCTGTGGGACGGCGGCGCCCCAGTGGCATGGCTGCCCGCAGCGGAGTGGGTGGGGCGCGGGTAGCCCCGGCTGTGGGGGCGGGAGGCCCGCAGGTAGGTGGGTGCGGCTGCCCGAGGTGAGGCGGGACTGTGGGCGCACTCATGTGGGTGCCCGCGACGGCTGACGTCGGGTCAGTGCACCCCTTGTGCGTACGTCGCCGGCGGTACCCCCACCGTCCTCGTGAAGTCCCGTATCAGATGGGCCTGGTCGGCGTAGCCGAGGTCGGTTGCCAGGGTGGCCCAGTCGATGTCGGTGTGGGTGGCGGCCTGGTCCAGGGCCTCGTGGATGCGGTAGCGCAGGACGACCCACTTGGGGCTGACGCCGACGTACGTCGAGAAGAGGCGTTGCAGTGCCCGTACCGACAGGCCCCGTGCCTGCGCGAAGTCGCCGACGCGGCGCACCGTGCGGTCGGTGCGGATGTGCTGGACGAGGGTCGTGGCGAGGTCGGCCTGGGGGTCGGGGGCGCAGGGGAGGGAGAGGAGGAAGGTGTCGAGGGCGGCGACTCGGGCGTGGTCGTCGGCGGGGGTGACGATCGTGTGGGCGGCGTCGCCCGTGGCCTGTGGGAAGACCTCCTCGGCGGGCAGGGCCACGCCCGTCCACCGGGACACCGGCGCCCCGGGGGCGTACGGCCGGAACCCGCCGGGCCGGAACTTCACCCCGCAGACCCGGCCTCGTCCGGTCAGCTTGCGGGTGTACAGGCCGAGCGCGACCCCGGTGACCTCGGCGTACGGCTCGCCCTCGTCCTCGTCCCACTGGAACGTGAGGTTGACGGCCGGGTGCGGGACCACATGGGAGGCGTAGGGCTCGGGCAGGTCCCAGTCGATGAGCCAGTACCACTCGACGTACCGGCGCAGCGGCTCGGCGGGCTCGTGGCGGCGGAACCGTACGCGGTTCAGCAGCCCGGACGGGTCGACGATCCCGCGGGTGTCGTGGCGGGGTGCGTCTGCCTCCATGGCCGGATCGTACGTCGCGTTTCTTCAAGAGGGGCAGCCCCGGATGTACCTACGGTCGGGGCATGGACACCAACCCTGTGACGACGTACGGCATCGGTGAGCTGCTGGGCATGGCGCGTGAGCGGGCCGTTCCGGTGGTCCGGGGGATCGGGGATGCCGCCCTCTCCGCTCCCACGCCCTGCGCCGAGTACGACGTGAAAGCCCTGGTCAACCACCTCTTCCAGGTGATCGTCCAGTTCCAGCGGCTGGCCGCGAAGGAGGCGTCGGACTTCGGTGAGACCCCCGACCGGGTCGCCGCGGGGCCCGAGTGGCGGGAGCGGCTCGTGGACGAGGCGGACCGGCTGGTGGCGGCGTGGTCCGCGCCGGGCGCGGAGGACGGGACGACCGGCGGGATGAACATGCCCGCGCGGCTGGTCGGCTCGATGGCGCTGCTCGATCTGACCGTGCATGTGTGGGACCTGGCGCGGGCGACGGGCCAGGACTACCCGGGTGCCGACGAGGCGGTCGTGGCGGAGCTGGCCGGCGCGGTGGACGAGCTGGCGCCGACCGCCCGGAAGATGGGTGTGTTCGGGGAGCCGGTGCCGGAGGCCGAGGGCGCGTCCGCCTTTGAGCGGCTGCTCGCGCGGACCGGCAGGGATCCGCAATGGCCGTAGCGCCGGCAGGGATCCGCGCCGCGAGTAGCGCCCGGGCAGGGATCCGCGCTGGAAGGTGTCGGGCGGGCCGGGAATAGTCCCCCGCCGGTCTCCGTTCTCCAGGTATAGTTGAACGGTCAACAACCTGGAGGGTGAGCGACCATGCAGTTCGGGATCTTCAGCGTCGGCGACGTCACGCCGGACCCCACGACGGGCCGTACGCCGACCGAGCGCGACCGCATCAAGGCCATGGTCGCCATCGCGCTGAAGGCCGAGGAGGTCGGGCTCGACGTCTTCGCGACCGGCGAGCACCACAACCCGCCGTTCGTGCCGTCGTCCCCGACGACGATGCTCGGCTACATCGCGGCGCGGACCGAGAGGCTGATCCTCTCCACCGCCACCACCCTCATCACCACCAACGACCCGGTGAAGATCGCCGAGGACTTCGCGATGCTCCAGCACCTGGCCGACGGCCGGGTGGACCTGATGATGGGCCGCGGCAACACCGGCCCCGTCTACCCCTGGTTCGGCCAGGACATCCGGCAGGGCATCAACCTCGCCGTCGAGAACTACGCCCTGCTGCACCGGCTGTGGCGCGAGGACGTCGTGAACTGGGAGGGGAAGTTCCGTACGCCCCTGCAGGGCTTCACGTCCACGCCCCGGCCGCTGGACGACGTACCGCCGTTCGTCTGGCACGGCTCGATCCGCTCGCCGGAGATCGCCGAGCAGGCCGCCTACTACGGCGACGGCTTCTTCCACAACAACATCTTCTGGCCGGCCGACCACACCAAGCGGATGGTCGAGCTGTACCGGACCCGGTACGCGCACTACGGGCACGGCACGGCCGAGCAGGCGATCGTGGGGCTGGGCGGGCACGTCTTCATGCGCCGCAACTCCCAGGACGCGATCCGCGAGTTCCGGCCCTACTTCGACGTCGCGCCGGTGTACGGGCACGGGCCGTCGCTGGAGGACTTCACGGACCAGACGCCGTTGACGGTCGGTACGCCGGAGCAGGTCATCGAGAAGACCCTGGCCTTCCGCGAGTACGCGGGCGACTACCAGCGCCAGCTGTTCCTCGTCGACCACGCCGGGCTGCCGCTGAAGACCGTCCTGGAGCAGATCGACATGCTCGGCGAGGAGGTCGTACCGGTGCTGCGCAAGGAGTTCGCGGCCGGGCGGCCCGCCGGGGTGCCGGACGCGCCCACGCACGCTTCCCTGCTCGCGAAGAAGGGGTCCGAGGAGGTGACCGTCGCATGAGGCTCGTCGTCGTGTCGGCGGGGCTGAGTGTGCCGTCGTCCACGCGGTTGCTGGGCGACCGGCTGGCGGCGGCGGTCGGCAGGCGGTCCGACGTGGACATGGAGGTCGTCGAGGTCGTCGAGCTGCGCGACCTCGCGGTGGAGATCGCGCACAACTTCACCAACGGCTTTCCGGGGCGGCGGCTGGCCGCTGCCATCGACTCGGTGACCTCGGCGGACGGGCTGATCGTCGTCACGCCGGTCTTCTCCGCGTCGTACAGCGGGCTGTTCAAGTCGTTCTTCGACGTGATCGACAAGGACGCGCTGACCGGGATGCCGGTGCTGATCGCCGCGACCGGCGGGACCGCCCGTCACTCCCTGGTCCTGGAGCACGCGCTGCGTCCGCTCTTCGCCCATCTGCGCGCCGTGGTGGTCCCGACCGGGGTGTACGCGGCCTCGGAGGACTGGGGCGCGGAGGGGCTGGACGGGCGGATCGAGCGGGCCGCGGAGGAGCTGGTGGCGTTGATGGCCGGTCGGCCCGAGAAGAGTCGGCCCGCGAAGAGCGGGGTGGCGACAGAGGTGGTGCCGTTCGCCGAGCGGCTGGCGGCACTTTCCAGCCCGTCCGGCGCTTGAGGACAAGGCCCCTTCAGGGCCGAAGCAGGGGTCTGGGGGCGGCGGCCCCCAGGCGGCTCCGTGAGGGTGAGAGCCCAGTAAGAACGGTGATCGTATGCCCCTCATCACGGCTCAACCGCCGGAGGCCTTGGCAGTATGAACACGTGTCCCAGACTGTTCTCCTCGCCGAAGACGACCGCGCCATCCGCAACGCGCTGGAACGCGCGCTGACCCTGGAGGGCTACCGGGTCACCGCGGTCGCCGACGGCGTCGAGGCGCTGGCGCAGGCCCATCGCACGCCGCCGGACGTGCTCGTGCTGGACGTGATGATGCCCGGCATCGACGGGCTCCAGGTCTGCCGGGTGCTGCGCGCCGAGGGCGACCGCACCCCGATCCTGATGCTGACGGCGCTCGTGGAGACCCAGGACCGGATCGCCGGCCTGGACGCGGGTGCCGACGACTACGTCGTGAAGCCCTTCGACGTCGAGGAGGTCTTCGCCCGGCTGCGCGCCCTGCTGCGCCGCACCAGTGAGGTGAACGGCGCCCCCGTCGACGTACCGAAGCAGGCCCCCGAGACGCCCGGGACGCCCGCGATGTCCGACCGGCTGATCCAGGCCGCCGGGCTGCGGATGGACCCGCAGGCGCGGCGGGCCTGGCGGGGCGCGCGGGAGCTGGAGCTGACGCGGACCGAGTTCGAGCTGCTGGAGCTGCTGGTCCGCAACGCCGGCATCGTCCTCGACCACTCCACGATCTACGACCGCATCTGGGGCTACGACTTCGGCCCCGGCTCCAAGAACCTCGCCGTCTACGTCGGCTATCTGCGCCGCAAGCTCGACGAGCCCGGCGCCCCGCAGCTGATCCACACGGTGCGCGGGGTGGGTTACGTGCTGCGGGAGGACTGAGTGGGCTCGGTCCGCCGTCGGCTCGAACGGCTGCTGACGGGGCGGCGCAGATCGGGACTGGGCACCACCTTCGCCGTATCGTTCGCGGCCGTGACCGCCGTGGTCACCGTCCTGGTCGGTCTGCTGTCGTACACCGCCGCCGCGCGGCTGGTGCGGGTGGACCAGGAGTCCGTGTTCGACGAGGTCGTGCAGGATCTGCGGGGCGAGGTACGACAGCGGCCGATGACGCCGGAGGACTTCTCGTCGTCGGCGCCCGGACACGATCTCGTACGGCCCGCCCGCACCGATGTGCAGGTGCTGGGCCCGGACGGTGCCGTCGTCGACCCGGGCCGGCCGGGGCTGCCGGTCACGGCCGGCGACCGGCGGATCGCGGCCGACGCGACGGCCGGGCGGATGGTCCAGTACAAGGACGTCGGCGTCGGCAGCGACGTCTACCGCGTCGCCACCGTCGCGCTCGGCGGCGGGCGGGGCGCGGTGCAGGTGGCCCAGGAGTTCAGCGACACCGAGGACCTGCTGCGGGCGCTGCAGCAGCGGACCCTGCTGCTGATGGCGGCCGTCGTCACGCTCGCGGGGCTCTTCGGCTGGTGGCTGGCCCGGCGCATCACCCGCCGCCTGGTCGTCCTGACCGCGGCCGCCGAGGACGTCGCCCGCACCCGGCGGCTCGGCATCCAGGTGCCGGTCACCGGATACGACGAGGTGGGCCGACTGGGCCGGGCCTTCGACCGCATGCTGGGGCGGCTGGCGCAGTCGGAGGAGGACCAGCGGCGCCTGGTGCAGGACGCGGGGCACGAACTGCGTACGCCGCTGACCTCCCTGCGTACCAACATCTCCCTGCTGCGCCGTATCGACGAGCTGCCTCCCGCCACCCGTGACGAACTGGTGGCCGACCTGGGCCAGGAAGCCCGTGAACTGACCGATCTCGTCAACGAGTTGGTCGACCTGGCGGCCGGGCAGTCCGACACCGGGCCGGTCCAGCGGGTGGACCTCGCCGAGATCGCCGAGGATGTCGCGGGGCTGGCCCGGCGCCGTACCGGGCGGCGGATAGTGGTCCGCGCGAGCGGGGAGACGACGACGGACGGGCGGCCGGGGATGCTGCAGCGCGCGGTGACCAACCTCGTCGAGAACGCGGCGAAGTTCGACCGGGACGGCCGCGCCCCGATCGAGATCAACGTCGCCGGTCCCGCCATCCCCGGCACGGTGCGTGTCGAGGTCCTCGACCGGGGGCCGGGCATCGCCGAGGACGACCTGATCCGGGTCTTCGACCGCTTCTACCGGGCCGCCGACGCGCGGTCGCTGCCCGGGTCGGGGCTCGGGCTGTCCATCGTGCGGGAGGTGGCGCTGTCACACGGGGGAGCGCCGTTCGCCTTCCGGCGGGACGGGGGCGGGGCGGTGATCGGGTTCACGGTGGGGGGCTCCGCGTAGGCGGCTTCGCCGCCGGCTCCAACGGGTGGTCGCCGCCGGTTCTCCCTCGGCCATCGCTCCCGGCTCTTCAGGGCATCCGCTCCCCGACCTCCCCGGGTATGGGTGACTATCGGTTCGGTGACCGGTGGGCGAGGGGAGGAGCGGCATCGTGCTGGATGACGTGGAGGGCGGCGTCCTGGCGGAGATCGACGAGGCCTGGATCGGGCGGACGCTGCTGGAGCTGATCGCGGTGCCGAGCGTGACCGGGAGCGCCGCCGAGTCGGAGCTTCAGCATCTGCTGGCGGGTCGGTTGGAGAGGCTCGGGCTCGATGTCGACCTGTGGTCCATGGACCTGGACGCGCTGCGCGCGCATCCCGGCTTTCCGGGGGCGGAGGCGGAGCGGGAGGAGGCCTGGGGGCTCGTCGGAGTGACGCCGGACGGCGGCGACGGACCCACCTTCGTCCTCCAGGGCCACGTGGACGTCGTACCGCCGGGGGACCCGGACGCCTGGGAGGGCGATCCGTTCGTGCCGCGGGTGACCGGCGATGTCGTCCACGGCCGGGGCGCCTGTGACATGAAGGCCGGCCTGGTGGCCCACCTCGCCGCGCTGTCCGCGATACGGGCCGCCGGGGTGCGGCTGCGCGGGCGGGTCGGGGTGCACTTCGTCGTGGGCGAGGAGGACGGCGGCCTCGGCGCCTTCGGCACGCTGCGGCGCGGCCACCGGGGCGACGCCTGCGTCATCACCGAGCCGACCGGCGGCACCCTCGTCACCGCAAACGCCGGCGCGCTGACCTTCCGTATCGCCGTGCCCGGCAAGGCGGCGCACGGCAGCGCCCGCGACCAGGGTGTGAGCGCGATCGACGCGTATGTGCCGCTGCACCGGGCACTGGCCCGACTGGAGACCGAACGGAACCGGGACCCGCATCCCCTGATGGCCGACCACCCGATCCCCTACGCCCTGTCGGTGGGGACCGTACGCGCCGGGGACTGGGCGAGCAGCGTGCCCGATCTGCTCGTCGCCGAGGGGCGGTTGGGGGTACGGCTGGGGGAGGACCCGGCGGATGCGCGGGCGGCCTTCGAGCGGTGCGTCGCGCAGGCGTGCGCCGATGACCCATGGCTGCGGGACCATCCGCCGACCGTGACCTGGCCGGGCGGGCAGTTCGCGAGCGGGCGGCTGCCGGAGGGGCATCCGCTGCCGGGGGTGATCCGGGGTGCGTACGCCGACGCCGTGGGAGCCGGGGGGTTGCGGGAGTGCGGGGCGCCGTACGGGAGCGATCTGCGGTTGTACACCGGGGCGGGGATCCCGACGCTGCAGTTCGGGCCGGGGGACATCCGGGTGGCGCACAGTGCGCGGGAGCGGGTGTCGCTCGCCGAAGTGGTGGAGGTGGCGCGGACGTTGGCGGTGACTGTGGTGCGGGCTGTCGGTACGAAGTGAGGCGGCGCGAGGCGGGCACGAGGTCGCCGGCCGCTACCTCCTTGTCAAGTGCGCGCGTCCGGACGAGGCGTGATCGATTGGGCGGGATCGATTGGGCGGGATCGACGGGGTGTGACCGCCGGGGGGCACCCCCCCGTATACCCAGGGCCCCCTCCGGCGGGGGCGCCCTGACCGTCAGCCGCTCTCGGGCCGTGTACGACGGGCGTAGGCGCGGGCCGCGCGGGCGCGGTCGCCGCAGCGGGTGGAGCACCAGTGGCGGCGGCCGTGCCGGAGCAGGTAGCGGTTGCAGGGGGCCGAGCCGCAGGCCGTGAGGCGCTCGGCGTCGGGGGAGGTGAGGAGGTCGGCGGCGTCGGCGGCGAGGGTCGCCAGGGCGTGGTCGACGATCTCGGTGGTGGGGTGCGGGGCCGCGCGGTACGGGCCGTCCTTGTCGTCCCACTTCAGGAGCGGGGCCGTCGGGACCCTGGTCAGCGCGTCGTTCACGGCGGTCAGGGCGGCGGGGAGGGCGGGCAGTGCCGCGACCCGCGAGTCGAACAGCGACCGGATCTGTTCCCGCAGCGCACGCAGCTGGGCGGCGCACATCTCCCGCATGCCGGCGTCGACCGGCGCGAGGTCACGCTCGACGAGCCACTGGTTCGCCGCGGCCGGAGTGCCGAGGAAGTCGACGAACTGCCCGCCCGGCAGCGCGATCACGCTGTTGACGAGCGCGAGCGACGGGTACTGCTCCGCCCCGGGCGCGGGCGGGATCGGGGGCTCGGCGGTCTCCCTCATGGCGCTGACGGTCTCCTTCATGGCTCTCATGGTAGGAACCCGGCGCGGCTCGGGTGTCGCGCCGGGTTCCGTCCGTCGGATCGGCGAGGTCGGGGCGGCCTCGGCCGGGGCGGGCCTCACATGTGGACCACGGGTGCCGCGTCCGGGTCCTGGGCGGGTGCGCCGCGCCGGTAGAGGACCACGCTGACGACCAGGCCGACCGCGAAGAAGACGGCGGACCACCAGTAGGCGGTGGAGTAGCCCTCCAGACTGGCCTGCGCGAGGACCGCGGGGTCCCTGGGGTCCTTGCCGGCCAGGTGGTCGGTGAGGGAGCCGGCGAACAGGGTGTTGAGCAGGGCGGTGCCGAGTGAACCGCCGACCTGCTGCATCGTGTTGACTCACGGCCCTGGTGCGCAACCCGGCGGGCCTGGGCGACCTGGCCGGCCGGGTCACGCCGATCACCGCGGACGCCACATCGACGCGCGACGTCTCCGCCGCCGCGGCCGGGCACGATGCGATCCTCTCCGCCCTCGGCAGGGGCAACTCGGTGCGCGCCGACGGCCTCTTCACCCGTGCCTCGGCGGCCGCGATCGGTGCGGCGGAGGAAGCGGGCGTATCCCGCCTTGTGTGGCTGTCGTCGTTCGGCGTCGGCCACACCTACGACTGGTCGAGCACCCCGCAGAAGCTGATCTACAGCACCCTGCTGCGGTCGCTCTACGCCGACAAGGCGATCGCCGACGAGAGCATCCGCTCCACCGACCTCGACTGGACCGTCGTCCTCCCGACCAAGCTGACCCACGGCCCGGCCAAGGGCACGTACCACGCCGACGACCGCCTGCCGATGAAGGGCAACCCGTCGATCAGCCGGGCGGACGTCGCCGCCTTCATGCACCGGGCGGCACACGGCGGTGAGTGGATCCGGCGCAGCCCGGTCATCAGCGACTGACGTGGCGGTCACCGGCTGACGCCGTGCACCGGGCGGTGCACGGCGTCAGCCGGCTACTTGGTGTCGACGTAGTCGCCGGTGGCTTTCGCGGAGGCCGTCGTCGTGGTGCCCGCGAAGGTGTGGCGCCGTCAGGCTTGAGCCCGTCTGCCAGGCCCCCGCCTGCGCGTTCTCCAGTCCGTAGCGGCCCGGGTTCATGGCGAAGCTCAGCGAGCAGGTGGCGGTGGTGGCGCTGACGGCCTTGCAGCCCAGGTTGTCGTGGTAGCCGAAACCTGTGGCGGTGGCCGTGCTCCAGACGTCGGCGTAGGCCGCGTTGATCCCGGAGCTGCCCGTGGCGGTGATCGCCACGATGAAGGGCTTCCTCTCCGTTGTGCCGACCACGACGGACTTGCCGCCGCCCTGGATGTGTGGCCGCGGGATGAACGGTGCGCGAAGTGCAGAGGTGTGCGCGCAAGCCGATCACTGCGGGGCGGCGCGTCAGTCGACGGCGTTCGGGTGACGGAGCCCACAAGTGGGCCGATCTGTGGCGTGTGGACGCCGAGGGGGTTATCTTCGAGAGGTAGAACGACCGGTCTTCCTACCCCCGTGATTGCCAGTGGGTCACCGGTGCGCATCGAAGAGAGATCAAAGGGTTCCATGAAGCCAATCCGCGCCCCGGCCCGGCCGGGGCCCCGAACAGAACCGCTGCTGCACGCACTCCCGACGGGGTCAGTCTCCCGATCGGATCAGTCGGACCGCGTCCAGCAAGGTCTTGTGGGCGGCCGTCGTGTCGTCCAGGTAGCCAGCGGCCATCGCGCCGTCGTACAGCATCAGCAGTGCGCCGGCGGCCGAGTCGGGGTCGGCGTGGCCGAGCCGGGTGAGCAGCCCTTGGAAGAGAGTGCGGATCCAGTTGCGGTGGGATGTCACCAGGGCGCGCACCGGGTGGTCGGCGTCCGGGTATTCGGCGGCCGCGTTCAGGAACGGCGATCCGCGGAAGCCGCGTTCGCGGGCATGCTCGGCGATCGCCTCGAAGATCAGGTCGAGCGCCTCCGCGGGCGGGTGCCCGGCGGCCAGCGGTTCGGCCACCTCCTTGTAGTAGGCGTCCTTGGTCAGCAGATAGGCCACGACCAGGTCGTCCTTGGCGGCGAAGTGCCGGTAGAAGGTCGCCTTCGTCACCCCGGCCTCGGCGATCAGCCGCTCCACGCCGATCGCGCGAACACCCTCGTAATAGAACAGGCGTGACGCGGCCCGGACCAGGCGTTCGCGGGGCGGCAGGTCGCCGTCCTCCTTGGTCCCTCGACGCGTGGTGTCGGTGGTCTTCTGCCCGCTGATGCTCACTTCCTCATTGTGCCTTCGGCCCAGTCCTGAGGGGCCCGCACCCCCATACGGCCCACACCAACAGGTACAGCCCACACCAAGAGGGCCATGTCTCCCTCATCCGTACGGCCCGACCAACGTGGCCGTTCATCGAAAGGTTTGAACCATGACTCGTCGTCTCGAAGGAACCGTCGCCCTGGTCACCGGGGCCTCCAGCGGTATCGGCCATGCCACCGCCCTGGAGCTGGCCCGCGAGGGCGCCTCCGTGGCCGTGGTCGGCCGGCGTGAGGACCGGCTCACCGACCTCGCCGCGGAAATCACGGGCGCCGGCGGCAAGGCCCTTGCCGTGCCCGCCGACATCACCACCGCCCAGACCGCCGCCGAAGCGGTCGAGCGGACCGTGGAGAACCTGGGCCGCCTGGACATCCTGGTCAACAACGCCGGTCTCATGCTGCTCGGGCCCGCCCCCGGCGCGGACCTGAACGACTGGCGGCGCATGATCGACATCAACCTGATGGGCCTGATGTACACCGCTCACGCGGCCGTCCCCCACCTGGTCAAGGCCGCCGCCGAACAGCCGCGCCAGGTCGCCGACATCGTCAACATCGGCTCGCTCGCCGGCCGCAACGCCTACGCCATGTCCGCCGTGTACAGCGCCACCAAGTTCGGCGTCGGCGCCTTCAGCGAGGCACTGCGTCAGGAACTGGCACGCCAGCACGTCCGCGTGTCCGTCGTCGAGCCGGGCAGCGTCGACACCGAACTGCGCACGCACAACCCCGACGTCATCCAGCAGCACATCGTCGCCGCCCTCGGCGACATCGACCGCCTGCAGAGCCGCGACATCGCCGACACCGTCGGCTACATCGTCACCCGCCCCCGGCACGTGGCCGTCGCCGAACTCCTCGTACGCCCCACCGAGCAGGTCTGAGGAGAGGAGGGAGAAGTGGCACGGAGAAGGATTCTGGCGGTGGTGACCAACCAGGCCACCTACGGGGCGAGCAAGCACCCGACCGGCCTCTGGCTGGGTGAACTCGTCCATTTCTACGACAAGGCGGTCAAGGACGGCCACACCGTGGATGTGGTCAGCCCCGCCGGCGGCGAGGTGCCGCTCGACCCTCGAAGCCTCGGCCGGCTGTTCGCCGACCGGACGGTTCGCACCTATCGCGCCGACCCGGCCTTCATGACCTCCCTGAAGTCCACCGCTTCCGTTGCCGACGCAGATCCGGACGACTACTCCACGATCTTCTTCACGGGTGGGCACGGCACCATGTGGGACTTCCCCGACAGCACCGACCTGCGGGAAACAGCCGAGGCCGTCTACGCCGGGGGCGGCATCGCCTCCTCGGTCTGCCATGGTGCCTACGCCCTCATCAACCTCCGTGACACCGACGGGAATCCGCTCGTACGGAACCGCACCGTCACAGGCTTCGCGACGGTCGAGGAAAGCCTGGCCGGTGTGAAGGGCAGGGTGCCGTTCCTGCTGGAGGACGCATTGCGCGCGCAGGGAGCCAGGTACGTGCGCCCCACCGTCCCGATGACACCGCACGCCGTGCGCGACGGTCGCCTGATCACCGGCCAGAACCCGGTGTCCACCAAAGCCGTCAGCGACTTGATTCTCGCGGCCTTGGCCGAGACCGAGTGAGCGGTACGAAGACAAGGGCATCTACATGACCACCAGCACCACCAGCACCGCGCACCGATCAGTCCGGCACTGCCGTCTCTGCAAGCCCTCGCAGGGACCGAACGACTACACCCTGTTCCTGCGGCAGTGGGTGCGCTCACCGGCCCGCATGGGGGCCATCGCGCCCAGCTCGCGCCACCTGGCCGAGGCGGTCTGCGCCCCCGTACCCGAACGTGGCGAGCCCGTCGTGGTGGAACTGGGTGCCGGCACCGGACCGTTCACGGCCGAGATCCAGCGCCGGCTCGGCGGGCGCGGCCGCCACCTGGCCGTCGAGATCGATCCACTCCTCGCCCAGCGCCTGCGCCACCGCCACCCGGGGGCGGAGGTGATCCAGCGCGACGCCGTCCACCTGCGCCACCTACTGGACGATCGCGGCATCGAGAGCGCCGACGTGGTGGTCAGCGGCCTGCCCTGGGCCATCTTTCCCTCCGCCACCCAACATCAGCTCTTGGACGCGACAGCCGCGGTACTCGCCCCGGCGGGCGCCTTCACCGCGTTCACCTACCTCCACGCCGTCCCCCTCACCCCCGCCCGACGGTTCCGCGAGCTGCTGGCCGACCGCTTCGAGGAAGTCGTCCCCAGCCGCACCATATGGCGCAACACACCCCCGGCCTTCGTCCTCCACGCCCGCAGACCCCGCCCATGACGCCCTTCGCGGTGATCGACGCTCACGCCGGCATGAAGGCTCCGGGAACATGAAGAAGGCGGGGTCCGAAACCCCGCCCAATCCGAGACAAGCCCCAGCTCAGGGCCATACAAGGCAATACGGCTGATGCCCCGCCTCATGCAGGCGGTGGCTGAAGTCCTGCCACTCGTGCAGCAACTGATACACATTGAACGCGTCCCGGGGCCCACCCCGGTCCGGCACCGTCGACCAGATGAACGCGGCCGCCCTGACCGCTTCCTCTCCTATGCCCCGCAGCGGGTCCACCACCGTCATCGGCAGCTTGACCACCGCGTAGTCGGGGTGCAGGACGACCAGCTCCAGCGGCGGGACCTTGTGCAGGGGGACGCCTTCGATGCCCGTCAGGACCATCGCGGCCATCGTCTCCGGCTTGATCTTGGTGAACATGCCGTTCATGCCGAGCTCGTCGCCGCCGAGTTCCTCGGGGCGCATCGAGATCGGGACGCGGGCCGCGGTCGCACCGTCGGGCGCGCCGAAGTACTTGTACGTCACCCCCACCCGACCACCATTCCTGCTCACCCTCAGCCGATCGCGATCGCTGCGTCGGTCGGCCCGCTCTGACTCATTAGGTACACCCGGCATATCCGGTACTACGTGTTCCTTACGTGCTTCGTTCGAATCCTCCGCGTCGCGTCGGTGCCTTCCCCGCCGGGCACGTCGAGGACCCAGGTCATCAGTCCCCTCGCCCAGTCCGCCACCGCGATGCATATCTCCACCCGACTGCTTTTCTAGGACGCGTGGCCCCCGCCGCGCAACCCGATCATCGTGTCAGTGACCTCCCCCACGGCCGCCCGCCGAAACGTGCGCTGAAACACCTGTCCGCAGGATCTTTTCAGTCCCCGACCATCACGCCCCGCATGAGCTGTGAGTATCACGACCAGTCTCGCAGATCCCCGGCGGGGGGCGGGGCGAAGGAGGCCGGAGGGGGAGGGGGTGCGGGGGAGCGGAGGGGGCGGACGGAGGAACGCAGGAGCAGAGGCGCACGGGAGAGCCGGCGTCGGGGCAGCGGTGGCCCACTGCCGTCGCCGCCCCCTGGCCTACCCTGAGGAGGTCACTGGCAACCGGAGTCCGAGATCATCGGAGAAGGTCAGAGAAGGTCGGAGTAGTCGCAGGTCATGAGCGAAGCGCCCTCTTCAGGAACGCCCTATCCATACGATGCGCCTGCCTCGCAGGCTCTGTTCGACCGTGCGGCCGCCGTCACACCGGGCGGCGTGAACTCCCCGGTGCGCGCCTTCCGGGCCGTGGGCGGGACGCCGCGGTTCATGGTGTCCGGCACCGGTCCGTATCTGACCGACGCCGACGGGCGCGAGTACGTCGACCTCGTCTGCTCGTGGGGGCCCATGATCCTCGGGCACTCCCACCCGGAGGTCATCGCCGCCGTCCAGGACGCCGTCTCCCGCGGCACCTCCTTCGGTACGCCGGGGGAGGGTGAAGTCGCGCTCGCCGAGGAGATCGTCGCCCGGATCGAACCCGTCGACCAGGTCCGGCTCGTCTCCAGTGGCACCGAGGCGACCATGTCGGCCATCCGGCTCGCCCGCGGGTTCACCCAGCGGTCCAAGGTGATCAAGTTCGCCGGGTGTTATCACGGGCATGTCGATTCGCTGCTCGCCGCGGCGGGGTCCGGTGTCGCCACCTTCGCCCTGCCCGACACCCCGGGCGTCACCGGCGCCCAGGCCGGCGACACCATCGTCCTTCCGTACAACGATCTTGAGTCCGTCCACGAGGCGTTCCACCGCTACCCCGGGGAGATCGCCTGCGTCATCACCGAGGCCTCGCCCGGCAACATGGGCGTGGTCCCGCCGCTCCCCGGCTTCAACGAGGGGCTCAAGGACGCCTGCCGGAAGAACGGCGCCCTCTTCATCTCCGACGAGGTCATGACCGGTTTCCGGACCAGCCGCGCCGGGTGGTACGGCATCGACGGGGTCAAGCCCGACCTGATGACCTTCGGCAAGGTGATGGGGGGTGGCTTCCCCGCCGCCGCCTTCGGTGGGCGTGCGGACGTCATGGCCCACCTCGCGCCCGCCGGGCCCGTCTACCAGGCCGGCACCCTCTCCGGGAACCCGGTCGCCACCGCCGCCGGCCTCGCCCAGCTGCGGCTCCTCGACGAGGCCGCCTACGACAAGGTCAATGCGGTGTCGGAGACCCTCCAGTCCCTCGTCACCGAGGCCCTCACCAAGGAAGGCGTCGCGCACCGGCTGCAGAACGCCTCCAACATGTTCTCCGTCTTCTTCACGGACCGGGAGGTCCGTAACTACGAGGACGCCAAGCGGCAGGAGTCCTTCCGCTTCACCGCCTTCTTCCACTCGATGCTGGCCCAGGGCGTCTATCTGCCGCCCTCGTCCTTCGAGTCCTGGTTCGTTTCCACCGCACACGACGAGCAGGCCGTCCAGCGGATCGCCGACGCCCTCCCGGCGGCGGCCCGAGCGGCGGCGGAGGCCACGGCGGCATGAGCGACGACATCAACCGCAGCAGCGAGAGCGACATCACCGTCGTCCACGTCATGCGGCACGGCGAGGTGGCCAACCCGGACGGGATCCTCTACGGCCGTCTCGCGGGGTACCACCTCTCCGAGCTCGGGCGGCAGATGGCCGACCGGGTCGCCGAGCATCTCGCCTCCCGTGACGTCACCTACGTCTGCGCCTCCCCGCTGGAGCGGGCGCAGGAGACCGCGACGCCGATCGCCAAGGCGCACGGGCTGGACCTCGCGACCGACGGGCGGCTCATCGAGGCCGACAACGTCTTCCAGGGCAAGACCTTCGGCGTGGGCGACGGCGCCCTCAAGAAGCCCGAGAACTGGAAGCACCTCGTCAACCCGTTCAGGCCGTCCTGGGGTGAGCCGTACGTCGACCAGGTCGTCCGCATGATGGGCGCGCTCGACTCCGCCAAGGACGCGGCGCGTGGGCACGAGGCCGTGCTGGTCAGTCATCAGCTGCCGATCTGGATCGTGCGGAGCTATGTCGAGAAGCGGCGGCTGTGGCACGACCCGCGCAGACGGCAGTGCACGCTCGCGTCCCTGACGACGTTCACGTACCAGGGCGACAGGATCGTGGCCGTCGGGTACACCGAGCCCGCCATCGATCTCGTGCCCGCCCATCTCCGCGCCGGCGCAAAGCCGGTGAAGGGGAAGGACAAGGCCTTCGGGGCCTGAGGCGTGTCGGGCGCCAACGACACGTTCGGCGCCCAAGTCACGTTCGGCACCCAAGACGCTTTTGTGACATTTGTTGCCAATCCTCCGTGATCCGGAGGAACCTCCCCGTTCGTCGTGCCCTCTGACTGGGTGACCACCAGGCAAGCACGACGGATGGGGCAGTCATGGGCAACTTCAGCCGAAGGGGAGTTATCGGGCTCGGTGTCGGTACGGCGGCCGCCGTCGGACTCGCGGGATGCTCCACTCTCACCTCGTCAGATGGGTCGAACCCCACCGGAGGTTCCGGCGACGGCGCGGACAACAAGCCCGGAACGCAGGCGAACCGTGCCCGCCCCATAGGCGACGGCTCCACCTCCTACACCGGCAAGCAGCCCCACCAGCCCGGCAAGCCCGAACCGCTGGAGCCCGGCCAGGAGCCGCCGCAGTTCGTCGTCTTCTCCTGGGACGGGGCCGGTGAGGTCGGCAACGGCCTCTTCCCGCGCTTCCTGGACCTCGCCAAGGAGCACGGCGCGTCCATGACCTTCTTCCTCTCCGGGCTGTATCTGCTGCCCGAGTCGAAGAAGCGGCTCTACGACCCCCCGAACAACCCGCGCGGCGCCTCCGACATCGGCTACCTCACCGACGGGCACATCAAGGACACGCTGACGAACGTGCGGCGTGCCTGGCTCGAAGGGCACGAGATAGGCACCCACTTCAACGGCCACTTCTGCGGCGGTACCGGCACCGTCGGCAACTGGACGCCGAAGCAGTGGCGCAGCGAGATCGACCAGGCCAAGGCCTTCGTCAAGGAGTGGCGGACGAACTCCGGGTGGACCGACCTGCCCTCCCTGCCCTTCGACTACGACAAGGAACTCGTCGGCGGCCGCACCCCCTGCCTCCTCGGCCAGGACAACCTGCTGCCCACCGCCCGTGAGCTCGGCTGGCGCTACGACGCCTCCTCGTCCGGCGGCCTGCAGGTGTGGCCGCAGAAGAAGCAGGGGCTGTGGGACCTGCCGTTGCAGGGAATACCGTTCCCCGGCCACAGCTTCGAGGTCCTCTCGATGGACTACAACATGCTCGCCAACCAGTCGGTCAACTCGACCAACGCGCCCGCCCACAACTACCCGGGCTGGCGCCGGCAGGCCGCCGGGTCCTACATAGCGGGCTTCAAGCGGGCATATGAGACAAACCGCGCACCCTTCTTCATAGGCAACCACTTCGAGCAGTGGAACGGCGGCATCTACATGGACGCCGTCGAGGAGGCCTTCAAGCACATCGCGCGGGAGAAGGAGAAGGGTGGCGACGTACGGCTCGTCTCCTTCCGGCAGTTCGTGGACTGGATGGACGTACAGAAGCCGGAAGTCCTCGCCAAGCTGCGGACGCTGGGGAAGGGGCAGCAGCCGCTCGGGGGTTGGAAGGAGTTCCTGAAGGACACCGGCGCGAGCACCGGAACGCCGTCCTCGGGGAGCACCTCGAACGCCGCCTGAAATGCGGGTTTCCGTCCGCAAGGGGGGTGCGCAAGATCCCCGGAACGGACATGCGAAACTTTTCACATGAGTGCCGCCAGCCGTGCCCCCCTGCGCTCGAACCGCAGCCGTACCGTTCTGCTCGCCGCCACAGCCGCGGTCACCGCGCTGACCCTGTCCGCGTGCAGTTCGGGCGGTTTGTCGGGCGGTGGTGGTGACACCAACTTCGTCCCCGGCAGCAACGGCATCGACACGGTCGCGCAGGGCAAGCGCACCACGGCGCCGGAGCTCTCCGGCGAGACCATCGACGGCAAGCAGCTCAGCACCGCCGACTACAAGGGCAAGATCCTCGTCGTCAACGTGTGGGGGTCGTGGTGCCCGCCGTGCCGGGCCGAGGCGAAGAACTTCCAGACCGTCTACGACGACGTCAAGGGCCAGGGTGTCGAGTTCGTCGGCATCAACACCCGGGACACCAGCACCACCCCCGCGAAGGCCTTCGAGAAGGAGTTCGGGGTCACGTACCCCAGCCTGTACGACCCCACGGGCAAGCAGATGCTCCGCTTCGAGAAGGGCACGCTCAACCCGCAGGCGATCCCGTCCACCCTCGTCATCGACCGGAAGGGCGGGATCGCGGCGCGTGCGCTGACGCCCCTCAGCGAGGAGACGCTGCGCAGCATGCTCAAGCCCGTCCTCGCGGAGAAGTGACGTGAGCGCACTCACGACGCTCGCCGCGGCCGCCGGCCCGAACGAGACGGTGCTGAGCGGCGCCCTGCTGCTCGCCCTGCCCATCGCGATGCTCGGCGGTCTCGTCTCCTTCTTCTCCCCGTGCGTCCTGCCCCTCGTCCCCGGCTATCTGTCGTACGTCACCGGAGTCGCCGGCACCGATCTGGCCGAGGCGCGGCGCGGGCGGATGGTCATGGGCGCCTCCCTGTTCGTGCTCGGCTTCACCGCCGTGTTCGTCTCCACCGGGGCCCTGTTCGGCTACTTCGGCAACAGCCTCCAGGAGCACAAGGACGTCCTGTCCAAGGTGCTCGGCGTGCTCATGATCGCCATGGGCGTCTTCTTCATGGGCCTGATGCCGTGGCTGACCCAGCGGGAGTTCCGCTTCCACAAGCGGCCCGCGGCCGGGCTGGTCGGTGCCCCCGTCCTCGGCGCGCTGTTCGGCATCGGCTGGGCGCCGTGCATCGGCCCGACCCTGACGTCCGTGATCGCGCTCTCCTACAACGAGGCGAGTGCCGGCCGCGGCGCCATACTGACCGTCGCCTACTGCCTCGGCCTGGGCGTGCCCTTCGTGCTCGCCGCAGTAGCCTTCCGCAAGGCACTCGGCGCCTTCGCCTGGGTCAAGCGCCACTACGTCTGGGTGATGCGCATCGGCGGCACCATGATGATCGTGACCGGTGTGCTGCTGCTGACCGGCGCGTGGGACCGCATCGTGCAGGAGATGCAGGTCTGGTCCGACGGCTTCACTGTGGGGATCTGATCGATGAGCAAGACGACAACCGAGCCGACCCCGGCCGCCGGCGACGAGGACCTGGGCGCCGCCGGCTCCCAGCTCTCCACCGCCCCCGCCGAGGAGATCGCCAGCCTGCCCTCCCTCGGCGTCATCGGCTGGGCCCGCTGGTTCTGGCGCCAGCTCACCTCGATGCGGGTCGCGCTGCTGCTGCTCCTGCTGCTGTCGCTCGGCGCGATCCCAGGCTCGCTCATCCCGCAGAGCGGTACCGACGACACGAAGGTCGCCGAGTTCCGCCAGGCGCACGAGACGCTCGCGCCGGTCTACGACAAGCTCGGCCTCTTCAACGTCTACAGCTCGGTGTGGTTCTCCGCGATCTACATCCTGCTGTTCGTCTCCCTCATCGGCTGCATCGTCCCGCGCACCTGGCAGTTCGTCGGCCAGCTGCGCGGCCGCCCGCCGGGCGCCCCCAAGCGCCTGACCCGGCTGCCCGCCTACACCACCTGGCGCACCGAGGCCGAGCCCGAGCAGGTCCGCGAGGCCGCGCTCGCCCTGCTGAAGAAGCGCCGCTTCCGTGCCCACCTGGCCGGTGACGCCGTCGCCGCCGAGAAGGGCTATCTGCGCGAGGTCGGCAACCTCGCCTTCCACATCGCGCTGATCGTGATGCTGATCGCCTTCGCCTGGGGCCAGCTGTTCAAGTCCGAGGGCAACAAGCTGATCGTCGAGGGCGACGGGTTCTCCAACACCCTCACCCAGTACGACGACTTCAAGTCCGGCAGCCTCTTCACGCAGGACGACCTCGACCCGTTCAGCTTCACCCTCAAGGACTTCAAGGGCACCTACGAGGCGACCGGCCCCAACCGCGGCACCCCGCGCACCTACGAGGCCGACCTCACCTACAGCGCGGGCGCCGACGGCAAGGACCGGAAGACCACCGTCAAGGTCAACGAGCCGCTGGAGATCGGCGACTCGAAGGTCTACCTCGTCAGCCACGGCTACGCCCCCGTCATCACGGTCCGCGACGGCAAGGGCACCGTCGTCTACAGCGATGCCGTCCCCCTCCTTCCACTCGACGGCAATGTCACCTCCACCGGTGCGATCAAGGTCATGGACGGCTACCGGGACGCCGAGGGCAAGTGGGACCAGCTCGGCTTCCAGGCCTTCTTCCTGCCGTCCTACGGCGGCCCCGGCACCGCGGTGGTCTCGCAGTTCCCGGCGCTGCTGAACCCGGTGCTGAACCTGGAGGCCTACCACGGCAGCCTCGGTGTCAACGCCGGGCTCCCGCAGAGCGTGTACCAGCTCGACAAGACGAAGCTGAAGGGCTTCAAGAACTCCAAGGGCGAGCAGCTCCGCGAGAACCTGAAGCCCGGCGAGACCATGAAGCTCCCGAACGGCGCCGGCTCGATCACCTTCGAGAAGGAGATCAAGGAGTGGGCCGGCTTCCAGGTCGCCCGCCAGCCCGGCAGCGGCTGGGCGCTCGCCGGTGCCGTAGCCGCGATCTTCGGCCTCGCCGCCTCCCTGTTCATCCAGCGCCGCCGCGTGTGGGTGCGGGCCACCACCGGTCCCGACGGCGTCACCGTCGTCGAGATGGCCGGCCTCGGCCGCAGCGAGTCCGCCAAGGTCCCCGAGGAACTCGGCGACCTCGCCGGGATCCTGTACGACCAGGCGCCGGGGGCACCCGACCCCGACGACGAACCCGCAGATCCCTCCTCCCCCGACCCCCAAGTCGCACCCGCCGAAGGGGCTGAGACCAAGTGACTCTCGCCGCCGCGACCGAGCTGGCCGCCGCCACCAACGAAAACCTCGCGAACATCAGCAACACGCTGATCTACTCGTCGATGGCCGTCTACACCCTGGCCTTCTTCGCGTACATCGCCGAATGGCTCCTCGGCAGCCGCAGCAAGGTCGGCCGCACGGCCGCCGCGCTCACCCCGGCCAAGGCCAAGAAGGCCGCCGCGCCCGCCGTCACTGTGAAGCAGGGCGGTTCCACCGCCGTACTGGAGCGGCCGAAGGTCGTCGTGCGGGCCACGGCCGGGCAGCGGGACGTGCCGGACGGGCCCGGCGCACACGGCGGGGACGCACAGGGCGACCTCTACGGGCGTATCGCCATCTCCCTCACCGTCCTCGCCTTCCTGATCGAGTTCGGCGGGGTGCTGACACGGGCTCTCTCGGTGGAGCGGGCGCCGTGGGGCAACATGTACGAGTTCAACATCACCTTCTCCACGGTCGCCGTCGGTGTGTACCTCTCGCTGCTGGCGCTGAAGAAGAACGTGCGCTGGCTCGGGCTGTTCCTGATCACCACGGTCCTCCTCGATCTCGGCCTCGCCGTCACTGTCTTGTACACCGCCAGTGACCAGTTGGTTCCCGCCCTTCACTCGTACTGGCTGTACATCCACGTCTCCACGGCGATCTTCTGCGGCGCGGTGTTCTACGTCGGAGCCGTCTCCACGCTGCTCTACCTGTTCAAGGACTCGTACGAGAACAAGCTGGCGAACGGCGGCACCCCGGGTCGCTTCGCGAACTCCGTCCTCGACCGGCTGCCCGCCTCGGCGTCCCTCGACAAGTTCTCCTACCGCGTCAACGCCGCCGTCTTCCCGCTGTGGACCTTCACGATCATCGCGGGCGCCATCTGGGCGGGCGACGCCTGGGGCCGCTACTGGGGCTGGGACCCCAAGGAGACCTGGTCCTTCATCACCTGGGTCGCCTACGCCTGCTACCTGCACGCCCGTGCCACGGCCGGCTGGAAGGGCCGCAAGGCCGCCTACCTGGCCCTCATCGCCTTCGGCTGCTGGCTGTTCAACTACTACGGCGTCAATATCTTCGTCTCCGGCAAGCACTCGTACGCCGGGGTCTGACCACCGCGCAGGTCAGCGGCCGTAAGGGTCGCGCATCGCCCCCGGCGGAGTCAGGCTGGTGTCATGACCGGTTCCATCGAACAGGGCACCAGCCAGGCCCACGGGAACACGCACATCCTGCACTTCCTCGTGCGGCTGCCCCGGCGCATGGAGACGGTCTGGCCGGCGCTGGCCACCCAGGACGGCCTCGCGGCGTGGTTCACACCCGCCGACGTCCTGGAGCCCCGGCTCGGCGGTGCGGTCACGCTGCGTGACATGGGATCCGGGCGGGTCACCGCGTGGGACGTGGAGCGGGTCGCCGAGTACACCCTGGAGGGCGGCGGCCGGCTCCGGTTCCATCTGGAGCGGGACGGGGACGAGGGCAGCGCCCTGCGCTTCACCCATGAGTTCCGGGGCGGGGAGGAGTCGGAGCAGCGGTGGCGGGCGCGCTTCGAGCGCCTGATCGACGTATGCGAAGCGAGCCCGTGACCCCCTCTCGCAGGGGGCCCACGACCGCTACGACGCCGGCGGCAGGTGGACTGGATCGCGTGATGTCCGTCGGGTCACGAAAACTGTCGGAGCGAGGACGAAACGGTCGAGGCGATGATGTCCCGCAGCCGCTCCACGTACAGCCGCATGTTCTTGTACGCGACTTCGGTGTCCGGGTAGCGGCAGGTGAACCACACGCCCTCGTGGAGCCTGTTGAACCACACGTAGACCTTGTCGCCGTACGTCACCCTGCCCAGTCCGTACGCCTTCAGGTCGGTCCAGCGGGCGGATCCGGGGATGCCCCGGGCATCGAGGAACGACACCACCGAGTACAGATCGGGCGACGTCGGGCGGAAGTCCGAGCCGAGCAGGTCCAGGACCCGGGCGAGGGGGATACGGGCGAGCGGCCTGTTGGTCCGTAGTTCGGTGCGCACGGCTTTGAGGGCGCTGCGGAAGTCGGGTGCGGCCGACACGGGAATCTCGATCGGTACGGCGCCGACGAACCAGCCCACGGAGTCCGACCATTGGGCCCTGTCCCGGGTGTGGAACGGCACGACCGTGCGGTAGACGGACTGTCCGGCGATCTCGTGGACGAAAAGGCTCGTGGCGGCCAGCACCCCGACCAGGCTTCCGCCGTAGGGGCGGCAGTAGGCCTCGAACGCGGCGGCGGCCTCGGCGTCCACGAGCATCTCGCACATGAGCTTCTGGGCCTGCAGGCCGTCGGCCTCCAGGCCCAGGTCGACGGGGAAGTTCGGCAGCTGTCCGTCGCATCGGTCGATGAACTCCCGCCAGCGAGCGACGATCGCGTGGTCGTCGTCGATCCGGTCCGCCTCCTCCCTTTCGATCTCGCAGAAGTCGACGTAACTGCTGGCCGGTGCCCGCTCCAGAGTGCGACCGCCGAGGCGCGCCGCGTAGAGGTCGTGGATCTCCGCGGGGATACGCATGATCGAGTAGCCGTCGACGTTGCTGTGGTCGAAGGCCATGTACACGCTGGTGCAGTCCTCCCGGACGACCGCCGTGTAGATGAAGTTCGGCCAGCCGAGCGCGTACGCCGCGGTATCGAAGCGGTCCTGCAGGTAGCGGACCAGTACCGGCGC
Organism: Streptomyces shaanxiensis; assembly: GCF_039537145.1. NCBI lineage: Bacteria > Bacillati > Actinomycetota > Actinomycetes > Kitasatosporales > Streptomycetaceae > Streptomyces > Streptomyces shaanxiensis. The sequence goes on from NZ_BAAAZY010000012.1 coordinate 65,428, forward strand.
GCTGGGGAAGTTGCCCACCACCTCGCGGTGGAGTGACACGGCTTCGGCGTCGACCGTGAACCGGTGCATCTCGCCACCGGTCCAGCGGAAGCCGCTGCGCAGCGTCTCGTGCCGGAGCGTCCAGCTGTGCAGCGCGTCCTCCAGTGCGTCGAGATCGACCCGGCCCGGGATGTCGAACGCCGTGCCGAGCCAGGTGGGCAGGAACAGGCCGTCGTCCTCACGCACGGAGTGGACCGTCCTGAGATGCGACTCCTGGACATACGCAGGCGGCCTGGAGTCCTCGGGCAGGCCCGCCGCCGTCGCGACGGTCGCCGGGCTGAGCGTCCATTCGACGAGACGTCCGGGCCGGACCTCGCAGCGTTGGATGTCGGTCATTCGCACGGGCGGCTCCATTCGCGGCGGGGGACACACCCGAAAGGGTGGTATCTCGCCCAACGAGGCAACCCTTACTCAGAAACGGTTCGCTGCGATCAGCAGACGTGGTCAGCCGACGGAGATCGAGTCCAGCTTCTCCCGCAGATACACATGCGAGTCGACCGGCGCGTACGCCACCCGCCCCACCGGCGCCGGCACGGACTCCACGAGCGTCCCGGGCGTGCACTCCCCGAAGTAGACGAGGGACATCAGCTCCTCGGCGGGCGCGTCCGCGGGCGGCGGCAGTACGCGATGCCGGCCCGACCGCCACCGGTCACCGGTCCAACGGGCCATCAGGTCCCCGATGTTGATGGTGAAGGCGTCCGGGTCGTACGGCGCGTCCTCCCACCCGACGCCTCCGTCCGCAGGGTCCGTGTAGACCTGCAGCCCGCCCTTGCCCACCTGCCGGTCGAGGATCGTCACCGTGCCGAAGTCGGTGTGCGGCCCGATGCGGAACTGACCGGGCGCCGGTTCCCCGACGACCTCGGTGCCGGGGTACCAGTTGATGTTGAAGCCGTACGTCGGGTGGTCCATGTGCCGTGAGAAGAAGTCCGGTTCGAGGCCCAGGGCGTAGCCGAGCAGGGACAGCAGCTCCTTCTCCAGCTCGGCCATCCGCGCCAGGTACTCCTCGCACAGCTCCCGCAGTTCGGGCACCTCGGCCGGGTACACGTTCGGCGCGTACCACTCGGCGTTGATCACCGGGTCGTCGAAGGGCTCGTGCGTCGCGAAGCTCAGCGACTCCTTCAGGTCCGGCGGGGTCTCGGTCCCCTCCGAGTAGCCGTTGGCCTCCGCACCGGGGCCGAGCCAGCCGCGGCCGCCGACCTTCACGGCGTAGGGCTGCTTGACGTCCGGCGGGAGGGTGAAGAAGGCGCGGGCCACCTCCCGGATCCGGGCGCGCAGGACCGGGTCCACACCGTGCCCGGTGACCAGGAGGAAGCCGGCGGTCCGGAGGGCCTCGTCGACGGTCCGGGCGATCGCCCCGCGCGCCTCGGGGTCGCCTTCGAGCCAGGGCCCGAGGTCGATCGTGGGGATTCGTGGGTTACTCACCGATGTCACCGATGTCCTCGTTCCACAGTGCCGGATTGTCCTTGATGAAGTCGCGCATCATCCCGATGCACCCGGGGTCGTCCAGGAGCACGATCTGCACACCGTGCTCGGCCAGCCAGTCATGTCCGCCGGAGAACGTGACCGCCTCCCCGATCACCACCCGCGCGATCCCGAACTGCCGCACCAGCCCCGAGCAGTACCAGCACGGCGACAGCGTGGTCACCATGGTCGTACCCCGGTACGACCGCTGCCGGCCCGCCGCGCGGAAGGCCGCCGTCTCCGCGTGCAGGGACGGGTCGCCGTCCTGCACCCGCCGGTTGTGCCCGCGTCCGAGGAGGGCCCCGTCGGGTCCGTAGAGAGCGGCGCCGATCGGGATGCCCCCTTCGCCGAGCCCGGCACGCGCCTCGGCGACGGCGGTACCGAGCCAGGTACGTGCGGTCGCCTCGTCCAGGAGATCCATGTCTCTCACTGTCCGGTGCACACCAGGTAGTCGTCCAGGTGGCCCGCGCCGGACAGCATGGCCCGGGTGCGCGCCGTGAGCGCCTCGCCGCGCGCCGCGATCGCCGCCCGCAGGGCCTCGCGGCTGCCCTCGCGGCGCAGGCCGTCCAGGACCGGGCGGATCTGGTCGAGCAGGTAGTGACTGCGGCGCAGGGTGTGGATCAGCCGGGCGTCGCGGACGTCGGCGGGTCGGTAGACGCGGTACCTCGTGCCCCGCTCCCGCTCCGGCGCGATCAGTCCGGCCGCCTCCCACACCCTCAGTGCCGACGTCCGTACGCCGAGCAGCGCGGCCACCTCGCCGATGCGCAGCCCGGAGCGGGGCAGCTCGGCAGGGGGTGTCTCGGCCAGGGTCTCCAGCGCCTCGCTCGAAACTGGCGAAGGAACTGGGCCGCAAGGCGGCCGGCAGCACCCTCTACCTCCTGGACGAACCCACCACCGGCCTCCACTCGGCCGACACCGCCCGCCTCCTCGCCGTACTCCAACGCCTCGTCGACACCGGCCACTCGGTCATCACCATCGAGCACAACCTCGACGTCGTCCACGCCTCGGATTGGCTGATCGACCTGGGGCCCGAGGGCGGCTCGGGGGGAGGGAAACTGGTGGCGGAGGGGGTGCCGGGGAGGTGACGGGGTGATGCGGCAGTGGATCAGCACGGCCGCGGAGCCGGTCCCGGTCAGGGTTCGTCGCGCTTCGGCCCGTCGTCCCGCTTCTTGTCGTCGTCCTCGTCCAGCGACTTGAGGAACTCGGGGTTGTCGTCGGGAGCCACCCACTGCCGGCGCTGGCGCTGACGGTCCCGTACACCGCCCCACCCCTCGGCGGCCGGGCTGCGCTTCTTGCCCGCGATCAGCCAGGAGATCGAGCCGACCAGCGGGAACACCAGCACGAGGATCGCCCACAGCGGCTTGGGCATGTGGCGGATGTCGTCCTCCTTCGTGCTGATGCAGTCGATGAACGCGTACACGCTCAGCGCGAGTGGCACGAGGAACATCAGCACCCGGAGCATGGGTCCTCTCCAGCGAAACGGTCGTCGGGACCGGGGGCACGGCCCCCGGGTTCAGGGCCAGGGTAGCCGCTCGGGGATACTTGACCCCATGGCTTACGACGATCTTCGTTCCCTGCTCAGGGCGCTGGAGCGCGAAGGCGACCTCAAGCGCGTCAAGGCTGAGGTCGATCCGTATCTCGAGGTCGGGGAGATCGTCGACCGCGTACAGAAGTCCGGCGGTCCCGCGCTGCTCTTCGAGAACGTGAAGGGGTCCTCGATGCCCCTCGCGATGAACGTGTTCGGGACGGACCGGCGGCTGCTGAAGGCCCTGGGGCTCAAGTCCTACGCGGACATCTCCGACAAGATCGGCGGGCTGCTCAAGCCCGAGCTGCCGCACGGGTTCGTCGGCGTCCGCGAGGCCTTCGGGAAGCTCGGCTCCATGACGCACGTGCCGCCGAAGAAGGTGAAGTCGGACAACGCGCCGGTGCAGGAGGTCGTGCTGCACGGCGACGAGGTCGACCTGGAGCGGCTGCCCGCGCTGTTCACCTGGCCCAAGGACGGCGGCTCCTTCTTCAACCTGGGGCTCACGCACACCAAGGACCCGGAGAGCGGCGTACGCAATCTCGGTCTGTACCGCCTCCAGCGCCACGACAAGCGCACCATCGGCATGCACTGGCAGATCCACAAGGACAGCCGCAACCACTACCAGGTGGCAGCGAGAAGGGGAGAGCGGCTGCCGGTCGCGATCGCCTTCGGCTGCCCGCCCGCCGTGTCCTACGCCTCCACCGCGCCACTGCCCGGTGACATCGACGAGTACCTGTTCGCGGGGTTCCTCGCGGGCAAGCGGATCGAGATGGTGGACTGCAAGACGGTGCCGTTGCAGGTGCCGGCGCAGGCGGAGGTCGTGCTGGAGGGGTGGCTGGAGCCGGGGGAGATGCTGCCGGAGGGGCCCTTCGGGGACCACACCGGCTTCTACACCCCGCAGGAGCCCTTCCCCGCGCTGAAGATCGACTGCGTGACGATGCGCCGCCGGCCGCTGCTGCAGTCGATCGTCGTGGGCAGGCCCCCGACGGAGGACGGACCGCTGGGCCGTGCGACGGAACGCTTCTTCCTGCCGCTGCTCAAGATCATCGTCCCGGACATCGTGGACTACCACCTGCCCGAGGCCGGCGGCTTCCACAACTGCGCGATCGTCTCGATCGACAAGAAGTACCCCAAGCACGCCCAGAAGGTGATGCACGCGATCTGGGGCGCCCACATGATGTCCCTGACCAAGCTGATCGTGGTCGTCGACTCCGACTGCGACGTCCACGACCTGCACGAGGTCGCCTGGCGGGCCCTCGGCAACACGGACTACGCCCGCGACCTCTCGGTCGTCGAAGGCCCCGTCGACCACCTCGACCACGCCTCCTACCAGCAGTTCTGGGGCGGCAAGGCGGGCATCGACGCGACGAAGAAGTGGCCCGAGGAGGGCTACACCCGCGACGGCGGCTGGCCGGACATGGTGGAGTCCGATCCTGAGACGGCGGCGAAGGTCGACCGCCGCTGGAAGGAGTACGGACTGTGAGCAGCGCCTCCGCCGCGATTCCGCAGCCAGGACGCACGAAGGCGTTCCTCCGCCTCGTCATGATCGAGCACTCGGTGTTCGCGCTGCCCTTCGCGTACATCGCCGCGCTCACCGCGATGTTCCAGCTCGACAGGAACATCCACTGGGGCCGGCTGCTCCTGGTGACGGTGTGCATGGTGGGCCTGCGTACGTTCGCTATGGCGGTCAACCGGATCATCGACCGCGAGATCGACGCGCGGAACCCGCGGACCGCCCAGCGTGAACTGGTCACGGGCGCGATGTCCGTCCGCCACGCCTGGACGGGCGCCCTCATCGCCCTGGTGATCTTCCTGGGCGCGGCGGCCCTGCTGAACCCCCTGTGCCTGGCCCTCGCCCCCATCGCGGTGATCCCGATGGTGGTCTACCCCTACGGCAAACGGTTCACGAACTTCCCCCAGGCCATTCTGGGCCTGGCCCAGGCGATGGGACCGGTCGGCGGCTGGCTGGCCGTCACCGGCACCTGGTCCTGGGACGCGGTGATCCTCGGCCTCGCCGTCGGCATCTGGATCGGCGGCTTCGACCTCATCTACGCCTGCCAGGACGTCGAGACCGACCGCGAGATCGGCGTCATGTCGGTCCCGGCCCGCTTCGGCATCCCGGCGGCGATCTGGGGCGCCCGCGCCTGCCACACGGTCACGACGGCCCTGTTCGTCTGGTACGCCCTCACCACGGACGCGGGCACCTTCTTCTGGCTGGGCCTGCTGATCGTGGCCGGGGCCTTCCTCTACGAGCACTCGATCGTCCGCCCGCACGACCTGTCCCGCGTGAACAGGGCGTTCTTCAGCGTCAACGGGTTCATCGGGATTGCCCTGTTCGTGTGTGCGCTGCTGGATCTCTTGGTTCGGGGCTTGACCGTCTGAATACGGTGCGGTCCATGACCCGCCTGCACACGCAGCTCAGCCGGTTCGAGGACGCGTTCCCCGGATTCCGCACGGAGATCGTCGAGGGCAGTGTCGTGGCGTGCCCGCTCAGGGCGCACCACGCCGGCACGATCTACGAGGCGTGGAACGCCCTCGCCCCGCAGCTCGGCCCGGAGTGGGACCTCGTCAGCGATGTCGTTTTCCCTTTCGACGAGGACAACGAGCTCTGTCCCGACCTGGCCGTGATCCCCGAGCCGGAGGCGGACCGGAACGAGCTCGCGTACCCACCGGATCTCATCGAGCTCGTCGTCGAGGTCGTCTCCCAGGGCAGCATCCGCCGCGACTACGAGGCGAAACCCCGCTGTTACGCCTCCCGGGGCATCGCCGACTACCTGGTCCTGGACCCGCTGAAGGGCCAGTGCGTCACCATGTGGAACCCCGGCCCCGACGGCTACCGAGGTCGCGACACCATCCCCTACGGCCCCGACCTCACCGTCGACTCCCCGCTCGGCAAGCTGACCATCCCCACCGCCAACCTCCCCGTCGACCCTAAAGCGCGCCCCCGGCCCTGAGTGCCGGTCCGCTCGCCCGGCGGCGCAGCACGAACGCCGCCGCCACCCCCGCCAGCAGCCCCAGCAGATGCCCCTGCCAGCTGACGCCGGACTGGGTCGGGGCGAGGCCCGCCAGTATCGTGCCGCCCCAGATCGCGCCCACCAGCAGGCCGACCACGACCCCGAGTGGGCGACGCTCCACGAAGCCGGTGACCAGCAGGAAGCCGAAGAGGCCGAAGATCAGGCCGGAGGCGCCCGCGGTGTTGGTGTGCGCCGGGGCTATGAGCCACACACCCAGACCGTCGGCCACGATGATCAGCGCGCAGACCGCGAGGAACCGGCGCAGCCCGCCGAGGGCCGCGAGGAAGCCCATGACCAGCAGCGGAACGCTGTTGGCGGCCACATGGGCGAAGCCGAAGTGGACGAAGGCCGCGGGCACGACGTCGACCAGCTCGGCGGGCTCGCGCGGGACGATGCCGAAGCGGTCCAGCGCGTGGCCGCTCGTCACGTCGACCACTTCCAGCAGCCACAGCAGCGCGACCCAGCCCACCATCAGCTTGGCCGCGGTCCTCGCCCGGTCGCCCCGGGACCATTCCGGCCTTGTCTCCGACATGGCACCCCCCGCCACTCGCTCGTCCCCTCCGGTGAACGCCCGACCACCCTTGACCGGTTCCCACCCTGCGACGCCGGATAGGCTCGGGGGCGTGAACCCAGTCAAGCCAGGAGAGACGCGGCGTACGCCTTGGATCGTTGGGGTCTCCGGCGCCTCCGGCACCCCCTATGCCGCCTCGGTGCTGCGCGCGCTGCTCGCCGCCGGGGAGAGCGTCGACCTCATCGTGTCCCGAGCCTCCCGGCTCACCCTGCTCGACGAGACCGGGATCTCCTTCCGGGACGCCCACTGGCGGGACGACCTGCGGGAATGGCTGGCACGCGGGGCCGACGGCAAGCCGGGCACCTTCGAGGCGGACATCGACGCCGTACGGCACTGGGGTGCCGGGGACCTCGCGGCGGGGCCGTCCTCGGGGTCGTATGCGGTGAAAGGGATGCTCATCGTTCCGGCCTCCACGGCCTGTGTCGCCGGAGTGGCGCTGGGGCTGTCCAAGGACCTGCTGCAGCGGGCCGCGAGCGTGACGCTCAAGGAGCGCCGGCCGCTCGTCGTGGCCGTGCGGGAGACCCCGCTGAACGGCCAGACGCTGCGGCACCTGGTGACCCTCGACGACGCGGGCGCCAGCGTCGTACCGGCTTCGCCCGCCTTCTACGCGGGAGCGACGCACATCCAGGACCTGGTGGACTTCGTCGCCGGACGGGTCCTCGACGCGGCGGGCGTCGAGCACGGCCTCTACCGCCGCTGGCAGGGCGAGATCGGCGGCGGCTCCCGCCCTCCCGCCTGAGCGGCACGCACCACGCACCACCCATCTCAGCAACACCCAGAACTCGCACACCTCTTCAGTGGAAGGCTTCGATCGCATGGACGCGGTGGACAGGCAGCTCATCCAGGCCCTGAGGGAGAACGGCCGGGCCTCCTACGCGGAGCTGGGACGCCTCGTCGGCCTGTCGGGACCCAGCGTCACCGACCGCATCAACCGGCTGGAGGCGGCCGGTGTCATCACGGGTTACCGCGCCACCGTCGACGCCGCCTCGCTCGGCCTCGGCGTCACCGCGCTGATCGGTATCTCGCTCTCCGACGCCACCGACCACGAGGACGTGGCGAACCGCCTGCGGGACCTGGGCGAGATCGAGGACTGCTGGTTCATCGCCGGCGACGACTCGTACATGCTCAAGGTGCGGGCGGCCGACGTGGACGGGCTGGAGAAGATCATCCGGCGGCTCAGCGGCACCACGGGCGTCTCCCGGACCCGTACCACGATCGTGCTCTCCACCAAGTGGGAGAACCGGGTCGGAGAACTGCCCGAAGAGGTGTAGGCCCGTTTCAGGGCCGTATGGGGGCACCGCCCGCCCGAAGGGTGGGGAGTACGGTTTACGAAGTCTGTCTGAGAGAGGTGTACGCATGGACGTCGGGCTCAAGCGCGAGCTGGAGGAGAAGGTCCGTTCCGGTGAGCGGCTGACCCGCGAGGACGGCATCGCGCTGTACGAGTCGGACGACCTGGCGTGGCTCGGCGGACTCGCCCACGAGGTGCGCACGCGCAAGAACGGCGACGTCGTCCACTTCAACGTCAACCGTCACCTCAACATGACCAACGTGTGCACGGCGTCCTGCGCCTACTGCTCCTTCCAGCGCAAGCCGGGCGAGAAGGACGCGTACACGATGCGCATCGAGGAGGCGGTGAAGCTCGCCAAGTCGATGGAGAGCGAGAACCTCACCGAGCTCCACATCGTCAACGGGCTGCACCCGAACCTGCCGTGGCGCTACTACCCGCGCTCGCTGCGGGAGCTGAAGGCCGCCCTCCCGAACGTCTCGCTGAAGGCCTTCACGGCGACGGAGATCCACCACTTCGAGACCATCTCCGGGCTCTCCGCCTCCGAGATCCTCGACGAGCTCATCGACGCCGGTCTGGAGTCCCTGACCGGTGGCGGCGCCGAGATCTTCGACTGGGAGGTCCGTCAGCACATCGTGGACCACCGTACCCACTGGGAGGACTGGTCCCGCATCCACCGCCTGGCGCACGAGAAGGGTCTGAAGACCCCGTGCACCATGCTGTACGGCCACATCGAGGAGCCCCGCCACCGCGTCGACCACGTCCTGCGCCTGCGTGAGCTCCAGGACGAGACGAACGGCTTCCAGGTCTTCATCCCGCTGCGCTACCAGCACGACTTCGTCGACATGAAGGACGGCAAGGTACGCAACCGCCTCCAGGCGCGCACGCAGATGGCGACGGGCGCGGAGGCCCTCAAGACCTTCGCCGTCTCCCGGCTCCTCTTCGACAACGTCCCGCACGTCAAGGTCTTCTGGGTCATGCACGGCGTCCAGACCGCCCAACTGGCCCTCCAGCACGGCGCCGACGACATGGACGGCTCGGTCGTCGAGTACAAGATCACCCACGACGCGGACAACTACGGCACGCCGAACAAGCTGACGCGCGAGGATCTGCTGGACCTCATCAGGGATGCCGGCTTCCAGCCCGTGGAGCGCAACACGCGCTACGAGGTCATTCGGGAGTACGACGGCCCGGACCCGTTGCGTCGGGAAGCCCCGCAGCCCATGCGCGTGTGAGTGGACCCACCCAGGGGCGCGGGGCTGCAGCGATGTGCGGCTCCGCCGCGTGGGCGCGACCAGCCCCCACCGGACCGCAGTCGACCATGGGTCCGAGCCCCTACGGCGGGTACTCGGACCTCATGGTGACCACCCGAGCTCCTGAGGACGCCTACACCGCCGAACCCTTCGTCCCGGACCGCGGCGGACTGCCGGCCCTCCGCCGCGCCGCCGCCGACTGCCGGGGCTGCCCCCTGCACCGCGACGCCACCCGGACGGTGTTCGGCGAGGGCACCGCGCGCGCCCGCGTCATGCTGATCGGCGAGCAACCCGGCGACCAGGAGGACCGCCAGGGCAAACCGTTCGTGGGACCGGCCGGCCACCTGCTCGACCGGGCCCTCGCGGAGGCCGGTATCAAGCCCGGCGAGGCGTACGTCACCAACGCCGTCAAGCACTTCAAGTTCACGCGGACCGAACCCCGCAAGCGCCGCATCCACAAGCCGCCGACCCTGCGCGAGATGACCGCGTGCGCCCCCTGGCTGGCCGCCGAGCTGGCCGTCGTCGAGCCCGAGCTGATCGTGCTCCTGGGCGCGAGCGCGGGCAAGGCGCTGCTGGGCTCCTCGTTCCGGGTCGGAGAGGTGCGCGGGGCGCTGCTGGAGCGGGAGATCCACGGCCGGCCGGAGAAGCTGGTGGCGACGGTGCATCCGGCGTCGGTACTGCGCATGCGGGACGACGCGGACCGCAAGGCGGCGTACGAGGGGCTGGTCGCGGACCTGAAAGTGGCTGCGCGAGCCTTGATGTAATGGCTACTATGCTGCGGTGTCCCTTACTTTCACACTCGATCCGGCCGTCACCCCCGCCCTCCGGGACGGCATCCTCGACCTGTGGACCGACGTGTCCAACGCGGGCGGAGCCGTGGGCTTCCTGCCGCCGGTGACGCCGGAGGAGGTCCGGCCGGAGCTGGTGCGGCAGCTCGCCGGGATGGCCGACGGGAGCAGGCGGCTGCTCGTCGGGCACGACGAGGACGGGCGGGTCGCCGCGACCGCTTTCCTCACCTTCAACTCGCACCGGCTGATGGTCCACTGGCTCTGGCTGTACACGGTGATGGTGCACCCCCGCCACCAGGGCAAGGGCTACGGCCGTGACCTGCTGGCGGCCGCCGAGCGCGCCGCCCGAACCTTCGACGGCATCGAGGCGATCCGCCTCACCTGCCGGGGCGGCCTCGGCCTGGAGCGGTTCTACGGCTCCTGCGGCTACAAGGAGGTCGGCCGGATCCCGGCGGCCATCCGGGTCGCGCCGGACGACGACCGGGACGACGTGATCATGCTGCTGCCGCTCGCCTGAACCGCGTACCGACCCCCCTGCAAGATCGGCGGGTCGGCGTGCTTCACTGGACGGTGGCCCTTTTTGGAATCGGAAGAGTGGATTGAGATGCTCCGCTACACACTGATGCGCCTCGGGATCTTCGTGGGCTGCCTCGTGGTCGTCTGGGGCCTCGTCTTCTCCGGCCTCGCCCCGCGCGGCCTCGGCGACTCCAACGGCATGTGGATCATCCTGCTCGCCCTGCTGATCTCGGCCCCGATCAGCTTCGTCGTCCTGCGCAAGGAGCGCGACCGCGCCTCCGTGCAGATCGTCCAGAAGGTCGACCGCGTGAAGGCCAACCTGGAGGCCAACCGCAGCCAGGAGGACGACGCGGTCGACGAGGCGGCCCGGGCGCAGGGCCAGGCCTCCTAGGCCCCATCACGGCGCTACCGCCGGGTAACGGTCCCCGGCACCCCCTTACTCTTGGCCGATCCCATGGTGTGGGATGGCTGGAAACAACGTAAGGGGGGAACCGTGGCACGAGCGCGCGCGAAACAGGGCGCACGACGCGTTGCCGAGGCCGTAGCCTCCGGCACCGATCCGCGGACGGCGGCGCAGGAGGAACTGCGGCGGCAGGCCGGCGGACGGGGAGCATCGGGAGCCGGCGGCGGGGAGTACGACGCACAGGGCTGGGGCATCGACCCGGCCGACTTCCCGGCCGCCCGGGAGCAGGGCGGCTCCACCGCCACCGTGATGCGGCAGAAGACCGTGCCGCTGGACGAGGCCGGCGAGGCGCTCGGCCGCAGCGAGCAGGTGCGCGAGGGCGGCGAGGTGTCGCACGCCATCTGCCCGATGGTGATCCCCAAGGGCCGCTCCTGGATCTCCATGCTGCCGGTGCTGACGCTGCTCGTGCTGGGCGTGGTCGGTGCGTCGCTCGTGGGCGCGGCGGGCGGCGACGTCCTGACCAACCCGCTGTTCGGCGTGCACTACTGGGTCATCGCCGTCCTCGCCGTCGGCTTCGTGTGGTGGCGCCAGGGCATGGTCATGGTGCCGGACGGCTGCCAGGCGATGATCACCAAGTTCGGCAAGCTGGAGAAGGTCGTCGGCCCGGGCCGGGTCGTGCTGCTGAGCCCGTGGAAGCGGGTGTCGTACATCGTCAACACCACGATCGAGTACCCGTTCAACGCGCCGGTGCGCGAGGCCCCGACCAGGGGTGGCGTGAAGGCGTCGATCGATCTGTTCATCCAGTTCCGGATCAGCGACCCCACCGAGTTCGTCTACACGCTGGGCGCGGTGCGCGGCTTCGAGGAGAAGCTGAGCAACGCCGTGAGCGAGACCATCCGCAGTCTCATCTACGAGCAGGAAGCCGCCGGCATCTACGACATGGTCGGCGAGGACACCGGCCGCCTGCTGGAGCAGCTCAACCAGCAGTTCCGCCCGGCCGTCGAGCTGACCAACGCCAACATCACCCACGCCGAGCCCTCCGACCAGCGCTACCGCATGGACCTGGCGGCGCCCGAGATGGTGCGGGTGGCCAAGGAGGCGTACACGCACGAGTACGCGCTCCAGCTCCGCAAGGAGCAGGACGAGGGCGACCTCACCCGCGAACTCGCCTCCAGCCACGAGACGCTCTCCGCGATCCAGGCCGACATCGCCCAGTACCAGGCGCAGATGGACACGGCCGTCGAGCGCGAGACCAACCGCGCCGAGGCCCTCGCCCGGCAGCGCTACGTCCAGGCCGAGTCGGAGGCGAAGGCCAACGCGGCCCTGCTGGAGGCGCAGGCCCTGGACATCCGCGCGGTCACGGCCGCCGAGGCGCCGGAGATCCTGGAGTACCGCTACCAGCAGCAGGTGCTGGACACGCTGGAGCAGGTCGCCGACCATCTGCCGCGCCTGGTGCGCATCGGCGGCGCGGCGGACGGCGGCGGCGTCGCCGGGATCGACTTCCTGGAGCTGGCCCGCGAACTGGTCGGCGAGCGCGGCACGGAGCTGTTCAGCGACGAGGACATGGCCGCCGTACGGTCGCGTCTGCCCGAGGTGGCCGAGCGGATCGCCGCGCGTGAGGCGGAGATCGGCGCGCTGCTGGCCGCCGATCGGCCCACGGTGCCGCAGGTGCCCGGCCAGACCGCATCGACCGACAGCTCCGACAGCGCCATCAGCTCTGACGTCTCCGAGGAGGCCGACCAGTGAGCACCGCCCGTTCTTCCCACCGCCGGTCGGTCATCTCCGAGAAGGTCGCCCCCTGGGCCGACATCGCGCGGCTGCTGCGCGGCGGCGAGGCCGACACCCTGATCCCGGTCATCATCCCCCGCCACCGGCGCCGCCTGTGGTGGATGCTGCCGCTGTGGCTCGGTGTCTACGCCCTGTTCATGGGCGTGATGCTGTCCCTGGGCGAGGCGGACTCGACCGCCGGGGAACTCGCCTACGGCACCCTCGCCGCCCTCTCCTTCGCCGGCGGCGGCGTGCTGCTGCTGATCGGCGCGCTGTGGTGGTGGCGCTCCTCGATCGTCGAGATCGAGCAGGGCACCAACGGCGTGCAGACCCGCTACGGGGCCGTCGTGCGTACCCTCGACGCCGGCCGCCACTACCTGTGGCACCCGTGGTCCCGGGTCGACTTCGTCGTCGACACGGCCACCGAGATCCCGTACTCGGCCCCGGTGATGGCCTGCCCGACGCAGGAGAACGTCCCGCTGCGTTCCATCGAGTTCTTCCTGAAGTTCCGCATCACCGACGCCGTGCTGTTCGTCCGCACCATCGGCGCGGGCAACTTCGACCTGGTGCTCTCCAGCGCCGTACAGGACGCGATCCGGCAGCGGGCGCGGAAGATGCGCACCGAGCGGGCCTACGACCTGCGCGGCTCGGACGTGGCCGACATGCAGGAGCTGCTCAACCGCCAGCTGTCCGGCTACGGCGTGCGCATCACCGGCTCCAACATCCCGGACGTGCAGCTGCCGGCGCAGTACCAGCAGCACCTGGCCACCCGGGAGCGGGTCGCCAAGGAGCGTACGGCCTACGACCAGGAGTGGGGGCTGGTCCGCAAGCGCCGGATCGACCAGCTGGGCATGGACATCGAGCGCGCCAAGAAGGTGCGGGACGCCCGCATCGTCGAGGTCAAGGCCGCGCTGAACCGGGCCCGCGAGGAGGTCGCCCAGCTGCTGGAGGAGCAGGAGACCAACGCCCAGCGCGTGCGGTTCGAGATCGAGACGCGGGGCCGCAGCGGTCTGATCGCCGCCGAGAACGAGGCCCGCGCCCAGCGCGCCCTCGCCAAGGCCTACCGCGACAACCGCGCCGTCCTGCAGTACGAACTCGCCCGGCGCCGCCTGGAGGTGGGCGCGAAGCTCGCCGGTAGGGCCCCGCAGCCGGTGGTCGTACGGACCGACGGGACGGGCGCCGACACGTCCGCCCTGTCCACCCTTCTCACCGCGCAGTTGCTGCCCCGGCTGACGGCCCTGCCGTCCGGTGACGGGCAGGTGTGGGCCGACCGGGTCGACCGGGTGTCGAGGCTCGCGGACGACGTGATCGGCGAGGAGTAGCGCAGCGGTTCACCGCGGGCCGGGTGGGAACGCCCTCCCGGCCCGTACGCTAATCGGCATGGGCGCTGTGAGGACCAAACGGATGCCGCGCGCAGTCCGTGAGCAGCAGATGCTGGACGCCGCGGTGCGGACCTTCGGCCAGCGGGGGTACATGGCCGCGTCGATGGACGAGATAGCCGAACTGGCGGGCGTGTCCAAGCCGTTGGTGTACCTGTACCTGAATTCGAAGGAAGACCTCTTCACCGCCTGCATCCGGCGGGAGGCGGCGGCGCTCACCGAGGCCATACGCGCGGGCGTGCGGCGCGAGCTGCCCGCCGACCGCCAACTCTGGGAAGGGCTCGGGGCGTTCTTCACGCACACCGCGCAAAACCCGGACGGCTGGTCCGTCCTGCACCTCCAGGCCCGCACCCACGGCGAGCCCTTCGCCGGCGAGGTCGCCGCGATGCGCGCGGAGATCGTCGCGTTCGTGACCCAGCTGATCCTCGCGGCGGCCCGCGAGGCCCATCGGGATCCCGACCTCCCCGAGGGCGAGGTCGCCGGCCTCGCCGAGGCCCTGGTCGGCGCCGCCGAGTCGCTCGCCGACTGGGCCAACGTCACGCCGGGCGTGACGGCGAGACAGGCGGCGGCCACCCTGATGAACTTCGCCTGGTCGGGCCTGGGCAACCTGATGGCCGACCGGCCCTGGACGCCGCCCGAGGCGACCCCCTAGGCGAGCGGACGGACCTCCCCGGCCAGGTGGACGCGGTCGCCGCCGCCCCGCAGCTCGAACCGCCCGCCCTCCGCCGCGTACGTCACCGTCCCCGGCAACAGCACCGGAGCCCTGAACTCCGCGTCCACCCGCGCCCGATCGGGCACCCCGTGCGCGGCGAGGCAGCGGGCCACCGTCCACATGCCGTGCGCGATGGCACGCGGGAAGCCGAACAGGCGGGCGGTGAGGGGGTGGAGGTGGATGGGGTTGCGGTCACCCGAGGCGGCGCCGTAGCGGCGGCCGACGTCCCCGGCGAGGCGCCATTCGGCGACCACGGGCAGCGGCTTCGGTGTCTCCTGCACGTCCTTCGCGGTCTCGGGAGCCTGCCGGGTGGTGCGGTGCCGGGCGAGATACGTGCTCCGTGACTCCCATACGACCTCCTCGCCGGCCCGCAGCTCGGTGACGACGGCGGCCTCCGTGCCGCGCCGGTGCGGCGCCAACCCGTCGACGTGCACGGAGAGTTCGTACTCACCGGTGGCCGTGACGGCCTCGTGCCGGGTGACCGTGATGGACGTGTGGACCAGACCGAGCAGCGGCAGCGGGAAGTCCCGGCCGCTCATCAGCCGCATCGCCAGCGGGAAGCCGAGCACATGGGGATACGTCACCGGCAGGGCGTCCTCCCCGGTGGGGAACCCGCACACCCTCTCGTACGCGGCCAGCCGGGCGAGATCGACGCGCAGACGCGGCAGGACGAGCCGGTCGCGCGGGAACTCCGCGTCGGGGCCCGGGCGTTTGAAGGGTGACAGGAGGGCGCCCCGGGCGAGCAGGGGCGGAAGGGAAGGAGCACTGGTGAGGACGAGGGACATCAGGCCCCCAGCAGGCTCTGGCCGCATACGCGTACGACCTGCCCGTTGACGGACCCGGACCCGGGATCGGCCAGCCAGGCGGTCGTCTCGGCGACGTCCACCGGCAGTCCGCCTTGCGCGAGTGAGTTCATCCGGCGCCCCGCCTCCCGGATGAAGAGGGGAACCGCGGCGGTCATCTTTGTCTCGATGAAGCCCGGCGCGACCGCGTTCACCGTCACCCCGTGCTCGGCGAGCGCGCGTGGCGCGAGGGAGCGGACCAGTCCGGCGATGCCCGCCTTGCTCGCGCCGTAGTTGGTCTGACCGGCGTTCCCCGCCAGCCCCGCGATCGACGCCGTCGCCACGATCCGGCCGCCCCGCCGCATCGCCCCGCTCGCGAGCAGCGCGTCCGTCGTGCGCAGCACGCTCGCGAGGTTCACGTCCAGCACCGAACTCCAGCGCTCGGCGGGCATGTTGACCAGGCGCCGGTCACGGGTGATCCCGGCGTTGTGGACGAGGACGTCAAGGCCGTCGGGCAGTGCGGCCGCGATGCGCGCGCCCGCGTCCGGGGCGGTGATGTCGAGCGCGAGGGCGGTGCCGCCGAGCCGGTCGGCCACACGCCGCGCGTCCTGCTCGGCCTGCGGCACATCGAGTACGACGACCCGGGCGCCGTCCCTGGCGAGCGTCTCGGCGACCGCCTCACCGATGCCGCGGGCGGCGCCGGTGACGAGGGCGGTGCGGCCGGTGAGGGGGTGGTCGGGATCGGTGAGAGGACGGTCGGGGTCGGCGGGGGCCACGCTCTCGTCGTGGGCACCGACCTCGATGACCTGGCCGCTGACGTACGCCGACCTGGGGGAGAGGAGGAAGCGCAGGGTCGACCCGGCGGCGCGGGCGTCCGTCAGCCGGACGAGGTTGACGGTCCGGCCCAGCCCGATCTCCTTGCCGAGGGAGCGTGTGAAGCCCTCCAGGGCCTGCTGGACGGCGGCCTGGTGATGGTCGGCGGGGTCGAGGGGCGCGCCGAGGACGACGATCCGGCCGCTCGCGGCGACCGACCGTACGACGGGGTGGAGGGCCGCGTGCACCTCGGCGAGCGTCTCGACGTCGCGGACTCCCGTGGCGTCGAGGACCACGGCGGTGGGCTTCTCGGAGGACGCCGTCAGGCCGAGGCCCGGGTCGGCGGCGAGTAGGTCGAGGTCCGACTTGCCGGCCGTGAG
The DNA here is from genome assembly GCF_039537145.1 of Streptomyces shaanxiensis. Taxonomy (NCBI): domain Bacteria; kingdom Bacillati; phylum Actinomycetota; class Actinomycetes; order Kitasatosporales; family Streptomycetaceae; genus Streptomyces; species Streptomyces shaanxiensis. Next base: position 82,116 of record NZ_BAAAZY010000012.1, read on the forward strand.
CAGCAGCCAGTCACCTTCCAGCGCCGGCCGCTGCGGTGACCAGCGTTTCAGGGGCGCGGGCTGCGGCAACCCCAGACGACGGGTGAGGAAGCGGCCGGGTGCGGTGCCGGTGAAGCTCAGATAGCGGTCGGGCATGTGCGACTCCCAGTGCGCTCCGGAACTGACTCCGGAGTAAGGTTACCGGAGGTAATCCCATGGTGACGTGAGGAGTGGGTGGAGATGAGCTCCCTGTTGGCCCCGGCGGTTCGGCGCGTCGCGATCATCGGCGGCACCCGCCTCCCGTTCGCCCGCTCCGACGGCCCGTACGCCACCGCGTCCAACCAGGACATGCTCACGGCGGTCGTCGACGGCCTGGTCGAGCGGTACGGCCTCGCCGGTCCCGGCGCGGTCGGCGAGCTCGTCGCCGGGGCGGTTCTCAAGCACAGCCGCGACTTCAATCTCGCCCGCGAGACCGTCCTCGGCTCGAAGCTGGACGCGCGCACACCGGCGTACGACATCCAGCAGGCCTGTGGCACCGGGCTCCAGGCCGTCATCGCCGCCGCCAACAAGATCGCGCTCGGCCAGACCGAGTCGGCGATCGCGGGCGGCGCGGACACGGCCAGCGACGCGCCCCTCGGCGTCAACGACGAGTTGCGCCGGATCCTGCTGGAGGCCCGACGGGCGAAGTCGCTGGGGGACCGGCTCAAGGCGCTCTCCCGCGTACGGCCCACCCACCTCGTCCCCGACATCCCGCGCAACGCCGAGCCCCGCACGAAGCTCTCCATGGGCGAGCACGCCGCCGTCACCGCCCGAGCCTGGGGGATCTCCCGCGAGGCCCAGGACGAACTGGCGGCGACGAGCCACCAGCGACTCGCGGCGGCGTACGAACGCGGCTTCTTCGAGGACCTGGTGGTGCCCTTCCGGGGCCTGACCCGAGATCAGAACATGCGCCCCGACTCGACGCCGGAGAAACTCGCCGCGCTCAAGCCCGTGTTCGGTCTCGATGGCCCCACCCCGACCATGACGGCGGGCAATTCGACGCCGCTGACCGACGGGGCGGCGGTCGTGCTGCTGGCGAGCGAGGAGTGGGCGCAGCGCCGGGGCCTGGAGCCGCTGGCATACCTCACGGCGTACGAGACGGCGGCGGTGGACTTCGTGCACGGCGATGCCGCGGACGGCGAGGACGGGCTGCTCATGGCGCCGGCGTACGCCGTCCCCCGCATGCTGGAGCGGGCCGAACTGGCGCTCCCCGACTTCGATTTCGTGGAGATCCACGAGGCCTTCGCGTCCCAGGTGCTGGCCACGCTGGCGGCGTGGGAGAAGCGGGGGCTCGCCCCCGTGGACCGGGCCCGCCTGAACGTGACCGGGTCCTCCCTGGCCACCGGTCACCCCTTCGCGGCGACCGGCGCGCGGATCGTGGCGACGCTGGCCAAGTCGTTGGCGGAGAAGGGAAGTTCGGGCCGAGGATTGATCTCCGTGTGCGCGGCGGGCGGCCAGGGGGTGACGGCTGTCCTGGAACGAAGGTAAGGAAAGGGTGAGACGAAGCTGAGTGCCCCTCACATAACCCTCGACGTTGCACATACCCGGCCCCGGACCCTCGCCGAACCCGCACAACGCCCACACGCGGGCGCCGTACGATCACCTGCCTAACCAGCGGTAACCCTTTCCGCAGGCCTCCGCCGGTGAACGCCACGGTGCGTGAGGCACGTACGTCATGCAGCAAGCAGTTTCTTCGCTGCACGCCCGCCGCAGGAGCCGCCCGTGTCCACCTCGCTTCCCTCCTTCGCCCCGTCGGCCGCCTTCGACGACGCTCCCGGACCGAACCTGGTCCAGCCCGAGACGCGGCGGCTCGACGGGGCGGTACGGGAGGCGTACGTACCGCCGTTCGCGCCCCCGGTGACCCATGGGTCGCTCGCGGACCTGCCCTTCGACAACGCGAGCGCGGCTCCGGACGCGGTGATCCTCAGCCGCAAGGGCGAGGACGGGCAGTGGCGGGACGTGACGGCGGCGCAGTTCGCCGAGCACGTGCAGGCGGTGGCGAAGGGCCTGATCGCCGAGGGGTTCGTGCCGGGCGACCGGATCGCGGTCATGGCGCGCACCCGCTACGAGTGGACGCTCCTCGACTTCGCCGCCTGGGCGGCCGGTCTCGTGACGGTCCCCGTCTACCCCACCTCCTCCGTCTTCCAGACCCGCTGGATCCTCCAGGACTCGGGCGCGGTCGCCCTGGTCACGGAGACCGCCGCCCAGGCCGCCGCCCTCGGCCCCGAGCTGGACCGGGTGCCCGACTTGCGCCACATGTGGGTGATGGAGAAGGGCCATGTGGAGCGGCTGGCCGAGCTGGGCGACCAGCAGCCGGACGGCGAGGTGGGCGTACGGCGGGGCATGCTGGCGCCGGACACGCTGGCGACGCTCATCTACACCTCGGGCACGACGGGCCGCCCCAAGGGCTGCGCGCTGACGCACGGCAATTTCTTCGCCGAGGTGGACAACGCGATCGAACTGCTCTACCCGATCTTCAAGGCGAGGACGAGCGAAGAGGCGTCGGTGCTGCTGTTCCTCCCGATGTCGCACGTCTTCGGCCGCATGGTGGCGGTGGCCTGTATCCGGGCGCGGGTCCGCCTGGGCCACGCGCCGAGCCTGAAGGCGGAGGACCTCCTCCCCGACCTGGCGGCCTTCCGCCCCACCTGCCTCCTGACCATCCCCTACATGCTGGAGAAGGTCTTCAACTCCGCCCGCGCCAAGGCCGAGGCGGGCGGCAGGGTGTCGTCCTTCGACCGCGCGGCGTCCGTGGCCGAGCGCTACGGCGAGGCGCTGGAGGCCAGGCACGCGGGGACGGGCGGCGGCCCGAGCGCGGCGCTCAAGACGGCCCGCGCCTTCTACGACCCCCTCGTCTACCGCCGTATCCGCAACGCCATGGGTGGCCGCGTGAAGTACGCGATCTGTGGCGGCTCACCGCTCGGCCGCCGCCTGGCCGCGTTCTTCGCCGGCGCGGGCATCGAGATCTACGAGGGCTACGGCCTCACCGAGACGACGGGTGCGGCGACGGTGACCCCGCCCCTGAAGCCCCGCCTGGGAACGGTGGGCTGGCCCTTGCCCGGCACCCGCGTCCGGATCGCCGCGGACGGCGAGATCCTCGTCTCCGGCGAGCAGGTGCTGCGCGGCTACTGGGACCCGGCGGCGGGCGGCGTGGTGCCCGCGGCGGCGGACGGCTGGCTGACCACCGGCGACATCGGCGAGCTCGACGACGAGGGCTACCTGACGATCACCGGCCGCAAGAAGGAAATGCTGATCACGGCGGGCGGCAAGAGCGTGGCTCCGGCGCCCCTGGAGAACTGGCTCCGCTCGCACCCCCTGATCTCGCAGTGCATGGTCGTCGGCGACCGGCGGCCGTACGTGTCGGCTCTGATCACCTTGGACATGGACGGCGTCACCCACTGGCGCCGGATGAACGGCAAGCACTCGGTCCCGGCCGAACTCCTCGTCACCGACGACGAGTTGAGGGCGATTTTGCAGCGCGCGGTGAACGAGGCCAACAAGCTGGTCTCCCGCCCGGAGTCGATCCGCCGCTTCGCGATCCTCCCGACGGACTTCACGGAGATGGACGGCCATCTGACCCCGTCGATGAAGCTGCGGCGGGAGGCGGTTCTGCGGGACTTCGCGGCGGAGGTGGAGGGGCTGTACGCGAATTAGCGGCGGCTCCGCGGGCGTGAACCCCTCAGGCCGTACGGCCTGAGGTCTTCAGGGCCCTTTCCAGCAGGCGGTCGGCCAGGTCACCGAAGGCCGTGCTCAAGGGCTTGTCCGTCGTACGGCCGGCATAGGACTGGAAGACCAGGGCGGCCGTGGCCTGGACGGCTGGGGAGACGCGCTGCGGGTCGGCGAGGAGCTGCTGCTGCAGCTGGACGGGCAGGGGCCACTTCTTGGGCCAGGGCAGCTTGGGGGGCTCGGGGCAGATGTCGTCCCCGATCTCCCTCGCGATCTCGGCGGGCTTGCGGCCCGCCAGGCTGGCGGCGATCGTCGCCTCGGCCACTGCGACGGACATGTCACGGACGGCCGGCAACAGGGCGTCTCCGGGTGGGATCGGCTGCGGGTTGAGCCCCCCGTCGGCGAAGTTCGCCGAGCGGACACCCAGGAAGCCGTCGTGGACGGGATGGGGCGGGACGTGTGGGTGGACGAGCTCCCACAACCGTGGGTCGTAATGAGCCAGCATCGTCAGGACCTCGACGGTCATCGCCGCGCGTTTGGCGGTTGCCATGGTGGCTCCCTTCTCCGGATCTCGGTGACAGCGTGAGACCGTAGGGCGCACTGGCGCGGATGTTCGGGCATTGGCCCTTTCGAGGGCGTGGCCGTCAGAAGCGGGACCGCGCCCGCCGCTGCTCCAGGCGGGCCTCCGTGTCGGCCTTGATGCTCCGCCGCGTATCGGACGACAGATGCGACGAGAGCTGCCAGAGCTTGTCCCTCTCCCGCTCGAACCCGCCCCCGAGTTCGGGGAGCGCGAGAGGTGCCGCGGCGAGTGAGGCGCGATACCAGATCTTGGCCTCCTTGACGCCCAGCACCGCACGCAGGATCAGACTGGGGGCGTCCTCCTCGACGCCGTGCCAGTGCGCGATGGACCCGGTGGCGCTCACGAGGAGATCCCGGGAGATGTACGACCACTTGTGCCGCCGTATCCCGGCCTTTAGGGCCGCGAGCGACGATTATCCGGACTTCCCGACCGGATGGTATGGACGCTGAGGACAGGGTCCAGTTCGGCGACGAGGGTCTTGGTGGCGGTTGCCACGAGATGGGCTGGTGGGGAGCCGCTCTGCAGAGCATCGACGTATTCGATGACCTCCGCGTGCGTAAGCGCCGGCACTTGCTGTCGCAGCACGTGCATGGCGAAGATCCGCCCGCGAATTGCTGTGGTCTGCCGTATCTCGTCGTGCAGGTCGTCCACCGCCGTTCGTGTGGCCATCTTCCGGATGCGGGTCCGGTAGTCCGATTCCCACGCGCCGGTGACCGCCGACACCACACCGACCGAGTGGAGCCCGCCATCAACGCGATCGACGAGAAACGGGCCATTGCCCACAAGCATCTGAGAGGGGTCTCCCGTGCGCACATACTCTGCGGACTGGTAGGCGACAATCCACGCCAGTTCGTGCTCCTCAACATGCGTCACCTGCAGTTGCCCCGGTGCTTCACGCTCCAGCTGCGCCTCCACCAGTCGGATGGCGACTTCACGGTCGATCATTCAGGCAGCATCTCCCCGCTGCGAGGGAACGACCAGCGTTTTTCAACCTCACCTCGGGTGGGAGTGAGGCTTGGTGATCAGGGGCATGCCGAGGTCCCTGTGCTCGCCGCGATCACCCGACCTCGGCCGTTTCCCGGCCCGTGCCGGAACCTTGTCTCCCTCAACCGCGCCACGACATGGACCGGGCGTCCTGACGTTGGCCGTTCGCCCCCTATAGGTCTTGCTCCGCGCCCGCCGGCGCCGGCCTGGCGGCCGTCCGGGCCGGCGGGCGGGGCGACGTCACGCAGGGCCGCCGAGCGGCGGGTGCTCGAGCACGCGGGGCTTGTACTCGACCAGCTGGATGCGGCCGTCGAAAGTGCGGTGCTCGATCATCTCGAGGGCGACGTCCGGATAGCCGTCGTAGATGCGTTCTTCGCCCGTGGCCCCGGTGATCACCGGGAACATCACGACCCGGAAGCGGTCGACGAGTCCGGCTCGTAGCAGGGACCGGCACAGGCTGAGGCTGCCGATCGTGCTGAGGAGCCCCGAGCCACTCGACTTCATGGCGCGGACCGCCTCGACGGCGTCGTCGCGGACGAGCGTGGAGTTGGCCCACGTCAGTGGCTCCTCGAGTGAGGAGGAGAACACCACCTTGGACGCTTGCGTGAGCTCGTCGACGGACGCCTCTTCTTCGGGCCTGAACTCGTCTTGGCCCTTCGGGACCTCGCCTGCGGCGAAGCCCGACATCAGGCGGTAGGTGTTCGCTCCCATCAGGTACGTGGCCTCGGGCTGCTCGCCGAGCCATGCGAGGTACTCCGGGCCCTCGAGGCCCCAGAACCCGGGCCATCCCTCTCCCGATGCGTAGCCGTCGAGGGAGGTGATGAAGTCGACGAGAAGCTCCGACACGGCGGTGTCCTTTCCTAGGTGTCATGAGCTTGGACCCGCCGGGAGCCACAAACTCATCGGCCGCGCTGTGGAGCAACGAGAAAAACCCATGACGCTGCAGCCGATCAGGTCGGCGGAGCGGCACTGCTTCGGAGGGCCCGGAGGGCCGGTTCAAAGACGGTTTCTCACACGCGAAGCGGCGGCCCGGAGCCATTGAGGCTTGCTCCGGGCGCCGCTCGTGCAGTCCTGCGCAGCCTCACGGCCGCCGCACTCGCTGTCCTGCCCGTCACCGCCTCAACCCCTGCCCATGCCGCAGAGACCTTGCCCTTGAGCGAAGCCGTCGCCCGCCTGCCCGTGGCCACCGAGTCCCGTGACGGCTACAGCCGTGACAAGTTCCGCCACGGGAACGCTGGCGCCGACCCGGCCGACGGCTGCAACACCCGCGCCGAGGTCCTCATCCATGAGGCGGTCGACCCACCGGCCGTCGGCCCCGGCTGCCGTCCGACCGGCGGGAGTTGGTGGTCGTACGACGACTCCACCCCAGTGACGTCGGCGGGTGGCCTCGACATCGACCACATGGTGCCCCTCGCCGTCGCCTGGGACAGCGGCGGCCCCGCCGATCCGGCGGGGCCGCACATGTCTGGTGCTGTGATCAGGGAGTGAGGTCCAGGACGCGGACCGGCTCTGCCCACCGGTGGCGGGGCGGTTGTGGCGATGATCGCGCCGCCTGGACGGTCCGGGGTGGGCTGGGCCGTGCAGTGACTGTGCGCGGCACCCACGTCTTGTGCCGCGCAACGGCAAGCGCGGCGCTAGAGGGGCTTCGCTCAACTACCGGCGCCGAGACCATGGTTCGCGGTTGTCCTAGTCTGCTTTTGGTCTCCAGAATGGTGCGGCGCGGCGGGCGGAATGCGCCGCGAGGAGGCCGATGGCCACGGCGGCCAGGGAGAAGCCCGTGGCTGCGGTGGCCAGGACCGGCCAGGAGAATCTGCCCTCGCGCAGGGAGATGACGAAGAACAGTGAGTGCCAGTTGGTGATGAAGGTCGCGAGGGCGGTCGCGATCAGCAACGGCACAGTCAGGTACCACAGGGCGATCGTACGAAAGACCTGGTAGTTGCCGGTCAGAACGCTCAGCGGTGCCAGCCCCGCTCTGATGCGTACGAACTCGGCGGCGGCGCTGATCAGCCCCGCCACGAGCAGCAGTGCCAGGCCGCTTCCGCCGAAGAGGAAGAGCCAGTTGTTGGCGTTGTTTTTCTGTTGGGCGCCGATCACCCAGGTTTCTCCGGGGGTGTCGACGTTGATCCCGGGGTGGGCGGCGTAGGCGGCTTTTTCGATCTCGGCACGGTGTCCGGGTTCATCGGTGGTGACGATGAGGGACCCGTTGGTCTGGCTGACGGGCAAGTCGCCGTTGACGGCCCGGACCGTGAGGTTGCCTGCGTAGGGGCGGGCCAGTTCTTCCAGCCGGGGATCGCTCGATGTGACCCGCTGTGCGGTGCCGGGGCAGGGCAGGCGCAGGGACTCCAGGTCGGGGCAGGATCCCGTCAGGTCGATGCGAGGGTGGTCGCCTTCAGGGTGGGTGGTCGCGACCAGGAGATGGGTTCCGTCGGGAAGATTCCGGGAGAGGTTCTTGACCGCGCCGGAGGTGAGCGTGCTGCTGTGGACGGTGTAAAGGGTGTCTCCGACGCGTTGGGTGATCCGCTGTGCGGCGGCGGCGCTGTCTCCCAGGCGGCTGTTCCAGACCTGGAGGTGGCTGATGAGTCCGATGCCGATGATGAAGACCACGGAGAGACGCACCAGGACGCCCGGGTGGGCTGCGGTCCAGCGGCCCGCGATGAGCCGGCCGGGATCCCCCTTGCGGTAGCCGCCGGCGGCGATGCGTTTGCCGTTGGCGATGCACAGCTGGGCGACCACTGAGGGCAGCGTGGCCCACATCAGGACGGTGCCGGCCAGGAAGATCGCGATGTCCGGGCCCTTGGGGGCGTACTGGCTGAAGGCGATCGCCAGGACGCCGACCACGCACAGGGCCAGGCGCCATTTCGGCAGGCGTGAACTGGACAAACTTGGCCGGGTGGCCGTCTTGGAGCGTTGCACCCGGTGCAGGATCACGACCAGCACCAGTGTCAGGACCAGGGATACGGCGAGTGCGCCGGCCAGTTCGGGCCACGCCCGGCGGGTGTCGGCTGTGTCGATGATGTAGCCGGTGAAAGGCAGGCGCACATCGGTGGCCAGCAGCAGTGCGGCGGGGATGACAGCCACGACGGTTCCGGCAGCGGCCGGCACGACGGCTTCCCCGACGTTGATCAGGGCTCGATGGGCCCATGAGGCGCCCAGGGCATTGATGAGTTGGCTACGGCGGTCACGGGTCGCCGATCCCACGCGGGTGGCTACAACCAGCAGTGCCAGGGCGGGTACGGCCATCAGGACGGCGATGACACCGTTGGTTTCGACCGCTGTGTGGGGATAGATGTCCTGGTTCATCGGAAAGAGTTGGCCGAAGCCGGTGATGTACTGCCAGGACTCTGCTGCGGGGTCAGCCGGCGGGTGGGCCGGGCGGACATAGGCCATGCGCTCGGAGGGCGATCTCAGCCCCTGCGCGTTGATGGTTCCGGCGTAGTGGCCGTACCGGTCAAGGCTGTCGTTGTCCTCAGCTGCCCGGGCCAGCTCGGGAGAGAGGAGGGCTTCGCCGGGGCGGGGCCAGTGGGAGAGGCCTGGGGGTGGAGGGCTGTTGGGTGTCAGGGGCTCGATGTAGATGACGCCGTGTGGTGTGGTGCCGAAGGAGTCGATGGCTTCCTTCCACAGGGCGGTGGCTTGATGGGCGCTGCCGGTCACGATGGGGCCGCGGGCGGTGTCGCGCTGGGTGCGCCCGTCGTACGTGGCGGTGGTGGTGGCAAACGCCAGGGCGGTCAGGGCCATGGCGGCCGAGGCTGCCAGCAATGCCCAGGAGCGCAGTCGCGTGCCGGGCGTCGTTCGTGCCGCGGCCAGACCGACTCTGAGGAGCTGGATCCACAGTCGGCCTGGGCGGCGGGTCTGGGCGGGGTGTGAGCCGGTCACGCGGGCGTTCCTCGGTGTGCGGGGACGAGAGTGCTCTCCTGCAGCTCGAACGCATGCGTGGCGCGTTCGGCGATGGAGGGGTCGTGGGTGACGACCAGGAGCGCGCAGTCGCGTTCGCGGCAGATGCGGAAGAGTTGGTCGGCGACGTTTTCACGTGCTTTGGGGTCGAGTGCGCCGGTTGGTTCGTCTGCCAGCAGCACGGGCGGCTGCGCGATCAGGGCCCGGGCGACGGCGGTGCGCTGGCGTTCTCCGCCGGAGAGCATCCCTGTGGGGGTGGTGCCGTGGGGAACATCGAGTTCGTCCAGGAGCCGGATGGCGGCTTCGTAAGCCTGGTGGTGGTCGGAGCCGTCCAGAAGCATGGGCAGTGCGACGTTTTCCACGGGCGTCAGTTCGGGGAGCAGCTCGCCGAACTGGAAGACCATGCCCAGGTGTTTGCGACGGGCCTTGGCCAGAGCGCCGGGCAGCAGACCGGTCAGACGGTGCCCTCCAGCGGTGATTGTGCCGGAGTCGGCCTTGATCAGGCCGAGTACGCACATCAGGAGTGTGGACTTGCCTGAACCGCTGGGCCCCGTGATGGCCACGGACTCCCCTGGAGCCACGGTGAGGTCGACGTTGTTGAGGAGTACGCGGTCTTCGACCTGATAGGTCAGGCCCATTATCCGAAGGCCATCGCCCAGCGGCGGTGTGGGGGTCACGGCACGTCCGTATTCGTGAAGGAGGCGAGTTGGAGAGAAACGGGTACCACCGGGCAAGCCGAGGTGCGGCTTGCCCGGTGGACGGAGTTGCGGTGCGGCCAGGTTATGGGGCGACCCAGCCCGAGCAGTCGTCTTCAGCCCAGTCGTTGTCGTCGCACGCCTTGAACTTGATGACCTTCGAGCCGTCGCCCGAGATCACGCGGGTGTTGACACCGCTGTGGTTCCACAGCGTGCGAAGGGTGCCGGCGCTGTCCTGCCGGTAGTACTGGGCCTTGCCCGGGTCACCGTCGTCGCTGCCGTCGTGGACGGAGATGAGCCCACTGTCGCTGTTCCACGGGCTGGTGGCGGTGACGCCGCCGCCCTTGACGCTGAGCGCCATGGCGCTGGTGGTGGGCACCGCGATGCCGACGGCCAGCACCAAGCCGGCTATCGCCGTGATCCTGCGCATGAGTTTTTCCTCCCGTTGAGTTGACCGATGCGGCTCTTGTGTCGCCCGAGGTCCGCCTGGGCAGGGCATGTCATGCCCCGCTCAGATCATTCACAGGTGATCCACATACCCACAACGCCCAATATGACCGAACATCACAATGTGGCCACGTCATGACTGGAATCGCGGAAGCAGTCGATACCCGCAGGTCTTCCAAACCGGAAGCTCTGGCTCGGCACCCGCACCCCCATGATCATTGAGGCTCGGCCCGGATGCCGGAATCGACCTCCCAACCCGCCACCGCTCAAACCGCCACCGCGTCGGCCGCCCAAGGATTGGCTTGATCTTCTCCTCCAGTACGTGCCCGTTTCCGAAGTCGCTGAGGTGATCTGCCAGTCGGGCCTGGTCTGGTGGGATGGCCGATGGTGAGGGCCGGGCACCTGTCCGGTACTTGCCCGGCCTGTGGTGAGCGGCTTCCGTCGGACGCCGGCCCGCGGGCCCGGTTCTGTTCGGCGGTGTGTCGCTCCAGGCACTGGCATCAGGCCCGCCCGGTGTCCAGGACGGCGTCGCCGCCCTTGGTGTGGCGGGCATCGCCGCGAGGAACTCGGCGTCGGAGAGGTCCCGCACTTAACCCAGTTCTTTGACCCTGTCGAATCCTCTGTTGGCCCGCCTCGCCAGACGCCTCACCGCACACCAACTCACCACCTGGGGCCACCCGTACGACACCGACGCGAACCACACCGCCCAGCCGCCGGTCGCCGCGGGCGTCGCGGCGTAAATCCCCCTCAACCAGGCGGATCGGTAATTGAACAGCAAACGGTTGCCGTCTCGTTACGACAACACCTTGACGTGACATGCCCAGTCCGCGTTGGCTACCGCCAACCCGGGTAGCAACGCCGCTCCTCCGCTCGGAAGGCACCACTAGTGAACGTTCGTACCCCCCACACCTCTGCCGTACGCCGTATCGGCATAACCCTCGCCGCATCCGTCTCGGCCCTCTCGCTCACGGCGTGCGGTGTCATCGACGGTATCGGGGGCGGTGACAGCTCGGCGGCGCCGGAGAAGGGCGACGACATCACGGTGGGGCTCCTGCTGCCCGACAAGGACACGGCACGCTTCGAGAAGTTCGACTACCCCCTCATCAAGAAGGAGGTCGGCTCTCTCACCAACGGCAAGGGCAAGGTCGACTACGCCAACGCCGAGGCGAGCCCGGACAAGCAGAGCCAGCAGTTCCAGCAGATGATCGAGGACCAGGTGGACGTGATCCTGGTCGACGCGCTGGACGCCAAGGCCATCGCCCCGGACGTGCAGAAGGCCGAGGACGCGGGGATTCCGGTCATCGCCTACGACCGGCTCGCCGAGGGGCCCATCTCCGCGTACGTCTCCCACGACAACGAACTCGTCGGCGAGGTCCAGGGCCGCTCGCTCGTCGAGGAGCTCGGCTCGAAGGCCGCGTCCAGCAAGGTCGTCATGATGAACGGCGACCCCGCCGACCCGAACACGGCCCGGTTCAAGAACGGCGCGCTCGACGAGCTCGAGGGCGAGGTCGACATCGTCAAGCGGTACGACACCGACAAGTGGTCGCCCGAGATCGCCAAGAAGAACATGGAGCGGGCGATCGCCTCCGTCGGGCTGAGCAACATCGCCGCCGTCTACTCGGCGAACGACGGCATGGCCGGTGCGGTCATCGAGGCGTTCAAGGAGGCCGGCGCGAGCAGGATTCCGCCGGTGACCGGGCAGGACGCCAACCTGGACGCGGTACAGCGGATCGTCGCGGGCGAGCAGTTCATGACGGTCTACAAGCCGTTCGCGCAGGAGGCGACCAACGCCGCGAAGATGGCCGTGTACAAGGTCCAGGGGCGCGACATCGAGTTCGACGCGCTGACCCAGGACTCGGTCGACAGCGAGTCGGAGGAGAACATTCCGGCGCAGCTGGTGTCGGTGGTCGCCGTCACGCAGAAGAACATCGAGAGCACCGTGGTCCAGGACGGCGTCTACTCCGTCAAGGAGATCTGCACCGCCGAATACGCGGCGGACTGCGCGGCCATCGGCCTCAAGTAGGCCGGAAGGAAGCCCTTCAAGCCCCCCTTCCGGCACCCCCCTTCCAGCGACTCAGCTCCGCCCGCCCCGGCGGTACCCCTCCACCAGGTCCGCGAACGCCCTCGCCGGCGGGCTGAGCGCGTCCCAGCGGCGGACCGCCCAGCCGACGGGGAGGGGCCGCAGCGCGGGGAGGGGGATCAGGCGCAGGTCGCGGTCGCCGCCCCTGGCGCCGGGGGCGGGCAGTCCCGGAAACGCCGGCACCACCGCTCGCCCCACCCCCAGCTCGGCCAGCAGCAGCGCGGTGTCCCAGTCGGCGACGCTCGTGTCGTGCGTGAGCCGGACGCCCAACTCGGCGCAGACGGCGTCCAGATGGGCGGCCGAGGCGGAGTTCGGGGGCAGCCGGATCAGCCGTACGTCCCGCAGGTCGGCGCCGACGTCGACGTACGGCCGCTGCGCCAGCGGATCGTCGGCCCGTACCGCCAGCACCCACGGCAGCTCCACCACCGGCCGCTGCTCGATGCCGCGCACCGGTGGGCCGAGGGTGATCCAGGCCAGGTCGAGCGTGCCGTCGGCCAGCGCGTCGAAGCTGCCGCGGCCCGAACTCACGGTGCGGAACTCCAGGTTGACCTGGGGATGGCGCCGTCGGTACGCGACGACCGCCTCGGACATGAAGTGCCGTACGGTCGTCGCCCCCGTCGCCACGCGCACGTACCCGCTCTCGCCGTCGACGAGGTCCCGCAGCTGCCGTATCGCCAGATCCAGCCCGGAGATCCCCTCGGCGGCGGCCGCCTCCAGCACCCGCCCGGCCTGGGTCGGTACGACTCCCCGAGGCTGCCGCTCCAGCAACGCGACCCCGGTCTCCCGCTCCAGCCGCTTCACATGCTGGCTCACCGCCGACTGTGTGCACCCCAGCTCCCGAGCCACCGAACTCAGACTTCCGGCCCGGCACACGGCCACGAACACCCGCAGGTCATCAAGGGTCATGACCTCCAAGTTAATGCTTGGGGTCAGTGACAAATCCCAAGGATTGACTGGGCTTTGACCGGTGTACGACGATTTTCACCGGGCCCGGGCGGCAACCCGCTCCACGCCCCCGCGAGGAGTCCGGACCGGTGCGGGGGAGGGAGCGGGTGCCGACCCACAAAACGACCGCAAGTTCCGAAAGGGCGGCACGTGTCGACCCCCCTCGCTCACGCCGAGTCCCTCCTGGAAAGCCTCGGTGCCGGGACCGTCCCGCATCCCGGCGGCACCCTCCTCACCCACCTGTGCCGCGTACGCTCCCGCCTAGCCGGCTGGAACGCCCGACCTGCCCTCCAACTCGCCGGTCTCTGCCATGCGTTCTACGGCACGGACGGCTTTCCGACGGCCCTGCTGCCCCTCGACCGCCGTAGTGAACTGGCGGGGATCATCGGAGCGGAGGCGGAGTCGGTCGTGTACTTCTACGCCTCCTGCGACCGCGAGGCCGCCTATCCGACCCTCGCGGACGAAGGTTCCCCCTTCCGTGATCGCTTCACCGGTCACTCCCACACGCCGGACACACGCCTCCGCCGCGACTTCGCCGAGCTCACCGCCGCCAACGAACTCGACCTCACCGACCACGATCCCGTGTTCCGTGACCGCTACGGCGCCGACCTGCTCGCCCTGTTCACCCGCTTCCGGCCATTGCTGAGCGCGTCGGCCTGGAACGACTGCCTGGCCCTTGACTTCACAGGACGGTCGCGCCACATTCGCATTTCTGACACATCGTCAGGATGTGAGGGCGGGGCGGGCGGCGGGAGCGGCAATCATGACCACGATCACGACCACGACCACTGACGCGAGACCCTCGCGAAGAGACGTACTGGCCGCGGGCGCCGCGAGCACGGCCGCGGCGTTCGGCGTCGTGGGAGCCGCCCAACAGACCGCCCGGGCAGCCGACCTGCCCCTCCTCGGCACCTACGACGTCGTCGTCATCGGCTCCGGAGCCGCCGGCATGACCGCCGCCCTGACCGCCGCCAAGCAGGGCCTGAGCTGTGTGGTGCTGGAGAAGGCGGCCACCTTCGGCGGGTCCGCCGCCCGGTCCGGTGCGGGGATCTGGATTCCCAACAACTCCGTGATCCTCGCGGCCGGCGTCCCGGACACGCCCGCGAAGGCCGCCGCCTACCTGGCGGCGGTGGTCGGCCCCGACGTGCCCGCCGACCGGCAGCAGGCCTTCCTCGCCCACGGCCCGGCGATGCTCTCTTTCGTCATGGCCAACAGCCCGCTCCGCTTCCGCTGGATGGAGGGGTACAGCGACTACTACCCCGAGCTGCCCGGCGGCCTCCCGAACGGCCGCTCCATCGAGCCCGGCCAGCTCGACGGCACCATCCTGGGCCCGGAGCTGGCCCGGCTGAACCCGCCGTACATGGACGTGCCCGCAGGCATGGTCGTCTTCAGCGCCGACTACAAGTGGCTGGCGCTGGCCGCGGTGAACGCCAAGGGCGCGGCTGTGGCGGCGGAGTGCCTGGCGCGGGGCACGGCGGCGGCCCTGCGCGGGGAGAAGCCGCTGACCATGGGCCAGTCGCTGGCGGCGGGACTGCGGGCGGGGCTGCGGTCGGCCGGGGTGCCGGTGTGGCTCGGCACGCCGCTCACCGACCTGTACGTCGAGGGCGGCGCCGTGAGCGGAGCGGTCGTCACACGGGACGGCGGACCCGCCCTGGTCCGCGCCCGCCGGGGCGTGATCGTCGGCTCGGGCGGCTTCGAGCACAACGCGGCGATGCGTGAGCGCTACCAGCGCCGGCCCATCGGCACGGACTGGACGGTGGGCGCGAAGGAGAACACCGGCGACGGCATCCAGGCCGGGCACCGCGTCGGCGCCGCCCTCGGCCTCATGGACGACGCCTGGTGGGGCCCGGCGATCCCGCTCCCCGGCCAGCCGTACTTCTGCCTCGCCGAACGCACCCTCCCCGGCGGCCTGCTGGTCAACGCCGCCGGCGCCCGCTTCGTCAACGAGGCCGCCCCCTACAGCGACGTCGTCCACACCATGTACGACGTCAACGACACCGCCCCGGCCATCCCGTCCTGGCTGATCGTCGACCAGCACTACCGCAACCGCTACCTCTTCAAGGACGTCCTGCCGACCCTGCCGTTCCCCGGCACCTGGTACGACTCGGGCGCCGCGCACAAGGCCTGGACCCTGGACGCGCTCGCGCGCTCCATCGGCGTCCCCGCGGCTGCACTCCGCACGACCGTGGACCGCTTCAACTCCCAGGCGCTGCGCGGCGAGGACCCCGACTTCCACCGGGGTGACAGCGCCTACGACCACTACTACACGGACCCGTCGGTCCTCCCGAACTCCTGCCTGGCGCCCCTGTGGCTCCCCCCGTACCACGCCTTCCGGATCGTCCCCGGCGACCTCGGCACCAAGGGCGGCCTGCTCACGGACGCGCGGGCGCGGGTGCTGCGGGAGGACGGCTCGGTGATCCGTGGGCTGTACGCCGCCGGGAACGCCAGCGCCGCCGTGATGGGCCACAGTTACGCGGGGGCCGGTTCGACGATCGGCCCGGCGATGACGTTCGGGTACATCGCGGCACGGGACATCGCCGGGAGCCTGTAGGCGAGGGCTACTTGGTTTTCCTGACGATCAGGAACGCCTGCTGGGACACCTCGTCGAGCGCCGGGTCAGGTTCGCGGACCGTCCGGGAGACGAGGGCGAAGCCGGCCGCCGTCAAAAGATCGGCGACGTGTTCCGGGCGGCGCCGCTGGAAGGTGAGCGAGACCGGGTGGCCGAAGGGCCGGTCGTGGTGCCGGTGTTCGTCGCCGGCCTGGAAGGCGACGAGCAGGGGTGCGCCGGGGGCCATTACGCGGTGGAACTCGGCGAAGAGGGACGGGAGTTGATCCACCGGGGTGTGGATGGAGGAGTAGAAGGACAGCGCGCCGGCCAGAGCCCCGTCGGGGAGGTCCAGCTCCATCATCGAGCCCCGCTCGAACCGCAGCCCCGGGTTCTCGCGGCGGGCGATCGCGAGCATCGACTCCGACAGGTCGACCCCGAACACCGGCAGCCCCAGTGCGGCGAGGCGGGCCGTCGTCCGCCCCGGCCCGCATCCCAGGTCGGCGACCGGGCCGTCCCCCTCGACGAGTTCCGCGAACACGCCCAGCACCGCCCGCTCCAGGGGCCTGTGCGCCAGCTCGTCCCGGAAGAGCTCCGCGTAGTCCTCGGCGATGGCGTCGTAGAAGGTGCGGGTGGTGGTGATGAAGTCGGCATCGGTCATGGCGGGGGACCCTAGCGAAGCCGGTGGCTACTCGCCTGTCTCTTCCTGCTTGCCCGACCGCATCCGGCCGGCACCGATCGCGGCGCCGACAGCGGCAGCCACCGCCAGCCCCAGGCCGACCCCCAGCCCCACGTTGTCGAAGACGGTCAGCCCGAGCGCTACGCCGATGCTCGTACCGAGGCCGAGACAGAGCGCGAGGTTCACCGCCTGCTTCTCATCGGCGGGAGTCCCGCCGCCATCCCCGTGGTTGTTCTCTTCATTGCTTGTCTCACCGCTTGTCACCTGGCAATTCTCCCATGGGGGCCGCTCAGGCCACCCCCACCGCCCGCAGCACCGCAGTGGCCCCCGCCGCCCCCAGCACCACCACCGGGAACGGCGCCCCGCGCCACGCCAGCACACCGGCCACCAGCACCCCGGCCGGCCGCGCCCACCCCGCGAAACCGCCGCCCTCGGTCAGCGCGCCCGTGGCCAGCAGGGCCACCAGCAGGACGATCGCGCCCGCCGACAGCAACTCCTGGACCCGTGCCGGGAGCTCGACCCGCCCGTGGAGCACCGGCCCGACCAGCCGGAAGGCATACGTCCCGACCGCGAGCGCCAGCATCATGGCCACCGTCGCGCTCATGCCGTACGCCTCCCGCCGCCGCGTCCGTACACCGCGAGCCCGGCCAGCGCCACCAGCACCGGCACCCCAGCCGGGACGGCCGGCGTCACCGCCAGCGCCAGACCGGCACCGAGCAGCGCGGACCGCCGTACGGCCGGACCCTCGCGCAGGGCGGGCAGGACCAGGGCGACGAGGACGGCGGGGAAGGCCGCGTCCAGGCCGTAGGTGGCGGTGTCGCCCAGCGCGCCGCCCGCCAGCGCCCCGGCCAGGACGCCGAGGTTCCACACGGCGAACAGGCCGAGTCCGGAGATCCAGAAGGCCGCGCGACGCCGTGCCGGATCCGGCTGGGCGAGGGCGAAGGCCACCGTCTCGTCGGTCACCAGGTGCGCGCCGAGAAGGCGGGCGACGCGGCCCCGGCCGATGATGTCCGCGACGGCCAGGCCGAAGGCCAGCGTGCGGGTGTTGAGCAGCAGCCCGGTGGTCGCGGCCGCCACCGGACCGCCCCCGGCGAGCAGCACGCCGACCGCGCTGAACTGCGCCGAGCCCGCGTAGACGACCAGCGACATCACCACCGGCACCCACACCGGCAGCCCGCCGGCGACGGCGATCGCGCCGAAGGAGACACCGACGACACCGCTGGCGAGCCACACGAGCGCGCTGTCCCGCACCAGAGGTGCAAGGGGTGTCAGAGGTCCCAGAGATGCCATCATCGGTGTTCGGAGTAGCGAACGCATGTTTTCCAGAATGAACAGCAGAGCCGCTGTTCGTCAAGGCGAACGAGCGTACCGACAGATCGAACGGTGGGAGTGAACCGTATGAGCGAGCCCCTCGCGTGGATCGCCGCCTCGCTGCGGCGGGAGCGCACCCGGGCCGGGCTGTCCCTGTCCGAGCTGGCCAAACGGGCGGGCATCGCGAAGTCCACCCTGTCCCAGTTGGAGGCGGGCGGCGGGAATCCCAGCGTGGAGACGCTGTGGGCGCTGGGTGTGGCGCTCGGAGTGCCGTTCAGCGCTCTCGTGGAGCCGCCGACGCCGGCCGTTCAGGTGATCCGGGCGGGCGAGGGGCCCACGGTCGCGTCCGAACGGGCGGACTTCGTGGCCACCCTGCTCTCGGCCAGCCCGCCCGGAGCCCGCCGGGACATCTACCACCTGCACGTGGAGCCGGGCACTGCACGAGAGTCGGAGCCGCACATTCCGGGGAGCGTGGAGCACCTGATCGTCAGCACGGGGCGGGTGAAGGCGGGACCCCGGGGCGACGAGGCCGATCTGGGGCCCGGCGACTACATGTCGTATCGCGGTGATGTGCCGCACTCGTACGAGGCGCTGGCGCCCGGGACGACGTTCGTGCTGATCATGCAGCACATCTAGCCCCCCCGGGGGCGGAGTGAAGGGGCGGAGAAAAGGCAGGAGCCCCGCTGCCTTGCGACGCGGGGCTCCTTGGGTACTGCTCTCAGTTCCGGATCAAAGCACCAGGCTCCGAGACCGAATGATCAGACGGGGGTGACGTTCTCCGCCTGCGGGCCCTTCGGACCCTGGGTCACGTCGAAGGAGACCTGCTGGTTCTCCTCCAGCGAACGGAAGCCGCTCGCATTGATCGCGGAGTAGTGAACGAAGACGTCGGGGCCGCCGCCTTCCTGGGCGATGAAGCCAAAGCCCTTTTCGGCGTTGAACCACTTCACGGTTCCGGTAGCCATAAGCCCTCCTTGGGCCCAAAGGGTTGCCCTGCTCCAGAACCCTGCAAGTGTGAAAACTGAGTTGAAAACTACTGCCGCACATCTGCATACGTCTGAAAACGACTAGAGCCCGCGGTCACATGCTCCGCAGGCTCTGTACTGCAAGGGAAACCAAACTGCAACTTGCGGCGAGCCTAGCACGCGGGCAGCCGAAAGCAATAGAGGCCAAGATCACGTCACTCGGACGTTTGAAAGGCTCGTGTCGGGCTTGACGGGATGTTGTGACCGGGGTGTCACGACCCTGAAGGGTGCACGCTACCCCATAGGGTCTAGCCTCGCGATGTGGACAATTCTCGCACCCGGCCGCGCGTAGGCCACATCCAGTTCCTGAACTGCCTGCCCCTGTACTGGGGGCTCGCGAGAACGGGCACGCTCCTCGACTTCGAGCTGACCAAGGACACCCCCGAGAAGCTCAGCGAGCAGCTGGTGCGGGGCGACCTCGACATCGGGCCGATCACCCTCGTCGAGTTCCTGCGCAACGCCGACGACCTGGTCGCCTTCCCCGACATCGCGGTCGGCTGCGACGGCCCGGTGATGTCCTGCGTGATCGTCTCGCAGGTCCCGCTGGACGAGCTTGACGGTGCCCGGGTCGCCCTTGGCTCCACGTCCCGTACGTCCGTCCGCCTGGCCCAGCTGCTGCTCGCCGAGCGCTATGGCGTCAGCCCCGACTACTACACCTGCCCGCCCGACCTCAGCGTGATGATGCAGGAGGCGGAGGCGGCCGTGCTCATCGGGGACGCGGCGCTGCGGGCCAACCTCCTCGACGGCCCGCGCTACGGCCTGGAGGTCCACGACCTCGGCTCGCTCTGGAAGGAGTGGACCGGCCTGCCGTTCGTCTTCGCGGTGTGGGCGGCACGCCGGGACTACCTGGAGCGCGAGCCGGTCATCACCCGCAAGGTCCACGAGGCGTTCCTCGACTCCCGCAACCTCTCCCTGGACGAGGTCGGCAAGGTCGCCGAGCAGGCGGCCCGCTGGGAGGCGTTCGACGAGCGGATCCTGGAGCGGTACTTCACGACCCTCGACTTCCGCTTCGGCGCCCCGCAGCTCGCGGCGGTCGCCGAGTTCGCCCGCCGGGTGGGGCCGACGACCGGCTTTCCGGCGGATGTGAAGGTGGATCTGCTGCAGCCGTAAGGGCGGGCTGCCGGGGGGTGCCGCGGGGTGCTTCCGCACTAATCTGCTGCCAGTTCTACGGACGTGATGGGCCGTACGGGGGAGGGGTGGGCGCCGATGCAGCCGCTCGGAGTGGACGAGCCGACCGCCGTCGGGCCGTACCGGCTGCTGGGGCGGCTCGGTTCCGGCGGGATGGGGCGGGTGTACGCCGGACGCAGCGCGGGCGGCCGTACGGTCGCCGTCAAGATCGTGCACCCGCACTTCGCGCTGGACGAGGAGTTCCGGGCCCGCTTCCGCCGGGAGGTGGAGGCGGCGCGCCGGGTCGGCGGTGCCTGGACGGCGTCCGTGCTGGACGCGGACCCGGAGGCCGCGGTGCCGTGGGTGGCCACGGAGTACGCGGCGGGGCCGTCGCTGTCGGCGGCGGTCGCCGGCTCGGGCGCGCTGCCCGCGCATTCGGTACGTGTGCTGGGGGCGGGGCTCGCCGAGGCGCTGGCGGCGGTGCACGAACTGGGGCTGGTGCACCGGGATGTGAAGCCGTCGAACGTCCTGCTGACGATGGACGGCCCCCTGCTGATCGACTTCGGCATCGCGCGCGCCATGGACGGCACCGCCTCCCTGACGTCGACCGGCGTCTCGATCGGCTCGCCCGGCTACATGTCGCCCGAGCAGATCCTCGGCAAGAAAGTCACGGGGGCGGCGGACGTCTTCTCGCTGGGCGCGGTGCTGGCGTACGCGGCGACCGGCGGGCCGCCGTTCACCGGGGACTCGTCGGCGGCGCTGCTGTACAAGGTCGTCCACGAGGAGCCCGAACTCGGCCCGCTGGACGGTGAGTTGCGAGACCTGGTGGCGGCCTGTCTGGCCAAGGAGCCCGGTGCGCGGCCCACGCCGGCGGAGGTGGCCCGGCGCCTGGCTCCGGACGGCGCGGCTCGGGTGGTGGCGGGCGGATGGCTGCCGGGGGCGTTGGTGGAGCAGGTCAGCCGAAGTGCCGTGCGGCTGCTGAACCTGGAGGCGGGGGAGACGCGCGATACGGGAGAGGACGTCGCCTCGGGGCCGGTGGGGTTCAGCCGGCAGGCGACGGTCGGGGAGTTCGGTCCGCCGCCGGTGATGCCGGGGGGTGCGCCCGCGCCCGTGCCCAATCCCACGCCCACGCCCGCACCTGGTACCGCTTCCGCGTCCGCGTCCGTGGCCCCCGTCGCCGTACCCGAACCGCGTGACGCCGTACCGCCCCAGGACACCGCCCCGGCATCCGAGCACCGCCCCGGCAAGCTCTCCGTCTCCGTCGCGGCGGCCTCGACGCCGGTGGAGGACGGCCGTGGGCGGCGGCTGAGCTGCACGGTGGCGCTCGCGGTGGCGGGGGCCTTGGCCGCGGTGACCGTGGGGTCGGTGTTCGTGTTCGAGCTGCTGCCGGGCGGGGACCAGGACACCAACGCCGATTCAGGGGCGGCCTCTTCGCAGGCGCCGGGCAAGGACGCCTCCACCCCGGCCGCGAGCGCCGTCCCCGCCGGATACGTCGGTACCTGGGAGGGCAAGGCCAGTGCCCTGGACGGCGCGTTGCCGGCCGGGACCTTCCGGCTCACCGTGCACAAGGCCGACATCGGCGAGGAGTTGGGCACCCTCCGGCAGACGGACCTGCTCGGCGGCGTCTGCAACGACGTACTGACCCTGAAGAAGGCGACGGCGAAGGAACTCGTCGTGACGTCCGTGGGCAGGAAGACCAACCACAGGGGCTGCAACCCGACCCCGCACACCGTCCGGATCACCCCGGCGGGCGACGACCTGGTGTACCGCTCCGAGAGCGACGCGGAGGGGAATCCCGAGGCGCGGTTGTCGAAGGTCGGGTAACGGGGCGGGGTATCTGGTGGGGTGCGAAGACACGGGGTGGGGGCTGTGGTGACCGCTGTGCTGGTGGCCGTCGCCGCGCTGTGGGGTGCGGTGGCGGGTTCGCTCCTGCCGCGGGCCGCCTACCGGTTCTCCGTGCCGGAGGAGGAGGGGTGGCGGGAGCGCTGTCCGGGCGGGCATCCGATCGCGGGGTTCGGCGGGGGGTGGATCGGTCGGGCCCGGTGCGGACCGTGCGGGACCGGTACGCCGTACGGCCCCGGCGCCCCGAGGCTCGCCACCGTCGGCGCCCTGGTCTGCGCCGCCCTCGCCGCCGCCACCGGCACCCGGCCCGAGCTGGGCGTCTGGCTGCTGCTGGCGCCGGTCGGGGTGCTGCTCGCGGTCGTCGATCTGCGGGTACGGCGGCTGCCCGACCCGCTGACCCTCCCGCTCGCCGCCGCCGCGCTGGTGCTGCTCGGCCTGGTCGCCCTCGTCCCCGAGCACGCCGGTGAGTGGCCGACCGCCCTGTGGGCCGCGCTCGCGCTCGGCGCCTTCTACTACGTGCTGTACCTCGTCAACCCCGGCGGCATGGGCTTCGGCGATGTGAAGCTGGCGCTCGCGGCGGGGGCGGTGCTGGGCTGGTACGGCTGGCCGACGGTCATGCTCGGCACGTTCGCCGGGTTCCTTTCCGGGGCGCTGTACGGCTGGGGGCGCGTCGCCCTGCGGCGGGCCGGGCGCAAGTCGGCGATCCCGTTCGGGCCGTTCCTGCTCGGCGGGGCGTTGGTGGGGCTGCTGATCGGGGCTTACGCGGCCTGACGGCGGCGCGGGCTCGGCCTGAGGTCCGCCTTGCAAAAGGCCTGGCGTAGGCTGGTTCGGTCCGTCCTCAACCCTTGACGAAAGGGACGCTCCGGTGACCGAGAAGGCCGACCTGCAGTCTGTGCTCGACCGTGCCGCAGCGGGCGGACGCATCACCCCGGAGGAAGCGCTCGACCTCTACCGGGACGCCCCGCTGCACGCGCTGGGCGCCGCCGCCGACGCGGTACGCCGCCGCCGGTACGCGGGCACCGAGCACATCGCGACGTACATCATCGAGCGCAACATCAACTACACGAACGTGTGCGTCACGGCGTGCAAGTTCTGCGCCTTCTACGCGGCCCCCAAGGACAAGGCCAAGGGCTGGACCCGCGACCTGGACGACATCCTGCGGCGCTGCGCCGAGACCGTCGAACTCGGCGGCACCCAGATCATGTTCCAGGGCGGCCACCACCCGGACTACGGCGTCGAGTACTACGAGAAGCACTTCGCCGCCATCAAGAAGGACTTCCCGCAGCTCGTCATCCACAGCCTGGGGGCGAGCGAGGTCGAGCACATGGCCCGGATCTCCGGTGTGTCGGTCGAGGAGGCCATCACCCGGATCCACGAGGCCGGCCTCGACTCCTTCGCGGGCGCCGGCGCCGAGCTGCTGCCCGAGCGGCCGCGCAAGGCCATCGCCCCGCTGAAGGAGAGCGGCGAGCGGTGGCTGGAGATCATGGAGATCGCGCACGGCCTCGGTGTCGAGTCGACGTCGACCATGCTGATGGGCACGGGCGAGACCAACGCCGAGCGCATCGAGCACCTGCGGATGATCCGTGACGTCCAGGACCGCACGGGCGGCTTCCGGGCCTTCATCCCGTACACCTACCAGCCCGAGAACAACCACCTGAAGGGCCGTACGCAGGCCACGATCTTCGAGTACCTGCGGATGATCGCCATCGCGCGGCTGTTCATGGACAACATCCAGCACATCCAGGGGTCCTGGCTGACCACCGGCAAGGAGATCGGCCAGCTGTCGCTCCACTACGGCGCCGACGACCTCGGTTCGATCATGCTGGAGGAGAACGTCGTCTCCAGCGCGGGTGCCAAGCACCGCTCCAACCGGATGGAGATCATCGACCTGATCCGCAAGGCGGGGCGGGTGCCGGCCCAGCGCTCGACGACGTACGAGCACCTCGTCGTCCACGACGACCCGGCGAACGACCCCGTCGACGAGCGGGTCGCGTCCCACATCTCCTCCACGGCGATCGAGGGCGGCACGGCGCACCCCGAGCTGAAGATCCTGGCTTCCAACTAGGGCTCACGTGCTGACGATTCATGCCGATTCCCGGGGCCACGCGCTTGTCGTCAAGGGCGCGTGGATCGCGGACGCGGGGGCGCTGGAGGAACTTGCCGCCGCGTATCCGCAGGCGCGGGTGCGCCAGTGGCCGGGCATCCTGACGCCCGGGATCGTCAACCTGTACGGCACGGAGCTGCTGGAGGAGGCGTACCATCCCGATCCGCGTGAGGCCGACGCGCTGGGCACCGAGCCGCTGACGGGGAATTCACTGGCGGCCCTCGCCATGGATGACGCCCGCTGGGGTGCGAGCGCCCGGCGTGGTGTGCAGCGGATGCTGGCCCACGGCACGGTCGCGGCGGCTTGCGAGACGGTACGCAACCGCGCGGTGCGCGACGCCGTGCACCGCTCCGGCCTGGGGGTCGTGGGCCGGATCGGGCGTCCCGGCGGAGTGGCGTCGCTCGACCCGTACGCCTGTGGGATGCCGGTGGATTTCGCGCAGCCGAGGGAGCAGGGCTCAGCCGCCCGGTTCGCGGTGTTCGACGTACGGGACGAAACGGAACTGGCGGAGCGCGGCGCAGGCACGTGCGTGGCAACGGTGGTGGAAGGCCGGATCGTCTACCGCCGACGGTAGGACAGCGCCCCGTTTTCAGGGGCGCGGGGAACTGCGCGAGCAACCACCAACTACCCGCAGCCCGCATACAACAGAATCACCCGAGCTCATTCCGAAAACGCCTCCGCAAACGCCCCGTCCTCCTGATCCACCCCACTGCAATTCGTCAACGCGTCATCGGATGACGAATCGTCACCACACTCCTGATCCCGAAACGTCGCCCACATCGACACCCACCCAACCCCCTTCTCCTCCGCGAACTCCCGCACCTGCGCCGCGTCGTCGAGCGAGAACGTCTCGTTGTCGACGTCGTTGACGCCAAGCATCGAGGTCAATGCCATCGCACTCCACGCCGTCGCATCCGACGTACCGAAGATCTCCTTCAACTGGGCGTGCGTGGCCTTCGCCGAGGTGAGCGCATAGTCACCCATGTCGCCGGTGTACGACTCGCCGTAGTTCATCGTCATGATGTTGACGGTGGAGACCTGCACGTCGTGCTCGTTGGCGGACTCCAGCAGCGCCACGCTGTCGTCGTCGAGCCCGGACGGCATCACCGGCAGCGTGAACGAGACCTTGAGGTCACTGCGCTCCTTCTGCAGCAGGGCGATCGCCTCCGAGCGCAGGTCCACCGAGCCGGAGTCGGTCAGCTCGTCGCCCTCGATGTCGAAGTCGGCCAGCGAGGCATCCGCCGCGTCCAGCGCCTTCCCGTACGCGTCGGCCAGCTCGGACGCGCTGTCGCACGTCGCCGCCAACTCCTTGCCGGAGGCGCCGCCGAAGGAGACCCGGACGGAGGCGCCGTCCTGGGTGAGCTTGGTGATACGGGATTTCACGGCCGAGTCGGAGAGGGCGGTGGTGCCGTTCCACTTGGGCGCGCAGTCGCTGCCGTCCGAGATCACGAAGGCCAGGTTGTACGTCGCCGGGGAGCCGGCGGAGTCGAGGTCGGAGGCCTCGGTGGCGCTGACGTACGGGGCGTAGGACGTGCTCGACGCGCCTGACGAGGCCGAGGCGGAGGGCGATGCGCCGGGCTGTCGTTGAGTCGGTGGCGCCGCGTCCGCCGTACCGTCGTCGGAGCCCGCGGAGCACCCCGTGATGGCCAGTGCACATACGCAGGTGAGCCCGGCCGCCGTGGTCAGGAAACTCCGCATTGCTCGTGTACCCGCTTTCATGATTTCTGTCTCAGGCCGGAGAAACTAATACGTGTGCCGGTCGGCAATGTCTCACACGCGGCCCAGGTCTGGTCCTTCAACTCCTTTCATATGGCTGTGAGGTGCGCAGGCGTTCGCGGAAACTCTCAGGGAACGGACAGGTTAAGACGTTTCTCATGGGCGTCTCACATGAAGTACGGAGTCGTTGGCACATAAAGGCTCCCTAATATCCGGGGCATGCAATCCGAGCCTGCCATCGAAAACCGCGCCGCCCAGCCCGCTGTGCGCGGTCGCCGCCGCAAACGCGGCAACGGGTCCCTCGAGGGGCCCGTGTTCGTTGACAACTCCGGACGCCGCTCCAAGCTGCTGCGGCGCATCGGTCTCCTGGTCGGCGTCGCCTGTATGGGATACGCGGTCGTGCTGGGCATGGCCTTCATGGGCGTCGGCACCTCGCTCACCCCGTCCGAACTGCTGCCCTTCGGGGGCGGTGGCCCTGCGGCCGGCCCGAACTCGGGCCCCGGCGGAGCCCAGCCGCAGGGCGGTGTCGCCACCCCGCCCACGAAGCCCACCGGCACTCCGCCCTCGGGCACCGCGACCGGCGAGCCGCCCAGCGCCGCCCCGACCGTGTCCGCCTCCCCGGCCACCGCCAACTGACCGGAACGCACCCACACTCATGACTACGACCACTCCCTCACGCGGCCGCCGTCGCGCCCCGACCCGTATCCGGCGGGCGGCGGGCAGGGCTGCGGCCCTGCAGAAACCGCGTGTCATCCTCGCCGGACTCCTCCTGCTCGCGCTGACCAGCGTCATGCTGCTCGACGGCTATCTGCGCGCCGAAGTCGGCGGCGACCAGCGGGTGCGCACCGGAGCCAGCGCCGGCAAGGTGCCCGACAAGATCCTCGACGGCGGCCCGATCCTCACCTTCCGGGGCGGCCAGGCGACCACGGTCTCCGTGCCGGACAAGACCATCGCGCTCACCTTCGACGACGGCCCGAACCCCACCTGGACGCCTCAAGTCCTGGCGATCCTGAAGAAGTACGACATCCCCGCCACGTTCTTCGTGGTCGGCTCGATGGTCTCGCGCTATCCGGGGATCGTCGCGGACATGGTCGAGCAGGGGAACGAGGTGGGCATCCACACCTTCACCCACGTCGACCTCTCGTACCAGAGCGACGCCCGCGTCAACCGTGAGATGCAGCAGACCCAGCTCGCGCTCGCGGGCGCGGCCGGCATCACGACCACGTTGTTCCGGGCGCCGTACTCCTCGGAGACGGACGCCATCGACAACTACAGCTGGCCCGTCTACCAGAAGCTCGGCGAGGACGGCTACACCAGCGTCTTCGTCGACACCGACAGCGACGACTGGAAGCGGCCGGGCGTCTCGAAGATCATCAAGTGGGCCACGCCGGAGGACGGGGAAGGCGCGTCCGTGCTGTTCCACGACGCCGGTGGCGAGCGGTCGCAGACGATCAAGGCGCTGCCGACGTACATCGAGAAGATGCAGGCGAAGGGGTACACCTTCACGACGATCAGCGGGGTGCTGCAGAAGGAGGAGGCGGCCGGGGGTCAGCAGGCGGGGTCCGGTCAGCAGGCGGGCGCCGGCGCGGCGGCCTCCAGTCAGCAGCCAGGTGGTGCGCAGCCCGGTGGTCCGGGGCAGCAGGGCCCGAACGGGCAGGCCGGTGCCGCAGGCACGGGGTCGGGGATCTCGGCCCTGCAGGCCGCCCACCGTGAGGCCACCGGCGCGACCCTCTACGAGGGGAAGGCCCTGATCGGAGCGGTTGCCGTCGCCGAATGGGCGGTACCGGTGCTGTCGGTCGGCCTCATGGTCGTCGGCGTCGCCGTCCTGGGCCGCTTCGGCATGATGCTGCTCCTCGCCCGCCGCCACTACCGCCAGCGCAACAAACGCCGGTTCAGCTGGGGACCGCCGGTCCACGAACCGGTGAGCGTGATCGTCCCGGCGTACAACGAGAAGGAGTGCATCGCCAACACCCTCAAGTCACTGGCGCAGAGCACCCATCCGATCGAGATCATCGTGGTCGACGACGGCTCCACGGACAACACCTCCGAGATCGCCCGCGACGCGGCCCACGAACTCGGCATGACCAACGTCCGCGTCATCCGCCAGGAGAACGCGGGCAAGCCGGCGGCGCTGAACAACGGGGTGCGCAGCGCCAGTTACGACATCGTCGTGATGATGGACGGCGACACCGTCTTCGAGCCGGACACCGTACGGCACCTGGTGCAGCCCTTCGCCGACCCCGAGGTCGGCGCGGTCGCCGGCAACGCCAAGGTCGGCAACCGCAACACCGTGATCGGGGCCTGGCAGCACATCGAGTACGTGATGGGCTTCAACCTCGACCGCCGTATGTACGACCTGCTGCGCTGCATGCCGACCATCCCCGGCGCGATCGGTGCGTTCCGGCGCCAGGCGGTGCTGCAGGTCGGTGGCATGAGCGAGGACACCCTCGCCGAGGACACCGACATCACCATCGCGATGCACCGCGCGGGCTGGCGGGTCGTCTACCAGGAGCACGCGCGCGCGTGGACCGAGGCGCCGGGTTCGCTCAAGCAGCTGTGGTCGCAGCGGTACCGCTGGTCGTACGGCACGATGCAGGCGCTGTGGAAGCACCGCAAGTCCCTGACGGACAAGGGTCCTTCGGGTCGCTTCGGCCGGGTCGGCATGCCTCTGGTCGTCATCTTCCAGATCGTCACGCCCGTCTTCGCCCCGCTCATCGACGTCTTCACCGTCTACTCGATGATCTTCATCGACTTCAAGGCGGCCCTGCTGGCGTGGCTGGCGGTGCTCGGGGTGCAGTTGCTGTGCGCGGCGTACGCCTTCCGGCTCGACCGCGAGCAGTACCGCTACCTGCTGATGATGCCGCTCCAGCAACTCGCCTACCGCCAGATGATGTACCTCGTCCTCATCCACTCCTGCATCACCGCCATGACGGGCGGCCGCCTGCGCTGGCAGAAGCTGAAGCGGACCGGTGAGGTCGGGACGCCGGCGGGGGTGAGCTGAGTGGGGTCGCACAGGCGAGGGGGCGCGGTGCAGGTCGTACCGACCGCTGTGGGCAGGGAAGCCGACACGTCACCACCACCCCCGCCCAGGTCGACCGGACGCGACCGCTACTTCGACACCCTCCGAGCTGTCGCCCTCGTCCGAGTCGTCACGTACCACACCTTCGGCTGGGTCTGGGCGGGCATGGTCTTCCCCTCCATGGGGGTCATGTTCGCCCTGGCCGGCACCCTCATGGCGAAGTCCCTGGAGCGCCCCGCGCTGAAGGTGGTCCGCAGCCGCCTGCGCCGCCTGCTGCCCCCCTTCTGGTTCTGGGGCCTCTTCGTGGTCGTCGCGATGCTGATCCACGACTGGATGCCGGGCTGGCAGATCGTCTACTGGGTGGTGCCGCTCGGCGACCCGCCGGGCAACGCCTGGGGCCGGCAGGCCTGGGAGATCCTCTGGTACCTGCGGACGTACCTCTGGTTCGTCCTGCTCTCCCCACTGATGCTGCGCGTGTTCCGCCTGGCCCCGGTACCGGTCCTGCTCCTGTCCCTCGCCCCGATCCTGGTCCTCCACTTCCTCTGGGAGCCGCCGGACAACCGCGTCGGCAGCGCGCTCACCGACCTGGCCACCTTCCTCTTCTGCTGGATCCTCGGCTTCGCGCACCGCGACGGCGTCCTGCAGCGCCTGAAGCCCTCCGCGGTCGTTGTCCTCTCGCTCGCCGCGATCGGCTACGGCGGCTGGTACGCCTTCACCCACCAGGCCGAGACCGGCTCCTACGACCTGGACGACATCGCGCTCGCCCAGGCCTTCTGGTCGGCCGGCTACGTGACGCTGCTGATGTACGCCAAGGCGCACTTCAAGGTCGACTTCGCCGGGCTCACCCGCTTCCGCCGCCTCGACCGGCTCGTCACGATCTTCAACGCCCGGGCCGTGACGATCTACCTCTGGCACGAGATCGCCCTGATCCTCGCCGTCCCGCTGATCGACCAGTTCTGGAACGTGCCCGCGTTCGAGAATTACCTGCCGCTGGAGAGCCAGTGGTTCATGTTCGGCATCGGCTGGATCCTGATCGCGGTGTTCGTGCTGCTGTGCGGATGGGTGGAGGACGTGGCCGGGAAGAAGAAGCCGACGCTCCTCCCGGGAAGCCGTGCCGCGACCCAGGACGCCCGTGCCGCGGCCCTGGACGCCCGTGCCGCGACCCAGGGAGGCCATGCTGCGGCCCCGTGAGGCCGTACTGCCACAATGGGCCCGTGACCCGCGCATCCCTGGACAAGCAGCCGCACGAAGTCGCTTCGATGTTCGACAACGTGGCGGAACGGTACGACCTGACCAACGACGTGCTGTCGCTCGGCCAGGACCGCAGATGGCGCAAGGAGGTCGCGAAGGCCGTCGACGCCCGCCCCGCGCAGAAGGTCCTCGACCTGGCCGCGGGGACGGGCACCTCCTCGCTGCCCTTCGCGCAGAGCGGGGCGTACGTCGTCCCCTGCGACTTCTCCCTCGGCATGCTCCAGGTCGGCAAGCGCAAGCACACCTGGCTGCCGTTCACGGCGGGCGACGCGACGAGGCTGCCGTTCAAGGACGACACCTTCGACGCCGTGACGATCTCCTTCGGGCTGCGCAACGTCCAGGACTACGACGCCGCCCTGCGTGAGATGTACCGGGTCACGCGGCCCGGCGGCCGGGTCGTGATCTGCGAGTTCTCGCACCCGACCTGGGCGCCCTTCCGTACCGTCTACACCGAGTACCTGATGCGCGCCCTGCCCCCGGTGGCGCGTGCGGTGTCGTCGAACCCCGACGCGTACGTCTACCTCGCCGAGTCCATCCGAGCCTGGCCCGACCAGCCGGCCCTCGCCGAGCACCTGCGCAAGGCCGGCTGGACGAAGGTGGCCTGGCGGAACCTGACGGGCGGGGTCGTGACCCTGCACCGCGGATTCAAGCAGAGCTGACCACGGGGTACGGGTCTCCGGGCTCGTCGAGTTCGCGCTGCATCCCACCCGAGGGCGGCCGCGGGATGCGTGGCTCACGTACGCCTCCGCCGCCCTCACCCTCGCCGAGGTCGAACCAGATGTAGACCATCGAGTCCTGCGGCACCTCGGCACCGGGCTGGGGATATTGGCGTACGACGTAGTCGACGACGGTGAGGTGGAAGTCCGGCCGATCCGGTGCGTTGAGGACCAGGCCGTGCGACTTCGCTGCCTCGCGCGCGTCCATGGCCATCAGTCCGACGAGCCTCGGTACGCGCACCTCGGGCGTTTTGGGTGTTATGCGCACAGATGTCACCCCCAGCGGTATTGGAAGGGTAACCGCCCGGGGGTACCGTCCGGAAGCGCCAAGTACCTTTCTGTAACAGTTGATTACTCAGTGTGGCTGAACTGGGAGTGGGGAATCCGCTTGTCGGCCGGTCACAGCTCGAGCCGGTAGCAGTGCCCCTTCTGCCGTCCGTCCGGGGTGGTGAACACCTCGGCGAGCTCCATGCCCAGCCGCCGCGTCACCGCGATCGACCGCGCGTTGCCGGCGTCGACCATCGCCACCACGCTCGGCACCCCGGCCGCCCGCACCCGCTCCAGCGTCATCCGCGCGGCCGCCGTGACGTACCCCTGGCCCCAGCACTCCCGCCCGAGCCGCCAGCCGATCTCGATCTCCCCCGTGGGACCCCAGTCCCGCTCCCAGGGCTGGGCTCCGGTGAAGCCGATGACCCGCTCGTCCTCGTCGAGCATGGTCCACAGGCAGTACCCGCGTTCGGCGTCGTGCCGGCGTTGGCGGGCGGTGAGCTCCTCGTAGACGGACAGCTCCGCGGCCCTGCCGCCGTGGAACTCCATGACATCCGGGTGGGCGAATATCCGGTGCCAGGCGAAGGCGTCCTCGTCGGTGGGGACGCGGAGCCGTACGACAGGGAGAACTCGGTTCACGGAGGCAGCCCTTCAGCCGGGTGATCAATGCTGCTGAATAGACTGCCCATGTCCAGTGCCGGTCGGCACACAGATTTCGAACTTGGGGAGATCCCGCCGTGACCGACGTGACCGAGCCGCTCTCCTCACCTCTCTCCTCGCCGCTCTCCGAGAACACCGCCGATGTGATCGTCGTGGGCGCGGGGCCGGCTGGCTCCACGACGGCGTACCACCTGGCCAAGTCCGGCCTCGACGTACTCCTGCTGGAGAAGACCGAGTTCCCGAGGGAGAAGGTCTGCGGTGACGGCCTGACCCCGCGCGCGGTGAAACAGCTCGTGGCGATGGGCATCGACATCTCCGAGGAAGCGGGCTGGCTCCGCAACAAGGGCCTCAGGATCATCGGCGGCGGCGTCCGGCTCCAGCTGGACTGGCCGGATCTCGCCTCCTTCCCCGACTACGGCCTCGTCCGCAAGCGCGACGACTTCGACGAGCAACTCGCCCGCCAGGCCCAGAAGGCCGGCGCCCGGCTCTACGAGCGCTGCAACGTCGGCGCCCCGATCATCGACGACCGCACCGGCCGCATCACCGGCGTCCACGCCAAGCTCGGCGAGGAGAAGCGCGAGGTCACCTTCCACGCGCCCCTGGTCGTCGCCGCCGACGGCAACTCCACCCGCCTCTCCCTCGCGATGGGCCTGCACCGCCGCGAGGACCGCCCGATGGGCGTGGCCGTACGGACGTACTTCGAAAGCCCCCGCCACGAGGACGACTACCTCGAGTCCTGGCTGGAGCTCTGGGACCGCCGCGGCCCCGGCGAGGACCGTCTCCTGCCCGGCTACGGCTGGATCTTCGGCATGGGCGACGGCACGTCGAACGTCGGCCTGGGCGTGCTCAACACCTCGGACTCCTTCAAGGAGCTCGACTGGCGCGAGGTGCTGAAGGCCTGGTGCGCCTCCATGCCGGAGGACTGGGGCTACACCCCGGACAACATGACCGGCCCGATCCGTGGCGCCGCCCTCCCCATGGCCTTCAACCGCCAACCGCACTACACCAAGGGCCTGCTGCTGGTCGGCGACGCCGGCGGCCTGGTGAACCCCTTCAACGGCGAGGGCATCGCCTACGCCATGGAGTCCGGCCAGATCGCCGCCGACGTCATCGTCCAGGCCCACGCCCGCTCGACTCCCGCGGGGCGTGAACTCGCCCTCCAGCGCTACCCGCGCGTCCTGAAGGACACCTACGGCGGCTACTACACGCTGGGCCGTGCCTTCGTGAAGCTCATCGGCAACCCGAAGGTCATGAAGATCGCGGCCCAGCGCGGCCTGACCCACCCGCTCCTGATGAAGTTCACCCTGAAGCTCCTGGCCAACCTCACCGACCCGACGGGCGGCGACGCCATGGACCGGATCATCAACGGGCTGAGCAAGGTGGCGCCGAAGGCCTAGGCGCCGACACCGGTCAGCCGGTCGGCCGGGCCTTGCCGAGGGCCTCGACGTTGGCGGCCCGGCGCGCGAACACCCCCTCCCGCCGGTCCGCCACCTGCCGCAGCGCGTCCTTCCGCTCCCGCTTGGAGAGCCGGTCCAGATAGACCTGCCCGTTGCAGTGATCGGTCTCGTGCGCGAGGCAACGGGCGAAGTACCCGGTGCCCTCGATCACGAGCGGCTCGCCGTCCCTGTCGAACCCGCGCACCACGGCCCGGTCCGGGCGCGGTACGTCCATCACCGCGCCCGGCACCGACAGGCACCCCTCGCTGTCGTCGAGGAGCCTGCGGTGCGCGGCGTCGAGCGGCTCCAGCACCGGATTGACGATGTGCCCGACGTGCCGCACCCCGTCGTCGTCCGAGCAGTCGTACACGAACAGCCGCAGATCGACATCGACTTGATTGGCCGCGAGTCCCGCCCCGTCCGCGATGTACATCGTCAGGAACATGTCGTCGATGAGCGCGGCGAGATCGGGCCCGAACTCGGTCACGTCCCGGCACGGCTTGTGCAGGACCTCCTCGCCCGTCTCGGTGATCCTGCGCACCGACCCGCGCCGGGCCTCGGGCGCGAGCGGCGGATACGACTCGACGGGCCTGCCCTGGACGAACACACTCGGCATGGCTGTTTCTCCCTGTGGTTGTGAGGATGCTGTAGGTGACCGGGAATCGGGCTTCCGACCTTCGGAGCCCCTCCCTACCCTCCGGGAATCATGACAACAGAACACACCCAGGAGCCCCAGGAGAAGACAGGCCACGCGCCGTCCGGCCACACCCGCAGACGCTTCCTCACGGCCACCGGGGGAGCGGCCCTCGCCGCGGGTGCCTTAGGAACGGCCGGCGCAGCGTCCGCCGCGGCCCTGTCCAACAGCTCCGGCAAACGCGTCGCCGTCCTCGGCGGCGGCGTCTCCGGCCTGAGCGCCGCCCACGAACTCGCCGAACGCGGCTACGCCGTCACCGTCTACGAGTACTACGACGCCCTCGGCGGCAAGGCCCGCTCGATGCCCGTACCGGGCTCGGCCGCCGGTGGCCGAGCCGATCTCCCCGCCGAGCACGGCTTCCGCTTCTTCCCCGGCTTCTACCGGAACCTGCCGGACACCATGCGGCGCATCCCCGTCCCCGGCAACGCGAACGGCGTCCACGACAACCTCGTCAGCGGCACCGAGGCCCTGTTCGCCCGCGCCGGCGGCCGCCCCGACCTGCACTTCCCGCTCCGCCGCGCCACCACCCCGCCCCGCCCCGGCGACCTCACCCTCGGCTGGATCCGCGACCAGATCCTCTCGGTGCTGGACCTCGGCACCCGCCTCCCCGCCCACGAGGCCGCCTATTTCGCCGACCGCCTCCTCGTCCACCTCACCAGCTGCGAGGCACGACGCGAGGAGCAGTGGGAGAAGGTCGCGTGGTGGGACTTCATCCGCGCCGAGGAGATGAGCGAGGAGTACCAGACCGTCCTCGGCATCGGCCAGACCCGCAACCTCGTCGCCACGCGCGCGGAGGTCGCCTCCACTCGAACCGTCGGCCGCGTCATCATCGAGGCCCTGCTCCTGTGGGGCCTGCTCGGCCGCGGCATGGACGGTGACGCCGACATCGACCGCATCCTCAACGCCCCCACCAGCGAGGCCTGGATCGACCCCTGGGAGACACACCTGCGCTCCCTGGGAGTGGAGTTCGTCCTCGGCACCCACGTCCGCCAGGTCCTCTACGACGGCGGCCGCGTGACCGGCGTCCGTGTCTCGGCCCGCGACGGCGGCGACGACCGTACCGTCACCGCCGACCACTACGTCTCCGCGCTGCCGGTCGAGCACGCGCGCGTGACGTGGGGCCCCGCCCTGCGCGCGGCGGACCCGCAGCTCGCGCGCTGCGACGCCCTCCAGACCGACTGGATGACCGGCGTGATGTTCTATCTGCGCACGCCCACCCCGGTGGTCCACGGCCACATCAACTGCCTCGACTCACCCTGGTCGGTGACCGGCATCGGCCAGGCCCAGTTCTGGGACGGCCGGGACTTCTCCCGCGACTACGGCGACGGCCGCGCCCACGACTGCCTCTCCGCCATCATCTCGGAGTGGGACAAGCCGGGCATCCTCTACGGCAAGACGGCCAAGGAGTGCACCAAGGAGGAGGTCGTCGCCGAACTCTGGGCCCAGCTGAAGGACGGCCTGAACGACGCCGGCAAGACCACGCTCCGGGACGAGGACCGCCTCGGCTGGTTCATGGACCCGGCGGTGACGGGCCTGGGCGGCCCCGACCCGCGCAACCGCGAGCAGCTCCTCATCCACCCCACGGGCACCCTCTACAACCGCCCCACGGCCCGCACAAAGGTTCCGAACTTCTTCCTCGCGGGCGACTACGTCCGCACCGACGTGGACCTGGCGACGATGGAGGGCGCCAACGAATCGGCCCGCCTCGCGGTCAACGCGCTCCTGGACGCGGACAATTCGGGCGCCGATCGCTGTGAGATCCGGGAGCTGTACCGGCCCCCGGAGATGGAGCCCCTCAAGCGGGTCGACGAGGTGCGCTACAAGCTGGGCCTGCCCAACACCTTCGACCTCGGGTAGGGCGGAGACCCTCCTCGGACAGAACGGAAGGGGCCGCTGCCCCCGAGCGGCTGCGGCCCCTTCCGTACGCCTGTGCTGTACGGCCGTACGTCAGAGGACGCGCACCGCACCCGACGCCGGATAGCCGGAAAGGTCCTGGATGACGACACCCTTGGACGGGTTGGCCGCGTCGAGGTACTGGCCGTTGCCGATGTAGACGCCCACGTGGTACGCGGAGCCCTTGCCGCCCCAGTAGAGGATGTCGCCGACCTGGATCTGCGACAGCGGGATGTCGGTACCGGACATCGACTGGTCCTGCGAGACCCGCGGCAGGTCGACGCCGACCTGCTTGAACGCGGCCTGGACCAGGCTGGAGCAGTCCCACGCGTTGGGGCCGGTGGCACCCATGACGTACGCGTCGCCCACCTGCGCCTGGAGGAAGGAGATGACGGTCGCGACGCTGCCGCTCGCGGGAGCGGCCACGCTCGTGCTCGTGCTCGCGGAAGCGGACAGGGTGGTCCGCTCGGCGCTGCGCGAAGCGGCGGCCTCGGCGGCGGCCCTGCGGGCCTCCTCGGCCTTCTTCTTCGCCTCGGCCTTCTTCTTGGCCTCGGCGAGGTCCTTCTTGGCCTCCTTGGCGGCCGCGGCGGCGGCCGCGTCACGCTCGGCGTCGAGCTCGTAGTTCGCCGCCGCCAGCTGAGTGGCGTCCGCGGACTGGGCGAGCTGGTCCGCCAGGTCACCCGTGAGGGTGGGCAGTTCGATGGTCTGCGTCACCGGCTCGGCGGCGTTCGCCGTGGCCGACGCACCAGCCGCTGCCATGCTGAGGACGCCACCGGCAACTCCGGCACGCATCGCGATGGACGACGACGCGCTGCGGCGGGGCTTCCGGTGGCTACGTATGTGAGCGGTGTGGGACATGAGAACAACCGGTATCAGGGGCTCCTCCATACCTTCAAGAAACGTGGGCTGCGCCACAGTTGTTCAATCGCCGCCCCATTTCCCCGGCACTCCGCCCCTTATTGACGCCGTAACGGACATTGCGGACGCTGCCCATTCGGCCCGTGATCACGTCCTTTCATCATTAAGTCCGGATTGCCCATCGCCTACCACTTGTTGAGACCGGTGGCCAAGCCCGGTTCTCGGGGTCTCTTGTTGGTGTGGCAGAGGTCACGCAACGATTACGGCGGCGTGCGCGTCCTGTGCCCGGATCGCGTCCGGCGTCGCTCGTGAATGCGTGCACGCGTCCACATCCCGCTTCGGCGCTCCCTCTGATGTGTGAACGCGCCCTCTATCAAGGCATCCCGTCCAGCACCAATTTGCATGCAAGGGAAGTCTCTTGATATTGAGACGCCCCTTCCG
Organism: Streptomyces shaanxiensis; assembly: GCF_039537145.1. Taxonomy (NCBI): domain Bacteria; kingdom Bacillati; phylum Actinomycetota; class Actinomycetes; order Kitasatosporales; family Streptomycetaceae; genus Streptomyces; species Streptomyces shaanxiensis. The sequence continues at coordinate 118,980 of NZ_BAAAZY010000012.1, forward strand.
AGCTGCACTGACGAGTGGAAATGTCACCTCTGGTGATCACTCGAACGCTTCTCGTGTGAAGATCACCGCTCATCCGGCTTCATGATCCTTCGTCAGGTGGTGGAGATCACAAAGCTTGTGTAATACCCCGTGTCGCAGATCACAGAGCGGCGGGCATAAGATGCGAGGCAGTTGGGCTTGTGACCTGCTTCACATGTTCTCGATCTTCGCCGGGACGAGCGGGGCTCGTGGGATCGGTGGGGCGGCTGTGAGCCCAGTGCAACCGCCAGCAGTCAGTGCCGACTGAGAGGAGCGAGGAGCGGTGAACGCTTATGCGCCCATCCTCGTACTGGGAGCCCTCGGGGCAGGCTTTGCGATCTTCTCCGTGGTCATGGCCACGCTGATCGGTCCGAAGCGATACAACCGGGCCAAGCTCGAAGCCTACGAGTGCGGTATCGAGCCGACCCCCACGCCGGCCGGCGGCGGGCGCTTCCCCATCAAGTACTACCTGACGGCGATGCTCTTCATCGTCTTCGACATCGAGATCGTCTTCCTCTATCCCTGGGCCGTCACTTTCGACGCCCTGGGGATTTTCGGGCTCGTGGAGATGCTGCTCTTCGTGCTCACCGTCTTCGTTGCGTACGCGTACGTATGGCGGCGCGGCGGCCTGGAATGGGACTGAGGGGCTTTTAACGACATGGGACTCGAAGAAAAGCTGCCGAGCGGATTCCTGCTGACCACCGTCGAGCAGGCCGCGGGCTGGGTGCGCAAGGCGTCTGTCTTCCCGGCCACTTTCGGCCTCGCCTGCTGCGCCATCGAGATGATGACCACCGGCGCCGGCCGCTACGACCTGGCGCGCTTCGGCATGGAGGTCTTCCGCGGATCCCCGCGCCAGGCCGACCTGATGATCGTCGCCGGCCGGGTCAGCCAGAAGATGGCGCCGGTGCTCCGGCAGGTCTACGACCAGATGCCGAACCCCAAGTGGGTGATCTCCATGGGGGTCTGCGCCTCCTCGGGCGGCATGTTCAACAACTACGCGATCGTTCAGGGCGTCGACCACATCGTCCCGGTCGACATCTATCTCCCGGGCTGCCCGCCACGGCCCGAGATGCTGCTGGACGCCATCCTCAAGCTTCACCAGAAGATCCAGACCTCCAAGCTCGGCGTGAACGCCGAGGAGGCCGCCCGCGAGGCTGAGGAAGCGGCGCTCAAGGCCCTGCCCACGATCGAGATGAAGGGGCTGCTGCGGTGAGCGACGCGAACGGCACCAACGGGGCGAACGGGTCGAACGGGGTCAACCCCGAGAAGGACCTCTCCGCCTCCAACCTCCCCGGCCAGCGCGGCCAGGGCGGCGAGGAGATCCGCGTCCAGCGCGGCATGTTCGGCGCCAGCAACGGCGGCGACACCTCCGGCTACGGCGGCCTGGTCCGCTCGGTCCGGCTCCCGGGACCGGCGAGCCGCCCCTACGGAGGTTGGTTCGACGAGGTCGCCGACGAACTCGAGGGCGCGCTGGAGGAACAGGGACTCCTGCCCGACAACGCCATCGAGAAGACGGTCGTCGACCGCGGCGAACTCACCTTCCACATCGAGCGTGAACACCTCGTCCGGGTCGCCCGCACCCTGCGCGACGACCCGGCCCTGCGCTTCGAACTGTGCACCGGCGTCAGCGGCGTCCACTACCCGACCGACAAGGGCCGCGAGCTGCACGCCGTCTACCACCTGCGCTCGATCACCCACAACCGGCTGATCCGTCTCGAAGTCAGCGCCCCCGACAGCGACCCGCACATCCCGTCGCTCGTCGCCGTGTACCCGACGAACGACTGGCACGAGCGCGAGACGTACGACTTCTTCGGCATCGTCTTCGACGGTCACCCCGCCCTGACGCGGATCATGATGCCGGACGACTGGCAGGGCCACCCGCAGCGCAAGGACTACCCCCTCGGCGGCATCCCCGTCGAGTACAAGGGCGCCCAGATCCCGGCTCCGGACCAGCGGAGGTCGTACTCGTGAGCACGCAGTCAGCAGCCGCCCGTGAGACCACCGAGGGCACCGTATACACGGTCACCGGTGGCGACTGGGACGAGGTCGTCCAGGCCGCGGCCCGCGCCGACGACGAGCGCATCGTCCTCAACATGGGTCCGCAGCACCCTTCCACCCACGGGGTGCTCCGCCTGATCCTGGAGATCGACGGCGAGACGGTCACCGAGGCCCGCTGCGGCATCGGCTATCTCCACACCGGCATCGAGAAGAACCTCGAGTACCGGACCTGGACGCAGGGCACCACGTTCGTGACGCGCATGGATTACCTGACGTCCTTCTTCAACGAGACCGCCTACTGTCTCGCCGTCGAGAAGCTCCTCGGCATCGAGGACCAGATCACCGAGCGCGCCAAGATCATCCGGGTGCTCCTGATGGAGCTGAACCGGCTCTCCTCCCACCTGGTGTGCATCGCCACCGGCGGCATGGAGCTCGGCGCCACCACGATCATGATCTACGGATTCCGCGATCGTGAAATGATTCTCGACATCTACGAGCTGGTCACGGGCCTGCGCATGAACCACGCGTACATCCGGCCCGGCGGACTCGCCCAGGACCTGCCGCCCGGCGCGGTGGACCAGATCCGCGAGTTCGTGAAGAAGATGAAGAAGAACCTCCCGGAGTACGACAAGCTCGCCACCGGGAACCCGATCTTCAAGGCCCGCATGCAGGACATCGGCTATCTCGACCTGGCCGGCTGCATGGCCCTCGGCGCCACCGGCCCGATCCTGCGCTCCACCGGCCTGCCGCACGACCTGCGCAAGGCGCAGCCGTACTGCGACTACGAGACCTACGACTTCGAGATCCCGACCGCCGACAGCTGCGACTCCTACGGGCGCTTCCTGATCCGCCTGGAGGAGATGCGCCAGTCGCTGGGGATCGTCGAGCAGTGCCTGGACCGGCTCCAGCCCGGCCCGGTCATGGTCGCCGACAAGAAGATCGCCTGGCCCGCCCAGCTCGCCCTGGGCCCTGACGGGCTCGGCAACTCCCTCGACCACATCAAGAAGATCATGGGCACCTCCATGGAGGCCCTGATCCACCACTTCAAGCTGGTCACCGAGGGCTTCCGCGTCCCGCCGGGACAGGCGTACGCGGCCGTCGAGTCGCCCAAGGGCGAGCTCGGCGTGCACGCCGTCTCCGACGGCGGCACCCGCCCCTTCCGGGTCCACTTCCGTGACCCGTCCTTCACCAACCTGCAGGCCATGGCGGCGATGTGCGAGGGCGGCCAGGTCGCCGACGTCATCGTCGCCGTCGCGTCCATCGACCCCGTGATGGGAGGCGTCGACCGGTGACCACCAGTTCTTCAGAGCGGGGCGTCAGCCTGGGCATGCCCGAACTGCCCGCGCCCGGCTACCCGGACGACGTTCGAGAGCGGCTCGAGAGGGACGCGCGCGACGTCATCGCCCGATACCCGGACTCCCGGTCCGCCCTCCTGCCGTTGCTGCACCTCGTGCAGTCGGAGGAGGGCCATGTCACGCGCACCGGGATGCGTTTCTGCGCGGACATGCTGCACCTGACCACGGCCGAGGTCACCGCGGTCGCCACCTTCTACACCATGTACCGGCGCAAGCCGAGCGGTGACTACCAGGTGGGCGTCTGCACCAACACCCTGTGCGCGGTGATGGGCGGCGACGCGATCTTCGAGGAGCTCCAGGAGCATCTGGGCGTCGGCAACGGCGAGACCACCGACGACGGCAAGGTCACCTTGGAGCACATCGAGTGCAACGCGGCCTGCGACTTCGCGCCGGTCGTGATGGTCAACTGGGAGTTCTTCGACAACCAGACCCCGACGAGCGCCAAGCGCCTCGTCGACGACCTGCGCGAGGGCAGGCCCGTCGAGCCGACGCGCGGGGCCCGGCTGTGCACCTTCAAGGAGACCGCGCGGATTCTGGCCGGATTCCCCGACGAGCGGCCCGGGGCCGTCGAGGAGAGCGGCAGTGCGGGACCGGCGTCGCTGGTGGGCCTCCGCCTGGCCAGGGGAGAGACCGCACCCGCGCGCGTGGTCCATCCGCGGGAGGGCGGCCCGCACGAGGAGCCGCAGGACAGCGCGGTGCACGAGCCGTCGCCGACCGAACACCTCAGTTCGCATGACGCGCCGCAGGACACATCGGCATCCGACCCAGCCCACCCGGCAGGGCCTGCCGCTGAGGAGGGGGAGTGATGACCTTGGCACCCGAGCTGAAAGACACCAGCCCCGAGAAGCTGCTCGCACCCGTGCTGTCGGCCTTCTGGGACGAGGACAGGTCCTGGACGCTGGACGTCTACCGAAGGCACGAAGGATACGAGGGACTTCGCAAGGCGCTCGCCATGTCGCCGGACGACCTCATCGCGTACGTCAAGGACTCCGGTCTGCGCGGGCGCGGCGGCGCGGGATTCCCGACGGGAATGAAATGGCAGTTCATTCCCCAGGGTGATGGAAAACCGCACTATCTAGTTGTCAACGCCGACGAATCGGAGCCCGGAACCTGCAAGGACATTCCGCTCCTCTTCGCGAACCCGCACAGCCTCATCGAGGGCATCGTCATCGCGTGTTATGCCATCAGGTCTTCGCATGCCTTCATCTATCTGCGTGGTGAAGTCGTCCCGGTTCTGCGGCGGTTGCACGAGGCCGTGCGCGAGGCCTACGCGGCGGGGTACCTCGGCGAGAACATCCTCGGCAGTGGCCTCGACCTCGAACTCACCGTGCACGCCGGCGCCGGCGCGTACATCTGCGGTGAGGAGACCGCACTGCTCGACTCGCTCGAAGGCCGCCGTGGTCAACCGCGGCTTCGTCCCCCCTTCCCTGCGGTGGCAGGTCTCTACGCCTGCCCGACTGTTGTGAACAACGTCGAGTCGATCGCGTCGGTTCCCGCGATTCTGCATCGGGGCAAAGACTGGTTCCGGTCGATGGGCAGCGAGAAGTCCCCGGGCTTCACGCTCTACTCGCTCAGCGGCCATGTCGCGAGCCCCGGCCAGTACGAGGCCCCGCTCGGCATCACACTCCGCCAGCTCCTCGAGATGAGCGGCGGCATGCGCCCCGGCCATCGCCTCAAGTTCTGGACGCCGGGCGGCTCCTCGACGCCGATGTTCACCGACGAGCACCTCGACGTCCCCCTCGACTACGAAGGAGTGGGCGCCGCGGGTTCCATGCTCGGCACGAAGGCTCTCCAGTGCTTCGACGAGACGACCTGCGTCGTACGCGCCGTCACCCGCTGGACCGAGTTCTACGCCCACGAGTCCTGCGGCAAGTGCACGCCCTGCCGCGAAGGCACCTACTGGCTCGTGCAGTTGCTGCGCGACATCGAGGCCGGCAAGGGCGTGATGAGCGACCTCGACAAGCTGAACGACATCGCCGACAACATCAACGGCAAGTCCTTCTGCGCCCTCGGCGACGGCGCCGCCTCGCCGATCTTCTCCTCGCTGAAGTACTTCCGCGAGGAGTACGAGCAGCACATCACGGGCCGCGGCTGTCCGTTCGACCCGGCCAAGTCGACGGCCTGGGCCGACCACCGCACGGAGGTACACGCATGACTGTGACCACCAGCGCCCCCTCCGGAGGGGGAGAGGCGGCGGTCCCGCCGGAAGATCTCGTGACGCTGACCATCGACGGCATCGAGATCAGCGTGCCCAAGGGCACCCTGGTCATCCGGGCCGCCGAGCAGCTCGGCATCGAGATCCCGCGCTTCTGCGACCACCCCCTCCTCGACCCGGCCGGCGCCTGCCGCCAGTGCATCGTCGAGGTCGAGGGCCAGCGCAAGCCGATGGCGTCCTGCACGATCACCTGCACCGACGGCATGGTCGTGAAGACCCACCTCACCTCGCCGGTCGCCGAGAAGGCCCAGCAGGGCGTGATGGAGCTCCTGCTCATCAACCACCCGCTGGACTGCCCGGTCTGCGACAAGGGCGGCGAGTGCCCGCTGCAGAACCAGGCCATGTCGCACGGGCACGCCGAGTCCCGCTTCGAGGGCCGGAAGCGGACGTACGAGAAGCCCGTCCCGATCTCCACGCAGGTGCTGCTCGACCGCGAGCGGTGCGTGCTGTGCGCCCGCTGCACCCGGTTCTCCAACCAGGTCGCGGGCGACCCGATGATCGAGCTGGTCGAGCGGGGCGCGCTGCAGCAGGTCGGCACCGGTGAGGGCGACCCGTTCGAGTCGTACTTCTCCGGCAACACCATCCAGATCTGCCCGGTCGGCGCGCTCACCTCGGCGGCGTACCGGTTCCGCTCCCGCCCCTTCGACCTCGTCTCCTCGCCGTCGGTGTGCGAGCACTGCTCCGGCGGCTGCGCGACGCGTACGGATCACCGGCGCGGCAAGGTCATGCGCCGGCTCGCGGCCAACGACCCCGAGGTCAACGAGGAGTGGATCTGCGACAAGGGGCGGTTCGCGTTCCGGTACGCCCAGCAGCGCGACCGGCTTCAGACACCGCTCGTGCGCAACGCCGAGGGCGACCTCGAACCGGCCTCGTGGCCGGAGGCGCTGCAGATCGCGGCCCAGGGGCTGCTCGCCTCGCGCGGCCGGACCGGCGTTCTGACCGGCGGCCGGCTCACCGTCGAGGACTCCTACGCGTACAGCAAGTTCGCGCGCGTGGCACTCGACACCAACGACATCGACTTCCGCGCGCGCGTGCACAGCGGTGAGGAAGCCGACTTCCTGGCGGCCCGGATCGCCGGTCGCGGCCGTGACCTCGACGGTACGGGCGTCTCGTACGCCTCCCTGGAGAAGGCACCGGCCGTCCTGCTGGCCGGATTCGAGGCCGAGGAGGAGGCGCCCGGCATCTTCCTGCGGCTGCGCAAGGCCTGGCGCAAGCACGGCCAGAAGGTCTTCTCGCTCGCCACGCACACGACGCGCGGCCTGGAGAAGGCCGGCGGCACGCTGCTGCCCGCCGCTCCCGGCACCGAGACCGAGTGGCTGGACGCGCTGGCGAGCGGGGTCGGCCTGGAGGGTGACGGGGCGAAGGCCGCCGAGGCGCTGCGCGCCGAGGGCGCGGTGATCGTCGTCGGTGAGCGGCTTGCCGCTGTGGCGGGCGGGCTCACCGCCGCCGTAAGGGCCGCGTCCGCGACCGGCGCCGAGCTGGTGTGGATCCCGCGCCGGGCGGGGGAGCGCGGTGCCGTCGAGGCCGGTGCGCTGCCGTCGCTGCTGCCTGGCGGACGTCCCGCGACCGACCCGCGCGCGCGTGAAGAGGTCGCCGCCGTATGGGGCCTGTCCGAACTCCCGCTCCGCTACGGCCGTGACACCGGCCAGATCGTCGAGGCAGCCGCGACCGGCGAACTCCAGGCCCTGCTGGTCGCGGGCGTCGAGGTCAACGACCTGCCCGATCCGGCACGCGCGCGTGAGGCGCTCGCCGAGGTCGGCTTCGTGGTGTCGCTGGAGCTGCGGCCCGGTGAGGTGACCGAGCTCGCCGATGTCGTGCTTCCGGTCGCCGCGGTGGCGGAGAAGGCCGGCACCTTCCTCAACTGGGAGGGCCGGGTGCGGTTCTTCGAGGCAGCGCTCAAGCCCGACCACATGACCCGTCGCCTGGCCCCGACCGACGCGCGCGTGCTGCAGATGCTGGCCGACGCCATGGACGTACACCTGGGTCTGCCGGATCTGCGCACCACGCGCGCGGAGATCGACCGGCTCGGCCCCTGGGACGGACCTCGGGCCACCGAACCCCTGGAGATCGGGGCCCAGTTGCCGCGACCGGCCGCCGGCGAGGCAGTCCTCGCCGGGCACCGGCTGCTGCTCGACCAGGGCCTCCTCCAGCAGGGCGACGAGGCGCTCGCCGGGACGCGACACGCGGCCCACGCGCGCGTGTCGGCCGCCACGGCCGCCGAGGCCGGCGTCAAGAACGGCGACGTACTGGCCCTGACCGGCCCCTCCGGAGTAGTCGAACTCCCACTTCTGATCACCGAGATGCCCGACCGCGTGGTCTGGCTCCCGCTGAACTCCACCGGCGGCGGCGTCGCCTCCGACACCGGGGCGCTGCCCGGCGCACTCGTCCGCATCGGCCCGGCGACCCTCGCGACCGAGGCCCCCGAGGAGGTGGAGGCATGAGCCCGTACCTCGCCGCTGAAGACCTGTCGATGTTCGGCACCGACCCCTGGTGGCTGGTCGCCATCAAGGCGGTGTTCTGCTTCGCCTTCCTGATGGTGACCGTGCTGTTCTCCATCGTCTGGGAGCGCAAGGTCGTCGCCTGGATGCAGCTGCGCATCGGCCCCAACCGGCACGGCCCCTGGGGCATGCTCCAGTCCCTCGCCGACGGCATCAAGCTGATGCTCAAGGAAGACGTCATCGTCAAACGCGCGGACAAGGTGGTCTACGTCCTCGCACCGATCGTCGCGGCCATCCCTGCCTTCATGGCGATCGCGGTGATCCCCTTCGGCCCGGCCGGCAACGAGATCTCGATCTTCGGCCAGCGCACCACGATGCAGCTCACCGACCTGCCGATCGCGATGCTCTACATCCTCGCGGTCGCCTCGGTCGGCATCTACGGCATCGTGCTGGCGGGTTGGAGTTCCGGATCCACCTACCCGCTGCTCGGTGGCCTGCGCTCCTGCGCGCAGATGATCTCGTACGAGATCGCCATGGGCGCGGCCTTCGCCTCGGTGTTCCTCTACTCCGGGTCGATGTCGACGTCGGCGATCGTCGAGGCGCAGCAGGACCGGTGGTACATCGTCCTGCTGCCGGTCTCCTTCGTGATCTACATCATCACGATGGTCGGCGAGACCAACCGCGCCCCCTTCGACATGCCGGAGTCCGAGGGAGACCTGGTCGGCGGCTTCAACACCGAGTACTCGTCGATCAAGTTCGCGATGTTCATGCTCGCCGAGTACGTGAACATGGTGACGGTCTCGGCCGTGTCGGTGACGCTCTTCCTGGGCGGCTGGCGGGCCCCGTATCCGGTCAGCGCCTTCTGGGAGGGCGCGAACCACGGCTGGTGGCCGCTGCTCTGGTTCGTGATCAAGGTTCAGCTGCTGCTCTTCTTCTTCATCTGGCTGCGCGGCACGCTGCCTCGCGTCCGCTACGACCAGCTGATGAAGCTCGGCTGGAAGGTCCTCATCCCGGTCTCCGTCGTCTGGCTGATGCTCGTCGCGACCGTGCGGACTCTTCGCAACGAGAACTACGAATTCGCCGACATCGCCCTCTACGTCGGCGGCGGCATCCTCGCGCTGCTGCTCCTCTCCTTCGTCGTGGACATGTTCCGCGAGCGGACGAAGGCGGCCGGGGAGCCCGCCGAGGAACCCGCCGGCTTCGACGCGATGGCGGGCGGATTCCCCGTACCGCCACTGCCCGGACAGGAGCTTCCACCGGTGCCGCGACGCCGTTCGCGCCGGGAGCGCGAGCTGATTGTCAGTGGTGGGCCCGATACTCAGAGTGATGGATCTCTGGATGGAAAGGAGGCGTCCGATGGCTGAGGAGCCCAAGGAGACCAAGCCCGGTTTCCAGAACCCCGTGGCCGGCTTCGGCGTGACCTTCAAGGCCATGTTCAAGAAGCGGCTGACCGAGCAGTACCCGGAGCAGCAGAAGACCACCGCTCCGCGCTTCCACGGACGGCACCAGCTCAACCGCCATCCGGACGGCCTGGAGAAGTGCGTCGGCTGCGAGCTGTGCGCCTGGGCCTGCCCCGCCGACGCCATCTACGTGGAGGGCGCCGACAACACCGACGAGGAGCGCTACTCGCCGGGCGAGCGGTACGGCCGCGTCTACCAGATCAACTACGCCCGCTGCATCCTGTGCGGGCTGTGCATCGAGGCGTGCCCCACGCGCGCGTTGACGATGACCAACGAGTTCGAGCTCGCCGACTCCAGCCGCGCCAACCTCATCTACACCAAGGAGCAGTTGCTCGCCGGTCTTGAGGACGGCATGGTCGACACGCCCCACGCCATCTACCCGGGGACCGACGAGCAGGACTACTACCGGGGTCTGGTGACGGAGGCCGCGCCGGGGACGACCCAGCAGGTCGCGATCTCCAAGGGCGAGGTCCCGCAGGAGGCCGACTCGACGTTCGGCGAGGACGAACCGGCGTCCGAGAAGGTGATCGGCCGATGACCGGGCAGCTCGCCGCCTACTCCACCTCCACCGGAGAGGCCTTCCAGTTCTGGATCCTCGGCACCGTCGCCGTGATCGGCGCCCTGTGCACCGTCTTCATGAAGAAGGCCGTGCACAGTGCGCTCTGTCTCGCCGGGACCATGATCGTGCTGGCGGTGTTCTATCTCGCCAACGGCGCCTACTTCCTGGGCGTCGTGCAGATCATCGTCTACACCGGCGCGATCATGATGCTCTTCCTGTTCGTGGTGATGCTCGTCGGCGTCACGGCCGCGGACTCCCTGAAGGAGACCATCAAGGGCCAGCGCTGGCTGGCCCTTCTCTGCGGCCTCGGCTTCGGCATCCTGCTCATCGCGGGCATCGGGAACGCCTCCCTGAAGGAGTTCAACGGCCTCGGCCAGGCGAACGCGAACGGCAATGTGGAGGGCCTCGCGACCCTCATCTTCACCAAGTACGTCTTCGCCTTCGAGATCACCGGCGCCCTGCTCATCACGGCCACGGTCGGCGCCATGCTGCTCACCCACCGCGAGCGCACCGAGCGTGCCAAGACCCAGCGTGAGCTGTCCGAACAGCGCGTCCGCGAAGGCAAGCACGTCCCGCCGCTGCCGGCGCCCGGCGTGTACGCCCGGCACAACGCGGTCGACATCGCCGGCCTGCTGCCCGACGGCACCCCGTCCGACCTCACGGTCAGCAAGACGCTGCGCGAGCGCGGCCAGATCCGGGACGTGTCCGCCGAGGCGCTCAACGACCTCAGGGCCCTGGAACAGCGCGCGGAGGAACGGCTGGAGCGGACCGCCATCGAGCCGTCGACCTTCAAGCGGCCCGAGGAGGCGTCCAAGTGAACCCGGTCAACTACCTCTACCTCGCCGCCCTGTTGTTCACGATCGGCGCCACAGGCGTGCTGATCAGGCGCAACGCGATCGTCGTCTTCATGTGCATCGAGCTCATGCTCAACGCCTGCAACCTCGCGCTCGTCGCCTTCTCCCGGATGCACGGCAATCTCGACGGCCAGATCATCGCCTTCTTCACGATGGTCGTCGCCGCCGCCGAGGTCGTCGTCGGGCTGGCGATCATCGTGTCGCTGTTCCGTTCCCGCCACTCGGCCTCGGTCGACGACGCCAGCCTGATGAAGCTCTAAGGGGTCGGAAGAATCGTGGAGAACCTGATTGCGCTGCTGATCGCGGCGCCCCTGCTCGGAGCGGCCCTACTGCTGTGCGGCGGCCGGCGTTTCGACGCCGTGGGCCAGTGGCTCGGCACGCTTCTGTCGTTCGTCTCCTTCGTGTTCGGCGTGATCCTCTTCGCCGACCTGCTGGGCAAGGACGCCGAACACCGCACGCTCACCCAGCACCTGTACAGCTGGATCCCGGTCGAGGGCTTCCAGGCGGACGTCGCCTTCCGCCTCGACCAGCTGTCGATGACGTTCGTGCTGCTGATCACCGGCGTCGGCTCGCTGATCCACCTGTACTCGGTCGGGTACATGGAGCACGACGAGCGGCGCCGCCGCTTCTTCGGCTATCTGAACCTGTTCCTCGCGGCGATGCTGCTGCTCGTCCTCGCCGACAACTATCTGCTGCTGTACGTCGGCTGGGAAGGCGTCGGCCTCGCGTCCTACCTGCTCATCGGCTTCTGGCAGCACAAGCCCAGCGCCGCCACCGCCGCGAAGAAGGCCTTCCTGGTCAACCGCGTCGGCGACATGGGCCTGTCGATCGCGATCATGCTGATGTTCCTGTGGTTCGGCACCTTCGCCTTCGGTCCGGTGCTCGGCACCGGCGAGGAGGCCGGGCTCGTCGCCGACACGAGCGAGGGCAGGCTCACCGCCATCGGCCTGATGCTGTTGCTCGCCGCGTGCGGCAAGTCGGCCCAGGTGCCGCTGCAGTCCTGGCTCGGGGACGCGATGGAGGGCCCGACCCCGGTCTCGGCCCTCATCCACGCCGCGACGATGGTGACCGCGGGTGTCTACCTGATCGTCCGCTCCGGAGCGATCTTCAACGCGGCGCCCGACGCCCAGTTGGTCGTCACGATCGTCGGTGCCGTCACGCTCCTCTTCGGTGCGATCGTCGGTTGCGCGAAGGACGACATCAAGAAGGCGCTGGCCGGCTCGACCATGTCGCAGATCGGCTACATGATCCTCGCCGCGGGCCTCGGCCCCATCGGCTACGTCTTCGCGATCATGCACCTGGTGACGCACGGCTTCTTCAAGGCCGGGCTGTTCCTCGGCGCCGGATCGGTCATGCACGGCATGAACGACGAGGTCGACATGCGCAAGTACGGCGGCCTGCGCAAGTACATGCCGGTCACCTTCGTCACCTTCGGCCTCGGCTACCTCGCGATCATCGGCTTCCCCGGTCTGTCCGGCTTCTTCTCCAAGGACAAGATCATCGAGGCGGCGTTCGCCAAGGGCGGCACCGAGGGCTGGATCCTGGGTGGTTGCGCGCTGCTGGGCGCGGCCATCACGGCGTACTACATGACGCGCGTGATGCTGATGACGTTCTTCGGCGAGAAGCGCTGGCAGCCCGACGAGAAGGGCAACGAACCGCATCCGCACGAGTCGCCCAAGGTCATGACGATCCCGATGATCGTGCTGGCCGTCGGATCGGTGGCCGGCGGTGCGTTCTTCAGCATCGGCGACCGGTTCGTGCACTGGCTGGAGCCCATCACCGGGCACGCCCACGGCCACCCGCCGATCAGCGCGGGGGTGGTCACCGGCGCGACCGTCGCGTGCATGGTCATCGGCGTCGCCATCGCCTACGGCCAGTACGGCCGCCGCCCGGTCCCGGTCGTCGCCCCGCGCGGGTCGCTGCTCACCCGGGCCGCCCGCCGTGACCTGCTCCAGGACGACTTCAACCACGTCGTCCTCGTACGCGGCGGCGAGCACCTCACACGCTCCCTGGTGTACGTCGACCACACCCTGGTCGACGGCGTCGTCAACGGCACGGCGGCCTCGATGGGCGGCCTGTCCGGACGGATGCGCAAGCTGCAGAACGGCTTCGCGCGGTCGTACGCGGTCTCGATGTTCGGCGGTGCGGCGATCCTCATCGCCGCGACCCTGCTGATGAGGGCGGTCTGATACCGATGTCCTTTCCTCTGCTGACAGCGACGGCGGCGCTCCCGGCGATCGGGGCGATCGCCACGGCCGCCGTACCGGCCGCACAGCGCACCGCCGCCAAGTGGCTCGCGCTGCTCTTCTCACTCGCCACGCTCGCCCTCGCGATCACCGTCCTGGTCCGCTTCGACCCGGACGGCGACCGCTACCAGCTCACCGAATCCCACGCCTGGATCGCGGACTTCGGGGTCCGGTACGAACTCGGCGTGGACGGCATCGCGGTGGCGCTGATCGCGCTGACGGCGCTGCTGATCCCGTTCATCGTCCTCGCCGGCTGGAACGACGCGGACCCGCTGGAGACCGGCAGCAGCCGCTGGCGGCCCACGCAGGGCTTCTTCGCCCTGATCCTGGCCGTCGAGGCGATGGTGATCATCTCCTTCGAGGCCACCGACGTCTTCCTCTTCTACATCTTCTTCGAAGCCATGCTCATCCCGATGTACTTCCTCATCGGCGGCTTCGGGGACCGTGCCCACGAGCACGGCGAGAAGGTGGCGTCGACGCAACGGTCGTACGCGGCCGTGAAGTTCCTGCTCTACAACCTGGTCGGCGGTCTGATCATGCTGGCCGCGGTGATCGGCCTCTACGTGGTCGCCGGGAACTTCTCGCTCACGGAGATCGCCGAGGCCCGTGCCAACGGCCAGTTGGACATGGCGACCAACACCGAACGCTGGCTGTTCCTCGGCTTCTTCTTCGCCTTCGCGGTGAAGGCGCCGCTGTGGCCGCTGCACACCTGGCTGCCCAACGCGATGGGGGAGGCCACCGCTCCGGTCGCGGTCCTCATCACCGCGGTCGTCGACAAGGTGGGCACCTTCGCGATGCTCCGCTTCTGCCTCCAGCTCTTCCCGGAGGCCAGCAAGTGGGCGACGCCGGCCATTCTCGTCCTGGCGCTGATCAGCATCATCTACGGCGCACTGCTCGCCGTCGGGCAGCGGGACATCAAGCGGCTGGTGGCGTACGCGTCGATCTCGCACTTCGGCTTCATCATCATGGGTATCTTCGCGATGACCAGCCAGGGCCAGTCCGGCGCGACGCTGTACATGGTCAACCACGGGATCTCGACGGCCGCGCTGATGCTGGTGGCAGGCTTCCTGATCTCGCGGCGCGGCTCGCGGCTCATCGCCGACTACGGCGGTGTGCAGAAGGTCGCGCCCGTGCTCGCCGGCACCTTCCTGATCGGTGGTCTGGCGACCCTGTCGCTGCCGGGACTGGCACCCTTCGTGAGTGAATTCCTGGTCCTGGTCGGCACGTTCACCCGCTACCCGGCGGTCGGCATCATCGCCACCTTCGGCATCGTGCTCGCCGCGCTCTACACCCTCGTCCTCTACCAGAGGACGATGACGGGCCCGGTGAAGCCGGAGGTCTCGGCGATGCCCGACCTCAGGGTGCGTGAACTCGTGGTCGTCGCCCCGCTGGTCGTACTGCTGATCTTCCTGGGCGTCTACCCGAAGCCCCTCACGGACATCGTCAACCCGGCGGTCAAGCAGACCATGTCCGACGTACAGAAGAAGGACCCCCAGCCCGAGGTGGAGGCGGCCAAGTGAGCGCATCAGCCGTCCACAGCCTGTGGACAACCGCGGCCGACCCGATCTCGAAGATCGACGCGCCGAAGATCGAGTACGGACAGTTGTCGCCCACCCTGATCGTCGTCGGCGCGGCGATCGTCGGGGTGCTGATCGAGGCGGTCCTCCCGCGCAAGTCCCGTTACTACGCGCAGGTGTTCGTCTCCGTCGTGGCGCTCGTCGCGGCCTTCGCGGCGGTCGTCGCGCTGGCGGCCGGCGGGTACGCGACGACCAAGTCGGGCATCGCCGCGATGGGCGCGATCGCCGTCGACGGACCCGCCCTCTTCCTGCAGGGCACGATCCTGCTGGCGGGCCTGGTCGGCCTGTTCACCTTCGCCGAGCGGCGGCTCGACCCGGCGGCGCACGGCAACCGGGTCGACTCCTTCGCCGCGCAGGCCGCGGCCGTGCCGGGCAGCGACAGCGAGAAGGCCGCCGTGAAGGCCGGGTTCACCACGACCGAGGTGTTCCCGCTGCTGATGTTCGCGGTCGCCGGCATGCTGATCTTCCCGGCGGCCAACGACCTGCTGACACTGTTCATCGCCCTGGAAGTCTTCTCGCTCCCGCTGTACCTGATGTGCGCGCTGGCCCGCCGCAAGCGGCTCATGTCGCAGGAGGCCGCGGTCAAGTACTTCCTGCTGGGCGCCTTCGCCTCCGCGTTCACGCTGTTCGGCATCGCGCTGCTGTACGGGTACGCGGGCTCCGTGTCGTACGCGACGATCGCGCAGGTCGTCGACGGCACGGTCCCGGACGTCACCCCGGCGCTCGCGGACACGATGGGCAACGACGCGCTGCTGCTCGTCGGCGCCGCGATGATCGTCATGGGGCTGCTGTTCAAGGTGGGCGCCGTACCGTTCCACATGTGGACGCCGGACGTGTACCAGGGTGCGCCGACGCCGTTGACCGGGTTCATGGCGGCGGCGACGAAGGTGGCCGCGTTCGGTGCGCTGCTCCGCATTCTGTACGTCGTCCTGCCCGGCCTGCGCTGGGACTGGCGGCCGGTCCTGTGGGGCGTGGCGATCGTCACCATGCTCGGCGGTGCGATCGTCGCGATCACGCAGACGGACATCAAGCGGCTGCTGGCGTACTCGTCAATCGCGCACGCGGGCTTCATCCTCGCGGGTGTCATCGCGGCCACGCCGTCCGGTGTGTCGTCGGTCCTCTTCTACCTGGGCGCGTACTCGTTCGTGACGATCGGGGCGTTCGCGGTGGTGACGCTGGTGCGCGACGCCGGCGGTGAGGCGACGCACCTGTCCAAGTGGGCCGGCCTCGGCCGTCGTTCACCGCTGGTCGCGGCCGTGTTCGCGGTGTTCCTGCTGGCCTTCGCCGGCATCCCGCTGACCTCCGGCTTCGCCGGCAAGTTCGCCGTGTTCAAGGCGGCGGCGGAGGGCGGGGCGGGCCCGCTGGTCGTGGTCGGTGTGATCTCGTCCGCGATCGCGGCGTTCTTCTACATCCGGGTCATCGTCCTGATGTTCTTCAGCGAGCCGAACCCGGAGGGGCCGACGGTCGCGGTGCCGTCGCCGCTGACCATGACGGCGATCGGGGTCGGCGTCGCGGTCACGCTGGTGCTGGGTGTGGCTCCGCAGTACTTCCTGGACCTGGCGAGCCAGGCGGGAGTGTTCGTGCGCTGACGCGGCACAGGTGAGCACGGCAGCGGCTCGGCCTCCTTCCGAGGGGGCCGGGCCGCTCTGCTGTGGCGGGCGGGGGAGGAGCCTGTGGATAACTCCGGTGATGTCCGTGGCGGCCCCTATCGTGGAGGCAGTGGTCGAGGGACGACGTACGGGGGACATGGCGATGGGTGCGACGGGTGGGATCAGGGAGATGCCAAGGGTGACCGAGGCGGCAGGCGGGACAGAGAGCGAGGCGCTGGCCACGCTGCACCGGGTCTTCGGGTACGACGCCTTCCGGGGTGAGCAGGAAGCGGTCATCGAGCATGTGGCGGGTGGCGGGGACGCCGTCGTGCTCATGCCGACGGGCGGCGGCAAGTCGCTGTGCTACCAGATCCCGTCCCTGGTCAGACCGGGTACCGGCATCGTTGTCTCGCCGCTCATCGCGCTGATGCAGGACCAGGTGGACGCGCTGCGGGCGCTCGGCGTGCGGGCCGGGTTCGTCAACTCCACTCTGGACTTCGACGAGCGGCGGGTGGTGGAGGCGGAGTTCCTGGCGGGCGAGCTGGACCTGCTCTACCTCGCCCCGGAACGACTGCGGCTCGACTCGACACTGGACCTGCTGTCGCGCGGCAAGATCGCCGTCTTCGCGATCGACGAGGCGCACTGTGTGTCCCAGTGGGGCCACGACTTCCGCCCCGACTATCTGACCCTCTCGCTGCTGGGCGAGCGCTGGCCGGACGTCCCGCGGATCGCGCTCACGGCGACGGCCACGCGGGCGACGCACGAGGAGATCACCCAGCGGCTGAACATGCCGACGGCCCGGCATTTCGTGGCGAGCTTCGACCGGCCCAACATCCAGTACCGGATCGTGCCGAAGGCGGACCCCAAGAAGCAGCTGCTGAGCTTCCTGCGGGAGGAGCACGCGGGTGACGCGGGCATCGTCTACTGCCTGTCGCGCAAGTCGGTGGAGTCGACGGCAGAATTCCTGACCCGCAACGGCATCGAGGCGGTGCCGTACCACGCCGGCCTGGACGCGGGTACGCGCGCGGCGCACCAGTCCCGGTTCCTGCGGGAGGAGGGCCTGGTCGTGGTGGCGACCATCGCCTTCGGGATGGGCATCGACAAGCCGGACGTCCGCTTCGTCGCCCACCTCGACCTGCCCAAGTCGGTCGAGGGCTACTACCAGGAGACGGGCCGCGCCGGCCGTGACGGACTGCCCTCCACGGCGTGGATGGCCTACGGCCTCAACGACGTCATACAGCAGCGCAAGCTGATCCAGTCGGGCGAGGGCGACGAGGCGTTCCGGCGCCGTGCCGCCGCGCACCTGGACGCGATGCTGGCGCTGTGCGAGACGGCTCAGTGCCGACGTGGTCAGCTGCTCGCCTACTTCGGTCAGGACCCGGATCCGGTGGGCTGCGGCAACTGCGACACCTGCCTCACTCCGCCGGAGACCTGGGACGGCACGATCGCGGCGCAGAAGGTGCTGTCGACGGTGGTGCGGCTGCAGCGGGAGCGAGGACAGAAGTTCGGCGCCCTGCAGATCGTCGACATCCTGCTGGGCAAGCGCACGGGCAAGGTGATCCAGTTCGACCATGACCAGCTCTCCGTGTTCGGCATCGGCGAGGAGCTGGCCGAGGGCGAATGGCGGGGCGTCATCCGGCAGTTGCTGGCGCAGGGGCTGCTCGCGGTGGAGGGGGAGTACGGGACGCTCGTGCTGACCGAGGCCAGTGGGACCGTGCTCCGGCGGGAGCGGGAGGTTCCGCTGCGGAAGGAGCCGAAGAAGCCGGCGACCTCGCGGTCTGCGTCGGGGTCTGGTTCCGGGGGCTCCGGGCGGGGGGAGCGCAAGGCGAAGGCCGCCGTGGCCGAGCTGCCGCAGGAGCTGGTACCGGCCTTCGAGGCGCTGCGGGCCTGGCGCGCCGAGCAGGCCCGGGAGCAGGGGGTTCCGGCGTATGTGATCTTCCATGACGCGACGCTGCGGGAGATCGTCACGGTGTGGCCGGCGTCCGTGCGGGAGCTCGGGGGCGTCAGCGGGGTGGGGGAGAAGAAGCTGGCGACGTATGGCGAGGGGGTGCTCGAGGTGTTGCGTGGGGTGCGGGGAGAGACCGGCGTGGGGGCGGCGGCCGAGGGGGATCAGGGGATGGATCCGGAGGTGGATTCACGGTCGGACCTCGGGGCGGACGACTGGCCTGAGATGGAGCCGGAGCCGGAGGACTGGGCGTAGACGGAGCGGGGTTGCGTCCGACATACGCGCCTACGCCGGTACTCCCGCCCTCGATCCCTCGATCCGGCCTCAGCCCAGTGCCGTGAGCCCCGGCGCGAACGTGATCAGGAGGGGGAGTAGCGGCACCAGGGCCGCCAGCGTCGTTGTGAGGGCGCGGTGGCGGTGGCTCAGGCGGGGTGGGGGCTGGAGGAGGCGGTTGACGCGTTCGCCCAGGAGGCGGTTGGTGGAGGAGCAGGAGAGAACGCCCCGGTGCTGGTTGAGCTCGATCAGGGCCAGCGCAGTCGTCAGGTGACCGCAGCGACGGGACGCCGTGTCGTCGGCGGCCAGCTCGACCAAGCGGTGGGTCTGGTCGCAGAAGTGGGCGAACAACGGGATGCGGGGGAATCCGGTGGCAAGCGCGGTGGAGAGGTGCAGCAGCCAGTCGTGGCGGGCTTGGGCGTGGCCACGCTCGTGGGTGAGGACGGCGTCGAGCTGGTGGTCGGTCAGGCGGTGCAGGGCGCCCGTGGTGACGATCAGCTGGGGCGGGTTGCCGGGCATCCACCAGGCGTCGGGGTACTCGTCCTCCAGCACCAGGAGCGGACCGCGCGCCGAGCCCAGGCCGGCCGGCAGCTCAGGGGCGCGTTCCCGCAGGTGGGCCCTGGCCTGGCCGCGTCGCCGCCGCGCTTCGACGAGCTCGCGGGCCAGCATCGCGGTCGTCCAGGCGGCACCGCAGGCCAGCAGCACGCTGAGCGCGGCCGCCCAGGCGGGCGCGGCCGAGAGATCGTACGCCTCGGTCACCGACGGCGGCGCCGGAGCGAAGAGCTGGGCGCGTACCGTGCCGAAGACGGCGGCGGTGCCCAGGGCCAGGGCCGTCAGGCAGCACAGGAGGACGGTGGCGACCAGGCACTGCCACACCCAGAGGGCGACCACGGGTTCCCGTTCGGGCCACGCAGCTCGGGTCAGCGCACGCGGAACGGGCACGGCTGCTGTCAGAGCGACGGTGCTCAACAGGAGCAGGCAGAAGGTCATGCCGGAGGCTCCGGATCCTGGTCAGGGGAGGTGCGTGGGCGGACGTGCGGGGCGGTGGGCGAGGAACACACCACCGCCAGCCAGTATGACGGTGACGGTCGCCGGAGTCAGCGGTGAAGAGTCGCCGAACTCGCCTTGGGGCACGGTGCGTAGGTCGGCAGGGCTTACGCCACTACCTTCCACGCTCGCGGCGCCTCCCGAATCGCAGTCACCCCCTACCCCCGTAGCGCCTCCCGGATCGCCGCCTCCACCTCCGTGTCGTTCGCTCCCAGTGCGCGAGCCTCCGCAGCGAACCGCCGTGCCAGTGCGGCCAGTTCGGCCCGATCGGGGCGGGGGGCGCCTGCGGGGAGCGGGGCGACGCGGGTGCCCGCGCCTCGCCGGGTGCGGATCAGGGATGCTGCTTCCAGTTCGCGGTACGCCCGTGCCACGGTTCCCGTGGCCAGCCCCAGGTCTGCGGCCAACTGCCGTACCGTCGGCAGGCGTTCGCCCTCCGCGAGGCGGCCCGTGGAGATCAGGTCGGCGAGCTGGGCGCGGATCTGTTCGTACGGCGGGACCGGGCTGTTCGTGTCGACGCGCAGGGCCGCCCCGCTCACCGGTGGCCGACCCCGCCGGTGCCGGCCCGACGGCCCTTCCACGCCGTCGCCCGAGGCGAGATGATCGTGAACAGACACCACGGTGCCGTGATCAGGGCGAGCAGCCCGAGCGGCCACACCGTCCAGTTCCCCACGACTCCCGCCACGCCGTCGCACGTCGTGTTCATCAGCGCTCCCGACACCGTCGAGGCCACGCCGAACAGGGAGGACGAGACCACCAACCCCCACGCCGCGACGATCGCCAACGTCCGGTCGCGGCGGGACTGTTCGTCGCCGGGGCGGGTCGCGATGCGCCGCAGGGACCAGCCGCAGGCGGCGGTGGAGAGGGCGAGGGAAGCCACGACGGGAAGGCCGTAGTAGAGGCCGGGCCAAGGCGTGTACGAGTGCGTCACGCCCCCGCACGCCACCGTGAGGGCGCGCCCCGCACGGCCCAGGTCGTCCGGCGACGCCACCGCGGCTGCCGCCGTCAGCAGGACGACCAGCGCGGCTGCGAGGCCGAGCAGCAGCAGGGTCATGCGAGGCGGGACGTAGTCCCGGACCCGGCGTGGGGTGAGGCCGGCCGTGCGTACGGCGCCCCGGCGCGGCGCGGTCAGCGCGTCGCCGAGAAGCACTCCGGCGACGGCGCACAGGCCGAACGCGAGGATGGCGTAGAGGGTGCCCTCTCCGTTGTTCAGAGGCGGCAGCCAGAGGGCGGCCGATACCCCGACGGCCAGGCCTGTCCAGCGGGCATAGCGGTCGACAGGCGCGCGGGACGCGGGCGCCGACGTGGATGGACGCGAACCGACTTCGAGCATGTGAGACACGGACCCCCGTGGAGATGGCTCGTACGTAGAGATGGCTCGTACGCAGATGTGGCACATACGCAGACTTGTACTCACCACTTGTATCAAGTGGTGAGTACAAGATGCGGCCTCTCCGGGGTTTGTGTCAACTGCTTGCTACAACTTGCCCGGTGACCTCACCCAGCCCGACGCGCACCCCGCCCGGCCCCGCGGCCCAGGCGGACAGGGTCACCACGTCGCCGTCCTCCAGGAACGTCCGCTTGCCGTCGGGGAGTTCAAGAGGGTCGCGGCCGTTCCAGGTCAGTTCCAGCAGTGACCCGCGCTCGCGTTCCGTCGGGCCGCTCACCGTGCCGGAGCCGTACAGGTCGCCGGTGCGCAGTGAGGCGCCGTTCACGGTCATGTGGGCGAGTTGCTGGGCGGCGGTCCAGTACATGGTGGAGAAGGGCGGCTCGGAGACGACGTGGCCGTTGATGGTCACCGAGATACGCAGGTCGTAGCCGTCGGGTTCCGCCGAGGGGTCGGAGTCGTCCAGGTACGGCAGCAGGGGGTGCGTCCGCTCCGGCGGTGCCACCCGGGCCTCCTCCAGCGCGTCCAGCGGGGTGATCCAGGCCGACACCGACGTGGCGAAGGACTTGCCGAGGAACGGGCCGAGGGGGACGTACTCCCAGGCCTGGATGTCTCGTGCCGACCAGTCGTTCAACAGGCAGAGTCCGAAGACGTGCTCACGGAAGTCGCCCAGGGCCACCGGCTTGCCCATCCGGGACGGGACGCCGACCACGAAGCCGACCTCGGCCTCGATGTCCAGGCGGACCGACGGGCCGAAGACCGGCGCCGGGTCGGTGGGTGCCTTGCGCTGGCCGGAGGGTCGTACGACCTCCGTGCCGGAGACCACCACCGTGCCCGAGCGGCCGTGGTAACCGATCGGCAGGTGCTTCCAGTTGGGGGTCAGGGAGTCCGCTGCGTCGGGGCGGAAGATCTGGCCGACGTTCCGGGCGTGGTTCTCGGATGCGTAGAAGTCGACGTAGTCAGCGACCTCGAAGGGGAGGTGCAAGGTCACCGAGGACAGTGGATGGAGGAGGTCCGCGATGGCCTCCTGGTGGGCAGGGACCGTCACCCACGCCGTCAGTGCGCGCCGTACGTCCGACCAGGTGGTGCGGCCGGCGGCGAGCAGCGGGTTCAGGGAGTCCTGGGCGAGCAGCGGGGCGTACGGCGAGCCGAGCGCGTAGGCCGCCTTGCCCGCGTCGAGGACGTGGTCGCCGAGCCGGACGCCGACCCTGCGCGCGGAGTCCGAGCCGGGGAGGGAGAAGACGCCGTACGGAAGGTTGTGCGTGCCGAAGGGGTCGCCCTCGGGGAGATCGAAGGGGGGCATGGGGTGCTGCCTCACTCTCATCCGCTCCGTGTGCCAGTGCCATGTAGTCGGGCCACACGTTACGTGTGAGTTGCCTGTCTTGTGCAGTGCGGAGCTCGCGTCCCTGAGGATGGCGAATCACCAGGTCGCCGCGCTCGGCCGACGTTCCGGCGCGCCCAGGCGATGGCTCAGGAGACTGCTCGGGACTGCTCGGGACTGCTCGGAACTGCTCAGGAAACTGCTCGGAAAAAATCTTCGGCAGGTCGGTCACACCTGCCTCCCCCGCTTCGTCAGTGCAGTGAAGACGGAAACACTCACCCAGGAGGCGGGAACCATGCAGGCACGGATGACCAACCCGGCGTACGTCCTCTCCGGCGCGATGAAGGGGATCGGCACCCTGTTCCAGGCGATCGGCGAGAGTGGCCTGTCCCAGGAGCTGGCCGAGATCGTCGGGCTGCGCGCCAGCCAGATCAACGGGTGCGGCGCCTGTGTGCACGGCCACACGGCCAATCTGCGCAAGGCGGGGGCGAGCGACGAGCGGATCGACGCCGTCTCCGCCTGGCGCGACGCGCCCTGGTTCACCGACGCCGAGCGCGCCGCGCTGCAGCTGACCGAGGCGATGACGAGGCTCGCGGACCGTTCGCACGAGTCGGTGCCGGACGCGCTGTGGGACGAAGTCGCCGACCACTTCGACGAGAAGGAGCTGTCGGCGCTGATCCTCACCATCGCCGTCACCAACATGTTCAACCGCGTCAACACCACCATCAAGGAGCCCGCGGGCACCACGTGGGGGTGAAATCGCCACAAGCGGAAGGCAGTTGTCATCCGGAGGCGGAACAAGGGAAAGGACCGGAGGCAGAAGCGGAACCGCAACCGCAACCGGAACAGGTGTCAACACATGTGAACACAGCAGCCGTCCGGTTCGCGTCGAGTCGATGAGGCCTCCTGTCCGTATTCTCTGATCATGGCCGCACCTATCGCATATTCACTCATCGCCACTGACCTGGACGGGACGCTGCTCCGAGGCGACGACACGCTCTCGGACCGGTCCATCGACGCGCTCGCGCTGGTGGCGGCGGCCGGTGCGCAGCACCTCGTCGTGACGGGACGGCCGGCGCCCAGAGTGCGGCCGCTCCTCGACACCCTGGGCAGCACGGGGCTCGCGGTGTGCGGACAGGGCGCGCAGTTGTACGACGCCGGCGCGGACCGCCTGCTGTGGTCGGTCACCCTGGACCGGGAGTTGGCGGAGACCGCGCTCGGCAAGATCGAGGCGGAGGTGGGGCAGGTGTACGCGGCCGTCGACCAGGACGGCGTCGACGGCCTCACGCTCATCGAGCCCGGGTATCTGATGCCCCACCCGACCCTGCCCGCCGTACGCGTCCAGCATCGCGACGACCTGTGGTGTGAGCCGATCAGCAAGGTGCTGCTGCGCCATCCCAGCCTCTCGGACGACGAGTTGGCGGCGACGGCGCGGTCGGTGGTCGGCTCCCTCGCCACGGTCACGATGTCGGGGCCCGGGACCGTCGAACTCCAGCCATGCGGCATCACCAAGGCGACCGGTCTCGCGCTCGCGGCGGAGCATCTGGGCCTGGGAGCGCACGAGACCATCGCCTTCGGGGACATGCCCAACGACATCCCCATGTTCGACTGGGCCGCCCGCGGGGTCGCGATGGCCAACGCGCACCCCGAACTCAAGGCGGTCGCCGACGAGATCACCCTGTCGAACGAGGACGACGGCATCGCCGTCGTCCTCGAGAGACTGTTCACGGGCATCTTGGCCGAATTCATCCCGTAGGAATCGTTCCTCGGCCAATGATGCCTTTTGTCTAGTAAGGGCCGTTCACGTTGTCGATCGAGCCGTACCGCGCGGCCGCGTAGTTGCACGCGGCCACGATGTTCGCGACCGGGTCGAAGGGGTCGTACACCGTCCCCGGCACGTGGTACGTGGCGAAGGTCGGGTCGATGACCTGCAGGAGGCCCTTGGACGGGGTGCCCGCGGCGGCGTTGGAGTCCCAGTTGTTGATGGCCGACGGGTTGCCGGACGACTCGCGCAGGATGTTGCGGTGAATGCCCTCGTACGATCCGGGAATTCCGTTTTGCGCCATGATGTCCAGCGCATTGCGGATCCAGCCGTCGAGGTTGTTCGGGTAGTTCTTCACGGAGGCCTGGGTGGCCTGGGCGACGGAGGACTTCTTGGCGGGCGCGGACGCCTTGTCGGCCGTGTTGCTCGCCGTGCTCGCCTTCTTCGTCGCCCGGACCTTCAGGTCGAGGCCCGGGTGGATCAGCCGAGGGTTGTCGCCGATGGCCTTGCGGTTGTCCTTGTAGAGCTGCCGCCAGCCGCCCTGGGCGTCGTACCGGTCCGCGATGCCGTAGAGCGAGTCGCCCTTCTTCGTGGTGTACGTGACCGACCCGACCTTCGCCGGGGCGGAGGCCTGGGCCGGCTCGGCGGCGCTCGCCGTCGTCGCGCTCAGGAGCGGGAGGGCGAGGGCGACGGTGCCGGTTCCGGCGACGACGACGTTGCGGGTGAGCGGGTTGGTGCGGGGGCGGCGGTGCTTGCCTCGGGCCATGGCGCTGTTCCTCTCCGACGCCTGCGAGGTGAGCTGTCGGGTTCGGGCGGGGAGGTGCCCGGTCGCGCCGTCGTGTGGCTGCGCGACTTCACCCCGAGCCGCGCCGGTGCGCCATCAAGGCGTCCGGTGCGGCGACTTACCTGGGTCCCCCGCTCCTGCCGTGCGTGTGTGAGTGCGTGGGTGGGTGACTCGGGCGGCGGCAGGATTAGGCGTCCGCCCGACGAGCGGGAACGTATGCGAGAGCACATGCCCGGAACAAGTGCCCTGGCCCCCGTCGTGCCGGTTGACCATGGTCTGGTGTGTATGGGGCGCTTGATCCTTTGCGGTTGCCAATCCTCAACTTGCGCTTGGCGCAAGGAGGGACGCGGGGCGCCGGGTCGGGCGGGTGACACCGTCCGCGTGACTCAACTCACTGACATCCACAAGAGCGGCAAATCGGGCAATGGCTCCAACTCGCGCTTAACCGGCTGTCCGTGGAGTCCGTTTCTCCCATGTCCGGTGGAAAAGTACCTCTTGGCCCTCCATGCAGATCACCTCGTCGGAGGTGACGAAGTCCTTCCCGTCGCAGCTGATCTCCGAGCGCGTGCGCACCGTCGCCTCCCAGGCGAGCTCCGGGCGGTGCAGGCGGATCGACCAGTCCGAGCGGGTGCGGGCCGAGAGGGGATCCGACTCGTTGATCGTGTACGTCTCCAGCGCGTCCTCGGTGAACTCCAGACCGTCGGGGTACACGCGCGTGCCGCCGTATCGGGGGTCGACCTCCAGGCGCCACTCACCCTTGGCAACGTCCCGTACGACGAGCCGCTCGGGGCGCGGCTCGTCCAGCGTGATGGGGGTGTTCACGCCGAGCGGCTCCGCCTGCTCCGGTTCCTCGAAGACGATCGCTGCCTCGTCCAACGCACGCGCGCGTACCGGAAGTTCCAGGGAGCTCCCCGCCGGTTCCAGGGTGAAGCCCGCCGACGAGTCGGGCTGGGGCCAGATCCACGGCCAGTACGCGGAGGAGACGGCGAGGCGGATGCGGTGGCCGGGCGGGAAGACATGGCCGATGCCGTTCAGCTCGAAGGTCACGTCCTCGGTGGCACCGGGCTCCCACGGCACCGTACGGCTTGGGCCGTGGCGCGCCGACAGGTTCAGCACGCCCCGGGTGACCAGCGTCGAGGAGCCGTCGGGCGCCACGTCGCAGAGCCGGGCGACGACCTGCCCGCGCGGCACCTCCGACGTCAGCCGCAGCCGCACCTTCGGCCGCCCCAACACCCAGCTCTCCTCACCCACTTCGAACTCGAAGCACGCCGATCGCCCGTCCTCCTCGCGCTGGTCGGGCGGCAGGTCGGCGTCGTTGCCGAAGGGGAAGAAGCGGCCGGCGTCGAGGCCGGTGTGCATGGGGGAGCGGACCAGGACGGGGGCGCCCTGGAAGGCGTACGTCATGCCGCGCACGTGGGGAGAGGGCCAGGCCGGCTCGCCGACCCAGCGGCCGGGCAGCTCGGCGTACACCGTGGCCGGACGGTGCGAGTCGCTGACGTACGCGCGCAGCAGGGGATCGGACATGACGCCGGTGTCCTCGCCCTTCAGCCAGTGGTCCCACCAGCGCAGCGTCTCCTGGAGGAAGCCGATCGCCGGGCCCGGGGGCAGGCCGCGGTCGGGGTACTGGTGGGACCAGGGGCCGATCAGGCCGCGGACGCGGTCGGCGGGCAGGTGCTCGACGAGGCGCAGGACCGTGTCGCGGTACGGGTCGTGCCAGCCGCCCACCGCCAGGACGGCGGCGTCGATCGCGCCGTAGTCCTCGCAGACGCTGCCGTGGCGCCAGTAGTCGTCGCGGGTCTGGTGGTTCAGCCAGGTGTGGATGAACGGGGCCACGGACTCCAGCCGCTCCAGCCACATGCCGCGCCACGCCTCGCCGACGTACCGCGGGTCCGGCGGCCGGGAGACGAAGGCGAGCATCGTCGCCGCCCAGGCGTGCATGTCTACCGCGAGGACGGAACCTCCCAGGTAGTGCACGTCGTTGTCATAGCGATCGTCCGTGGAGCAGACCGTGACGATCGCTTTGAGCGGCTCGGGCGCGAGGGCCGCGATCTGGAGGGAGTTGAAGCCGCCCCAGGAGATGCCGAACATGCCGACCCTGCCGTTGCACCAGGGTTGGGCCGCCAGCCAGTTGACGACCTCGACGCCGTCGGCCAGTTCCGTCGCCGAGTACTCGTCCGTGGGCGTGCCCGCGCTGTTGCCGTGCCCGCGGATGTCCACGCGCACGGAGGCGTAGCCGTGGCCGGCGTACCAGGGGTGGCGCTGGTGGTCGCGGGGTGCGGTCCAGTCGGAAAGGCGGTACGGCAGGTATTCCAGGAGTGCCGGTACGGGCTCGTCGGTCAGCGGGCGCCACACGCGCGCGTACAGCAAGGTTCCGTCCGGGAGCGGGATCCAGAGGTCCTCGTGAGTCGTCTCGTAGGGGAAGGACGTACGGATGTGCATGAGCGGGTCCCCCGTCAGGTCAGTGCACCGGGTGCATCGTGCGGCGCAGCCAGGGCCCCGCGGCCATGACGGCCAGCCCGGCGGCCACCGCGATCGCGCCGTTGACGCCGAAGTAGGCGGGCTTGGAGACGTCGTCGTAGAGCTTCACCGTCTGGGCCTGGATGCCGTTGGCGAGGGCGAGGGAGAGGAACCAGAGGGACATCGTCTGGCTGGCGAAGGCGGCCGGGGCGAGCTTGGTCGTGGCCGACATGCCGGATGTCTCCAGAAGGACGTCGCCGAGGCCGAGCAGCAGGTACGAACCCACGATCCACCAGACGGACATGAGGTAGCCGTCGGAGGAGTGTCCCGAGGTCGGCAGCGCCATCAGCAGGAAGGACAGGCCACCGAGGACGACCCCGATGGCGATCTTGTTGGATGCGTGCGGCTGGCGGTGCCCCATACGGACCCACAGCGCGGCGACGACGGGGGCGAGGGCGACCTCGAAGGCGCCGAGGGCGGAGGCGTACCAGCCGGCCGGGAAGTCGAAGCCGAGGATCGCCGTCTCGGCGTTCGTCGAGGCCAGCAGCATCATCGTCGAGTACGCCTGGAAGAGGATGAAGTTGAAGACCGTCGAGGCGAGGAAGAGGACGATGTACGGGCGGAGGCGGCCGCGTTCCTCGGGGGTCACCCGCGGGCTGGCGAACATCACCGCGAAGTAGACGACCGGGGCGATCACCGAGACGAGGGTGAGCAGGTCGACGAAGCGGTCCATGGTGAGCCAGCCGGCGGCGGCGAGGAGGACGGCGACCGCTGCGGCGACGACGAGGCCCGCGACGATCAGCCGGATCGCCCGGCGCATGGGGTCGGGGGCCAGCGCGAATTCGGCGGTGTGCTTCCGTCCGGCCAGGTGCCGACGGCCTGCGACGTACTGGACCAGGCCGAACGTCATGCCGATCGCGGCCGCCGAGAAACCCCAGTGCCAGCCCTTGTGGTCGCCGAGCCAGCCGGTGATCAGCGGGCCCGCGAAGGCGCCGATGTTGATCGCCATGTAGTAGAGCGCGAAGCCGGCGTCCCGGCGATCGTCGTCGGTGCGGTAGAGCTTGCCGACCATGGTGGCCACGTTCGGCTTGAGCAGTCCCGTGCCCGCGCTGATCAGGCCGAGGCCCACCCAGGTCATGCCGGCCGTCGGCACCGCCATGGCGTAGTGGCCGCAGGCGATCAGGATGCCGCCCCACAGGACTGCGCGGTACGAGCCGAGGATGCGGTCGGCGAGCCAGCCGCCGGCGACGGAGACCAGGTAGACGAGGGTGCCGTAGGCGGCGGAGACGGACGCGGCGGTGCCGGCCGACATGCCCATACCGCCGGACGAGACCGCGTCGGCGAAGTACAGCACGAGGATGGCCTGCATGCCGAGGAACGAGAAGCGTTCCCACACCTCGAGGCCGGAAAGGGTGAGCAGGCCTCTGGGCTGGCCGAAGAAGGCGTGGTCGTCGCGGGGCGGTGGCCCGCTGTCGGGCTCGATCTCGACGTCGGTTCGGGACACGGGCCGCTACTTCCCTATAGGTCGATAGATATCCGGCCTTATCAGGTGATCAAAAACATACCGGTCGTGATCCGATACCGCCCGTGGTGGACGGGTGGGCGGCATCGGTGATCGAAACGTGACCGGATACGCTGACTTGAGTGATGGCAGCGACCTATCGACAAACCGTGTAACCGCCAGTAGACACCAGCAGACAGGAGACCCCTCGTGACCGTCGTCGGGCCGTTCGGGCTGAGCGTGCGGGACCAGGCTCTGGAAGCCGATGTCCAGGCCGGATTGGCGGCTGTCGAGGAGGGATTGCTCGAAGCCACCAAGAGTGAGGTCCCCTTCATCACCGAGGCCGCCCAGCATCTGGTGCGAGCGGGTGGAAAGCGGTTCCGGCCGTTGCTTGTGATGCTCGCTGCCCAGTTCGGGGACCCGTATGCGCCGGGTGTCGTGCCGTCGGCCGTGGTGGTGGAGCTGACCCATCTGGCGACGCTGTACCACGACGACGTGATGGACGAGGCGGCCGTGCGGCGGGGCGTCGAGAGCGCGAACACCCGCTGGGGGAACTCGGTCGCCGTACTGACCGGTGACTTTCTGTTCGCGCGGGCCTCGCACATCCTCGCCGACCTCGGGCCCGAGGCGGTGCGCGTGCAGGCCGAGGCGTTCGAGCGGCTGGTGACCGGGCAGATCCTGGAGACGGCGGGGCCGCAGGACGGGCGGGACCCTGTTGAGCACTACCTGGATGTGCTGAGCGGGAAGACCGGGTCGCTGGTGGCGGTGTCGTGCCGCTTCGGCGCGATGATGTCGGGCGCCGACGAGACGATGGTCGATGTGCTGACCCAGTACGGGGAGCGGCTGGGGGTCGCCTTCCAGCTGGCGGATGACGTGCTGGACATCGCGAGCGACTCCCACGAGTCCGGGAAGACGCCGGGGACGGATCTCCGGGAGGGGATCCCCACGCTGCCGGTGCTGCGGTTGCGGGAGCGGGCCGAGCGGTTGGGGCTGGCGGAGGACATCGCGCTGTGCGAGCTGCTGGACTCCGATCTGAGTGACGATGCGCGGCATGCGGAGGCGTTGGCCGCGCTGCGGGTGCATCCGGCGCTGGAGCAGGCTCGGCGGGACACGGTTCGCTATGCGGAGGATGCGCGGGCTGCGCTTGCTCCGTTGCCGGATCTTGATGCCAAGGCTGCGTTGATGGAGTTGTGCGACGCAGTGGTGCATCGGGCCGGTTAGGGTTTCGCCTCCGCCGCCCCTACTCATCCCGCCCCTACTCGTCCGTCCGTACTCGTCCCGTCCCTGGGGGCTGCAGCCCCCAGACCCCGCTTCGGCCCCGAAAGGGCCTCGTCACTCAAACGCCGGACGGGCTGAATTGCGTGATGCACGTCACAAAGCTGGACTGAGTCCAAACTAAGATCGCCTCCGTATGAATGCCCAGAAGCTGACGCAGGGGGCGTCAGCCGCATTACGGGGAGAAAAAAGAATCATGGGCATGAACGCGACGTTCTCGAAGCGCCGTAAGAGCCTGATCGTCACCGCTGTCGCGGTGGCCGCCGCCGGTGGTGTCGCCGCCGCGGTGATTCCCGCCTTCGCCGCCGGAGGTGACCGTGCTGACCACACGGGCCATGCCGGCGGCGACGCGCAGGGGATCGTGAGCCAGAGCGGGACCGCCGGTGGCGGGACCGGGGGCACCGTCCTCGCCGCCAGTCTTCGCGGCGCGAACGAGGTGCCCGTCCCGGGGGGACCCGCCGTCGGTGACAAGGACGGTGCCGCCCTGCAGTTCGTGAAGGTCAAGGGCGACAAGGTGTCCGTCGCCGTCACCTGGCGCGGCACCGGCAAGCCGACCGCCCTCCACATCCACCAGGGCGCCAAGGGCGCCAACGGTGGCATCAAGGTCGACTTCGGCGGCCTCCTCGACAAGAGCAAGGGGCACAGCGTCACGGGGACCGTCACCGTGAAGGACGCCGCCCTCCTCAACGCCCTCAAGACCGACCCGAGTTCGTTCTACGCCAACCTCCACACCGCCGAGTTCCCGGGCGGCGCCGTCCGCGGCCAGCTCCACAAGGTCACCGTCGCCAAGTTCGACTTCCGCGACGCGCTCGACAACTTCCAGGCGTCCGTCATCAAGGGCAAGCAGATCTACGAGTGCAAGCCGGCCGAGGGCGGCGGGTACGCCTTCGCCCAGCGCGACGTCAGCGCCGTACTCGGCGGTCGTATCGACCACTCCTTCGTCGCGCCCAACTCCGGTACCCCGCAGTGGATCGCGCGGGACGGCAGCGCGGTGACGGGGTCCGTCATCTCCAAGACCCCGAACGGCGACACGAACATCCCCGAGCTCGACCTGAAGGCCACTCAGTCCGGCAAGCACCACGGCCTTCTCGCCGACACCGCCGAGATCCTGCGGCTGAACACCGTCGGCGGCGTCGCCCCGGCCGGCTCCTGCACGCCCGGCGCCATCGTCGGCGTGCCGTACCAGGCCGACTACGTGTTCATCAACGGCTGATCCGCACGGCAGCACTGCGACGTACAGCGGCGTCTTCCCCGCCAACCCTTACGGGTCGGGGGAGGCGCCGCCTCCATGTGTCATACCGCAGGTGTACGCGGAGTTGGCTCCGAAGGCTGACGAATCTCCTTGGCGGATTTGGTCAGATGGAAACCACGGAAATCACCACTCCTCACCGATTCGGGTGAGAATGGCGGCACAGGGGTGGACGAGTGCGGGGTCGAGAGACCGCGGGCGAGGAAACGAGACGGACGGCCGCCGCCGACCACGGAGGTAGGGCACACATGGCACCGTACGCATCCGACGACAGTACGACCGCCGGGGACGGCGACGACCTGCGCGCGGCGCGACGGCGCAAGGCCGCGCGGTACGTCGTCCCGGTCACGGTCGTAGGAGTCGCGGCGGCGACCATCGGGCTCGTCCCGGCGATCGCCGACTCCGGCGACCCGGACCTGCCGGAGATCACCGCGCAGCAACTCATCGAGAAGATCGCCCAGTCGGACGTGCAGCAGCTGTCCGGCACCTTCAAGATCACCACCGATCTGGGCCTGCCGGACCTCGGCGGCCTGGAGTCGAGCCTCACCTCCGGCGCCATGGGGTCGGGTGACGGGTCGTCCGCCGATCCCACGGCCAAGCTCACCGAGCTCGCGTCCGGCACGCACACGCTGCGCGTCGCCGCCGACGGCCCGGACCGGCAGAAGCTCTCCCTGCTGGAGAACGCCGCCGAGTACAGCCTCATCCACAACGGCAAGGACATCTGGGGCTACGACAGCAAGTCGAACGAGGTGTTCCACGGCACCGCCGAGGAGCCCCAGGGCGAGAAGGGCAAGGGCAGGACCGAAGAGGTACCGGCCACTCCCAAGGACCTCACCGAGGAAGCGCTCAAGGCGGTCGACGACACCACGTCCGTCACCGTCGACGGCACCGCACAGGTCGCGGGCCGGGACGCGTACCGGCTGCTCATCAAGCCGAAGCAGTCCGGGACCACGGTCGGCGCGATCACCGTGGCCGTGGACGCCAAGACCGGCATGCCGCTGAAGTTCACGCTGACCCCGTCGAGCGGCGGCGCGGCCGTGATCGACGCGGGCTTCACCCAGGTCGACTTCGCCAAGCCGGCCGCCTCCACCTTCGACTTCACCCCGCCGAAGGGCGCGAAGGTCACCGAGGAGGGCGAGCTGGACGGCGCGGCTTCGGAGCACGGCGCCGCGAAGTCCGAGGACGAGCTTCGCAAGGAGTTCGAGAAGGAGTTCGGCGGCCCGAAGTCCGAGGGCGAGCGGGGCAAGGCGCCCGAGGGCGGCCCCGAGGTCATCGGCGAGGGCTGGAACTCCGTGGCGGTCTTCGACACCGGCGGCGAGGGCGTTCCCTCCGGCGCCGAGGTCGGCGGCGACATGGGCGGCTTCCTCGACTCGCTGGGCGACAAGGTCACCGGCAAGTTCGGCTCGGGCACGGTCTTCAAGACCCGCCTGATCAACGCCCTGATCACGGACGACGGCAAGGTCTACGTGGGCGCGGTCGACAAGGACGCGCTCGTGAAGGCGGCCGAGTCGGCGAAGTGACCCGTCACCGACCGCCGCACCCGCACCACTAGTCGAGGAGCCTGAGGAGCCTATGGAGGAACTGCCCGCCGCGGAGGGCGACGAGGTCGATCAGGCCGACCGGGCAGACAGGGCCGAGCAGGTGGTCCAGGCCGAGCAGGTGGCCCCGGCCGGCCAGGTCGGCGACGTCGGCACGGTGATCGTCACCCGTGCGCTCACCAAGCGCTACCGCGGCGGGCAGCTCGCCGTGGACGGTCTCGATCTGACCGTCCCGGCGGGCAGCGTCTTCGGCTTCCTCGGGCCCAACGGCTCGGGCAAGACCACCACCATCCGCATGCTGATGGGCCTCATCGAGCCCACCTCCGGTACCGCGCGCGTGCTCGGGCAACCCATGCCCCGGGCCGCGCGCGCCGTACTGCCGCACGTCGGCGCGCTCATCGAGGGACCCGCCCTGTACGGCTTCCTCTCCGGCCGCGACAACCTCATCCGCTACGACGCCGCCGACCCGACCGCCGATCCGCGCACCCGGCGCACCCGCGTCGCGGCCGCGCTGGACCGGGTGGGCCTGACGGCCGCCGCGGGCAAGAAGGCCAAGGCGTACTCGCTCGGCATGAAGCAGCGGCTGGGTCTCGCGGCCGCGCTCCTCCAGCCGCGCAGGCTTCTCGTCCTCGACGAGCCGACCAATGGCCTCGATCCGCAGGGCATGCGCGAGATCCGTGCCCTGATCAGGGAGCTGGCATCCGACGGCACGACCGTCTTCCTCTCCTCCCACCTCCTCGACGAGATCGAGCAGGTGTGCACGCACGCGGCGGTGATGGCGCAGGGCCGATTGATCACCCAGGGCGCGGTGGCGGAACTGGCGGCGGGGACGCGCGGCCGGCTGTTCGTGGCCACACCCGACACCGGGGACGCCGCCCGGGTGCTGAAGGAGCAGGGCGCCGCCGACGTCGTCATCACCGAGGACCGGGTGACCGCCGAACCTCCGGATCGGGATCTCGCCGACGTCAACGCGGCGTTGGTGACCGCGGGCGTGCGCGTCCGCGGGTTCGGGGTCGAACGGGCCTCCCTGGAGGACGCGTTCGTGGCGCTCACGGGGGAGGGATTCGATGTCGCGGGCTGAGGTCGTCCAGCAGGGCGGGGAGGGGACGCGACCGGGTGGCGAGAGGATGCGGCAGGGCAGCGAGCCCCAAGGGGCCCGAAAACCCAGTCCGTTGTGGACCTTCGGTCTCCTCCGCAGCGAGCTGATCACCACCTTCCGGCGCTGGCGCACGCTCGCGCTGCTCGGGGTCCTGGCCGCCGTGCCGATCCTGGTCGGGATCGCCGTGAAGATCGAGACCGGCGACGGTTCGTCGGCGGGAGGCGGTGGCCCGCAGGGCGGTGGCGGCCCGGCGTTCATCTCCCAGATCACCAACAACGGCCTGTTCCTGGTCTTCACCGCTCTGGCCGCGACACTCCCGTTCTTCCTGCCGATGGCGATCGGCGTGATCGCGGGTGACGCGATAGCGGGCGAGGCGAACGCGGGGACCCTCCGTTATCTCCTCGTCGCTCCCGCCGGCCGCACCCGGCTGCTGCTCACCAAGTACGCGACCACGATGGCCTTCTGCCTGGTGGCCACCCTGGTGGTCGCGGTCTCGGCGCTCACGGTCGGGGCGCTGCTCTTCCCGCTCGGTGACCTGACGACCATCTCGGGCACCCGGATCAGTTTCGCGGAGGGGCTGGGCAGAGCCCTGCTGATCGCCTTGGTCGTCGCCGTGTCACTCATGGGCGTGGCGGCACTCGGGCTGTTCGTCTCGACGCTGACCAACAGCGGCATCGCGGCGATGGCGACGACGGTCGGCCTGCTGATCACGGTCCAGATCCTCGACCAGATACCCCAGCTCCACGCGATACACCCGTACTTCTTCTCCCACTACTGGCTGTCCTTCGCCGACCTCATGCGCGAGCCCGTGTACTGGGACGACCTGCTCAAGAACCTCGGTATCCAGGCCCTGTACGCGGCGGTGTTCGGTTCGGCGGCATGGGCGCGGTTCATGGCGAAGGACGTCACGGCTTAGGAGCGACTGTGCCCGTCACCGCGTAGGAGTGACGGTGCCCGTCACCGCGTACGAGCGACTGCGTCCGCCACCGCGCGGGAGCCGCCGCGTCCGTCACCGCGCAGGAGTCATTCCTTCTCGTACGGGAAGCGGGCGAGCGGGGCCTCGCGCGCGAAGAAGGTCTTCGCCTGGGCAAGGGCCTCCGTGTCGCGGAGTACGTCGCCCGGCTTGCTGCCGTTGCCGAGCAGGACTCCGCCGAAGCGCATCCCCATGTACGCGGCGGAGTTGCTGAGCGTGCCGACCAGCGGGTCGGCGACCTCCTGCTCATCGTGCGCGAGCGCGGTGACGCCCCACAGGGTGCGCCCCGCCATGGTCGCCTTGAAGTCGAGGCCGGGGGTGCGCAGCCAGCCCGACCAGTAGTCGAGGTAGCGCTTGACGTGGGCGGACACCGAGTACCAGTACAGCGGGGAGGCGATCACGACGTCCGTCGCGGCGAGGGTCGCGTCGAGCAGCAGCGCCACGTTCCCCTCCGTCGGGCGCACGTGGTCGCTGTCGTGCCGCAGGTCCTCGAAGTCCGGCAACCGATGCGCGGCCAGGTCGATCCACTGCTGCTCGACACCCTCGGGCAACTGCTCGGCGGCCCTGCGGGCCAGCAGTTCGGTGTTGCCGTCAGAGCGGCTGCTGCCGAGGACGAACAGGAAACGGCGGGTCATGGGTCCCCCAAACGGTCGGCCACGACGATGGGCCGGATGGTCGGCGTACGACAATTAATCGCCCCTGCATTATATGCGTACGCATTTAGATGTCCAGCCCGATATGCCTCTCGGCCGCCCCCGCCACTCTGAGCAGCAGTGATTCCGCTCCACGCGCCGCCACCAGCTGGAGCCCGACCGGGCAGCCGTCGGGGTCGAATCCCGCGGGAATGCTGATCGCCGGATGCCCGCTCAGATTGAACGCCCAGGTCAGCGCCGTGGAGTAACGCTCGCCCGGGCCCTCGTGGCCGTGCGGTGAGGTGGGCGCGGTCGGGGTCAGCAGCAGCTCCGCGCCGGCGAAGAGGGCGTCCAGGCGACCGTCGTTCGCGGCCCGGATGCGGCGCGCGGGGGCGGGGTCGGCGCCCGGGGTGCGGAGCGCGAGCCAGGCGGGGGCCGGGTCGTCGAGGCGGAGGGGCGTGTCTGGGTGCGTGAGCCGTAGCGCGCCCGACTCGGCAAGCCGTACGGCTGCGGAGTGGGCGACGGTGACGATGGCAGGGTCGGGGGAGTCGAAGCCGAGGTCGGGGGACCAGACAGCGGTTGGGGGGTCGTATGTGCCGGGTGGCCTGGCGTCGTTGTCCGGCCGACCGTAGCCGTACGGCCCGATGTTGCCGTCCGAGTCGATGCCGCCGCTCGGCCCGATGCCGCCGACCGACCCGATAGTGCCGTCCGGCCCGCCCGCCCGCGCAGTTCCCCGGTACACCGCGGACATGGCACCCCAGTACGCCGCCACGTCCCCCACGCACCGCGCCAGTACCCCCGGTGTCATGAGGCCCGTGCGGTCCGTGGACGGCAACCGCCCGTTGGTCACCTTCAGCCCGACGACCCCGCACCACGCCGCCGGGATCCGTACCGACCCGGCCCCGTCGCTCCCGGTCGCGAGCGGTACCAGCCCTGCCGCCACCGCCGCCGCCGAACCGGCGGAGGAACCGCCCGGCGTACGGTCGTGCCGCCATGGGTTGACCGTACGGCCGTACCGGCCAAGTCCCCAGGTCTGCCAAGGAGTTCCCGGCCCCGGAACGGACGTCGCCCCCACCGCCACGCACCCCGCCGCGAGCAGCGGGCCCGCGGTGCGCAGCCCGTGTCGCCCCTTGACCCCGATCGGCACACCGGCCAACGGCAGCAGCGCACCCTCACCCCCGCCGACCCGCGCGTCGACCTCGCCGGCCCGCTCGAGTGCCTCCTCGCCCCACACCTCGATGAAGGCGCACAGGACGGGATCGGCACGCCGGATCCGTTCGAGGGCCGCCGCGACGACGTCGACGGCACGGAGGGTGCGCGAGCGTACGCCGGAGGCGATCTGCTCGGCCGACAGGGCGGGCGGGGCGGGCGGGCGGTCCGGATCAAGGCCAGAGTCAGGGCCGGGGCCGGGGCCAGGGCTGGAGCCGGGGACCAGGCCAGGGTCGGGGTTGGGTTTGGGGTTGCTGTCCACCTCGGGGCTGTCGTCGGGCGTGGTCGTCATGGGGTGATTCTCCGTTCAGTGACGGCACCCCGCACCCGCCGTCGGGCCCCGACCGACCCGTCTGGCCAACCTCAGCGAGACCGCCCCGTCAGCCGCGCCAGTGCCGCCGCCTCCCGAGGCGGCTTCCCGCTCGGATCGCCGAGCCGCCATGCCGGCACCCAGGGCACCCGGTACACGTCGACGACCGCCTCGATCACCTTGACGCGCTCGGCGAGTGGCCGCGGAAGCCGTCCCGGCGCATCCGCGACCAGGACCACGGCATCGAGATCGAGCCCGCGCGGAGCCTCTCCGCGCCGGAAGACCTCAAGGGTGTTCAGGGCGGCGGCCAGACCGGTCGCATGGGTGCGGGCGACGAGCAGTACCGACGGAGGATCGGCGGGTCCGGGCCAGTCGCGCCCGCAGTCGTGGCCGCCGTAGACCGTGGCGAGCGTGGAGACACCCGCCCCACCGTGTGTGCCGACCCAGGAGAAACGCCGTGGTGTGCCGGCGGCGGGGGAAGGCGGTGGTTCGTCCGGGAGGGCCACCGGCCCGCGGATCCAGATCTCCGGGCCGCGTTCCGGTTGCCCCTGTTGCACGTGCATGTCAGTCCGCATGCCCGCACTCCTCCCTCGTCACGCCACTGATCTTCGCGCCAGGCATGAGAACGCTGTGACGTGGCACAAGCTCCTGGAACGAGTCTGTGACGCCACGGTGACGCCGGCGCCGCGCGTGTCCGGAGAGACTCGACAGTACGTGTATGACGTGTACGACGTGTCCGGAGTACGGGTTCGGCCGATACGGCCGGATCGTGCCGCCGGGGCGGTGAAGCGGACTGGAGTGAGGGCGCACCATGGAAACGCGAGGGAACACCATGGAATCCCTGGCACGCCGTCCGCGAACTCCCCGGCGCATGCGAGTGAGGAAAGCGATGTCTCGACTCAGCCGCGCGAAGAAGCGGGAACAGAAGCGCGCCGCGGCCTCGGCGGCCCCCGTGGTCGCGCCGATCGACGTCCACGTCCCCGCCGCCGGTCCGGGCGCGGGCGGCGCGTCGATCGGCGGTGTACCCGTCACCGCGGCCCCCGGCGAGGAGATCCAGCACGCGGTCCTGACCCACCTCCAGCGCATCGCCCTCGCCGCCGGTCACCCCGTGCACGCCACGGTCCACGACGAGCGCATCGGCTACGTCGTCCCACTGCGGGTGGACGCGGACGGCTCCAGCCAGTTCACGGCGGAGCCGGTACGGACGGCTCCGCCGACGGAGCCGCCCGCGTCACCCGTCCAGCCCGCGTCGCCGGTTCAGCCCACTCCGGGCGCGGCGCCGTATAGGGACAAGCCCACGCATGTTCTACGACCCCTGCAGGGCCCGCCCGAGGACGCCTCACCCACGTTCCGGCTGCGCCCCCTGCCCGGGCCCGTGCAGGACGCGGTGCCCGGCACGGTCGCACCGCCGCTGGGGGAGTTCGGCCCACCGCCGCTGATGGACGCGAGGCCGCTGCCGACGGACGTACCGCAGACCGACGTACCGCAAGGGGCCCCGGCCCCGGCCGACGCACCGCAAGCCGGCATGCCGATTCCCGGCCTGCCCAGGGCCGATCAGGCGCCGGACGGCGCGGGCGAACCCGTAACCCACCTCACCCCCGCCCCGGCGTCCCCGCCCGCCCCCACTGCAACCCCCACCCCCACCCCCGACCCGATCCGGGTCTCGGACCCCGACCCCGAATTCACCCCACCCCGAGGCTTCGACGCCGTGGCCGAAGCCGTTCTCGGGGACGGGCAGCCCGCCACCACCGCCGACGCCTCCCCCTTCGCCGAGCAGGTGGCCCGGATCAACGAGGCCGTGCGGGACGGGCGGACCACGGAGGCGGCGGAGTTCGCGGAGCGGGCCGTGGCGGAGGCGTCCGCGGTGCTGGGGCTGGAGCATGCCGAGGTGCTGCGGATGCGTGAACTCGCCGCCTACATCGCCTACTTGACGGGCGACCCGGTGCAAGCCTTCCGTCTCTCCCTCGACGTGTCCCGGACCCACCACCGCACCCGGGACGCGGAGGCGGCGTACGGCAGCCTCCACGGCGCGGCCACGGCCTGGCGGGCCGTACGGGACCCCGCATTGGGGCTCGACCTGGGCCGGGAACTGCTCGGTCTGTGGACCGAGCTCACAGCCGAGGGCGGTCCGGCCGCTGAGGACATCGAGGAGTTGGAGTCGGCCCGCGCTCGCATGGACCGCCTCGCTGCTCGTGCCGCCAAGTCGGCCGAACCGCCCAGGAGTTGACTCGCCGATCAGCAGGACGTGCGGATCAGCAGGACGTGCGGACCTGCAGGTCACGCGGGCCGGCAGGTCACGCTGATCAGTACGTCACTACGTCACTCCGACAGCTCCCACACCGCGTACGCGACCGCGTCGCTGTTCCGGTCGAGGGCGGTGTCGTTGATGTTGGACGTCGTGTCGCAGGACGAGTGGTAGCAGCGGTCGAAGGACTGCCCCGACGTACCGCCCCACTTGGCCACCTGCGCCGCCGTCTTCGTACGGCTCGCCCCGGTGAACAGTCCGCCCACCGGCACGCCCGCGCTCTTGAACGGCGCGTGGTCGGAGCGGCCGTCGCCCTCGGTCTCGATCTCGGTCGCGACGCCGAGGCCGGCGTAGTAGTCCTTGAAGGTCTTCTCGATCGCGGGGTCGTCGTCGTAGACGAAGTAGCCGGGGTTGGGCGAGCCGATCATGTCGAAGTTCAGATAGCCGCTGATCTTCGCGCGGTTGGCGGAGGAGAGGTTGTTGACGTAGTAGCGGGAGCCGACGAGGCCCAGCTCCTCCGCGCCCCACCAGGCGAACCGCAGATGCTTGGTGGGCTGGTAGCCGGCCCGTGACACGGCGAGCGCGGTCTCCAGGACGGCCGCCGAGCCGGAGCCGTTGTCGTTGATGCCGGGGCCGGAGGAGACGCTGTCGAGGTGCGAGCCGGCCATGACGACCTGGTTGGTGTCGCCGCCGGGCCAGTCGGCGATCAGGTTGTAGCCGGTACGGCCGGAGGACGTGAACTGCTGGATGGTGGTGGTGTACCCGGCGGCGTCCAGCTTGGCCTTCACGTAGTCGAGCGAGGCCTTGTAGCCGGGGCGGCCGTGTGCGCGGTTGCCGCCGTTGGCGGTGGCTATGGACTGCAGCTGGGTGA
Source organism: Streptomyces shaanxiensis (assembly GCF_039537145.1). Taxonomy (NCBI): domain Bacteria; kingdom Bacillati; phylum Actinomycetota; class Actinomycetes; order Kitasatosporales; family Streptomycetaceae; genus Streptomyces; species Streptomyces shaanxiensis. The sequence continues at coordinate 159,164 of NZ_BAAAZY010000012.1, forward strand.
GATGGGCCTTCACGTTCGCCACGGGGATGTTCGGTGCGGCGGCGGCTTCGACATCGGTCTTGGACGCCGCGCCGGCTATGGATCCGCTGGTCAGCAGCGTGGCGGTCGCGACTGCGGCGGCCGCCGACGCGCGCCAGGAGACAGGGAGCTTCATGGTGGGGGGCTCCGAATTCCTTGGGAATCACAGGGATTCCTCAGTGAATGGGGTGCCTGGATGGTCAGGGGGAGCCTGACTCTCCGTCAAGAGCGCTATTCGGACTCGGAGTTCGAAATAGGGAAAACCCTGCGTCCCCGTGCCCCTGAGCCCCCGTGTCCTTGAGTCCCCGTATCCCTGAGCCCCTGTCCCTAAGTCCTTGCGTGTCCCCTCACTGCACGCAGAACTCGTTCCCCTCCGGATCCGCCAGCACCACCCACTCCCCGCCCGGCTCCTTCACCCGCCGCAGCACACTCGCCCCCAGCCCCTCCAGCCGCCCGACCTCGCCCTCGCGCTCCCCGGCCGCGGCGTGCAGATCGAGATGGAGCCGGTTCTTCACGCTCTTCGCCTCGGGCACCCGCTGGAACAGCAGCCGCCGCCCCAGCCCGGTGCCGCTGTCCGGGTCGTACGGGTCGTCCGGATGCCGTACGGCCACCAGGTCCCGGAAGGCGAGCCGGGCGTGGAACTCTACGACGGCCTCCCGCGGCACCGCGCCGAGTTCCAGCAGCCGCTCGATGAGGGCGTTGTTGTCCTCGACCTCGTAGTGCAGCGCGGCGGCCCAGAAGTCGGCCTGGGACTGGGGGTTGGCGCAGTCGATGACGAGCTTCCAGTGGAGGGGGGCCGGAGTGGTTCGGGGTGCCTCTGTTGGCTGTGTCATGCGACCACTCATAGGGGGTGGGGGAGTGGGCGGGCAATGGGAATCGCCGGGCGGGCTCGCCGCAATTCTCGGCGCCGGTCCAGCATTTCAGCCCGTCCGGCGTTTGAGGACGAGGCCCTTTCGGGGCCGAAGCGGGGGTCTGGGGGCGGCACCCCAGGTCAGGCGTCCACCGCAGCCGACCTCGGCTGATCAACCCTCGGCACGCTGAGCTCGGCCACCCTGCTCCTCCGCGCGGAGCGCCACGCGTCCGCCGTCAGCAACGTCAACGCCAGCCACACCAGCGCGAACCCGGCCCACCTCTCGGCCGGCATCGCCTCATGGAAGTACAGGACACCGAGCAGGAACTGGAAGACCGGCGCCAGGTACTGCAACAGCCCCAGCGTCGACAGCGGCACCCGTATCGCGGCCGCGCCGAAGCAGACGAGCGGCAGGGCGGTGACGACACCCGTTGCCGCGAGCAGGGCCACATGCCCGGGCCCCTGCGACGTGAACGTCGACTCCCCTTGCGCCGTCAGCCACACCAGATACGCCACGGCGGGCAGGAACTGGATCGCGGTCTCGGCGGCCAGCGACTCGACGCCGCCGAGGTTGACCTTCTTCTTCACCAGTCCGTACGTGGCGAAGGAGAAGGCGAGGACGAGGGAGATCCACGGCGGCCGCCCGTATCCGATGGTCAGCACGATCACGGCCGCGAAGCCGACACCGACGGCCGCCCACTGCACCGGCCGCAGCCGCTCGTTCAGCAGCAGCACGCCCATCGCGATGGTGACGAGCGGATTGATGAAGTACCCGAGCGACGCCTCGACGACATGGCCCGTGTTCACGGACCAGATGTAGAGGCCCCAGTTGACGGTGATCACAGCCGCGGCCAGGGCGATGAGGGCCAGCCGCCGAGGCTGCCGTATCAGCTCACCCGCCCAGGCCCAGCGCCGTACGAAGACCAGGGCCACCGCCACGAAGACGAGGGACCAGGCCATCCGGTGGGCGAGGATCTCGATCGCGCCGGCGGGCTTCAGCAGGGGCCAGAAGAGGGGAACGAGCCCCCACATCCCGTACGCCGCGAAGCCGTTCAGCAGTCCTACGCGCCGCTCTCCCTGCGACTTCCCCGTCACGGCCCCTCCTCGCGCACTCACCCGACCGCGCGAATGCGACGGCCTGCACGAAGGTAACGCCGAACGCCCCCGCATGTCATGCCCGTATCGCCATACGGTCATGACATGCGGGGGTGCGGCGCTCAAGGCGCGCTCGGCGCGCGTGTCAGGGCGCTGATCAGCCCTTGACCGCGGCCGCGATCGCGTCGATGAAGGGCGTGGTCGGACGGCCGGCCAGGCGGGACAGGTCCCCGCTGTCGACGACCAGCTCGCCCTTCTCGATGGAGGCGTCCACGCCGGCCAGGATCGCCGCGAGCGGCTCGGGCAGCCCGGCACCGGTCAGGATGGAGCCGAGGGCCTCGACCGAAACGGCGTTGTTGGCGATCTCCTTGCCGGTCTGCCGGCTCAGCTCGGCGGCGTACTCGGCGAAGCTCCAGGAGGTGTCGCCGCCCAGCTCGTAGGTCTTGTTCTCGTGGCCCTCGCCGGTCAGTACGGCGACCGCGGCGGCCGCGTAGTCGGCGCGGGAGGCGGAGGAGACGCGGCCCTCGCCGGCGGCGTGGGTGACGGCGTCGTACTGCAGGACCGGGGCGAGGTTCTCGGTGTAGTTCTCGTGGTACCAGCCGTTGCGCAGCAGCGCGTACGGCAGTCCGGACTCCACGAGCGCCTTCTCGGTGCCCCGGTGGTCGTCGGCGAGCGCGGCCGTCAGGCTGCCGGGGGCGCTGGTGTAGGCGAGCAGGGCGACGCCGGCGGCCTTGGCGGAGTTGATGACGATCTGGTGCTGGCCGACGCGGCCCTTGTCGAACTCGTTGCCGGATATGAGCAGCACCTTGTCGCCGGCCGCGAAGAGTCCGTCGAAGGTCTCGGGGGTGTTGTAGTCGGCGACGGCGATCTTCACGCCGCGCTCGGCGAAGTCGGCGGCCTTCTCGGGGGAGCGGACGACGGCGGTGACCTGGTCGGCCGGAACCTTCTCCAGCAGCTGCTCCACGACGTGGCGGCCCAGGTGTCCGGTGGCTCCGGTGACGACGATGCTCATGATCAGAACTCCTTGTGGGATGCGTTGGCACTAACCCTAGGAGGTGCGCTAACTGAACGAAAGTACCCACTTTGAAGTAAGGTACTGGCATGGCCGTAAGTACCGTGGCAGGCGCAACGACGAACAAGTACGACCACGGCGAGGCGATGTGCCCCTACCGCCTGGTCCTGGAACACCTCACCAGCCGCTGGGGCGTCCTCGTGCTGATCGAGCTCCGTGAACGCTCCTACCGCTTCAGCGAACTGCGCCGGGCGATCGGACGGGTCAGCGAGAAGATGCTGACCCAGACCCTCCAGACCCTGGAGCGCGACGGCCTGGTCCACCGCGACGCCAAGCCGGTGATCCCGCCGAGGGTCGACTACTCCCTGACCGACCTGGGCCGCGAGGCGGCGGAACAGGTGCGCGGGCTGGCGCTGTGGACCCAGGAGCGGATGGCGGAGGTGCAGAAGGCGCGGGAGGTGTACGACGCGCGAAGGGGCGGCTCTGAGCAGGGATGACGCCGGGTTCCGGGTCCTGTCCGCAGGTATGTCGACGGCGCCTGGGGGCACACATATGTCAGGGCGTTGGTCGACATGCGAGACACGTCCTTCCATGCGCCCCCTCTCCGCCTCCCACGGCGCCATGAGCCGCCGGGCACGCTGGGTGCGGAGTGCAACGCCCACCGCGCACCCGCCCACGATCCGCCCTTCGGTGCGCGGCCACCGGATCCAGGGGGATTACTTGACATGGCCACACAGATTCCGGCCGCGCGGGCCAGCAGGATCGGCTCTGCGATAGCGGCGGGATTCGGCCTGATGCGTGCCTTCTTCGCCCGTGGCACCCGCCGCCGGCGACAGGAGGAGATCCTGCTGGACCTGCTCCGGCAGCTCACGCTGATGACCGAGGAGATTCATCGGGCGAACCTGATTCAGCAGTACCGGATCACCGTGGACCAGATGGATCGAACGATCGACGACCCTTCACTGGCCGATGCTTCGAGCACGCTGACCGGACTCTCCGAAGTGAAGCGACGCCAGCTGCTCTTCGCGAACCGTGAGTACGGCTCGCTCCTGCTCGCCCATCGCGTAGGTGGGCTCGACTGGGATGAACTCATCGGGCACCTGCGCATTCTGTGCCGCAACGCCATCTTCGCCGAGTACTGGGACCGTACGGCCGAACACCGCCGGAGCATCCCGGACGCGTCGGTCGAAGCACGGGTCGGTGCGGCCGTCGACGTCATGATGGAGGAACTGGCCGACGATCCGGACGAGTGGTGGATCGTGGGACCGCCCACCGCTGGATGACTGCCGTCCCGAGGGGCTGACGCGGCATCGGTCAGGCGTCGGGGATGTCCCGCTTGGCACGGATGAGGGTCTCGCGACTGACCACGACGATACGTTCGTAGTCGGCACACGCCGCGTCGGCAGGCAGGAGGGGCTCCAGCGCGGCCGTGGCCTCGGTGCCGATGACGGCAAAGCTGCCGTCGCTCAGCTCGAAGACGTCCGGACAGCTCTCCGAGGTATGGCTGCCCCTCAGCTTGGGTGGATCCCCGATACGACGGACCACGGTGACAGCAGGGAATTCGAGGGGCACTCGGAGCCTCTTCTACAACCGGAGACAGTGGAGACAGTAGGGAACGATCTTGACCTTGCCGGCCCGCCAACACCAGACTCCCGCGCCGACGAATTGCCTCTATTTGAAGGGCGCCGAAGATCTTCCATTGACCACGCATCCGTGCGCCCCCTTTCCGCCTCCCACGCTGACTTGCGCAGTCGGGCACGCTGGGAGACGGGGTGGCTCGGCATGGACGCAGGAGTGGTGGGTCGTCGGACCCGAGTCGGCGACGGCGCCCGAGTGACGAGGGCCCGGGCGCCGCACCGCGCACCCGGGCCCTCACACGTCGGTCAGCCTCCCGTCAGCCGACGACCGTCCAGGTGTCCCCACCCGCCAGCAGCGCGGCCAGATCCCCCTTGCCGTTCTGCTCGATCGCCAAGTCCAACTGGTCGGACATCTGGGTGTCGTAGACGGGCCGTTCCACGGACCGGAAGACGCCGATCGGCGTGTGGTGCAGGGTGTCCGGGTCGGCCAGGCGGGACAGGGCGAAGGCCGTGGTGGGGGAGTCCGAGTGGGCGTCGTGGATCAGGATCTGCGACTCGTTCTCCGGGGTCACCGTGACGACCTTCAGGTCACCCGTCTGTGCGTCCCGCAATACGCCGCGCGAGCCGTCCGTGCCGAAGCGGATCGGCTGCCCGTGTTCGAGGCGGATCACCGCCTCCTCCGCCTGCTGCTTGTCCTTGAGGACCTCGAAGGCGCCGTCGTTGAAGATGTTGCAGTTCTGGTAGATCTCGATCAGCGCCGTGCCCTTGTGGGCGGATGCCTCGCGCAGGACCTGGGTGAGGTGCTTGCGGTCGGAGTCCACCGTGCGCGCCACGAAGGACGCCTCCGCGCCGATCGCGAGGGACACCGGGTTGAAGGGCGCGTCCAGCGAGCCCATCGGCGTCGACTTGGTGATCTTGCCGACCTCTGAGGTCGGGGAGTACTGGCCCTTCGTCAGGCCGTAGATCCGGTTGTTGAACAGCAGGATCTTGAGGTTGACGTTGCGGCGCAGTGCGTGGATCAGGTGGTTGCCGCCGATCGACAGCGCGTCGCCGTCGCCCGTGACCACCCATACCGACAGGTCCCGGCGCGACGTGGCCAGGCCCGTCGCGATCGCGGGGGCGCGGCCGTGGATGGAGTGCATGCCGTACGTGTTCATGTAGTACGGGAAGCGGGACGAACAGCCGATGCCGGAGACGAAGACGATGTTCTCCTTGGCCAGGCCCAGCTCCGGCATGAAGCCCTGGACCGCGGCCAGGATCGCGTAGTCACCGCAGCCGGGGCACCAGCGCACTTCCTGATCGGACTTGAAGTCCTTCATGGACTGGCGGGCCTCGGCCTTGGGGACGAGCGAGAGCGCCTCGATCGTGCCCGTGCCTTCCGCGGACGTCTCAGGCATCGATGGCCTCCTTGAGAGCCTTGGCGAGCTGTTCCGCCTTGAACGGCATGCCGTTGACCTGGTTGTACGAGTGGGCGTCCACCAGGTACTTCGCCCGGACCAGGGTGGCGAGCTGGCCGAGGTTCATCTCGGGGATCACCACCTTCTCGTAGCGCCCGAGTACCACGCCCAGGTTGCGCGGGAACGGGTTCAGGTGGCGCAGATGCGCCTGCGCGATCGACTCGCCGGCGTTGCGCAGGCGGCGGACGGCCGCGGTGATCGGGCCGTACGTCGACCCCCAGCCCAGCACCAGCGTCTTCGCCTCGTGCGGGTCGTCGACCTCGAGGTCGGGCACCTCGATGCCGTCGATCTTGGCCTGCCGGGTGCGGACCATGAAGTCGTGGTTGGCCGGGGCGTACGAGATGTTGCCCGTGCCGTCCTCCTTCTCGATGCCGCCGATCCGGTGCTCCAGGCCCGGGGTGCCCGGGATCGCCCACGGCCGGGCGAGGGTCTGCGGGTCGCGCTTGTACGGCCAGAAGACCTCGGTGCCGTCCTCAAGGGTGTGGTTCGGCCCCTGCGCGAACTGCACGGTCAGATCCGGCAGCTGGTCCAGCTCCGGGATGCGCCAGGGCTCCGAGCCGTTGGCCAGGTAGCCGTCGGAGAGGAGCATCACCGGTGTCCGGTAGGTCAGCGCGATCCGCGCCGCCTCCAGGGCCGCGTCGAAGCAGTCGGCAGGGGTGCACGGGGCGATGATCGGCACCGGCGCCTCGCCGTTGCGGCCGAACATCGCCTGCAGCAGGTCCGCCTGCTCGGTCTTGGTCGGCAGACCGGTCGAGGGCCCGCCGCGCTGGATGTCGATCACCAGCAGGGGCAGCTCCAGCGACACCGCGAGACCGATGGTCTCGGACTTCAGGGCCACGCCCGGACCGGAAGTCGTGGTCACTGCGAGCGAGCCGCCGAAGGCCGCGCCGAGCGCCGCGCCGATGCCGGCGATCTCGTCCTCGGCCTGGAAGGTCCGTACGCCGAAGTTCTTGTGCTTGCTCAGCTCGTGCAGGATGTCCGAGGCCGGCGTGATCGGGTACGAGCCCAGGAACAGCGGCAGGTCCGCCTGCTGGGACGCGGCGACCAGCCCGTAGGACAGGGCGAGGTTCCCGGAGATGTTCCGGTAGGTGCCGACCGGGAAGGCCGTGGTGGCCGGGGCGATCTCGTAGGAGACGGCGAAGTCCTCGGTCGTCTCGCCGAAGTTCCAGCCCGCGCGGAAGGCGGCGATGTTGGCGGCCGCGATGTCGGGCTTCTTGGCGAACTTCGACTTCAGGAATCTCTCGGTGCCCTCGGTGGGGCGGTGGTACATCCAGCTCAGCAGGCCCAGCGCGAACATGTTCTTGCTGCGCTCGGCCTCCTTGCGCGTGAGATCGAACTCCTTCAGCGCCTCGACGGTCAACGTCGTCAGCGGCACCGGATGGAGGCTGTAACCGTCGAGCGAACCGTCGTCCAGAGGGCTGCTGTCGTAGCCCACCTTCTGCATCGCCCGCTTGGTGAACTCGTCCGTGTTGACGATGATCTCCGCCCCGCGCGGCAGATCGCCGATGTTCGCCTTCAGAGCCGCCGGGTTCATCGCGACCAGCACGTTCGGCGCGTCGCCCGGGGTCAGGATGTCGTGGTCGGCGAAGTGCAGCTGGAAGGAGGACACGCCCGGCAGCGTGCCGGCGGGGGCGCGAATCTCGGCCGGGAAGTTCGGCAGCGTCGACAGGTCGTTGCCGAACGACGCCGTTTCCGAGGTGAAGCGGTCGCCGGTGAGCTGCATACCGTCGCCCGAGTCCCCCGCGAAACGAATGATCACCCGGTCCAGCCGGCGGACGTCCTTCGTCCCTGCCGGTTTGCGCTGCTCTCCCACGACGGCTTCGTCGGCCTGCTCCGCTGGGCTACTGACCTGGCTGGTCACTGAACTGGACCTCCTTCGAGGCGGCTGTCTGGGCATGGCCTTCCCGCAAGCCTTCCCAGGATCAACCCTACGTCCGCAAAGGTCGCCCTCCCTGGGGCATTCGCATGACGGACATGGATTTGAGACGGTTCGCCACCCTGACTTGTCATGGTTTACACGCCCCCCGGCGCTTCTTCTGAAGACGCTCCTTGTTTTCGGTTCGGTTGCCGTGTTCCTGTCCGCTCGGCGGGTTTCGAGCCTGCTCGACGGGTGCCGTGCGACCGGTCACCCATTTGACTGACACGGCGTCGGACCGTCAGGAGTTCAGGTAGGTGAGCACCGCGAGAACACGGCGGTGATCCCCGTCGCTCTGGGACAGCCCGAGCTTGAGAAAGATGTTGCTGACGTGCTTCTCGACGGCCCCGTCGCTCACCACCAGCTGCCGGGCGATCGCGGAGTTGGTCCGCCCCTCGGCCATCAGCCCCAGGACCTCCCGCTCCCGCGGGGTGAGCCCCGCGAGCACGTCCTGCTTGCGGCTGCGCCCCAGCAGCTGGGCGACGACCTCCGGGTCCAGGGCCGTACCCCCCTGGGCCACCCGCACGACGGCGTCCACGAACTCACGAACCTCGGCGACCCGGTCCTTGAGCAGATAGCCCACGCCACGGCTGGAACCCGCCAGCAGTTCCGTGGCGTACCGCTCCTCCACGTACTGCGACAGCACGAGCACCCCGAGTCCCGGGTGCGCCTTGCGCAGCTGTACGGCCGCCCGCACCCCTTCGTCGGTATGCGTCGGCGGCATCCGCACATCCGCGACCACCACGTCCGGCAGCTCTCCCTGCCCGTCCAGCTCCGTGATGGTCTTGATCAGCGCGTCGCCGTCTCCCACCCCCGCCACGACGTCGTGCCCACGGTCGGTCAACAGCCGGGTCAGCCCCTCCCTGAGCAGCACCGAGTCCTCGGCGATGACCACCCGCACCCTGTCCTCCACGATCCTCGGCCCCCCGAGCCTTGGCATTCGGCCGAGCGTCCCCCGGCCCTGTCGTCCCTCGCGACCTCAGTATCCCGCGATCGGCTCTTCCGCACCGGGCCTGTGGATAACCCGTCCGCCCCAGTTCGGATCGGGTGTGCGCGGAGGGGGCGTCTTCGGGGGCGCGTGACCGGGGAGTGAGATGGCAGTGGGTTGTGGAGGGCGTGACGATGGCCTGGATGTGGACGAGATCCGCATCCAGGCCCTGGCATTCGTCGAACTACACGTTCCTTGCGTCGAGCCAGCCGGTCCTCGCGCCGAACCAGCCGGTCCTTGCCTCGGGCCAACCGGCCCCTACACAGTCCGCCACGGAAGCTCCGCAGTGATCCGGGTAGGCCCCCCGACCGGCGAATCCACCACCAATATCCCGTCCACCGCGTCCAACCGCTCCGCCAGTCCGGCGAGCCCCGAGCCCCCGGAGACATCGGCGCCACCGACCCCGTTGTCCACGACCTGCAGCATCAGCCTGTTCTCCACCCGCCACACATCCACGGCCGCCCAGGTTGCCCGGGAGTGCTTGCTGATGTTCTGGAGCAGTTCCGACACCGTGAAGTACGCGATCCCCTCGATCGCCGGAACCGGCCGCTCCGCCAGGTCGACCTCCACCTCCACCGGCACCGTGCACCGCGAGGCCACCGCCGACAACGCGGCGTCCAGCCCCCGGTCCGTCAGCACCGCCGGATGGATCCCGCGGGCCAGGTCACGCAGTTCCTGCAGCGCCGTCTTGACCTCGCCGTGCGCCTCGTCGACCATCCGGGCCGCGGCCTGCGGGTCCTTCGTGAGCTTCTCCTTCGCGAGGCCCAGCTCCATGGCCAGGGCCACCAGACGGGCCTGCGCGCCGTCGTGCAGGTCGCGTTCGATGCGCCGCAGGTCGGCGGCGGCCGTATCGACCACGACACCACGGTCGGACTCCAGCTCCACCACGCGCGTGGCCAGCCGCGTCGGCCCGAGCAGACCGTGCACCAGCACCCGGTCGACCGTCGTCAGCGACCGGACGATCCACGGGGTCGCCAGGGTGAACAACAGGCCCACCAGCGCGGTCACCGCGATCTCGAAGGGGTTGTCGAGGTAGATGCTGTGCGTCTCGTCGCCGTACAGCTGAAGGCCGTCCTGGCCCGCCCACACCGGGAACACCCAGAACCACAGCGGATACGTCAGCAGCGCCCAGCCGTAAGCCCAGACGTTCAGGGCGACGACGAAGGAGAACACCGCCCACGGGAAGTGCAGCACCGCGTACAGCAGGGTCCGCCACGACGTCCCGCTCTTCAGTACGGCGCCCATCCACGCCATGAAGCCGTGCCGCCGCATCCGCAGCGGCTCCGGGTCGGCCACCTCCAGGTCCAGCAGCGCACGCGCGCGTGCCCGCTCCAGCGCACCGAAGGCACGGCAGCCGGCCAGGCCCCCCGCCAGCACCGGGATCCCCAGGAACGTCACCAGCAGGCCCGCGCCCAGCGACACCATCGTGATGGCGTACACGAACAGCACGATGCTGATCGGCAGGCTCAGCAGCACGTACCCGAACTCGCGCCAGCTGCGCGCCTCGAACGGCGCCCGCAGCCCGGCCGGCAGCCGGTGCCGTCGCTCGTCACCGTGCTCGGGGAGGCCGCGCTCGGGGAGACCGAGCCCGTGCCCGTAACCCTGTCCGTACTCCGTGGCCATCGGCGTCGTCCGTTCTCCTCGTCCCGTCAGCCCCGCCGGGGCTGTGCCGTCGTATCTCCACCCTGCTGGACCGAAGGTCCGCGGAACATGGAGGCCGTCGGCGTCTTGAACGGGGGGTTTTCCCTACCCCTGGCGGCCGCCGACCCGGCCGACCCCGCCCGGGATCCCCTGGCCGCTGCCCCTGCCTGGGATCCCCACGCCGCTACCCCTCCCCGGGCACGCGGTCCCGCCAGGGCAGCTCCGCCGTCACCGTCGTAGGACCGCCCTGCGGTGACTCGATGACGAAGAGGCCGTCCACGGCGTCCAGCCGGTCGGCGAGCCCGCGCATCCCCGTACCGCCGTCGAGGCGCGCGCCTCCGCGCCCGTCGTCCCACACCTGGATGAGCAGCCGGTCGGCCGACCGCCACACATCGACCGAGGCCGACTTCGCCGCGCTGTGCTTGCTGACGTTCTGCAGCAGCTCGGAGACGGTGAAGTAGGCGATGCCCTCGATGGCCGCGGCCGGCCTGGACAGCAGGTCGGCGGTCACCTTCACCGGCACCGTGCAGCGCGAGGCGACCGCCGACAGAGCGGCGTCCAGGCCGCGGTCTGTCAGGACTGCCGGATGGATGCCGCGCGCCAGATCGCGCAGTTCCTGCAGTGCGAGCTTCACCTCGCCGTGCGCCTCCTCGACCATCGCGGCCGCGAAGTCGGGGTCCTCCAGAAGCTTCTCCTTGGCCAGGCCCAGCCCCATGGCGAGGTTGACGAGGCGGGCCTGGGCGCCGTCGTGCAGGTCGCGCTCGATACGGCGCAGATCCGCGGCCGCCGTGTCCACCACGACCCCCCGGTCAGACTCCAGTTCGGCGATACGGCGCTCCAGCTCGTCGGAGGGCGACAGCAGGCCGCGCACCATCGCCCGGTCCGCGTTCGCCAGGCCCCGCGCGATGAACGGCAGCACCGGCCACAGCACGAACAGCGAGGTCAGCGTGATGGTGAAGGTGAGGATGCCCCAGGGCAGCCGGATGAAGTCGTACAGGATCGTCCGCCAGCCCACCGGGTCCTTCAGCGCCAGCCACAGTTGCGGGAAGAAGCCGTTCCGGCCGCCGCGCAACGGCAGCGGACTCGGCTCGTCCACCCGCACCCCGAGCAGCGCACGCGCGCGTGCCCGCTCCAGCTTGCCCAACTGCCGCGCGCCCATCAGGCCGGCCGCGAGCAGCGGGAACCCGATCACCGTCAGAGTCATCAAGGCACCGGTGAACAACACCGTCGCGACGTAGACGAAGCCGAACACCGACACCGGAAGGTTCGCCAGGAGGTGCGCGATCTCCTTCCAGGTGGTGCGGTCGTAGGCGAAACGGGCGGGTGGCAGCGGTGGCTGGTCGCTGTCGGGCCGCGCGACGGCGTCCCGCGACGGGCTGAGGCGTTCGGTCATATGGGCTAGCGTGCCGCGCGGTGAGCCGCCGCGCCATGAGGCGGACCGCCGCGATCTCCGGGGGAAATCCCCACCCTCGCGACCCGACCGGACAGCCGGCCTGCGCCCGCCGCCGCATCTCGACGAGATCTCAACGCGTGACGGGCCGCTTACGGTGTCTTTAGCAGGGCCTAGACTCCCGTGCGTACAGATCGTCGAACAGCGATGTTCATCGGAAACAGCGGTGTCTTCGGGAACAGCGGTGTTCACGCGATCACATATCGCAGGACACTGGTCCCAGGGCCTGTTTCCTGGGGCATCGGTCACGAGGTCAGGGAGCGAGGGGCGGACGTGTCGGAACAGACCGTCGTCGTCGCGGCGGATGTGCACTACGTCGTCGTCTCGGCGGACTACTTCCAGTCCTACTCGGTCGTCGGACTGCTAGCCGTCGTCGGCGTGCTGTTCGTCGCCGTCGCCTTCGGGGCGGGCCGACTGCTGCGCCCCGTGGTCCCCACGCCCGAGAAGCTCCTGACGTACGAGTGCGGCGTCGACCCCGTCGGGGAGGGCTGGGCCCACACCCAGGTCCGCTACTACGTGTACGCCTTCCTGTACGTGATCTTCGCCATCGACTCGATCTTCCTCTTCCCCTGGGCCACGGTCTTCGCCGACCCCGGCTACGGCGCGACCACGCTCGTCGAGATGTTCGTCTTCCTCGGCTTCCTGGCCGTGGGCCTGCTCTACGCATACAAGAAGGGCGTCCTGGCATGGACGTGACGCCAGAAGTGAATTCGCCGGAGCGCGCGGAACTGAACTCGCCGGAGCCCGTTCTGCTCCCGGAGCCGCAGCGGCTGGGCGCGCTGGCCCGCCTCGCGCCCGAGCCGATGAAGGTGATCCTCAACTGGGGCCGCCGCTATTCGCTCTGGGTCTTCAACTTCGGCCTCGCCTGCTGCGCGATCGAGTTCATCGCCGCGTCGATGGCCCGCCACGACTTCATCCGCCTCGGCGTGATCCCCTTCGCCCCGGGCCCCCGCCAGGCCGACCTGATGGTCGTCTCCGGCACGGTGACGGACAAGATGGCCCCGGCCGTGAAGCGTCTGTACGAACAGATGCCCGAGCCGAAGTACGTCATCTCCTTCGGGGCCTGCTCGAACTGCGGCGGCCCGTACTGGGACTCCTACTCCGTCACCAAGGGCGTCGACCAGATCATCCCGGTGGACGTGTACGTCCCCGGCTGCCCGCCGCGCCCCGAGGCGCTGCTCCAGGGAATCCTGAAGCTCCAGGAGAAGATCGCGCGGGAGTCGCTGGGGGAGCGGTACGCGCGCGGGGCGGGGCGCCCGTCGACGGCGGCTCTGCAGAGCGGGCTGGTGCGGGGGCCTGGGGCGCCCGGTGACGCTGCCGGGGCCGGTGGTGGTGCTGCCGAGGCCGCTGGTAATGGCGGGGCCGATGGTGGTCTCGGTGCTGGTGACGCGACTGGTACCAGTGGCCATGGTGGCGGCACGGGGGAGGCGGCCCGATGACGACGATCGGCTGGCTGCCCACCCCCGTCGAGGACCTCTTCGGCCCGGAGGCCACGGCCGAGGAGTCGTACGAGGTCCTGACGGTCGACGTACCCCCGACATCCTGGATCGCGGCGTTGCGGACGGCCCGTGACGAGCTGGGCTGCACCTACTTCGACTGGCTGAGCGCGGTCGACGAACCGGGCACGGGCTTCCGCGTCGCGGCCCACATCGCCGCCCTCTCTCCGGTACGGCGCCTGCTGCTCCGTACGACGGTCCCGCACGAGTCGCCGACGCTGCCCTCGGCCATCGGCGTCTACGCGGGCGCGGCCTGGCACGAACGCGAGACGCACGAGATGTTCGGCGTACTGTTCGCCGACCACCCTGCCCTGGACCACCTGCTCCTCCCGGAGAACTTCGAGGGCCACCCCCTCCGCAAGGACTTCGTGCTGGCGGCCCGCGTGGCCAAGGCCTGGCCCGGCGCCAAGGAACCCGGAGAGTCCGAGCACGGCGGCCCGAAGCGCCGCCAGATGCTGCCCCCCGGCGTCCCCGACCCGAACGAATGGGGCCCCCTGAAGGGCCAACTCCCCCCTGCCCCGGCCCGCCCGGCCAGGGGCGCGGCCCGAGCCGCCGGCGAGCGCCCGGCACGGGCCGCGGGGGAGCGGCCGGTACGGCGTACCCGTACCGCGGCGGAGGGTTCGGCGAGCCAGGCGGGGGAGTCCGCGGCCGGGGCGTCGGCCGGGGCATCGGCCGGGGGTGCGGTGCGGCGTGCGCGTACGGCAGCCGAGGGATCGGCGAGCCAGACCGCCGCTGCGGGTACCGAGCCCGCGACGGAGACGGGCGCGTCTCGGGCGGGTGCCGGTGCGGAGCAGGCCACGTCCGGTGCGGAGCAGACCACGTCCGGCGCGGAGTCGAACACGTCCGCTACGGCGTCGCCCACGTCCGGTACGGAGGCCTCGCCGCGCCGGGCGCGCACTGCCGGCGAGGGCTCGGCGAGCCAGCGCGCTGAGGCGCCGGCGTCTCCGGCATCCCCGATGACCGGGGCAGCGGAGGCGGACGGAGCGGGGGATGGCCAGGGGACGGCCGTGCCCAGCACCACCTCACCGACCACGCCCAGCGCCTCGCCGACCCGCCGGTCGCGCAGCGTGAGCGAAGGCTCGGCCTCACAGCGCCCTGGAGCGGGCAGCACCCCGACCGGTCCCCGCCGATCGCGCAGCGCCTCGGAAGGATCGGCGAGCCAGCAGGCCGCGTCCGACACGGCCGCATCCGAACCAGCGGCGTCCGCTACGGCGGGATCCGAAGCGGCGTCGGCAGATGCAGCCGACGAAGCCACCTCACCCGCGACCCCCACGGTCACTCCGAAGCCCCCCACGGCTCCCCGCAGCCCGGACGCCCCGTGGCACCACGCCCGCCCGGCCTTCGACAAGCCGGAGCCCAAGCGAGGGGCCGAGCGCGAGCCTGAGCCGGACACCGAGGCTGAGCCGGAGCCGGACACCGAGGGCAAGCCTGAGCCTGACGCCGAGGGCGAGTCGGTGCATGAGACCGGCGCGAAGCCCTCCGCCGACCCCACCGCCCCCACAAACCCCACCGACCCCGCAGGAGGCCCGCAGTGAACGACGCGCTCGACGTCACCCTGCGACTCCTGATCGTCTTCGTCGTCTTCCTCACGTTCCCCTTGATCATCGGCCAGACCGAGCACAAGGTGATGGCCCATATGCAGGGCCGCCTCGGCCCGATGTACGCCGGCGGCTTCCACGGCTGGGCCCAGCTCGTCGCCGACGGCGTGAAGTTCGCGCAGAAGGAGGACGTCGTCCCGGCGGGCGCGGACCGCCGTATCTTCCAGCTCGCCCCGGCCGTGGCCCTCCTCCCGTACCTGCTCGTCCTCCTCGCCATCCCGATCGGCCCGGGCGAGGGCGCCGTCGGCGAGGTCATCGACGCGGGCATCTTCTTCGTCCTGGCGGTCATGGGCGTAGGCGTCCTCGGCTCACTCATGGCCGGCTGGGCCTCGGCCAACAAGTTCTCCCTCCTCGGCGGCCTGCGCACCGCAGCCCAGCTCCTCGCCTACGAACTTCCGATGCTGCTGACCGCCGCGTCCGTGGCGATGGCGGCCGGCACCGTCTCCCTCCCCGGCATCGTCGACGCCTTCGAGTGGTGGTGGCTGCCCTGGCAGATCGTCGGCGCGATCGTCTTCTTCGTCGCCGGACTGGCCGAACTCCAACGCCCGCCCTTCGACATGCCCGTCGCCGACTCGGAGATCATCTTCGGTGCCTACACCGAGTACACCGGCCTCCGCTTCGCGCTCTTCCTCCTCGCCGAGTACGCCGGAATCGTCGTCCTGTGCGGTCTGACCACCGTCCTCTTCCTGGGCGGCTGGCACGGACCCTGGGGTGCCGAAGGCCTCGGCTGGGTCTGGACCCTGCTGAAGACGGCCGTCCTCGCCTTCATCGTGATCTGGCTCCGCGTCACTTACCCCCGCCTGCGCGAGGACCAGCTCCAGAAGCTCTCCTGGACCCTCCTCGTCCCTCTCTCCCTCGCCCAGATCGCTCTCACCGGCGTCGTCAAGGTGGTGATCCAGTAACCATGGCTGAGCCTCTCCCGCCCACCCGGTCCCGCATTCCTGGCAGTGGCCTGGCCAAGGGCCTGGCCGTCACCCTCCGCACGATGACGAGGAAGTCCGTCACCGCGCAGTACCCGGACACCCAGCCCGGCCTCCCGCCCCGCACCCGCGGTGTGATCGGCCTGTTCGAGGAGAACTGCACGGTCTGCATGCTGTGCGCTCGCGAGTGCCCGGACTGGTGCATCTACATCGACTCCCACAAGGAGACGGTCCCGGCGGCGACTCCGGGCGGCCGCGAACGCAGCCGCAACGTCCTCGACCGCTTCGCCATCGACTTCTCCCTGTGCATGTACTGCGGTATCTGCATCGAGGTCTGTCCTTTCGACGCGCTGTTCTGGTCCCCGGAGTTCGAGTACGCCGAGACCGACATCCGCGACCTCACCCACGAACGCGACAAGCTCCGCGAGTGGATGTGGACCGTCCCGGCCCCGCCCGCCCTCGACCCCGGCGCGGAGGAGCCCAAGGAGATCGCCGCCGCCCACAAGACCGCCGAGAAGCTGGCGGCCGCGCAAGCCGCACAGGCCGCACAGGCCGAGCCGGTGGAACCGGTGGAGCCGACGAAGCCGACCGACCCCGCGGATCCGCAGGGAGGGCAGTCGTGACCCTCGCCGCAGCCGCCGCGACAGCGCACGCCACGACCACCGGCGCAGCCGAAGCACACGGCTTCCTCTCGCCGACCGGCGTCGAGATCGCCTTCCTGCTCGTCGGCCTGGTCACCTTCGGAGCCGCCCTGGTCACCGTCACCACCCGGCAACTGGTGCACGCCGCCCTGTGGCTGGTGGTCACCCTCGGCGGGCTCGCCGTCGAGTACCTCCTGCTCACCGCCGAGTTCATCGCCTGGGTGCAGGTCCTCATCTACGTCGGTTCCGTAGTCGTCCTCCTTCTCTTCGGTCTGATGCTCACCAAGGCCCCCATCGGCCGCTCCCCGGACGCCGACTCCGGCAACCGCTGGGCCGCCCTCACCGTGGCCGTCGCCGCCGCGGCCACTCTGATCTGGGTGGTCGTCGACGCCTTCCGCACGACCTGGATCGACCTCGACGGCCCCGCCGCCGGCTCCACCAGGGCCACCGGCGAGAGCCTCTTCCAGAACTGGGTCCTCCCCTTCGAAGGCCTCTCCGTCCTCCTCCTCGCCGCCCTGGTCGGCGCGATCGTCCTGTCCCGCCAGGCAAAGGCGACCGCCACCGAGCCCGGCGCCCCGAGCGAGAAGGAGCCGCGCTGATGCACCTCGCCTATCCCGCCGTACTCTCCGCCCTCCTCTTCTGCACCGGCCTGTACGGCGTCCTCGCCCGCCGCAACGCGATCCTGGTCCTGATGTCGGTCGAGCTGATGCTCAACGCCGTCAATCTCAACCTGGTCGCCTTCGACGTCTGGCTCAGCAAGGCCGCAGCCGAAACCCTGCACTCCGGCCAGGCCCTGACCCTGTTCACCATCACCATCGCCGCCGCCGAGATCGGCATCGGCCTGGCGATCGTCCTCGCCGTCTACCGCAACCGCGGCACCTCGGACATCGACAAGCTCCGCGACACCGCCGAGAGCCACGACACCGACGGCCCCGACCGCGACGCCTCCACGGCCCCGCCGGCCGAGAAGGCTGAGGCCACCGCGTGACCACGACCACACTCGCCGTACTCGTCCCCCTCCTTCCCTTCCTGGGCGCCGCGGCCGGCCTGCTCCTGGGCCGTACGGCCCCCGGCTTCGTCCGCCCACTCGCGATCCTGCCGACGCTCGCGTCCCTCCTGCTCGCCGCGGTGGTCGCCCTGCGCCAAGGCGGCGACCAGCCGATCAACGCCGCCACCGAGCTCACGCCCACCGGCTCGGTCCCGATCGAGCTCGCGCTGTACATCGACGGCTTCGCTGCCCTCGTCGCCGTCCTGGTCGGCGTCGTCGCGACCTGCGTGCAGATCTACTCGACGGGCTACCTCCGCGAGGACCCGCGCTACCCCTCGTACGCCGCGCTCGTCTCCCTCTTCACCTCCGCGATGCTGCTCGTCGTCTACTCCGGCGACCTGATGGTGCTGCTGGTCGGCTGGGAGATCATGGGCATCTGCTCGTACTTCCTGGTCGGCCACTACTGGGAGACCCCGGAGGCCCGCGCCGCCTCCATCAAGGCCTTCCTGGTGACCAAGCTCGGTGACGTCCCCTTCCTCATCGGCCTGTTCGCGCTGGCCACGGACGCCGGGTCCTTCCGCATCACGAAGGTCCTCGGCACCGTCGCGAGCGGCGGACTCGACCACCCGACCCTGATCGCCCTGCTGCTTCTCGCGGGCGTGGCGGGCAAGTCGGCGCAGTTCCCGCTGCACACCTGGCTCCCCGACGCGATGGCGGGCCCGACGCCCGTCTCAGCGCTGATCCACGCCGCGACGATGGTCGCCGCCGGTGTCTACTTCGTCGCCCGTCTCCTCCCGGTCTTCGAGGCCTCGCAGGCCGCGATGATCGTCCTGGCCGTCATGGCCGCGGTGACGATGATCGGCTCGGGTCTCGCCGCGCTCGCCCAGGACGACATCAAGCGCGTGCTCGCCTACTCGACGATCGGGCAGCTCGGCTACATGACCGGCGCCCTCGCCGTCGCCGACCGCGGTGCCGCCGTCTTCCACCTCCTCTCCCACGGCGCCTTCAAGGCGCTGCTGTTCCTCGCGGCCGGCGTGATCATCCACGCCGCCGGCACCAACTCGCTGGCCGCGATGTCCCGCATGAAGGACCTGCGCGCCCGCGTCCCCGACGCCTACTGGACGATGACCGTGGCGCTCCTGGCGCTCGCCGCGATCCCGCCGTTCAGCGGCTTCTTCTCCAAGGAGTCCGTCCTCGGCGCCGCCGAGCACGTCGCCACAGGTCACGCCGAGCGCGTCCCGGGCGCCGCGGGCTGGGTCGTCCTCGTCGCCGGTCTGCTCACGGCCCTGCTCACCGCCGCCTACGCGATGCGCCTGTGGCTGCTCGCCTTCCGCGGCCGGGGCGCCGAGGCCCCCGACCACGGCAGGCAGCCGCTGACGATGACCGTGGTGCTGTGGGTACTCGCCGCCCCGTCCCTCGCCGTCGGCGCGCTCGCCTACCGCGTGCTCCCCGACTGGTTCGACGGGCGCGACCTCGCCCCGACCCTCACCACCTCCGTCCTCGGCACGGGCGTGGCCCTGGTCGGCGGCATCGTCACCTACGCGGCCTGGCGCCACACCACGGCCGTGGCGGCGCGCGTCCCGCTGGGTGCGGTCGCGGCCCACCCCGAGGGCGACGCCGCCCAGGTGGAGGCCGAGGCCATCGCCAGCCACGCGCCCGTGTACGGGGGAGTGGCTTACGCACCCGACCCGGCGGACCCGGGCCGGCTGCTGCTCGGCCCGCTGCACCGCCATGCCGCTGTCGGCTTCCACCTCGACGCCGTGTACCGGGCGTTGTTCGTCCGCCCGGTCCAGGGCGGCGCGAGTCTCGTCCGGTTCCTCGACCGCGAGGTCGTCGACACCTACGTACGCGGCGCGGGCGCCCTACCCCGCTGGCTCGGCATCGCCGTCCGGCGGGCCCAGACCGGCAATGTGCAGACCTATGTGAGCGCGCTGCTCGCCGGCACCGTCGTCCTCGCGGTCGCCGCCGTCCTCGTCGCCACGGGAGCGTGAGCAGGCGTGATCGATATCAACGAGTCCGTGATGCAGTTCCTTCTGGCGTTCGTCGTCGTCGGCCCGCTCCTCGGCGCGGCCGCCGCTCTCCTGCCCGCCCCGCCCGGGCTGAAGGGGAAGTCCCCCGAGCAGGCCGTGCTCCGGCACGGCGTCACCGTCACCGGCGTGGTCCTCATCGCCGCGATCGTCCTCGCGCTCGGCTTCGACCACGACCAGCCGTCGAAGATGCAGGCCAGCACGGACATCAGCTGGATCCCGGCACTCGACGTGCGCATCCACCTCGGCATCGACGGCATCTCCCTCCCCCTTCTGGTCCTGACCGCGCTCCTGACCTTCCTCTGCGCGCTCTACTCGTACTTCAAGATGCCCGCGGGCCCGACCCCGAAGGCCTTCGTCGCACTGCTGCTCGTCCTGGAGTCCGGCACCCTCGCCACCTTCGCCGTCCTCGACCTGCTGCTCTTCTTCCTCGCCTTCGAGATGGTCCTGATCCCGATGTACTTCCTCATCGCCCGCTGGGGCGGCGAGGGCCGGGCCGCGGCAGCCTGGAAGTTCATCCTCTTCACACTGCTCGGCTCCGTGGTCATGCTGCTCGGCCTGCTCCTGATCGGAATCAAGGCGGGCACATTCGACATGGTGGCACTCGCCACTGACAACGGCCGGTCGCTGACCGCATCCGTGCAGGTCATCGCCGTTTTGTCGATCGGGATCGGGCTCGCGGTCAAGACGCCGATGTGGCCGCTGCACAGCTGGCTGCCCGACGCCCACACCGCCGCGCCGACCGTCGGCTCGGTCCTGCTGGCCGGCGTGCTGCTGAAGATGGGAACGTACGGGTTCGTCCGGATCCTCCTGCCGATCACCCCCGACGGCTTCGCCGACTTCGCGCCGTACCTCGCAGCGTTCGCCGTCGTCGGGATCATCTACGGATCCCTGGCCTGCCTCGCCCTTGCCAAGCGCGGCGCAAAGGGTGACCTCAAGCGCCTCATCGCCTACTCCTCCGTCGGCCACATGGGCTTCGTCCTGCTCGGCATCGCCACGATGACCCCGACCGGCGTCAACGGCGCCCTGTTCGCCAACATCGCCCACGGCCTCATCACCGGCCTGCTCTTCTTCCTGGTCGGCGCGCTGAAGGACCGTACGGGCACGACCGACCTCGACGCGCTCGCGGAGCAGACCGGCGCCGCGCTGTACGGCAAGGCGCCGCGCTTCGGCGGCCTGCTCGCCTTCGCGGCGGTCGCCTCCCTCGGGCTGCCGGGCCTCGCCGGGTTCTGGGGCGAGATGCTCGCGCTGTTCGGCGCGTTCGAGCCCGCCGCCGAGCTCAGCCGCCCCGCCTTCCTCACCTTCATGGCGATCGGCGCCTTCGGCACCCTGCTCACGGCCGCGTACCTGCTCGTCGTGGTCCGTCGCGTCTGCATGGGCGCCGTGCCGCAGGACGCCCCGAAGCTCGCCGACGTCCAGACGTACGAGTACGCGGCCTGGACGCCGCTCGTCGCCCTCACCGTCGTCGCCGGACTCTGGCCGAAGACCCTCCTCGGCCTGACCGACCCGGCCGTGCAGCAGCTCCTCGCAGGAGGCACCCGATGAGCTCCCTGGCCCAGCCCCTGGCCGAGTCGCTGGTCCAGTCCGTCGACTGGCTCGCCATCGCACCGCCCACCATCGCGGCGGTCGTCGCACTCGTGGTCCTCGTCGCCGACCTGTTCGTCGCGGAGAACAAAAAGACCTTGCTCGGCTGGACGTCCGTGGCCGGCCTGGCCGCCTCGGCGCTCCTGCTGCTGCCCCTCCTGGACGGCGACCGCTCCACCTTCTGCCTCACCGGCGACCCCGGCGTATGCAGCTACACGGCCGACCGCTTCACGCTCGTCATCCAGTTCCTGGTCCTCGGCGGCGCCCTCCTCGCGGCCCTCCTGTCGGTCACCGCCCTCAAGGACGCGAACAAGGGACTCCCCGAAGGGGAGTTCTGGTTCCTGCTGCTCTCCTCCGCCGCCGGAGCCGCCCTCCTGCCCGCCTCCCGGGACCTGGCGACCCTCATCGTCGCCCTGGAAGTCGCCTCTCTCCCCGCCTTCGCGCTGGTCGGCCTCCGCCACGGCGACCGCAAGTCCTCCGAGGCGGCCCTGAAGTTCTTCCTGTCCTCGGTCACCGCGACCGCGGTCAGCCTCATGGGCATCAGCTTCGTGTACGCCTCCACGGGCACCCTCTACCTCACCCAGATCGCCGAGCGGATCCAGAACGTCGACGGGCAGCTCCAGGTCCTCACCCAGACCGGCGTCGTCCTCACCCTGGTCGGCTTCGCCTTCAAGACGGCCGCCGTGCCCTTCCACTTCTGGGTGCCGGACACCTACGTAGGGGCGCCCCTGCCGGTCGCCGCCTACCTGTCGGTCGTCGGCAAGGCGGTCGGCTTCACCGGCCTGATCCTCGTCACGGTCGTCGCCCTCCCGTCCTACGCCGACGTCTGGGGCCCCGCCCTCGCGGCACTCGCCGCCCTCACCATGACCGTCGGCAATGTCGGCGCCCTGCGCCAGCAGGCCACGCGCGCGTACAGCGCGGTACGCCTGCTCGCCTGGTCCTCCGTCGGCCAGGCCGGCTACCTCCTGGTGCCGATCGCCGCGGCCGCGTACTCCGACGATGCCGAGCGGTCCATCGGCTCCACAGTCGCCTACGCCCTGATGTACGCCGCCGTGAACCTGGGCGCCTTCGCGGTGGCCGCACTCGTCGGCCGTACGAAGCCCCTCAACCGCGTCAGCGACTACCGCGGCCTGTACGCGCGCAACCCGTTGTCCGCCCTGATCCTGGCCTTCTTCCTGCTCTGCCTCGCAGGCCTCCCGCCGGGCATCGTCGGCCTGTTCGCCAAGGTCACCGTCTTCTCCGCCGCCGTCGACGCGGGCCTCGGCTGGCTCGCCGTGGTCATGGCCGTCAACGTCGTGATCGCGCTGTACTACTACCTCCAGTGGACGGCCCTGCTGTTCCGCGCCCCCGAGGGCGAGCCGGTCAAGCACCTCGTCCCCGCTCCCGTGACGGCCACGATGGCCCTCACCGGCGTCGTCGCCGTCGCCCTGTCCGGAGCGCCTCAGCTGATCCTGCGCTTCGCCGACACCGGGCTCTTCTGAGCCCCGGCGCATCCCGCACGCGCGCGTGGCACACCCACGCCCCCGCGCGCGTGCCGGCGCCCTCACCCGGACGGCCCACGCCCGCCGCCGTCCGCACCAGGGAACCCGTGGCCCTCGCCTGGCGTTGACCAGTACGGAAGGGTCCACTGGACGTGACACCACGGCACCAGTGGCATCGCAGAACGACCAGCAAAGGGTTCCCCTGCCGCACCACTTGGAGGGCGTACCGTGCACCGCCGGCACAACGGGCTCAGGACCGCAGTACTCCTCGGGGGACTGTCCGCAATCATCATCCTCATCGGCAGCTTCTTCGGCCGTATGGGGCTCGTCATCGCGGTCCTGATCGCGCTGGGCACGAACGCGTACGCGTACTGGAACAGCGACAAGCTGGCGCTACGCGCGATGCGTGCCCGCCCGGTCAGCGAGTTCGAGGCTCCGGGGCTCTACCGCATGGTCCGTGAGCTCTCCACCCAGGCCCGCCAGCCCATGCCCCGCCTCTACATCTCCCCGACGGAGGCGCCCAACGCGTTCGCGACGGGCCGCAACCCGCGCAACGCCGCCGTGTGCTGCACCGAAGGCATCCTGCGCATACTCGACGAGCGCGAACTGCGCGGCGTCATCGGCCACGAACTCAGCCATGTCTACAACCGCGACATCCTGATCTCATCGGTCGCCGGTGCCCTCGCCTCGGTGATCATGTTCCTGGTCAACTTCGCCTGGCTGATCCCGATCGGCCGCTCCGACGACGACGACGGCCCCGGCCTTCTCGGCATGTTGCTGATCATGATCCTGGGTCCGCTCGCCGCCACGCTCATCCAGCTGGCCATCAGCCGCTCCAGGGAGTACGAGGCCGACGCGTCCGGTGTCCAGCTCACCGGCGACCCACTCGCCCTCGCCAGCGCCCTGCGCAAGCTCGAACTCGGCACCAAGCAGCTCCCGCTGCCCCCCGAGCCCCGCATCGAGACCGCCAGCCACATGATGATCGCGAACCCCTTCCGTCCGGGTCAGGGGTTCTCCAAGATGTTCTCAACCCACCCGCCGATGGCGGACCGTATCGCCCGGCTCGAAAAGATGGCAGGCCCCCCACAGTGAAGACCATCCTCAACGTCATCTGGCTCGTCCTGAGCGGCTTCTGGCTGTTCCTCGGCTACATGCTCGCGGGCCTCCTGCTCTGCATCACCATCATCGGCATCCCGTTCGGCATCGCGGCCTTCCGTATCGGCATCTACGCCCTGTGGCCCTTCGGGTACACCACGGTCGAGCGCCGCGACGCCGGAGCGCCGTCCTGCATAGGGAACGTCCTGTGGCTGGTCCTCGCGGGCTGGTGGCTGGCCATCGGCCACATCGTCACGGGCCTCGCGCTGTGCATCACGATCATCGGCATCCCGTTCGGCATCGCCAACTTCAAGCTGATCCCGGTGTCGCTCTTCCCGCTGGGCCGCGAAATCGTGTCGACGGACCAGCCGTTCTCGTCGCGCTGGTAGATCTGCAGGACCGGAGCGTTGACCACCGGGTTTTCCACAACCCGGTGGTTGTCCACAGGCCCGGCCGATTGTCAGTGGCGGCTTGCATCATGAACGCATGACCGAGAACGAGCAGTTGCTGACGAGGGTGGCGGACAAGGCCCACAACACCCGCCCGTGGGGCTGGCCTTCACTTCCCGAGCCCGTGGACGCGGCCACCCTGGCCCGTGCCGAGGCCGCCCTCGGCTTCCGCCTCCCCCCACTGCTCGCCGACCTCTACCTGCGCATAGGAGACGGTGGATTCGGCCCGGAGTACGGCCTCTTGCCCCTGCTCGACAGCCCTCCGGCCGGCGAGCCAGCCGCCGTCACGCAGTACCTCGCCAACCGCGAGAGTGCCCGCAAGGATCCCGACTGGCCCTGGCCCGAAGGCATCCTGCCGATATCCCACTGGGGCTGCGCGATGTACGCGTGCGTGGACTGCCGAAGCCCTGAGGCCACCGTCCTGCTGTTCGAACCGAACGCCGCCGACGCCCACGAGGCCTGGTACGTGGACGCCCCGAGCCTCACGGACTGGCTGCGCGCCTGGGTCGACGGCACCGGCTGGTACGAGGAGATGAACGAGGAACTGGAGATGGTCCCTTGGGCCGACTTCCACATACGGACGGCGGCGCCTGGGACGTCCTGAGGATTCATGAACCGTCGGTTGCCGACCGGACCTGCCTGCGCTGAGCGGACGCCTCCTTGCCGAGGGCTGATCGCACCAGCGTTCTGCGGGCGGTGTCCGGCGCGCCTGCCGCCCTGCCGCTCTGCAGCCACCCCGCCGTACCGCCTTGCCACGTCTCGGCCCTGACACACGGCCATACGCGGAGCCCCCACAACCAGCGGCCATCAGCTGTTACCGGCGACCCACGCCGACGACCCATGCTCGCTACCCGCATTGGCGGCCCCTACGCCGGCCTACTGCCCCAGCCCACCCGACCGCTCCACCACCCACCGCCGCACCCCGTACGCGACCACGCCCACCGCCAGTACCCCCGCACCGGCAACGACCGACAGCCCCGGAAGGGAGAACGCCAGCACCACGCACCCGAGCAGCCCCAGCGCCGGCACGACCCGCGCGGTCGGCTTCGAGTCGAGAGTCCAGGCCGACGCGTTGGCCACCGCGTAGTAGGCCAGCACACCGAAGGAGGAGAACCCGATCGCGCCCCGTACGTCCACCGTGGCGGCCAGGACCGCGACCACCGCACCGACGGCCAGCTCCGCCCGGTGCGGCACCTGGAAGCGCGGATGCACGGCCGCCAGGGCGCCGGGCAGATGCCGGTCGCGGGCCATGGCCAGCGTCGTCCGCGAAACGCCCAGGATCAGGGCGAGCAGCGAG
This sequence comes from Streptomyces shaanxiensis, assembly GCF_039537145.1. Lineage (NCBI taxonomy): Bacteria > Bacillati > Actinomycetota > Actinomycetes > Kitasatosporales > Streptomycetaceae > Streptomyces > Streptomyces shaanxiensis. The sequence goes on from NZ_BAAAZY010000012.1 coordinate 184,743, forward strand.
CCCAACGCGGCGACGGCCGCGCCCACCCGCACCACGGGCGCCAGCCCCGGCACCCCGGCCGCCCGGACCGCGTCGGCCAGCGGCGCGCTCGCGTCCCCGAGAGCCCCCGACCCCAGCACGGAAAGGACAGCCACTGCCACACACGCGTACACCACCAGCGCGATGCCCAGGGCCAGTGGAATCGCCCGGGGGATGGTGCGTGCAGGGTCCCGCACCTCTTCACCGAGGGTCGCGATCCGCGCGTACCCGGCGAACGCGAAGAACAGCAGTCCCGCCGCCTGCAGCACCCCGCCCACGCCGCCCGACGCCCCGACGTCCAGGCGCCCGGCATCGGACTCCGCGGACCCCAGACACACGACCACCACACAAGCCAGGACGGCCAGGACCACCGCGACGATCGCCCGCGTCAGCCAGGCGGATTTCTGGACACCGCCGTAGTTCACCGCGGTCAGCGCCACCACGGCCGCGACCGCGACCGCGTGCGCCTGCCCGGGCCAGACGTACGCGCCCACGGTGAGCGCCATCGCCGCACAGGAGGCCGTTTTGCCGACGACGAAGGACCAGCCTGCGAGATATCCCCAGAACTCCCCGAGCCGCTCGCGGCCGTACACATAGGTGCCGCCCGAGGCCGGATACAGGGCGGCCAGCCGAGCCGAGGACGTGGCGTTGCAGTAGGCGACCACGGCCGCGACCGCGAGCCCGAGCAGCAGCCCGGATCCGGCCGCGCGCGCGGCGGGCGCCAGAGCGGCGAAGATTCCGGCCCCGACCATCGAGCCGAGCCCGATGACCACGGCGTCCCCGACCCCCAGGGTGCGCCGCAGCTCGGAAGCTGAACTGGAGCCTGTCATGGCCAGCACCCTACTGATCAGTGCAACCGAGGAATGCCGCAGTGACGTCCTCTTCCTCAACAGAGCACGAACGGGCGCGCCACGAGCCGGACTCAGCGCCGAGCGGCACACGGCGCGCAGCGCACACGCAGATCGCGCCACGCACAACCTGTCCGCACGGAAATCACACAGGTCGGACAGTGAAAGCACAGCGCGGAAGGGCAGGTTCAGGTCATGACCATCATCAGCTGGATCATCCTGGGGCTGTTGGCCGGGGCCATCGCGAAGTTCCTGCTGCCGGGCCGAGACCCGGGCGGCTTCATCGGCACGACGATCATCGGCATCGCGGGCGCCTTCATCGGTGGCTGGATCTCTGCCCGCTGGCTGGACCACCCGATCACCAAGGACTTCTACGACGGCACCACCTGGGCTGCCGCGATCGGCGGCTCACTCGTGCTCCTGATCGCCTACCGCCTCCTGTTCGGCCACTCGCGCAACTGAGCGAGCAGCACACCCCCGGACCGCGGCCAGCAGGCGAGAAGGGTGGGCACCGACAGGTGCTCACCCTTCCTCGTACTTCCGCGACCGTGAGTCAGTGGCTCACCGGTAGTTCACGAACTGCAGCGCGAAGTCGAAGTCCTTGCCCTTCAGCAGGGCGATCACGGCCTGCAGGTCGTCACGGCTCTTCGAGCTGACTCGCAGCTCGTCGCCCTGGACCTGGGCCTTGATGCCCTTCGGACCCTCGTCGCGAATGATCTTCGCCACCTTCTTTGCGTTCTCCTGGGAGATGCCCTCCTCGATCGACGCGAAGATCTTGTACTCCTTGCCCGAGAGCTGGGGCTCGCCCGCGTCCAAGGCCTTCAGCGAGATCCCGCGCTTGATCAGCTTGGACTGGAAGACGTCGAGGACAGCGTTCACCCGGTCCTCGGAGTTCGCCTCCATGAGGATCTTGTCACCGGACCACGAGATCGAGGCACCCACGCCCTTGAAGTCGTAGCGCTGCGAGATCTCCTTGGCGGCCTGGTTGAGGGCGTTGTCGACCTCCTGCCGCTCGACCTTCGAGACGATGTCGAAACTGGAGTCGGCCATGTCCTGTGGCTCCTTGTATCGGGGTGCGTGTGGGGTGCGTATCGGCGGGTGTGGGGGTGGCCGCCGAGCCCGGGGGAGGCCCGGGCCGCATCCGGACCAGCCTAGCCACCCCACGTCCTCCGGGAGGCGATCAATCGGGTGGCGAAGCACCCCTCCGTATCGGGTATTGTTTACGTCGTTGCCAGGGAGCACCGCCGAAAAGCGGTTCGACAGGCAGCAAACCCGGCGGTGTGCCCGAGCGGCCAAAGGGAGCAGACTGTAAATCTGCCGGCTCAGCCTTCCCAGGTTCGAATCCTGGCGCCGCCACGCTGAGAGAAACCCCCTCCGATCTGCGGAAACGTAGATCGGAGGGGGTTTCCGCGTTCGAGGGTGGCGTTCCAGGGCCGGCCACAGCCGGGGCACACTGGCCCCATGAGCACGCGTCGCAGAAGCTGCCCCGAGTGCCGGCGGGAGATCGCCGTCGTCGCCGGTCGGTTCGCACGGCACGATCCGCCCGGCGCGCGGGAGAACGGGGAGCTCGTGTCGTGCCCCGGATCACGGCGGCAGGCACAACTCGGGGCCGCCCAGCCCGCCCTGGACGGGTACGTCATGCCCGAGTTCCCCGGGCAGCTTCCGCTGTTCTGAGTCGTCGAAAGCCCACCGAGCCCACACCTCGGCCCGGCGCCCTCGGCCCGACGCTCTCAGCCCGGCACCCACAGTCCCCGCGCCTCAGCTCCGCGCCTCAGTCCCCTCCGAGAGCCCGCAGCCCTCCACCACAGCCCCTCCGAGAGCCCGCAGCCCTCCCCGAGAGCCCGCAGCCCTCTCCGAGAGGCCAGCAGTCCCTCCCCGGGCCCCCGCACCCTAGGTGCCCGCCCGCACATCCATCCGCGTCACCAGCCCGCTCCCGTCGAACCGGTACACATGCTCGACCGTCCCCTCCGCCCACCGCTCGCCCGAAGCGTCGCGCATGCCGGGCCGTACGGTCGCCACGACCGCCTCGCCGTCCGTATCCCGGCGCAGACCCTCCAGCCGTACGAGAGGGTGTCCGGCGGCGAACTGCCGCGCCCAGTACGCGCGTACCGCCTCGCGGCCGTGCAGTCGGACTCCGTCCAGGACGTTCGGCCAGTCCACGTCGGGCGCGAGGCACCGTTGCATGAAGGCCTCCCGCTCGTCCGTCGAGAAGACCTCGTACATGCGCCGCAACAGCGCCTCCTGCGCGGCGGGCACCCCCTCGGCGCTCAACTTCAGTTTCCCGCCACCGACTTCACCGCCACCGACACCGGAGCCGAGCCGCTGATCAGTTCGAGCGTCAGGCCGGCCGTCGCCGGGGTGTCGAGCAACTCCGCGAGTACGGCGGCCACGTCGTCGCGCGGGACGGGGCCGCGACCGGTGTGAACCTCCAGGCGTACCTGGCCGGTTCCGGCGTCGTTCGTCAGCATGCCGGGGCGCAGGATCGTCCAGTCCAGGGCGTCCAGGCCGCGGACGTACTCGTCGGCGGCGCCCTTCGCACGCTGGTAGACGTCGAAGATCTCGGTGCCCTCGTGTTCAGGGTCCGCGCCCATCGACGACACGACCACGAAGCGCCGTACGCCCGCCCGGACCGCCGCGTCCGCGAAGAGGACCGCGGCCCCCTTGTCCACCGTGTCCTTGCGGGCCGAGCCGCTGCCGGGGCCCGCGCCGGCCGCGAAGACCGCCGCGTCGGCGCCGCGCAATCGCTCCGCGACCTCCTCGACCGAGGCCGACTCCAGGTCCAGCAGGACGGGTTCGGCGCCGGCCGCCCGCAGATCGTCGCTCTGTTCGGCCTTGCGGATGATCCCCGCGACCTCGTCCCCGCGCGCGGCGAGCAGCTTCTCCAGCCGCAGCGCGATCTGACCATGACCACCAGCGATGACAATGCGCATGCTTCCGACCGTACGCCCGGACGGCCGCATCCGCCGCACGACTTCAGCCACGCCTCATGCGTCCAGGTGCATGGTCCCCGTCGAAGGGGCGCACAGCTGCGTCCGTGGGGCGCACGCCTGTATGCGGGCGCTGGGCGCACAGACCCCGACGCCACCCCGCCCGAGACACCCTCACACCCCTCAGGACAGCTCTCCCCGCCCCTGCCGAGGCAACCCCAACTCCGCGGCCACAGCCGAGTTGCAGTACTCCCGCACCGCGCTCGTCCGCGCCACCACACGCCCCCGATGCACCACGATGCGGCTGTACGCGAGCGACAGTGCCCCCGCCAGCCGGTCCCCGCGCACCGCCAGCAATTCGGCCGGGAATCCTGCCTCCACCCGCACCTCCGGCAGCCCCAACACCGCACGCGCCGACGCGCTCACGGCGTCGTAGGAGTCCTCGGGGCGCAGTCCGTGACGGGAGGAGAGCAGGTAGGCGGCCTCCAGCGGGTCACCGCGCCCCACCGGGTTCGATACGTCCCTCAGGGCGCCGCTTCCGGCCGCGACGCGTACGCCGGCGGAGCGCAGCAGTCGTACGGGCGCCGTGGCCCGGCGTTCCACGCCCCCGCAGCCGCCCTGCGGCAGGCACACCACCGTCACTCCGGCCGCCGCGAGCTGGTCGGCGGCGCGGGAAGACACCTGGGCGGGCAGGCGCCCCAGTGCGCCGCACGGCCCGAGTGTCACGCCGGGGCGCAGCCCGCCGGCCATCGCGGCGAGGCGGGCCAGGCGGGCCGGGTCGGTGGCATCGGTGTGCAGGTCGACGGGGCAGCCCTGCTCCGAGGCGACCTCCAGGACCGCCTCCACGTAACCCGTGGGATCCGGGTCCAGGTCGGGACAGCCGCCGACCACCGAGGCACCCATCTTCACCGCGTCCCGCAGTATCGCGAGCCCGTCGGCGCCGGCCACGCCGGTCAGCAGCCGCGGCATCGCCACCGTCGTCAACTCGGTGAGCCCGCGCAGCGATCGTCGCGCCTGCAGAACGGCGGCCAGCGCGCCCAGACCCTGGACGTCGCCCACGCGCACGTGTGCCCGCAGCGCGGTCGCCCCGTGCCCGAGCTGGAGCAGGGCGGCCTCGGTGGCGCGGCGCTGCACGTCATGGGGGTCGTACGAGACCGGCCCGCCCGCGTCGGCGGAGAGGGCGGTGTCGCCGTGGGCGTGCGGTTCGGCCGGGGCCGGCAGGAGCAGATAGCCGCTGAGGTCCACACGCGCGCCGCACGCGCGCGTGCCGTCCCCCGCCAGGCTCCCGGCCGTACCGACCGCCTCGATGCGTCCGCCGACCAGCCGTACGTCCACGGTCCGGCCGTCGGTGAGCCGCGCCCCGCACAGCAGGAGTGCGGCCGGGTCGGCCGGTCCGGACGAGCCCGACGAGGACGACGAGTGGGGTGGCTGGGGCTGGCTGTCGGGCATCGCGTTCCAGAGGCTCGGGGCTGCGTGCCGGGCTGCGGGGGACGGTGCCGGGGAACTGCGCCGGACCACGCAAGATCACGCAGAGTGAGACGAGCCTAGGGTGGCGATCCGGCCCTGGCGCGCAGGAGCGCAATAGTCGTACCGGTGTGGCCCGCCGCGGAGGAGCCCTCCTCGCGGTGACGCAGTGGCCTGCGAGGCGTCTGTGCGGTCAGCCGATCGGCCGCAGACGGGGGCCGCGAAACGGATTTGGGTGAACGGCAGCCGAGCGTGTAATGTCTTCATCGCTCGCCCCAATAGCTCAGTCGGCAGAGCGTCTCCATGGTAAGGAGAAGGTCTACGGTTCGATTCCGTATTGGGGCTCTGGTGTGTGAGGTTCCCGCCGCGAGGCGGGGCCCGATCGCATCACAGCGGTGTAGCTCAGTCGGTAGAGCAAGCGGCTCATAATCGCTGTGTCACCGGTTCAAGTCCGGTCACCGCTACTGACAGTAGCCGATTGCGGGGTCGGTCCTTCGATCGGCTACTCTTTCTTGCGTTAAACCAATCCCATCCGTTCGTCAAGGAGCACTCACGTGGCTGCCACCGACGTCCGCCCGAAGATCACGCTGGCCTGCGTGGAGTGCAAGGAGCGGAACTACATCACCAAGAAGAACCGGCGTAACAACCCGGACCGTCTTGAGATGAAGAAGCACTGCCCGCGTTGCAACGCGCACACCGCGCACCGCGAGACGCGATAAATCAGGCTCGTACACGAGGCCGCCCCCCGATGACGGGGGCGGCCTCGCGTCGTTTCAGGCCCGGTTACCGGTCGGTTCCGGCCGACCGCAGGCCACTCAGAGCAGACACCAGGCAGACAGCAGGAGGTGCCGAGCCATGGCGCTCGACCAGTCCTTCGTGGGGCGGAGCTACCCGCCCACCGACCCCTATGAGGTGGGCCGGGAGAAGATCCGGGAGTTCGCGCAGGCGGTGGGGGACACCAACCCGGCGTACACGGACCCGGAGGCCGCAAAGGCGCTCGGCCACTCCGATGTGATCGCCCCGCCGACCTTCGTGTTCGCGATCACCTTCAAGGCCGCGGGACAGGTCACCACCGACCCTCAGCTGGGCCTGGACTACAGCCGAGTGGTGCACGGCGACCAGAAGTTCGCCTACACCCGCCCGGTGCGCGCCGGCGACCGGCTGACGGTCACGTCGACCATCGAGGCCATCAAGTCCATGGCGGGCAACGAGATCCTGGACATCCGCGGCGAGGTCCACGACGAGGCGGGGGAGCACGTCGTGACCGCCTGGACGAAGCTCGTCGCCCGTGGGGCGGACGCCGCCGAAGGGGAGGCCTGAGACCGATGACGGCGAAGATCGCGTACGGCGACATCGAGGTCGGCACCGAACTGCCCGCCCAGACCTTCCCCGTGACCCGCGCCACGCTCGTCCAGTACGCGGGCGCCTCCGGTGACTTCAATCCGATCCACTGGAACGAGAAGTTCGCCAAGGAGGTCGGGCTGCCGGACGTCATCGCGCACGGCATGTTCACCATGGCCGAGGCGATCCGTGTGGTCACGGACTGGACCGGCGACCCGGGTGCGGTCCTCGAGTACGGCGTCCGCTTCACCAAGCCCGTCGTCGTGCCGAACGACGACGAGGGCGCCATGATCGAGGTCAGCGGCAAGGTCGCGGCCAAGCTCGACGACAACCGGGTCCGCGTGGACCTGACCGTGAAGAGCGCCGGGCAGAAGGTGCTCGGGATGTCGCGGGCGGTCGTACAGCTGGCGTGAGCGGCACGCGCGCGTGCCGCGAGGTAAGGGGCGTCCTCCATGGTGGGGCGCCCCTTACGCGTTCCCGCTGCGCACATTCCCCTTGCCGCCGCTTGCCTAGTTAGTGATTGAGTACTAACTTGGTTCTCATGGTCAGGATGAGCGCAGAAGAGAGGCGCGAGAGCGTCATCCGCGCGGCGACGACCGAGTTCGCCCGCGGTGGCTACCACGGCACGTCGACCGAGGCGATCGCCAGGCGGGTCGGTGTCTCGCAGCCGTATCTGTTCCGGCTCTTCCCGGGCAAGAAGGCGATCTTTCTCGCGGCCGCCGAGCGCTGTGTGGAGGACACCATCCGGATGTTCGCGGACGCCGCCGAGGGGCTGGAGGGTGAAGAGGCCCTGCATGCCATGGGGGACGTGTACCGGAAGGTCGTCTCGGAGCAGCCCGAGCGGCTGATGATGCAGATGCAGATGTACGTCGCCGTGGCGGCCGCCGAGCAGGAGGGCGACCACGAATTCGGTGAGGCGGTGCGTGCCGGCTGGATGCGGCTGTGGGACACCGTCCACCTGCCGCTGGGGGCGGACGTCAACGAGACGACGACCTTCATGGCGTACGGCATGCTCATCAACTGCCTGGTGGCCATGGGTTTCCCGCCCGAGCACCGGGTCTGGGCGGGCATGGGTCCGTCGGGGCGGAGTGAAGAGCGGTCGTAGGGGTGGGGGTGACGGGTTCGCCCTGCCCTTTCATGACCACAGAAGTTAGTGATCAATAACTATCCGAAGTATCCGGAACGCATCACCCCTGGGGGAGCGATGTCACACCAGACCGAACAGAACGCGCGGACCGTCCGCCGCGGCGGGGCCGGCTGGGCCCTCGTCATCACCAGCGTCGCCGGGTTCATGGCGGCACTCGACAACCTCGTCGTCACCACCGCACTCCCCTCCATCCGCGAGGACCTGGGCGGAGGGCTGCACGACCTGGAGTGGACGGTGAGTGCGTACACACTCACCTTCGCCGTCCTGCTGATGTTCGGCGCGGCGCTCGGTGACCGCTTCGGCCGCCGCCGGCTCTTCCTCGTCGGCATCACGATCTTCACCGCCGCGTCCGCCGCCGCGGCCCTCGCACCCGGCATCGACTCCCTCATCGCCGCCCGCGCGGTCCAGGGCGCCGGCGCCGCGATCATGATGCCGCTGACGCTGACCCTGCTGACGGCGGCAGTGCCGACGGCCAAGCGCGGGATGGCGTACGGCATCTGGGGCGCCGTCAACGGGCTCGCGATCGCGTCCGGGCCGCTCATCGGCGGCAGCCTCACCGAGCACATCTCCTGGCAGTGGATCTTCTGGCTGAACGTTCCGCTCGGCCTCGCCCTGCTGCCGCTCGCCCGTCTGCGCCTCGCCGAGTCGTACGGCACCGGCGCCCCGCTCGACTTCCCCGGCACCCTGCTCGCCAGCGGCGGCCTGTTCGGGATCGTGTACGGCCTGGTGCGCGGGCCCGCCGACGGCTGGACCGGCCGTCTGGTCCTGACCGGCCTGTTCGCCGGAGGCGCGCTGCTCGTCGGGTTCGTCCTCTACAGCACTCGCGCCAAGAACCCGATGCTGCCGATGCGGCTGTTCCGCTCCCGGGCGTTCTCGGGGATCAACGCCGCGAGCACGCTGATGTTCCTCGGCATGTTCGGGTCGATCTTCCTGCTCAGCCAGTACATGCAGGGCGTGCTCGGCTACTCGCCCACCGAGGCAGGGCTGCGGATGCTGCCGTGGACCGGCATGCCGATGCTCGTCGCGCCGATCGCCGGGATCCTCGCCGACCGCATCGGCGGCCGGCCCGTCGTGGCCACCGGACTGTTCCTCCAGGCCGCCGGCCTCGCCTACATGGCGTCCGTGGTCACCGTCGACGTCTCCTACGCCGCCCAGCTGCCGGGTCTGATCATCAGCGGCGTCGGCATGGCCCTGTTCTTCGCCCCGGCCGCCCACCTGGTCATGTCCAGCGTCCGCGCCTCGGAGCAGGGCATCGCCTCCGGCGCCAACAACGCCCTGCGTGAGGTCGGCGGCGCGCTCGGTATCGCCGTCATGGCGTCGATCTTCTCCGCGCAGGGCGGCTACGAGACCGGCCAGACCTTCGTCGACGGTCTGCGGCCCGCCCTGGTCACCGGCGCCGCGGTGGTGGCTCTCGCCGGGGTCGCCGCCCTGCTGATCCCGGGCCGGCGGCACGACGGCAAGGCCGTGCGGGCGACCGAGCAGCTGCCTGAGCCCGTGCTGGAAACGGCCTCCCACTGACCATCCCGACCCATGAGGAGCAGTCATGCCCACTCTTCCCTGGACCGTGCCGAATCCCGCGCCGCAGGGCGCCGAGGTGCACGTCTTCGCCTCCCGCTTCGAGACCCGCACCATCTGGGGCGCGCTCCGCTTCCTCATCCGCACGCCGGGTGTGTGGCGGCAGGTGAGCCGGGCGCCCGGAGCGTACGGGGCCTCTCTGAAGGCCGAGCCGTTCAAACGGACCTTCTGGACGCTGTCCGCCTGGGAGTCGCCCGCGGCCCTCAAGGACTTCGCCCGCTCGGGCACCCACGCCCCGACCTCGCAGGGTCTGTCCGCGCAGATGCGGGACGCGAAGTTCGCCACCTGGCAGGTGTCGAGCGACGACCTCCCGCTGGACTGGACGGAGGCGTTCCGTCGTCTGACCTGAGCGGCACGCGCGCGTGGTGCGCGCCTCAGCCCCGGCACTCCGCATGGGTGCCGGGGCTGTCGGTGCCGTCTCGTAGTCTTGAGCGCGTGCAGGAACTCCACGACGCGCCCCTCGCCCCGTTCACCACCTTCCGGCTGGGCGGCCCCGCCACCCGCCTGGTCACCGCCACCACCGACGCCGAGGTGATCGACGTCGTGCGCGAGGCGGACGCCAGTGGGACCCCCCTGCTGCTCATCGGCGGCGGATCGAACCTGGTCATCGGCGACAAGGGCTTCGAGGGCACCGCCCTGGTCATCGCCACGAAGGGCTTCGAGCTGGACGGCACCACGCTCGAACTGGCCGCCGGCGAGGTGTGGACCGACGCCGTCGCCCGCACCGTCGAGGCCGGGCTCGCCGGGATCGAGTGCCTCGCCGGAATCCCCGGCTCCGCAGGCGCAACGCCCATCCAGAACGTCGGCGCCTACGGCCAGGAGGTCTCCTCCACGATCACCGAGGTGATCGCGTACGACCGCGAGTCGGGCCAGACCGTCGTCATCCCGAACGCCGACTGCGCCTTCTCCTACCGCCACAGCCGCTTCAAGGCCGACCCCGAGCGCTACGTCGTCCTGCGCGTCCGCTTTCGGCTGGAGGACGCCGACGGGCTGTCCGCCCCCATCAAGTACGCCGAGACGGCCCGCGCCCTCGGTGTCGAAGCCGGCGACCGCGTGCCCCTGGCCGCCGCTCGCGAGACCGTGCTGAAGCTGCGTACCGGGAAAGGCATGGTCCTCGACCCCGAGGACCACGACACCTGGTCGGCCGGATCCTTCTTCACCAACCCGATCCTCACCGACGACCAGTTCACCGCGTTCCACGCGCGCGTACGCGAACATCTCGGCGACGGGGTGGAGCCGCCCGCCTACCCCGCGGGGAGGGGCCACACCAAGACCTCCGCGGCCTGGCTCATCGACAAGGCGGGCTTCACCAAGGGGTACGGCACCGGCCCCGCCCGCATCTCCACCAAGCACACCCTCGCCCTCACCAACCGCGGCGAAGCGTCCACCGAGGACCTCCTCGCGCTCGCCCGCGAGGTCGTCGCAGGCGTCCGCGAGACCTTCGGCATCACGCTGGTGAACGAGCCGGTGACGGTCGGCGTCAGCCTGTAACGCGCGACCTGCGCAGGCGCTCGGCAAGGCGCTCAGTAGGCCACGCCCACGCCCTGCTTCACCGTGGCCCGGTCGCCGAGCGTGGCCAGCATGGCGTGCGCCACGTCGGCGCGCCCCAGGAAGCGTCCCGCGCGCGGAAAGCCGCCCAGCACCTTCCGGTACGTTCCGGTGAGCGGCCTGTCCTGAAGGCGCGGCGGCCGTACGACCGTCCAGTCCGTTGCGCTGCGCGCCAGCTCGGCCTCCATCTCCCGCAAGTCGGTGTAGATGTCCTTCAGCACGGCCGAAACGATGCCGCGCACGGTGCGGTCGAGGAACCCGTCGCCCTCCGGCGCGGGACCGACCGGCGCCGCGCTCACCACGACCAGCCGCCGCACGTCCTCGGACTCCACGGCGCCGAGCACCGCACGCGTCAGCCGCGCCGCGATCCCGGCGTCCTTGCGGCTGCGCGCACCGAGCCCCGACAGCACCGCGTCCCGCCCGGCTACGGCAGGACGCAGGGCCTGGGCGTCCGTCAGGTCCGCGCGGAACACCTCCAGCCGCTCGCCGGTCACGGTGAACCGCGCCGGATCCCGCACCACTGCCGTGACCTGGTGCCCCGCGTCCAGCGCCTGGCGGACGATCTCCTGGCCGGTGCCTCCGCTGGCACCGAAGACGGTGAGTTTCATGGGGTCTCCCGTGAGAGGTGTAGGAAGGTGGGTGAGTGTTCACTCACCCCTTGTCTCCTCTAGAGTGAGTAAGTACTCACCCACCCGTCAAGAGCGATTGGACGTTTCCATGGAAAACCGGCCCACCCGCGTTCGACTCCTCGACGCCGCACACGAGCTGATGCGCACGGTCGGGCTGGCGCGGACCACCACCAAGGAGATCGCACGGGCGGCCGGGTGCTCCGAGGCGGCGCTGTACAAGCACTTCGACAGCAAGGAAGAGCTCTTCATCGAGGTACTCACCGAGCGACTGCCCCCGCTCCGCCCGCTGCTCGGCAGCCTCGCCGCCGAGCCTGGCCGGCACTCCCTGGAGGAGAACCTCACCGAGATCGCCCGCCAGGCGGCGCTGTTCTACGAGCAGAGCTTCCCGATCGCCGCGTCGCTGTACGCGCAGACCGAGCTCAAGCGGCGGCACGACGACGCCGTACGGCAGATGGGCGCGGGCCCGCACGTGCCGATCCAGGAGCTCGACACGTATCTCCGGGCCGAGCAGGAACTGGGCCGGGTCGGCACGGACGTGGACACGTTCGCGGCAGCGTCGCTGCTGATGGGTGCCTGCGCGCAGCGGGCGTTCGCCTACGACGCGACGAAGGAGGCCGTACGGCCGCCGGTGGACGAGTTCGCCGCCCGGCTGGCCCGCACGCTGCTGGCCGGTGTCGCCGACTGATGCCGGCCGCCGACTAGGCGAGCCAGTCGTCCACCCCCGCCAGCAGCTTCGCCTTCATCTCCTCCGGCGCCGCCGACCCCCGCACCGACTGCCGGGCCAGCTCCGCCAGCTCCTCGTCCGTGAAGGCGTGGTGCCGGCGCGCGATGTCGTACTGGGCGGCGAGGCGCGAGCCGAAGAGCAGGGGGTCGTCGGCGCCGAGGGCCATCGGGACGCCCGCCTCGAAGAGCGTCCGCAGCGGGACGTCCTCGGGCTTCTCGTAGACGCCGAGGGCGACGTTCGACGCGGGACACACCTCGCAGGTCACGCCCCTGTCCGCGAGGCGCTTCAGCAGCCGCGGGTCCTCCGCCGCCCGCACCCCGTGGCCGATCCGGTTCGCGGCCAGGTCGTCAAGGCAGTCCCGGACCGAGGACGGGCCGGTCAGCTCGCCGCCGTGCGGTGCCGACAGCAGGCCGCCCTCGCCGGCGATGTGGAAGGCGCGGTCGAAGTCCCGCGCCATGCCCCGGCGTTCGTCGTTCGACAGCCCGAAACCGACCACGCCCCGGTCGGCGTACCGCACCGCGAGCCGCGCCAGCGTGCGGGCGTCCAGAGGGTGCTTCATCCGGTTCGCGGCGACCAGGACGCGCATCCCCAGCCCCGTGTCCCGCGACGCCGTCTCCACCGCGTCCAGGATGATCTCCAGCGCCGGAATCAGACCGCCCAGCCGGGGCGCGTACGACGTCGGGTCGACCTGGATCTCCAGCCAGCCCGAGCCGTCCTTGATGTCCTCCTCCGCGGCCTCCCTGACCAGCCGCTGGATGTCCTCCGGCTGCCGCAGGCACGAGCGCGCCGAGTCGTACAGGCGTTGGAAGCGGAACCAGCCCCGCTCGTCCGTCGCCCGCAGCTTCGGCGGCTCCCCGCTGGTCAGTGCGTCGGTCAGCGCCTCGGGCAGGCGCACGCCGTACTTGTCGGCCAGTTCCAGCAGGGTCGCCGGCCGCATCGAGCCGGTGAAGTGCAGGTGCAGATGGGCTTTCGGCAGCTCAGAGACATCACGTACACGCTCCATTCCAGGATCCTGCCGTACGTCTGAGCCGTCCCGGTAGCGGTTTCCCCTTTAGTGGTCTTGCTCGCACAAACAAATGGGGCCGCCTCCGAGAATCCGGAGGCGGCCCCATGGCAGAAGACGGACGTCAGTCCCTGGCCTCCGCCAGCAGCTTCTGGATCCGGCTCACGCCCTCGACGAGGTCCTCGTCACCGAGCGCGTAGGAGAGCCGCAGGTAGCCCGGCGTACCGAACGCCTCGCCCGGCACGACCGCGACCTCGGCCTCCTCCAGGATCAGCGCGGCCAGCTCGACGCTGTCCTGCGGGCGCTTGCCGCGGATCTCCTTGCCGATCAGCGCCTTCACCGACGGGTACGCGTAGAAGGCGCCCTCGGGCTCCGGGCAGACCACGCCGTCGATCTCGTTGAGCATCCGCACGATCGTCTTGCGACGGCGGTCGAAGGCCTCACGCATCGTCGCGACGGCGTCCAGGTCGCCGGAGACGGCGGCGAGGGCGGCCACCTGGGCCACGTTGGACACGTTCGAGGTGGCGTGCGACTGGAGGTTGGTCGCGGCCTTGACGACGTCCTTCGGGCCGATGATCCAGCCGACCCGCCAGCCCGTCATGGCGTACGTCTTGGCGACACCGTTGACCACGATGCACTTGTCGCGCAGCTCGGGAAGGATCGCGGGCAGCGAGGTGAACGTCGCGTCGCCGTAGACGAGGTGCTCGTAGATCTCGTCCGTCATGACCCACAGGCCGTGCTCGACGGCCCAGCGGCCGATCGCCTCGGCGTCCTCGGCGCTGTAGACCGCGCCGGTCGGGTTCGACGGGGAGACGAACAGGACGACCTTCGTCTTCTCGGTGCGGGCGGCTTCCAGCTGCTCGACCGAGACGCGGTAGCCGGTCGTCTCGTCGGCGACGACCTCGACCGGGACACCGCCGGCGAGACGGATCGACTCGGGGTACGTCGTCCAGTACGGGGCCGGGACGATGACCTCGTCGCCCGGGTCCAGGATCGCGGCGAAGGCCTCGTAGATGGCCTGCTTGCCGCCGTTGGTTACCAGGATCTGCGAGACCTCGGGCTCGTAGCCGGAGTCGCGCAGCGTCTTCGCGGCGATCGCGGCCTTCAGCTCGGGCAGGCCGCCGGCCGGGGTGTAGCGGTGGTACTTCGGGTTCTTGCACGCCTCGATGGCGGCCTCGACGATGTAGTCCGGGGTCGGGAAGTCGGGCTCACCGGCGCCGAAGCCGATCACCGGACGCCCGGCGGCCTTGAGGGCCTTGGCCTTCGCGTCCACGGCGAGGGTGGCGGACTCGGAGATCGCGCCGACTCGGGCGGAGACCCGGCGCTCGGTGGGTGGGGTTGCAGCGCTCATGGGGCCCATCGTTTCAGACCGGAAACGCGGGCGGCACGCGGGTTTCACAGACTGAACATCGGCTGAACATCTGTCCGGATCGGGCCCTCGGCCAGGGCGATCTTGCGGCGGCGTACGGCCGAACTCCGGGCGATCTTCCGTCGTTCAAGTCCTCATCGGCCACTTTCTGTTCGACGAGGCGCCCGGGACCACGTACACTCTCACCTCGTTGGCCTTCAGCAGCCGCGGTCGCACGGTGCACAACGAGCACCCGGTCGGATGCGGTACGTTGGGGGACACCACAAAGGGTCGTAGCTCAATTGGTAGAGCACCGGTCTCCAAAACCGGCGGTTGGGGGTTCAAGTCCCTCCGGCCCTGCTACACACACCTTCGCCAGGATGTGTGCGCATGTACGTACAGCAATGCACCGCCGTGCGGCTCAGACCGGGCGCGGCACGGCCACGACCCGGAATCAGGTGAGGACGAGTGACGGACGCCGTGGGCTCCATCGACATGCCTGATGCCCAGGACGAGGCGCCGGAGTCCAAGAAGACCCGCAAGGGCGGCAAGCGCGGCAAGAAGGGCCCGCTGAAGCGACTGGCGCTCTTCTACCGCCAGATCGTCGCGGAACTCCGCAAGGTCGTCTGGCCTACGCGTAACCAGTTGACGACGTACACCACTGTGGTGATCATCTTCGTCGTCATCATGATCGGCCTGGTGACCGTGATTGACTATGGGCTCGACAACGCCGCCAAGTACGTCTTTGGCTGAGCCAAGAGCGAAGGGCGCCGTGGTTACCGGCGCCCCTTTCGCATGTTCCACCCCTATGTATCCAGGAAGAAGCAGCCACCGTGTCTGACCAGAACCTGAACGACGCCGTCGAGCCGCTCGGGCAGGATGCCGAGTCCGTGGAAGACGAGCTCGACATCGTCGAGGGCGCGGACGAGGACCTGGACGAGGTCGAGGCTGCCGACGCCGAGGCGGGCGAGCCGGCCGAGGAGGCCGCGCTGCACGTGGAGGACGAGGAAGAGGCCCCGGCCGAGGAAGAGGCCGAGCCCGTCGACCCCATCGCCGCCCTGCGTGAGGAGCTCCGCACGCTGCCCGGCGAGTGGTACGTCATCCACACCTACGCCGGTTACGAGAACCGCGTGAAGACCAACCTGGAGCAGCGCGCTGTCTCGCTGAACGTCGAGGACTACATCTTCCAGGCCGAGGTGCCGCAGGAAGAGGTCGTCCAGATCAAGAACGGCGACCGCAAGACGATCAAGCAGAACAAGCTCCCGGGTTACGTCCTGGTCCGCATGGACCTGACGAACGAGTCCTGGGGTGTCGTCCGCAACACCCCCGGCGTCACCGGCTTCGTGGGCAACGCCTACGACCCGTACCCGCTGACCCTGGACGAGATCGTCAAGATGCTCGCCCCGGAGGCCGAGGAGAAGGCCGCTCGCGAGGCCGCCGAGGCCGAGGGCAAGCCCGCTCCGCAGCGCAAGGTCGAGGTCCAGGTGCTGGACTTCGAGGTCGGCGACTCGGTCACCGTCACCGACGGCCCGTTCGCCACGCTGCAGGCCACCATCAACGAGATCAACGCCGACTCGAAGAAGGTCAAGGGTCTCGTGGAGATCTTCGGCCGCGAGACGCCGGTCGAGCTGTCCTTCGACCAGATCCAGAAGAACTGAGCAGCTTGGCCGACATACGCAACGAGGGCGCCCCGCCGGTGGATTCCGGTCCGGGGCGTCTTCGCCGTTTCCGCCTTCCCATGGTGTTTCTGCTGCTGGCAGCGGTGTTCGCGACCGGCCCGGCCTACCTCGGCACGACCCAGTGGCAGCGGGTGGCGCAGGTTCAGGACGGTGTCCGTGCGGTCGGCACCTTCCATGCCGAGGGTTCCAACTGCTGGGGTCAGCGCTGCTGGGTCGAATTCGAGGTCGACGGCAAGCAGGTCGAGGCCGATCTGCCCGCCCTCACCCGTGTCAGCAAGCGCAAGCTCTCGCGGGACGGCAAGCCGATCAGCGTCAGATACCTGGCCTCGGATCCCACGGTGGCGGCGGAGGAGGACGGCTTCGGCTACGTGGGCGCCGTCACCGCTGCGTCCGCCCTGCCCGCCGTGATCCTGCTGATCTTCGGTATCGGCACCCTCGGAGCCGTACTGCGTGGGCGGCCACCCTTCTCTCCGTGGTCCTCCTGAGCTGCCGATTTCATGTCCCGCTGCCACAGCAGCTATCGTGGTGCGGTATGCCATCTGCCCGGTGAATCATCCGAATGACGCAGGTGGTACTCAACCTCTCAGTAAGGACCCGGAGAGAGCATGCCTCCCAAGAAGAAGAAGGTCACGGGGCTCATCAAGCTCCAGATCCAGGCCGGTGCGGCCAACCCGGCTCCGCCGGTCGGCCCGGCGCTGGGTCAGCACGGCGTCAACATCATGGAGTTCTGCAAGGCCTACAACGCCGCGACCGAGTCGCAGCGCGGTTGGGTCATCCCGGTGGAGATCACGGTCTACGAGGACCGTTCCTTCACCTTCATCACCAAGACGCCGCCGGCCGCCAAGATGATCCTCAAGGCCGCGGGCGTGGAGAAGGGCTCCGGCGAGCCGCACAAGACCAAGGTCGCCAAGATCACTGAGGCGCAGGTCCGCGAGATCGCCACCACCAAGATGCCCGACCTCAACGCCAACGACCTGGACGCCGCCGCGAAGATCATCGCCGGCACCGCCCGTTCCATGGGCATCACGGTCGAGGGCTGACCTCAACCCCGCAAGCAGAAGTCAGTGGCAGGGCCTGCTCGGCCCGGACCACAACTCCTAAGAAACCCAGGAGCAGTAGTGAGCAAGCGCAGCAAGACTCTCCGCGCTGCGGACGCAAAGATCGACCGGGAGAAGCTCTACGCCCCGCTCGAGGCCGTCCGTCTCGCCAAGGAGACGTCCACGACCAAGTTCGACGGCACCGTCGAGGTCGCCTTCCGTCTGGGTGTCGACCCGCGTAAGGCCGACCAGATGGTCCGTGGCACCGTGAACCTTCCGCACGGCACCGGTAAGACCGCCCGGGTCCTGGTCTTCGCGACCGGTGACCGTGCTGCGGCCGCGGAGGCCGCGGGCGCCGACATCGTCGGCTCCGACGAACTGATCGACGAGGTCTCGAAGGGCCGTCTGGACTTCGACGCCGTCGTCGCCACCCCGGACCTCATGGGCAAGGTCGGCCGCCTCGGCCGCGTGCTCGGTCCGCGTGGTCTGATGCCGAACCCGAAGACCGGCACCGTCACCCCCGACGTGGCCAAGGCCGTCACCGACATCAAGGGCGGCAAGATCGAGTTCCGCGTCGACAAGCACTCGAACCTGCACTTCATCATCGGCAAGGTGTCCTTCGACGACACCAAGCTGGTGGAGAACTACGGCGCCGCGCTGGAGGAGATCCTCCGTCTGAAGCCGTCCGCCGCCAAGGGTCGCTACATCAAGAAGGCCGCGATCAGCACCACGATCGGCCCCGGCGTTCCGGTCGACCCGAACCGCACCCGCAACCTCCTCGTCGAGGAGGACCCGGCCGCGGTCTGAGCCAACGGCTCACCAGGCTCGAAGCGGGCCCCGCACCCTTCCCGGGTGCGGGGCCCGTCCCCTTCTCCGGCCCCGTTCTGTCAGTGCCCTGGGTTAACTTGCATTCACGGGGTTCGCACAGGGGGGACGAATGACGAGCACGAGGGCGCGCCGGTCGGCGTTCTGGGTCGCGCTGCTGACCGCGCTGACGGCCCTGGCCGCCGCCTGCACCTCCTCCGACCGCCCCGACGAGGAGAACCGCGCCACACCCTCCCAGGCCGTCATGGCCGCCCTGCGCACGGTAGAACGGTCCACCGGCGAGGCCGAGTCCGCCCGCGTGAGGTCCACGACCACCATGGGCTCCGAGCTGTCCATGAAGTCCGACGGCACCCTCGCCTGGCGCGACGGCCTCACCGGCACCCTGACGATCACGTACACCGGCGGCACGACGGCCGCGACGATGCGCCGGCTGGGCACCACGTCGATGGAGGCCCGCTATCTCCCCGACGCCTACTACGCCCGCATGGGCGAGAGGTTCGCCGAGAAGGCCGACGGCAAGCACTGGATCAAGTACGCCTACGACGACCTGGAGAGCCTCGCAGGCAGCTCCGGAGCGGCCCTCGCGGACCAGATGCGCGGCACCGCGCCGCACACGTCGGTGAAGCTGCTGCTGTCCTCCACGGACGTACGGAAGGTCGGCGAGGAGACGGTGAGAGGCGAGCGCACCGCGCACTACTCCGGCACCGTGTCCGGAGCGGGCGTCGGCACGCAGAGCGTCGACATATGGGTCGACGGCCACAACCTCCTGGTCAAGAAGGCCGAGAAGGGCCACACGGCCACGGGAGGGCAGCTCACCCAGACCGCGTACTACAGCGACTACGGCGTGAAGACCACGGCCGAGAAGCCTCCGGCGGGGGACACGGTGGACCTCAAGGACCTGCTGAAGAAGAAGGGTGGCTGAGCACCGTAAGGGCCGATTTGCTTGACGGCGATTGCGTCCCGTACTCTCCTACAGAAGCCCAAGACCGCTGGTCGTTGCCGTGCACTCGCGAGAGAGCGCGGTGGCCGAAGGATCCGCTGAAATGCGGGCGACCCGCGCAGGTGACAGTGGAAGAACTCCCGGAGTACGCGCATCCCGCGTGTGCGGCCGGTCGAGTCCGCCCCGTGCGCCTGCGCCGGGGCGTTTCGTTTTCCCCAGTCCTCCTTCGGGTCCGCGCGGTCCGAATCACCCGGAAGGAGGCCGAGGCTCATGGCGAGGCCCGACAAGGCTGCCGCGGTTGCCGAGTTGACGGAGCAGTTCCGCAACTCCAACGCCGCTGTGCTGACCGAGTACCGCGGTCTCACCGTGGCGCAGCTCAAGACGCTGCGCCGGTCGCTCGGTGAGAACGCCCAGTACGCCGTGGTGAAGAACACGCTGACCAAGATTGCGGCCAACGAGGCCGGGATCTCGACGCTCGACGACCTGTTCAACGGTCCGACGGCTGTCGCCTTCGTCACCGGTGACCCGGTGGAGTCGGCGAAGGGTCTCCGTGACTTCGCCAAGGACAACCCGAATCTCGTCATCAAGGGCGGTGTCCTTGACGGCAAGGCGCTCAGCGCCGACGAGATCAAGAAGCTTGCGGACCTCGAGTCCCGCGAGGTTCTGCTCGCCAAGCTGGCGGGCGCTCTGAAGGGCAAGCAGACGCAGGCTGCTCAGGTCTTCCAGGCGCTCCCGTCGAAGCTCGTCCGCACCGTGGACGCGCTTCGTGCCAAGCAGGACGAGCAGGGCGGTGCCGAGTAATTCGGCTCGCACGATGACCGCCGCCGCCTGAGGCGGGGGTCGCAGCGGGCCAACGTACGCCCGCCAAACATGTACATCCGGCACCAGCCGAATTAGTGGAAGGAAAGCCATCGTGGCTCTCACCCAGGACGAACTGCTCGCCGAGTTCGAGGGCATGACCCTCATCCAGCTCTCCGAGTTCGTGAAGGCGTTCGAGGAGAAGTTCGACGTCACCGCCGCCGCCGCGGTCGCCGTTGCCGGCCCGGCCGGCCCGGCCGCCCCGGCCGAGGCCGCCGAGGAGAAGGACGAGTTCGACGTCATCCTCACCGGCGCCGGCGACAAGAAGATCCAGGTCATCAAGGTCGTGCGTGAGCTCACCTCCCTGGGCCTGAAGGAGGCCAAGGACCTGGTCGACGGTGCGCCGAAGCCGGTTCTGGAGAAGGTCAACAAGGAGGCCGCGGACAAGGCCAAGGAGTCCCTCGAGGGCGCCGGCGCCTCCGTCGAGGTCAAGTAAGACCTTCCCGGTCTTGCGGGTCGAGTTCGACCTCCGCGCATGCTGAAAGCAGTCCGTCAGGGGCTGTAACGCAGTCGCACCGAAGAGCGATCATCCATTCGGGTGGTCGCTCTTCGGCGTTCCTGGGGGCGCGGCCACGGTTGCCTTGCGCCCGCTTCGGCGGGGGGTATGGTGATCTTCGTCGTGTCCCTGGGCGCCCCCGCGTTCGGGCATGGGGGCCTTGACGAACCGCACGCAGCGCGCAATTCTCAGGACGCGTCGCCACAAGGATCCGAATCCGAGGCATGGATCGGCGACGAAGAGGGCAGTATCAACGTGCATTGAGGGCAAGCATGCCGAGGGCGTTGAGAACAACGAGGGTCGCGAAAAACCCGCACTGGACATCAGTGTGCCAAGTGGCTACACTGACCCTTTGCGCTGCCTGTTAGCTGTCCCCTGCCCGTCACCAGGGGCATGCCCTCGCTTGAGCACCGATGACCGGACCGTCCTTGACCTGGCCATTCTTTGGTCGGAGATGGAAACGCCTGTCTCTGTGCCCCTGTGAGGGGCCGGTACGCGCGTAGTGAGTCCGAGCCCTCGGAAGGACCCCCTCTTGGCCGCCTCGCGCACTGCCTCGACCGCGAATACGAACAACGGCGCCAGCACCGCCCCGCTGCGCATCTCCTTTGCAAAGATCAAGGAGCCCCTCGAGGTTCCCAACCTGCTCGCGCTGCAGACCGAGAGCTTTGACTGGCTGCTCGGGAACACCGCCTGGCAGAGTCGGGTCGAGGCGGCTCTGGAGTCCGGTCAGGACGTCCCCACCAAGTCCGGTCTGGAGGAGATCTTCGAGGAGATCTCCCCGATCGAGGACTTCTCCGGGTCGATGTCGCTGACGTTCCGCGACCACCGCTTCGAGCCGCCGAAGAACAGCATCGACGAGTGCAAGGAGCGCGACTTCACGTACGCCGCTCCGCTCTTCGTGACGGCTGAGTTCACCAACAACGAGACCGGTGAGATCAAGTCCCAGACGGTCTTCATGGGCGACTTCCCGCTCATGACGAACAAGGGCACGTTCGTCATCAACGGCACCGAGCGTGTCGTGGTGTCGCAGCTGGTCCGTTCGCCCGGTGTCTACTTCGACAGCTCCATCGACAAGACGTCCGACAAGGACATCTTCTCGGCCAAGATCATCCCGTCCCGGGGTGCCTGGCTGGAGATGGAGATCGACAAGCGCGACATGGTCGGTGTGCGCATCGACCGCAAGCGCAAGCAGTCCGTGACCGTTCTGCTCAAGGCTCTCGGTTGGACGACCGAGCAGATCCTGGAGGAGTTCGGCGAGTACGAGTCCATGCGCGCCACCCTGGAGAAGGACCACACCCAGGGCCAGGACGACGCGCTGCTCGACATCTACCGCAAGCTGCGTCCGGGCGAGCCCCCCACGCGTGAGGCCGCGCAGACGCTTCTGGAGAACCTGTACTTCAACCCGAAGCGCTACGACCTCGCCAAGGTCGGCCGCTACAAGGTCAACAAGAAGCTGGGTGCGGACGCTCCGCTCGACGCGGGCATCCTGACCGTCGAGGACGTCATCTCGACGATCAAGTACCTGGTGAAGCTGCACGCCGGCGAGACCGAGACGGCCGCGGACAACGGCCAGACGATCGTCGTCGAGACCGACGACATCGACCACTTCGGCAACCGTCGTCTGCGCAGCGTCGGCGAGCTCATCCAGAACCAGGTCCGTACGGGTCTGGCTCGTATGGAGCGCGTCGTCCGTGAGCGCATGACGACTCAGGACGTCGAGGCGATCACGCCGCAGACCCTGATCAACATCCGGCCGGTCGTCGCCTCCATCAAGGAGTTCTTCGGCACCAGCCAGCTGTCGCAGTTCATGGACCAGAACAACCCGCTGTCGGGTCTCACCCACAAGCGCCGTCTGTCGGCTCTTGGCCCGGGTGGTCTGTCCCGTGAGCGGGCCGGCTTCGAGGTCCGTGACGTGCACCCGTCGCACTACGGCCGTATGTGTCCGATCGAGACGCCCGAAGGCCCGAACATCGGTCTGATCGGCTCGCTGGCCTCCTACGGCCGGGTCAACGCGTTCGGCTTCGTCGAGACGCCGTACCGCAAGGTCGTCGACGGCCAGGTCACCGACGAGGTGGACTACCTGACCGCCGACGAGGAGGACCGCTTCGTCATCGCGCAGGCCAACGCCACGCTCAACGACGACATGCGGTTCGCCGAGGCCCGCGTCCTGGTCCGCCGCCGTGGCGGCGAGGTCGACTACGTCGGCGGCGAGGACGTCGACTACATGGACGTCTCGCCGCGCCAGATGGTGTCGGTCGCGACCGCCATGATCCCGTTCCTCGAGCACGACGACGCCAACCGTGCCCTCATGGGCGCGAACATGATGCGCCAGGCCGTTCCGCTCATCAAGGCGGAGGCCCCGCTCGTCGGCACCGGCATGGAGTACCGCTCCGCCGTCGACGCCGGCGACGTCGTCAAGGCCGAGAAGGCCGGTGTGGTCCAGGAGGTCTCCGCGGACTACATCACCACCGCCAACGACGACGGCACCTACATCACGTACCGCCTGGCCAAGTTCGCCCGCTCCAACCAGGGCACCTCGGTCAACCAGAAGGTCATCGTCCTCGAGGGCGACCGCATCATCGAGGGCCAGGTCCTCGCCGACGGTCCGGCCACCGAGAACGGTGAGATGGCGCTGGGCAAGAACCTGCTCGTGGCGTTCATGCCGTGGGAGGGTCACAACTACGAGGACGCGATCATCCTGTCGCAGCGCCTCGTGCAGGACGACGTCCTCTCCTCGATCCACATCGAGGAGCACGAGGTCGACGCCCGTGACACCAAGCTCGGCCCCGAGGAGATCACCCGGGACATCCCGAACGTCTCCGAGGAGGTCCTCGCCGACCTCGACGAGCGCGGCATCATCCGCATCGGTGCCGAGGTCATCGCCGGCGACATCCTCGTCGGCAAGGTGACCCCCAAGGGTGAGACCGAGCTGACCCCCGAGGAGCGCCTGCTGCGCGCGATCTTCGGTGAGAAGGCCCGTGAGGTCCGTGACACCTCGCTGAAGGTGCCGCACGGCGAGACCGGCAAGGTCATCGGCGTCCGCGTCTTCGACCGCGAGGAGGGCGACGAGCTTCCCCCCGGTGTGAACCAGCTGGTGCGCGTGTACGTCGCGCAGAAGCGCAAGATCACCGACGGTGACAAGCTCGCCGGCCGCCACGGCAACAAGGGTGTCATCTCGAAGATCCTGCCCATCGAGGACATGCCGTTCCTCGAGGACGGAACTCCGGTCGACATCATCCTGAACCCGCTGGGTGTGCCGTCCCGAATGAACCCGGGACAGGTGCTGGAGATCCACCTCGGCTGGCTCGCCAGCCGCGGCTGGGACGTCTCCGGCCTCGCGGAGGAGTGGGCGCAGCGCCTCCAGGCGATCGGCGCCGACCAGGTCGACCCGGGCACGAACGTCGCGACCCCCGTCTTCGACGGTGCGCGCGAGGACGAGCTCGCGGGTCTGCTGCAGCACACCATCCCGAACCGCGACGGCGAGCGCATGGTGCTCCCGACCGGTAAGGCGCGGCTGTTCGACGGCCGTAGCGGTGAGCCGTTCCCGGACCCGATCTCGGTCGGCTACATGTACATCCTGAAGCTGCACCACCTGGTCGACGACAAGCTGCACGCTCGCTCGACCGGTCCGTACAGCATGATCACCCAGCAGCCGCTGGGTGGTAAGGCCCAGTTCGGTGGCCAGCGCTTCGGTGAGATGGAGGTGTGGGCGCTGGAGGCATACGGCGCCGCGTACGCCCTCCAGGAGCTGCTGACCATCAAGTCCGACGACGTCACCGGCCGCGTGAAGGTCTACGAGGCCATCGTCAAGGGCGAGAACATCCCCGAGCCCGGCATCCCCGAGTCCTTCAAGGTGCTCATCAAGGAGATGCAGTCGCTCTGCCTGAACGTGGAGGTGCTGTCCAGCGACGGTATGTCCATCGAGATGCGTGACACCGACGAGGACGTCTTCCGCGCTGCGGAGGAGCTCGGCATCGACCTGTCCCGGCGCGAGCCGAGCAGCGTCGAAGAGGTCTGACGGGAGTCCGGCGGGGCCCTCACCCACAGGGCCCCGCCGACCCCCAGGCCCCCGTTTCAGACCCCAAGACTTACAACCCTGAGAGGGATTGACGCATAGTGCTCGACGTCAACTTCTTCGATGAGCTCCGGATCGGTCTGGCCACCGCTGACGACATCCGTCAGTGGAGCCACGGCGAGGTCAAGAAGCCCGAGACCATCAACTACCGCACCCTCAAGCCCGAAAAGGACGGACTCTTCTGCGAGAAGATCTTCGGTCCGACCCGGGACTGGGAGTGCTACTGCGGCAAGTACAAGCGTGTCCGCTTCAAGGGCATCATCTGTGAGCGCTGCGGCGTCGAGGTGACTCGCGCCAAGGTGCGCCGTGAGCGGATGGGCCACATCGAGCTGGCCGCGCCTGTCACGCACATCTGGTACTTCAAGGGTGTCCCCTCGCGCCTCGGCTACCTGCTGGACCTGGCGCCGAAGGACCTCGAGAAGGTCATCTACTTCGCGGCGTACATGATCACGTTCGTCGACGAGGAGCGCCGTACCCGCGACCTGCCCTCCCTGGAGGCGCACGTCTCGGTCGAGCGGCAGCAGATCGAGAACCGCCGGGACGCCGACCTGGAGGCCCGCGCCAAGAAGCTCGAGACCGACCTGGCCGAGCTGGAGGCCGAGGGCGCCAAGGCCGACGTGCGCCGCAAGGTGCGCGAGGGTGCCGAGCGCGAGATGAAGCAGCTGCGTGACCGTGCGCAGCGCGAGATCGACCGTCTCGACGAGGTGTGGACCCGGTTCAAGAACCTCAAGGTCCAGGACCTCGAGGGCGACGAGCTCCTCTACCGCGAGCTGCGGGACCGCTTCGGCACGTACTTCGACGGTTCGATGGGTGCCGCGGCGCTGCAGAAGCGCCTGGAGTCCTTCGACCTCGACGAGGAGGCCGAGAAGCTCCGCGAGATCATCCGTACCGGCAAGGGCCAGAAGAAGACCCGTGCGCTGAAGCGGCTGAAGGTCGTGTCTGCCTTCCTGCAGACCTCCAACAGCCCCAAGGGCATGGTCCTCGACTGCGTCCCGGTCATCCCGCCGGACCTTCGCCCGATGGTGCAGCTGGACGGTGGCCGCTTCGCGACCTCCGACCTGAACGACCTGTACCGCCGTGTGATCAACCGCAACAACCGTCTGAAGAGGCTCCTCGACCTCGGCGCCCCCGAGATCATCGTCAACAACGAGAAGCGCATGCTTCAGGAGGCTGTTGACGCCCTCTTCGACAACGGTCGTCGTGGTCGCCCGGTCACCGGTCCGGGTAACCGCCCGCTGAAGTCCCTCAGCGACATGCTGAAGGGTAAGCAGGGTCGATTCCGTCAGAACCTGCTCGGTAAGCGTGTGGACTACTCCGCGCGTTCCGTGATCGTCGTCGGTCCGCAGCTGAAGCTGCACCAGTGCGGTCTGCCCAAGGCGATGGCGCTGGAGCTCTTCAAGCCGTTCGTGATGAAGCGGCTCGTGGACCTCAACCACGCGCAGAACATCAAGAGCGCCAAGCGCATGGTGGAGCGCGGCCGTACGGTCGTGTACGACGTCCTCGAAGAGGTCATCGCCGAGCACCCGGTTCTGCTGAACCGTGCTCCCACCCTGCACCGCCTCGGCATCCAGGCCTTCGAGCCGCAGCTGGTCGAGGGCAAGGCCATCCAGATCCACCCGCTCGTCTGCACCGCGTTCAACGCGGACTTCGACGGTGACCAGATGGCCGTGCACCTGCCGCTGTCCGCGGAGGCGCAGGCCGAGGCCCGCATCCTGATGCTGTCCTCGAACAACATCCTCAAGCCCGCCGACGGCCGTCCGGTGACGATGCCGACCCAGGACATGGTCCTCGGTCTGTTCTTCCTCACCACGGACAGCGAGATGCGGGACGTGAAGGGCGTGGACCGCTCCTTCTCCTCCGTGGCCGAGGCGATCATGGCCTTCGACGCGGGCGAGCTCTCGCTCCAGTCGAAGATCGACATCCGCTTCCCGGTCGGCACCATCCCGCCGCGTGGCTGGACCCCGCCGGCGCAGGAGGAGGGCGAGCCGGAGTGGCAGCAGGGTGACAGCTTCCGTCTGAAGACCACGCTGGGTCGTGCGCTCTTCAACGAGCTGCTGCCCGAGGACTACCCGTTCGTCGACTACGAGGTCGGCAAGAAGCAGCTCTCCGAGATCGTCAACGACCTCGCCGAGCGCTACCCGAAGGTCATCGTGGCGGCGACGCTCGACAACCTGAAGGCGTCCGGCTTCTACTGGGCCACCCGTTCCGGCGTCACCGTCGCCATCTCCGACGTCGTCGTTCCCGAGGCGAAGAAGGAGATCGTCCGCGGTTACGAGGCGCAGGACGAGAAGGTCCAGAAGCAGTACGAGCGCGGTCTGATCACCAAGGACGAGCGTACGCAGGAGCTCATCGCGATCTGGACCAAGGCGACCAACGAGGTCGCCGAGGCCATGAACGAGAACTTCCCGAAGACCAACCCGATCTTCATGATGGTGAACTCGGGTGCACGAGGCAACATGATGCAGATGCGTCAGATTGCCGGTATGCGTGGTCTGGTGTCGAACGCGAAGAACGAGACCATCCCGCGTCCGATCAAGGCCTCGTTCCGTGAGGGCCTCTCCGTGCTGGAGTACTTCATCTCCACGCACGGTGCCCGTAAGGGTCTGGCGGACACCGCCCTGCGTACCGCCGACTCGGGTTACCTGACCCGTCGTCTGGTGGACGTGTCGCAGGACGTGATCATCCGCGAGGAGGACTGCGGCACCGAGCGCGGTCTGAAGCTGAAGATCGCCTACCGCGGTGCCGACGGCGTGCTGCGCAAGGCCGAAGACGTCGAGACCAGCGTCTACGCCCGCATGCTCGCCGAGGACGTCGTCATCGACGGCAAGGTGATCGCGCCGGCCAACGTGGACCTGGGCGACGTGCTCATCGACCAGCTGGTGCACCACGGTGTCGAGGAGGTCAAGACCCGCTCGATCCTGACCTGCGAGTCCCACGTCGGCACCTGCGCCATGTGCTACGGCCGCTCGCTGGCCACCGGCAAGCTGGTCGACATCGGTGAGGCGGTCGGCATCATCGCCGCCCAGTCCATCGGTGAGCCCGGTACCCAGCTGACGATGCGTACCTTCCACACCGGTGGTGTGGCCGGTGACGACATCACCCAGGGTCTGCCGCGTGTCGTCGAGCTCTTCGAGGCCCGTACCCCGAAGGGTGTCGCCCCGATCTCCGAGGCCACCGGCCGCGTGCGGATCGAGGAGACCGAGAAGACCAAGAAGATCGTCGTCACCCCGGACGACGGCAGCGACGAGACGGCGTACCCGATCTCGAAGCGTGCCCGACTCCTGGTCAGCGAGGGCGAGCACGTCGAGGTGGGCCAGAAGCTCACCGTGGGTGCCACCAACCCGCACGACGTGCTGCGCATCCTGGGCCAGCGTGCCGTCCAGGTCCACCTGGTCGGCGAGGTCCAGAAGGTCTACAACTCGCAGGGTGTGTCGATCCACGACAAGCACATCGAGATCATCATCCGGCAGATGCTCCGCCGCGTGACGATCATCGAGTCCGGCGACGCCGAGCTGCTGCCCGGCGAGCTGGTCGAGCGCTCGAAGTTCGAGACCGAGAACCGTCGTGTGGTCCAGGAGGGCGGCCACCCGGCCTCCGGTCGTCCGCAGCTCATGGGTATCACCAAGGCCTCGCTGGCCACGGAGTCCTGGCTGTCGGCGGCGTCCTTCCAGGAGACGACCAGGGTCCTCACGGACGCGGCGATCAACGCCAAGTCCGACTCCCTGATCGGCCTCAAGGAGAACGTCATCATCGGTAAGCTCATCCCGGCCGGTACGGGTCTGTCCCGCTACCGCAACATCCGGGTCGAGCCGACCGAGGAGGCCAAGGCCGCGATGTACTCGGCCGTCGGTTACGACGACATCGACTACTCGCCGTTCGGTACGGGGTCGGGTCAGGCTGTGCCGCTGGAGGACTACGACTACGGGCCGTACAACCAGTAGTCAGGTAACTCCGCTACGGAGCACATCTGTTGACGGGCGGCCACCCTTCGGGGGTGGTCGCCCGTCGGCGTGTTCGCTCACTTTGCTCAGCCCCTGGAGCGGGCGAACGGACAAGCGGGACAGAAGAGTTGGGGGAGTCGCAGGGGGAGACGGCTCGGCTGCGAGTACGCCGGTTCTGGGCTTCTCCATCGCCCTGCCCTTGCCTGCGGGAACTCCGGCAGGCACGAAGCGCCTTGGGACAGCCGCCTTCGGGGCGGCGGTGCCGCTGTCGGTGTGGGCGGCCGGTGCGTCCACAGCTGCCATGGGGGCTGACCTGCTGTCGAATGACCGTACGGCTGTGTTCATGTCGGCCTTGCTCAGGTCAGCGTTCGGTGGGGGAGTGCTGGCACGGGCTGCCACGGTGGGCATCAGGACGGCCAGCCGCTCGGCGACATTCGGCCGCCGTGGCCGATGTGCTCCGATGCGCTCGCATCGGGCACCCGATCTTCCGGGTGGGGGCTCTTGAGCGTCCCGAGGGGCGACTCCGGCCCCCGCTCGGGCCGTACTCGGGGCTCATACGGGGTCCATTCGGGGCCGACTCGGGGTTATTTCCGGGTGAGACCCCGATGCCACAAATGCCGGTTCGGCGGATGATGGAGGACATGGAGGGACTCCGACCAGTACGGGGGAGGTGCTCCATGACGCATTCGTCGTGGCAGCCCGGGCAGCCGTGGCAGGGAAAGGGCACCCCGCAACCGTGGCAGGGGAGCGCCGCCCCGCAGCCATGGCCGGGCGGTGGTGGTCCGGCCCCGGTGCCCTGGGGCGGTCAGGGCAGTTCGCACATGCTTGCCTCGCATGCCGATCGTGAGCGGGCCGTGGATGTGCTGCGGGCGGGGTTCGGGGAGGGGCGGCTGGAGCAGCCCGAGTTCGAGAGGCGGGTCGCTCGGGCGTACGCGGCCCGTACGGTGGGCGAGCTGGCCCTGCTCGTCGCCGACCTGCCGCTCGGTCCCGTGCCGCAGCCGGCGCCTCTCACGCCCGTGCCGCGGACCTTCCTGCCGGTGTCGCGGCCGCAGACCAACGCGAAAGCGGTCGGCTCCGCCGTCTGCGGCGTGCTGTGTCTCGTGAGCTTCGGGCTGACCGGCATCCCGGCCGTGGTCCTGGGGCACGCGGCGCGTTCCGAGATACGCAGCACCGGGGAGGGCGGTGACGCGCTCGCGCTCACCGGGCTCGTGCTCGGCTGGCTGTCCACCGCGGGCTGGGCGGTGTTGCTGACGCTGATGATCGTGGCCACCGCGGTGTCCGCGTAGCCTCGTGGGGCGGGCGGTTCGAGGGGTGACTGGAAGGGTGCGCGGATCGGGGTCTGACGTGGCCGGATCGGTGATTCGAAGATCAAACACGTTGTGTGGTCTTGACATCGGCCGTATGCCGATGCGGGCGGGGTCCATTTGTTTTGACCGCAGCGAATGAGGTAGGTACGCTCAGACCTTGTGCCTGGGGTGTGCCCTGGCTCTCGTGCGTGCCTTCGACCGCACAGCGAGCTGTGAGCGGCCACCGTAATCTGTGCTCTTTTCGCCTCGCGGCGGGAGTCCGCCGGATTCGACACACCCGACCGCGTGGGTCGGCGACGTTCCAGGTTAGCTTCACCATTCGGCACACAGAAACCGGAGAAGTAGTGCCTACGATCCAGCAGCTGGTCCGTAAGGGCCGGCAGGACAAGGTCGAGAAGAACAAGACGCCCGCACTCGAGGGTTCCCCTCAGCGTCGTGGCGTCTGCACGCGTGTGTTCACGACCACCCCGAAGAAGCCGAACTCGGCCCTGCGTAAGGTCGCGCGTGTGCGTCTGACCAGCGGGATCGAGGTCACCGCTTACATTCCGGGTGAGGGACACAACCTGCAGGAGCACTCCATCGTGCTCGTGCGCGGCGGCCGTGTGAAGGACCTGCCGGGTGTTCGCTACAAGATCATCCGTGGTTCGCTTGACACCCAGGGTGTCAAGAACCGCAAGCAGGCCCGCAGCCGCTACGGCGCCAAGAAGGAGAAGTAAGAATGCCTCGTAAGGGCCCCGCCCCGAAGCGCCCGGTCATCATCGACCCGGTCTACGGTTCTCCTCTTGTCACGTCGCTCATCAACAAGGTGCTGCTGAACGGCAAGCGCTCCACCGCCGAGCGCATCGTCTACGGCGCCATGGAGGGCCTGCGCGAGAAGACCGGCAACGACCCGGTCATCACGCTGAAGCGCGCTCTCGAGAACATCAAGCCGACCCTCGAGGTCAAGTCCCGCCGTGTCGGTGGCGCCACCTACCAGGTCCCGGTCGAGGTCAAGCCCGGCCGTGCCAACACCCTGGCGCTGCGCTGGCTCGTGGGTTACTCCCGCGCTCGTCGCGAGAAGACCATGACCGAGCGTCTGCTCAACGAGCTCCTCGACGCCAGCAACGGCCTCGGTGCCGCTGTGAAGAAGCGCGAGGACACGCACAAGATGGCCGAGTCCAACAAGGCCTTCGCGCACTACCGCTGGTAGTCGCAGACCCCATCGAGACCGAGAGAAGACTGAAGCCTTATGGCTACCACTTCGCTTGACCTGGCCAGGGTCCGCAACATCGGGATCATGGCCCACATCGACGCGGGCAAGACGACCACCACCGAGCGGATCCTGTTCTACACCGGCGTTTCGTACAAGATCGGTGAAGTCCACGACGGCGCTGCCACCATGGACTGGATGGAGCAGGAGCAGGAGCGTGGCATCACGATCACCTCTGCTGCCACCACCTGTCACTGGCCGCTCGAGGACAACGACTACACCATCAACATCATCGACACCCCCGGGCACGTCGACTTCACCGTCGAGGTGGAGCGCTCCCTGCGCGTGCTCGACGGTGCCGTGACGGTGTTCGACGGTGTCGCCGGTGTCGAGCCGCAGTCCGAGACGGTGTGGCGTCAGGCCGACCGTTACGGCGTGCCGCGCATCTGCTTCGTCAACAAGCTGGACCGTACCGGCGCCGAGTTCCACCGCTGCGTGGACATGATCTCGGACCGTCTGGGCGCCCAGCCGCTCGTCATGCAGCTTCCGATCGGCGCCGAGGCCGACTTCAAGGGCGTCGTGGACCTGGTCCGCATGAAGGCGCTCGTGTGGTCCGCCGAGGCCGCCAAGGGCGAGATGTACGACGTCGTCGACATCCCGGCCACGCACACCGAGGCTGCCGAGGAGTGGCGCGGCAAGCTGCTCGAGGCCGTCGCGGAGAACGACGAAGAGATCATGGAGCTGTACCTGGAGGGCGAGGAGCCCTCCGAGGAGCAGCTGTACGCCGCGATCCGTCGCATCACCATCGCGTCCGGCAAGTCCAGCGACACCACGGTCACCCCGGTGTTCTGTGGCACCGCGTTCAAGAACAAGGGCGTCCAGCCCCTGCTCGACGCGGTCGTGCGCTACCTCCCCACCCCGCTTGACGTCGAGGCCATCGAGGGCCACGCCGTCAACGACCCGGAGGAGGTCGTCAAGCGCAAGCCGTCCGACGACGAGCCGCTGTCCGCGCTGGCGTTCAAGATCATGAGCGACCCGCACCTCGGCAAGCTCACCTTCGTCCGGGTCTACTCGGGCCGCCTGGAGTCCGGCACCGCCGTGCTGAACTCCGTCAAGGGCAAGAAGGAGCGCATCGGCAAGATCTACCGCATGCACGCGAACAAGCGTGAGGAGATCGACTCGGTGGGCGCCGGCGACATCGTCGCCGTCATGGGCCTGAAGCAGACCACCACGGGTGAGACGCTCGCCGACGACAAGCAGCCGGTGATCCTGGAGTCCATGGACTTCCCGGCGCCGGTCATCCAGGTCGCCATCGAGCCCAAGTCCAAGGGTGACCAGGAGAAGCTGGGTGTCGCCATCCAGCGTCTCGCGGAGGAGGACCCCTCCTTCCAGGTCCACTCGGACGAGGAGACCGGCCAGACCATCATCGGTGGTATGGGCGAGCTGCACCTCGAGGTGCTGGTCGACCGTATGCGCCGTGAGTTCAAGGTCGAGGCCAACGTCGGCAAGCCGCAGGTCGCCTACCGCGAGACGATCCGCAAGGCCGTCGAGCGCGTCGACTACACGCACAAGAAGCAGACTGGTGGTACCGGCCAGTTCGCCAAGGTGCAGATCGCGATCGAGCCGATCGAGGGCGGCGACGCCTCGTACGAGTTCGTGAACAAGGTGACCGGTGGGCGTATCCCGAAGGAGTACATCCCTTCGGTCGACGCCGGTGCGCAGGAGGCCATGCAGTTCGGCATCCTCGCCGGGTACGAGATGACGGGCGTCCGCGTCACGCTTCTCGACGGTGCCTACCACGAGGTCGACTCCTCCGAGCTCGCGTTCAAGATCGCCGGCTCGCAGGCCTTCAAGGAGGCCGCGCGCAAGGCCAGCCCCGTGCTGCTCGAGCCGATGATGGCCGTCGAGGTCACCACGCCCGAGGACTACATGGGTGAGGTCATCGGCGACATCAACTCCCGCCGTGGCCAGATCCAGGCCATGGAGGAGCGGGCCGGTGCCCGCGTCGTGAAGGGCCTCGTGCCCCTCTCGGAGATGTTCGGTTACGTCGGCGACCTGCGCAGCAAGACGTCCGGCCGGGCCAGCTACTCCATGCAGTTCGACTCCTACGCCGAGGTTCCGCGGAACGTCGCCGAGGAGATCATCGCGAAGGCCAAGGGCGAGTAACACACCGCGTTCAACGCGCTGCGTTCACACGCTTTAGGCTTGACTCCGGAGCCTGCAGGGGCATTCACCCGCATTCGTGGGGGAATGCCCTCGGGCCCGGGCTTTCCAGCAAAGATCACCTGGCGCCGATGAAGCAAGGCGTTCAGAACCACTCCACAGGAGGACCCCGTGGCGAAGGCGAAGTTCGAGCGGACTAAGCCCCACGTCAACATCGGCACCATCGGTCACATCGACCACGGTAAGACGACCCTCACGGCCGCCATTACCAAGGTGCTGCACGACGCGTACCCGGACCTGAACGAGGCCTCGGCCTTCGACCAGATCGACAAGGCTCCTGAGGAGCGCCAGCGCGGTATCACCATCTCCATCGCGCACGTCGAGTACCAGACCGAGACGCGTCACTACGCCCACGTCGACTGCCCCGGTCACGCGGACTACATCAAGAACATGATCACGGGTGCGGCGCAGATGGACGGCGCCATCCTCGTTGTCGCCGCCACCGACGGCCCGATGCCGCAGACCAAGGAGCACGTGCTCCTGGCCCGCCAGGTCGGCGTTCCGTACATCGTCGTCGCCCTGAACAAGGCCGACATGGTGGACGACGAGGAGATCCTGGAGCTCGTCGAGCTCGAGGTCCGTGAGCTGCTCTCCGAGTACGAGTTCCCGGGCGACGACCTGCCGGTCGTCAAGGTCTCGGCGCTCAAGGCCCTTGAGGGCGACAAGGAGTGGGGCAACACCGTCCTCGAGCTCATGAAGGCCGTGGACGAGAACATCCCGCAGCCCGAGCGTGACGTCGACAAGCCGTTCCTGATGCCGATCGAGGACGTCTTCACGATCACCGGTCGCGGTACGGTCGTCACCGGCCGTATCGAGCGTGGTGTCCTCAAGGTCAACGAGACCGTCGACATCGTGGGCATCAAGCAGGAGAAGACCACCACCACGGTCACCGGCATCGAGATGTTCCGCAAGCTACTCGACGAGGGCCAGGCCGGTGAGAACGTCGGTCTGCTCCTCCGTGGCATCAAGCGCGAGGACGTCGAGCGCGGCCAGGTCATCATCAAGCCGGGCTCGGTCACCCCGCACACCGAGTTCGAGGCGCAGGCCTACATCCTGTCCAAGGACGAGGGTGGCCGCCACACGCCGTTCTTCAACAACTACCGTCCGCAGTTCTACTTCCGTACGACGGACGTGACCGGCGTCGTGACCCTCCCCGAGGGCACCGAGATGGTCATGCCGGGTGACAACACCGAGATGAAGGTGGAGCTCATCCAGCCCGTCGCCATGGAAGAGGGCCTGAAGTTCGCCATCCGTGAGGGTGGCCGGACGGTCGGCGCCGGCCAGGTCACCAAGATCAACAAGTAAGCTTGTTGATTTGACCTGGTAGCTCCAGCGCGAGCTCCTGAAGGGGCCCGTACGACTTCGGTCGTACGGGCCCTTTCGCACGTGGGGCCCGGGAAACCCCGGGCCCCACGTGCTGCTGGTCAGGTCGGTCCTGCACTACCGGCCTGAGTCGGTGTCAGCTGTTGGCGGTGGCGCCGTTGTCGCCGTTGTAGGGGGAGTCGATGACGCAGAAGTCGACGTGGCTGAGGCCGTAGTAGTCGCCGCTCATCGGGTTGATCGGAGCGTGGAGGGCCTCGTCCGAGCCGATGCCATCGGGCCGGTAGTCGTAGAAGTTGGCGTTCGGCCCGCCCTTGACGATGACGCCGATGGTGGCGAACTCGCCGTTGATTCTGAAGTTGAAGGTCGGCCCGTCTGCTGTGTTCACGAGCTCGATGGTGACCGACCCATTGATCGGGGACGGGAAGTTGTGT
This sequence comes from Streptomyces shaanxiensis, assembly GCF_039537145.1. Taxonomy (NCBI): domain Bacteria; kingdom Bacillati; phylum Actinomycetota; class Actinomycetes; order Kitasatosporales; family Streptomycetaceae; genus Streptomyces; species Streptomyces shaanxiensis. The sequence goes on from NZ_BAAAZY010000012.1 coordinate 219,639, forward strand.
GTCCCCGCAGTCACCGGCTCGACCTTGAACGGCTCGAAGGCGCAGTTGAAGTCGCCGAAGCCCAGTTCCTCCAGATCCGCGAAGGTCGGGTTGCCGCCGGGCACCTGCTCGGCGGTGATTTCGATCGGCTGCACACCCGACGCGCTGGGAGCGCCTGCCTGGGCCGACGCGGGGCTGCCGGCGACGCCGACGGCCAGTGCTGCGGCCAGTCCGGCACCGCCGAACCGCATGCCCCATCTCGACGTTCTCGACTGCGTAGCTACTCGCATAACGAGCAGTCCTCCTTGCTTTCTGGGTACCAGGCCTCCGGTACCGGATCTCGCCCGCGCGGACTCTCGCGCCTTTTCGTTCGGCGATTCGAGTCCTGGCTTCCATCCGCCGTCGGGCAGTCTGATCTTTTGCATAATCAGACTGCAGTCAGTCGCCAGGGAGCCTTCTGCCTAGGCCATCCGAGTCCCAGAGCACCGGAAAGGCGGAGTGTTGACGCGGCGTCACGGAATCCGGCTGGATCGTCGCGCCTCGTGCCCGGTCTCCGGTCCGTGAGTACTCCGCTCAGCTGGTCAGCCGCATCTGGGTACAAAGCGTGTAAGTAGGACATACCTAAAAAGAGTTGATATAGGCTCACCTGTGGCGCGTGAGCTGCTCCCATCTCTCCGATGCGGCCGCGCCTACGTTGTTGTCGGGTGCCGGGGCCACAGGGAGAACCATGCGGCAGTTCACCAGCGCGGTGTCGGGACGGGCGGTCCCTCTCGCACCGCACCGGACGACTTCGCGCAGAGGGCAGAGGGACGGGTGGTACGTACCGGTCGCGGTCTTCGCCGACTCGGCCGCAGTGGCAGTGCCGACGCTGGCGGTGTTGTCCGCGATCGGGGAGGCCCATGCCGCGCACCGGGCCGCGGTGATCACTGTTGTCTGGGTCCTCGTGCGCCTCGCCGCCAGGCGCTACGCCCCCTGGACCTGGGACGAAGGCGCCCCCGTCGGGTCGGTCCTGCGGGACTGGCTGGTGCTGCTCGGCGCCCTGACCGCGCTGCGTACCGTGTCGGGGTTCGGGAGCCCGCCCGCGGCGGAGTTTGTCGCGCTGTGCCCGTCGTTGCTCGTGACCGTGGTCTGCCGCAAGGCTGTCCACCGGCATCTGATGGCCGTACGACGACGTGCCCGGGCGCTCCGGCGGGTCCTGGTCGTCGGTGAGGCCGCGACGGTGGATGCCGTGGTCGGACAACTCGCCGAGCGCACCGAGCACGGGTACGTGGTGGTCGGGGTCTGTGTCGTGGGCGAGGGCGACGTCCCGTCCGGTGTGCCGGTGTTCACGCGGCTTCGGGCCGATGAGCCGACCGCTTTCGACGAGGATGCCGTGCCCGTGGCAGAAGCCGCCGAGGCGCTCGGGGCCGACCTGGTCTTCGCCGCCGCGGGCAGGTACATGTCCGGTCACCGGCTCCGGCGGCTGTCCTGGGCCCTGCACGACCGTGGCTGCCCGCTCATGGTTCTGCCGGGCATCGTCGAGGTGGTCCGGCGCAGGGTCCGGCTCACCTCGGCGGCCGGGCTCACTCTGCTGGACATCTCGCCGCCGACGCGGCGCGGCCTGCCGATGATCCTTAAGGGTGTGACGGACCAGGTGGGCGCGCTGGTCCTGCTCGTCGCGCTGGCCCCGGTGTTCGGACTCCTGGCGCTCGCGGTCCGCATGGGTTCGGCCGGGCCCGTGATCTTCCGTCAGACACGTGTCGGCCGGAATGGCGAGCAGTTTCCCATGTGGAAGTTCCGGACCATGGTCGTGGGTGCCGACCGGATGAAAGGGGATCTCGCGACCGCGAACGAACACGACGGCCATATGTTCAAGCTGCGTCGGGATCCACGCATTACGCCGATCGGCCGCTTTCTGCGTCGCTATTCCCTGGACGAGCTTCCCCAGTTGGTCAATGTTCTGCTCGGCCATATGTCGCTGGTGGGCCCCCGCCCGCCACTGCCCGAGGAAGTCGCCCGCTACGACCGGGTGGAGATGCGCCGGCTGAGCGTCAAACCCGGCCTCACGGGACTGTGGCAGGTGAGCGGACGGTCCGATCTCTCCTGGCACGAGACGGTCTCGCTGGATCTGCAGTACGTGGACAACTGGTCGTGGGGCTGGGACATGTCGGTCATGGCCCGCACGGTCCGTGCCGTACTGGACGGACGCGGAGCCTATTGACCCGTCGGCGACTCCATGCGGCCTAGTTTGCCGACAACACGCTTATATAAGCCTGTAAATATAAGCATTTCATGGAAACTCTCCTATGGATCAATATTGTTCTCGCTGGGAGAGGTCGCCCCATGGCAGACACCGCAGCACCGCCCGCAGTGGAACGCTCCCTGCGGGGTTTCGTGGGAGCCGGCTACGACAAGGGACGCCCCCTGCTCGTTCAGGCGGCCTGGTTCGCCGTCCTCAATCTGGTCTTCGTCCAATGGTGGTTCCCGGCCAGATGGCGGCCGGCCCTGCTGCGCGCGTTCGGAGCGCGGATCGGCCACCGCGTACTGATCCGGCATCGTGTGCGCGTTCATTGGCCGTGGCGGCTCGAGATCGGCGACGACGTCTGGATCGGCGAGGGCGCCTGGCTGCTGAACCTGGAGCAGATCACGATCGGCAGCAACGTCTGCGTGTCCCAGGGCGCACTGCTGTGCACCGGGAGCCACCAACACCGCCACCGCACCTTCGAGTTCGACAACGGGCCCATCCGCCTGGAGCCCGGCGCCTGGGTCGCGGCGCGGGCCGTCGTACTGCGCGGTGTCACCGTCGGCCGTGGCGCGGTCGTGGGTGCCTCGGCGGTCGCCCACCGCGACGTCGGTCCCGGTGCGGTCGTCACGACCGGAGTCGCGGCATGAGAGTCGTCCACGTGGTGACCCTCGTCAGCGACGACGGAGCCTACGGCGGCCCGACGAGCGTGGCGACAGGGCAGTTGGAGGAGTGCGCGGCGCGCGGCCACGAGGTCACGCTGCTGTCCCTGTGGCGGGGCAGATCCCCGGCACCGGAACGCGTCGGCTCGGTTCCGCTGCGTACGCGCCCGGCGCGCTCCCTGCTCCCGGGGCGGTTCACCGGTCTCATGCACCCCCTGCTCGTCAGGGACTTGTGGCGCTCCATGGGCAGCGCCGACGTGGTGCACATCCACGCGGGGCGCGACCTCGTCTCCATCACCGCGCTCGCGGTGGCCGCGCTGCGGCGGAAGAACTTCCTGGCACAGACGCACGGCATGGTGGAGCCGCGGCGCAGGGCCGTTGTCAGGCTCTTCGACCGCCTGTACGTCCCTCTCCTGCGCCGGGCACGCGGCTGCCTGGTGCTCACCGAGCGGGAACGGCGGGCCGTGGCGGAGGTCATCGGCCCGGACGGTCCGCCCCTGCTGAAGCTGCCCAACGGGGTCCGCCCGGAGCGCGCCGACGGCAAGACGTCCTCCCGGCGCGCCCCCGAGGTGCTCTTCCTCGCCCGGCTGCACCCGCGCAAGCGCCCCGACGCCTTCGTCGAGATGGCCGCGCTCGTCCACCGGAAGATGCCCGACGCCCAGTTCAGTCTGTACGGGGCGGACGAGGGCGCGCTGCCGAGGGTCCGGCACCTCATCGCCGCACACGGACTCCAGGGGGTCGTCACCTACGGCGGCGCGCTGCAGCACGCCGATGCCGTACGGGCCTACGCGCGGGCGGCCGTGTACGTGCTGCCGAGCACCGACGAGCCGTTCGGGATGACCCTGATCGAAGCCATGTCCGCGGGCACCCCCGTGCTGTGCACCCGGAGCTGCGGCATCGCGGAGGAACTGGCGAGCCGTGGGGCGGCGGTCGTCACCGACGGCAGTCCGCGCGCCATGGCCGACGCGGTGTGCGACCTGCTGGCGGACGAGCACAAACGCGCCGCACTCGTGCAAGCGGGTCACCGTGCCGTCGAAGAGGTCTTCTCGATCCATACGGTGGCGGACAGGCTCGAGGGGATCTACCGAAATGCCTGCTCTCCAAACAGCTCTCCAATCAACTCTCCGATCGGCTCTTCAATCACCTGAACGGCTTCCCGTGTACTCGAAGGGGTTCACCACCACCTCGGATACGTTGACGGCCATGGGAAGCGGGCAGACTGCATTGAGTCTTCGGCAGCAGATGAAGCAGATCATCAAGCACCAGGCGGTCGTTGCGAACAGAATTCTCTCTCGTGCGGGGATTCTTGTGACTCCGCGCCACTACTATTCTTCCGCTCCGGATCTGCGCGGTCTCGCAGCCAGCCGTGAATTGTGGCGGGCTCCTTCCCGGCTCCCCGGTCTGCGTATCGATCTCGACGAACAGATCGCGTGGCTCGAGGAAACCTGCAAGCCGTTTCTCGACGAGTACCGGGGAGGCGCGGTCTTCGAGGGGGCGGGCCGGCTCGGACCCGGCTACGGCTATATCGAGGCGCAGGCCCTGCACGGCATTCTGCGCTCACTGGGCCCGAGCCGGTATCTCGAAGTCGGCAGCGGTGTCTCCACGCACATCGCGGTGGAGGCGCTCGCCCGCAACGGCCGGGACGGCCGGCCGGGAACGGTGACCTGCGTCGAACCGTATCCGCGCGACTGGCTGACCTCCGACCCGCGCGTACACCTTCGGCGCACGCCGGTCCAGGCAGTGGATCTGGAGCTGTTCACCTCCCTCACGGCGGGCGATGTCCTGTTCGTCGACTCGTCCCACGTGGTCAAGGCCGGTTCGGATGTGAACTTCCTTGTTCTCGAGGTGTTCCCGCGCCTCGCGCCGGGCGTCGTCGTCCATGTGCACGACATCTACCTGCCGTACGACTACCAGTGCGACCTGCTGGACAGCGTGTTGCACTGGGCGGAGACCTCGCTCGTACGGGCATTCCTGACGCACAACGACCACGCGAGGATCCTCGCGTGCATGTCCCATCTCCACTACGAGCGGCCGGACGGGCTGCGTGTGGTGTACCCGGACTATCGGCCGGCGCCCCATCGCGACGGTCTCCTCGCCGGGGACGGGCACTTCCCGTCCTCGCTGTGGTTCGAAGTCTGCTGACGAGCCGCCTCCGCTTCCGCTGACAAGCCTCCAGACGGGCGTATCGGGCGACTTGGCATCCAGGTATGCGTGGCATATCGGACGGATGTGAGCAAATCTGCCTAATCTACCGGTTGTGTCCCGCCGGCGCCGAGTTCGGCGGGGACGTGAGCGGTCGATCACGCACCGGATCCCGGTTTCTGGAGGAGCTGCCATGAACATGCAGGTGGACGTCGTTGTTGCCGGAGGCGGCGGATTCATCGGCGGTCACCTCGCGGCAGACCTGCTGTCCAAGGGGCTGAAGGTGCGGTGCGTCGACATCAAGCCGCACGACGAGTGGCAGCAACTGCACCACGCCGCAGAGAACATCGTCGCCGACCTGTCGCTCCTGGCGAACGCCCGCGCGGCCGTACGCAACGCCGGCCAGGTGTACATGCTGGCCGCCGACATGGGCGGCATGGGCTTCATCGAGAACAACAAGGCCGCCTGCATGATGTCGGTGCTGACCAGCACCCACATGCTCCAGGCCGCGCACGAGGCCGGCGTGGAGCGCTACTTCTACTCCTCCTCCGCCTGTGTCTACGCCGCGGGCAAGCAGACGGACCCGAGTGTCACCGCGCTGAAGGAGTCGGACGCCTACCCGGCGCAGCCCGAGGACGGCTACGGCTGGGAGAAGCTCTTCTCCGAGCGCATGTGCCGCCACTTCGAGGAGGACTTCGGGTCCACCTGCCGCGTCGCCCGCTACCACAACGTGTACGGCCCCGAGGGCACCTGGACCGGAGGGCGCGAGAAGGCCCCCGCGGCCGTGTGCCGCAAGGTCGCCGAGGCCGTCATCTCCGGTGACCACAGGATCGAGATCTGGGGCGACGGTCAGCAGACGCGTTCCTTCATGTACATCGACGACTGTCTGCACGGCACCCAGATGATCATGAATGGACCCAGCAGCGTCCCGGTCAACCTCGGCTCCTCCGAGCTGGTCTCCGTCAACCAACTGGTCGACATCGTCGAGGAGATCGCGGGCGTCCGCTGCGAGCGCGAGTACCTCCTGGACGCGCCGCAGGGAGTGCGCGGCCGTAACTCCGACAACACGCTGATCCGGGAGCTCTACGGCTGGGAACCGTCGATCGCGCTGGCCGAGGGTCTGGAGAAGACCTACGGCTGGATCTACGACCAGGTGAAGCTCGCTCGCTCCTGATCCGCGACCGGCCGGGAGGGCAGCCGATGAGGATCCTCGTCCACGACTACAGCGGCCACCCGTTCCAGGCCCAGCTCAGCCGTGAACTCGCGCACCGCGGCCACCAGGTCGTCCATTCGACGTGCGTGGCCTACATCTCCGGGAAGGGCAACCTGGCCGAGGAGGAGTCCGACGGGCTTCGCTTCCTCACCATCGGCGACGACACCGTGCTGAAGAAGGACGCCTACGTCAACCGCCTCTTCCAGGAAACCCGGCTGGGCTTCGAGCTGGCCCGGCAGGTGCGGCGCGAGAAGCCGGACGTGGCGATGCTCGGGAACCTGCCGATCCCCACCCTGGTCGTGGCCGCGGCGGCGCTGAAGGCGCTGCGCATCCCGTGGGTGCTGTGGCATCAGGACGTCACCGCCATCGCGCTCAGGAGCTTCGCCGCCGCCGGCGTCTCCAAGCTGATGGGTGTCGCCGCCAGGGTCTTCGAGCAGGGCGAGAAGTGGTCGGCGCGACGCGCCTCGGCGATCGTGGTGATCGCCGACTCCTTCGTGCGGGTCCACCGGGAATGGGGCACCGCCGACAAGGTCACCGTCATCCCCAACTGGGCGCCGCTGGACGAGATCCGCCCCGCGGCCCGCGCCAACGCGTGGTCGGACGAGCACGGGCTCACCGGGGTCAGGACCCTGCTGTACTCGGGCACCCTCGGTCTCAAGCACAACCCCGCCCTGCTCGTGCAGTTGGCCGACCGGCTGCGGGCGCAGGGCGAACAGGTCCGGCTCGTCGTCATCAACGAGGGCCCGGCCGTCCCGGTCATCGAGGAGGGCGCCGCCGCGGCCGGCATCGACGTGACCCTGTTGCCCTTCCAGCCCTATGAGCGGCTGCCCGAGGTGCTGGGCACGGGCGACGTGCTCGTCGTGCTCCTGGCACCGGACGCCGGGGAGTTCTCGGTCCCGTCCAAGACACTGTCCTATCTGTGCGCCGGGCGCCCCGTGCTGGGCCTGATGCCGGCGGACAACCTGGCGGCGAAGCTGCTCCGTGAGGCCGGCTCGGCGGTTTTCCCGCCGGAGGAGTCCTCGCTGGACGGCGCGGCCACGTGGGTCCGCGAGGTCCTCGCCGACCCGGTGCACGCCGAGTCGCTGGGCAAGGAGAGCCGGACGCTGGCCGAGCGGGAGTTCGCCCTCGACGGCTGCGCCTCGCGATTCGAGGAGATTCTGCGGGCGGTGAGTGGTGCTGGTGCCTGATTGAAAGACGCGCCGGCGTCGCCGCGCGAGTTCATTCGGAAATTGCTCCGTCAGGACACCCCAACCGGCTCGCCCGGTGAATCAGGTGTGTGGGCTGCAAAGCCAATCGACTCGGGTCCATTCCATTTGCTCACTCAACGAGGGGTGCAATGCGGGGCAGTCAAGAACGCAGTCTGGCCGCCGTATGCTGCTGGGCCGTCGTACTCATCGCCCTGCTGCCGGGGATGATCCTGCTGTCCGCCCACCCGCGGTTCGGGGCGGCACTCGCGGTGCAGTGTGCCGTCCTGGCACATTCCGGTGCGGCGCTCGCCCGGGTGCTCACCGCCACGTCGGTGCGGCTCATGGCACTCGGCTTCTGGCTGTTCACCTACGTGTGGCTCGGCCTCGCGCCCTTCGCCATGCTCGCCACCGACACCTACCCCCTCTCCTTCCGGACCGGCGAAGCCACGGCGTTCGCCGCCTCCGCGCTGATCGAACTCGGACTCATCGCCTACAGCGGCGGGGTGGCACTCGCCGCCAGACCCCGCAGCACCAGGCCGGTCGTTCTCGAACCGCTGCTGTCCCGCAGGCTCACTCCGGTGCCCGTGCTCCTGCTGTGCGGCCTCGCGCTCGTGTTCGCGATCGCGCTGATTCCCCAGCAAGGCGGGTGGGCCGCCTTCTTCACGAGCAGACAGGCCGTACGACAGACGGGCGCCGCCTCGGAGACGGCGCGGGCGATGAGCATCTGGGCGGTCGCCGTCCCCGCCTTCTGGGGGCTGTTGGGCCTGCTGCACCTGCCCCTGTTGAAAAGGGGGGACCGGTGGTTGCGCAAGGTCCGCTGGATGCTCCTGCCGCTCATGCTCGCGCTGAACGTCGTCGTCAACAACCCCATCAGCAGGCCGCGCTTCTGGGCCGGAACCGTCCTTCTGACCCTGCTGTTCTCCTGGCGCCGGTTCGACAGCCCGCGGGTCTTCCGTGTCACCGCCGCCGCGCTCGCGGCCGTGGTGCTGCTCGTCTTCCCGTACAGCGACTACTTCCGTTACGACCAACGCGAAACCGTCCACGTGGTGCCCCTGTCCGAACAGCTCACCACGGGCATGGACTACGACTCCTATCAGCAGATGCAGACAGGCGTCGACTACGTGGAGGAGAACGGCTTCTCACCGTCGTCCGCGCTGGGTGTGCCCCTGTTCATGGTCCCGCGCTCCGCGTGGCCCGACAAACCGCAGGCCACCGGTGCCGAATTCGCCGACTACGCGGGATACGACTTCAAGAACCTTTCGGCACCGCTGTGGATCGAGGGCTTCCTGTGGGCGGGCGCCCCCTGTGTGGTCGTCGTCTTCCTGCTGCTGGGCGTGGCCTCACGTCGCATGGACGACATCCGGGAACGGCTGCGGGACAGCCGGTCCACGTTGGCGGTTCTGCTGGTCCCGGCCTTCGCCTTCTACCAGCTCATCCTGTTGCGCGGCAGCCTCATCGCCATCGTGGGACCACTGGTGCTGGTCCTGGTCGTCCCTTTGTTGATCACTACCCGCTCCGCCCGGTCGCCCCGGGTCCCTTCACCGGCGCTGCCGCCCCCGATCCCGGGCCATGTGCCGATTCCTGGAAAAGGAGGTATCCGTGACCACTCTCACCAGCCCGGATGACCGTTACGACGAACCGGACCAGCTACGCGACCAGTTGCGTCGCCTGCTGAGGTACCGCGCGATCATCGCACTGGGCATCGTCCTGGGACTGCTCGGCGGACTGGCGCTGGTGCTGTTCCGCGCAGGGACCTACACGGCGACGGCGGAAGTACGCATCCGTTCGACCGCTGACCCGATCAACGCCTTCGGTGTGACCATCGACAACCAGGTGACCATGGGCACCGAGCGGCGGATCGCGCTCAGCAACACCGTCGCGGCCCGTGCGGCGAGGGCGCTGGGGCAACCGTCCCGTGCCGACGCGTTGCCGGCGGACCTGCGGGTCGCGAGCCCGCCGGACTCCCAGGTCCTCAGGTTCGAGTACACGGCGGGCTCCGCGAAGCGGGCGGCCCGGGTGACCAACGCGTTCGCCGCCGCCTACCTCGCCGATCGCGAGGCCAGGATCCATGCCATGGTCAAGCGGATGACCGGTGGGCTGGAGCAGCAGATCGCCGTGCTGGCGAAGCGGAAGACCGCCAAGGGCGACGAGGCCGCGGCCGCCGGTCTGCGGGACCAGACCAGCGCACTGCACAAGCGGATCTCGGACATCAGAACCTACGACACCACCGCGGGCGAGGTGGTGCGCAGGGCCGAACCGCCGGACCGGCCCTCGGGACCGGGCCCCGCCGCGCTCATCGGTATCGGCCTGGTGGGTGGCCTGGTCCTCGGCACCTTCCTCGCCTGGCTGTGCGCCGCACTCGAACCGCGGGCACGCTCGATCGGCGATGTCCGAGGAGCCCTCGGCGCTCCGGTGCTGGGCCTCCTCCCGCCATCCGACCCGGACGGCGAACTGGTGCAGGTCGGCCGGGTCGGCGGCAGCCTCGCGGAGGCCTACCGGGCTCTCGCCTTCCGGCTCCGGCACGACGAGAACCGCACGGCCAGGGGAACCCTCCTGGTCGTGGCACCGAAGCAGGACCGGGCCGCCGAGGCCGCCGCGGTGAACCTCGCCGCCGCGTTCGCCGAGGCCGGTGAGGACGTACTGCTGGTGGATGCGACGGCCGGCAGTCCGGGCCTCTCGGCACGTCTGCGGACAGTGGCCGGCGGTCCCGATGCCGACGCCGAGACGGCCGGGAGCCCCGAGGGCCGGGTCGTCGTCGACGCGGGCACGGCCGGGCGATTCACGCTCTTCCCGTACCGCAGCGGCGGCACCACGACCGACGAAGCCCTGGCGCCCTCCGCGGTGACGCGCGCACTGCCGGACACCGACTCCGGAAGGTCGGCCCTCGTCGTCACTCGGCCCCTGCTCGAGCACACCGACGGGCTGGCGGTCGCCCAGCGCGTGGACGGCGTCCTCGTGGTCGGCGGCCTGGACCGCACCAGGCGCGACGACCTCAAGCAGGTGCGCGATCTGATCAGCTGCTCGGGCGGACACATCGTGGGCGCGGTGCTCGACACCGGCACACCGCGGAGCCGACTGCGCCGAGCCCTGGACGCCGGCCAAGCCCGTCTGCTGACAGAGCTGCGCCGGTTCAGGGCATCGGCCGCGCCCGCCGCCGGGGCCGGGGACCGGCCCGCACCGCCGCATCAGGCCGACGGCGGACCACAGGAGGAGAAGCTCGCCCCGTCGCAGCAGGACGCCTCCACGCAGGACGACACGCTCACCGCCTCGCGATGAGCGCCGCCGGAACGGTTGTTCCCGCCACCGTAGGGACGGCCGCCCGGTGCGGCGTCGCCGCCACCGCGCGAGGCGGGTGGTGGGGCTTCCTCGGTGCGGTGGTCAACGCCACGTTCGGGTACCTCCTGGTCGCCCTGGTCACGCGTGCCCTCGGCGCGCACGGATCGGGGGCCGTGTTCACGGGCGTCGCCGTCTTCACCATCCTCAGCAACACCTGCAAGCTCGGTGCCGACACAGGGCTGGTGCGCTTCGTGTCCCGCGACGTGGCCACCGGCGGCGGCCACCAGGTGAGCGCCCTGGTGCGCAGTGCCGTCGTACCGGGAGCCGCGGCGAGCACGGCGGCCGCGGCGCTGCTGTTCCTGTCGCCGTCGACCGCCACTTCGCTGCTGCCGAACCTCGCACCGCAGGACGCGGTCACCCTGGTCCGGCTCTTCGCGCTGTTCCTCCCCCTGGCCACGGTGTCCCTGATCCTGCTGGGCGCCACTCAGGGCTACGGCACGGTGGTGCCGTTCGTGGGCGTCGAGCAGGTCGGCAAACCGGTCCTGCGCGTGCTGATCGCCGTGCCGGTCGCGTTCCTGACTCCGAGCGTGCTGAGCCTGGCATCCGCCTGGCTCATCCCCTCCATGGCCGGCGCCGTCGCCACCTGGTTCGCGCTGCGCCGGTGCCACCGTACGCACCGCAGACCTCCGACCGGACCCGAAGTGGCCGCTGCCCGCCGGGGATTCTGGGCGTTCGCGGCACCTCGGGCGATCTCCTCCGTGTTCGACATCAGCGCCGTATGGGTGGGTGTCGTCCTGCTGTCGTCCCTGGCCACGAGTGAAGAGGCGGGCATCTACACGGCCGTCGGCCGCGTCATCGTCGCGGCGACTCTGCTCCAGCTCGCCATCCGGCTGGCCGTCGCTCCGGAGATCAGCCGGCTGCTCGCCGTGGACGAGATCGCACAGGCCTGCCACCTCCATCGCATCTCGACGCGCTGGATCGTGTTGTTCTCCTGGCCCCTGCTCGTGCTCCTCACGAGCTTCCCCAAGACGGTGCTCTCGTTGTTCGGCCCGGAGTTCGAGCAGGGGGCGGTTGCCCTGGTGGTGCTCTGTGCGGCCTCGGCGATCAACGTCGGCGTGGGCAACGCGCAGACGGTGCTGCTCATGGCGGGCCGCAGCTCATGGCATCTCGTGGTCACCGGCGCCGCGTTCGCGGTGCAGCTGGCCGTCGGCATCCTCACCGTGCCCCGGTGGGGGGTCCTGGGAGCCGCCCTGTCCTGGGGAGCGGCGATCGTCGTGGAGAACCTCGTCTCCGCCGTCCTGGTGCGACGCCATCCGGGCTTCACGATCGTCGACCGCGGGTACCTCACCGCCGCCGTCGCCGGTCTCTGCCTCACGGGGGCTCTCGTGCTTCCCGTCAGGCTGCTGGCGGGCGACACGGCGGTCGGACTCGCCGTCGGAATCGCCCTGGGAATGTCTGTTTTCAGTATAAGTTTGTCCCGTTTTCGAGCCGCGTTGGGGCTGAGTGAACTGGTCGGCGTGCTCCGTGAGCGCGCCTCGTAAAACCGCCGGAAGACCGAATTCCCTGCAATTCAACCCTCCGCACCCTGTAATTCCGCCCTCTCACCCCGAAATTCCTCCCTCCACCCGGTAATCCACCCTCCGTATCCCTCATCTCCGGGACAGCTCATGCACCTCAGAAATCGCAGGACGAGGATCGGCACCGCGGCTTCCACGGCGGTCTTCCTCGCGGCCACGTCGCTCCTGTCCGCCGGTGCGTCGGCAGCCGACGGCGAGAAGACCATGACCGCCGATCCCTTGCCGACCTGGCAGACGGACGGCATCGTCTGGTCGCTCGAGTACGCACGCGGTGTCGTGTATGTCGGCGGCAGCTTCAGCAAGGTCCGCCCCCCTGGCGCGAAGCCCGGCGAGAAGGAGGTCCCTCGCACGAACTTCGCCGCGTTCGACGCCGCCACCGGCGCGCTGCTGCCCTGCGCCCACTCGTTCACGGGGGGCGAGAACACCGTACGGGCGCTGAAGGCGTCGCGAGACGGCAAGGTGCTCTACGTCGGCGGCTCGTTCGGCAAGGTCGACGAGACCGGCTTGGGCAGCACGGCCGCCATCAACACGGCCGACTGCTCGCTGCGCAAGGAGTTCCGTCCGATCGCCTCGGCGACCGTCCGGGCCATCGAGACCACGGACTCCGCGGTCTACCTGGGTGGAGACTTCACGCTGGTCAACAACCAGACCAGGAACAGCATCGCCGCGGTCAGGCCCGACGGCTCGCTCCTGCCGTTCGACGCGGACATCGACCTGCCGGTCCGGGCCATCGTGGCCGCACCCGAGCACGGGAAGATCCTGGTCGGCGGTGACTTCGTCGAGGTGAACGACAACCTGATCCACGCCCTGGTCGCTCTGCATCCTTCGACCGGCGCGACGCTGTCAGAATTCCCGCTGTGGCTGCCGGCCAGATCGGTGGTGAAGGCACTGACACGCGACGAGAACAACTTCTACGTGGCGGCGGAGGGCAGGGGAACCGGCGTCTTCGATGGCCGTATCGCCGGACGTCTGTCCGACAACGCGATGCTGTGGAAGGACAACTGCCGGGGCGCCACCCAGGCCGTCGCCGTGCACAAGGGCGTCGTCTACAGCGGATCCCACGCCCACGACTGCGACGCCACCCCCGGGGGTTTCCCCGAGCACGAGGGCGGAAACCGGCAGCACCTGCTGGCCCAGTCGGCCCGGGACATGCACATCCAGCACTGGTTCCCCGACACGAACGGAGGAACCGGTGAGGGGCAGGGGCCCCGAGTACTGGAAGTGGCCGGCGAGATCCTTTGGGCCGGTGGGGAATTCACCACCGTCAACGAAAAGCCGCAGCAGAGCCTGACCCGCTTCGCGGCCGCCCCCGACACCGGAACCCCCGAAGCGGCTCCCACGCTCACGGTCAAGGAGAACAAGGCCGGCAAGGTCACGCTCGGCTGGCGCACCGCCTGGGACCGGGACGACGCGGAGCTGACGTACCGGATCTACCGTGACGGCGTCCTCGTGGCCTCGCCGAAGCAGCGCTCCGTCTGGTGGAACCGCCCCGACATGACGTACACGGACTCCGTCGCACCCGGCTCTCGCCACACCTACCGGATCGCCGTCACCGACGGCAGGAACACCTCGCCCAGGTCGGAACGGCTCAATGTGACCGCTGCCGCCGGGGGGCAGTGATGGGAGAACGTCTCGGTTACGCGCCGGGCGTCTTCGACCTCTTCCACGTGGGCCATCTCAACATCCTGCGCCGGGCCCGGGAGCACTGCGACCGACTCGTCGCGGGTGTCTGCTGCGACGATCTGGTCGTGCACCTGAAGGGCAGGCCCCCCGTCGTACCGCTCTCCGAGCGAATGGAGATCGTCCGCAGCATTCGCTACGTCGACGAGATCTATGTGGCGACGGTGAGCGACAAGATCGAGATCTGGAAGGAGGTCGGTTTCGACGTCATCTTCAAAGGTGACGACTGGCTCGGAACCGACGTCTGGAAATCCCTCGAGACGGAATTCGCGAAGGTCGGTGTGGACGTCCTCTACTTCCCCTACACCGCCCAAACCTCGAGCACTCTGCTACGCCGCGCCCTCGACCTCCTGACCTTGGCGAACCGCCCCGGTCCGCCATCAGGTCAGTTCCCGGAACCACTTCACAAGGAAGGCGCCCGCGAACAGGACGTGGGCTACGAGCAAGGCGCAGTAGACGCCGAGAAAGAGGTCCTGATCAGCCAGGAATAGGAAGCTGACACAGACCATGCCGTAGTCGACGGGAAGAAGGACCACGGCCCGCAGCGTCGAGGGCGGCGCCGGCGCGGCCACTCTTCCCGTCTGCCGCTTCAGCTTCTCGGTCAGGATCCCGCCGAAGAGGATGACGACGGCCGCCAGCTGGAAGGCCATGGGCACGACGAGGAAGGCGTCGCCGGACAGGTCGAAGAAGCGGTAGAACGACACCAGCACCGCCATGTGAACGCCCATGATCTTGACGGTGTCGACAACGTGGTCCAGCCACTCGCCCCGGGCGCTCTCCGTGCTCCGGCTGCGTGCCAGCTGTCCGTCCGCCGCGTCGAGGGCGAAGCCCAGCGCCAGTGCCGCGAACACCATGACCGCCATCACCGGCGAGGGCGGCAACAGCGCCACGGCCGCCAACGCCGGGAAGGTGAAGCAGGCGCCGAGGACGGTCACCTGGTTCGGGGTGATCTCGCTGCGATAGGCCATCGCCGCCAGCATGCGGCCGGCCGGTCGATTGACGAATCGGGTGTAGAGGGAGACCCCCTTGGAGGACTTCTGGGCTGCCGACAGGTGCCTGTACACGTCGAAGATTTCCGACATTCCGTCCTCTTTATGTGCAGAGCGTAGAATATCGGTAATTGTCGCATGCGGGGGTGCCTGTGCTGATCATTGAGGGCTTCCGTGCGGTCGACCGAAGAGCGGTGGGCGGAGCGGGTGGACGGGGGCGCGCGGAGGGCCCGCGTTTGACCTGCGTCACTCCCGGGGTATCCTCTCCGGCTCGATTGGCCAGCCCCCTGCCCCGTATGGCAGACTAGCGGGGTTGCTCGGTCGAGTGTTGATGCTGCGCGCCTCCCGCCGGGAGGACTGGAAGCGAGTCCCACAGTACTCGTCGCCCTAACTGCCGTAAGGCAGCGCTGGGGCGGACGTACGGGAATCTTCCGGGAAGTGTCAGCGCAGCACCGGCCAGGCACCCGGTGGGCCTTCCGCCCCCGGCTTGCGGTTCCGGAAGGGCCGTGTTCCCAGGCAAGGGATGCTCGAACAAGGGGCATCTGTGTCAGCGGGAGCGCGACACGCCCGACCGCGTGGGTCGGCGGACATCAAGGGAACACCGGGTTCCAGAGCGTAAGAGAGACAGGACTACGGAGTAGCCATGGCGGGACAGAAGATCCGCATCCGGCTCAAGGCCTACGACCACGAGGTCATCGACTCCTCGGCGAAGAAGATCGTCGAGACGGTGACCCGCACTGGTGCGTCGGTCGCGGGCCCGGTGCCGCTGCCCACTGAGAAGAACGTGTACTGCGTCATCAAGTCGCCGCACAAGTACAAGGACTCGCGCGAGCACTTCGAGATGCGCACGCACAAGCGCCTGATCGACATCCTCGACCCGACGCCCAAGACCGTTGACTCTCTGATGCGACTCGACCTCCCGGCCGGTGTCGACATCGAGATCAAGCTCTGAGGGTCGGTGATCTGAGAATGGCTAAGCAGATCAAGGGCATCCTGGGCGAGAAGCTCGGCATGACGCAGGTGTGGGACGAGAACAACCGTGTTGTTCCGGTCACCGTCGTCAAGGCCGGCCCCAACGTCGTCACCCAGGTCCGTACGAACGACGCCGACGGCTACGAGTCCGTCCAGATCGCGTTCGGCGAGATCGACCCGCGCAAGGTGAACAAGCCCCTCAAGGGCCACTTCGCCAAGGCCGACGTCACTCCCCGCCGCCACCTCGTCGAGATCCGTACCGCTGACGCCAGCGAGTACACCCTCGGCCAGGAGATCACCGCCGAGGTGTTCGAGGCCGGCATCAAGGTCGACGTGACCGGCAAGAGCAAGGGCAAGGGCTTCGCCGGTGTCATGAAGCGTCACAACTTCAAGGGCCTCGGCGCCGGTCACGGCACCCAGCGCAAGCACCGCTCTCCCGGTTCCATCGGTGGCTGCGCCACCCCGGGCCGTGTGTTCAAGGGCCTCCGCATGGCGGGTCGTATGGGCAACGAGCGGGTCACCACCCAGAACCTGACCGTCCACGCCGTTGACGCGGAGAAGGGTCTGCTGCTCATCAAGGGCGCGGTTCCCGGTCCGAACGGCGGCCTCGTCCTGGTCCGCACCGCGGCCAAGGGGGCCTGAGGTAACCGATGAGCACTGTTGACATCCTTTCGCCGGCGGGCGACAAGGCCGGTTCCGTCGAGCTCCCCGCGGAGATCTTCGACGTAGAGAAGATCAGCGTTCCGCTGCTTCACCAGGTCGTCGTCGCACAGCTGGCCGCTGCCCGCCAGGGCACGCACAAGACCAAGACGCGTGGCGAGGTCCGTGGTGGTGGCAAGAAGCCTTACCGCCAGAAGGGCACCGGTCGCGCCCGTCAGGGCTCGACCCGCGCGCCGCAGTTCGCCGGTGGTGGCGTCGTGCACGGTCCCGTGCCGCGTGACTACTCGCAGCGGACCCCGAAGAAGATGAAGGCCGCGGCCCTGCGCCACGCCCTCACCGACCGGGCCCGCAACAACCGCATCCACGTCGTCTCCGGCGTCATCGAGGGCGAGACCCCGTCCACGAAGGCCGCCAAGTCGCTGTTCGGCAAGATCTCGGAGCGCAAGAACCTGCTCCTGGTCGTCGAGCGTGCCGACGAGGCCGCGTGGCTGTCCGCCCGCAACCTGCCCCAGGTCCACATCCTGGAGCCGGGCCAGCTGAACACGTACGACGTTCTCGTCTCGGACGACGTGGTCTTCACCCAGGCCGCGTTCGAGTCCTTCGTGTCTGGCCCCAAGGCCGCTGACACCGAAGGGAGCGAGGCCTGATGGCTACGCGTCACCCGAGCATTGCCTCCAAGGCTGCGAAGGCCGCCAAGGCCGCGCGCGTCGCCAAGGCGCGTCGCCACGCCGCAGAGGGCAAGAACACCGTCGTCACCCCGGCCAGCAAGGCGTACACGGACCCCCGTGACGTGCTGCTGAAGCCGGTCGTGTCGGAGAAGAGCTACGCGCTCCTGGACGAGAACAAGTACACGTTCATCGTCGACCCGAACGCCAACAAGACCCAGATCAAGCAGGCCGTCCAGGCGGTCTTCTCGGTCAAGGTCACCGGGGTCAACACGATCAACCGCCAGGGCAAGCGCAAGCGGACCCGCACCGGCTTCGGCCAGCGTGCGGCGACCAAGCGCGCGATCGTGACCCTCGCCGAGGGCGACCGTATCGACATCTTCGGCGGTCCGACCGCCTAAGGGCGGTCCGGATCGTCCGATATCGGACGAGGACTGAGAAATGGGAATCCGCAAGTACAAGCCGACTACGCCGGGCCGTCGTGGTTCCAGCGTCGCCGACTTCGTCGAGGTCACGCGGTCCACGCCGGAGAAGTCGCTGGTCCGCCCCCTGCACAGCAAGGGCGGCCGTAACAACGCCGGTCGTGTGACCGTTCGCCACCAGGGTGGCGGACACAAGCGCGCCTACCGAGTGATCGACTTCCGTCGTCACGACAAGGACGGCGTGCCGGCGAAGGTCGCGCACATCGAGTACGACCCCAACCGCACCGCGCGCATCGCGCTGCTGCACTACGCCGACGGCGAGAAGCGCTACATCCTCGCCCCGCGCAACCTGCAGCAGGGTGACCGCGTCGAGAACGGTCCCGGGGCCGACATCAAGCCGGGCAACAACCTGGCGCTCCGCAACATCCCGGTCGGTACCACGATCCACGCGATCGAGCTCCGTCCCGGTGGCGGTGCCAAGTTCGCCCGCTCCGCCGGTGCCTCCGTGCAGCTGCTCGCGAAGGAGGGCCAGATGGCCCACCTCCGCATGCCGTCCGGTGAGATCCGCCTGGTCGACGTGCGCTGCCGCGCCACCGTCGGCGAGGTCGGCAACGCCGAGCAGAGCAACATCAACTGGGGCAAGGCCGGCCGCAAGCGCTGGCTGGGCGTGCGCCCGACCGTTCGCGGTGTGGCGATGAACCCGGTTGACCACCCGCACGGTGGTGGTGAGGGCAAGACCTCCGGTGGTCGCCACCCGGTCTCCCCGTGGGGTCAGAAGGAGGGTCGTACTCGTTCGCCGAAGAAGGCTTCGAACAAGTACATCGTCCGCCGCCGCAAGACGAACAAGAAGCGCTAGGAGCGGGTTTAGATGCCGCGCAGTCTCAAGAAGGGGCCCTTCGTCGACGAGCACCTCGCCAAGAAGGTGGATGCTCAGAACGAAGCCGGCACCAAGAACGTCATCAAGACCTGGTCCCGTCGCTCCATGATCGTGCCGGCCATGCTCGGCCACACGCTCGCGGTGCACAACGGCAAGACCCACATCCCGGTGTTCGTCACCGAGTCGATGGTCGGCCACAAGCTCGGCGAGTTCTCGCCGACGCGCACCTTCCGGGGCCACGTCAAGGACGACCGGAAGTCGAAGCGCCGCTAGTAGCGGATCGCATTCAGACACGTAAGTAACTGAGAGGGACAACCATGGAAGCCAGGGCCCAGGCGCGGTACATCCGCGTTACGCCCATGAAGGCCCGCCGCGTGGTGGACCTTATCCGTGGCATGGATGCCACGGAGGCTCAGGCTGTTCTGCGATTCGCTCCGCAGGCAGCCTCCGTGCCGGTCGGCAAGGTGCTCGACAGCGCCATTGCCAACGCCGCGCACAACTACGACCACACGGACGCCTCCTCGCTGGTCATCAGCGAGGCGTACGTCGACGAGGGCCCGACCCTGAAGCGGTTCCGTCCGCGTGCCCAGGGCCGTGCCTACCGGATCCGCAAGCGGACCAGCCACATCACCGTGGTCGTCAGCAGCAAGGAAGGAACCCGGTAATGGGCCAGAAGGTAAACCCGCATGGGTTCCGGCTCGGTGTCACGACCGACTTCAAGTCGCGTTGGTACGCCGACAAGCTGTACAAGGACTACGTCAAGGAAGACGTCGCCATCCGTCGGATGATGACGTCCGGCATGGAGCGCGCCGGTATCTCGAAGGTTGAGATCGAGCGCACCCGTGACCGCGTGCGGGTGGACATCCACACCGCTCGTCCGGGCATCGTCATCGGCCGCCGTGGCGCCGAGGCCGACCGCATCCGCGGTGACCTCGAGAAGCTCACGGGCAAGCAGGTCCAGCTGAACATCCTCGAGGTCAAGAACCCCGAGACCGACGCTCAGCTGGTTGCCCAGGCCGTTGCCGAGCAGCTCTCCTCCCGCGTCTCCTTCCGTCGGGCCATGCGCAAGAGCATGCAGTCCGCCATGAAGGCCGGCGCCAAGGGCATCAAGATCCAGTGCGGTGGCCGCCTCGGTGGCGCCGAGATGTCCCGCTCGGAGTTCTACCGCGAGGGCCGCGTGCCCCTGCACACGCTCCGCGCGAACGTGGACTACGGCTTCTTCGAGGCCAAGACGACCTTCGGCCGCATCGGTGTGAAGGTCTGGATCTACAAGGGCGATGTCAAGAACATCGCCGAGGTCCGCGCCGAGAACGCTGCGGCCCGTGCGGGTAACCGCCCGGCCCGTGGTGGTGCCGACCGCCCGGCCCGTGGTGGCCGTGGTGGCGAGCGGCGCGGTCGCAAGCCGCAGCAGGCTGCCGGCGCCGAGGCCCCCAAGGCCGAGGCTCCCGCGTCCGCTCCGGCTGAGAGCACCGGAACGGAGGCCTGACCGACATGCTGATCCCCCGTAGGGTCAAGCACCGCAAGCAGCACCACCCGAAGCGCCGTGGTCAGGCCAAGGGCGGTACGACGGTTGCGTTCGGCGAGTACGGCATCCAGGCCCTCACGCCGGCGTACGTGACCAACCGCCAGATCGAGGCGGCCCGTATCGCGATGACCCGCCACATCAAGCGTGGCGGCAAGGTCTGGATCAACATCTACCCGGACCGCCCGCTGACGAAGAAGCCTGCCGAGACCCGCATGGGTTCCGGTAAGGGTTCGCCGGAGTGGTGGATCGCGAACGTTCACCCGGGTCGGGTGATGTTCGAGCTGTCCTACCCGAACGAGAAGATTGCGCGTGAAGCTCTGACTCGTGCGGCCCACAAGCTGCCGATGAAGTGCCGGATCGTCAAGCGCGAGGCAGGTGAAGCGTGATGTCGGCCGGTACCAAGGCGTCCGAGCTGCGCGAACTGGGCAACGAGGAGCTTCTGGCGAAGCTCCGCGAGGCCAAGGAAGAGCTGTTCAACCTCCGCTTCCAGGCGGCGACGGGTCAGCTCGAGAACCACGGTCGGCTCAAGGCCGTCCGTAAGGACATCGCGCGGATCTACACCCTGATGCGTGAGCGCGAGCTGGGCATCGAGACGGTGGAGAGCGCCTGATGAGTGAGAGCAACGTGACTGAGCAGACTGCAGAGGCCCGCGGCTTCCGCAAGACCCGTGAGGGTCTCGTCGTCAGCGACAAGATGGACAAGACCGTCGTCGTCGCCGTCGAGGACCGCGTCAAGCACGCGCTGTACGGCAAGGTCATCCGCCGTACCAACAAGCTCAAGGCGCACGACGAGCAGAACGCCGCGGGTGTCGGCGACCGTGTCCTCCTCGCGGAGACCCGGCCGCTGTCCGCGACGAAGCGCTGGCGCGTCGTCGAGATCCTCGAGAAGGCCAAGTAATTTCCTGCGGGCAAACCCGCAGGTCAGTTCCGCCAGGCTCCGGGTGGGTGGGTAACTTGCACACCCACCCGGGGAACCGGCAGACAAACAGGAGATAGACGTGATCCAGCAGGAGTCGCGACTGCGTGTCGCCGACAACACTGGTGCGAAGGAGATCCTTTGCATCCGTGTGCTCGGTGGCTCCGGTCGCCGCTACGCGGGCATCGGTGACGTCATCGTCGCCACCGTCAAGGACGCGATCCCCGGTGGCAACGTGAAGAAGGGTGACGTCGTCAAGGCGGTCATCGTTCGCACCGTCAAGGAGCGCCGCCGTCCGGACGGCTCGTACATCCGCTTCGACGAGAACGCCGCCGTCATTCTGAAGAACGACGGCGACCCTCGCGGCACCCGTATCTTCGGCCCCGTCGGCCGTGAGCTGCGCGAGAAGAAGTTCATGAAGATCATCTCGCTCGCGCCGGAGGTGCTGTAAGCATGAAGATCAAGAAGGGCGACCTGGTCCAGGTCATCACCGGCAAGGACAAGGGCAAGCAGGGCAAGGTCATTGCCGCTTACCCGCGCGACGAGCGCGTCCTGGTCGAGGGTGTCAACCGGGTCAAGAAGCACACCAAGGCCGGCCCGACCGCTCGCGGTTCCCAGGCCGGCGGCATCGTCACGACCGAGGCGCCGATCCACGTCTCCAACGTCCAGCTGGTCGTTGAGAAGGACGGCAACAAGGTCGTCACGCGTGTCGGTTACCGCTTCGACGACGAAGGCAACAAGATCCGCGTTGCCAAGCGGACGGGTGAGGACATCTGATGGCTACCACCACCACTCCGCGTCTGAAGCAGAAGTACCGCGAGGAGATCGCGGGCAAGCTGCGTGACGAGTTCAAGTACGAGAACGTCATGCAGATCCCCGGCCTCGTCAAGATCGTGGTCAACATGGGTGTGGGCGACGCCGCCCGCGACTCCAAGCTGATCGAGGGCGCCATCCGCGACCTCACCACGATCACCGGTCAGAAGCCGGCCGTCACCAAGGCCCGCAAGTCCATCGCGCAGTTCAAGCTGCGTGAGGGCCAGCCGATCGGTGCCCACGTCACGCTCCGTGGCGACCGCATGTGGGAGTTCCTGGACCGCACCCTGTCGCTCGCGCTGCCGCGCATCCGCGACTTCCGTGGTCTGTCCCCCAAGCAGTTCGACGGCCGTGGCAACTACACCTTCGGTCTCACCGAGCAGGTCATGTTCCACGAGATCGACCAGGACAAGATCGACCGCACCCGGGGTATGGACATCACCGTGGTGACCACGGCGACCAACGACGCTGAGGGCCGCGCGCTCCTTCGTCACCTCGGCTTCCCCTTCAAGGAGGCGTGAGCGAGATGGCGAAGAAGGCTCTGATCGCGAAGGCTGCTCGCAAGCCCAAGTTCGGCGTGCGTGGCTACACGCGCTGCCAGCGTTGTGGCCGTCCCCACTCCGTGTACCGCAAGTTCGGCCTGTGCCGCGTGTGCCTTCGTGAGATGGCTCACCGTGGCGAGCTGCCGGGCGTGACCAAGAGCTCCTGGTAGTCCCGCTTTTAGGGATTCCAGAGGCTCTCGGTAAGCACTGGGCGTGTCAGGCGCCCTCCTCTTCATGGCTTAGGCTTGGAGGGTTGGGCGCCTGACGGTCGCCCGTACGACTTACTACGCCGTAGGTCCACCGCGCCGCACCCGTCCCGTCTCGGATCGGGGAGAGGGATGGCGCACCAGGAAACCCCGGCGAGAGAGGCCGAAGGCCAATTCATGACCATGACTGATCCGATCGCAGACATGCTTACGCGTCTGCGGAACGCGAACTCGGCATACCACGACTCCGTGACGATGCCGGCATCGAAGATCAAGTCGCACATCGCGGAGATCCTCCAGCAGGAGGGCTTCATCACGGGCTGGAAGGTCGAGGACGCCGAGGTCGGCAAGAACCTCGTCCTGGAGCTGAAGTTCGGCCCCAACCGTGAGCGCTCCATCGCGGGCATCAAGCGGATCTCCAAGCCCGGTCTCCGGGTGTACGCGAAGTCCACCAACCTGCCGAAGGTGCTCGGCGGCCTCGGCGTGGCGATCATCTCCACGTCCCACGGGCTCCTCACCGACAAGCAGGCCGGCAAGAAGGGCGTGGGTGGGGAAGTCCTCGCCTACGTCTGGTAGCGGAAGGGAACGGAGGAAACAGCTATGTCGCGTATTGGCAAGCTCCCCATCACGGTTCCCGCCGGCGTGGACGTCACCATCGACGGCCGTACGGTCTCGGTCAAGGGCCCCAAGGGCACGCTGACCCACACCGTTGCCGCGCCGATCGACATCGCCAAGGGTGAGGACGGCGTCCTGAACGTCACCCGCCCCAACGACGAGCGTCAGAACAAGGCCCTGCACGGCCTGTCCCGCACGCTGGTGGCGAACATGATCACCGGCGTGACCCAGGGTTACGTGAAGAAGCTCGAGATCAGCGGTGTCGGTTACCGCGTGACGGCCAAGGGTTCGAACCTGGAGTTCGCTCTGGGCTACAGCCACCCGATCACCGTCGAGGCCCCCGAGGGCATCACCTTCAAGGTGGAGGCCCCCACCCGGTTCTCGGTCGAGGGCATCGACAAGCAGAAGGTCGGCGAGGTTGCGGCCAACATCCGCAAGCTGCGCAAGCCCGACCCGTACAAGGCCAAGGGCGTCAAGTACGAGGGCGAAGTCATCCGCCGCAAGGTCGGAAAGGCGGGTAAGTAAGCCATGGCATACGGACAGAAGATCCTCAAGGGCGACGCCTACAAGCGCGCCGCGATCAAGCGCCGTCACATCCGGATCCGCAAGCGGATCAACGGTACGGCGGAGCGTCCGCGTCTGGTCGTGACCCGCTCCAACCGCCACATCGTGGCCCAGGTGATCGACGACCTCAAGGGTCACACCCTTGCGTCGGCGTCCACCCTGGACACCTCGATCCGCGGTGGCGAGGGCGACAAGTCCGCGCAGGCCAAGCAGGTCGGCGCCCTGGTCGCCGAGCGTGCCAAGGCCGCGGGCGTCGAGGCTGTCGTATTCGACCGTGGTGGCAACCAGTACGCCGGGCGCATCGCCGCCCTGGCGGACGCCGCCCGCGAAGCCGGGCTCAAGTTCTGAGCCGCTTCCGTAGCTAGCGGAAAAAGAGAGAGGTAATTCCAATGGCTGGACCCCAGCGCCGCGGTGGCGGTGCCGGTGGCGGCGAGCGGCGGGACCGGAAGGGCCGTGACGGCGGCGCAGCTGCCGCCGAGAAGACCGCTTACGTTGAGCGCGTTGTCGCGATCAACCGTGTCGCCAAGGTTGTGAAGGGTGGTCGTCGCTTCAGCTTCACCGCGCTGGTCGTGGTGGGCGACGGTGACGGCACCGTGGGTGTCGGTTACGGCAAGGCCAAGGAGGTGCCGGCCGCCATCGCCAAGGGTGTTGAGGAGGCCAAGAAGCACTTCTTCAAGGTCCCCCGTATCCAGGGCACCATCCCGCACCCGATCCAGGGTGAGAAGGCTGCCGGCGTTGTGCTCCTGAAGCCCGCGTCGCCCGGTACCGGTGTTATCGCCGGTGGTCCGGTGCGTGCCGTGCTCGAGTGCGCCGGTATCCACGACATCCTGTCGAAGTCGCTCGGCTCCGACAACGCGATCAACATCGTGCACGCGACCGTGGAGGCCCTCAAGGGCCTGCAGCGTCCCGAGGAGGTCGCGGCCCGCCGTGGTCTGCCGCTCGAGGACGTCGCCCCCGCGGCTCTTCTCCGTGCGCGTGCCGGGGCGGGTGCGTAATCATGGCGCAGCTCAAGATTACGCAGGTCAAGTCCTACATCGGCAGCAAGCAGAACCACCGTGACACCCTGCGTTCCCTTGGTCTCAAGGGGATCAACACGCAGGTCGTCAAGGAGGACCGCCCCGAGTTCCGCGGCATGGTGCACACCGTCCGCCACCTCGTGACGGTCGAGGAGGTCGACTGATCATGGCGGAGAACAACCCGCTCAAGATCCACAACCTCCGTCCCGCCCCGGGCGCCAAGACCGCCAAGACCCGTGTGGGTCGTGGTGAGGCGTCGAAGGGTAAGACGGCCGGTCGTGGTACCAAGGGTACGAAGGCTCGCTACCAGGTTCCGGAGCGCTTCGAGGGTGGCCAGATGCCCCTCCACATGCGTCTTCCGAAGCTGAAGGGCTTCAAGAACCCGTTCAAGACCGAGTTCCAGGTCGTGAACCTCGACAAGCTGGCCGCGCTGTACCCCGAGGGTGGCGAGGTCACCGTCGAGGGTCTCGTGGCCAAGGGTGCCGTTCGCAAGAACAGCCTCGTCAAGGTCCTCGGCCAGGGCGAGATCTCCGTGGCGCTGCAGGTGACGGTCGACGCCGTCTCCGGCTCCGCCAAGGAGAAGATCACCGCCGCCGGCGGCACCGTCACCGAGCTCGTCTGAACACATCAGGCGTCTCGATGACTTGAGCGATCCCGACCGGGGATACCCCACAAATGGGGTATCCCCGGTTGGTCGTTCCAAGGGGGGCAGTCTCGCCGGTATGGTGGCCTGCACTGCCCACTTTTACGGAGTGCTTCTTATGGGGCACTCTGAGCGGCAGTTGACCGTTAGCTAAGTCGTTCCTATTAGTCGAACCTCAAGACCGTCACCCTTGACGCAGTAGCGCGGGGGTCGCAGGAGGCACCGTGCTCACCGCGTTCGCCCGGGCGTTCAAGACGCCCGACCTGCGCAAGAAGCTGCTCTTCACGCTCGGCATCATCGTGATCTACCGGATCGGTACACACATCCCGATCCCCGGCGTCGACTACAGGGCCGTCCAGATCTGCATCGATCAGGCGAACGCCAACCAGGGCCTCTTCGGTCTGGTCAACATGTTCAGCGGCGGCGCACTGCTTCAGATCACGATCTTCGCGCTCGGCATCATGCCGTACATCACGGCGAGCATCATCCTTCAGTTGCTGACCGTGGTGATCCCGCGTCTGGAAGCCCTCAAGAAGGAGGGTCAGGCCGGTACTGCGAAGATCACCCAGTACACCCGGTACCTGACCGTGGCGCTCGCCATCCTTCAGGGCACCGGCCTGGTGGCCACCGCCCGCAGCGGCGCGCTCTTCCAGAACTGCCAGGTCGCCGGCCAGATCGTGCCGGACCGCTCGATCTTCACCACCGTCGTGATGGTCATCACCATGACCGCCGGTACGGCCACCGTCATGTGGCTCGGTGAGCTCATCACCGACCGCGGCATCGGCAACGGCATGTCGATCCTGATGTTCATCTCGATCGCCGCGACCTTCCCGTCGGCCCTGTGGTCCATCAAGCAGGAGGGTGACCTGGCGGGCGGCTGGATCGAGTTCGCCACCGTCATCGCCGTCGGTCTGTTCATGGTCGGCCTGGTGGTCTTCGTCGAGCAGGCTCAGCGCCGTATTCCGGTCCAGTACGCAAAGCGCATGATCGGCCGCCGGTCCTATGGCGGTACGTCGACGTACATTCCGCTGAAGGTCAACCAGGCGGGCATCATCCCTGTGATCTTTGCCTCGTCGCTGCTCTACATCCCGGCGCTGATCGCGCAGTTCGCCGGTGGAACCTCCGGCTGGAAGAGCTGGATCGAGGCGAATCTCGCGAAGACGGACGCGCCGCTGCACATCGTCCTCTACTTCTTCCTGATCATCTTCTTCGCTTTCTTCTACGTGGCTATCTCGTTCAACCCCGAGGAAGTCGCGGACAACATGAAGAAGTATGGTGGCTTCATCCCGGGCATCCGGGCTGGCCGACCGACCGCTGAGTACCTTTCTTATGTGCTCAACCGGATCACTTGGCCGGGCTCGCTGTACTTGGGTCTGATCGCTCTCGTGCCGACGATGGCGTTGGCTGGTTTCGGGGCAAACCAGAACTTCCCGTTCGGCGGGACCAGCATCCTGATCATCGTGGGTGTCGGTCTCGAGACCGTGAAGCAGATCGAGAGCCAGCTCCAGCAGCGCAATTACGAAGGGTTCCTCCGCTGATGCGTATCGTCCTCGTCGGGCCGCCGGGTGCCGGTAAGGGAACGCAGGCCGCGTTCCTCGCCAAGAACCTGTCGATCCCGCACATCTCCACGGGCGACCTGTTCCGCGCCAACATCAGCCAGCAGACGGAGCTCGGGAAGCTCGCGAAGTCCTACATGGACGCGGGCAACCTGGTGCCGGACGAGGTCACCATCGGGATGGCCAAGGACCGTATGGAGAAGCCGGACGCCGAGGGTGGCTTCCTGCTGGACGGCTTTCCGCGCAATGTGTCCCAGGCCGAGGCGCTCGACGAGATGCTCCAGTCCGAGAGCATGAAGCTGGACGCGGTGCTGGATCTCGAGGTCCCCGAGGAAGAGGTCGTCAAGCGGATCGCCGGGCGGCGCATTTGCCGCAAGGACTCCAGCCACGTCTTCCACGTCACGTACAGCCAGCCGAAGCAGGAGGGCGTCTGCGACGCCTGCGGCGGCGAGCTGTACCAGCGGGACGACGACTCCGAGGAGACCGTCCGCACGCGGCTGGAGGTCTACCACACGCAGACCGAGCCGATCATCGACTACTACAAGGCGCAGGGGCTGGTCGTCACCATCTCCGCGCTGGGCAAGGTCGAGGAGGTCACGGCGCGCGCCATGGAGGCGCTCAAGCGTGACGAGGACGGCAAGTAGGAGCTTTCGCAGCTCGTACGTAGCTCAGGCCGCGGTTCCCTGTGAGGGGGCCGCGGCTGCTGCGTGGGGTGGGGCGTGCCGGCTCCGCCCTTATGGTTGAAGCAGTCCCCTCTATCCAGCCCAAGAAAGGCCCCCGTCCCCATGGTGCAGATCAAGAGCCCCGAGCAGATCGCCAAGATGCGTGAGGCGGGGCTGGTCGTCGCCGCCATTCACGCGGCCACGCGCGAGGCCGCTGTGCCGGGAGCCAGCACCAAGGATCTGGACGAGGTCGCGCGGAAGGTGCTCGCGGAGCACGGGGCCAAGTCGAACTTCCTCGGCTACGGCGGGTTCCCGGCGACCATCTGCACCTCGGTGAACGAGGTCGTGGTGCACGGCATCCCGTCCGAGGACGTCGTCCTCAAGGACGGCGACATCATCTCCATCGACTGCGGCGCGATCATCGACGGCTGGCACGGCGACGCCGCCTACACCGCCTTCGTGGGCTCCGGTCACGCTCCGGAGCTGATCGAGCTCTCCCGGGTGACCGAGGAGTCGATGTGGGCGGGCATCGCGGCGATGAAGCAGGGGAATCGTCTGGTCGACGTCTCCCGTGCGATCGAGACGTACATCCGCCGGCAGCCGAAGCCCGGCGGCGGCAAGTACGGGATCATCGAGGACTACGGCGGCCACGGCATCGGCACCGAGATGCACATGGATCCGCACCTGCTGAACTACGTCGAGAAGCGGCGGGGGAAGGGGCCGAAGCTGGTTCCGGGCTTCTGCCTGGCGATCGAGCCGATGGTGTCCCTGGGTACGCCCAAGACGGAGGTCCTCTCCGACGACTGGACCGTCATCACCACCGACGGCACGTGGTCGTCGCACTGGGAGCACTCGGTTGCCCTGACCGCGGAGGGGCCGTTGGTGCTCACGGCTCCCGACGGGGGCAAGGCGAAGCTGGCGGAGTACGGCATCGTCGCCGCGCCGGATCCGTTGGGCTGAGTTCGCCCTCCGGGGAGCGGCTTTCCGTTGTCCGGCGGCTGCGGCCGGTGGATGGCTGGTCGCGCCCACGCGGCGGAGCCGCATATCGACAGAGTCCCGCGCCCTGAAGGCGTGCACCTTCCCGGTGCTTAACGATCTGGCCACCGGGGCAGACTTCCCCGATTCGTCTTTCCGGGGGCGCTGACGTAGACTGACTCGTCGGCTCTCGTGCACCCGCATGCCTGCATGCGCCCGTAAGGGACGCAAGGGAGTCGATCAAGGTAGTCGATTCCGAAGGGCGAAGCGTGGCCAAGAAGCAAGGTGCCATCGAGATCGAGGGCACTGTCGTCGAGTCTCTGCCGAACGCCATGTTCAAGGTCGAGCTCCAGAACGGCCACCAGGTCCTGGCACACATCAGCGGCAAGATGCGTATGCACTACATCCGCATCCTCCCTGACGACCGGGTCGTGGTGGAGTTGTCTCCGTACGACCTGACGCGTGGCCGGATCGTCTACCGGTACAAGTAGATCTTGCCCGCGCCCCGGGCCTCCCGGGGTGATGGCACTGACCCGGAGAACCTCACCCAATGAAGGTCAAGCCGAGCGTCAAGAAGATCTGCGACAAGTGCAGGGTGATCCGCCGTCACGGTCGGGTCATGGTCATCTGCGAGAACCCGCGCCACAAGCAGCGCCAGGGCTGACCGCACGACCTCCTTTCTGCATTCGCAGTACTTCGCGCGACGCGAGCTGAATATGTTCATACGCAGGACCCAGGCGCTTCGGTGTCTGACACCCCCGGTTCGGAGGCCGGGGACCCAGTTCGTACCTGGTACGGCGGCTGGGAGTCGGTTCTGCGGAAGACCTCCGAAGATCACCAGGAGCCATTGAATGGCACGCGTTTCCGGTGTTGACATCCCGCGCGACAAGCGCGTGGAGGTCGCCCTCACCTACGTGTTCGGCATCGGCCGGACCCTTTCGCAGAAGACGCTGGCCGAGACCGGCATCGACCCGAACACCCGCGTTCGCGACCTCTCCGAGGAGCAGCTCGTCGCGATCCGCGAGTACGTGGACAACAACATCCGCACCGAGGGTGACCTCCGTCGCGAGATCCAGGCCGACATCCGCCGCAAGGTCGAGATCGGCTGCTACCAGGGTCTGCGCCACCGCCGCGGTCTGCCCGTCCGCGGTCAGCGCACCAGCACCAACGCCCGCACCCGCAAGGGCCCGCGTCGCGCCATCGCCGGCAAGAAGAAGCCGGGCAAGAAGTAGTCCGCAGCGGACTTCGCCGTCCAGCGGTCTTCGCTGTAGGACCGACCACCTCCCGTAGGAGTTTTAGATGCCCCCCAAGGGTCGTCAGGGCGCTGCCAAGAAGGTGCGCCGCAAGGAAAAGAAGAACGTCGCTCACGGCCACGCGCACATCAAGAGCACGTTCAACAACACGATCGTCTCCATCACGGACCCGTCCGGCAACGTGATCTCCTGGGCCTCCGCCGGCCACGTCGGCTTCAAGGGCTCCCGGAAGTCCACGCCGTTCGCCGCGCAGATGGCCGCCGAGTCGGCCGCCCGCCGCGCCCAGGAGCACGGCATGCGCAAGGTCGACGTGTTCGTGAAGGGTCCGGGTTCGGGTCGTGAGACCGCGATCCGCTCCCTGCAGGCCACGGGCCTCGAGGTCGGCTCCATCCAGGACGTCACCCCGACCCCGCACAACGGCTGCCGTCCGCCGAAGCGTCGTCGCGTCTGACCTCGCTTCGCAGGGCTTTTCGGGCGGTACGGCTCTTCGGGGCCGTATCGCCCGTACCCTTGCAGTACCCGTCCCTTTTGCCGGGGGCGGTTCCGTCGGACGTCAAATAGCGGGCGTCCACGAAAGAAGGATCTGATCCACACATGCTGATCGCTCAGCGTCCCTCGTTGACCGAAGAGGTCGTCGACGAGTTCCGCTCCCGGTTCGTGATCGAGCCGCTGGAGCCGGGCTTCGGCTACACCCTCGGCAACTCCCTTCGCCGGACCCTCCTGTCCTCGATCCCGGGTGCGGCGGTCACGTCCATCCGTATCGACGGCGTGCTGCACGAGTTCACCACCGTGCCGGGCGTCAAGGAGGACGTCACCGACCTGATCCTCAACATCAAGCAGCTGGTCGTCTCCTCGGAGCACGACGAGCCGGTCGTGATGTACCTGCGCAAGCAGGGCCCGGGTCTGGTCACCGCCGCCGACATCGCGCCGCCGGCCGGTGTCGAGGTGCACAACCCCGACCTGGTCCTCGCCACGCTCAACGGCAAGGGCAAGCTGGAGATGGAGCTCACGGTCGAGCGTGGCCGTGGTTACGTCTCCGCCGTGCAGAACAAGCAGGTGGGCCAGGAGATCGGTCGTATCCCGGTCGACTCCATCTACTCGCCGGTTCTCAAGGTCACGTACAAGGTCGAGGCCACGCGTGTCGAGCAGCGCACCGACTTCGACAAGCTGATCGTCGACGTCGAGACCAAGCAGGCGATGCGTCCGCGTGACGCCATGGCCTCCGCCGGTAAGACGCTGGTCGAGCTGTTCGGGCTTGCCCGTGAGCTGAACATCGACGCCGAGGGCATCGACATGGGCCCGTCCCCCACGGACGCCGCCCTTGCCGCTGATCTGGCGCTGCCGATCGAGGAGCTGGAGCTCACCGTTCGGTCGTACAACTGCCTCAAGCGTGAGGGCATCCACTCCGTGGGTGAGCTCGTGGCGCGTTCCGAGGCCGACCTCCTCGACATTCGTAACTTCGGTGCGAAGTCCATCGACGAGGTCAAGGCGAAGCTGGCCGGCATGGGCCTGGCCCTGAAGGACAGCCCGCCCGGATTCGACCCGACTGCTGCGGCGGACGCCTTCGGCGCCGACGACGACGCGGACGCCGGGTTCGTCGAGACCGAGCAGTACTAAGAGCTCGGGCCCGACTGCTGGATCTTGGGTGCGGGTGCGCTGTGGCTTGTCGCGCAGTTCCCCGCGCCCCTTCCGGACGGGCCCCTTCGGGGCCTCGTCCGGATCTCCGACGGACAACCGTCTGCTCGGATACTGACCCCGGTACCTGACACGGCCGGGGCAGACACCTAGGAGAAACACCATGCCGAAGCCCGCCAAGGGTGCCCGTCTGGGCGGCAGCGCCGCGCACGAGAAGCTGCTCCTCGCGAACCTCGCGAAGTCGCTGTTCGAGCACGGCCGTATCACCACCACCGAGGCGAAGGCCCGCCGTCTGCGGCCGTACGCCGAGCGTCTGATCACCAAGGCGAAGAAGGGTGACCTTCACAACCGCCGTCAGGTGCTCCAGGTCATCACGGACAAGGGCGTCGTCCACACGCTCTTCACCGAGATCGGCCCGCGGTACGAGAACCGTCCGGGTGGCTACACCCGCATCACCAAGGTCGGTAACCGCCGTGGCGACAACGCGCCCATGGCCGTCATCGAGCTGGTCGAGGCGCTGACGGTCGCGCAGCAGGCGACCGGTGAGGCCGAGGCCGCGACGAAGCGTGCGGTCAAGGAAGACGCCCTGAAGAAGGACGAGGCCGTCGAGGCCAAGTCCGACGAGGTCGTCGAGGACGCCGCTGAGGCTCCCGCCGAGGAGTCGAAGGACGCGTAAGCGTTCTGCCGGGGGCTGTTCGGTTCGCGGCTGCGGCTTCGTCGTGGCTGGTCGCGCAGTTCCCCGCGCCCCTTTGGGGCGTTGCGGGCCCGTTCCTTTCGAGGAGCGGGCCCGCTTTCGTGCACCTGAGAGGATCTCTACGTGAGTGATGAAGCAGCACCCGGTCACGTCCGCATCCGCCTTGACCTGTCCTACGACGGCAGCGACTTCCACGGCTGGGCCAAGCAGGCCGGTGGGAAGCGGACCGTGCAGGGGGAGATCGAGGACGCGCTGCGGACCGTCACGCGGTCGGGGGGTGTGACGTACGAACTGACCGTGGCGGGGCGTACCGATGCCGGTGTGCATGCGCGGGGGCAGGTCGCGCACGTCGATCTGCCGGAGTCGGTCTGGCGGGAGCACCACGAGAAGCTGCTCAAGCGGCTCGCCGGGCGGTTGCCCAAGGATGTGCGGGTGTGGGCGCTCCGGGAGGCGCCCAGTGGGTTCAACGCGCGGTTCTCGGCTGTCTGGCGGCGGTATGCGTACCGCGTCACCGACAACCCGGGGGGCGTCGACCCGCTGTTGCGCAATCACGTCCTCTGGCACGACTGGCCCCTCGACGTCGACGCCATGAACGAGGCGGCGCGGGGGCTGCTCGGGGAGCACGACTTCGCCGCCTACTGCAAGAAGCGGGAGGGGGCCACCACGATTCGTACGCTGCAGGAGCTGAGTCTTCTGCGGGGAGACGACGGGATCATCACCGCCACCGTTCGTGCCGACGCCTTCTGCCACAACATGGTGCGGTCGCTCATCGGGGCGCTGCTGTTCGTGGGGGACGGGCACCGGCCCGCCGACTGGCCCGGCAAGGTGCTGGCCGCCGGCGTGAGGGACTCCGCCGTGCATGTCGTACGGCCGCACGGGCTGACCCTCGAAGAAGTCGGGTACCCCGCCGACGAGTTGCTCGCCGCCCGGAGCAAGGAGGCGCGGAACAGGCGATCCCTGCCCGGGACGTCCGGATGCGAAACCTGTTAGTTACCTGACATTTGAGGCCAGATAGTGCTCATGTCGGGACTTACCTGGCGTAAGTCCGCTTGATGCCCCTTACGGCCTTCTTACCTCTCGTATAGCCTTTCGTCGCTCGGGCGACAGTTCGAGCTGCTCGGCCATTGTTCGAGAAATCGACATGGGGACGGCCGAGTAGAGGGTGGGGGTATCGGGCCTTATCCAGGCCCGGGGGTGGATTTTTCATGAGTTCAGTTGGTCCTGCGCGGACCGGGGGGCGCCGCGCCGTGCGTCAGAACGGCGGCGGCGGACGGCGGAAGGCGGGACGGGGTGACGGTGCTCCGCTGGGGCTGTTGCCGTTGCCGCCGACGGACAAGGAGAAGTACAGCTACGCCAGACGGCATCTGTGGATCCTGACGGTCAGTTCGCTGGTCAGCTTCTGCTGTCTGGTGGTGAGCCAGTTCAAGCTGGCCCAGTCGACGCCGGTGCTGTGGATCTACACGCCGCTGCTGGTCTTCACGGTGCTGTACTACCTGGTGTCGCTGCGGGTGAACGGCTTCACCCGGGACTTCGACATCGCGCACCACAAGCGGCTGGTGCACAACTGGCGGCCCGAGGTGTACCCGACGGTCGACGTCTTCCTGCCGGTGTGCGGCGAGCCCATCGAGGTGCTGCACAACACCTGGCGGCATGTGCGGGAGATGGCCGACCGGTATCCGGGTGTGTGCGTGCCTTTCGTGCTCGACGACGGGGCCAGTCCTGAACTCGCCGCCATGGCCCGGGACTTCGGGTTCCGCTACGGCACCCGGGAGAACCGCGGCTGGTTCAAGAAGGCCGGCAACCTGCACTTCGGGTTCGGGCAGTCCGACGGCCAGTACATCCTGATCCTGGACGCCGACTTCACCCCGCGCGCCGACCTGCTCCAGGAACTGCTGCCGTACATGGAGGCGGACCCGCGCATCGGGATCGTCCAGTCGCCGCAGTACTTCCGGGTGCTGGACTCGCAGAACTGGATCGAGCGCGGGGCGGGCGCGGTGCAGGAGCTGTTCTACCGGTCCGTCCAGGTGTCGAGGCAGGGCAGTGACGGCGCGATCTGCGTCGGCAGCTGTGCGGTGTACCGGCGGGCGGCCCTGGAGACCAACGGCGGTACGACGCTGATCGAGCACTCCGAGGACGTGCACACCGGGTTCGACCTGCGGGGCCTCGGCTGGGATCTGCGGTACGTGCCGGTCGCCGTGTCGACGGGGGTGTGCCCGGACAGTGCCGGCGCCTTCTTCAACCAGCAGTACCGCTGGTGCTCCGGCTCGATGAGCCTGCTCGGCAGCCGGAAGTTCTGGCAGGCGAAGATCAGGCTCTCCAGCCGCCTGTGCTACATGTCCGGCTTCTTCTACTACATCCACACGGCGCTGTTCACGTTCGCCGCCCCGGTCATCCCGATCGTGCTGCTGGTGATGATGCCGGAGAAGCTGATGGTCGAGCACCTCGCCCTGGTGCTGCCCAGCATCATCTACACCACGATCATCTTCCCGATGTGGCACAAGGCGCCCTACCGCCTGGAGGCCTGGGCGGCCCGCATGATGTACGGCTGGGCCCACGTCTTCGCCATCTGGGACATCCTCCGCAAGAACCGCATGGGCTGGCAGCCCACCGGCTCCTCCGGCGCCAAGAAGAACAAGACCCGGCGCTTCTGGATCGGCATGTGGGTCTGGAGCGGCGGCACCGCGCTGATCTGGGTCCTGGGAGCGGTCTACCGGTCGTTCACCATGGACGCCCCGGACTTCGCCCTGATCCTGTCCTCCGGGCTCTTCTACGCCCTCGTCGTGGCCCGTGTCCTGGTGCAGCCCCGTGAGAAGGGGGTGGCTGCCTGATGCGGTCGTTCACCCGTGTCCGTACGGCTCTGGCGGCCTGCGCCCTCAGCGGTGTGCTCGCCCTCAGCGGCTGCTCGGTCCTCGGCGAGGACTCGGGCGGCTCCGCCTCGGCCGGTGCCGGGGAGGCCGGGGCCGGCGCCGACACCGCGGCGAGCCCCGAGGCCGACGTGCCCTACGACGTCGTACCGCTGCTGAAGCCGGACAAGAAGTACTTCGGAGCCGCCGTCGAGGGCGCGCCGAACTCCATGAAGAGCCTCGACACGTACACGGAGATGGTCGGCAAGCAGCCGAACCTCATCGAGTACTACGCCGCCTGGGGCGACGGCTTCGACGCCACCGGCGTGCGCAACGCCTGGCGTGAGGGCGCCATGACGCTGATGTCGTGGGAGCCCTTCGACACCCCGGTCGCCGACATCGCGGCCGGCAAGTCGGACGCGTACATCGAGGAGTACGCGACGGCGGTGCGCAAGCTGAACCTGCCCGTCGTGATCTCCTTCGCCGACGAGTTCAACGGGCACTGGGAGAAGTGGGGCACGAAGAACGTGACCCCCGAGGACTACGTGGCCGCCTGGCGGCACATCCACGAGACCTTCATCGACGTCGGCGCCTCGAACGTCATCTGGGCCTGGTCGCCCAACATCGTCAACCCGGTCAAGAGCGTGAAGCTCAAGCCGTACTACCCGGGCGACGCCTACGTCGACTGGGTCGGCCTGATCGGCTACTGGACGATCGAGGAGGACGGCGCCTTCGACAGCGTCTTCGGGGCGACCCGGGACCAGGTCCGCACCTTCACCAAGAAGCCGATGATCCTGCTGGAGACCGCCGCGATGGCGGGTGAGCGGCGGCGTGCCGACATCCGCAACCTGTTCGCGGGCGTCACGGCGGACGACGACATGCTCGGTTTCGTCTGGTTCAACCACAAAAAGCGTGCCGACTGGCGACTGGAGGCGAGCCCGCTGGCGCTGAAGGAGTTCAAGCGCCTGGCCGCCGACGACAGCTTCGGCTTCGACGTACGGAAGCCGTGATGACCTCCCGACACGATCACTACACGCCTCAGCCCTACGATCCGTACGCCGACGACGACTTCACCTGGTTCAACTCCGACGGGCAGGCCGCCGCCGTCCCGCAGGGGCAGCAGGGGTACGGGTACGACGAGCAGTACCACGCCTATCAGCAGCAGCACGAGCAGCACGCGCAGTACGCGGACGCCGTTCCGCAGCAGCCGGTGGGGCAGCACGAGGACCAGCCGACGTATGCGCTGCGCACGGTGCGGTACCAGCAGGTGCCGGACGAGCCCGAGTACCACATTCCCGAAACGCCGGACGCGGGGTGGGACGACCGGCCGAGCCGGCGCCGCGCCTGGGTCAGCCGCGGTGTCCTGGTGGTCCTCATGGCGATCCAGGCCGTGCTGTCGCTGCGGCTGTCCAACACGGCGTTCCAGGACGAGGCCCTGTACCTGGCGGCGGGGCACAACATCATCGACCACTGGACGAACGGCACCCCGCTGCACAGCGGTTACGAGTCGTACTTCTCCGGGTCGCCGATGCTGTACCCGGTCGCCGCCGCCGTCGTCGACGGGTACTTCGGGCTCTCCGGCGCCCGGCTGCTGAGCCTGCTGTGCATGCTGGGCGCGACCGGGCTGCTGTACTCGTTCACCCGGCGCATGTTCAACGAGCGGGTCGCGCTCGTGGCCGCCGCCATGTTCGCGGTGACCCAGCCGACGATCGTGCTCGGCTGGTTCGCCACCTACGACGCCCCGGCGATCTTCCTGCTGGCGCTGTCCGCGTGGATCGTTGTGCGCACCAACCGGGCGCCCGCGATCGCGGTGCTGCTCGCGGCGCCGGTGATGGTGCTGGCGGTCGCGGTGAAGTACGCGTCCGCGCTGTACGTTCCCACGCTCGTCGTGCTCGCCGCGCTGACCGCGTGGCACCACAAGGGCTGGCGCTGCCTGCTGCGGGCGTTCCTGCTGGGGCTCGGCACCGCCGCGCTGGTCGGGGTGGGCCTGATGTACACCGATGTGCTCGCCGGTGTGCAGCAGACGACCACCAACCGAGCGCACGGCACCGACAGCGCGGCGTCGCTGCTGCAGAAGTCCGTGGAGTGGGGCGGCCTGATGTTCGCCACCGCCGTCGCAGGCGCGGCCGCCTACGCGCTGCGCGGCCGGATGAACGAGTCCCCGCGCTCCTACGGCCTCAACGGCCCCGGTTGGCGCTGGCGAGTCCTGTTGGGCCTGGTGCTGACCGGCACCGCGGTGCTGGCGCCCGCGTACCAGATCCACCTCAGCACCGCGGTCTCGCTCTACAAGCACCTCGACTTCGGTCTGCTCTTCGCCGCCCCGATGGCCGGCGTCGGCGTGATCCGGCTGGTCGGCAAACACTTCCGCTATCCGCAGTTGGGCATCCTGATCTGGGTCGCGGCCCTTTGTCTCGGCGTCTCGCAGTCCGAGTGGCGGTTCGGCCTGTGGCCCGACTCCACGCCGCTCGTCAAGGCGATCGAGCCGTACATGAAGCCCGAGGCGCGCTATCTCGGCGCGACCTACGAGGTGCCCGTCTACTACCTGCGCGACAAGACGAACCACTCGCAGTGGACATCGACGTACGGCATCGGCTACTCGGACGAGAAGGGCAAGATCCACCACGGCCGGGAGGGGTACCGCCTGGCCATCGAGGCCGGATACTTCGACCTCGTCGTGCTGGACGGCGTCGCGACGCCGGATCTCGACAAGTACCTCGAGCAGCAGGTGACCAAGAGCGGGCACTACCGCATGGTCGGCACGATCTCCTTCGAGCTCAGCGGGGGCGGCACCGGCTCGTACAAAATCTGGACGAAGACGTCCTGAGCCTCGCGCGCCCCTTCTCAACCCCCGTATCACGAAAGGCCGTACCCATGCGGCTCACCGTCATCGGCACCGGCTACCTCGGTGCCACCCACGCCGCCTGCATGGCGGAGCTCGGCCACGAGGTCCTCGGGGTCGACGTCGACCCGGACAAGGTCGCCGCGCTGCAGGCCGGCCGGGTGCCGTTCCACGAGCCCGGGCTGCCCGAGCTGATCGCCAGGCACACGGCGAGCGGGCGGCTGCGGTTCACGACCGACTACGCGGAGGCCGGGGCCTTCGGCGACGTGCACTTCGTGTGTGTCGGGACGCCTCAGCTCAAGGGCTCCGAGGGCGCGGATCTGACGTACGTCGACTCCGCCTTCGCGGCCGTCGCCGAGCACGCCGCTCCCGGTGCGCTGGTGGTCGGCAAGTCGACCGTGCCGGTGGGGACGGCCGGGCGGCTCGCGCAGGCGCACGGCGGGGTCGAGGTCGCCTGGAACCCGGAGTTCCTGCGGGAGGGCTTCGCGGTCGAGGACACGTTGCGGCCGGACCGGCTGGTGTTCGG
This sequence comes from Streptomyces shaanxiensis, assembly GCF_039537145.1. Classification (NCBI taxonomy): domain Bacteria; kingdom Bacillati; phylum Actinomycetota; class Actinomycetes; order Kitasatosporales; family Streptomycetaceae; genus Streptomyces; species Streptomyces shaanxiensis. The sequence goes on from NZ_BAAAZY010000012.1 coordinate 257,983, forward strand.
GGTGCGGTCGGAGCGTGCTGAAACGATCCTGCGGGAGGTGTACGCCTCGGTTCTCGCCGCAGGGACCCCCCTCGTCGCCGCCGACTTCCCGACCGCCGAGCTGGTCAAGACGGCCGCCAACGCCTTCCTCGCCACCAAGATCTCCTTCATCAACGCGATGGCGGAGCTCTGCGAGGCCGCGGGCGGCGACGTCGGCGTGCTCGCCGAGGCGATCGGACACGACGACCGGATCGGCCGCAAGTTCCTGCGGGCCGGCGTCGGCTTCGGCGGGGGCTGTCTGCCCAAGGACATCCGCGCCTTCGCGCACCGCGCCGACGAGCTGGGGGTGTCCCTGGCGTTCCTGCGCGAGGTGGACGCGATCAACATGCGGCGCCGCGACAAGGTGGTCGAGCTGGCGCGGGAGCTGTGCGGGGGATCGGTGCTGGGGGCCCGTGTCGCCGTACTCGGCGCCGCCTTCAAGCCGGACTCCGACGACATCCGTGACTCGCCGGCGCTCAACGTCGCCGCGCGGCTGCGCCTCGACGGTGCCGACGTCACGGTCTACGACCCCGAGGCGATGGACAACGCCCGCAAGGCGTTCCCGCTGCTCGGGTACGCGCTGTCGGCCGAGGAGGCGCTGGGGGGCGCCGACCTCGTGCTGCATCTGACCGAGTGGCCGCAGTTCCGGGAGATCGACCCGGAGCGGGCCCGGTCGCTGGTTTCCCGTCCGCGGATCGTGGACGGGCGGGGGGTGCTCGACGCGGACCGCTGGACCGCGGCGGGCTGGCAGTTCCGGGCGCTGGGGAGGCCCGCGCCCGTTGGGGAGGGGCCCCGGTAGGGGCTCCTAGGGGAGGGAAAGAGAACGACATGACGGAACTCGACAGCCACGGCAGACACACCGGCGTGCCGGTCACCGTGGTGATGCCGACGTACAACGAGGCCGCGAACCTGCCGCGGATGGCCGAGCTGGTGCTGGGCCTGCCGATCGACGGGCTGCACCTGAAGATCGTCGACGACTCCAGCCCGGACGGCACCGGGCGGCTCGCCGAGGAACTGGCCGAGAAGTACAACGCCGACCAGCCCGCCGGGCGGCGCCGGATGAGCGTGCTGCACCGCACCGAGAAGGACGGGCTGGGGCGGGCGTACGTCGCGGGCATGAGCGCCGCGCTGCAGGAGGGCGCCGCGTACGTCGTCCAGATGGACGCCGACGGCAGCCACCCGGCGGAGGCGGTGCCGCGGATGCTGGGGACCGCGGTGGCCTCCGGGGTGGGGCTGGTCGTCGGCAGCCGGTACGTCGAGGGGGGTTCGCTCGACGAGGACTGGGGCGTGCACCGCGTCCTGCTCTCCCGGTTCGCCAACCGCTACGCCCGTACCGTGCTCGGCACGAAGATCCGGGACATCACGGCCGGCTTCAACCTGTGGTCGGCGGCGACCCTGCGGGACATCGACCTGGCCACCCTGGACAGCGCCGGCTACAGCTTCCAGGTCGAGCTGAAGTACAAGGCCGTGCGGGCCGGGCACAGTGCCGTGGAGATCCCGATCCGCTTCGAGGAGCGGACGGAGGGCGTGTCGAAGATGACGCTGAGGACCCAGCTGGAGTCGGCGGTGGTGCCGATCCGGCTGCGTCTCAAGCACCGGTGAGGGTGGGGGAGTACGGATGAGCCGCGGCGGGGGTCGACATGCAGTCGACCACCGCCGCGGCTCACCTGTTACGCGTTCTGTCGGTCGGCCCTACTCGTTGGCCGCCGCCGACGCCTGGGCCTCGCCCCGCCTGCGGATCTGGTTGAACGTGTAGTCCTTCAGGTTGTTGCTGGCCCGGTAGACCTCCGTGTCCTTGTTCGTCACGTCCTTGCCGCTGGTGAAGCCGGTGATGGTGAAGTAGGCGTAACGACCGTAGGAGTTGGCGGTCATGAGGCAGACGGTGGAGTTGCAGAAGTCCTTGACGCCCTGGCCGGAGAGCGACCTGATGAAGTCCTTCTGGGGGTTCACCTTGCTCGCGGCCTTGGTGGCCTGCGCCTCGGTGTCGAAGACGGCCACGCCGACGGTCACCGCGGTGCCGCCGTCGACGTAGGAGGCGCGCAGGAGACGGGTGCAGTTGTTGTCCGTGAGGATCTTCGGAAGCCCGCCCTTGGCCGCCGCCGAGCAGCTCTTCGTGTCGTCCGTCGGGCCCTTCTTGTACACCGCTCCGCTCGCGGGCAGCCGCGTGCCCGGGAAGAGGATCTGCGCGCCGAGCGGGGCGGTGTCCTTGCTCTTGATGGAGATGAAGTCCTTCGGGTCCAGCGGCGGCGGGGCGCTCGTCGGAGCGAACGACGGTGCCCGGGAGGTGGAGCCCGGCAGGGCCGCGGCCCCGGACTGCCCCGAAGTCGGGTTGGTGTCGTCGGAGTTGCTGTTCGCCGACACCACGGCGACGGCGACCGCGGTACCGACCGCGACGGTCGCGAGCGCGCCGCCGCCGATGAACAGCAGCCGGCGTCGCTTGTTGCGCGACTCGGAGGCCTCGGCGAGCGCGGCCCAGTCCGGGGTTTCGTCGGCGCCGCTGTTCCACGGCTGCTGGGAGTGCGGTTTCCAGGGATCCCACTGGGACTGCGGTCCCCCCTGCTGCCCATAGCTCATGGGGCGCATCTTAGACGGGTCGCGGGTGTGCCGCTCCGCCCCAAGAGGCCCGTAGGCCCCTAGCGTTCAGTCGATGAGCGAGCACAAAAGCGACATCTCCGGGTGGTTGGTACGACGGGCGACGTGGCATCTGTGGGTGGTGCTCGGGGCCGTGCTGGCGGCACTTGTGGTGCGTACGGCTCGTGTGACCTCGGACGGAGGGATGGACAACGCCATCGTCGTGCGGGCGGCGCGGGTCTGGCTGGCCGGGGGTTCGCCGTATGACGACTCCCACTTCCTCTATTTGCCGAGTGCGGTGCTGGCGGCGGCTCCGCAAGCGCTGGTTCCGCGGGGTGTCCTGGGTGTGCTGGTGCCGGTGGCGGTGACCGGGTGTCTCGTGGGTGGCTGGGTGTGCGCCCTGCGGCTGCACGGTGTCGCCCTGCGCAGTCGCTTCGCGGCGCTCGGTCTGATCGGGCTCGCGGTGGGGTTCGCGCCGTTCGCTCACCTTGTGCAGCTGGGGAACTGGACGGCCACGGCCGTGCTCGCGCTGCCGTTGGGGCTGTTGCTGGCGGGGCGGGGGCGGTGGGTGGCCGCGGGGGTGGTGATCGGGGCGGCGGTCGCGTTGAAGCCGTTGCTGGCGCCGGTGGGGTTGTTGTTCGTGTTCGCGCGGCGGTGGCGGGGGCTCGCGGTGCTGGTCGGGGTGCCGGTGGTGGCGTCGGCGGGGGCGGCGATGCTGCTGCCGGATCCCGTGGGGTTCTTCACTCGCACGCTGCCGTTCCTGGTGCGGGGCGGCGACGGGTTCGTGCGGATGTATGAGGCCTCGCCGGTCGCGGTGCTGCCGAGGGTGGGGGTGCCGGAGGCGGTGGCCGCGGGGGTTGCGTCGGTGGCGGCGGGGGTGGGGGTGGCGTGTGCGTATCGGCGGTGGCGGGGCGGGGGTGCGGCGGCGGGGAGGCTGGCGGAGACGGCGGCGATGCTGATGCTCTCGGCGTTCCTGGTGTCCCGGCCGTCGTACGACCACTATCTGCTGGTCGTCGTGCCGGTGCTGGTGGCGGGGGTGCCGGGGGAGGGGGCGGCGGTGGCGCGGGGGGCCTGGTTCTGGTTGGTGATGGTGCCGCAGGTTCCGGGTGTGAGCTGGCCCTATCTGGAGGCGGTGCAGCGGCGGGCCTTCCGGGATGCGGTGACGTTGTGTGGTCTGGCGGTGACCGTGGCTGTTCGGTGTGTCCGGTCCGGTCGGGATGCCTCGCCCCGGCCGCCCCTACCCGTCCCGTCCTCCAGGGGCGCGGCCCCTTCGACCCCGTCAGGGGCTCCGCCCCAGGAC
>NZ_BAAAZY010000012.1:261880-541212 GCF_039537145.1 Streptomyces shaanxiensis
GGTCCTGGGGCGGAGCCCCCGGCCTCGCCCACCCGCCACCCGACTCGGTCGGTCAAGAGGCTGGACTCGGGGGCGTCGGGGGCGTCGGGGGCGGGCGGGGTGGGGGAGTGAGAGGCGGGTCGGCTCGGAGGAGGGCGGGGTCCGGGGGCGGCAGCCCCGGGCCTGGTCGTCTACGCTGGGGACAAGACAGCAGGGGTACCCGCAGGCAACCCGTTTTGACCCGGCCGAGGCGCCGCAGGTATCCTGCATGTTCGTTGTGTATTGGCTTGCTCATTCTCACGGGACGGGCCCTTACACCGGTCCACCGGGCCGATGACCAGCGACCCCACGTACGCGGTATGCGTCGCCGCAGTGCGGTCCAGGCTGTCGTGATCGTTTCGGTGACCTTGTCAGGACCATTCACTCGAAGCGAAGGCTACGAACCGTGCGTACGTACAGCCCCAAGCCCGGCGATGTGACGCGCCAGTGGCACGTCATTGACGCTCAGGACGTCGTCCTGGGCCGTCTCGCCAGCACCGCCGCCTCCATCCTGCGGGGCAAGCACAAGCCGATCTACGCCCCCCACGTCGACACCGGTGACTTCGTCATCATCATCAACGCCGACAAGGTGCACCTGTCCGGCAACAAGCGGACCCAGAAGATGGCGTACCGCCACTCCGGCTACCCGGGTGGTCTGCGCTCCGTCCGTTACGACGAGCTCCTCGACAAGAACCCCGAGAAGGCCATCGAGAAGGCCGTCAAGGGCATGCTCCCCAAGAACACGCTGGGCCGTCAGATGCTCTCGAAGCTGAAGGTCTACAAGGGTGACCAGCACCCGCACGGCGCGCAGCAGCCGCAGCCGTACGAGATCACCCAGGTCGCGCAGTAAGTCCGGCCACCCCCTAAGCCTGAAGAGAATCTGAGGAGAATCGTGGCCGAGACCACTGCCGAGCAGCCGCTCGAAGAGCTTGACATCGACAGCTACACCACCGAGTCCGAGGTTCCGGTGGAGGGTGAGTACACCTCCGAGTCCCTCGCCTCGCGCTTCGGTGAGCCCCAGCCCGCCGCCGGTCTGGGTCGTCGTAAGAACGCCATCGCCCGCGTCCGGATCGTTCCGGGCACCGGCAAGTGGAAGATCAACGGTCGCACCCTTGAGGACTACTTCCCCAACAAGGTGCACCAGCAGGAAGTCAACGAGCCGTTCAAGGTTCTCGAGCTCGAGGGCCGTTACGACGTCATCGCCCGCATCGCCGGTGGCGGTGTCTCCGGTCAGGCCGGTGCGCTCCGTCTCGGTGTCGCCCGTGCGCTGAACGAGGCCGACGTCGACAACAACCGCGGCGCGCTGAAGAAGGCCGGCTTCCTCCGCCGCGACGACCGTGCGGTCGAGCGCAAGAAGGCCGGTCTGAAGAAGGCCCGCAAGGCCCCGCAGTACAGCAAGCGCTAAGCGCAAGCTGCCTCTGCTGGTACTCCGGTACTCCGAACGCCCCGGCGGCACGCCACAGTGCCGCCGGGGCGTTCGTTTTATCCCCGGGCTCAGGCGTATAACGGCACAAGACGTTCAAAGGCTTGTGTGATCCGATGCCCAGGCATGGAATGCCTGGAAGCGGGAGCCACCGGCGGCAGATCGCGCGCCGGCTCCGCTTCCGGAACTGATGTTTCCTCAGGAGGACAAGTGGGACGACTCTTCGGCACGGACGGCGTGCGCGGCGTCGCCAACGCGGATCTGACGGCCGAGATGGCGCTCGGTCTCTCCGTGGCGGCGGCGCACGTACTGGCCGAGGCGGGCACCTTCGAGGGCCACCGGCCGACGGCGGTGGTCGGGCGGGACCCGCGTGCGTCCGGGGAGTTCCTGGAGGCCGCCGTGGTCGCGGGCCTCGCGAGCGCCGGCGTGGACGTCCTGCGCGTCGGTGTGCTGCCGACGCCCGCGGTGGCGTTCCTCACCGGCTCGCTCGGCGCCGACCTCGGCGTCATGCTCTCCGCCAGCCACAACGCCATGCCCGACAACGGCATCAAGTTCTTCGCCCGCGGCGGCCACAAGCTCGCCGACGAGCTGGAGGACCGTATCGAGACCGTCTACGACGAGCACCGGCACGGTGAGCCGTGGGAGCGGCCGACGGGCGCGGCCGTCGGGCGGGTGCGGTCGTACGACGAGGGGTTCGAGGAGTACGTCGGCCACCTGCTCAGCGTCCTGCCCAACCGGCTGGACGGGCTGAAGATCGTCCTCGACGAGGCGCACGGTGCCGCGGCGGGTGTCTCGCCGGAGGCCTTCTCACGGGCCGGGGCCGACGTCGTCACCATCGGGGCCGAGCCGGACGGGCTCAACATCAACGACGGCTGCGGGTCCACGCACATGGACAAGCTGAAGGCCGCCGTCGTCGAGCACGGGGCCGCGCTGGGCGTCGCGCACGACGGTGACGCCGACCGGTGCCTCGCCGTGGACCACACCGGCGAGGAGGTGGACGGCGACCAGATCCTGGCCGTGCTCGCGCTGGCCATGCGGGAGCGGGGCGTGCTGCGGTCCGAGACCGTGGTCGCGACCGTGATGTCCAACCTCGGCTTCAAGCTGGCCATGGAGCGGGAGGGCATCGCGCTGGTGCAGACCGCGGTCGGTGACCGGTATGTGCTGGAGGAGATGAAGGAGCGCGGGTTCGCCCTGGGCGGCGAGCAGTCCGGGCACGTCATCGTCCTCGATCACGCCACGACCGGTGACGGTACGTTGACCGGGCTGCTGCTGGCGGCTCGGGTCGCGCAGACCGGTCGTACGCTCAAGGACCTCGCCTCGGTCATGGAGCGGCTGCCGCAGGTTCTGATCAACGTCCCGGACGTGGACAAGGCCCGGGTGAAGACCTCGGCCGACCTCGCCGCCGCCGTGGTCGAGGCGGAACGCGAACTGGGCTCGACGGGGCGTGTGTTGCTGCGGCCGTCGGGTACGGAACCGCTGGTGCGGGTGATGGTCGAGGCGGCCGACATCGATCAGGCCCGATCCGTAGCGGGGCGTCTGGCCGATGCGGTGAAGTCGGCGCTGGGCTAGCTCACCAACGGCCGTCACTCGACGTACGTAACAAAGGGTGCGTGTCTGATAACTGATTGTTTGACTTTGGTCGAGGGGGGTTCCGCCCGGCGCCGCCCGGGCGTCCTGCCTCGACGAAAGCGAGAGACACAGTATGAAGATCGTGAACACCACCCTGAAGCGAGCCGTCGGTCCGGCCGTGGCCGCCGGTCTCCTCGTCACCGCGTTGGCCACCCCGGCCGCGGCCCAGACCCCCGGCTCCACCGTGTTCCGTCTCTTCGGCAGCGCCTACCTCAGCGCGCGTACCGGCGTGGCGAACCAGGTGACGGCCACCGTCTCCAGCGGCCGTCTGATCCTCACGGACACCACGGGCCTCGCGGTGGGCGGGGGCTGCACTCGCCTGTCCGACACCAGCGCCGACTGCGGCAGCGTCGCCAGTACCGGCCGGCTCTCCGTCGGGCTGGGTGACGGGAACGACAGTTTCAACGGGTCGAGCATCTCGCTCCGCAGCCTGGTCGATGCCGGCCTCGGCACCGACAATGTGACGACCGGCTCCGGCGGCGACACGATCGGCGTGAGTGACGGCGTCGGCAACGACACGGTGGACTGTGGCGATGGCTCCGACCTGGTGTTCCGCGATGCCGGTGACAACATCGCCGCGAACTGCGAACGGCGGTACTAGCGGTCCCAGCGGTAGAAGCGGTACTAGACGCCGCTCGCCTTCGCCGTCCGCCCGCGCTGCCTGGCCCACAGCCACTTCTGGGCCAGTAGCGTGAGCGTGCCCGCCAGGACGATGCCGAGCAGGTTGAGCAGGAGCTGTTGGGTGGAGCCCCAGGTCTGCACGGTGTCGCCGTAGCTCAGGGCCACTGCCGCGTTGGCGGCGGCCGGGACCGTGGTCACGGAGATGGCCACGCCCACCAGGAGGCCGGACTTGGCGGATGTGAGGGAGAGGGTGCCGGCGATGCCGGCCAGGACCGCGACGATGAACGAGAACTCGTCGGGGGCGTAGACGAAGCCTGTGTTGGGCCGGTCGGCTTCCAGATCGGACTTGTGGAACAGGTCGAGCCAGTCCATGAACAGGCTGAAGCCGACCGTCACCGCCATGGCGACGGCGAAACCGGCGACGAGCGCGATCAGTGAGCGCAGGGCGAGCCGGGGGGCCCGCTGGACCAGGGCCGTGCTGAGCCCGGCCAGGGGGCCGAACTCCGGGCCGACGGCCATCGCGCCCACGATCAGGATGGCGTTGTCCAGCACGACACCGCAGGCCGCGATCATCGTGGCGAGCGTGATGAAGGCGACGTAGGTGATGGAGAGGGTCGACTCCTCGTGCGTGGCGTCCGCGAGGTGCTCCCACAGCACCGCGTCCGCGCCCTCGCCCGGGGCGTCCTCCTCGGCCTTCTCGGCCCGTTCGGAGAGGGACAGGTCGATGTTCTCGACGGCGATCGAGCCGGTCTTGTCCAGGTCCAACTGACGTAGCGCGCCGATGAGTTCATCGCCCGCCTCGCGGGCCACGTCGCACAGGACGACGTCCCCGGATGGGTTGCGGGCGGCGCCCGGCAGCACGACGAGGTGCGTGGTGCCGACCGTCTTCTCGATCAGGCGGACCACGTCGTCCGTCCTGTGGGTGGGCGTGATCAGGCGCAGATGCAGCATGACGCCTTTCTAACAGGCCCGCGTTACGGCCCTACAGCTTGCGCAGGCTCAGCCGCTGCACCTTGTGGTCGGGGCCCTTGCGTACGACGAGGGTGGCTCGGCCGCGGGTGGGGGCGATGTTCTCCACCAGGTTGGGCTTGTTGATGGTGCGCCACATCGTGCGGGCGTAGTCGAGGGCCTCCTCCTCGGACACCTGGGTGTACTTGCGGAAGTACGAGGAGGGGTTCTGGAAGGCGGTCTCGCGCAGCCGCTTGAAGCGGTTGAGGTACCAGTGCTCGATGTCCTCGGTGCGGGCGTCGACGTACACACTGAAGTCGAAGTAGTCGGCGAGGCCGACCCGGGTGCGGCCGTCCTTGCCGGGGAGGGCGGGCTGCAGGACGTTCAGGCCCTCGACGATCAGGATGTCGGGGCGGCGGACCGTGAGCTTCTTGTCCGGGACGATGTCGTAGATCAGGTGGGAGTAGACCGGCGCCGTGACCTCGTCCTTGCCGGCCTTGATGTCGGCGACGAAGCGGGTGAGCGCGCGGCGGTCGAACGACTCGGGGAAGCCCTTGCGCGACATCAGGCCCCTGGCCTCCAGCTCCTTGGTGGGCAGGAGGAAGCCGTCCGTGGTGACCAGCTCGACGCGCGGGTGCTCGGGCCAGCGGGAGAGCAGGGCCTGCAGGAGACGGGCGACCGTGGACTTTCCCACGGCGACCGAGCCGGCGACTCCTATGACGAACGGCGTGCCGGACTGGGAGCCCTGTTCGCCGAGGAAGGTGTTCAGCGCGCCTCTGAGGCCGTCGGTGGCGCCGACGTAGAGGTTCAGGAGGCGGGAGAGCGGGAGGTAGATGTCGCGGACCTCGTCGAGGTCGATGACGTCGCCGAGGCCGCGCAGCTTCTCGACCTCCTCCGCGGTGAGCGGCAGCGGGGTCTTGTCGCGCAGCGCGCTCCACTCGGCACGGGTGAGGTCGACGTAGGGAGTCGCCTCCGGCCGCTGCCGGTGGGCGCTCCGGGGCGTCGAGGAGACCGGAGAGATCACAGTCCATTGTTAACGGAGTTTGAACGGGGTGGGGGGTGGGGTGCGTCACGCACGGCGGTACGTGGTCGCCGCCCCTTCGAACACGGCGGGCCCCGCCGAAGCCGGTGCTGATCGGCTTCGGCGGGGCCCGCCTCATGAGTGGATCAGGGTCGCAGGCCCTTCACCTGGACCATGCTCCCGTGCCCGTGTCCGTCCGGTTCCTCGACCTCGAATCCTGCTGAGGCGAGAATCCCCAGGAGAGCGGCCCCCATGTGCTGGAGCACGGTGTTGTGGTGGCGGACGACCGGCGGCGGTTCGGAGTAGTCGATCCCTTGCGCGAAGAGATCGAGAGCGGCATCTCTCAGCTCCGCGTCCGTGCCCCAGTCCACGTACACCCCGCCGTCGACGAAAGGCGTCACATGCACGTCCGCGCCGGGCCGGCTGTGCGGACCACCGCTGAGGTCACCCCGGTACACGGGAAGACCGGCCCGTCGCAGCTCCTCGCACACCCGCTCGGCCAGCGCCTGGCGCTCCTCGACCGTCTCCGGCGCGGCCATCGGGTGCAGGTCGAATTCGGGTTCAGTCATGGACACCTTGTTCCTCTCCCTGCTGATCGGCCGTCGCCAAAAGTGTCGCTCGTCCACCTCGGGCCTGCGTGACGTAGCGGAAGAGCAGGCTCTTCGCCGCCGACGCGTAGGAGGGGTGGTAGGGGACCGCCCAGCTGACCGGCGTCCCCGGTTCGAGCGCCTTGAGCAGAGCGGAGTCGCAGGTCGGGCAGGGCTGCCGCTCCGTGTACAGAGCGGTGATCTTCTTGGGGTCGATGTTCTTCGCCTTCAGCATGTCCAGGATGGCCGTCTCCGAGTGGCCGCTGAAGCTGCTGTTGGCGATCACGAAGTCCCCGGTCTTGGGGTCGTTCCATCCCGGTACCTTCGCGACAGCGACGTTGTGATCCGCCCCGTAGTACCCGTTTTCCGTCCGGTACTTGAACGCGAGGTGGCTCATCTCGTCGCTGTTGTAGGCGATCAGCCCCACGGGACATGCGCTGGCGGCCTTGGCCACGCGTGAGGTCAGAGCCGTACGGCTCTTGGCGCAGGACTTGACGATCCCGTCGAGTGCCTTGGCCCCGATCGCGACAACGGCGTCGTCGGCCAGACTGAAGGTACGCAAGGCCTGGTAGGCGTCCGCGAAGCCGATGCCGGTTCGGGCGGCGGCGTCCACCGCTCTGACCGCGTCCGCGATGGGCCGGAGGACCTTGCCCGCGAACAGCGAGGCGACGTCCACCGCCGCCCAGGCGCATCCGCCCCAGCTACCTCCCGCACCGCCCGGGGCGATCTTCTGGACGCACTTGATCCAGCTCCCGAAGAGGATGTCGATCGGGTCGATGCTCTTGTTGAACTCGGCGATCGTGATGTTGTGCGTGACCTCGGTGGACAGTTCCTTGGTCGGGTACTCGCCGAGGTACGTCGTCGCGCCGGAGGGGCACATGTACCGCTGCGGGTCCAAGTCCTCCGCGCTGCACATGTACAGGTCGAGGATCGCCTTGAAGCGAATCTTCGAGGTGATCGTGCAGTCGCCCTGGTAGGCGAGTTTGTCGATCCAGCCGTCGCAGCCGTCCGTCTTCTTCACGACCTGCGGATCGCCGATCGTCTCGAGATGGTCGACGACGTAGAACATGTTGCCGATGAGGGCGCCGTTCTCGTCGGGGACGGTTCCCGTCTCGATCTGCTGCCCGTTGCCCTGCTTCTCGGTCCTGTCGGCCGCTTCCTGCGCCTCCGCCGCGTACTTGTCCGCGTCCTTGGCCGCCTCTTCCGCCTCGGTCGCCGCCGCGTCCGCGCGGTCCGCTGCCGCTCGGGCGTCCTTCGCGGCCTGTTCGGCCTCCGCCGCTGCCGTGCGGGCGGCCTCGGCGTCGAGGGCGGCCTGGTCGGCGGCCGCTCGGGCGGAGGTGGCGTAGCCCTCCGCGCGGCCGGCCGCCGCGTCGGCTGCCGCCGCGTCCTCGGTGGCCTGGCGCTGGTACTCGATCGTGCGGGCCAGTGAGGCGCTGGCCTTGGCGGCGGCATCGGCCGCGTCGGCCGCGTAGCCCAGGGCCTCCTTGGCGTAGCCGCGGGCGTCCTTGGCATGGCCGGCGGCCTTCGCCGCGTGCTGGAGGGCGGCCTTGGCGTCCGAGGTCGCCTGGTCGGCGATGACCTGAGAGGCGGCGGCCTCCTCCGCGGCGTTCTTCGCGTGGGCCTCGGCGACGGCCTTCTGCTGCTCGGCGATCGTCTTCGACGCCTGCCCGCTCAGCACGACCAGGCTCGCGGCCGAGTCGGTGGTGAGGTAGGGCGAGCCCAGCTGGATGGCGTCGTTGGCCGGTGCGGCGACCTGTTCGGCGGACTTCGTCGCGTCCACCGCCGCCTGGGCGGTGACGTGGGCGAAGCCGGCCGCCTTGGCTGCCGCGACGCGGGCTTTCGCCGCTTCGGCGAGTGCCGCGTTCGCGTGGCCTCTGGCCTCCTTGGCGTGCGCCTCGGCCTCGTCGGCCAGTTGCACCGCGGTCTTCGCCTCCTGGGCGGCGTGCGCGGCGGCCTTGATGGCGTCGGCCACCGCTGCCGTGGCGACGCGTACGGCGGCGTCGGCCTTCAGCTTGGCGGCCTGCGCCGCGTCCGCGTCGGCACGCGCCCGCTTGGCCGCTGCCTCGGCACGGGTGGCGGCGGCGTCCGCCTCGGCGGCGGCCCGGGTGGCGGCGTCCGCGGCGGAACGGGCGTTCACCGCGGCCGTCTCGGCGATGTCCGCCTGGCTGTCCGCCTCGTCGGCGGCGGACCGGGCGGCGTCCGCCGCCTCGCCGGCGTCCAGGGAGTCGGCGTAGGCGCCCTTGGCGTCGGCCTTGGCGCGTGCCGCGTCGGCCTTCTGCTCGGCCTCCCACGCGTCGTCCCGCTTGGCCTTGGCGTTGTCGCGGGCCGCGACCGCGTCGTCCCGCCTGCTCTGCGCGGTCCTGTCGGCGGCCTCGGCCTTGTCCTTGGCGTCCTTCGCCTTGTGGGCCTCGGCCTGGGCGGTCTGTTTGTGCTGGTTGGCCTCGGCCTGCTTGGCCTCGGCGGTCTCCTTCTCCTTCTTCGCGGTGGCTTCCTCGGCCTCGGCCGCGAGCCGCCGGGAGTGCGCCTCGGCGGCGGCCGCCTTGGCGTCGTTCTCGGCCTGGAGCGCGACGGCAAGCTTCGCCTCCGCGGTCTCCTTGTCCTTCTTGGCGTTGTCGCGGTGGACCTTCGCGGCGTCCGCGGCGGCCTTCGCCTGGAACTCCGCCTTCTCGGCGGCCTCTCGGCGGAACTCGGCCTTCACCTGCGCGGCCTGTGCCAGCGCCCGCTGGGTGATGGTCGCGCTGTCCGCGGCGGCGGCGCGGGTGGCGGCCTCGGCGGTCTCGCCGGCCTTCACCATCGCCTCCAGCGCGGCCACCGCACCCTTGGTGACCTGCGCCTTCTGCTGGCCGACGAGCAGTCCGCGGCCGCGCGGGGCGCCCTTGCCGTCCGCGACGGTGTACGCGGCCTGCTCGGCGGCGTCGGAGGCGGTGGCCGCCTTCTGCGCGGCGGCGAGCTGGGCCTTGAGGGCGGCGAGCTTGTTCGCGGCCGCAGCCTGGGCCTTGCTGATGTTGGCCTTGGCCTTGGTGAACTGGGCGGCCGGCGGAACGGTGCCGGTGTGGCCGGACGGCTTGACGGTGAGCTTCTGCGGGGTGCCGCCGGAGCAGGTCCACAGCCGGGAGTCCTGGCTGTTGTCGTACGTCGCCAGGTCCAGGCACTTGCCCGTGCCGACGTTCTTCAGCGGTGTGGCGGCGCGGACGTTGTACTCCCAGGTCTGTGCCGGGGAACTGTTGCACGTCCACAGCTGGATCTTCGTGCCGTTCGCCGAGTTGTTGTTCGAGACGTCGACGCACTTGAGGGCCTTGACGTTGCGCAGGTGCAGGCCCTTGTCGTCGCCCTCGACCGTCCACTGCTGCCCGGCCGAGCCGTTGCAGGTGTAGATCTGGACGACGGTGCCGTTGGCCGTGCCGCCGCCCGCCGCGTCGAGGCACATGCCCGTCTTGCCGGTCACCTGGATCGTCGTCGGCGCGTCACCGATCCAGCCGACGCCGCCCTCGGACCAGTAGTCCTGCCAGCGCGTGAGCCGGTCGGCGGCCCAGGACTGGCCGAGCAGGTCGCCCATCGCCTTGGAGGCGGTGGTCAGGGCCGCGACCGCGTCCTTGTTGGCGGTCAGGATCTGGTTGCGCTGCGTGGCCTGGGAGGCGATCTCCTGCTGCCACTCGGCGGCCGCGGTGGCGGTGGCGTCGTTCAGCACGCCGTTCGGGTCGAGGGGGTCACGCCAGGCGCAGGTCGCGAACCGGGCCTTGAGGTTCTCGACCGCGACCCGGTACTCGGCGCTCTCCGGCTCCGGGGCGGTACGGGGGAAGCCTCCGGACTCCAGGAAGATCCGGGCGTCGTCCCCGCCCGCGTTCGCCCCAGGGACTCCGTGCATCCAGGAGAACGCGTCCCGCTCGGCGAGGGCGCGGTTCCACTCGTCGCTCGGCAGACTCGGGTCCGGGTCCTTGCCGTAGAGCGGGGTCCCCAGGGTGTCGACGGCCTTGAGGGTCTTCTCGTCGGTCTCCGGCGTGGAGTCCTGGTAGAAGCCGTCGTCGCTCTGCCAGAAGCGGTCGGAGATCCACTTGGTCAGACCGGTCTGGCCGTAGAAGGTCTGCCGGCCGTCGTTGTTGGTGCCGGGCGGCCAGTGGAAGCCGGTCTCGGTGAAGCCGGCCGGGGTCGTGAGCCCCTCGACGGGCGTGTGCCACGTGTCCCGCAGGGCGTTGATGGCGTCGAGTTCCCTGGCCGCCTGGTCGCGGTCCTTCTGGTACGCCGTCGCCAGCGGCGTCTGCTGCCAGTGCTCCCGGTCGGCCAGGGTGCGCAGCTTGTCCTGCGGCTGGTTGAGCGCGTCCTGCGCGGTCGTGGCCATGGCCGTCCCGCCCAGGCGCAGGACATCGGTCATCAAGCACTGGTCCTGCCGCAGTTGTTCGGCGGCGGTGTCCTCGTACCAGGAGTAGCTGTCACCCGCGGGGGAGGCGTCCTGGGCGGACGGCTGGACGACCGGGCCCGAGCCGGCGGCGATGCCGGCGAGGAGCGCGGTGGCGAGGACGGGAGGGAGGACTCGGGTGGCCGTGGCGAGTCGTCCGAACAGGGATCTCGATGGTCTGGAGCGCAACTGCGTACCCCCTGTCGGGGGAAGACGGTCGCGGCTCGGGCCCGGGCGGACTCGCGGTGCGCCGCAGATACTGCGGCATGACGATGTGCCCCCCGTGGCGCGGCGACACTGTTCCCCCGTCGCTGGCTTGAACTGAGTGCTGCCGGATTAGTCATGATCCGGTCAAGCGTGCGTCACTTTAAGCGGAGGTCGAGGGGGGTGAGCAAGGGCTTTCTCACTGGATGGCGGGGGCGGCCGGAAGTCGTTCATGGCGGGTCGTCGGCCGCGGGGGTGTGCGCTGCGTCCGCACTCAGGGGATTTCTGTGTTCCTTGTGTGCCCTTCCGGTGCGGGTGTTGGTTACGTGACGGGTGAAATTGGCCTGATCCCGACCATCGCCTCGTCGGCTGACTGCCCGCTGGGTGCCGACTGAGTGTCGGCCGAGTCGGGAAATCCGGGCAAACCGGGGAATGTCAGTGCCGTGCGTCACAGTTGTGGGAGAGGTGGGCCCAGGCCGGGGCCCACCAACCCCGAGGGGGTGACCCATGACGTATGCGATCGAGGCGGAAGGCCTGGTCAAGCGGTTCAAGGAGACCGAGGCGCTGGCAGGGGTCGACCTGGGGGCCCGTAAGGGCTCGGTGCTGGGGCTGCTGGGGCCCAACGGTGCGGGGAAGACGACCGCGGTGCGGATCTTCGCGACGCTGCTCAGGCCCGACGCCGGCAGGGCCCGCGTGGCGGGGCACGACGTGGTCCGCGAGGCCGGGGTCGTACGCGCCATGGTCGGGCTGACCGGGCAGTACGCGGCGGTGGACGAGAACCTGACCGGCACGGAGAATCTGCTGCTCATCGGCCGGCTGCTCGGTCTGCCGAGGAGGGAGGCCAGGGCGCGCGCGGCTGAGCTGCTGGAGCGCTTTCAGCTGACGGACGCGGCCGGACGGGCCGTGAAGACCTTCTCGGGGGGCATGCGCAGGCGGCTGGACCTCGCGGCCAGCCTCGTGGGCCGGCCCAGCATCCTCTTCCTCGACGAGCCGACGACCGGCCTGGACCCGCACAGCCGCGGTGAGCTGTGGGACCTGCTGCGGGGCCTGGTCGCGGACGGCGCGACGGCCCTGCTGACCACGCAGTATCTGAACGAGGCCGATGTGCTCGCCGACGACATCGTGGTGATCGACAAGGGCCGGGTGATCGCCGAGGGCACCCCGGACCAGCTGAAGTCCCAGGTCGGCGGGCAGGTGCTGGAGCTGCGGCCGGTGCTGGGGCAGGACCTCGCGCGGGCGCACCTGCTGGTGGCCGGGGCGGCCGGGGAGGAGGCCCGTATCGAGGGCGAGACGATCACCGCCCCGGTGAAGGACCCCGAGCTGATGCCGGCCGTCGTGCGGGCGCTCGACCGTGAGGGGATCGCGGTGGGCGAGCTCGCCCTGCGGCGTTCGTCGCTCGACGAGGTCTTCCTGGCGCTGACCGGGCATCGCGCCGAGCCGGGTTCGCCCGAGGGCAACGGTGGCGCGGCCGTCCGGGACGACGACAGCGAACTGCAGGAGGCGGTGAGCCGGTCATGACCGCCGCCACCACGACCATCACGGCACCGATCACCAAGTCGGGCCGCGTGCGGCCGCTCGACGGGATGCGGCAGACCTTCACGATGGCCTGGCGGAGCCTGGTCGCGGTGAAGCACAACCCGCTGGAGCTGGTGGACTACAGCATCACGCCCATCATGTTCGTGTTCCTCTTCACGTATGTGCTGGGCGGACAGATGGCCGGATCCCCGGAGGCGTATCTGAAGTACGCGTTGCCCGGGATCATCGTGCAGAACACCCTGTTCATGACGATGTACACGGCCATGGCGCTCAACACCGACCTCACCAAGGGCGTCTTCGACCGTCTGCGCAGCCTGCCGATAGCCCGCTCCGCCCCGCTCATCGGCCGGATCACCGCCGACCTCGCCAAGCACGTCTGGGCGTTGCTGCTGATGATCGGCCTCGGACTGCTGCTCGGCTTCCGGATCACCGGGGGACTGGACGGGTTCCTGCTCGGGACGTTGCTGGTGGTGGTGTTCGCGGCGGCGGTGTCCTGGAGCGCGGTGCTGATCGGGATGCTGGCGGGCGACGCGGAGAAGGTGCAGGCGTTCGCGTTCACGATCATCTTCCCGATCACCTTCACCAGCAGCGCGTTCGTCATGGTCGACACCATGCCGGGGTGGCTGCAGGCATGGAGCGACGTCAATCCGGTGACGCATCTGTCGGATGCGTTCCGGGGGCTGCTGCTGGGCGGGCCGGTGGCTGAGCCGGTGTTGTGGTCGTTGGTGTGGGCCGCGGGCATCGCGATGGTGTTCTATCCGTTGGCCATGCGGGCCTATCGGGCGAAGGCGTAGCGGTCTCTGACGCTTGGAGGGCTGTCGGGGCGTTCGTACTGCCGTGGGAATTTCCGAATTCGGGCACGCGGAGGCCCTTTCGGGCGCCGGTTCGGTCGTAGGCTGCCGCGCATGTGCGGAATCGTGGGATACGTGGGGTCGCAGTCGGCGCTTGAGATCGTGATGGCCGGGCTGAAGCGGCTGGAGTACCGGGGGTACGACTCGGCGGGCGTCGCCGTTCCGGCGGACGGGGGGCTGGCGGCGGCCAAGAAGGCCGGGAAGCTGGGGAACCTGGAGAAGGAGCTGGCCGAGCGGCCGTTGCCGACCGGGACCACCGGGATCGGGCACACGCGGTGGGCCACGCACGGAGGGCCCACCGATGCGAACGCGCATCCGCATCTCGACAACGCCGGGCGGGTCGCCGTCGTGCACAACGGGATCATCGAGAACTTCGCAGCTCTGCGGGCCGAGTTGACGGAGCGGGGGCACGAACTCGGCTCCGAGACGGACACCGAGGTGGTCGCGCATCTGCTGGCCGAGGAGTTCTCCGCCTGTGCCGATCTCGCCGAGGCCATGCGGCTGGTGTGCCGGCGGCTGGAGGGGGCCTTCACCCTCGTCGCGGTGCATGCCGATGAGCCCGACATGGTCGTCGGCGCCCGGCGGAACTCGCCTCTCGTGGTGGGCGTAGGAGAGGGTGAGGCCTTTCTCGCCTCGGACGTCGCCGCGTTCATCGCCCATACGCGGTCGGCGATCGAGCTGGGGCAGGACCAGGTCGTCGAGCTGCGGCGGGACGGGGTGACCGTCACCGGGTTCGACGGGCGGCCGGCGGATGTGCGGCCGTATCACATCGACTGGGACGCCTCGGCCGCGGAGAAGGGGGGCTATGACTACTTCATGCTCAAGGAGATCGCCGAGCAGCCCAAGGCGGTCGCCGACACGTTGCTGGGGCGCATCGACGCGGCCGGCTCGCTGACGCTGGACGAGGTGCGGATCAGCGCCTCCGAGCTGCGGGAGGTCGACAAGGTCGTCATCGTCGCCTGCGGCACGGCCTTCCACGCCGGGATGATCGCCAAGTACGCCATCGAGCACTGGACGCGGATCCCGTGCGAGGTCGAGCTGGCGAGCGAGTTCCGGTACCGGGATCCGATTCTGGACGCCCGTTCGCTGGTCATCGCCATCTCCCAGTCCGGCGAGACCATGGACACCCTCATGGCGCTGCGACACGCCCGCGAACAGGGCTCCAAGGTGCTGGCGATCTGCAACACCAACGGTTCGACGATCCCGCGCGAGTCGGACGCGGTGCTGTACACCCACGCCGGGCCGGAGGTGGCCGTCGCCTCGACCAAGGCGTTCCTGACGCAGCTGGTGGCGTGCTACTTGGTCGCCCTCTATCTGGGACAGGTGCGGGGCACCAAGTGGGGCGACGAGATCGGCGCCGTGATTCGCGATCTGTCGCAGATCTCCGGTGCGGTCGAGCGGGTGCTGGAGACCATGGAGCCGGTACGGGAGCTGGCGCGGACGCTGGCCCACAAGAACACGGTGCTGTTCCTGGGCCGCCACGTGGGCTATCCGGTGGCGCTGGAGGGCGCGCTGAAGCTGAAGGAGCTCGCCTATATGCACGCCGAGGGTTTCGCGGCGGGTGAGCTGAAGCACGGGCCGATCGCGTTGATCGAGGACGATCTGCCGGTGGTGGTGGTAGTGCCGTCGCCTCGGGGGCGCTCCGTGCTCCACGACAAGATCGTGTCCAACATCCAGGAGATCCGGGCGCGGGGTGCGCGGACCATCGTGATCGCGGAGGAGGGGGACGAGGCGGTCGTGCCGTACGCCGATCACCTGATCCGGATTCCGGTCACGCCGACTCTGCTGCAGCCGCTGGTGGCCACGGTGCCGCTGCAGGTGTTCGCGTGTGAGCTGGCGACGGCTCGCGGCAACGAGGTGGATCAGCCGCGGAATCTGGCGAAGTCGGTGACGGTGGAGTGAGCTGCGCTCGAGGCCTGAGCGCATGAAAGGGGCGAACGGCCGACTGCCGTTCGCCTTGACGGATTCCTTGGGCTTGACGTTGACGAGCGAGCTGCAGTCCGGCTTCGCTGACGGGCTGGAGCTGCGTCCGGAAGTCACCGCGGCTGACGGGTCGCCTGGGGGTGCTCACCGTTTCCGTTGGTCGTCCACTGCGTTCGCCCTCCACACCGCCGCCTGAGGCAGGAACCGGTGCTCGGTCGCGTGCGCTGCCATGCGGGCGTTCCGGGCCTCCGCCTCCGGGCCGTCCGGCAAGTGGAATTCGCTGCCCGCCCGTGCGGAACGGGCCTGCATGCTCGTGGCGCCCGCCAGCCGTCGGCGGACGTAGCGGTCGAGGGCGTCGGGTACGTCGGTCGGCGTCGCGCCCGTGAGGACGTCGCCCAGTACCGCAGCGTCCAGGATCGCCTGGGCCGCCCCCTGGGCCTGGAACGGCACCATGGCGTGGGCGCTGTCGCCGAGGAGGGTCACCCGGCCGAGGTTCCAGCGCTCGAGCGGGGTTCGGGTGTGGATGCCGTAGCGGAAGACCTGGCCCGCGCGTTCGAGGACGCTCAGCACCCGGGGGTCCCAGTCGGCGAACTCGTGCAGTTGCTCTCCGGGTTCCGCCCGAGCGGTCCACGACTCCTGGGCCAGTTCCCGCGTGCTGAACACAGCCACGACGTTGAGCAGTTCGCCGCGCCGCACCCAGTAGTGGACGAAGTGGCGGTCCGGGCCGAGCCAGGCGGCGAGCGGCGGCAGGCCCAAGTCCTTCACCTCGTGCGACGGCAGCAGAGCCCGGTACGCGACCGTTCCCGAGAACGCCGCCTCGTCCTCGCCGAAGAGCCACTGGCGGGCAGCGGACCGGATGCCGTCCGCGGCCACCACGAGGTCTGCGGTCAGGCGTTCGCCCGTCGCCGTCATCACCTGGGCGTGGTCGTCGTCCTGGCCGATCGCGACGACCGTCGTGTTCAGGCGTACCGACTCCGAGGGCACCGCCGCGGCCAAGGCGCTGTGCAGATCCGCCCGGTGGACCACCAGGTACGGCGCCCCGAACTCCTCCTCCGCCTCGCGGCCCAGCGCGTAGCGGCAGATCTCCGACCCGTCCGACCAGGTGTGGAAGCTGACGTGGGCAGGGCGGGCGGCCTGGGCGGCGACCGCGTCCAGTACGTCCAGCCGGCGCAGTTCCCGCGTGGCGTTGGGGGCCAGTTGGATTCCGGCGCCCACCTCCGTGAAGCGTGCTGTCTGCTCGACCAGCGTCACCTCGACACCCGCGCGGCGCAGGCTCAGTGCCGCGGCCAGTCCTCCGATTCCCGCGCCCACGACGACCGCCCTCATGCCATGCCCCCGCCACGGGATCGGCTCAGTGCGGCACGCGGGTCGCCGCCGTCGTATCGCCTCTCGTCAGCACGGTTCGTCTCCGCCCCGAACCTCTCAACCCCGTACATCCCGCCAGGCCCCCGGAATCCCCTCGGCCACGTCATGCGCCCCCACCGGCGCCCCGTCCGCCGCGAATCTCGCCGACAGGCCATGGAGATACGCAGCGACGCTCGCAGCGTCCACCGCCGTGAGTCCCGCCGCCAGCAGTGATCCCGCCAATCCCGACAGCACGTCCCCGCTTCCGGCCGTGGCCAGCCAGCCGGTTCCCGTGGGATTCACCCGGACCGGGCCCGCGCCCCCGGAGTCGGCCACCAACGTCGTCGACCCCTTCAACAGCACCGTCGCCGCATACCGCCCCGCCAACTCCCGTACCGAAGCCAGCCGAGCCCCCTCGACCTCCTCCCGTGCCACCCCGAGCAGCGCCGCCGCCTCTCCGGCGTGCGGGGTCATCAGGGTCGGTGCCGTACGGGCACGTACCGCCTCCGGGTCGGCCAGCCGCAGCCCGTCCGCGTCGAGCAGGACCGGTACGTCCGTCGCCAGCACCTCCGCCACCGTCGCCGCGTCGTCGCCCGCCCCGGGGCCGGCCACCCACGCCTGCACGCGGCCCGCCTTCTTCGGTCCCCGGTCCGACACCAGCGTCTCGGGAAACCGGGCGATGACCGCGTCCCCGGCCGGACCGACGTACCGTACGGCCCCCGCCCCGCCCCGCAACGCCCCCGCGACCGCGAGCACGGCGGCGCCCGGGTAGCGGGCCGAGCCGGCCGCGATGCCCACGACCCCTCGCCGGTACTTGTCCGTCTCCGCCGCCGGCAGCGGCAACAGCCGTGCCACGTCCGTGTGTTGCAGTGCCTCCAGCTCCGTCGCGTCGGCCGGCAGCGCGAGACCGATGTCCACCAGCCGCACCACACCGGCGTACTCCCGCGCCGGATCGATCAGCAGCCCCGGCTTGTGTGTGCCGAAGGTGACCGTCAGGTCGGCGCGCACCGCCGCGCCGCGTACCTCGCCCGTGTCCGCGTCCACGCCGCTCGGCAGGTCCACGGCGACCACGGCGGCCCTCGATCGTGCGGCCGCCGCGGCCAGTGGTGCCGCCTCCGGGCGGAGCCCGCCCTTGCCGCCGATCCCGACGATGCCGTCCACGACCAGGTCCGCGCGCTCGATCAACTCCTCGGCGGCGTCAACTCCCCTGACCACGCCGCCCGCCCGCTTCAACGCCGCGAGACCCCCGGCGTGCGCCCGTTCCGGCGACAGAAGCACGGCCGTGACTCCCGCCCCGCGCCTGGCCAGTCGGGCCCCGGCGTACAGGGCGTCGCCGCCGTTGTCGCCGCTGCCGATCAGCAGGACGACCCGGCTGCCGTACACCCGGCCGAGCAGATCCGCGCAGGCGGCGGCGAGTCCGGCCGCCGCCCGCTGCATCAGCGCGCCGTCCGGAAGCCGCGCCATCAGCTCCCGTTCGGCCGCCCTTACCGTCTCCACGCTGTACGCAGTCCGCATGTGACCGAGTCTTCCGTACTCCTCCGTCCGCACTCTTGCGTCCGCGGCGGAGCTCGTCGCATCCATTGACGCTTTGCCGTGCCTTTGCCAAACTCACCGGCCCCCACAGCGTGAATCGATTCAGTCGAAATGAGTTCGACGAGATCGGTTCGATGAGAGGAAACCCCCCATGGGACGCAGAGTTCCCCTCCTCGCCGCCGCCGGTGCCACCGCTCTCCTCACCGCCCTCGGCACCCTCACCGCCCCCACCCCCGCCGCGGCCGCCGCCTGCGGCGAAGGCTCCTACCAGGCCGAAGCCACGCTCAGCGGCAGCACCTGGACCGCGCGGCGCGGCAGCAGCACCGTGTACACGGGCGGTGACATGCGGGCCGCCGTCCAGGCGGCCGTGAACAGCCTGACCTCCGGGCGAACCGCCAAGGAGCGGGTGGTGGTGCGGGGTTCGGGGTCGATGTCCGCCGGGTCGCGCATCTCCCTGCCCAGCTACACCGTGCTCGACGTCTGCGGCACCATCAACGTCACCGGCAGCGGCTCCGGCGACCAGGCGCCCGTCTACTCGCGCGGCACCCGGGACGTCGAGGTCCAGCATCTGAACCTCACCGGCAGTCCGCTGTACGGCGTCTTCATGCGCAACGTCGAGAACGTGGTCCTCGGGCAGATCGACATGCGGCTGTCGGCCGGGCTGGGGGTGCGCATCGACAACCGCGGCAACACCAGCCAGTGGACGCGGAACGTCCGTATCGACAACGTGTTCGTCTCCGGCGCCTCCAGCCACGCCGTGGAGACGTACGGCGTCGACGGCATCACCATCGGGACGGTGACCGCCCGGAATGTCGGCGAGTCCGGGCTGTTGTTCAACCAGACCGTCAACGCCACCGTCGGCAAGGTCGACGCCGAGAACGCGGGGACCGGCACCGGGTACGCCGCCTTCCGCATGGCCAACCGCAACGGGCGCGTCGGCAGTTCCTACCCGACCAACATCCGGGTGGGCGAGGTCATCGCGCGCGGCGGCGGGCGCGGGGTGTTCTGCGTGTCCGAGAGCGGCGGGGCCGTCATCGACAAGGTGACCCTCAACAACACCGGCAACAACTCGGTCCTGATCGAGAACTGTTACAACGTCAACCTCGCCGCGCAGGGCGGGACCATCACCGGCGGTGGTGAGCTGCGGCTGGCGGCACGGTCGGAGTTCGCGAACAACCGGGACATCACCGTCCAGAACCTGACCGTGACCAACTCCTCCATCAGGGAGAGCCCCTGCGGCGAGAACACCACGTTCCGGAACATCACACGGGTGAACACCGGTCAGTCCATCTGCTGACGCGGACCTCACGGGTGGCGGAGGCTCAGCCCTCCGCCACCACCACCGCCGACGCCACCCCGGCGTCATGGCTCAGCGACACATGCCAGGACCGCACGCCCAGTTCGGCCGCCCGGGCCGCCACCGTCCCCGTGACCCGCAGGCGTGGCCGGCCGCTGTCCTCGACGAAGACCTCCGCGTCGGTCCAGAGCAGACCCGCCGGTGCGCCCAGTGCCTTCGCGAGGGCCTCCTTCGCCGCGAAACGCGCCGCGAGCGAGGCGACGCCCCGGCGTTCGCCGCTGGGCAGCAGCAACTCGCTCTCCAGGAAGAGCCGTTCGGCCAGCCCAGGGGTGCGCTCCAGCGCCGCCCCGAATCTGTCGATCTCGGCCACGTCGATTCCGACCCCGATGATGCTCATGCCGAGCACCCTATGGGTCATACGGTTCTTCGAAAGATGGTCCTCAAAAGAGTGACCCCGCCGCGCGGCATCTCCCGCACAGCGGGCCCTCACGCTTCTGTGACCCCATGATCAGCGGACGTATCGCATGTCGGAGCATCGCCGTGGTGCTCGCCGCGGCCACCCTGCTGCCCGTCGGCAGCGCGTCGGCCGACGACCCCGTGCCCCCGGCTTCCGGACCGCAGGGCGAACTCATGCCCCCGCCCGCCGGGCTCGTACCCCCGTCTGCCGGACCGTCGGCCGAACCCGCGCCTCGGGATCCCGGGCCCCAGGCCGAACCCGTACCCCCGGTCTCCGGACCGCAGTCCGAACTCGTGCCCGGCGTCCCCCTGAACTCGCTCCAGCTCTGGCAGACCGACACGCCCGACCAGGCGCTGCCGCCCAAGGTGTACACACCCAGCGCCGCGGAGGACGCCGTCGAGCCGCAGGACGCGGCGGAGGGGACGTACGACCGCGTGGAGTACGTCCCACGCGAGGACGCCGTCGAGGACGTGGAGTGCAGCGAGCGGACGGGCCCACAGCAGCGGCAGGTCGAGGAGTGGCTGAAGCTGGAGGTGGACGGGGAGCAGTCGGTCGCCGACTGCCGGGCCATCCGCGCGTTCCAGACCAAGCACAAGATCGAGCCCGCCAGCGGGTTCGCCGGGCCGGTGACCTGGGCCACCATGCAGCTCATCTCGGCCCGGAAGAACCCGAACGCCGACAAGAGGTGCCCGGTGCGGAAGTACCGGGTCGCCTGTGTCGATCTCGACCGGCAGCTGATGTGGGTGCAGCACGGCCGGGAGGTCGTGTTCGGGCCCGCCTCGATCCGCAGCGGACGGGAGGGATACGGGACGCGGACCGGGTGGCACGCGATCTACTGGCGGCACAAGAACCACGTGTCGTCGCTGTACCACAGCCCCATGCCCTACTCCCAGTTCTTCAACGGGGGCCAGGCCTTCCACGGCGTCTACGGCAGCCTCTTCACTCCCGTCGGTTCGAGGGGCTGCGTCAACATGACCCTGGACGACGCCCGGGCGCTGTGGGGGGTGCTGAGGAAGGGCGACCGGTTGTACGTGTGGGGGCACAGGCTGGAGGAGTAGCCCATGGATCCCGGCGCGGCGGCGTTGTCGGACCCCTCTGAGACACTGGGGGCGCCATGACAGAAACAGCAGCCCTGCGGACCGCCCCCCTGCGCGCCCGCGCCGAGATCGATCTGGCCGCCCTGCGGGCCAATGTGCGGACCTTGCGCGCCCTCGCGCCGGGTGCGGCCCTGATGTCCGTCGTGAAGTCGGACGCGTACGGCCACGGAGCGGTGCGGTGCGCCCGCGCCGCCGTCGAGGCGGGCGCCCAGTGGCTGGGCACGGCCACGCCCGAGGAGGCCCTCGTGCTGCGCGCCGCCGGGCTGGACGGCGTACGGATCATGTGCTGGCTGTGGACGCCGGGCGGGCCCTGGCGGGAGGCCATCGAGGCCGACCTCGACGTCTCCGTGAGCGGGATGTGGGCCCTGCGGGAGGTCACCGAGGCCGCCGGGCAGGCCGGCGCCGCCGCGCGCGTACAGCTCAAGGCCGACACCGGGCTCGGACGCAACGGCTGCCAGCCGGGTGAGGACTGGGCCGAGCTGGTCCGGGAAGCCCTGCGCGCGGAGGCCGCCGGGCTCATTCGCGTCACCGGGCTGTGGTCGCATTTCGCCTGCGCCGACGAGCCCGGCCATCCCTCCATCGCCGCCCAGCTCTCCCGCTTCCGGGAGATGGTGGCGTACGCCGAGACACAGGGCGTGCGTCCCGAGGTGCGGCACATCGCCAACTCGCCCGCCACGCTCACCCTCCCGGACAGCCACTTCGACCTGGTGCGCACCGGGATCGCGACCTACGGCATCTCGCCCAGCCCCGAGCTCGGCAGCCCCGCCGACTTCGGGCTGCGGCCCGTGATGACGCTGTCGGCGTCCCTCGCGCTGATCAAGCACGTGCCGGGGGGCCACGGCGTCAGTTACGGCCACCGCTACACCACCCCCGGCGAGACCACCCTCGGCCTCGTCCCCCTGGGCTACGCCGACGGCGTCCCGCGGCACGCCTCCGGCGCCGGGCCCGTCCTGGTCGGCGGCAAGTGGCGGACGGTCGCGGGGCGGATCGCGATGGACCAGTTCGTCGTCGACCTCGGCGGGGACGAGCCCGAGCCGGGAGCGGAGGCCGTGCTGTTCGGGCCCGGCGACCGCGGCGAGCCCACCGCCGAGGACTGGGCGCAGGCAGCGGGCACCATCGCGTACGAAATCGTCACCCGGATCGGAACGCGCGTTCCGCGCGTCTATAGGGATGCGTCCATGTGATGCGGGCTCGTGACGCGGTCAGGTGACGCGGCCATGTGGTGCTGCCACGCGGTGCGTCTACGTGATGGTGGTCCTAGGAATGCGTGCGCGGGCATGCGTCCATAGGAGTGCGTCTATGTGAATGAGGAACGAGACGGGTAACCCGTAGCGGAACAACGCAACAGAACACCGGCACCATCCACCACCGACGTCACACCGGCACCAGCCGACCATCTGCATGACCCAGCGAAGAGGAGCGGTACGTGAGCGAGAGCAGCGCGGAGGCCGTCGCGGCCGTCGCCTCCGCCACGGGGGCGGCCGCGAACTGGCGCAGGGCCACCGGCTTCGCCGGGGCGGCGATAGGCGTGATCGCGGCGGGCGCCGCCGCCGGTGTCGCCATAGAGCGGATGACGGTGGGCCGGGGCATGCGGCAGAAGGCACGCCTCGCGCTGGACTCGGCGGGACCGTACGGCTCGCTGCGCGGCACACCCGGCAAGGCGCAGGCCGAGGACGGCACGGAGCTGTACTACGAGGTCGACGACATCGACCCCGAGGCCGCCTCCGCCCTCACCCCGCGCCGCCGACGGCTCTTCGGCCGCAAGGCGCCCGCCCCCGTCACCGTCGTCTTCAGCCACGGCTACTGCCTCAACCAGGACTCCTGGCACTTCCAGCGCGCCGCGCTCCGGGGCGTCGTACGCACCGTGCACTGGGACCAGCGCAGCCACGGCCGGTCCGCGCGCGGCGTCGCCCAGACGCAGGAGGGCAAGCACGTCGACATCGAGCAGCTCGGGCGCGACCTGAAGGCCGTCATCGACGCGGCCGCACCCGAAGGGCCGCTGGTGCTGGTCGGGCACTCCATGGGCGGGATGACGGTCATGGCGCTGGCCGACCAGTACCCCGAGCTGATCCGCGACCGCGTCGTCGCCACCGCCTTCGTCGGTACGTCCTCCGGGAAGCTCGGCGAGGTCAACTTCGGGCTGCCCGTCGCGGGAGTGAATGCCGTACGGCGGATCCTGCCGGGCGTGCTCAAGGCGCTGGGGCAGCGGGCCGAGCTGGTCGAGAAGGGGCGCCGGGCCACCGCCGACCTGTTCGCGGGGATCATCAAGCGGTACTCGTTCTCGTCCCGGGACGTCGACCCGGCCGTCGCGCGGTTCGCCGAGCGGATGATCGAGGGCACGCCGATCGACGTGGTCGCGGAGTTCTACCCGGCCTTCGCCGACCACGACAAGGACGAGGCGCTCGCCCTCTTCACCGACATGCCGGTGCTCGTGCTGGCCGGGGTGGGCGACCTCGTCACGCCCAGCGAGCACAGCGAGGCGATCGCCGACCTGCTGCCGGACGCCGAGCTGGTCCTGGTGCCGGACGCCGGGCACCTGGTGATGCTGGAGCATCCGGAAGTGGTCACCGACCGTCTGGCCGACCTGCTCACCCGCGCGGGTGCCGTGCCCGCAGGGGCTACCGTAAGTGGCTATGGAAGCACCAGCAGCACCGCGCAACGCGGGTGACATCGAGCTCACCGTCACTACTCCCGACCAGATGCGGGAACTGGGCCGCCGCCTCGCCAAGCTGCTGCGCGCCGGCGACCTCCTGATGCTCAGCGGGGAGCTCGGCGCGGGCAAGACGACGCTGGCCAGAGGCCTCGGCGAGGGCCTGGGCGTCAGGGGCGCGGTCACCTCCCCGACCTTCGTGATCGGCCGTGTGCACCCCTCCCTGGGCGACGGTCCGCCGCTCGTCCACGTCGACGCCTACCGGCTGTCCGGCGGCCTGGACGAGATGGAGGACCTCGACCTCGACGTCTCGCTGCCCGAGTCGGTGATCGTCGTGGAGTGGGGCGAGGGCAAGGTCGAGGAGCTGACCGAGGAACGCCTTCAGGTCGTGATCCACCGGGCCGTCGGCACCGCGTCTTCCCGGGGGGCGACCCCCGGACTTCCGGAGACCGACGAGGTGCGGCACGTGACCGTGACCGGGCTCGGGGAGCGCTGGGCGGCCGTGGATCTGAGCGTGCTGTCCGCCTGAGCGCTGGATGGGCCGGGTGATCCGGATGAACATTCCGACAAGACGTCGGCAAGATGTCGGCAAGATATTGCATTTGCGGTCTTGCACGTGGTCACATGGTATCCAGTCCGTAGTTAGGTCTACCTAACTACGTCCCCTCCCGGCCCCAGGAGGCGTCCATGTCGGCTTCGGAGAACAAGGTCCAGCAGCGGCCGCACGTGGTTGCCGGGGTGTCCATGCGTGATCTGCTGGCGGCCGGTGCCGCCGCGAACCTGATCTCCACCCCGCCGCGGGTTCCTGAGCCGGTGACGAACCGGCCGCCGGCCGAACACGGGCATCGTGAGAAGCGCGGGCACCACCAGGAACACGGGCACCGCGAAGCCGCTTAGGGGATCACTGCCACCGCGCGGCCGATCGTCGCGAAGTCCCACATCGCGTTGCCGTCCTCGCGGGACTCGCGGATGCCGCCCGTCTTCAGCGCCGGGTCGGGCGCGGGCATCGAGCCGTCCACGGCCGCGCTGAAGCCGATGGTGATGTCCTCCACCTCGGTGAAGCGGACGACGTGTTCGACGGGGGTGCCGTCGGTGCCGGTGATCGCGTTGGAACGGGACGTGACCGCGTAGACGCCCGGCGCCGGGTCGACCGATCCGGGGGTGACGCGGAACGTGCGCTTGACCGAGTCACCCTCGCCGACCAGCCACACCCGGTCGTCGTCCACCGAGTACACGACCCGCACACCCGTACCGGACCCGGCGGGCAGCGCGGCGGGGTCCTTCCGGTCGCGGGGCGTCTTGGAGGTACCCACGACGGGTGAGTTGTCCGCGTGCGGCTTGCCCAGGCCGGCCGGGACGCTCGCCGAGGCCTGGTACGCGAGGAAGCCGACGGACGCGAGGGCGGCCACGGTGAGCCCCGCCACGAATCCGGAGCTGCTGCTTGCCACCGTCGCCCACCTCGGTTGTTCGGTCGTACGTCGCGCTTTCGCTCGACCGTAGCAGTCGGGAAGCGCCCGACCGGGGCGGCGCTTCCTGAGGCGTGAGCGCCGTAGGCTGTTTGCGTGCTCTTGCTCGCTCTGGATACCGCCACCCCCGCCGTCACCGTCGCGCTGCACGACGGTACGGACGTCATCGCCTCGTCGAGCCAGGTGGACGCGCGCCGGCACGGCGAGTTGCTGCTGCCGGCCGTCGACCGGGTCCTCGCCGAAGCCGACGTGAAACTCGACGCCGTCACCGGCATCGTCGTAGGCATCGGACCCGGCCCCTACACCGGACTGCGCGTCGGACTGATGACCGCCGACACGTTCGGACTCGTCCTCGGCGTCCCCGTGCACGGCGTGTGCACGCTGGACGGTCTCGCGTACGCCGCCGACATCGAGAAGGGCCCGTTCGTCGTCGCGACCGACGCCCGGCGCAAGGAGGTCTACTGGGCGCGGTACGCCGACTCGCGTACCCGTCTGACCGACCCGGCCGTCGACCGGCCCGCCGACATCGCCGACCGGGTCGCCGGACTGCCCGCCGTCGGCGCGGGCGCCCTGCTGTACCCCGACACCTTCCCCGGCGTCCACGAGCCCGAGCACGTCTCGGCGGCGGCGCTCGCGGCACTGGCCGCCGAGAGACTGGCCGCGGGCGAGGAACTGCCCGCGCCCCGGCCGCTGTACCTGCGCCGGCCCGACGCCCAGGTCCCCAAGAACTACAAGGTGGTCACCCCCAAGTGACCGAACCCGTGACCCCTTCCGCCGCTCCGTCCGGTCCCGCGCTGCGCGAGATGCGCTGGTGGGACATCGACCGCGTGCTGGAGCTGGAGAAGGACCTGTTCCCCGAGGACGCCTGGTCCCGGGGCATGTTCTGGTCCGAGCTGGCCCATGCCCGCGGGCCCGAGGCGACGCGGCGCTATGTCGTCGCCGAGGAGGGCGAGCGGCTCGTGGGATACGCCGGCCTCGCCGCCTCCGGGGACCTCGCCGACATCCAGACCATCGCCGTCGCCCGTGCCCACTGGGGGACGGGGCTCGGCGGCCGTCTCCTCACCGAACTGCTGCACGCGGCGACCGACTTCGACGCCGCCGAAGTGATGCTGGAGTGCCGTGTGGACAACGTCCGCGCGCAGAAGCTCTACGAGCGCTACGGCTTCGAGGCGATCGGCTTTAGGCGCGGCTACTACCAGCCGGGGAACGTCGACGCGCTGGTGATGCGCCTGACCACAGCGCCCGACAGCGGCTCCGCCGCGGGCGAAAACTCCGTACAAGGAACCGAGATCAATGGCTGACTCGCGGGACGAACCCCTCGTCCTCGGCATCGAGACCTCCTGTGACGAGACCGGCGTCGGCATCGTCCGCGGCACGACCCTGCTCGCCGACGCCATCGCCTCCAGCGTCGACGAGCACGCCCGCTTCGGCGGCGTCGTGCCGGAAGTCGCCTCCCGGGCGCACCTGGAGGCGATGGTCCCGACCATCGAGCGCGCGCTGAAGGAGGCGGGGGTGAGCGCGAGGGACCTGGACGGCATCGCCGTCACCGCCGGCCCCGGGCTCGCGGGCGCGCTGCTGGTCGGCGTATCGGCGGCGAAGGCGTACGCCTACGCGCTGGGCAAGCCGCTCTACGGCGTCAACCACCTCGCCTCCCACATCTGCGTGGACCAGTTGGAGCACGGCGCGCTGCCGGAGCCGACGATGGCGCTGCTGGTGTCCGGCGGGCACAGCTCTTTGCTGCTGTCCTCGGACATCACCTCCGACGTCCGCCCGATGGGCGCGACCATCGACGACGCGGCGGGCGAGGCCTTCGACAAGATCGCCCGGGTGCTGAACCTCGGCTTCCCCGGCGGCCCGGTCATCGACCGCTACGCCCGCGAGGGCGACCCGAACGCGATCGCGTTCCCGCGCGGCCTGACCGGCCCGCGCGACCCGGCGTACGACTTCTCCTTCTCCGGTCTCAAGACGGCGGTCGCCCGCTGGATCGAGGCCAAGCGGGCGGCGGGCGAGGAGGTGCCGGTGCGCGATGTCTCGGCCTCCTTCCAGGAGGCGGTCGTCGACGTGCTGACCCGCAAGGCCGTCCGCGCCTGCAAGGACGAGGGCGTCGACCACCTGATGATCGGCGGCGGCGTGGCCGCCAACTCCCGCCTGCGGGCCCTGGCCCAGGAGCGCTGCGAGGCGGCCGGTATCCGGCTGCGGGTGCCCCGGCCGAAGCTCTGCACGGACAACGGGGCGATGGTGGCGGCGCTGGGCGCGGAGATGGTCGCGCGCAACCGGCCGGCGTCCAGCTGGGACCTGTCGGCGGACTCCTCGCTGCCGGTGACGGATCCGCACGTTCCCGGCCACCACCATGACCACGTGCACGAGGTCAGCAAGGAGAACCTCTACTCGTGACGGTCGCGTTGATGTGGGAGGCGCGGGCGGTGCCCGGGCGGGGCGAGGAGCTGCTCGCCTGGGCGCGGGCGCAGGAGTTGGCGGTACGGCCCCTGCGCCGGGAGACCTTGCGAGCACCGCAGGATCGGGTGCTCGTCGTCACCTGGTGGGATGCGCCGTACGACGCCGAGCTTCCCGAACTGCCCGAGCCGGGCGGGGAGTTGGTCACTCGGGCCGTGCATCGGTGGCGGTTCGAGTCCGTCGACGTCCGGACGGGGTGAGCCGGAGAGGTCTCGGTCACCCCGGTCCCGACACCTCCGCCTCGCACCGCAACCGCCGCTCCGGCCCCAACTCCCGTACAGGACCCGTGAGTTCCAGTCGCGCCGTATGCCGTACGTCCGCGCTGGACGCCGCCAACCGCAGCTCCAGGACACCCGGTTCGACCACCCGTCGGCCTGCGCGGTCCGTGAAGGAGGACAGGTCGGTGTGGAAGCGGAAGGTCACGCGGCTCGACTCGCCCGGTGTCAGCTCCACTCGTTGGTAGCCGATGAGCCGTACGTCCGGGCGGGTCACCGATGCCACCGGGTCGTGCAGGTACAGCTGGACGACCTCCGCGCCCGCGCGGTCGCCCGTGTTGCGGACCGTCACCGACACGTCGTACGAGCCGTCGGTGCTGATCTCGGTGGGGGCCTCGCCGCCGGTGAAGTCCGTCCACTCGAAGGTCGTGTACGAGCGTCCGTGGCCGAACGCGTACAGCGGCGTCGGATCCAGGTTGCTGACCTCCCCCGCCAACCCCAGGGGCGGTTGGAGGTACGTCCACGGCTGGCCTCCGGGCACCCTCGGCACACTCACCGGCAGCCGCCCCGACGGGTTCACGCGGCCCGACAGCACTCCCGCCACCGCAGGGCCGCCCTCCTCCCCGGGGAAGAACGCCTGGACGGCCGCCGCCAGGCGCCCCTGCCAGCGGCCCAGTGCGTACGGGCGGCCGGTGAGGAGGACCAGGACCACCGGGACGCCGGTCGCGACGAGGGCGTCCAGCAGGTCGGCCTGTACGCCGGGCAGCCGTAGGTCCGTCACGTCGCAGCCCTCGCCCGACGTGCCCCGCCCGAACAGCCCGGCCCGGTCGCCCAGTACCGCGAGGCACACGTCCGCCTCCGACGCCCGCGCCACCGCCTCCTCGAAGCCCGCCGGGTCCGGGTCCAGGACCCCGCAGCCCTCCGCGAACGTCACCTTGGCGTCGGGGAGTTCGGTGCGCAGCGCCTCCAGGACCGTCGGGATCTCGATGCCCATCGGCACCTCGGGGTGGTGCGTGAGGACGTGGGAGGGGAAGGAGTAGCAGCCCAGCATCGCGAGCGCGTCCGCCGCGCGGGGGCCGACGACCGCGATCCGGGCGTCCGGGGAGAGAGGCAGTGTCCCGTCCGGGTTGTCCAGCAGGACCACCGACTTCTCCGCCAGCCGGCGGGCGACGGAACGGTTCGCGGGGGAGTCCAGATCGAGGTGCGCCGCCCGCGGCTCCGGGGTCCAGTCCTCGTCCAGGAGGCCCAGCTCGCACTTCTGGAGCAGGACCCGGCGCGCCGCCCGGTCCACCAGTTCCTCCGGGACCTCACCCGCCCGGATCGCCTCCACCAGCGGTTCCCCGTAGCACTTCAGGGTCGGCAGCTCCACGTCGATACCGGCGGCCAGCGCCGCGTGCGCCGCCTGGGCCGGGGTGCCCGCCACGCGGTGCAGGGTCTGCAGGAAGCCGATGCCGAAGTAGTCGGCCACGACCGTTCCGGTGAACCCCCACTGCTCCCGGAGGAGTTCGGTCAGCAGCGCCGGGTCCGCCGACGCCGGCACCCCGTCCGTCTCGTTGTACGCCGCCATCACCGAGCGCGCCCCGCCCTCGCGCAGCGCCATCTCGAACGGGGGGAGAGTGACGTCCGCGAACTCCCGGACGCCCGCCCGTACCGGTGCCAGGTTGCGCGCGCCCGCCGAGGACGCGTACCCGGCGAAGTGCTTCAGCGTCGCGACGACCCCGGCCGACTCCAGACCCCGGACGTAGGCCGCGCCGATCGTGCCGGTCAGGTACGGGTCCTCGCCGATGGTCTCCTCGACCCGGCCCCAGCGCGGATCGCGTACGACGTCCAGGACCGGCGCCAGACCCTGATGGACGCCGGCCGCGCGCAGATCGCCGCCGATGCGCCGGGCCATCTCCTCGACGAGCGGCGGGTCGAAGGCGGCCCCCCAGGCCAGCGGGACCGGATAGGCCGTGGCCTGCCAGGCCGTGAAGCCCGCCAGGCACTCCTCGTGGGCCACCGCGGGGATGCCGAAGCGGCCCGCGTCGGCGATACGGCGCTGGGCGCGGGCCAGTGCCTGCGCGCCCAGCGCCGGGTCCACGGGGGCGGTGCCGAAGGAGCGGGTGAGCTGGCCGAGGCCGTGGGTGATGAGCTCCGCCCAGTCGTAGTCGACGGTCATGTCGTGCTGGTGCGGGGCGACTCCGTCGCCGTCCGAGGCGGCGCCCACCCACACGCCGTACAGCTGGGCGGTCTTCTCCCGCAGGGTCATCCGGGAGAGGAGGTCGGCTACGCGGGCGGCGGCGGGCAGGGCGGGGTCGCGCCAGGGGGCGGTGGTCATGAAACTCCTGTCGGGGCGATGGCCCACTCGCGAATGTTTCGTTGTTCACCTCGAATGTTCCGGGAACTTAGGTGCGGTGAGAAGGGTTCGTCAAGAGGCCGCGCAGGGATACGATCGCCGCCATGACTGCCCGTGAGCCCGCTGAAACCCGGACGACAGAGTCGGAAAGCCGGTCGACACCGTCGGAAACCCGGACGACCACGACCACGGCATCGACGACCGCCCGGTCCGCCCAGACCGCGACGCTCGCCGAGATCGCCCGTGAGGCCGGCGTCTCGGCGCCGACTGTTTCGAAGGTCCTCAACGGACGCGCCGACGTCGCCCCGGCCACCCGCACCCGTGTCGAGGAACTGCTGCGCGCCCACGGCTACCGGCGCCGGCGCGCCGAGGCCAGCCGCTCGCCCCTGATCGACCTGGTCTTCCACGAACTGGAGAGCGCCTGGGCGATGGAGGTCATCCGGGGCGTGGAGAACGTCGCCCGCGACGCCGGACTGAGTGTCGTGCTGAGCGAGAGCGCCGGTCGGCTGACGCCCGGCCGGACCTGGGCCGACCAGGTCGCCGCCCGCCGCCCGCACGGTGTGATCCTCGTGCTGTCCGGCCTCGACGAGTCCCAGCGCGCCCTCCTCACCAGCCGCTCGATCCCGTTCGTGGTGATGGACCCGGCGGGCGACCCGGGCGCCGACGTGCCGTCCATCGGGGCGACCAACTGGCAGGGCGGCCTCGCCGCCACCCGGCACCTGGTCGAGCTGGGGCACCGCAGGATCGGCGCGATCACCGGGCCGTCCCGGATGATGTGCAGCCGCGCCCGCATCGACGGCTACCGCGCCGCCCTGGAGACGGCCGGGCTCCCGGTCGAGCAGGACCTGATCCGGCCCGGCGACTTCCACCACGAGACCGGCTACCGGCAGGGCCTGGAGCTGCTGCGCCGCCCGGACCGGCCGACCGCCGTCTTCGCCGGCAACGACCTCCAGGCGCTCGGGCTGTACGAGGCCGCGCGCGAGCTGGGGCTGCGGATCCCGGAGGACCTGAGCGTGGTCGGCTTCGACGATCTGCCGGTCACCCGCCTGGTGGGGCCGCCGCTGACGACCGTACGGCAGCCGCTGACGGAGATGGCCGAGGCGGCGGCCAAGCTGGTCCTCGACCTCGCGCGGGAGGAGGGGACGCCGGCGGCGACGCGGGTGGAGCTGGCGACGAGTCTGGTGGTGCGCAGCAGTACGGGGGAGCCTCCGGCGGTGTAGCGGGAGAGGCCGGCTGCCGTATGGCGGGAGAGGCGTGTTGCTGTATTGACGGGTGTTTCCCGGCGCCTCACACTGCACCGAAGCCAGTCGGTTGTTCAACCGAAACTTTCGGAGGCGCCCGCAATGAGATCTCTGAGAACCGGCTTATCCCTGGCGGCACTTGTCACCTGCCTGACGACGCTGCTCACGGCGCCCGCCGCGCACGCCGCCGACACCCCGCTCCGCGACCTCGCCGCCGCCAAGGGCAAGGTCATGGGTACGGCGGTCACCGGCTCCAAGCTCACGGGCACCTACGGCGACATCGCGGGCCGCGAGTTCAACGCGCTGACCCCCGGCAACGCCATGAAGTGGGGCTCCGTCGAGCCCACGCGCGGCACGTTCAACTGGGCCGAGGCCGACCAGATCGTCGACTTCGCCGAGGCGCACGGCCAGCAGGTGCGCGGCCACACCCTGGTCTGGCACAGCCAGAACCCGAGCTGGCTGACGAACGGCAGCTGGACCTCGGCCGAGCTGAGCCAGTTGATGAACGACCACATCGCCCTCGAAGTCGGCCGCTACAAGGGCAGGCTGGCGACCTGGGACGTGGTGAACGAGCCGTTCAACGAGGACGGCACCTACCGGCAGACCCTCTGGTACAACGGCCTCGGCGCCGACTACATCGCCCAGGCCCTGACCGCGGCCCGCGCCGCCGACCCGAGCGCCAAGCTGTACATCAACGACTACAACGTCGAGGGCGTCAACGCGAAGAGCACCGCCCTGTACAACCTGGTCAGGTCGCTGAAGGAGCGGGGCGTCCCGATCGACGGGGTCGGGCTCCAAGCGCACCTGATCCTCGGTCAGGTGCCGTCCACCATGCAGCAGAACATCCAGCGGTTCGCCGACCTCGGCGTCGACGTGG
Source organism: Streptomyces shaanxiensis (assembly GCF_039537145.1). Classification (NCBI taxonomy): domain Bacteria; kingdom Bacillati; phylum Actinomycetota; class Actinomycetes; order Kitasatosporales; family Streptomycetaceae; genus Streptomyces; species Streptomyces shaanxiensis. The sequence continues at coordinate 294,001 of NZ_BAAAZY010000012.1, forward strand.
CCATCACGGAGCTGGACATCCGTATGCAACTGCCCTCGGACAGCGCCAAGCTGACGCGGCAGGCCGCCGACTACAAGGCCGTCGTGAACGCCTGCCTCGCGGTGTCCCGGTGCGTCGGCGTCACCGTCTGGGGCTTCACCGACTCCGACTCCTGGATCCCGAGCACCTTCCCGGGGCAGGGCGCGGCGACGCCGTACGACGAGAACTACGCGCCGAAACCGGCGTACTACGCGATCGCCGAGGCGCTCGGCGGCGGCACGACGACACCGCCGCCCACGGACGCGTGCACGGCGACCTACAGCGTCACCAACCAGTGGAACACCGGCTTCACCGGGCAGGTCAGGATCGCCTGCTCGGGGGCGGCGCTGTCGTCCTGGAAGGTGGGCTGGAGCTTCGGCGCGGGGCAGCAGCTCACGCAGGCCTGGAACGCGAGCTGTGCACAGTCGGGGGCGGCGGTCACCTGCTCCAACGCCTCGTACAACGGCACGGTTCCCGACGGCGGCTCGGTGACCTTCGGGTTCAACGGGACGTGGAGCGGGAGCAATCCGGTGCCGTCGGTGACCCTGGGCTGAGAAGAGTCAGAGAAGTCTGAGATTTTCCGAAGAAAACCCGGTCTGGCGTTCCTGCCCGTAATAATTCGGACTTACGTTCCTCCTCGTGACTGGACGAGACGAGAACGGGGACGACGGCAGACGGGCGGGCCGGCGGTCGAGGGTGCTGAAGACCGCCGGCCTGATCCTCGCGGGCGCCCTGGTGCTGGGCGTGGGGACGGCGGGCTGGGCCTACTGGCACCTGAACGACAACATCAAGAGCGTCGACATCGACAACGCGCTCGGCGACAACCGCCCGCTGAGCGGCGTGACGACACCGGTGCCGTCGGGATCCGCCTCGGCCTCCCCCCTGCCCACGGGGTCCCTGAACATCCTGGTCCTGGGTTCGGACTCGCGCAGCGGCGAGGAGAACCAGGAGTTGGGCGGCGGCAGCAGCACCGGGGCCCGCTCGGACACCGCGATGGTGGTCCACATCGACGCCGGCCGCACGGAGGCGACGGTCGTCAGCATCCCGCGCGACACCCTCGTCACCCGCCCGTCCTGCCCCCTGTCGTCGGGTGGCTCGACGGAGGTGGCCTACAGCACGATGTTCAACAGCGCGTACGCGATCGGCGGCCCCGTCTGCGCGGTGGCGACGGTCGAGTCCGTCACCGGCATCCGCATGGACCACTACATCGAGATCGACTTCTCGGGCTTCGCGAAGCTGGTGGACGCGCTGGGCGGCGTCACGGTCACAACGGACGAGGACATCGACGACGAGGACAGCCACCTCCAACTGGAGGCGGGCACCCATCACTTGGACGGCGAGCAGGCGCTGGCCCTGGCCCGCACCCGGCACGGCATCGGCGACGGCAGCGACCTGGGCCGCATAGGCCTGCAACAGAAACTGGTGAAGGCCCTCCTGGACCAGATCTCCACCACGTCCCTCCTCACCGACCCGACCCGCCTCTACCGCGTCGCCGACGCGGTGACGGGCAGCCTGACGACGGACACGGGACTGGACTCACTGAGCGAGCTGATGAGCCTCGGGGAGAGTCTGAGCGGGCTGTCGTCGGACGCGGTGCGGACGGTGACGATGCCGGTGGTGCCGGCGGCGTCGGACCGGAATCGGGTGGTGGCGGACGAGCCGGAGGCGGGGGAGTTGTGGGAGTCGCTGCGGTAGGAGCGCGCTGGTTCGCGTACGCCTGAGGTGACTCCGCGCGCTCGCGATGAACACGTTCACTCCCTGTGAAGGGAGGGGCGCGGAGGGTTCCGCGCGGCCATCATTCAGGTGTGCTTCGGGGGCCGTTGAGAAGGGCGCGTGCGCGCCGGCGACTCGTCCGCGACGGCCTCTTCGCCGGCGTCGGATTGGGGGCGACCGGCCTCGCCGTGGCGATGATCGTGACCGGGAATGCCGAGACTCTGGCTGCGGTGGCCGGGCTGCCCGTGGGCATCGCCTCGCTGCTGATGGCCCTCGCGGACTTCTTCCGCCAGGAGCCGACGGCGCCCGACCCGGCGGTGTACGCCGACGACCTCGCGCGGACGCTCAGGGCGCAGTGGCTGGAGGAGGCGGAGGCCAGGCGGCTGCGCGACCCCCGGGTGCTGCCCCTCGCCTGGACGGCGACGGCCCGAGAGGTCGCCGACGAGTCGCGCACGCGCGCACCCGGGGCGGTGGGCGGCAGGGTGGTGCGGGTTCATCTCGACGGCCGTCTCGCCGGGCGATTCGAGGAGGTGACTTCCCAACTCGCCCGGGGTTACGGCCAGTTGGCTCAGCGCAGGCTGGTTGTCATCGGTGAGCCCGGAGCGGGCAAGACCGTCCTCGCGATGCTGCTGACACTGGGACTCCTCGACGCCCGCGCGCCGGGAACCCCCGTCCCCGTCCTGCTCCCCGTGTCCTCCTGGGACCCCTTGCGTGAGCGCCTCGACGACTGGATCGTGCGCTCCCTCGCCGTCCCGCACTACAGCGGCCGTGAGGAGATCCCGCGCAGCCTGCTGGCCCACGGCCTGCTGCTCCCCGTACTCGACGGTCTCGACGAGATCCCCGAGTCCGCCCGGCGCGGCGCCATTCGCGGCATCAACCACGGCATCGGCGGCGAGCGGCCCGTCGTTGTCACGTGCCGTGCCGTGGAATACGAGGAACTCATCCGCGGCGGTGCCCCGAGGCTGCGTCAGGCGCCGGTGGTGGAGGTGCTGCCGGTGCCGCCCGAGGACGTCATCGGATATCTCCGGGACACGGAGTGGCCGGAGGGAGTGGTGTGGGACGGGGTCATGGGCCACCTGGGCACGGAGCCGGACGGGCCGCTGGCGGAGGCTCTGTCCACGCCGCTGATGGTGACCACGGCACGGCTGGTGTACCAGCGCGGTGGCACGCCCGCGGAGCTCCTCGACCGAGAGGTGTTCGACTGCCGTTACGCGGTCGAGGACCACCTCACCAGCCGGGTGGTCGACGCGGTGTACGCCCCCGACACGCGGCTTCCCGAGGACGCGGAGGCGGCGCAGCGCTGGCGCCCCGAGCAGGCGCGGCGCTGGCTGACGTACCTGGCCGGCTATCTGCACGACCACCGCGAACGGGACCTGAACTGGTGGCTGATGGGCGGGCGGCTGCTGCCGACCTGGGCCGGACCCGTCGCCGGGCTGGTTCTGGGGCTGCTGGTCGCCTTCGGGGCCGCGGTGTGGGTGGCCCTGACCGAGGGGCTGGACGGCGCCCAAGGGGCCGGCTCGGTGGCCGCTCTGACGCTGGCGATCGGCGGGGGCTTCGCGGTGGGCGGGTCCGTCGTCTGGTACGCGGTGGGCGATCCGCTGCCGGGACGGCTGTACTGGTCGCTCAGCGGCTCGCGGAAGCGGCTGTGGCGAGGTTTCCGCAGCGGCGTCGTGCTGTGCCTCGCCGTTGTCCTTCCGGTCGGCGCGGCCGTCACCCTCGTCCATGTTCTCCGGTACACGCTGGGACCGGGGACCCTGCAAGGCGCCGAGGCGGTCGCCACGTGGCTGACGCTCTGCCTTGCGTTGAGCATTGTCACGGGGCTGTCCCTGGCCACGCACGGCTGGCTCAACGCGCCCCCGTCCCGGGCGTCTCAGGTGAGCCCTGCGAACTCCCTGGCCCAGGATCGAGGGTCGGCTGTGTCCGGAGCGCTGATGGCCGGTGTGGTCTTCGGCGCGACCGGGCTGCTCGGGCTGCAGGCGGGGCTGCTGGGCGGAGGCCTGGTCTTTCGCATGGCCAACGGGTGGCCGGGTTGGCCGAGGGACGGAGAGACCCGGGACTTCGCCACGTATGTGTGGCGGAGTTCGGGAGGGGAATTCGGTCCGGAGCACTACGGCTACGGCGTGCCGTACGTGCTGCCCGGGATGCTCTTCGCTCTCCTCGTTCTGCTGTCCCGCGCATGGCCCCGCTTCGTCCTGGTCCGTCTCTGGCTCGCCGCGAGCGGCAAGCTGCCGTGGCGGCTGATGGCCTTCCTCGCCGACGCCCGGCGTCGGGAGATCCTCCGGCAGTCGGGCGGCGCGTACCAGTTCCGCCACATCCGCCTCCAGGAGGCGCTGGCCGCTCGTCCGACGTACGAGGAACCCCGGCCCACGCCCGGGCGGCCGGACTCCGCGGGCGTGCGGCGCAGGGTGGTGCTGGCGGCGGGGGTGGCAGTGGCGGTCTCGGGGGCGGGGGCGGTGGTCCGGCACCATGAGGACGAAAGCCTCGTGACGTTTTCGGGGGCGGCGGGCACGTCGGTGGGCCCGGTGGTCTTCCGGCCGAAGACGAACGACGTGTTCTGGGGAGATGGGAAGGGCGCGGTCTGGCGTGGCGATGTCCGTACGGGACCGCACCGGGTACTGGAACCGCCGCGTCCGGTTCGTGACAGCGAGACAGGTGAACCGACGGACCAGGAGGTCACCTCCATGGCCTTTCATCCGGACGGCAAGATTCTCGCCGTCGACCGCCCCGGGGAGATGCAGCTCTGGGATGTGCGGCGACAGCAGCCGCGTCTGCTGTCTGCCGGATGGAGCGACGTGGTCGGCAACCTGGCCTTCAGCCAGGACGGTGAGTACCTCGCCGGACTGGATCGCGGCGACCCGGACGAAGAGTGGTACAGAGTCTTCCTCAGGCGAGTCGACTCCCAGGGCCGGCTCAAATGGACCGAGCACCGAAAGGACTGGAACGAGGCGGCGGCCGAAGCAGTTGCCTTCCTCGACGGCGGAAACCTGGGAGTCCTTGCCAGGAAGCGCCTCATGACGCACCCCGTGCCGGGATTCGACCAGGGGAAGCAGCTTTTCAAGGTGAAGAAAAAGGTGAGTGCCCGTGGTGCTGGGCTCGCCTTGACCACCAGCCGCCAGGGTGACCGTCTGCTGGTGAGCAGTGGCTATGCCAGCGAGTTGTGGCGGCTGGGAACGGACGAAACGTGGGCACCTGTCGCGATGCTCCCCGGCATGTACCTCGCAACCTTCCATCCGAGGGACCCCGTGCTGGCCTTCAACTCAGGTGACGACGGAACGATCGAGCTCTGGTCCATCGCAGAGAAGCCGGAGCCGTTGAAAACCCTCCATGGACACATGTCCTCGGTCGACTCCATGGACTTCAGCTCGGACGGCCGCCTGCTGGCAACGAGCAGTTACGACGGGACCGTTCGCCTGTGGGAGGTCAGCTACCGTCCGTAGCACGCTAAGCGTCGCCCGGCGTGTGACAACGGGCGCTACTCCCCCGACAACTCGCTCATGCGCGGCAGCGCTTCCGCATCCTCCTCCGTGAGGAAAGCGGGGAAGAACGGCCGGCGCTCCGGGGCGGCGGCGCGGCGGGTGTCGGCTCGTCGGAAGACCAGGGCGCCGTAGACGACGTTGGCCGGCTCGGTGATCGCCGCGCGCACGGTCGGGCGGTACGGCGCCGGGGCGCTGCTGGTGGTGGGCGGGGCCGTGGGACTCGGGGTGCTGGTCACGGTGGCGGCGAGCGCGGGGGACGGAGCGGAGGGGGCGCAGGGGCTGATCGACGGCTACTCGGCGGCGTACTGGGTGGCCACCGGGCTGCTGGCGGTGGCTGCCGCGGCCGCCGGGTTCCTGTCCGGGAGGGGCGCACCGCCTGCGGAAATGCCGGCCGGAGAAAAATCTCCGAAGAAAAATGGCGAGCGTGTCGATCCGGACGTCTCCCGTTCGACGCAGGGGTGAGAGGCCGGGAAGAGCCCGGTCGCCGACCCTGAGACCCGAGGAGTCACCATGCCCCGCTACCTGTCCCTCGTCCGGATCGACGAGTCCACCGCGCCCGCCGAGGGCCCCAGTCCCGAGCTGATGCAGCGCATGGGTGAACTGCTGGAGGAGATCACCAAGGCCGGCGTGATGCTCGACACCGCTGGGCTCACTCCGTCGGCGCAGGGCACCCGGGTGCACTGGGACGGCGCGAAGACCTCCGTCACCGACGGGCCCTTCACCGAGTCCAAGGAGGTCATCGGCGGCTACGCGATCATGCAGTGCAAGGACAAGGCCGAGGCGCTGGAGTGGGCCTCGCGGTTCCTGAAGGTCCACGGGGAGGAATGGCAGGTGACCTGCGAGGTGCGGGAGATCGCCGAGGGCTGATCCGCCCTCCTTGGATCCGCGGCCGTACAGGTGTTGCATGGTGGGCTGTGAAGCCGCAGCCCACCGCAGACACCGGCGGTACCCCGGACGACACGACGGCGACCATCGAAACCGTCTTCCGCATCGAGTCGCCCCGCGTCATCGCCGCCGTCACCCGTATGGTCCGCGACGTCGGCATCGCCGAGGAACTCGCGCAGGACGCGCTGGTCGCCGCGCTGGAGCAGTGGCCCCGGGACGGCGTCCCCGACAACCCCGGTGCCTGGCTCATGGCCACCGCCAAGCACCGCGCCGTCGACCTGATCCGGCGCCGGGAGAACTACGCCCGCAAGCTCGCGGAGATCGGCCGCGACCTGGAGACGACCGCACCGCCCGAGGAGCCGTCCGCCCTCCGCGACCCGGACGACATCGACGACGACCTGCTCCGCCTGGTCTTCACCACCTGCCACCCGGTGCTGTCGCCGGAGGCCCGCATCGCCCTCACCCTCCGCCTGCTCGGCGGCCTGACGACACCGGAGATCGCCCGCGCGTTCCTGGTGCCGGAGGCCACGGTCGCCCAGCGCATCGTCCGCGCCAAGCGCACGCTCGCCACGAAGAACGTCGCTTTCGAGGTCCCGTACGGCCCCGACCGCGAGGCCCGCCTCGGCTCGGTCCTGGAGGTCATCTACCTGATCTTCAACGAGGGCTACGCCGCCACGGCCGGCGACGACTGGCTGCGCCCGGCCCTGTGCGAGGACGCGCTGCGCCTGGCCCGTGTGCTGTCCGGCCTGATGCCGAAGGAGCCGGAGGTGCACGGCCTGACCTCGCTCCTGGAGTTCCAGGCCTCCCGCACGACGGCCCGCACCGGCCCGTCCGGCGAACCGATCCTCCTCAAGGACCAGAACCGCACCCGCTGGAACCGCATGCTCATCGCCCGCGGCATCAAGGCCCTGTCCCGCGCGGACGCCACGACCACCGGCGCCCCAGGCCCGTACGCCCTCCAGGCCGCCATCGCCGCCTGCCACGCGCACGCGTACACCTACGAGGAGACGGACTGGAAGACCATCGCCACCCTGTACGGCCTCCTCGCCGCCCGATCCCCGTCCCCCGTGGTCGAGTTGAACCGGGCGGTCGCCGTCTCGATGGCCGAGGGCCCGGAGCCCGCGCTGCGGATCGTCGAGACGATCGCCGCCGAACCCGCCCTCCGCGACTACCACTTGCTGCCGAGCGTGCGCGGAGACCTCCTCGCCCGCCTGGGCCGTACGGCGGAGGCGCGGGCGGAGTTCGAGCGGGCGGCGGCGCTGACGCGGAACGAACGGGAGCGGGAACTGCTGCTGCGCCGGGCGGCGGAGTCCTCGGAGATCTCGGAGATCTCGGAGATCTCGGAGACCTCGGAGTCTTCGGAGAGCTCGTGACTCAGGCCGGGCGCCCCACCAGCATCGTCGGCGCCCCCGCCACCCGCGTCAGAAACACCGTCGCCGAGTTGGGGCCCTGAGGCCTGACCTTCTTCCGCAGCTCCTCCGGCTCGACGGCCGACCCCCGCTTCTTCACGGTCAGCGTGCCGACCTCCCGCTCGCGCAGCAACGCCTTCAACTTCTTTACGTTGAAGGGCAGTTGGTCGGTGATCTCGTACGCCGTCGCATGCGGTGTCGGCCGCAGCTCGTCCGCCGTGACGTACGCGATGGTCGCGTCGATCAGCCCGCCGTCCAGCTGGTCGGCGACCTCCGCGACCAGATGCGCCCGGATCACGGCGCCGTCGGGCTCGTACAAGTACCGTCCGACGGGCCGGACTTCAGGGTCGGGGAGGCGGCGGGACAGCAGCGAGCGCGGTCCCGGCAACAAGGTGGCCCGCACCGCCCCGGGCTCCGTCCCGAACCACAGCACCGCCTCCTTCACATCGCCACCGTCCGAGATCCACTCGGCTTCGGCGTCCTCGGGAATCGCCTCATGGGGAATGCCCGGCGCGATCTTCAGTGCGGCACGGGGCGCCTTCCGCGCCGCCTCCACGGCCCAGGACAACGGCGGCGAATACGCCTCCGGGTCGAAGATCCTCCCGCGTCCGCCGCGCCGCGCCGGGTCGACGAACACGGCGTCATAGCCGCCCGTGTCCACCCCGACGACATCGGCCTCGCGCACCTCCACCAGGCCCCCGAGCCCCAGCGCCTCGACGTTCGCCCGCGCCACCGCCGCCGTCACCGGATCCCGGTCCACCGCCAGCACCCGCACCCCGGCCCGCGCGAGCGCGATCGCGTCGCCGCCGATCCCGCAGCACAGGTCGGCGACCGAGCCGATGCCCAGCGCCTTCATCCGCCCGGCCCGATACGCCGCGACACTCGCCCGCGTCGACTGCTCGACCCCGTTCAGCGTGAAGAACATCCGGCCCGCGTCCGCCGCCCCGAACTTCGCCACCGCCCGCTGCCGCAGCCGCGCCTGCCCCAGAGCCGCCGACACCAGCTCTACGGGGTGCTCGCGGCGCAGCCTTGTGGCGACGGCGAGTTCGTCGGCGGGGTCGGTGTCGCGCACGGCGTCGAGGAGGGCGCGGCCCTCGGGGGTGAGGAGGGAGGAGAAGGAGGCGAGGTCGTTCACCGGGTCATTGTCGGACAGCCGGTGGGCTGTCTGTACACCGTGGGGTGGGCCCGGCCGCCCCTGCGAGCCCGGTCTGCCGGGTGTGGCCGACCGCGCCGGGCGCCGGGGCGGCGGGCCGCCTGTTCACCGCGGGCCAGGTCGATGACCGTCCGCTCGCCGTGGGCTTAGTCGGCGGACCGCGGCTCACCGTTCGCCGCCCGGTGGCTCGCCCGCGCCATGTGGGCCAGTCGGTGGATGGTCCGCCCCTGGCGGCGGTGTCGGCCCGGCTTCGGGGCGGGTGCCTGCGAGGATCCGGCTCCATGCGAGTAGTAGGACAAAATGACAAAAGTCACCGCAATGGGTCAGTCGTAGAGCGTGGTCGGCGTGGTTATCGGGCAGCCGGACGTTCGCGGGTACGGGGCGGGATCGCCGTCCTCGCCGTCGCCGCCATCGCCTCGGGCTGTGCGCCGGCCGGCGACGGCGGATCCGAGGCCGGACGTCCCACCGCGAGCCGACAGCCCCTCAAGGCCCCGCCGCCGGCCGCCACCGCGGCCCCGGACACAGGCGCGGCGAACACCAAGAGCCCGCACGCCAAGGGCCCGCACACCAAGGGCCCTCAACCCAAGAAGTTCCAGTCCCCCCGCGCCGCCCACGCCGCCCGAGTCGCCGCAGCCAGACGCTGGCGTTTGGCAAGCGTCCCGCTCGCGCCCCCACCACCCCCGGCCAGGAAGCCGGCGATCACCACCCGCGACGGCTTCGAGGTCGACGGCCACGAGGAGCTCGGTCTCCCGCCGGTCTTCACCACCGTCCCCACCAAGCAGAAGGTCGTCTTCCTCACCATCGACGACGGCGCCGAGAAGGACCCGGCGTTCCTGCGGATGATGAGCGACCTGCAGGTGCCGTACACCGCCTTCCTCAGCGACTACCTGATCAAGGAGGACTACGGCTACTTCAAGCGGATGCAGGCGAACGGCGTGGTCCTGAACAACCACACCCTCCACCACCCCTACCTCCCCGCCCTGTCCTACCCCCGCCAGAGGCGTGAGATCTGCGGCATGCAGCAGGTGATCGAGGAGCGCTACGGCAAGCGCCCGCTGCTGTTCCGCCCGCCCTTCGGCAACTACGACAGGAACACCCTGCGCGCCGCGAAGTACTGCGGCATCGAGTACGTCCCCTTGTGGAACGAGGAGGTCTTCGTCGACCACTGGGACTACCGCGAGTGGGACAGGAGGATCCGTCCGGGTGACATCGTCCTCACTCACTTCCGGGGCAGGGAGGACTGGAAGGGCACAATGCCCGACATGATCCGCCGATTCCTGAACAAGGTGACGGCCGAGGGGTATGCGGTGGCCCGGCTGGAGGACTACCTGTGAGGTCGGGCGCGGTTCCGCCGGCGCTGGCGGCCGTCGTCCTGGCGTACGCCCTGCTCACCGGCTGCGCCCAGCCGACCGGGTCGATGGCCCCCGGCGCGGCCACAGCCGAACGGCCGACCGGCACGGCGACACACGACGCCCGGCCGGCGAAGGACCCGACGCCCACAGCACAGCCGTACCGCCGCTGGGGCCTGACGGCCCCGCTGCCCGCACCTCCGTCGCCACCCGCCCGGCGGATGCCGACCCGCGCGGGCGGCATGCTGCCCGTCGTGGACCGTGTCCCCACCCGCGACAAGGTCGTCTTCCTCACCTACGACGACGGCGCCGAGAAGGACCCCCGCTTCGTCGACATGGTCCGTGAACTGCGGCTGCCCGTCAGCATGTTCCTCACGGACAGCGTGGTCGGCCCGGGCTACGGCCACTTCGCGCGCCTGCGCTCGGTGGGCGCCTCCATCCAGAACCACACCCTCGACCACGCCGCCCTGCGCGGGTTGCCGTACGCGGGCCAGCGCGCCGAGATCTGCGGCCAGCAGAACAAACTCCGCGCCCGCTTCGGCATCCGCCCCCACCTCTTCCGCCCGCCCTACGGCACGTACGACGCCACGACACTCCGCGCGGCGGCCGACTGCGGCGTGACGGCTGTGGTGCTGTGGCGCGCGGCGATGGAGGGCGACGGCGAACTGACGTACGCGGAGGGCCCCGGCCGACTGCGCGCCGGCGACATCGTCTCCGTCCCTTCGGGTGAACCGACGGGCTTGTCCCTGAGGAAGCGGACGACGAGGCTGCTGCGGGAGATCCAGGGACAGGGACTGACGGTGGGCCGTCTGGAGGACTACCTGTAGCCCCACCAGCCTGTCCGGCGCTTGAGCAGGAGGCCGTTCAGGCCGAAGGGGGTCCTGGGGCACAGCCCCCGGAACGGCGGCCACGGCAACGCCGGTCACCAGAAACCGCGGCTCGGCCGGCGCAGCGAATTAGCAGTCCGCTTGACCGAGTGCTAATCACGGTCATAGTCTCGGCTCTGGCACTCCCCCCTGGAGAGTGCCAACAACGCGACGGGCAGGTCCGGCACCCGCGACGACGGATCCACCTGGTCGCCACCTCAGACAGTTAACCCCGTGAGATCTCCGAAGGGGGAGGTCGGATCGTGACGACCGCCAGCTCCAAGGTTGCCATCAAGCCGCTCGAGGACCGCATCGTGGTCCAGCCGCTGGACGCCGAGCAGACCACGGCCTCTGGCCTGGTCATTCCGGACACCGCCAAGGAGAAGCCCCAGGAGGGCGTCGTCCTGGCCGTGGGCCCGGGCCGCTTCGAGAACGGCGAGCGCCTGCCGCTCGACGTCAAGACCGGCGACATCGTGCTGTACAGCAAGTACGGCGGCACCGAGGTGAAGTACAACGGCGAGGAGTACCTCGTCCTCTCGGCTCGCGACGTGCTCGCGATCATCGAGAAGTAATTCACCTCAAGCACATTTTGCTTGTGAGCTGCGCCCCGGGCCCCCGCGACCTTATGAAGCCGGGCGTCAGGGGCGCAGTTCGTTTCACCCACGTTTTCCGAGAGGGCTGAACCGCTCCCATGGCGAAGATCCTGAAGTTCGACGAGGACGCCCGTCGCGCCCTCGAGCGCGGCGTCAACAAGCTGGCCGACACGGTCAAGGTGACGATCGGCCCCAAGGGCCGCAATGTCGTCATCGACAAGAAGTTCGGCGCCCCCACCATCACCAACGACGGTGTCACGATCGCCCGTGAGGTCGAGATCGAGGACCCGTACGAGAACCTCGGCGCCCAGCTGGTGAAGGAGGTGGCGACCAAGACCAACGACATCGCGGGTGACGGTACGACCACCGCCACCGTGCTCGCCCAGGCGCTGGTGCGCGAGGGCCTGAAGAACGTCGCCGCGGGTGCCTCCCCGGCCGCGCTCAAGAAGGGCATCGACGCCGCCGTCGCGGCCATCTCCGAGGACCTCCTCGCCTCGGCCCGCCCGATCGACGAGAAGTCCGACATCGCCGCCGTCGCCGCGCTGTCCGCCCAGGACCAGCAGGTCGGTGAGCTCATCGCCGAGGCGATGGACAAGGTCGGCAAGGACGGTGTCATCACCGTCGAGGAGTCCAACACCTTCGGTCTGGAGCTGGACTTCACCGAGGGCATGGCCTTCGACAAGGGCTACCTGTCGCCGTACTTCGTGACGGACCAGGAGCGCATGGAGGCCGTCCTGGAGGACCCGTACATCCTCATCAACCAGGGCAAGATCTCCTCCATCCAGGACCTGCTGCCGCTGCTGGAGAAGGTCATCCAGTCGGGTGCCTCCAAGCCGCTGCTGATCATCGCCGAGGACGTCGAGGGCGAGGCCCTGTCGACCCTGGTCGTCAACAAGATCCGCGGCACCTTCAACGCGGTCGCGGTCAAGGCCCCCGGCTTCGGTGACCGCCGCAAGGCGATGCTCCAGGACCTGGCGGTCCTCACCGGCGCCACGGTCATCTCCGAAGAGGTCGGCCTCAAGCTCGACCAGGCCGACCTGGACGTGCTGGGCTCCGCCCGCCGTGTCACGGTCACCAAGGACGACACGACCGTCGTCGACGGTGCCGGCAACGCCGAGGACGTCACGGGCCGCGTCGCCCAGATCAAGGCCGAGATCGAGAACACCGACTCCGACTGGGACCGCGAGAAGCTCCAGGAGCGCCTCGCGAAGCTGGCCGGCGGCGTGTGCGTGATCAAGGTCGGCGCCGCCACCGAGGTGGAGCTGAAGGAGAAGAAGCACCGTCTGGAGGACGCCATCTCCGCGACCCGCGCCGCGGTCGAGGAGGGCATCGTCTCCGGTGGTGGCTCCGCTCTGGTCCACGCCGCCAAGGTGCTCGAGGGCGGCCTCGGCAAGACCGGCGACGAGGCCACCGGTGTGGCCGTCGTCCGCCGCGCCGTCGTCGAGCCGCTGCGCTGGATCGCGGAGAACGCCGGCCTGGAGGGCTACGTCATCACCTCCAAGGTCGCCGAGCTCGAGAAGGGCCAGGGCTTCAACGCCGCCACCGGCGAGTACGGCGACCTGGTCAAGGCCGGCGTCATCGACCCGGTCAAGGTCACCCGCTCCGCCCTGGAGAACGCCGCCTCCATCGCCTCCCTGCTCCTCACGACCGAGACCCTGGTCGTCGAGAAGAAGGAAGAGGAGGAGCCGGCGGCCGCCGGTGGCCACGGCCACGGGCACGCCCACTGAGCCCAGGCGCTCCTAGCCGGCCGCCTCTACCAGGCAAGCAGGCAGAAAGGCCCCGGTCCCGCACACACGCGCGGGACCGGGGCCTTCCCCTTCGCGGGCGTCACTGACCGAGTACCCCCAACTGCTCCAGCAGACCCGCCCGGTCGTAGAGCCAGCGGCTCTCGCAGATCCTGCCGTCCCGGAACCGCTGCCAGGTCATGCCCTGCATGCTCACGTCCTGCCCGGTCGCCGGAATCCCCAGGAACTCACCCTTGTGCCGGGCGACCCACGTCCACCGCGTGCACACCTGGTCCTCCTGGGCCATCTGGTCGTCGATCCGGAACGTGAAGTCGAACGCGGCACGCCACCCCGCGTACTGCTCCCGCACCCCCGCGACACCCTGCACGGGCTGCGGATACGACGGATCGTGATCCACGTAGTCGTCGGTGAGGTGGTCCCCGATCCGCTCCGGTGCCATCTTCCCCATGGCCCCGAAGAAGGCCCGCGCCGCCAGGACGTTCAACTGCTCGTCCCGCACGACGTCGAGATCGGTGAACGTAGGCGTCTCGTCACAGAGCGCGACCATCTCCTGGAAGATCCGATCGGTCTCGGGCAGATTCGAGTTCCGCATCGCGTCCTCGTACGACGGGAACTCCACGATCTCGATGAAGTGCGCGGAGTCCGACCGGTCCTTCCCGATGATGTCGTGCGTCGCTGTCCGCTTCCCCTTGGTCTGCTCGACCCACCTGTCCATCAGCCGGTTCATCTCGTCGAAGCGGCTGGTCCTGCAATCGATGAGCTGCACGAAGGTCATGACGTCGACGCCTCCCGGTGCCCCTGGATGCGGCTGAACAGCACCATTCTCCTCGCTGGAGGGTCGGTGTGCCTGTCGTACCCGGTGACGAGCACGACAGCGCCCGCTGCCGCGCCGGTCCTCGCCGAAGCCTTCCGGCGCCCGCCTACTGCGGCCCGTACTTGCGCCCCGTCCGCGAACTGATCCCCCCGAGCAACCCCCGGGGCACCACCTTCACCACGCCCATCAACGCCTTGTACCGAGGATCCGGGATCGACACCGCCTTCCCCCGCGCCAGATCACCGAGCGCCGCCGCCACCAGCTTGTCCGCGTCGAGCCACATCCACCCCGGGATGTTGTCCGTCCCCATCCCGGCCCGCTCATGGAACTCGGTCCGCACGAACCCCGGGCACAGCGCCATGAGCCGCACCCCGCTCCCCGCCAGATCCCGCGCCGCTCCCTGCGTGAACTGCACGACCCACGCCTTGGACGCGCCGTACGTCCCGCGCGGCACGAAGGCCGCCACGGAGGCGACGTTCACGACACCGCCCCGTCCCCGCTCCCGCATCGCCTCCGTCGCCGCCGACGTCAGCCGCAGTACCGCCTCGCAGTGCACCTTGAGCATCTTCAGCTCGTCGGCCATGGAGACGTCGAGGTAACGGCCCTTGTTGCCGAAGCCGGCGTTGTTGATCAGCAGGTCGACGGGGTTGCGACGGTCGCCGAGGCGGGCGGCGACGGTCTCGATGCCGGTGTCCTCGGCGAGGTCGGCCGAGAGCACCTCCGCCTCGATGCCGTGCCGGTCGTGCAGCTCGGTGGCCTGCTCCCGCAGCCGCTTGGTGTCCCGGGCCACCAGGACGAGGTCGTGCCCGTCCGCCGCCAGCCGTCGCGCGAACGCGGCGCCGATGCCCGCGGTCGATCCCGTAATCAATGCCGTTGTCATGGCGCAACATTAGTGACCTGGACTGAGCACATCCGCTTACTGCACAGGCCCCGTCGATCAGTGAAGCCCCGGCGAAGACGCCTCTCCTGCGAGGGACCGTCAGGCCCCTTACGCCGCCCCGCACTTGCGAGCCGCCTCCAACGACTCGGGAGGCAGCACATCGCCCGCCCACCTTCACGGTGGGTGATCAGGAGTCAAAGTATCTGTGCGCTGTAGGGCGATGAGTCCAAGGATCACTTATGCTCGACCTGTGATCGAGGCCCGTCATCTCCGTGTGCTGCGCGCCGTCGCCGCCACCGGTTCCTTCTCCGCGGCGGGGCGCGAACTGGGCTGCACCCAGCCCGCCGTCAGCCAGCAGATGAAGGCCCTGGAGGCGTCCGTCGGCACGCCCCTGCTGATCCGCAGCGGTCGCGAGATGCGGCTGACCCAGGCCGGTGAGGCGCTGGTGCGGCACGCCGCCGGGATCCTGGCGGGACTCACCGCCGCCGAGGAGGAGGTCGCCGCCATCGCCGGGCTGCGCGCCGGGCGCGTGCGCCTCGTCTCCTTCCCCAGCGGCAGCTCCACCCTCGTCCCGACGGCCCTCGCCGCCCTGCGCGCGGCCCACCCCGGCACCCGCGTCTCCCTGGAGGAGGCCGAACCGCCGCAGTCCGTCGAGCTGCTGCGCGAGGGCGACTGCGATGTGGCCCTCGCCTTCCGGTACGAGGGTGCGGCCCTGGAAGGGGAGTGGGAGGACCTCGTCGTACGCCCGCTGCTGACCGACCGGCTCGTCGCCCTCGTACCCGAACGTCACCGGCTCGCCCGCACCGTTCCTTCGGGTTCCATCGCCATCGGCGAGCTCGCCGCCGAGCCGTGGATCGCCGGATGCCCGCGCTGCCGGAGCCAGTTGATCGAGGTGTGCGAGAGCGCCGGCTTCACGCCCCGCATCGACTTCGCCACGGACGACTACCCGGCGGTCGTCGGCCTGGTCGGCGCCGGCCTGGGCGTGGCCGTCCTGCCCCAGCTCGCCGTCGAGTCGGTCCGGCCGCGAGGGGCGCGCATGGTGACGCTGGAACCGGCGGTCCGGCGGGAGATCGTCGCGCTCACCCTGCCCGACCTGGCACAGGTGCCGGCCGTGGCGGCGACGCTGGAGCAGCTGGCGCGAGCGGCCGCCCGCTAGTCAGAAGTAAGGGCACGCGTGCGCGTGCCCTCCTTGAAGAAACGTTCCTTCAGTTGTGGGAAGCGGACTCCCCGCTGGCCGTCGACGCCGAGACCAGCCGGTTGCGTGCCCGCCCCATGAGCTCCTCGCGCTCGTCCTCGGTCAAGCCGCCCCAGACGCCGTACGGTTCGCGGACCGCCAGCGCATGCGCCGCGCACTGCGCGCGCACCGGGCACCTCATGCAGACCTCCTTGGCCGAGTTCTCACGAGCGCTCCGAGCCGCACCGCGTTCGCCCTCCGGATGAAAGAAGAGCGAGCTGTCCACCCCGCGACAGGCGGCCAGGAGCTGCCAGTCCCACAGGTCCGCGTTCGGTCCGGGAAGGCGGGAGAAATCTGCCATTGCGTGACCCCTTGTAGCCGTTCTGGGCGGATACGGTGCTCACGACCGTACATCTACGATCTAAGGAGATGAAAATATGACTCATTGCGAATCTAGCCCCAAACGCCAAGAAACGGGAAGAAAAAGGGCTGAATGGGGCATGGGTTGTGATGAAACGTTGTGGGTCCGCCCCGCATGTCTGCACCGTGTCCGCCCCCTCACGTAGAGTGCCGAAGATGGCACACGGCCCCGTAACTCTTTCGAGTGACCGTCGTTGAGAGGGCGAGGCGGTTGAAGGAACAAGCGCTCGGGCAGGCGTCCGAGACGGTCGACCGCTCAGGTGACGATTTCGTACCAGCCTGGAGGCTCAAGGTGACGTGCATCAGCTGCGGAGGGCGGCCATGACATCCGTCCTCGTCTGCGACGACTCCCCGCTTGCCCGAGAGGCGCTCCGCCGCGCGGTCGCGACCGTGCCCGGCGTCGAGCGCGTGACGACGGCGGCCAACGGCGAGGAAGTCCTCCGCCGCTGGGGCGCCGACCGCTCGGACCTGATTCTGATGGACGTACGCATGCCCGGTCTGGGCGGCGTAGAGACCGTGCGGCGGCTGCTGTCCGCCGACCCCGGTGCGCGCATCATCATGCTCACCGTCGCCGAGGATCTGGACGGCGTGGCCCTCGCGGTCGCCGCCGGCGCCCGCGGCTATCTGCACAAGGACGCCTCGCGCGCGGAGCTGCGTGCCACGGTGACGCAGGCGCTGGCCGACCCGACCTGGCGCCTTGCCCCCCGTCGGCTGCGCTCCGCCGAGATGGGTGCCGCACCGACGCTCACGGCGCGTGAGATCCAGGTGCTCGAGGGGATGAGCCACGGTCGTTCCAACGCGGAGATCGGACGCGAGCTGTTCCTGTCCGAGGACACCGTGAAAACCCACGCCCGGCGGCTGTTCAAGAAGCTCGGTGCTTCGGACCGGGCCCACGCGGTGGCGCTCGGGTTCCGTTGGGGCCTGGTTCGCTAGGAGCTCGGTCCTGCAGGCCGTTGCTGTGTGCGGGTCGTTTGTGGCTGGTCGCGCCCACGCGGCGGAGCCGCATGATGTCCCGGCCCGCGCCCCCTTGTGGGGCGCGGTTGCGGGGTCGGCCAGAGCGGCCCTGTCGGTGCCCGCTGCTCGTTTCGGCGCGGATGCCGCATCCTTGAGATGTGGAGTCTCTCGGGGACGAGTCGGTCGAGCGGAAGGGGAGGGCGCAGGGGATGAGTGCCGGCGCACCTACTCATAACGCTTCGGTGCACAACATCGGGCGCGATGCAACGGACCACACGGCCGCAAGGCACCATGGACCGATGCGCGACGACGAGGCGGCCAATGCCGCAGGGGCGATCGGTGCACTCGTCCATCGCGCCGTCGACGGAGACGAGCAGGCCACGCACGATCTGCTCGCGCACGTCCACCCCCTGGCCCTGCGCTACTGCCGCACCAGGCTGTCGCGCCTGCCGGGCGACGCGCGGCACTTCGTCGAGGACCTCGCCCAGGAGGTCTGCGTCGCCGTCCTGCTCGCGCTGCCGCGCTACAAGGACACCGGCCGCCCCTTCGAGGCGTTCGTCTTCGCGATCGCCGCGCACAAGGTGGCCGACCTGCAGCGGGCCGCGATGCGGCACCCGGGGTCCACGGCGGTTCCGTCGGACGAGATGCCCGAGCGCCCGGACGACTCCCTCGGCCCGGAGGAGCGGGCGCTGCTGAGCAGCGACGCCGAATGGGCCAAGAAGCTGCTGGCCAACCTGCCCGAGAACCAGCGGGAGCTGCTGCTGCTGAGGATCGCGGTGGGGTTGACCGCGGAAGAGACGGGTCAGATGTTGGGAATGTCACCCGGCGCGGTCCGGGTGGCCCAGCACAGGGCGCTGAGCAGGCTGCGAGCACTGGCGGAGCAGTAGCGCTCCCCGTGCGCTCCCTTGAGTGCGCCCCCAAATGAACAGGCTTCTCCTCGGTTCCGTACGAACATACGAAGCCCGGAGCCATACAGAACCGTGGAATTTGCGAGCCGTGCTTCCCGTTAGCATGGACATCCGCACCGATCAAGGCCATTTGGGGAAGGTGTCATGACTGCCAACGTCGACGGAGTGCCCGGAAAATTCGCAACCCTCGGGCTGACCTACGACGACGTGCTGCTGCTGCCGGGCGCATCCGAGGTGCTCCCCAACGCGGTCGACACCTCGTCCCGCATCTCCCGCAACGTCCGGGTGAACATCCCGCTGCTCTCGGCCGCCATGGACAAGGTGACCGAGTCCCGCATGGCGATCGCGATGGCCCGCCTCGGCGGCGTCGGCGTGCTGCACCGCAACCTCTCCGTCGAGGACCAGGTCAACCAGGTCGACCTGGTGAAGCGGTCCGAGTCCGGCATGGTCACCGACCCGATCACGGTGCACCCGGAGGCGACCCTCGCCGAGGCCGACGCCCTGTGCGCCAAGTTCCGTATCAGCGGCGTTCCCGTCACGGACCCGGCCGGCAAGCTGCTCGGCATCGTCACCAACCGGGACATGGCCTTCGAGAGCGACCGCAGCCGTCAGGTGCGCGAGGTCATGACGCCGATGCCGCTGGTCACCGGCCAGGTCGGCATCTCCGGCGGCGACGCGATGGAGCTGCTGCGCCGCCACAAGATCGAGAAGCTTCCGCTGGTCGACGAGGCGGGCGTCCTCAAGGGCCTCATCACGGTCAAGGACTTCGTCAAGGCGGAGAAGTACCCCAACGCGGCCAAGGACTCCGAGGGCCGCCTCCTCGTCGGTGCCGCCGTCGGCGCCAGCCCCGAGGCCCTGGAGCGGGCCCAGGCGCTCGCCGAGGCCGGCGTGGACTTCCTGGTCGTCGACACCTCGCACGGCCACAACAGCAACGCCCTCAGCTGGATGTCGAAGATCAAGTCCAGCGTCGGCGTCGACGTGATCGGCGGCAACGTCGCCACCCGTGACGGCGCCCAGGCGCTGATCGACGCCGGTGTCGACGGCATCAAGGTCGGTGTCGGACCGGGCTCCATCTGTACCACCCGTGTGGTCGCCGGCATCGGCGTCCCGCAGGTCACCGCCATCTACGAGGCCTCCCTCGCCGCCCGCCCCGCGGGCATCCCGCTGATCGGCGACGGCGGCCTGCAGTACTCCGGCGACATCGGCAAGGCGCTCGCCGCCGGTGCCGACACCGTGATGCTGGGCTCGCTGCTCGCGGGCTGCGAGGAGTCCCCGGGCGAGCTGCAGTTCATCAACGGCAAGCAGTTCAAGTCGTACCGCGGCATGGGCTCGCTCGGTGCCATGCAGTCCCGTGGCCAGGGCAAGTCGTACTCGAAGGACCGCTACTTCCAGGCCGAGGTCGCCGCCGACGACAAGCTCGTGCCCGAGGGCATCGAGGGCCAGGTGCCCTACCGCGGCCCGCTGTCCAGCGTCCTGCACCAGCTCGTCGGCGGTCTGCGGCAGACCATGGGCTACGTGGGCGCGGCCACCATCGACGAGATGGAGTCCAAGGGCCGCTTCGTACGGATCACCTCCGCGGGCCTCAAGGAGAGCCACCCGCACGACATCCAGATGACGGTCGAAGCGCCGAACTACAGCCGTAAGTAGTCACCAGGCATCGACAAGGGCGGCCCCGGAAGCACCGGGGCCGCCCTTGTCGTGCCCGTCGGCGATACTGGAAGACGCTGAACGCATCAGGGAAAGGCCACAGACGTGACTGAGATCGAGATCGGGCGCGGCAAGCGCGGGCGCAGGGCGTACGCCTTCGACGACATCGCCGTCGTCCCCAGCCGCCGTACGCGGGACCCGAAGGAGGTCTCGATCGCCTGGCAGATCGACGCCTACCGCTTCGAGCTGCCGTTCCTGGCCGCCCCCATGGACTCGGTCGTCTCCCCGGCCACCGCGATCCGCATCGGCGAGCTCGGCGGCCTCGGCGTGCTGAACCTCGAGGGCCTGTGGACGCGGTACGAGGACCCCCAGCCGCTCCTCGACGAGATCGCCGCGCTGCCCACCGAGGCCGCCACGCGCCGCCTCCAGGAGATCTACGCCGCTCCCATCAAGGAGGAGCTGATCGGGCAGCGCATCAAGGAGGTGCGCGACTCGGGCGTGGTCACGGCCGCCGCGCTCTCCCCGCAGCGCACGGCCCAGTTCTCCAAGGCGGTCGTCGACGCGGGCGTGGACATCTTCGTCATCCGCGGCACGACGGTCTCGGCGGAGCACGTGTCCGGTTCGCACGAGCCGCTGAACCTGAAGCAGTTCATCTACGAGCTCGACGTCCCGGTGATCGTCGGCGGCTGTGCCACGTACACCGCGGCCCTGCACCTGATGCGCACCGGCGCGGCGGGCGTCCTGGTCGGCTTCGGCGGCGGCGCGGCGCACACCACGCGCAACGTCCTGGGCATCCGGGTCCCGATGGCCACGGCGGTCGCGGACGTGGCGGCTGCCCGCCGTGACTACATGGACGAGTCCGGCGGCCGGTACGTGCACGTGATCGCGGACGGCGGCGTCGGCTGGTCCGGCGACCTGCCCAAGGCGATCGCCTGCGGCGCGGACGCGGTGATGATGGGCTCGCCGCTCGCGCGCGCCACGGACGCGCCGGGCAAGGGCAACCACTGGGGCATGGAGGCGGTCAACGAGGATCTGCCGCGCGGCAAGAAGGTCGACCTGGGCACGGTCGGCACGATCGAGGAGGTGCTGACGGGTCCGTCGCACACCCCCGACGGCTCGATGAACTTCTTCGGCGCCCTGCGGCGGGCCATGGCCACGACCGGGTACAGCGAGCTGAAGGAGTTCCAGCGGGTCGAGGTCACGGTCGCGGACTCGCAGCACATGCGGTAGCCGCTCCATCGGCGTCAGGGAAGGGCCGGTCACTCCAGGTGGGGTGACCGGCCCTTTTTGTGTGCCCAAGTGGGCTTGGGCGGGGGCGCGTTGTGCCGGAGGGGGCGCGCGGTTGCGTTTGGGGCGAATGTGGGCCGAACGGGCGAAGGGAGTCGGTAGCGTCCGTGATCGGCGTCCCGTTCTCTGGGGCGCCCCCTTCCAAGGAGATGTTCCGGACCCCGGCCCTCGGGGCCCGGCCCGAGCTCCAGACGGACCGCCTACCGGGTCAATGGGCGGCATCGTGGAAGGGGGCGCGCCCATGGGCCGTCACCGCAAGCCAACCCGCTGGGATCGCACTTGGCTTCGGCTGGTGAAGTTCCGGAGGAGGTGTGTCTTGTGGTATTTCGGAAAGTGAGCGGCCGCCCCCAAGAGGACTAGGGGCGGACACCCGGCCACTTTTCAGGAGCCTGCCACAGTGACCGCTGTGGTGGGCTCCACCTGTTCGTACGGTACCGGACTTGCTGTCGAGCGGGTCCGGTACCGGAGGTGGTGCATCTTGCGGATCTATGTTCCGTAGGCTAGCGGTGACGAGCATCCCCCGCCACCAGCCCCGAAGGCTCGCGCACCCCACGCGCCCCCCTTCACAACCGATGCGCCGCCCCCGTTGGCGCTGCCCCTCGCGTGTCCAGCAACAGCTGCGCCTTCACCGACAGCCCCTGAAGGTCATACGTCCGATGCTGCTGAAGCAGGATCGTCAGGTCGGCCTCCGCGACGGCCTCGTACAGCGCGTCCGCGCGCGGTACCGGGCGGTCCAGGACGCTCCAGGAGGCGACGTAGGGGTCGTGGAAGCTGATGCAGGCGCCCAGCTCCAGCAGGCGGGTCGCGACCTCCTGGGCGGGGGTGGACTGCTGGTCGGCGATGTCGGGCTTGTAGGTGACGCCGAGGAGGAGGATGCGGGCGCCGCGCACGGACTTGCCGTGCTCGTTGAGGAGGGTGGCGGCGCGCTGGATGACGTAGCGGGGCATCTGGCCGTTGACCTGCTGGGCCAGCTCGACCATGCGCAGGGTGCGGCCGGCGGGGCCGGTGAGGTCCTGCGGGACGGCGTGGCCGCCGACGCCGGGGCCGGGGCGGAAGGCCTCGAAGCCGAACGGCTTGGTCTCCGCGCAGCGGATGACGTCCCACAGGTCGATGCCCAAGTCGTGGCAGAGGACGGCCATTTCGTTGACCAGGGCGATGTTGACGTGCCGGAAGTTGGTCTCCAGCACCTGTACGGTCTCCGCCTCGCGCAGTCCACGCGCGCGTACCACCTTGTCGGTGAGCCGGCCGTAGAAGGCGGCCGCCGACTCGGTGCACGCAGGCGTGAGGCCGCCGATCACCTTGGGGGTGTTGGCGGGTGTGAAGTCGCGGTTGCCGGGGTCGACGCGGCTGGGGGAGTAGGCCAGGTGGAAGTCGCGGCCGGCGCGCAGTCCCGAGCCCTCTTCGAGGAGCGGGCGCAGGACGTTCTCGGTGGTGCCCGGGGGTACGGGCGACTCCAGGATGACGGTGGTGTGCGGGCGCAGCATCGCGGCCAGCGTGCGGGCGGCCGTCTCCATCTGGCTCAGGTCGAGCCCGCCGTCCTCGCCCCGTGGGGTCGGCGGGCAGATGACGGCGGTGCGGACGCGGCCGAGCTCGGTGGGGCTGGTGGCCTGCCGGAAGCCCCCCGAGACCATCCGGCGCAGTTCGGCGGGGCTGAGGGAGCCGGAATCGGGCCCGGTCCGGTAACCGAGCGTGGGGATGCCGGCGGCGACGGCGGCCTTGGCCAGCGGCAGGCCGTACGGGCCTAGTCCGATGACGGCGAGATCTGCGGGCATGGCGTGGGCCGTCCTTCCCAATAACCGAAGTGGTGCAGGTGCGCAAGCCCTGTGGACAGAACGAGGGGGCGCAATGTCAGACTAGGAGTAAATATGACCGATTTGCGGGATTGAATGATCGCGTTTCCTTGAGTGTTGTCCACAGGCTGGGGGCGAGTAGTGGCTGAAGCCGGGCAACCCGGTCAGAATTTGGGCATGGGGGGTACGAACCGGGCTTCGCCCGACGGGTGCGGCCTACTCGACCGATGAGCGGGAGGCAGCGGTGAGGACAGCGACACTGGGGCCGGCGGAACGCGCCGAGTCACTGGCGGCAATGGCCGAGCGCGAGCTGGACCTACTGGTCGTGGGCGGCGGCGTCGTGGGCGCGGGTACCGCCCTCGACGCGGTGACCCGCGGACTGTCCACCGGCCTGGTCGAGGCTCGTGACTGGGCCTCGGGCACGTCCAGCAGGTCCAGCAAACTGATCCACGGCGGCCTGCGCTATCTGGAGATGCTCGACTTCGCGCTCGTACGGGAGGCGTTGAAGGAGCGCGGGCTCCTGCTCGAGCGGCTGGCTCCGCATCTCGTCAAGCCGGTCCCCTTCCTGTATCCCCTGCAGTACAAGGGCTGGGAGCGCCTGTACGCGGGGTGCGGCGTCCTGCTCTACGACGTCATGTCGATGGCCCGCACCCATGGCCGGGGGCTGCCCATGCACCGCCACCTGAGCCGCCGTCACGCCCTGCAGGTCGCCCCCGCCCTGAAGAAGGACGCGCTGGTCGGCGCCCTGCAGTACTACGACGCACAGATGGACGACGCCCGCTATGTGGCCAACCTGGTCCGTACGGCGGCGGCCTACGGCGCGAGGGTCGCCAACCGCGCGCGCGTGAGCGGGTTTCTGCGCGAGGGCGAGCGTGTCGTCGGGGCCCGGGTGCAGGACGTCGAGGCGGGCGGGGAGTACGAGATCCGTGCCAAGCAGATCGTCAACGCCACCGGTGTGTGGACCGACGACACTCAGTCGATGGTGGGCGAGCGCGGGCAGTTCCATGTCCGCGCCTCCAAGGGCATCCACCTGGTCGTCCCCAAGGACCGCATCCACTCCACGACGGGCCTGATCCTGCGCACCGAGAAGTCCGTGCTGTTCGTCATCCCCTGGGGTCGGCACTGGATCGTCGGCACCACCGACACCGACTGGGACCTCGACAAGGCCCACCCCGCCGCGTCCAGCGCCGACATCGACTACCTGCTGGAACACGTGAACTCGGTGCTCGCGGTGCCGCTGACCCGGGACGACGTGGAGGGCGTGTACGCCGGACTGCGGCCCCTGCTCGCCGGTGAGTCGGACGCCACCAGCAAACTCTCGCGCGAGCACACCGTCGCCCACCCCGTGCCCGGGCTCGTCGTCGTGGCGGGCGGCAAGTACACGACGTACCGGGTGATGGCCAAGGATGCGGTGGACGCGGCGGTGCACGGGCTCGACATGCGGGTCGCCGAGTGCGTGACGGAGGACATTCCGCTGCTGGGCGCCGAGGGATACCGGGCCTTGTGGAACGCACGGGCGCGGATCGCGGCGCGGACAGGGATTCATGTGGTGCGGGTGGAGCACCTGTTGAACCGGTACGGCGCGCTGGCCGAGGAGCTGCTCGAACTCATCGGCGCCGACCCCGCGCTGGGCGAGCCCCTGCATTCCGCCGACGACTATCTGCGCGCCGAGGTCGTGTACGCGGCCTCGCACGAAGGGGCGCGGCATCTGGACGACGTGCTGACGCGGCGGACGCGCATCTCGATCGAGACGTTCGACCGGGGGACGCGCTGCGCCCGCGAGGCGGCCGAGCTGATGGCGCCGGTGCTGGGCTGGGACAAGGACCAGATCGAGCGCGAGGTCGAGCACTACGAGAAGCGGGTGGAGGCCGAGCGGGAGTCGCAGCGGCAGCCGGACGATCTGACGGCGGACGCGGCGCGGTTGGGGGCGCCCGACATCGTGCCGTTGTAGTGCTCCGGCCGCTGCGGCGGTGGTCGCACGCCGTGCCGGCGACCGATCGCACCGGCACGGCGGAACCTCACTCGAACGAGTGGCGGGAGCTGGGATCTCTGCTCGAACCTCGGCCGTTCTATCTGGTGCGAGGGCAGAACTCGGCGGCGAGCAGCCGGGGTTCGAGGCCGGGATCTGCGATCGCCGTCGTGTTCACCCGGAATGTCAGGACGCGACGACCGCCGACGGTGGCCGCGGAGCGCACGTAGCTGCCGGAGATGCGCCCGTTGTGCCCCCATACGACGGTGCCGCACGGCAACTTCACGGGAAAGAGACCCAAGCCGTACGAGCCATGTGCGGCACGGGTGTCGAGCATCTCGCGCAGCCAGTGCGGGGGCAGCAGCCGGCCGCCGAGCAGCGCCGAGTAGAAGCGGTCGAGGTCGGCGAGCGTGGACACCAGCTCACCCGCGGCGCCGGCCACCCGCGGGTCGAGTTCGGTGACGTCGGTCCCGTCGGTGGCGTAGGCGCGGCCGTGCGGGAAGGGGAGAGAGGTGCGGGATCCAGGGAAGGAGGTGCCGGTCAGACCCAGCGGAGCGATGATGCGGCGCTCGGCCTCGGCGGCGTAGGAGCGGCCGGTGACGTGCTCGATGACCAGGCCGAGCAGGACGTAGTTGGTGTTCGAGTAGGAGTAGCTGCCGCGTTCGGCAGGGGGGTGGGTGAGTGCGATGCGTACGGCCTGAAGCGGTGTGACGGGGACGGTGCCCCCGGTCTCGGCGGTGAAGTCGTACAGGCCGCTGGTGTGGGTCAGCAGGGAACGAAGGGGCAGCGCGCGCCCGTCGTTGCCCGACCCGCGCACCAGACCCGGCAGATACCGCTCAACCGTGTCGGAGAGGGCCAACTGTCCTTCGGCGGCGAGTTGCAGGACGACGGTCGCGATGAAGCTCTTCGTGATGCTGCCGGCACGGAAGCGGTCGGTGGGTCCGATGCCCGGGCCGGCCTGGGCGTAGCGGGCGCCGGCCGCGTCGTGGGCCAGCAGGGCCGCGGCGGGGGCCTCGCCACGGGTGACGAGCTGCGGGAGGAGGGCGCCCGTCGGCCGTGTCGAGGGCGCCGACGAGGCGTTCGGGGCCAGGCCGAGGAGCGCCGCGGACACGAGGCCGAGGAGGGACACGGACACACAAGCGCCCAGAAGTGTCCGAAACAGGGGTGTCGCCGGTCGTGCCATGCGGATTCCTTCCCTTGCCGCGGCCCATCATGCCGGTAGGCGGAATGTGCGATTCAGTGGGTCCCGGGTGTGTCGGGGCCGGGAGGTTCGGGCCGCGCGGCGGCGTTGTGGTACGAGGGGCACCCTCGTCGTAGGGCACTTGTCGGGTGAGAGACAATGGAGGCTCTGTCAGGGCGGGTTGTATGAGGGGACGCATGTCGGAGGCGGAGCGGGCGGGGACATCTCGTCAGGACACTCGTCAGGACGATCACGAGCGTCTCCTCGCGGGGCGATACAGGCTGGGAGGAGTGCTCGGCCGGGGCGGCATGGGCACGGTGTGGCGTGCCGAGGACGAGACTCTGGGGCGGACGGTCGCCGTCAAGGAACTGCGGTTCCCGTCGAACATCGACGAGGAGGAGAAGCGGCGGCTGATCACGCGCACGTTGCGTGAGGCCAAGGCGATCGCGCGGATCCGCAACAACAGTGCGGTGACGGTGTTCGACGTCGTCGAGGAGGACGACCGGCCGTGGATCGTGATGGAGCTCGTCGAGGGCAAGTCGCTCGCCGAGGTCATCCGTGAGGACGGCCTGCTGGAGCCCAAGCGTGCGGCCGAGGTCGGCCTGGCCATCCTCGACGTGCTGCGTTCCGCGCACCGCGAGGGCATCCTGCACCGTGACGTGAAGCCGTCGAACGTCCTGCTGGAGTCCGACACCGACCGGGTCGTGCTCACCGACTTCGGCATCGCCCAGGTCGAGGGCGACCCGTCCATCACCTCGACCGGCATGCTCGTCGGCGCGCCCTCCTACATCTCCCCGGAGCGGGCCCGCGGCCACAAGCCGGGCCCGGCGGCCGACCTCTGGTCGCTGGGCGGGCTGTTGTACGCGTCGGTCGAGGGTGTGCCGCCGTACGACAAGGGCTCCGCCATCGCCACGCTCACGGCCGTGATGACCGAGCCGATGGAAGAGCCGAAGAACGCGGGTCCGCTGAGGGACGTCATCTACGGCCTGCTCACCAAGGACCCCGTCAAGCGGCTCGACGACGCCGGTGCGCGGGCGATGCTCAACGCCGTCATCCATGCGCCCGAGCCGAAGGACGAGCCGGAGCCGCTGGACGCGACGAAGGTCGTGCCGCTGCCGCCGCAGCCCGGTGCGCCTGCGGAGAAGGGGCGTTCGGGTGCCGGCTCCGGGTCCGGTGGCAAGCGGGGCGAGGAGGCCGGGGAGCGGTTGCGCGGGGCGCTGCGGTCCGTGCGGAAGGCCGCCGTGAGTGCTGGGGCGGCCGGGGCGGCTGCGGCTCGTGCCAAGTCCGGGAGTGACACGGCTGTTTCGGGAGCCGACGCGCAGGGTCGCGAGAGTGCGGCCGCTGGGGCCTCCGCCGGAGTGGGCGGGGCGAAGGCGCCGTCGGGGGCGGGGACTTCGGGTCGGTCGTCCGGTTCCGGGTCCGATTCGGCTGCTGGTGCCGGTGCCGGTGCCAGCGGCAGTGCCAGTGCCGGTGCCGGTGCTGGTGTCGGTGTCGGTGCGCAGGACAGTAAGGCGGCGAACGGGGCCGGTGAGGGGCGCAGTTCGGGGTGGCCCGTGATGACGCCGCCGGATCTGCCGCCGCGGCCCGTGCCGAGGGCGCCGCTGACCGATGTGGTGCCGAAGCGGACGCTGGTGATCATCGCGTTGGTCGTGGTGCTCGCGGTGATCGGAGTGGTGCTGGCCGTTGTCCTCAACGGCGATGACGGCTCGAAGGGGTCGGCGAGCGGGGGCGGGGCCGCCAAGGCCTCGGCGAGTGAAAGTGCCGACACCAAGCAGGACAAGAGCGGCAGTACGCACACGGACGGTGCTGCGTCCGCGTCCGCGAGCACGGGGAAGGGATCCGGTTCCGGGGCGGAGGCCGGGAGTACGCCGAGTGCCGGGGCGAGCGCGACCGGCGGGAGCGGGGCCGAGGCGGGATCCGGGAGCGACAGCGGGGTCGCGTCGACCCACGAGGGGAACCAGGGGTACTCGATCGGGCTGCCCAAGGGATGGAAGTTCCAGAGCACGGGTTCGGCGGGGGACCGGTTCACCGGGCCCGACGGGCAGAAGCTGCTCGTCGCCTGGACCACCACGCCGCAGGACGACCCGGTGGCGGACTGGAAGAACCAGGAGCAGTACATGACGCGCTCCCAGTACAAGAAGATCCGCATAGAGAAGGTGGACTACCGCAGCTGGAACACGGCCGACTGGGAGTTCACCTATGTCGAGAACGGGACGAAGTACCGGACGATCGACCGGGGGTTCGTCGTGAACGACCAACTCGGATATGCGCTGATGTACACCGCGAAGAGCGCGAAGTGGGACAGCGAGCTGCGCAAGGACACATGGGGGACGCTGACGGATTCGTTCCGGCCGAAGTCGTGAAGTGAGCGGGTCCCGGTCCGGGGAGGCCGCGACCGGGTTTGAGCCGTGAGATACAGCAACCCCTCTTTGTGGGTTGCCTGCGGCACGTATCGTGAATGATTGCGGACCGTACGCATCCAGTCATGCGCCCGGAATACGGCGCAACGCGAACGGGAATGACCAACCGGGCGGCCGGGGGAGGCAACGTGGACGACTATGCGGGTCGGGTGCTCGCCGACCGCTACCGCCTGCCGCTGCCGCCTTCCGACGAGTACGAACTCACCGAGTCCCGGGCCTTCGACACCTACAGCGGGCAGGAAGTGCTCGTCCGGCAGGTGCCGTTGCCGGAGGTCGTCGAGGCGGAGGTGCTCGACGCCGAGGGGCTGCCCGACGGGTTCACCGCACGGGAATCGCGGGACCGCGGGGCCGGGCGACGGTCCACGGGGCGCTCGAGCGCGCGCCGGCCGAGCGATCCCGCCGTGCGGCGGGCCGTGGAGGCGGCGCAGGCCGCGGCCCGTATCCCCGACCATCCCCGGCTGGACCAGGTCTTCGACGTGTTCGCCGACGGCGGGTCGCTGTGGATAGTGAGCGAGTTGGTGGCCGCGCGTCCGCTGGCCGCTTTGCTCGCCGAGAAGCCGTTGACCCCCTACCGGGCGGCCGAGGTCGCCTCCGACGTCCTCATGGCACTCCGGGTGCTGCACGCCCATGGCTGGGTCCACCGGAACATCACCGCGCGCACGGTGCTCGTCTGCGACGACGGCCGGGTGATGCTGACCGGGCTGGCGGTCGGGGCCGCCGAGGAGGCGCTGTGCGGGTATGACCCGGTGCCGGTCGAGGACGGTGACGGCGGGGGCGGAGCCGGGGCGGGGGCCGGAGCCGGGGGTGCAGGGACGTTCGGTGGCGGGCCGGTTCCGAGTAGCGGGCCTGGTGCCGGTGGCACGGATACGGACCCCGAGGCTGCCCGGAGGGCCGCGATCGAGGCGCGGGCTGCCGGAGGGTTGCCGGTGCCGGGGGCCGACGCGGGCAACGGGACCGGGGGGTCCGGTGCGGCACCGCGCGGCGCCCTGGAGACCGGTGGGGACATCAGGGCCGCGCGGGCCGGGGCGATCGCCGCGTATCGGGCGGGAGCCCGGGCGGCGGCCCGGGTGCAGGACTCGCAGCAGGGCGGCCGGCCGGCGTTGCCCGGGGCCCGTTCGGCGCCCGAAGGCGGCCCCGCCCCCCTGGCCAACGGATCGGCGCAGCAGCCGTACCCCTCCGGCAACGGCGTCGCCACGCCCCCGGGCCGGATCGCCGACCCGTACGGAGTGCAGGCCACGTCCTGGCATGGCGCCGCGCCTCGCAGCGGGGCGGTCGGCGGTGCGGCGACGGAGGAGGGCCGTGACCGTACGGCACTTCCGCCGGCGGGCCCGGGTGCCCGGTCCGGCCTCGGTGGCTTCCCCACGCAGGGTGCCGCACCCGGCGTTACCGGCTCCTCCACGAGGGGCGTGCCGGCCCCAGGTGACGGCGGCTTTCCTCGCTCGGGCACCCCCGGTTCCGCCACCTCAGGGAACCCCGCCCCCACCACCCCCTCCACTCCCGGCGCACCCACCCCACCCGCCCTCGACTCCCCCCACCCCCCGACCCGCTGGGACGACCTCGTCTCCCGCACCCCCGCCCACCGCGGCCCCACCACCGCGCTCGCCGCGGAGCGGGCCCGGCAGGCGCGGATGGCCGTCGTCGGGCCCGTGACGGAGCGGTGGGCGCCGGAGCAGGCCGGACCCGTGCACGAGAACTGGCAGTTGGCCGCGCCCATCGGGCCCGCGACCGATCTGTGGGCGCTGGGGGCGCTGCTGTTCCGGGCCGTGCAGGGACACGCGCCGTATCCGGAGGAGTCGACGGCCGAGCTGGTGCAGCTGGTGTGCGCGGAGCCGCCCGCCTTCGCCGAGGAGTGCGGGCCGCTCAGGCCGGTCGTGGAGTCGCTGCTGCGTCAGGACTCCACCGAGCGTCTCGACTTCGAGGAGCTGCGGGGCTGGCTGCGGTCCCTCGTGCGGTCCGCGCCCGAACCGGAAGCCGGTGCGCATGTCGTCGCCGTCCCGCCGGCCGACCCGAACCGGCTGCCGATCGTGCGCCGGCGCGGCGAGCTGGTGCGCCGGCGGCGGGCCGGGCTGCCCGCGCATCACGGACGGCACAAGCGGGCCAGACAGGAGGCACGTTCGCCGAGGCGGCTGGGCCGTACGCTGC
Source organism: Streptomyces shaanxiensis (assembly GCF_039537145.1). Classification (NCBI taxonomy): domain Bacteria; kingdom Bacillati; phylum Actinomycetota; class Actinomycetes; order Kitasatosporales; family Streptomycetaceae; genus Streptomyces; species Streptomyces shaanxiensis. Next base: position 324,793 of record NZ_BAAAZY010000012.1, read on the forward strand.
TGCTGCTCGTCCTGCTGGGCATGGCCGCGGCGATCGCGTACGCCGTGCTGTTCATGCCGAAGGCCGACCAGGGCAACGGCGCCACCGCCGACGCCGATCGCACCGGCGCCGCGGGCCAGGCCGATCCGGCGGCGACCGAGCAGGCCGCCGAGGCGAGCAGTGAGCCACGGCCCGACCAGACCTCCCCCGAGTCCGGCAACAGCACTTCGGAGTCGGCCGGTTCCACCGAGCCGCAGACCAACGGCCCCGAGGTCCCGGACGGTTTCGCCCTGCGCAAGGACGCGGCCGGGTTCCAGATCGCCGTGGCCAACGGGTGGAACCGCACGCCGGAGAACGGGCGCGGACAGGTCGTTTACGCGCACGGCGACTTCGACCTCATCGTCGTACCGGGACGGGACACCGCGGACGAGTACGGCAGCGATCCGATGGTCTACCAGCGGGAGCACGAGCGGGAGTTGCAGCCGTACCGCGAGTCCAGCTGGGCCGCCTCCAGTGGGCTGAAGTCGATCCAGGTCGGTGAGCGGACCATGGCCGAGGGGCAGTTCACCTGGACCGACGACCAGGGCCGCGAGCTCTTCGTGCGTAATCTCGCGATCCTGATCGACGGGCGGTACCACGTGGTGCAGCTGCGCGGACCGGAGGCCGAGCGGGACGAGGTGACGCGGCTGTTCGAGCAGGCCTCGGCGACGTACCAGGTGACCGGCTGACTCCGTTCACCAACCCTGTGTGACGGTTGCTCGAATCCATCGAAAGCGACAACCATCACAGTGCGGTCTCCTTGGCACCCCCGTGGTTCCGGTCACGTCGGCCGGTCCTTAGTCTGACCCTGTCAAGAGCATTGCGGGGCAACGTGAATCAGATGCAGGGCCAGCTCGTTTCGGGGCGCTACCGGCTCGCCGACGCGATCGGCAGCGGCGGTATGGGCCGGGTCTGGCGTGCGCACGACGAGGTGCTGCATCGGGCCGTCGCGATCAAGGAGCTGACCGCCGCGCTCTACGTCTCCGAGAGCGAGCTGGAGCGGCTGCTCGCCCGCACCCGCGCCGAGGCGCGCGCCGCCGCGCGCATCAACCACTCCGCCGTGGTCACCGTGCACGACGTGCTGGAGCACGACGGGCGGCCGTGGATCGTGATGGAGCTGGTCGAGGGGTACTCGCTGGCCGACGCGGTCAAGGAGCGCGGGCGGGTCGAGCCGACCGAGGCCGCGCGCATCGGCCTGTGGGTGCTGCGGGCGCTGCGCGCCGCCCACACCGCCGGTGTCCTGCACCGTGACGTCAAGCCCGGCAACGTCCTGATCTCCGCCGAGGACGGCCGTGTTCTGCTGACCGACTTCGGTATCGCCCAGATCGAGGGCGACACCACCATCACCCGCACCGGAGAGGTCGTCGGCTCGGTCGACTACCTCGCCCCGGAGCGGGTCCGCGGCCACGACCCGGGCCCCTCCTCCGACCTGTGGGCGCTCGCCGCCACGCTGTACACGGCCGTGGAGGGCCGTTCGCCGTTCCGCCGCACCTCGCCGCTGAGCACCATGCAGGCGGTGGTCGAGGAGGACGCCACCGAGCCGCAGCACGCCGGCCCGCTCACGCCCGTGATCACCGCCCTGCTGCGCAAGGATCCGGCCACCCGGCCCAGCCCGGCCGAGGCCGAGCAGATGCTCGCCGAGGCGGCGGAGGGGCGCAGGCCGAGCGAGGCGCAGGCGTTCGTGCCGACGCAGCACACCCGGTACGAGCCGGAGACCCGCACCGGGCCGGAGTACATCGGGGGGACGGCGCACACCGGTGCGACGGCGCACACCGGGCAGCCGACGCCGACGGGTACGCCGTATCCCCCGGTCAGCGGTCTGGCGACGATCGGGCCGCCGTACGACACGACAGGCACCGGCACCGGCGCAGGTGCTGCCCCTGCCCGGACGTCCAGGCGCCGTCGGCTGCGCACGCTCGCCCTCGTCGTCGCGCTCGCCGCGATCGTCGGCGGGGGCACCGCGGTGCTGCTGCAGAAGTGGGGGCCGGGCAGCCTCGGCGCGTCCGCTTCGACGACCACGACCACGCCCCCGCCGAGCCCCTCGGCCACGGACGACCAGGGCCCGGAGGGCGGCGTGCCCGCCTCCTGGGTCCGCGTCGAAGACCCGCTCGGCTTCAGCCTCTACCTGCCCAAGGGCTGGAAGCGGGAGGTGTTCGGCAAGGAGGTCGACGGCCTCCAGCAGATCGACTACACGCCCGACGGCGGCGAGCACTTCGTCCGTATCGCCGTCGACACCTCGCCCGACTTCGCGAACGCCTACGACCACCAGGTCGACCTGGAACAGCAGGTGGGGCGGCGGCTGGTCGACTACGAGACGGTGTACCTGAAGAAGAACCTCTACCGCGACCGCGAGGGCTCCCTGTGGGAGTACACGTGGAACGCGCAGGCCAAGGACACGGCCTTCCCCGGGCCGCGCCGCGCCGTCGACCAGGCGTACATCGACCGGGACGGCACGGAGTACGCGATCTACATGTCCGCGCCGGAGTCGGACTGGACGGCCACGAGCGAGCAGTTCACCGCGGTGCTGAAGGGCTGGCAGCCGAAGGGTTCCTGACGTCCTTTGCCACGTTGAGGGCCCTTTGCGGCTTTGCATAGTTGGCCGATCGGCGCCCCGGAGTCGATCAGTCCGGTGCGGCATGATGGGGCGCATGGGGACCGAGGGCGCCAACTTCCGTGTGATCGCGGGGCGTTACCGCCTCGAGGTGAGGCTCGGTCGCGGCGGCATGGGCGTCGTATGGCGGGCGACCGACCAACTGCTGGGGCGGGGGGTGGCCGTCAAGGAGCTCCCCCTCGACGAGACGCTCTCCGCCGCCGAGGCCCGGCGCCAGCGCGAGCGCACCCTGCGCGAGGCCCAGGCGGTCGCGCAGCTCAGTCACCCGAACGTCATGGTCGTCCATGACGTGGTCGAGGACGACGAACGCCCGTACATCGTCATGGAGCTGATCGACGGCGACTCCCTCGCCGACCGGATCGCGACGCGCGGGCCCGTCGACGCGCCGGAGGCCGCCCGGATCGGCGTCGACCTGCTGAGCGCGCTGCGCACGGCCCACGCGGCCGGGGTCCTGCACCGGGACATCAAACCGGACAACGTGCTCATCGAGAACGGCACTGACCGCGTCGTCCTCACCGACTTCGGGATAGCCCAGGTGGCGGGATCGAGCACGCTCACCGAGTCCGGGTCCTTCGTGGGCTCGCCCGAGTACACCGCGCCCGAGCGGATGTCCGGGGCCAGGACCGGGCCCGCCTCCGACCTGTGGTCGTTGGGCGCGTTGCTGTGTGAGGCCCTGAGCGGTGAATCGCCGTTCCGGCGGGACTCGTTGAGCGGCATCGTGCATGCCGTCGTGTCCGACGAGATACGTCCGCCCGCGCAGGCGGCGCCGATCCTGCCCGTCGTACAGGGGCTGTTGGAGCGCGATCCTGGGCGGCGGCTGGATGCGGCGAGGGCCGAGCGGATGCTGCGGGAGTTTCTGGAGACGGGGGGTGTGGCCGCTCCGGGGCCTGGTCCCGCGCCTGTGCTGAAACGGTTCGGCAAGGGGGAGCGGCAGTACTCGACGCGCAGCATGCTGGCCACCGCGATGCTGGTCGCGGCGATGGCGGTGGCGGGGGTGTCGGCGGCGGCGCTGCTGGTGAACGGGGGTGGGGACGGGGGCGTCGTGCCGACCAGTTCACCGAGTTCGGTCGGCCCCTCCAGTAGACCGAGTTCGGTCGGCCCTTCCGGCAACCCCAGTACGGCCCGCCCTTCCGGCAACCCCAGTACGGCCCGCCCTTCCAGCTCCAGCAAACCCAGCACGTCCAGCGCGTCCCCCTCACCCAGCCGTACCCCGACGCTCCCCCCGACCCCCACGCCCACCAACCCCGGATAAAGCGGAGATAAGTTGCGACCTCGGTCACGGCTCTGTGACCGGAAAGCGTTCCCGCTGGATGCCGAAGCGCTTGCCGCGATATGGATGGACGCATGAGCAGCAACGGGGGAGCCCCTTACCGGCCCGACGAGCCGACGAGTTTCGGCCTGCAACCACCGCAGCCGAACCCGCCGGCGTCCGTGCCGCACCCGGACAATCCGTACGCGGCACCCACGCAGGTCGTACCGCAGCAGGGCGTGCCGGCCCAGCCCGCCGCGCCGTCGCAGCCCCCGGTTCCGTCCCAGGCTGCCGCGCCCTCCCAGCCCCCTGCGTCCTCTCAGCCCCCTGTGCCCTCTCAGCCTGCCGCGCACGCTCAGCCTCCGGTGCCGGACCCCGGCACCGGACGTCTGATCGCGGACCGCTACCGGCTGCTCGCCAAGCTCGGGCACGGCGGCATGGGTACGGTCTGGCGGGCCAAGGACGAGACGGTGGACCGCGAGGTCGCCGTCAAGGAGCCCCGCGTACCTGATCATCTTCCCGAACGCGAACGTGCCAAAGCCTACGAGCGGATGCGCCGCGAGGCACGCGCCGCGGCCAGACTCGACCACCCGGCGGTCGTGAACGTGCATGACGTCGCCGTCGTGGACGGCCGGCCGTGGATCGTGATGGAGCTGGTCCAGGGCCGTTCGCTGGGCAGCGCGCTGCAGGAGGGCACGCTCGACGCCCGGGACGCGGCGAGAATCGGCCTCCAGGTGCTCGGCGCGCTGGAGGCCGCGCACGCGGCGGGCATCCTGCACCGGGACGTGAAGCCGGACAACGTCCTGCTCGGCCGCCATGACCGCGTCGTCCTCACCGACTTCGGCATCGCCCAGATCGAGGGCGAGACCAACCTCACCGACACCGGCGGCTTCGTCGGCTCGCCCGAGTACATCGCGCCCGAGCGGGTGCTGGGCCAGCGGCCCGGCCCGTCGAGCGACCTGTGGTCGCTGGGCGTCGTCCTGTACGCGACGACGGAGGGCGTCTCGCCGTTCCGCCGCAGCAACACCCCCGCGACCCTCCAGTCGGTCCTCAACGCCACGCCCGCGCCGCCCGCTTCGGCCCATGGGCCGCTCGCCGAGGTCATCAACGGCCTGCTCCAGAAGGACCCGGCACGCCGCCCGAACGCCGCGCAGACGCGTGCGCTGCTGGAACAGGCGGCCAACCCGCCGACGCCGGCCACCACGCAGGTGGTGCGGGTCGCCGAGGGCGGCAAGGGCGGGGTCCGGCTGGGGCGCAAGGCGTTGCTCGGCATCGGCGCGGCGGTCGTCGCGGGCGCGGTGGCGGCGTATCTGGTGATCGCGGATCCGTTCGCGGGGCCGTTGCCGGACGGCTGGACGGAACGGGCGCACCCGCGGCTGGGTGTGACACTGCAAGTGCCCGCGACTTACCAGGTCGGCAAGCCGGACGCCGACGACACGGACAAGAACTGGGTCACCTACTCCGACTGGAGCGGCGGCATCTGGATCGGCGTGAACCTGGCCAGGAAGTCCGAGGACACCACGAACGAGATCAAGAACTCCGCTGCGGCCGAAATGTACGCCGACAACGAGGAGTTCAAGGAACAGGGCAGCTACGACCTCGCCATGCCGGAAGGCGCCGAGACCGCCCCGAAGCAGACCACGTACCAGGGCAAACAGTCGGCCGAGAACACGGTCGAGTACACCACCACCGACACCCAGAACCCGCGCCCCCGCGAGCTGAAGATCTTCTACTACAAGACCTCGGGCGGCGACATGTACAAGGTGACGATCAGCTATCCGGGCAAGGGCGACTTCACAGAACGAGGACGTGAGGTGGCGAAGACGGTGATCGACAACGTGGACATCAACAAGCTCTGAACTGGCCAACGCCCCGCCCCGCAAGGTAGTCATGGGACATGACCAACGACGGGGGCGCCACCGGCCACAAGGAGCGTCTGATCGGCGGGCGTTACCGCCTGGTCGAGCGCATCGGCTCCGGCGGCATGGGTACCGTCTGGCGGGCGCTCGACGAGTTGGTGGAGCGCGAAGTCGCCGTCAAGCAGCCGAGGTTGCCGGGCGATCCGGAGGACGCGGCCCATCAGCGGGCCGCCCACCGGCTCTACCGTGAGGCCCGTGCCGCCGCCCGCGTCGACCACCCGGCCGCCGTCGCCATCCACGACGTCGTCGTCGAGGACGGACTGCCCTGGATCGTCATGGAGCTGGTCCGCGGCGAGTCCCTGCACGAGGTCCTCCAGCGCGGCCCGCTCCCGCCCGCCGAGACCGCCCGCATCGGCCTCGCCGTCCTCGGCGCCCTGCGCGCCGCGCACGACGTCGGCATCGTGCACCGCGACGTCAAGCCCGCCAACGTCCTGCTCGGCGCGCACCGCCGCGTCGTCCTCACCGACTTCGGCATCGCGCACATCCAGGGCGAGGAATCCCTCACCGTCAGCGGCGAGTTCATCGGCTCCCTGGAGTTCATCGCTCCCGAGCGCATGTCCGGCCGGGGCGCCGGGCCGGCCTCCGACCTGTGGTCGCTGGGCGTGCTGCTGTACGCCGCCGTGGAGGGCTGGTCGCCCTTCCGCCGTACGACCCTGGAGTCCACGCTCGCCGCGATCCTCGCCGCCGATCCGCCCGAGCCGAAACAGGCGGGGCCGCTGGGGTCGCTGATCGTGCGGCTGCTGGAGAAGGACCCCGACCGGCGGCCCGACGCGGAGGAGGTCGGCGCGGTTCTGGAGGCCGTGGCGGAGGGATGGCCGGTGCCGGAGCCCTCCCCGGGTTCGGCGGGGGCGGGGCCGCAGGACGCCTCGGAGCTGCGGGAGTTCGCCGAGGACTCGGGGACGGTACGGCTGCGAGGTGCGGCGGCGGGTGGACCGGCGGGTGACTCGGCAGGTGAACCGGACCGTGAACCGACCACCGGGTCGACGTCCGGATCGTCATCGGACCCCACGTCCCCGAACCCCACCTCCACCCCCACCCCCGCCCCGACCCCGAAACGCCGAGGCGGCCTCCTCCTCCGCCCGATCCCCGTAGCGGCCCTCGGCGTCCTCCTCGTCGCCGGCACCTGGTTCACCGCCTCCGCCCTCCTCGTCGACAAGGGCGACGACGTCAAGGAGATGAACCCCACCTACACCTCGGCCCCCCTGACCCCGGCCAAGACCCGTACCCCCACCCCCAGCCCCACCATCACCCCCACTCCCACCGGCGGCACCTGGATCGTGCACGAGGAGAAGGACATGGACGCCGTCCTCTCCCTCCCCGCCGAGTACAAGGAGATGGCGCGGGAGGGCAGCGCCACCGACCAGCCCCGGCTCGTCGTCTACGACATCGGCCTCGTCCAGGTCCGCCTCACCAAGTGGGACAAGTCCCCCGGCCCGTTGCTGGACCAGGCCGAGGAGGCGCAGAAGACCTGGGACAGCTACAACCATGACGCGAGCAGCCAGTCCACCCGCACGAGCTTCAAGGGCGACGACGCCGTCCTCGTCGACACCACCTACGACATGGAGGAGTCCCCGAGCCGCGTCATGCAGCTGTTGATCGTCACCGCGGACGACCGGATGTACGAGCTGCGCGTCGACATGCCCAAGGGCACGCCCTCGGAGAAGAAGGGCACCGCGGTCTTCAAGGGCGCCCGTGACCGACTCGAGATCGAGTGACGCGGCACCGAGTCGGCAACGCCCTGATCAGCGTGTTTGTTGCCAGTGGACACTGGCGGCATGTGAGCACTCGGTGAATCCGCGTTACCGACGGGTACACAAAGGCTCCGCTCCGGCATACCCTGCGCCTCATGACGGACGCGCAGGCCCCGGCCAAGACCGGCACGAACCCCCTCGCCCCCGCCCCGGAGGGCGCCCGCACCGCCGCCGACGTGGTCACCCCCGAGCTGGTCGCCCAGCTCACCAAGGGCGTGGTCGGCTCCGGTCGTACGGCCAACCACACGCCGTTCACCGGCGAGAAGCTGGCCGACCTGCCCGAATCCACGCCCGAGGACGTGCAGAAGGCCTACGAGGCGGCCCGCGCCGCCCAGGCCGTCTGGGCCCAGGTCCCCGTGCGGCAGCGTGCCGCCGTCCTGCTCCGCTTCCACGACCTGGTGCTCGAACGCCAGGCCGAGGTCCTCGACCTCATCCAGCTGGAGACCGGCAAGGCCCGTCTGCACGCCCACGAGGAGGTGCAGGCCGTAGCCGTCGCCGCCCGCCACTACGGCCGTAAGGCCCCCGCCTACCTCAGGCCGAAGCGGCACGCGGGCGCCATGCCCACGCTCACGAAGGTCACCGAACTGCGCCACCCGCGCGGCGTCATCGGTCAGATAGCCCCCTGGAACTACCCCCTGGAGCTGTCCGTCGGCGACGCGCTCCCGGCGTTCGTCGCGGGCAACGCGGTCGTCATGAAGCCCGACACGGAGACCTGCCTCACCGCCCTGTGGGCCCGTGACCTGCTCGTCGAGGCGGGGCTCCCCGCCGACGTCTTCCAGGTCGTCCTCGGCGAGGGCCCGGTCGTCGGCCCCGAGGTCGTCAAGCACGCCGACTACGTCTCCTTCACCGGCTCCACCCGCACCGGCCGCGAGGTCGCCCAGGGCGCCGCCGCCCGTCTGGTCGGCGTCTCCCTCGAACTCGGCGGCAAGAACGCCATGCTGGTCCTGGAGGACGCCGACATCGAGAAGGCCGCCGCGGGCGCCGTCCGCGCCTGCTTCTCCTCCGCAGGCCAACTGTGCATCTCCATCGAGCGGTTGTACGTCCATGAGTCGATCGCCGACGCCTTCGTGGAGCGCTTCGCCGCCCGCACCAGGGCGATGCGGCTCGGCAAGTCCCTCGCGTACGGCGCCGACATGGGCTCCCTGGTCGGCGAGCGCCAGCTGGAGACGGTCACCCGGCATGTGGAGGAGGCCGTCGCCAAGGGCGCGAAGGTAGTCGCCGGCGGCACGGCCCGACCCGACATCGGCCCGTACTTCTTCGAGCCGACCATCCTCGACGGCGTCGAGGCGCCGATGGCCGTCTGCGCCGAGGAGACCTTCGGCCCGGTCGTCTCGATCTACCGCTTCACGTCCGAGGACGATGCGATCGAGCAGGCCAACTCCACGGCGTACGGCCTGAACTCCTCGGTCTGGACGAAGGACGGCAGCCGTGGCCGCGCGGTCGCCGCCCGCCTGCGCACCGGCACGGTCAACGTCAACGAGGGCTACGCCCCCGCGTACGGCAGCGTCCAGTCGCCCATGGGCGGCATGAAGGACTCCGGCCTCGGCCGCCGCCACGGCTCCGAGGGCATCCTCAAGTACACGGAGGCCCAGACGGTCGCCCAGCAGCGGCTGCTGCCGATGGCGCCGTCGCTGGGCATGGACGACGAGAAGTACGCGCAGTTCATGAGCCGGAGCCTGCGGTTGATGAAGGCGTTCCGTTTCCGCTAGTCCGGCTGGATCGGCTGGACCGCACTGCCTCGGTCGGAGGCCGCACCGCCGCTTTGCCGCTTTCAATGAGGAGAGCACGTGTCACAGGAGAACTCTGCCCAGAAGCAGGACGACGGTTCCGGATACGACTATGACGTCATCGTCGTCGGGTCGGGGTTCGGCGGGTCCGTCACGGCGCTGCGCCTGACCGAGAAGGGCTACCGCGTAGGCGTTCTGGAGGCCGGCCGCCGCTGGACCCGCGAGACCCTCCCCAAGAACTCCTGGGACCTGAAGAACTACCTCTGGGCCCCCAAGCTCGGCATGTACGGCATCCAGCGCATCCACCTGCTCGGAAACGTCATGGTGCTGGCGGGCGCGGGTGTCGGCGGCGGCTCCCTCAACTACGCCAACACCCTCTACGTACCGCCGAAGGCCTTCTTCGACGACCCCCAGTGGCGTGACATCACCGACTGGCAGGAGGAGCTGAAGCCGTACTACGACCAGGCCCAGCGCATGCTCGGCGTACGGCTCAACCCGACGATGACCCCCTCCGACGTCCACCTGAAGGCGGCGGCCCAGCGGATGGGCGTCGGCGACACCTTCCACATGGCGCCGGTCGGCGTCTTCTACGGCGACGGCAAGGACGCCGAGGGGGAGTCCCGGGCCAAGCCGGGCCAGGAGGTCGCCGACCCGTACTTCGGCGGGGCGGGCCCGGCGCGCAAGGCGTGCACGGAGTGCGGTGAGTGCATGACGGGCTGCCGGCACGGGGCGAAGAACACCCTGAACGAGAACTACCTCTACCTGGCCGAGAAGGCGGGCGCGGTCGTCCACCCCATGACGACGGTCGTGTCGATCACGGACGACTCGCAGGGCGGCTACGCGGTCGCGACGCTGCCGACCGACCGCAAGGGGAAGGCCCAGGCCAAGGGCGAGGGCCGCCTGTTCAAGGCCCGCCGGGTCGTGGTGGCGGCGGGGACGTACGGCACCCAGACCCTCCTGCACCGTATGAAGGCCGGCGGTCAACTGCCGTACCTCTCACCGAAGCTGGGCGAGCTGACCCGTACCAACTCGGAGGCCCTGGTCGGCGCGCAGACCGTCAACCGGCGCTACCGCAAGGCGACGGGCGAGGCGAAGGTCGACTTCACCCGCGGAGTCGCCATCACGTCCTCGATCCACCCGGACGAGAACACCCACATCGAACCGGTCCGCTACGGCAAGGGCTCCAACTCGATGGGCGGCCTGTCGATCCTGCAGGTCCCGTACGCGGAGGGCTCGTCGCGGGTGGCGGCCTGGCTGGCGAACGCGGCCAAGCACCCCCTCCTGGTCCTGCGCTCCCTCTCCAACCGCCGCTGGTCGGAACGGACCATCATCGGCCTGGTGATGCAGTCGCTGGACAACTCGCTGACGACGTACCTGAAGCCGGACGGCGTCGGCAAGGGCCTGCTGACCGCCCGCCAGGGCCACGGCGCCCCCAACCCCAAGCAGATCAAGGCCGCTTCGGAGGCCGCGTCGGCCATCGCGGCCGACATCAACGGCTTCGCCGGCTCCAACATCGGCGAGCTGATGGGCACCCCGCTCACCGCCCACTTCCTCGGCGGCTGCCCGATCGGCGACTCGCCCGAGACCGGTGTGATCGACCCGTACCACCGTCTGTACGGCCACCCCGGCATCTCGGTCGTCGACGGGGCGGCGGTCTCGGCCAACCTGGGCGTGAACCCGTCCCTGACGATCACCGCGCAGGCCGAGCGGGCGATGTCGTACTGGCCCAACAAGGGCGAGGCCGACCCGCGTCCGGCGCAGGGCGCCGCGTACGAACGCCTGAAGGCGGTCGAGCCGCAGTCCCCGGCGGTTCCGGCGGAGGCGTTCGGCGCGCTCAGGCTGCCGTTCCTGGGGATGCCGGCGGTGCCGCCGAAGAAGTAGGCCATTGGGCCATACGGCCTCATGACCAACAGAGAAGGACCTGCACCCCCCTCCGAGCGCAGGTCCTTCTCTGTCTTGCGTAGAGCTATTGGTGAGGCTCAGGCCTCGGTGAGGCTCAGGCCTCCGCACCGACCTTGCGGCGCTTCATGGCGAACACGACGCCCGCACCGGCGAGGATCGCGACGCCACCGACGGTCGCGATGACCGGCAGCTGGGAGCTGGAGCCGGTCTCGGCGAGGTTGCCGGTGATCTCCGGCGTGCCGCTGCCCGGCTTCTCGTCCGTGACGGGGGCCTTGCCGCCTTCCTGCGGCTTGGTGCCGTCCGTGTTCGTTCCGGCGGCCACGATCTGGAACTTGTACGAGATCTCGCCGTAGCCGAAGCACTCGTCGTCGGCGTCACCGTAAATGGTCGCGCCGAGCGTGAAGCCGGCGCCGGCCGGGGCGCTGGACTTCACGTTGATCCGCATCGGGATGTTGACCTCGTAATCGGGCTTGAGCTCGTCGGTGTAGCCGACGTAGCCGACCGCCCAGCCCTCCTCGTCGAGGGTCACCCAGACCTTGCCGTCAGGGTCCCAGGCCTGCAGCTCGACCTGCTTGCTCTGGAACAGTTCCATGCCCTCGGCGTCGGGGGAGGCCCCGGCGAAGAAGTCGAGGTCCTCGAGGGTCGAGTCGGAGTTGTTGAGCACGTTCAGCGAGAACTTGTGCCAGCCACTGCCCGCGGCGATCTTGCCGGGCAGGCCGGTGAAGGTGACGTCGACCTTGGAGTCCTCGCACGCCGACGGGTCGGGGTCCGGGGTCTCCGACTCCTCGGGAGCGGAGGTGCTGGGGGCCGGGGCCGTCTCGGTGGCGGTCTCGGTCGGGGAGGTGCTGGGGGCCGGGGCCGTCTCGGTGGCGGTCTCGGTCGCGGACGTGCTCGGGGCCGGGGCCGTCTCCGTGGCGGTCTCGGTCGGCGCGTCGCTCGTCGGCGTGTCGGACGGCGTCTCGGTCACGGTCTCGGTGGGCGGCGGCGTCGGGGTCTCGTCCGTGGCGAACGCGACCGGCGCGGACAGCAGCGCGATCGGCGCGATGACAGCCGTCGTGGCTGCGGCGGCCAGGGCGCGGCGAAGCTTCATGAAGACCTCGAAAGTCCGGAGTGCTGCGACCTCGCAACACGCGAATGGCAGGGAGGCCTCCGCGTGTGGGGCGCGGGTGTGGCCGTTGGTTCGCAGGGTTTGATCCGTGACAGCTGTGAATGGTTGTGCCTGCACTAACGGATTTCTTATGTGGCCTACCTCACACCTGCGTTACTTCCGGAGAGGTCCCGCCGCGGGTCCGGAGCTGACGTACGCTCAGCCGGCCGACAGCCCAGCCCAGTGAGAGGAAGCGCACACCGCCGTGACCGACAAGCCGTCCGAGGGCTCGTCCATATCGGACGAGGAATGGGAGAAGTTCGTCCGGGACGCCGAGCGCGACGGGGCCTCCGCCGCCCCGAAGGAACCCTCCGCCCGCGCCCGCATGGTCACCGAACGCCTGCGCCGGCAGGAGGCCCGCGGGGAACTGCCCGCCGGATGGCGTACCGGCCCCGCCTGGCAGGAGACGAACGGCCGGTCCGCGCGCCGCCGGAAGGTGTGGAGCGTGCTCGGTGTGCTGCTCGCCGTCGCGGTGGCCGTGATCGCCCTCAAGCCGTCCGCCGCGCTGTCCTGGCTGCCCGGCGGCTCGGGCGCCGACCCGGACACGCCGTCGGCGTCACCGCTGGAGGGGGAGACGACCCGGCCCAGCGGTGCGCCTGCCGACGTGGCAGGTCAGCCCACACGCAAGCAGCCGTTCGCCGGATCCCCGGCCGAGCGCTGGGCCACCGGCGCGGACGCCATCGAGCTGCCGAAGGCCAAGGCCGTCAGCGGGGTCTCCGCCGCGCGCATCGAGAACGCGCTGCGGCTCACGAAGAAGTTCCTCGTCGCCGCCAACCTCGACCGCGACGTGCTGTACGGCGCCGAGCCTAAGGAGGCGCTGGCGCTCCTCGACCCGCTGTCGAAGAAGTACGTCGACCGTCTGCGCGCGGGCCTGCGCCGACCCACCGTCGAGAACGACCCCAAGTGGAACTTCACCCGCTTCGACCCGGACGAGATCGAGCTCGTCGGCACCGAGGTGAGGGTGCGCGGCCGAATGACGGTCGAACCCGGCGAGGGCAAGGGCGGAAGGGCGCTGATCCGGGCCGACTACACCTTCGTGTACCCGGTGGCGAAGGCAGGAGGCGGCGAGGAGGTCACGCGCACGATCGTCCGCCGCGCCGTTCAGGTGGACGTCGTCGACCCCGTCAAGTACCAGGCGACCGAGGGGCGCATCTGGCTGCTCGACCTCAGCAGCGAAATCGGCAACGACGCCTGCCGACAGGGTGACGGCTTCATCCATCCGAGGTTCCAGGCCGACCTGTACGCCAGCCCCGAGCCGTCCGGTGAGGTGGTGGATCCGTACGACCGCAGCAGGGGGCTGGACGGCGCCGGGACGGACTCGGAGTGCGGCACGCTCTCGCGTACATGAGTGGGCGGACGGCATGAGAAGGGCCCCGCAGGCAGTGGCCGCGGGGCCCTTCTTTCGTCAGCACCGACGTCAGGGCAGCGTCGGTGCCTGGGGAGCGGCGCCGGGGGGTTGCGCCGCTGGTCCTGTTGCGCAGAGCGGTCTCGGCCTCTGGCAATGAAGTTGTCTGTGCCGGGACTTACGGTCCGGATCAGGCGGTTTCTACGCATCGTGCTGGACGCGCGCGGCCACCGCAACCGCTCGACCCAGCCCTGTACGCCGTCCGTGTTTCGTACGGTCTTCCCGCACTTCCGCCGGTCGGCCCCGGGCGTCCCCGGAGCCGACCCTCTTGGGTGACCGGGCTGCTGTCCCCTGCCGTCCGGTCACTTACCTGGAGCGAGGTCCCACGGCGTACGGAGTGATCCGTACGCCTCATCGCTCCAGTGAGCCACGCGTGGTTCTTTCGGGCCCGCCCCTGGCTGGCACGGACACCGGTACCAACGAAGGGGTGCGGGAGGCGTCACGCGCCGTACGAGTGAGGAGGGCCCCGAACTCAGATGCGACCGCGACACAGTTCGAGCAGCGTCATGGCGAGGGACGTGCCCGGCTTGCCCAGTGCCTCGCTGTAGTGGCTGAGGACCTCCATCTCGCGGGAGAGGTTCACCCGCCGGCCGCCGGAGGTGATCCGCGCCTCCTGGATCACGGCCGAGACGGCCATGCGTTCCTGGATCAGCCCGATGATCCGGTCGTCCAGGGCGTCGATGCGTTCACGGGCACCGGTGATCACGTCCGCGGCCTCGGTGGTGCGGGCGCCGGTCACGTCGATGGCGGTCATTTCGGGGCTCCTCGTAGACGGGGGGGTGGTGCCCCGGAGCGACAGGACCCGGAAACGCCAGACGCCCCGGACCTTGTCGGCCCGGGGCGCCTGGGAAGTCGCTTGTCAGTTGCTCAAGCAGCACGACCATGGCAGCCGGCGGGCCGGGTGCCATAGGTAAAGAGGAAGGTCGGGTGCGTGAGCATGGGGTCAGTATGCCGGGCCGGTCGGGGACGTCCAACCCGGTTCGCATCCTGAGACGGCACGTGACCGCTCGGCCGGTCCGGCTCATCTCGGTGCCGGCCGGCCTCTTTCAGCCCGTCCGGCGCTTGAGGGCGAGGCCCTTTCGGGGCCGAGGCGGGGGCCTGGGGCGGCAGCCCCCAGCGGGCGGGACCGTCCCCACGGCCACCCCGGTAGAATCGGCAGCACAGACCCCCGCCCAGCCGCCGGAAGGCAACCCGTGTCACCAGCGACCCCCGCTGCCACCGCCGCCCCCGACACCGTCCTGGTCGTCGACTTCGGTGCGCAGTACGCCCAGCTCATCGCCCGTCGCGTCCGCGAGGCCCGGGTCTACAGCGAGATCGTGCCGAGCACCATGCCCGTCGAGGAGATGCTCGCCAAGAACCCGGCGGCGATCATCCTCTCCGGCGGCCCGTCGTCCGTGTACGAGGAGGGCGCCCCCCGCCTCGACCGCGCGATCTTCGAGGCCGGCGTCCCCGTCTTCGGTATGTGCTACGGCTTCCAGCTCATGGCGCAGAGCCTGGGCGGGACGGTCGACAACACCGGTTCGCGCGAGTACGGCCGTACCGATCTCCATGTGTCGAAGTCGTCCTCCACCCTCTTCGAGGGCACCCCGGCCGAGCAGCACGTGTGGATGTCGCACGGCGACGCCTGCTCCGCCGCCCCCGAGGGCTTCACGGTCACGGCCTCCACGGACGTCGTCCCGGTCGCCGCCTTCGAGGACGACGAGAAGAAGCTGTACGGCGTCCAGTACCACCCCGAGGTCATGCACTCCACGCACGGCCAGCAGGTGCTGGAGCACTTCCTGTACCGGGGCGCCGGCCTGAAGCCGGACTGGACCACCGGCAACGTCATCGAGGAGCAGGTCGCGGCCATCCGCGAGCAGGTCGGCGACAAGCGCGCCATCTGCGGGCTGTCCGGCGGCGTGGACTCCGCCGTCGCCGCCGCCCTCGTCCAGAAGGCCATCGGCGCCCAGCTGACCTGCGTGTACGTCGACCACGGCCTGATGCGCAAGGGCGAGACCGAGCAGGTCGAGAAGGACTTCGTGGCCGCGACCGGCGTACAGCTGAAGGTCGTGGACGCCGAGGAGCGGTTCCTCAAGGCGCTCGCCGGGGTCTCCGACCCCGAGGAGAAGCGGAAGATCATCGGCCGCGAATTCATCCGGGTCTTCGAGCAGGCGCAGGCCGAGATCATCGCGGACGAGGGTCCGGCGGTGGAGTTCCTCGTCCAGGGCACCCTGTACCCCGACGTGGTCGAGTCCGGTGGCGGCACCGGCACCGCCAACATCAAGTCCCACCACAACGTCGGCGGCCTGCCGGAGGACCTCGAGTTCAAGCTGATCGAGCCGCTCCGCAAGCTGTTCAAGGACGAGGTGCGGATGGTCGGCCAGGAGCTCGGGCTCCCGGACGAGATCGTCCAGCGCCAGCCCTTCCCGGGGCCCGGCCTGGGCATCCGGATCGTCGGCGAGGTGACGAAGGAGCGGCTCGACCTGCTCCGCGAGGCCGACGCCATCGCCCGCGAGGAGCTCACTGCGGCCGGTCTCGACCGTGAGATCTGGCAGTGCCCGGTGGTGCTGCTCGCGGACGTCCGCAGTGTGGGCGTGCAGGGTGACGGGCGGACGTACGGCCACCCGATCGTCCTGCGGCCGGTGTCGAGCGAGGACGCGATGACCGCCGACTGGTCGAGGCTGCCGTACGACGTCCTGGCGCGGATCTCGACCCGGATCACCAACGAGGTGCGGGACGTCAACCGCGTCGTCGTCGACGTGACGTCGAAGCCGCCGGGGACGATCGAGTGGGAGTGAGCCCGATGGGCTGCACGGGCCCTATGTGCGCTTGATCGTGCGCAGGGGCTCGCCGGGCTGCCAGATCTGGACGACGAGGTACTTCTCGTCCTCGACGTAGGTCCTCACGACCTCCGTCAGCTCGGTACGGAAGAGGTGGAACGGCTCCGGCGGTTCCACCTCTTCGGTGTACACGGCCTTCAGCGCCGGGTCCTCCACCTCGATCGCCCGCCCGGCGATCCGTACGTCACCGCCGCCCATGGACTGCCCCTCCCCGGGGTTCGCCTGGAGTGCGAAACGCGGGTCGCGGCGCAGGTCGAGTGCCTTGACCGAGTCCGGCATCATGCCGAGCCACAGTTCGCCGTTCAGGAAACGGACCTCCAGACCGGTGGTGCGCGGGGAGCCGTCCTTGCGGAGCGTGGCGAGGACGTGGTGGGTGAAGGCGCCGAAGCGATCCTCCGCGAGGCGGGCGAGTTCCGGTTCCGCCTCGGTGAAAGCTGCCCAGTTCGCTGTCATACGGCGAGTGTGGCGCCGATATCCGACATCCGCTGTCTGGTTTTCCGGGGGCCGGGCGACGCGATAAGGGCGGGATCTTTACAGAACATCTCTGTTCTCCTGCGCTGACCGACGGTAACTTCCGCCCCGTAAGCAACCCAGTGCTGGAGGACACATGCACGGGACGCCCCTCGGGCCCCTTCCGCCCTCGCCGCTGCCGACCGACCAGTTGCAGTTCGCGATGCCGCCGATGCACGAGTCCGTCGCGGACGAGCGCCGGCACCGCAAGGAACGGCTCGCGGGCGCGTTGCGGATCTTCGGACGGCTCGGGTTCGAGGACGGGGTCTCGGGGCACATCACCGCGCGCGATCCCGAGTACACCGACTGCTTCTGGGTGAACCCGTTCGGGATACCGTTCAAGCACGTCACCGTCAGCGACCTGGTCCTCGCCAACTCCGAGGGGCAGGTGATCGACGGCCGCTACCACGTGAACCAGGCCGCCTTCACCGTGCACTCCCAGGTCCACGCCGCCCGCCCCGACGTCGTCGCGGTCGCCCACTGCCACTCGGTGCACGGGCGCGCGCTCGCGGCGCTCGGGGAACTGCTGGACCCGATCACCCAGGAGAGCTGTGCCTTCTACGAGGACCACGCGCTCTACGACACGTACTCGGGGGTGGCCGTCGACGCCGTGGAGGGCCGCCGCATCGCCGCCGCGCTCGGCTCCCGCAAGGCGCTCGTCCTGCGCAACCACGGGCTGCTGACCGTCGGCGACTCGGTGGACGCGGCTGCCTGGTGGTTCCTGTCGATGGAACGGTCCTGTCAGGTCCAGCTGACGGCGAAGGCGGCGGGGCGTCCGGTGCTGATCGAGCATCGGCTGGCGGTGGCCACGTGGGAGCAGTTGGGTGGGGATCTGGTGGCGTGGATCAACTATCAGCCGTTGTGGCAGGACGTGAGCCGGAGCGAGCCGGATTTGCTGAGCTGAGTGGGCCCGGATTTGTTGAGCTGAGTGGGCCGGATTTGCTGAGCTGCGCGAGCCCGCTTGGGGGGTGTTTGTGGTCAAAAGCCTCGGAGGACGACCGCCTTCGTCATCGCGAACTCCTCGTCCGTGAGCACGCCGTCCCGGTGCAGTTCCCCCAGCTCCCGCAGCCTGCGCAGCAGTACGTCGTGGTGGTCGGCCGGGGGCTGACCCTGGGGCGGGACGGACGCCGTCGGCTGAGGCGGGTCGGCGTATTCGACGCCGGTGCGGGTGGACGGGTGCGGCAGGCGGGCGGTGACCGCGGTGGCGACCAGGGCGGTGAGCAGGTCGCGGCGGGTGTTGCCCCACATGTCCAGGGCGTACGGGTCCTTCTCCGGCGGCAGTTTGGAGAACGCCGTCTCGCGGGTCACGAAGCGCAGGAAGCCGTCCTCGTAGCCGGAGTTGGGCAGCCACTCGACCTGGACGAGGTCGCCGACGTCGATGATCCGCGGGCCGGTCGCCCGTTTCACCCGGTCTGAGGTGTCGGACCAGTCGATCCGCACCTGGGTGCCGTCGAAGGAGACCGTGCCGTCGGAGGAGCGGACGGAGACCGGGACCGGTGGGCCGGGGAGGAGGTAGGTCTTGGTCGGCTCCTTGGGGATCTGGTCCAGGAGCAGTGCGTGGCGGATCTCCTCGGCGACGTACTCGGCGACCCCGGCGCGGTCGACGTCCACCGCCAGCCGGTACGGATCCGCCGTGTCGGGCAGTCTGCCGCCGGTCGCGTGGAGCAGCGGGTCGGCGCCCTCGCGCAGCCGTATCCGCAGCCGTCCGCGTTTGCGTTCGGGCTCGAAGACGATGCTCGCCACGGCCTCGAGGGGTACGGAGATCTCTCCGTACGTCTGCCGGAACAGCGGCACGGAGCGGTGGAGTCCCGGCGTGATCCGGACCGTTGTGCCGTCGAAGGCCCAGGTCCCGTCGCGCTGGATGATCTCGGCCATACGGGAATTCTCGCAGCCGGGTCAACTCGGGGGGTCGGTCGTCACCCGCGCCGAGTGGGCCTGGCGGGGGTGGGGAGGGCATGGAGAGGGCGTGGGGCGGGGGTGGGGCGCGGGTGTAGGGCACAATTCGCTGTCGTTGCACGGGAGTTGTCGGTGGTGCGGGTGTCCGGCCGAAGGGTGGCCGAAATTCGTGGTGGCCGGTATCTGAGACGGGCTGCCGATTGGGGGGCCGTGAGGCTATAAGGCCATGAGGTGATTTGGTCATTCGGGTCACCGGTTCTTGGGGGCTGCTGGTCCGGCGGGCTACTGGTCATTTGGGCTGCCGGTCACTTGAGCTCTGGTTATTCGGGTCACTGGTCGTGAGGCCACTGGGTCGTGAGGTCGTGAGGTCGTGGGGAAGGCGGGCGTCGGGCGTGGCGGTGCAGGAGGCGGGGCAGGGAGGCGGCTCGGCAGCGGGCGGGCACGGGGGTGGCTGCAGCTGTGGGGACTGTCCGCACGGGGCGCGTGCGGGGCATCGACGGGCGGTCGCCGAGTTTCTGCTGAAGCGGGACGGGTTCGCGGCCGGGCAGGGGCTTCCGGCTGCCGTGGCCCATTCGGCCTCGGCCTCCCGGCAGTGGGTCTCAGAGGAGTTGACGCAGTCCGCGGAACTGGTCGCGGTACGGGGGAGGGCCGAGGGCGAGGCGTGGCTGGCGCGGCTGTGGCTTCGAACGGCGACGGGCGTCTGGGCTCTGGTCGTGGTGCTGCTGCTCGTACAGGCGTTCACGGCGATCGGCGCGGGGTGGACGTCGGCGCGTACGGCTGGGCTGCTGGCCGCGCTGGTGACGGCCGGGGCGCTCACCGCGGCGTCGTGGTTCCACCGGGCTCGGGGTGGGGCGCTGGCGCCCGTCATCGGTGAGGACAACCGGCTGTCCACGTCGCGTGCGGTCGCCGGGGCGTGGGTGCTGTTCGTTGCCTACGCCGTGCTCGTGCTGGTGGGGCGGCTTGCGGCGGCGTCCGGGCACGGGGAGCGCGATGCGTTGATCGCCGGGCTTGAGCTCGGGCGGGCTGCGGGTGTGGTGACCGTGCTCGCCGTGGTGTGTGCGATCGCGGTGCTGGTGCGGCGGGTGGTCGGGGTGCGGGTGCTCGGGCAGCGGCTGCAGAAGGTGCGGGCGGATCGGCCCCGGGCGGCGGATCTGCTGACGGATGACTCGGGGCGGGGGTCGTTCGCGGACATCCAGTACGTCGTGATCGGCGGGGTCGCGCTGCTGTTCGCGGCGGTGCGGTTGGCTCGGCGGCCGGATCAGTTGCCGGATCTGCCGTGGGGGTTGGCGGTGGTGGTGCTGATCTCGGCGGCGACGTATCTCGCCGGGAAGTACGCGGAGGGGGGTCGGCCGGTGATCCTCTCGGTGGTGCGGGCGCGGGAGGCCGGGGATCTGGACGCGCCGATCCGTACGGGGGACGACGTCGAGATCCGGGGCGCCGGGTTTGTGCCGCCCGGGGCGCACGGGGCGGACCGGTTGTCGCGGATGGTGGTACGGGTCGGGGCGGTGCATGTGCGGGTGCCGTTGGTGCCGGTGGCTGGGGGGTTCAGCAACCCGACGGATGCGGTGCTTACGGTGCCGGTGCCTGCGGATGTGGAGCCCGGGCGGGTGGAGGTGCAGGTGGTTACTGCGGCGGGGGTGGAGACCAATCGGTACGTGATTGATGTGACTGAGTGACGGTTCCCTTAGGTGGGTTGGGTGCAGGTGGGATGTGGGGTGCCTGCGGTGGCCTCCGGCGGTTGAGGGTGGGGGTGCCTGCGGCGGCCTGTGCGGGTGGGGTGGGGGTTCGCGTAGCGCCTTGCGTTTCGTTGTGGGTCGGGGCCGTGCCGGGGGGTGTCCGTCCTCGGACCGGCGGTTGGACTTAGGCCGGGAGGTGCTGCGTGTTGACGCCGGCCACTGCGGGCGGACACCCCCCGGCACGTCCCCTTCCCGCCGTGGGCGACCGCGGGCCCGTGGGGGTACGCGCCCTCGTCGCACGCCGCACGCCGTAGTGCCGGATGGGCCGCCCAGCAGCTGGCACCGGCAGGCCGCCGGCCTCCGAACCACAGCCACCCCCTAGCGTCCGCGTTCAGCCTTCGCCCAGCCTGCGGGGCGCAGTCCCCTGGCCTCCGACGAGGTCGCGGACTTTGGGGCGGCGCTGCGGGCCTCGCACATCACGCCCACCGGCGTCGCGCTGCGCGCGATGGCCGCCGATGTCGTGGCGAGCGAGATCGCCCGCCACACGCGGGGCGCCTGCCTCTGTGTCATGGCTCCTCGTTCAGCCTCCGGAGCCAGCCTGCGGGACACGGCAACCCAGTCCACCAGCCTGCGGGCAGTCGTGCCGCTGGGGCGGCACGGGTGGGCGCAGGCGGCACCCCGCAAGCGAGGGTGAGCGACTCACCCCCGCCCAGCCCTCACGCCGGGCGGCACTCTTCGACTGTGTCTGGTGTTGACGCGGGGTTTCCTCCGGACGGGGGGCGTCGGAAAATACGGGGCGGTATTGGATTGAGCGGCGCAGCCACTGCGTACGTATCGTTTTTCGAGGGGTCACGGCACGGCGGGCGAGAGGCGGCTACGGGCGATGACTCACGGTATGCACACGGACACGCACTCCCCCTACCTCGACGGCGGCCGGGACTGGCGGGACACCGCCACCCGTTACGCACTCCTCCCGCTCCGCGTCTTCCTCGGCGTCACCTTCATCTACGCCGGCCTGGACAAACTCACGGACAGCGCCTTCCTGAAGGACTCCGGTTCGGGGTCGATCGGCGACATGATGCGTGCCGTTCGTGACTCCGCGGCCATCCCCGACATGGTCGACCTGGCTCTGGAGAGCCCCGTCGGTTTCGGCTATGCCATCGCCTGCGGTGAGCTGGCCGTCGGTATCGGCACGCTCATCGGGCTGCTCGCCCGTCTGGCGGCACTCGGCGGTGCGCTCATCTCGCTGAGTCTGTGGTTGACGGTGAGCTGGGCCTCCGATCCGTACTACTACGGCAATGACCTGGCCTATCTGATGGCCTGGCTGCCCCTCGTGCTCGCGGGTGCCCCCATGTTCTCCGTGGACGCCGCACTCCGTGCGCGGCGACGGCAGCGGGCGGGGGGCTACCGGTAGCTCCGGTCGGCGGGGCTGCCGGTATTCCGGTCGGCGGGGCTGTCGGTGGTGGGTGTCGGGTGTCCGTAGATCAGTGGGGGGCCTCCGGGTGTGGGTCGGGGGGTGTTGTGGTGGTGCCGTGGGGTGAGCGGCGGCGTTTGCGTATGCCTCGGGTCAACGCCGCCACCACGCCCGCCAGGAACAGGCCGCCCACGACCAGGGGGATCACCACGAACCACGGCGTCTCCCAGGCGTCGCCCGCGTCGCCGGCGTAGATGATGCCCGTAAGGGTCAGGAAAGTGCCGGCCACCAGCCTGCCGGGCTGGAACTCATGACGTAGCACGGCTCACCTCCGCCTGTCCCACGCCGACACTGAGGTCGAGGTCCAGCGTGCCCGCCGCCTTGGTGCCGGTGGGTGGTTTCAGGGTCAGCTCCTTGTGCTTGCCCGGTGCCACGTCCACGTCCCGTTCGTCGTCGCCCGGCAACTGGATGTCTCCCACCCCTACGTCGATGCTCGCCTTCACGGTCACGTCCTTGGGGACGATCACCTTCAGCTGGCCCACGCCCACATCGGCCCTGGTGGTCACTGTCTGGCCCTCGGTGAACTCCACCTGGGTCAGGTCCAGGGTGCCGACGCCGGTGCCCAAGTCGTACTGCGGTCGGACGTCGGCCGCTGCGGCCGGTCGCCAGTCTCTTTCGATCCAGTGGGTGCTGATGTCCTTGGGCAGCGCTGCCGAGGCGGCCAGCAGGCCCGCCGTGATGATCGCCAGGAATATGGAGCCCGCTCCCGTGCGGCCCAGGAACGCGCTCACCGCTATGCCCAGGCCTATGACGAGCAGCGCGCAGGACAGGCCGGTCTGCAGGCTGGTGCCGAGGGCATGGTCCTCCCAGGTCGCGCTCGTGCCCAGGGCGCCGGCGAGCAGGGCCAGCAGGAACACCCAGCCGCCGATCCAACGGGGACCGCGCTGCTTCGGTGGACGAGGGCTTCGGACCCGTATGTCCTCGCGGCTGTTCCACCTGGTGCCGAGGCCGATGTTGACGGCCGCCGCGATGTCGCGGTCGCCGGAGTCACGGGGGCCCCACAGATACCCGGTGCCGCCCTCGTGGGTGCCGTCCTTGACGATGGGGTCGCGCCACCAGGAGGGGTAGGCGGCGGGGGCCGGCGGTGCCTGGGCCTCCGGTGGGGCGTCGGCGACGGCCTGGGCGGCGAGCGGGTCGGGGTCGGTGGCGCCGCGGTGTCGGGACCAGTAGCCGGCGCCCGCGAGGAGGAGGGAGAGGACGACGGCGAAGGTCAGCACGCCGCCGTTGGTCAGCAGTGTCAGGAACACGCCGCAGCCGACCAGCGCGAACAGCACGGCGGTCAGCGCCTGGCCGTCCACGCGGCCGGTCAGCAGCTTGCGCACCTCGTTCTGTTCCTCGTCGTCGTACGGGACGAAGAGCCAGGCGAAGCCGTAGAAGATGAGGCCGATGCCGCCGGTCGCGGAGAGCACGGCGAGGGTGATCCGGAAGATCACCGGGTCCATGTCGCACTGCCGCCCGAGCCCGGCGCAGACACCGGCCAGCATCTTGTCGCGCCGGTGGCGCCGGAACTTGTGCGGCGGGGCGAGTACGCCCGCTTCCGCGGACGCCCCTGCTTCCGCGCCCGTGTGTGCGCGCGGTTCCTCACCCGCGGCGCTCGCGGGTGACGGGCCGGACGGGGTGCCCGCGGTGGGCACGGCGTCCGGCCCGGGCACGGAGTCCGCGGCGTGCTGGTGATCTGTCATGTGTCCATGGTGACGGGCGGGTCGGCGTGGCGGGAGTCGGAATGACCCTGGTCGGACCCTGATATCCGCCCCGGGGTGGGGGCCGGGGAAGCGTTCGACGCGGCGGGCCTCGAAGATCAGGGGAGTCTCGGGGGTCGACCCTGATGCCTCGGTGGGCCGGGCGTGTGAACATCGATGGCATGCCGGAAGCCGCAGCAGCGCCACTCGTCGAACCGCGGCCGCCGCGCAAGCTCTACCGCAGCAGCGACGGACGCTGGCTCGGGGGCGTGGCGCGGGGGCTCGCCGGGCATCTCGGGCTGCCCGTCGTCTGGGTGCGGCTCGTCTTCGTCGGCCTGTTCATGGCGGACGGCCTGGGCGCACTGCTGTATGCCGCCTTCTGGTTCTTCGTGCCGCTCGGCGTCGGCGGTGTCGGCGCGCAGCGGCCGTCGCCCTTCGCCACCGAGACCGCCGCCGACGGCCGCCGCAGACTCGTCGCTCGCAAGCCGGACAAGGGGCAGATCGTCGCGCTGCTCCTCATGGTCGTCGTGGCGATGGTCTTCGTCGGCAGCGTCGACCTGGGCAATGGCGCCAAGGCCTATCTCCTGCCCGCCGTGCTCGTCGGCGCGGGCGTCGCCCTGGTCTGGCGCCAGGCGGACAATGCCCGCCGGGCCCGCTGGATGGAGGTCGGCCGGCGTCGGCGGACCCTTACTCTGCTGCGCGCCGCGGCCGGCGTCGTGCTGGTCACGGCCGGCGTCTCCGGCATCTTCGTCCTGCAGGGCTCCGCCGCCCACCTCGGCTCCGTCCTGCAGGCGGCCCTGGCGGTCCTCGTCGGCATAACGCTCCTCGCGGGCCCCTACCTGGTGCGGATGACCCAGGACCTCTCCGAGGAGCGACTGATGCGCATCCGCGCCCAGGAGCGCGCCGAGGTCGCCGCCCATGTCCACGACTCGGTGCTGCACACCCTGACCCTGATACAGCGCAACGCGGAGAACGCGAACGAGGTCCGCCGCCTCGCCCGCGCCCAGGAGCGCGACCTGCGCACCTGGCTCTACAAACCCGAGGGCACCGGCAAGGACGAGGCCGACGAACCCACCGACCTCGCCGACGCGGTCCGGCGCAACGCCGCCGAGATCGAGGACAAGCACGGCGTCCCCATAGAAGTCGTGGTCGTGGGCGACTGCCCGCTCGACGAGAAGATCGGCGCCCAGATGCAGGCCGCGCGCGAGGCGATGGTGAACGCCGCGAAGTACGGTGGCGAGGGCGGCGCCGTGCAGGTCTACGCCGAGGTGGAGGGGAAGACCGTCTTCGTGTCCGTCAGGGACCGCGGTCCGGGCTTCGACCTCGATTCGATACCCGCCGACCGCATGGGCGTTAGAGAATCGATCATCGGCCGTATGGAGCGCAACGGCGGTACGGCCCGGCTCCGGGCGGTACCGGGCGGCGGCACGGAGGTCGAGCTGGAGATGGAGAGGGCGGAGAAGACGTCATGAGCGAGCCGACCGAGGCGAACGAGCCCGTGGAGTCGACCGGCGGGAGCGCCCCCGAGCGGCACGTGCGCGTGGTCCTCGTCGACGACCACCGCATGTTCCGTACGGGAGTCCAGGCCGAGATCGGCCGGACCGAGCAGACCGGCGTCGAGGTCGTCGGCGAGGCCGCGGACGTCGACCAGGCGGTCACGGTCATCACCGCGACCCGGCCCGAGGTCGTCCTCCTCGACGTGCACCTGCCGGGTGGCGGCGGGGTCGAAGTCCTGCGTCGCTGCGCCGCGTTGATGGCGGACACCGAGCAGCCCGTCCGCTTCCTCGCGCTGTCCGTGTCGGACGCGGCGGAGGACGTCATCGGGGTGATCCGGGGCGGTGCGCGCGGGTACGTGACGAAGACGATCACCGGTTCGGATCTCGTTGACTCCGTCTTCCGGGTCCAGGACGGTGACGCGGTGTTCTCGCCGCGCCTCGCCGGGTTCGTGCTGGACGCGTTCGCGTCGACGGACGCGCCGCCGGTCGACGAGGACCTCGACCGGCTCACCCAGCGTGAGCGGGAGGTGCTGCGGCTGATCGCCCGTGGCTATGCGTACAAGGAGATCGCCAAGCAGCTCTTCATCTCCGTCAAGACGGTCGAGTCCCATGTCTCGGCGGTGCTGAGGAAGCTCCAGCTGTCCAACCGGCACGAGCTGACGCGGTGGGCGACGGCCCGACGGCTGGTCTGAGCCTCGGGCTCTGAGTCCTGAGTCCTGAGTCCTGACTCCTGAGCCCTGGCTCCTGGGCGCCGGTCCCGGCTCGCTCGTTCACGCCACCCGCGTCGCCCCCGCGAACGGCATCTCGTCGAGCGGGGCCACCCGGACCGGTGCGGACGGGTTCGGGGCGTGGATCATCTGGCCGTTGCCGATGTAGAGGCCCACGTGGCTGATGCTGGAGTAGAAGAACACCAGGTCGCCCGGGAGCAGTTCGGAGCGGGAGACGCGGCGGCCCGCGTCGATCTGGGCGTAGGTGGTGCGGGGCAGGGACAGGCCGGCCGAGCGGTAGGCGGCCTGGGTGAGGCCGGAGCAGTCGAAGGCGTCCGGGCCGGTCGCGCCCCAGACGTAGGGGCTGCCGAGCTTGGAGTGGGCGTACGAAATGGCGGCCGCCGCCCGGGAGTTGGGGGCCTGTGCGGTGGCGGAGCCGGGAGACAGGGCGTCGCGGGTGCCCGTCGAGGAGCGGGCGGCGCGGTCTGCGCTCTGCTGGAGCTGGGCGCTCTCCTGGGCGGTCAGCTGGGCGAGCAGGTCGCGGGCCGTGTCCAGCCTGCCGGTGATCGTGTTCTTGTGCCGTTGCAGTTCGGCCCGGCGGGACTTCAGTGTGGTCAGTTCGACGCGTGCGGCCCCGCGCAGCTGCTCGATCTCCCGTAGTTGCCGGCGTACTCCGGCGACGGACGTGGCCTGCCGGTTGCCGGCGCGTTCGGCGAACTCCGCTCCGTCGAGGTAGCGGTCGGGGTCGTTCGAGAGCGCGAGCTGAAGGGCCGGGTCGAGGCCGCCGTCGCGGTACTGTGCCGCGGCCATCGAACCGAGCTCCTCCCGAGCCGAGTTGAGCTTCTCCGTCCGGCGCGCGGCCTCGTCCTGCAGTGTCCTGATCCGCCGCTCGGCCGCGTCCGCCTTCTCCTTCGCGCCGTTGTACTTCTCGGTGGCGACCTCCGCCTCCTGGTACAGCTTGTCCACCTTCGCCTTGACCTGCGCCGGGGTCAGCTGCGGTTCGGCGTGCCCGGTCCCGTCGAAGCCGGTCGCGCTCGCCGCGCCCGCCAGGGCGATCGTCCATGCCGTGCGGGCCGTATTGCCGCCGACCGAGCGCTGACGGGGCTTTCGGTGCGCTGCCACGTGGACTTCACGTCCTTTCGTACGACCGCCTCGTCCTGTGACGTCCGCCAGAGTGGCGGGCGTGTGGCCGCCCCGGGAGAGCGGCGGACGTATGAGCGCCTGGGGGGAGCGGACGTACGACCGCACCGGGGCGGGTTACGCGTCCGGCGGCGGCCCACACAGGGGGAGCGGGCCGCCGCCGGACTTTCTCGGCGGTGGTGTCCGACTGCCGCCCCTGGCCCGGGCGGCGGTGGGGAGCCGGTCACCTGGTGGAGGACGCTAAACCTCGGTGTGTCGGGTCGGTAACGCGTTGTGCGGAAGTGCCGGGAGCGGACCGGGGGATGACCGTAAGTGACCGTGATCCCGGGATGGGGGCGTCTGGTTGACGCGGGGTGATGACCGATGTGGCGGTTTCGGGGTTCGCGGGGGTGGCGGAGTGCTATGGGTCGCATATATGCAAGATCGGGAGTGGGGTGGGGGAGGGGTGAGCGGGGTGAGGGGGGGCGGCGTGAGTCAGTGGGGTGGGTGGGGTGAGTGGAGTAGGGCCGCTGGGTGGGGTGCGTGGCGTGGGGCGGTGTGGGGTGGGTTTTTGGCGCTGATTAGGCTCCGGCTCCATGGACGTACTCATCCATCTCTTCGTCGGCCTGCACATCATCGGTATCGCCGCGCTGCTCGGTGGTTTCCTCACCCAGATGAAGGCGATGGGCCAGGGCACCGCCCGCTTCGTCCCCGCGATGCTGCACGGCGCGCTGACCATGCTGGTCACCGGGGTGATCCTCGTCGGGCTCAATCAGGCGGACGATCAGCCCGTCAACAACATCAAGATCGGCGTGAAGCTGGCGCTGCTGGTCGTGATTCTCGGGCTCGTGTACGTGAAGCGGGACGAGGAGACGGTGGACAAGCCTCTGTTCGGCGTGGTGGGGCTGCTGACCACGGCGAACGTGTTCATCGCCGTGTTGTGGACGTGATCTCTGCGGACCAGGCGCCGGCGTAGGTCAATACCGCGCCCGCGGTGACCGCCAGCCATGCCGCCACCGCGATCCACAGCAGGGCCTCGCCGGGGGTCCTGAGCCACGGGATGTCGACCGCGGTGGCGACGGAGAGGGTCGCCGCCGCCGTCATGCCCATCGGGAACACGGTTGCCCAGCGGCGTACGTCGTAGTGCGGCCGTGGCCAGGCGATCTCCGCGACGAGCAGGACGGCGTACCAGGCCAGGTCGAGTACCAGGAGGGCGACGGTCACGGTGCGGAGGACTCCGCTGTCGTCGTCGTTCCAGAGGTAGAGCTCGGCGCTGTCGGCGGCGATGAGCCTGGATCCGGCGAGTGCGGAGATGGCGAGGGCGCCGCCCGCCACCCAGTGGTCGCCGGCGCCGTGGGCCACTTGGCGTAGGTCGAAGCAGGTCAGGGCGATGGCGTAGAGCAGCAGGCCCAGCCAGAAGAGCGCGAGTGCCGCGTGGGCGAGCCATGCCGTGGTCTCGGTGGCGGCGAGTGTTGCGGCCAGGACGGCGAGGCCCTGCGTGGCCACGCAGCCGAGGAACACCGCGCCGGACATGCGGCGGCGCCAGTGGCGTACGACGGCGATGAGGAGGCCCGGCCAGAGCACGGCTGCCAGGGCGAGGAGCGCCTTGGCGAGGGTCTGCCAGCCCAGGGTGGTGAACCGGGTGCCCAGGACCGTCGTTGCGGCGACGGCGGTCAGTGCGGCCGGGGTGGCCGCCTCCTTCGCCCATCTCGTGCGGTCCCATACGAGGCGTGCGACGAAGTCGGCGGCGAGCGCGAGCCAGGCTGCGCAGGCCAGGGCGAGGGCGATGCGGGACAGGGTCTCGTAGTCCGTCTGGTGCAGGGCCACCGAGAGGATGCCGGTGGCCATGACTGCGGCGCCGGCTGCGGGGGGACGTTGCGACCACCAGGTGTGGAGGGGGGATGTGGGGGTGGCGGCGGGCATGGGGCCGATGCTAGGGAGCGGGGTGTTGGTTGCTGGTGGGGCACGCGCGTGGGTGGGGTGAAATACGCCCGTTGATCGCCGGTGGGGTGAGCGTCCATGCCTGCGGCGGCCAGTGCGGCCTCGGTGGGGGTGCGCGTAGCGCCTGCGGGTCGGTTGTGGGTCGGGGACGTGCCGGGGGGGTGTCCGTCCTCGGACCGGCGGCTGGACTTAGGCCGGGAGGTGCTGCGTGTTGACGCCGGCCACTGCGGGCGGACACCCCCCGGCACGTCCCCTTGCCGCCGTACGCGGGTGCTACGCCGTGGGGGTGCTCCCTAGCGGAGGCCTTGTGTACGTGGCGGAACGACGCCGCGCGCGTGCGCAGTCCATGCTCCACGCGCGCGTGTGTGTGTCTGCGTCAGGCCGGGCGGACCACGCTGTGGATCGACGACTCCCCGTCGTAGTAGATCGACTCCTCGCGGACGTACGCGCCGGGCTTCGGGGCGTGGATCATCATGCCGTTGCCGATGTAGATGCCCACGTGGGTGACGTCGTCGTAGAAGAAGATCAGGTCGCCGGGCCGGGCGTTGGCGAGGGAGACCGTGGTGCCGGCGTTGACCTGGTCGTAGGTGACGCGGGGGATGTCCACGCCGGCGGCCTTCCAGGCGGCCTGGGTGAGGCCGGAGCAGTCGTAGGAGTCGGGGCCGGTGGCGCCCCAGACGTACGGCTTGCCTATCTGGGAGCGGGCGAAGGCCAGGGCCTTCTCGGCCTTCGTGGCGTACGAGGAGTCCGACGCGGAGGAGTCCGAGGATTCCGAGGAGCCCGAGTCGGACGCCGACTCGCTGCTCTCCTGCTGCTGGGCGGCCTCCTGGCGCTGGCGCTCGGCCTCGGCCTCCGCCTGCTGGCGGGCCAGCTCCGCGGCCTTGCGGGCGGCCTCCTCCTGCTTGCGCTTCTCGATCGCGGCCAGGCGGGCCTTCTCCTCCGCCGTCAGCTTGGAGAGGAGTTCGCGTGCGTCGGAGAGCTTCGTCTGGACCGTGGACTTGGCGGTCTGCAGGTCGTTCTGCGACTCGGTGAGCGTCTCGAGGCTCTGGGTGGCCTCCTGACGCTTCTTCATCGTCGCGGACTGCTGCGTGAAGTAGTCGTCGACCGCCTCCTTCTGGCGGCCCGTCATGCGATCCATCAGCTGGGTCTGGTCGAAGTAGTCCTGCGGGGTGTCCGCCAGGAGGAAGGTCGCCGTGTCGGGGGCGGCGGCTCCGGTGCGGTACTGGGCGGCCGCGAAGGTGCCCAGTTCCTCGCGCGCCTCGTTGAGTTCCTGGGTTCGCTTGGCGACGTCGTCGAGGAGGGTGTCGACGCGCTTGCGCTGCTTCGCGGTCTTCTCCTTGGCCGCGTTGTAGTTCTCGGTCGCCGACTCCGCCTGGCGGTAGAGGTCGTCGACCTTCTTCTCGACCTCTTCGAGGCTCGGCCTGTCGTCCGAAGAGGGGCTCGCGTTGGCCGTCTGGGACAGCAGGGCCACGGAGGTGAGGGCCGCCGTGGCGAGGGCGGGGGTCCGTATGCCTGCTACGCGCGTACCAGCGGGACGCGACTTGCGGTGCGACGCCAAGGGAGGCGACTCCTTCCGTGCTCCGCCTACCGAGTTAGCTGTCGGGTTCGGGCGGGTGGTCCGGAAGGGTTGCCCTACGGCCGTTCCCGGGAGGGAAGTCGGGCCGATTCACCCCAAGTTCGGTGGGTCCCCGGCTCCGGCTGCGCGGCGGCGCAACGGACTCGGCGGAGGCCGCGCGGCCCGGCGACGTTCGCCGGTGGGGGTCGTACGGCCTGCCCGGCACGGTAGCCAACTCGTGTGGCCCCTGTGAAGGTTGATGTTCGATATGCCCGATACATTTTCGTGACCTTGGCGCGGTTCGCCGCGGGCGGCGGTTGGTTGGGGATCGTCTGGGGCGGGATGGCCGTATTTGCGTTGTGAGGCGTGTCTCTTTGTTCTTCGGTCGCGGATCGTGACGGGGTGGTCGTGGAGGGTGAGAGCGGGCCCTGGGTGGGCCCCGGTCGAAGATCATCGGGTTTTGGAACGGGAGATGTTCTCGGGGTGGCGGCGGGCTGTCAGTGGGGCGCCCTAGACTCGGAGAGCGATGAGCAGCCTCTTTGACGACAGCTTCCTGGCGGACCTCCAGGCCCCACGGGCCCACGAGGAAGAACCCCCGCCGCCGCCCGAGGACGATCACGCTCCGGAATCGGTTCCGGACGATCTGTTCGGCGGGAAGTTCGACGTGCCTCCGGACCGGGACGCGTACTACCGCGACGGCGCCCCGCGCCCGGCCATCGACGCGGCCGCGCTGCTGGAGGGGCTGAACGAGAACCAGCGGGCGGCCGTCGTCCACTCGGACACTCCGCTGCTCATCGTGGCCGGTGCCGGCTCCGGCAAGACGCGGGTGCTCACCCACCGCATCGCCCACCTGCTGGCCGAGCGGAACGTGCATCCGGGGCAGATCCTCGCGATCACCTTCACCAACAAGGCCGCGGGCGAGATGAAGGAGCGGGTCGAACAGCTCGTCGGCCCGCGCGCGAACGCGATGTGGGTGATGACCTTCCACAGCGCGTGCGTGCGCATCCTGCGGAGGGAGAGCAAGAGGCTCGGGTTCACCTCGTCCTTCTCGATCTACGACGCCGCCGACAGCAAGCGGCTGATGGCGCTCGTCTGCCGGGATCTCGATCTCGACCCCAAGCGGTTCCCGCCCAAGTCCTTCAGCGCCAAGATCAGCAACCTGAAGAACGAGCTGATCGACGAGGAGGACTTCGCCGCCCAGGCCTCGGACGGCTTCGAGAAGACCCTCGCCCAGGCGTACGTCCTGTACCAGTCGCGGTTGCGGGAGGCCAACGCCCTCGACTTCGACGACCTGATCATGACGACGGTCAATCTGCTGCGCGCCTTCCCGGACGTCGCCGAGCACTACCGCCGCCGCTTCCGGCACGTCCTCGTCGACGAGTACCAGGACACCAACCACGCCCAGTACGCGCTCGTGCGCGAACTCGTCGGCACCCGCGAGCACCCCGTCGACGTGCCGCCCAGCGAGGACGACATCCCGCCCGCCGAGCTGTGTGTCGTGGGTGACGCCGACCAGTCGATCTACGCCTTCCGGGGCGCCACCATCCGCAACATCCTCCAGTTCGAGGAGGACTACCCGGACGCGACGACGATCCTGCTGGAGCAGAACTACCGCTCCACCCAGACGATCCTCACCGCCGCCAACGCCGTCATCGAGCGCAACGAGTCCCGCCGGCCCAAGAACCTGTGGACCAACGCGGGCGCGGGCGCGCGCATCACCGGCTACGTCGCGGACACCGAGCACGACGAGGCGCAGTTCGTCGCCGACGAGATAGACCGACTGACGGACGCGGGGGACGCGAAGGCCGGCGACGTCGCCGTCTTCTACCGGACGAACGCCCAGTCCCGTGTCTTCGAAGAGGTCTTCATCCGCGTCGGCCTGCCCTACAAGGTCGTCGGCGGGGTTCGGTTCTACGAGCGCAAGGAGGTCCGGGACGTCCTGGCCTACCTGCGGGTGCTCGCCAACCCGGAGGACACGGTGCCGCTGCGCCGGATCCTCAACGTCCCCAAGCGGGGCATCGGCGACCGTGCCGAGGCGATGATCGACGCCCTGTCCCAGCGCGAGAAGATCAGCTTCCCGCAGGCGCTCAAGCGCGTCGACGAGGCGTACGGCATGGCCGCGCGGTCGACCAACGCCGTCAAGCGGTTCAACACGCTGATGGAGGAGCTCCGTACGATCGTCGAGTCCGGCGCGGGACCGGCGACCGTCCTGGAGGCCGTGCTCGAACGCACCGGCTACCTCGCCGAGCTGCAGGCCTCCACCGACCCGCAGGACGAGACCCGCATCGAGAACCTCCAGGAACTCGCGGCCGTGGCCCTGGAGTTCGAGCAGGAGTCCGGCGAGGGCGAGGCCTCCGGCGGGCTCGCCGACTTCCTGGAGCGGGTCGCCCTGGTCGCCGACTCCGACCAGATCCCCGACGAGGACGAGGACGGCTCCGGCGTCATCACCCTGATGACCCTGCACACCGCCAAGGGCCTGGAGTTCCCGGTCGTCTTCCTCACCGGCATGGAGGACGGCGTCTTCCCGCACATGCGCTCCCTCGGCCAGACCAAGGAACTGGAGGAGGAGCGGCGCCTGGCGTACGTCGGTATCACGCGCGCGCGTGAACGGCTGTATCTGACGCGCTCGTCGATGCGCAGCGCATGGGGGCAGCCGTCGTACAACCCGCCCTCCCGATTCCTGGAGGAGATCCCGGCGGCGCACGTGGACTGGAAGCGGACGGGGGCGACCGCGCCGGTGTCCTCCGGGCCCGCGGCCGGTGTGGCGGCCTCGCTGTCGTCGTCCCGCTCGCGTTCGTCGGCGTCGGGCGCGTCCGGGTTCGCGACGCGGCGGACTGCGGAGAAGCCGGTCGTCGCGCTGGCCGTCGGGGACCGGGTCACGCACGACCAGTTCGGGCTCGGCACCGTGATGGCGGTCAAGGGCACGGGCGCGAACGCCGAGGCGACGATCGACTTCGGGGAGGCCAAGCCGAAGCGGCTGCTGCTGCGGTATGCGCCGGTGGAGAAGCTGTAGCACCCGCATGTGCGCGCCCCCGCTGAAGGGCGGGGGCCCACAGGGAAGTTACTTGCGTCGAACTACGACGGGTCCAGGCCGTGGCTGCGCAGCCAGGCCAGAGGGTCGATCGCCGAGCCGCCGCCCGGCCGGACCTCGAAGTGCAGGTGCGGGCCGGTCGAGTTGCCGGAGTTGCCCGAGTACGCGATCGGGTCGCCGGCCTTGACCTCGGTGCCGGAGGCGACGCGGTAGCTGGAGAGGTGGCAGTACCACGTCTCCGTGCCGTCCTTCGCGGTCACGATCATCATGTTGCCGTAGGCGCTGTTCCACTGCGTGCGGACGGTGCCGTCCGTCGCGGCCATCACCGTCGTGCCGTACGAGACGGGGAAGTCGATGCCGGTGTGCACGGACATCCAGTTGATGCCGGACTGGCCGAAGTAGGCGCTGAGGCCGTGCTGCGCGACCGGAATCGCGAACTTCGGGCGCAGCCGCTCCTTGCGCGCCGCTTCTTCGGCAGCCTTCTTCTTCTCGGCCGCCTGCTGGGCCTTGAGGTCGATGCGCTCCTGCGTACGGCTGGCCCGGTCGGCGAAGTCGTCGGCGCCGGCGGAGAGGCTCTCGAGCTGGGTGTCCAGCTTGTTGTTCGCGGTGGACGGCTTGACGGGGGTCGCGTCGGACGCGGTCGTCGACGTGTCCTTGTCGCCGGTCAGGCTGCCGACGGAGGCGGCGGCGATCCCCGCGACACCCATCACGCACGCCGAGGGCACGGCGACGGTCAGCAGCGCGGAGCGCTTGGGGGGCGTACGGCGGCGGGAGCGGGAGCCGCTGCGGGAGGCGGCGCGCGGGGAGGGGACCGGGGCGGCCTCCTCCTGGTCGTCCAGGAGCGGGGCGCCGTCGGGGAGTTCACCGGAGGCGGCCGGCTCGGCGTCGTGCTGGGCGGGACTGTCGTAGCCGGTCGGGTCGTCGTACGCCGCCGGGTCGTCGTACGCCGTGGGGACGCCGTGCTCGATCTGCTCGAAGTGGGCGGTCGCCTGCTGATCGAAGGATTCTGCTGACTGCTCGTACTCGTCGGCCGCCTGCGTGACGCCGCCGTCGGAGTTCCACTGGGTGGCGTCGTACGTGCCGGTCTCGAAGGTCTGCGTGCCCCATTCCCACTGCTGGGTCTGGTTGGCCGGGGCGCCGGACTGGTCGGGCTGGAGCCAGGCGCTCGAGTCCCACTGGCCGGAGGCGTCGTGGCCGGTGGCCTGGTGCGGGACGAAGGGGAGCTGCTGGTGGCCGGTCGTCCAGGCGGTGGTGTCGTACGCGCCGGAGTCGTAGGCGGCGTGGTGCTGGGCCGCGTAGGCGTCGTAGTTCAGAGTGTGCTGGCTGCCCGTGGACCACTGTGTGGCGTCGTACGCGCCCGTGCTCTCGCCGGGGAGGCTGCCGAACAGGGGGTCCGCGTCGAAGGTCGCGGTGGTGTGGCCGGTGGCGTCGAATCCGGTGGCGTCGTACGCACCGTACGTGGTGGAGTCACCGTAGTGGGCTTCCTGGGAGCCGTACGACGCGTAGTGCGCCGAGGCGGCATCGGAAGCCGAAGCCGGGGAGGTCATGGTCCCCGACGGGTGACGATCGTTCACCAACTTCTCTCTCGCCTCGACAACAGGGGCTGCCAGAGCAGTGCGGTGACTGTACCCGGCGGTATGCGGGCACGACAATCTTCGTCAGGTTTCGCGCGCGCAGGAAACGGGCATTCGGCCGTGTTTTGGCGGACTGTGGGCGCGAGTTTGGCTTTGTGTTCGAAGTTTGTTCGATGCCTCTCTGCTGTCCCGAGGCTGTGCGGCGCGTTTGAAGAGGGCCCGTTACGCCACCGTCAGGCCGCCGGACCGGGTGGCGGCCTCGGCTCCTGTCCCTGCCGAGTCGAGCGCCTGCCGTATTCCGGTCGCCACGGCCGGGTGCACCGGCAGCGCGAGGTGTCCGATGCCGCTCACGCGGACGTTCTGCGCCATCAGGTCCGGGTGGTCGATGCAGGCCGTCTCCAGCGGGTCCATCAGGTGGTCGAGGTCGCTCCAGAAGCTCACGAAGTGCGTACGGCAGCCGGGCGCGGGGCGGGCCAGCTCCTCGAGGACCGGTGAGCCGGGGCGCATCTGACGCACGATGGGGTGCGCGTTGGCCAGCGGGACGACGCTGGTGCCGGAGTGCGGTGTGCCCAGCGTGACGAGCGTACGGACCCTGAGATCACCGCCCAGGCACTGCACGTAGTAACGCGCTATGAGCCCGCCGAGGCTGTGCCCGACGACGTCGACCTGCCGGCTGCCGGTGCGCTCGCAGATCTCCTCTATGTGCCGGCCGAGCAACTCTGCGGCGGTGCGGATGTCGCAGGTCAGCGGGGAGTAGTTGAGCGACTCGACCTGGTGCCTGCCGTGCTGGGCGAGGTTGCGGCGCAGCAGGACGAAGACCGAGCGGTTGTCTATGAAGCCGTGCAGCAGGACGACCGGGGGGTTGGTCTCCGTCGGCAACTGGGCGGTGCCCCGGGAGTCCGGGGAGCCGGGTGCGGGGAGCGCGGGGGTGGTCCGGCGCTCCTGGGTGATGCCGGATGGATACAGGAGCAGGTGTCCGGCGAGGATCGCGATCTCCAGGGCGGTCGCCTTCAGCAGGGCCAGGGAGAGGCCGGCCAGCCTGCTCGGGAGTAGGCGCCGACAGAGCGGAAGGAAGGGGAGTGCTGCTCCGGTGACCTTCATGGCCGACCTCCTTGCGGCACGCAGGAGGACGGCTCCGGCCCCCGTGTGCCCTCGTGGGAGGTCGCGGCGGAGGTCACCGGCGAGGCGTGCGGAGGACGCATGGGGTAAGCGAGGCGCGTGACGTGAGTCGGCCTGGTCGGCCATGGTGCGCCGGTGACCTGACGAGGATCCCTGCCGGTGTGGCGACGAGGCTCCCCGCTGTCGTGCCTTACCTGCCCTACGTGCCCTTCGTGCCACCGTCGACGCGCCGCACCATCACGTCGCGCGGCCCTGCGGCGCGGTGGTGCGGCGACCTCGTTGCGGCTCCCGTTGCGCGTGGTCCCGCTGCGACGCCTGGGCCGCGTTCTGCTGCGGCCCGTGTGCCGCAGTGATGTGGAACGGTGCGCGGCGAACGTGTCCCTCCGTGTGATTTCCCCCTCGGTCTGTGCCGCGAAACTGCCGGTTGCGGGATGCTGGCGATAACGTTCGTTCACTTCTCCGGGCGGTGTGGCCCGGGCGTCCGTGCCGAGGTGGCGCGTCCGGCGCGGTGAGCGGCGGAAAAGTGCGATACCCGCACCATGTATGACATGTGCGCCCTGTGCGGCATAACTCATATGTGAGCGGTAGTCGTCGGTACGGATGGATGTAGTCGCTTCATGGAGGCAGTGATGGGTGTGGCAGCCGGTCCGATCCGCGTGGTGGTGGCCAAGCCGGGGCTCGACGGCCACGATCGGGGAGCCAAGGTGATCGCGCGGGCGCTGCGCGACGCCGGCATGGAGGTCATCTACACCGGGCTCCACCAGACACCCGAGCAGATCGTCGACACCGCGATCCAGGAGGACGCCGACGCGATCGGCCTCTCCATCCTCTCCGGCGCCCACAACACCCTCTTCGCCGCGGTGATCGAGCTCCTCAAGGAGCGGGACGCGGAGGACATCCTCGTCTTCGGTGGCGGGATCATCCCCGAGGCGGACATTGCCCCGCTGAAGGAGAAGGGTGTCGCGGAGATCTTCACGCCCGGGGCGACGACGCAGGCGATCGTGGACTGGGTGCGGGCGAACGTGCGTCAGCCGGCGGGGGCGTAGGTCGTTGTGCGGTGCGGGTGAGTGGGGGTGACCGTCCCTGGGGGCCGGCGCCATCAGACCCCCGATCGGCCTGAACGGCCTCGTCCTCAAACGCCGGACGGGCTGATCACCTCCAGCTCCTCGATCATGGCTGCACGCAAGCGCAACGTCGTCACCAGGCGCTGGAACGCCTCCGCCCAGTACCCTCCGGCCCCCGGCGACGCGTCCTCCGGCTCGTCGGGTACCGCCACCAGGCCGTCGAGGCGGCTCGCCTCGGCCGGGTCGAGGCAGCGCTCGGCCAGGCCCATCACGCCACTGAAACTCCATGGATAACTCCCCGCGTCCCGCGCGATGTTGAGCGCGTCGACCACCGCCCGCCCGAGCGGCGGCGCCCACGGCACCGCACACACCCCGAGCAGCTGAAACGCCTCGGACAGACCGTGCGTCGCGATGAATCCGGCGACCCATTCGCCCCGTTCGGCGGCGCCCAGCGTGCCGAGGAGCTTCGCCCGCTCGGCCAGGGACACCGCTCCCGGCCCGCCGGCTTCGGGGGCCGAGGGCGACCCGAGGAGCGCCCGCGCCCAGTCGGCGTCCCGCTGCCGTACCGCCGCCCGGCACCATGCCGCGTGCAGCTCGCCCTGCCAGTCGTCCGTCACCGGCAGTGCCACGAGCTCTCCGGGCGTACGACCGCCGAGCCGTCCCGGCCATGTGCCGAGCGGCGTCGCCTCCACCAACTGGCCGAACCACCACGACCGTTCACCCCGCCCCGCCGGAGCGTTGGACACAATGCCGTCGCGCTCCATGTCCGCATCGCACTGGTGCGGCGCCTCGACGCTGATCGTCGGCGTCGTCCGGGTGTGGTCCAGGGCCACGCACGCCCCGGCGCGTGCCGCCATCCGTGCGGCGAGCGCCGAACCCGGCAGCGCGGAGAGCAACTCCGCCGCCGTCGCCCGGACATTGCGGCTCCGGTCGGCCAGTGCCTGCTCCAGGAACGGCTCGTCCTGCGGTTCCAGCCCGGTCCGCAGCGAGTCCAGGAACATCAGCCGGTCCTCGGCGCGCTCCGTCGCCCACGTCGTGGTCAGCAGCTCGCGCGCGGCGCCGGGCTTTCGCGCCCGTATCGCGGAGAGCAGGGCGACCCGCTCGGCGAACAACCCCTCCTGCCACAGCTGTTGGACCTCGGCAGCGTCATCGAGGTGCGGCAGCGCCGCGCCGCCGCCGGGTGTCGCGCGTAGGGCGAAGCGCCAGTCCGGGTTCAGCCGGGCGAGCCACACCGCCCGTGGACCGGCGAAGGTCAGCGCCGCGGGCCGTAGATCGGTACGCCCCCGCGCCGCGTCCAGCAGCGTGGGCAGGGACTGCGGAGGCGGTGCGTAACCGCGGTCGTTCGCCGTCGCGAGCCACTGGGGCAGCAGTTCCATGAGGTCGGGCGCCGTGCCTCTGCGGCCGCCGCCTGCCACGCCGGGACGGTCGGCCAGCAGCATCGCCAGCCTGCGGGCCGCCGCCGCGGGCAGAGCGGGGCGCGGATCATCGGGGGCCGGCCGCGGCCGCTGCGCGGCTCGCGTCGGGCGCAGCCCGGCCCGCCGTCTTACGGTCTCCACGGCCGCCGCGTCCAGCAGCGCCACCGGCGCCTCCCGGCCCGGTTCGCAGCCCGGTGGCGTACGTCGGTCCGTCCCGAGCAGAGCCGCCGTGACGAGCTCCTCCCAGGCGCCCGGCGCGGGCGGGTTCACGGGAGGCGAATCCACAGGAACGGAGGGGCTGTTCATGAGGGTCCTTCCTTTCTGCCTTCGTGCTGGATGCCGTGGGTTGGGGGCGTCCGTGGCAAGGTCGTGCCGAGGCGCACCGCTCAGCACAGCTGCACCGCCTCGCCCGTGCCCTCCGGCCAGGCCGTCAACGGGGTGAAGCCGCGGTGGCCGCACTCACCGAACACCTTGACCGGGGCTCCGCCCGACAGTGCGACCAGGCGCCACAGGCCCGGGCGGGCACGCGCGGCCGGGGTGAGCGGCAGGGCCGTCTCCGCGTCGGCGTCCGCCAGCTGCCACGAGTCGCCGTCCGGGGTCGGCACGACCCGGCCCAGGGTCACCGGGACCGAGTCCAGCCACGGGTCGTCGCGCAGCGCCTCGCCGTAACGGGCGGTCGCCTCGGCGGTCGTCACACCCGGTGGCCGTATCGCCGCCGGCGCGGGCGGCGCGAACTGCTCGCCCAGAGCCGCCCGCAGCTGCCCGGCGCCCGGGTACGCCGACACCTCCGCCTCCAGGGCCAGCCCCACCGGGAGCGCCAGCTCCGGGGCGCGGCCGGCGGCGCCGTAGGAGAGGAGCAGCGCCGTACGGCCCGAGTCGGCGCCGTACAGCCATATCCGGCGCGTCGTCAGTTTCACGTCCGCCGCGTCGTACTGGGCGAGGACCAGCCAGCGGTCCCGGACCGGTGGGCCGTCCGCCGACGCGGGCAGGCCGATGCGGGAGCGGACCGTGTCCGCCAGGCTGTCGGGCAGCCGCTCGCGGCCCAGCCAGCCTTTGTCGAGGAGATGGAGCAGGGCGCACTCCTCCAGCAGGCGCACCGGCCAGCCGGGGCCGGACGCCGGGATCGCCCCCAGCTCCCGCACCCGCGCGGCCAGTCCGGGGGCCTGCGCGTCGACCATGCGGGCCGCCGTCTCCTCCCACAGGCCGTACCCCGACTGTTCCGCGCCGGCCAGGCCGCCGCGCAGCAGGTCCGCCAGGCGCTGCTCCAGCTCCGTGGCCCCCGCGGTGACCCGCGCGGCCCGGCGCTCCGCCCTGCGCCGCGCCGCCTCCGGGTCACCCGACCCGGAGGCGGTACCGGACGCGCCCGCTGTCCGCTTCTCTTCCGCGCGCTGCCTTCTCCCCTTTATCCACTCCTCCGCCCAGTCCGGCGGCGACCCGGGCGGCACGGCTCCGTCGCCCTCCGCCCAGAGCAGCAGCAGCCCGAGCGCGTGCTTGCACGGGAACTTCCGGCTCGGGCAACTGCACTTGTACGCGGGCCCGGAGGCGTCCGCGATGTCGATGACCGTCTGATACGGCTTGCTGCCACTTCCCTTGCACAGTCCCCACACCGTCCCCTCGTCGGCACTCCCCGCCTCGGACCACGGCCCCGCCGCGCCGAGTTTGCTTCCCGCTTTGCGTGATGCGGCGTCAGGCGCCAAGGCCAGCACCTGGTCCGCGGTCCAGCGCACCCCCTGCTGAGTCATGTCATCGAAGGTAGGTCCCACCACTGACAATCGGCCGGGGCGAAGGCCTCGCCGACGGTCTCGTGAGCGCGTTTTCGCAGGTCGGAACGCGTTGTCAGTGGCGTGGTGCACGGTGGGTGCCAGATCCGAGACCGGCTGAACCGGCCGAGCTGGAGGGGGACTTCGCCATGCCTGTGTCCGTAGAACCGACGTCCGTCGAAGCGGGGGAGTCGGACCCGACCGAAGAGTTGCGTCCGCACGCCGAGGACGCCTTCGCCCATGAACTCGCCGCGCTGGCCGCACAGGACGACCGTCCCCGCCCGGCCCGCTGGAAGCTGTCGCCGTGGGCCGTGGCGACCTATCTGCTCGGCGGCACGCTGCCGGACGGCACGGTGATCACACCGAAGTACGTCGGCCCGCGCCGCATCGTCGAGGTCGCCGTCACCACGCTCGCCACCGACCGCGCCCTGCTCCTGCTCGGCGTGCCCGGCACCGCGAAGACCTGGGTCTCCGAGCACCTGGCCGCTGCGGTCAGCGGCGACTCGACGCTGCTCGTGCAGGGCACGGCGGGCACGCCGGAGGAGGCGATCCGGTACGGCTGGAACTACGCGCAGCTGCTCGCGCACGGGCCGAGCCGGGACGCCCTCGTGCCCAGCCCGGTCATGCGGGCCATGGCGGAGGGGATGACGGCCCGGGTCGAGGAGCTGACCCGTATTCCGGCCGACGTGCAGGACACGCTGATCACGATCCTGTCGGAGAAGACCCTGCCGATACCGGAGCTGGGGCAGGAGGTGCAGGCGGTCCGCGGCTTCAACCTCATCGCCACGGCAAACGACCGGGACCGTGGCGTCAACGACCTCTCCAGCGCCCTGCGCCGCCGTTTCAACACGGTCGTGCTGCCGCTGCCGGAGAGCGTCGAGGCGGAGGTGGACATCGTCTCCCGCCGTGTCGACCAGATCGGCCGCTCCCTCGAACTGCCGGCCGCGCCCGACGGCATCGACGAGATCCGTCGCGTCGTGACCGTTTTCCGTGAGCTGCGGGACGGGGTGACGTCCGACGGCCGCACGAAGCTGAAGTCGCCGAGCGGCACGCTGTCGACGGCCGAGGCGATCTCCGTGGTCACCAACGGCCTTGCTCTCGCCGCGCACTTCGGCGACGGGGTGCTGCGGCCCGGTGACATCGCCGCCGGCATCCTCGGCGCGGTCGTCCGTGACCCGGCGGCCGACCGGGTCATCTGGCAGGAGTACCTGGAGGCGGTCGTGCGTGAGAGGGACGGCTGGACGGACTTCTACCGGGCGTGCCGGGAGGTGAGCGCGTGAACGGCGAGAGCGACGACCTGGGGTGGGGCCGGCCGAGTGGTGGGTCGAAGTCGGGTGGGTCTGTGGTGGGAGTGGTCAGGGAGATGGGGCGTCGGGTGGACGGGGGCTGACGGGCGGGGCGTCTGACGCCGGGCTCTGGCGGGCGGGTCTGGTGGGCGGGTCTGGCGGTCGGGGCCTGACGGCGGGCTCTGGTGGGCGGGACCTGGTGGACGGGTCTGGTGGGCGGGTCTGGCGGACGGGGCGCGGTCTGACGGTCGGAGCCGACGGACGGGGTCTGGTGGGCGGGGCCTGACGGGCGGGACCTGGCGGACGGCGAGGCCTGACGGATGGGACCTGATGGGTGAGACCTGGCGGGGCGGTGTGATCGGTGGCGGTGTCGGACAGTTGGGGAGCGAGGGGGACGGTGTGACTGGCGTTGAGAAGTCCGGGAGCGAGGGCCGGGGTGTCGGCCCGCTGCTGCTGGGCGTACGGCACCACGGGCCCGGGTCGGCGCGGGCCGTGCGGGGGGCGTTGGAGGCGGCCCGGCCGCGGGTCGTGCTGATCGAGGGGCCGCCCGAGGCGGATGCCCTGATCGCGCTCGCCGCCGACGAGGCCATGCGGCCGCCGGTCGCCCTCCTCGCCCACGCCGTGGACGAGCCCGGCCGCTCGGCCTTCTGGCCGTTGGCCGAGTTCTCCCCGGAGTGGGTCGCGATCCGCTGGGCCCTGGAGCACCGGGTCCCGGCCCGTTTCATCGACCTGCCGGCCACGCACACGCTGGCGTGGGGCAAGGACGCGGAGCGGGTGTCTGCCGACGAGCGGGGCGGCGGGCCTGGCGGAGAGAGTGCGGGAGAGGGGGGCGGCGCGCC
Source organism: Streptomyces shaanxiensis (assembly GCF_039537145.1). Classification (NCBI taxonomy): domain Bacteria; kingdom Bacillati; phylum Actinomycetota; class Actinomycetes; order Kitasatosporales; family Streptomycetaceae; genus Streptomyces; species Streptomyces shaanxiensis. The sequence continues at coordinate 367,482 of NZ_BAAAZY010000012.1, forward strand.
TGCCGGCGAGGGGGCCGGCGAGCCTGGCGACCGGCGGACTGGTGATCCTGGTGGAGAGAGGGCCGGTGCGCGTGGCGGGGAGCCCACTCGGCAACGGGGCGAAGAGGCTGGCGATGAGCGGGGCGGCGCGTCTGGGGACGAGCGGGGCGGGGAGCCTGGCGGAGAGCGGGCCGAGGGGAGCGGAGAGTCGGCCGAGGGGAGTGGATCCGGTGCGGATGTCCGGGTCGATCCTCTGGCCGTGCTTGCCGACGCCGCGGGTTACGACGATCCCGAGCGGTGGTGGGAGGACGTCGTCGAGCACCGGGGTGTGGGGGACGGGGACGCGTTCGCGCCGTTTCTCGGGCTGGAGGAGGCCATGGGGGCGCTGCGGGAGGCGTACGGGAGTGGTGGGCATGAGCGGGATCTCGTGCGGGAGGCGTATATGCGGCTCCAGGTTCGGGCCGCTCAGCGGGAGTTCGGGGACGACATTGCCGTGGTGTGCGGGGCGTGGCATGTGCCCGCGCTGCGGCAGAAGAGCACCGTGGCCGCCGACAAGGCCCTGCTGAAGGGGCTGCCCAAGGTCAAGGCGGACATGACCTGGGTGCCGTGGACGTATCGCCGGTTGGCTCGGGTCAGCGGGTACGGGGCGGGGATCGACTCGCCGGGGTGGTACGGGCATCTCTTCGGCGCGCCGGACCGGCCGGTCGAGCGGTGGATGACCAAGGTGGCCGGGCTGCTGCGGGACGAGGACCGGATCGTGTCCTCGGCGCACGTCATCGAGGCGGTGCGGCTGGCCGAGACGCTCGCGGCGATGCGGGGGCGCCCGTTGCCGGGGCTGAGCGAGACGACCGACGCGGTGCGGGCGGTGATGTGCGACGGCTCGGACGTGCCGTTGGCGCTGGTGCGGGACCGGCTGGTCGTGGGGGACGTGCTGGGGGAGGTGCCGTCGTCGGCGCCGGCGGTGCCGTTGCAGCGGGACCTCGACCGGATCCAGCGTCGGCTGCGGCTCAAACCGGAGGCGCCGGAGCGGGAGTTGGAGCTCGACCTGCGCAAGGAGAACGACGCCGAGCGCAGCAGGCTGCTGCACCGGCTGCGGCTGCTCGGCGTGGAGTGGGGTGAGCCGGTCGCGTCGCGAGGCAGTACGGGGACGTTCCGGGAGACGTGGCGGCTGCGGTGGGAGCCCGAGCTGTCCGTGCGGGTCGCGGAGGCCGGGGTCTGGGGGACCACCGTGTTCGCGGCGGCGACCGCCAAGGCGGAGGCGGACGCCGTCGCCGCGCAGGGCCTCGCCGACGTCACCGCGCTCGCCGAGCGCTGCCTGCTGGCCGAACTGCCGGACGCGCTGCCCGTGGTGATGCGGATCCTCGCCGACCGGGCCGCCCTGGACACCGACGTCGGCCATCTCGCCCAGGCCATGCCCGCGCTGGTCCGCTCCCTGCGGTACGGGGACGTCCGGGGCACCGACACCGGCGCGCTGGCAGAGGTCGCCGCGGGTCTCGCCGAGCGCATCTTCGTCGGCCTGCCCCCGGCCTGTGCCGCCCTGGACGCGGACGCGTCCGAGGAGATGCGGCGGCATGTGGACGCGGTGCACGGAGCGGTGGGGCTGCTGGGTGACGCGGTGGGTTCGGCGGAGGACGCACTGGGCTCGGAGGCATCCGGAGCGGGGTGGGATGTCGGGGAGCCGGAATCCGGGTCGGGGCGAGGCGCCGAGGTCTCGGTGTCCGGGTCGGCCCGGGATACCGAGGACTCGGTTTCCGCATCGGGGCGGGACGGCGCCCGCTCCGCCCCGGGCAACCCGCCGGGCGCCCTCGGCCACGGGGATCTGCGCAAGCGGTGGCACAGGGTGCTCCGGGTGCTGTCCCTACGGGACACCGTGCCCGGTGTCATTCGGGGGCGGAGCGTGCGGTTGCTGCTGGACGACGGGGAGTTGGTGCAGGACGAGGCGGCGCGGCTGATGGGGCTCGCGTTGTCGCCGGGGACGCCGCCGGCCGACGCGGCCGCGTGGATCGAGGGGTTCGTCGGTGGGGGATCCGGTGGCGGGATGCTCCTCGTACACGACGAGCGGCTGCTCGGGTTGGTCGACGCGTGGCTGACGGGGGTGTCGGCGGACGCGTTCACGGATGTGCTGCCGCTGCTGAGGCGCACCTTCTCGGCGTATGAGCCGGGGGTGCGGCGGACGCTGGGGGAGCTGGTCCGGCGTGGGCCGGGGCAGCGGGGGAGCGCGGGGGTCGGCGGTCCGGGCATACCCGGCTTCGCCGCCGAACTCGACGCCGAGCGGGCGGACGCCGTGGTGCCGGTGGTGCGGTTGCTGCTGGGGCTTGAGCGACTGGGACAGGACATCGAGAGCGGCCTCGGCGACAACAGGCGGGCGGGCCGCGAGAACGACCTTGTGAAGGCGACGGGATGACTGGGGCGACGGGATGACTGCTGATGGTGTGAGGGAGCCGAGGGCGCGGGGCGGAGCGGTGGGCGCCGTCGGGCAACCGCATCGGGTGTCGGCGCCGGGCCGGCCCACGACGACCGTGCCGGTGATCCCGTTGTGGGAGCGGCCTAGCAAAGGAGCGTGCCGATGACGAACACGGCGAACACGGCGAACACGGCGAACACGGCGAACACGGCGAACATGATGGACGGGGCGAACGCGACGAACACGACGGGCGAGGCGATGGACCCGGCGCCGGAGCGGCTTCGGCGGTGGCGGATGGTGCTGGGCGGAGACGACGCGGACGGCACCGGGTACGCGCTCTCCGGAAAAGACGCCGCGATGGACGGGGCGCTGGCAGCTCTCTACGGCAAGGGGGACAAGGGGCAGTCGGGAAGGGACCGTTCGGCGGGGCTCGGGGCGTCGGCGCCGTCCGTGGCGCGGTGGCTCGGGGACATCCGGACGTACTTCCCGTCATCCGTCGTCCAGGTCATGCAGCGGGACGCCATCGACCGACTCGGACTGTCCACACTGCTGCTGGAGCCGGAGATGCTGGAGGCGGTGGAGGCCGACGTGCATCTCGTCGGCACGCTGCTCTCGCTCAACCGGGCGATGCCGGAGACGACCAAGGAGACGGCACGCGCCGTCGTGCGCAAGGTCGTCGAGGACCTGGAGAAGCGGCTCGCCACCCGCACCCGGGCCACCCTCACCGGCGCCCTGGACCGCAGCGCCCGGATCAACCGGCCGCGCCATCACGACATCGACTGGAACCGCACGATCGCGGCCAACCTCAAGCACTACCTCCCGGAGTACGGGACGGTCGTGCCGGAGCGGCTCATCGGGTACGGGCGGGCGTCGCAGTCGGTGAAGAAGGAGGTCATCCTCTGCATCGACCAGTCGGGGTCGATGGCGGCCTCGGTGGTGTACGCGTCGGTGTTCGGGGCCGTGTTGGCGTCGATGCGGTCCATCAGCACGCGGCTGGTCGTCTTCGACACGTCCGTCGTCGACCTCACCGACCAGCTCGACGATCCGGTCGACGTCCTCTTCGGCACCCAGCTCGGCGGTGGCACGGACATCAACCGGGCGCTCGCGTACTGCCAGTCGCAGATCACCCGGCCCGCGGAGACGGTGGTCGTGCTGATCAGCGACCTGTACGAGGGAGGCATTCGGAACGAGATGCTCAAGCGGGTCGCCGCGATGAAGGCGTCGGGCGTGCAGTTCGTGGCGCTGCTGGCGCTGTCGGACGAGGGGGCACCCGCGTACGACCGGGAACACGCGGCCGCACTCGCGGCGCTGGGCGCACCGGCCTTCGCCTGTACGCCCGACCTGTTCCCGGAGGTGATGGCTGCGGCCATCGAGAAGCGACCTATTCCGGTGCCGGACGCCGCATGACGAGAGGGATGAGGAGGGCAATGGCGAGGATTTGCCGGTGATTTGTCGACCTGGTGACGACCGACTTGGGCCAGCAAAACGGACATGAGTGCCCATCGGTAGCGGGGGGCTTGCGTGACCTCGGGAGGGGCGTGCGAGGATCGACGCGCCTCTTCAGCGGTGCATCGCGCCCCGCTTGCCCGCACTACACCACACCGCACACACCGCGTCGCGCCGACTCGACGCCCACCACGTGTACTTCGTTCCGCCGCACGGGAGGACCCACCCCGTCTTGACCTGGTCAGCAGCTTTGCCCGTAGCCGCTCTGCGCGTCCTGCGCACGGCGGCCGGGCGGCGTGCGCTGCAGGTGGCGTTGGTGGTGGGCGGTCTGTTCGCGCTCGGGTTCCTCTGCGGGGAGCGGGCGTATGCGGCGGACGGGGTGTCGGTGGGCTCCGGCACAGCGTCCACACCGTCCATTTCGGTGTCATCGGTGCCATCGGTGTCTTCGGCGTCTTCGGTCTCGGCTCCCGACGCCTCCGTCGGCGCCTCGCCCTCGGCGCCGAAGGACGAGGGGACCGCCCCGGCCCCGGCCCCGCCGGCAACTCCGCACCCCTGGGCCCTCCACGCCCCGGCCCCGGCAGCCCCGCACCCCGCCGACACCGACACCGATACCGACAACGCCGACCACGCCACCGCCCCCGACGCCACGGACGACCAGGTTCTCCGCCCGGTGACCCACGGCGTCCTCCCCGGCGTGGGCGATCGCGTCGTCAAGCCGGTCGTCGAGGTGGTCGAGTCGGCGACCGAGGGCCTGGCGGAGGCGCCGCCGCTGTCGGCGTTGCCCACTCTGCCTGCGCTGCCCTCCCTGCCGACCGTGCCGGAGTCGCCGACCTGGCCGAGTTGGCCGGGGTTCGAAGTCCCCGGCGTGCCCAGCTTCCCCACCCTCCCGAACCTCCCCGGCATCCCCGCCCAGACCCTGCCCGCGACCTTCACCCCGACGCCGCAGCCGGGACCGGCGGCGCCCGCGCCCGGTGACGGGAGCGACGGCGAGGGCCGTACCGGCACCGCCGCACCCGTCGCCTACGGTCCGCGATACGTAGCCGACTCCGCCGCGCCCGGCGTCCCGGCGCCCACCGGCGCGCACCGTGGTGCGCCCTCCGTCGGCGCTCCCGCGCAGCAGGCGCCGGTCGATCACCCGGGCGGTGTGGGCGGCAGCCGTTCGGCGGGCGACAACAGCACGCCTCGGCACGGGGACGCGCACGCCGTCTCGCTGAGCCAGCGGGCGCCGCTGCGGCTGGTGCCCGGCGCCGCCGCCCGTGCCGACGTGGACGAGATCCAGGACAGGCACGGGGACATACCGGTTTCCCCCGCGTAGGACAGCAGGCCGACCCTCCCCGCCACAGACCTGCCGCGCGGGGGCGGAAACAGGTCTGCCCGACCGTCCGGACCCCCAGTTCCCGGATGTCCCTCTGACATCCCACTGACATCCCCCGGACGGAAGCCGCCGGAGCCGTACCCGGTCCCGCTGGTCCCAACTCCCCGGACCGCGACCGCGTCAGGCACCGGAATGTCCCCAAACCGTCCGAAGTCCCGAAGCCTCGGAGTCCCTTCCCGACTCCGTTCCTCCGGGGGCCTTCGGAGCCCAAGATCTAGGGATCCGACGCACGCATGAACAAGAACATTCGCCGTTCGATCGTCATAGCCGCCGGAGTCACCGGCGCCTGGGCGCTCGGCTCGACCGTCGCCAGCGCGGACGAGCTGCCCGCCTCCACTCTCTCCGTACCGGACACCACCACTGACGCGACGGACGCGGCCGACAGCGCCGACGCCACCGACCTGCTCGGCGGGGTCACCGACACCCTCAACGGCGTCGTCTCCGACGTGACGGACACCGTCTCCGGCGTCACCGACGGCGCCACGAGCACGGCCACCGACACGGCCGGCACGGCTGCCGACACGGCCAGGACGACGCCCGCGAGCGCCGCCGATCAGGCCCGCCGTTATGTCGACGCCAAGGTCGCGGTCCCGTCCGCCGGCAAGGCCGCCACCTCCACCACGGCCGCCAAGGCGAAGGGCGCGGCCCACGCCATCCAGGGCGCCAAGGCAGCCCGCGCGAACCAGGCCGTGCAGGCCGCGGCCCAGGTAGAGGCCGGTGCCTCCGCAGGCGTCACCGGCATCGGCAACGCACCCCACGACACCCCGCAGCTCCCCGACACCTCGGGCACCCCCGGCACCATCGACTACCTCTTCGGCCCCCTCGCCGCCTTCGCCCCCGAGCTGGAGCAGGCGCTCGCCGCCACGCAGACGAGGCTGCACGGCACCCAGGCGGCGGCCCGTGCGCAGGTGCAGGGTGTCGAGGGCGTCGTACGGACGAAGGCGCAGTACGCCGTCGCGGGCGCGGGCCGCACCGGAGCGGGTGCGCAGGACGTCGCCCAGGCCGCTGTGAGCCACGTCAAGGGCGAGGCGACGGCCACGGCGGCCGACGCGACGGCCACGGCCACCGGCAGGGCAACCGCGGTCAAGACGGCCGCCGAGGCCTCCGTCGCCGCCGTCCCGAGCCATGTCACCGGCACGGTCGGCGGCGTCGAGCAGCGGGTCGTCGGCACGGTCAGCACCGTCCCCGGCACGGTCACCCCGGTCGTCGAGCAGACCGGCGACGCGGTCGTCCCGCCGCTCGCCACCGAGGCCGTGCACGGCGTGCTGCCCGTCGCAGGGCGCGCCGTCGGCGGAGTCGTCCCGGCGGCCCAGCACGCCGTCGCCGGTGTCGCACCCGCCGCCACCCACACCGTGGCCGGGGTGACCCCGGTCGCCGCCACCGCGGTGGACAGTGTCCAGTCGGTGGCCGGCGGCGCGGTGAGCGGCGTGCGGCCGGTCGTCGGCCAGGCGGTGGACGGCGTCGTGCCGGTCGCCCAGGGCGCGGTGGCCGGGGTCGCCCGGACCGCCGGGCACACGGTCGACGCCGCGACCGCGCTGGCGTACGGCGTCGTCGCCGACGTCCAGCCCGTGGCCGGTCAGGCCGTCGCGGGCGTGCAGCCGGTCGTCGCCGGTGCCGTCCAGGGGGTCCAGCCGGTCGTCGGCGGGGTCGTCCAGGACGTGCCGCCGGTGGCCCACGGCGCGGTCGGCGACGTACAGCACGTCGCGTACGGCACCGTCGCCGACGTCCGGCCCATCGCCTACGGTGCCGTCTCCGACGTACAGCCGGTCGTGCAGGGCGTCGCCGCGGACGTACCCCCGTACGCCACCGGTCTGGTCGGCCAGGTCACCGCGGACGGGACGGGCACGGTCCTGCCGCCCGTCGCCGACACCGCCGTGCACGGCGTCGTGCCGGTCGCCGGGCAGGCCGTCGGGGACGCGGGCGCGCTGGCGTACGGCGTGACCGGGGATGTGCAGCCCTTCGCGGGCGGCGTCGTCGGCCAGGTCGACCCCTTCGCCCACGGTGTCGCGGGCCAGGCCGTTCCCTTCGCCGAGGGCGTCACCGGGCAGGTGCAGCCGTTCGCGTACGGCGTCACCGGCGCCGTGCGGCCCGTCGTGGACCAGGTCGTGGACACCGTCAGCCCGGTCGTGCAGGGCGTCGGCGGCAGCGCCACGACCCTGGCGTACGGCGTGGCCGGCGAGGTGCAGCCGTTCGCGGGCGGTGTCGTCGGCCAGGTGGACCCCTTCGCCCACGGTGTCGCGGGCCAGGTCGCGCCCTTCGCCGGAGACCTGACCGGCACGGTCCAGGACTCGGCCGGTCCGCTGGCGGGCAACGCCGTCGGCGGCGTGTACGGGGTCGGCCAGTCGATCACGCCGGGTTACGCGCAGGACCTCCACGACGGCGGCGCGTACCGCATCTGACGCACCACCCCAGTCGTCGTACGGCGGCCCCCGGCGGAGCCCCGTACGACGCACCACCCGCCGCCACGGCGGACGCGACCACCGCGGTCGCACGCACCGCAGCGCAGCGAGGCAGCGCATGCACCGCACCCACAGCGGAGCACCGCGCACGCTTCACGCACCGGGTGCGACCGCGGCCGCGCCCTGTTGCGACCGACCGACTCCGCGGAGCGGACGGACCCGGACAGCCGAAAGCCGTCGGACCGTTCGACCGGAGTTCCGCGGAAGGGCCGGCGATCCCCATTGGGGTGGGGATCACCGGCCCGTGAGCCCACAGGGGCGGCCCATTCGTGCCCCTTCGGGCTGTTCAAGGGACCTCACCGGGTCAACCCCAACCCGGTGAGGTCCTTCCCTTGTCCGTTCCCGATTCCTCACAGTCGGCACGCCGTGCCAGAGATCTTTGCTGATCGCGGCATCATGTGACAGGTATCACCGCTCAGGTGTGACCCGCGATTTAGAGGCCCCCCGCAAGCAGCGATAACCTGCGAGACGGACATGCCGCGCGCTCGGACACCGTGTGCGCCTCCCTTGTGACACATGCGGACGTCACGTTGCCCTTCGCGGCACGCCCACGCATCCAACGAACCGCGAGATCACTGATAGGGACGGAAGCGCGTGGACCTGTTCGAGTACCAGGCGAGGGACCTCTTCGCCAAGCACGATGTACCGGTGCTGGCCGGTGAAGTCATCGACACGCCTGAGGCGGCCCGCGCAGCCACCGAGCGCCTCGGTGGCAAGTCTGTCGTCAAGGCCCAGGTGAAGGTCGGCGGCCGTGGCAAGGCCGGTGGCGTGAAGCTCGCCGCCACCCCGGACGAGGCCGTCGCCCGTGCGACGGACATCCTCGGCATGGACATCAAGGGCCACACGGTCCACAAGGTGATGATCGCCGAGACGGCCCCGGAGATCCTGGAGGAGTACTACGTCTCCTTCCTCCTCGACCGTGCCAACCGCACCTTCCTCTCCATCGCCTCCGTCGAGGGCGGCATGGAGATCGAGGAGGTGGCGGCCACCCGTCCGGAGGCCGTCGCCAAGACGCCGATCGACGCCAACGAGGGTGTGACCCCGGAGAAGGCGCGCGAGATCGTCGAGGCCGCCAACTTCCCGGCCGAGGTCGCCGACAAGGTCGCGAACGTCCTGGTCACCCTGTGGAAGACCTTCATCGCCGAGGACGCGCTCCTCGTCGAGGTCAACCCGCTGGCCAAGGTCGCCTCCGGCGACGTCATCGCCCTGGACGGCAAGGTCTCCCTGGACGAGAACGCCGAGTTCCGTCAGCCGGAGCACGAGGCCCTCCAGGACAAGGACGCGGCCAACCCGCTCGAGGCCGCCGCCAAGGAGAAGAACCTCAACTACGTCAAGCTCGACGGTGAGGTCGGCATCATCGGCAACGGCGCGGGTCTCGTCATGAGCACCCTGGACGTCGTCGCGTACGCCGGTGAGAACCACGGTGGCGTCAAGCCCGCCAACTTCCTCGACATCGGCGGTGGCGCCTCCGCCGCCGTCATGGCGAACGGCCTGGAGATCATCCTCGGCGACCCGGACGTCAAGTCCGTGTTCGTCAACGTCTTCGGCGGCATCACCGCCTGCGACGAGGTCGCCAACGGCATCGTCCAGGCGCTCAAGCTCCTGGAGGACCGCGGCGAGGACGTCACCAAGCCGCTGGTCGTGCGTCTGGACGGCAACAACGCCGAGCTGGGTCGTCAGATCCTCTCCGACGCCAACCACCCGCTCGTGCAGCGCGTGGACACCATGGACGGCGCGGCCGACAAGGCCGCCGAGCTCGCGGCTGCGAAGTAAGGGAAGAGGGACTCAGACAGCCATGGCTATCTTCCTCAACAAGGACTCCAAGGTCATCGTCCAGGGCATGACCGGTGCCACGGGCATGAAGCACACCAAGCTCATGCTGGCCGACGGCACGAACATCGTCGGTGGCGTGAACCCCCGCAAGGCGGGCACGTCGGTCGACATCGACGGCAACGAGATCCCGGTCTTCGGCACCGTGGCCGAGGCCATGAAGAAGACGGGCGCGAACGTATCCGTCCTCTTCGTGCCGCCGGCCTTCGCCAAGGCGGCCGTCGTCGAGGCCATCGACGCCGAGATCCCGCTCGCGGTCGTCATCACCGAGGGCATCGCGGTCCACGACTCGGCCGCGTTCTACGCGTACGCCGTGTCGCAGGGCAACAAGACCCGGATCATCGGCCCGAACTGCCCCGGTCTCATCACCCCGGGCCAGTCGAACGCCGGCATCATCCCGGGCGACATCACCAAGCCGGGCCGCATCGGCCTGGTCTCGAAGTCCGGCACGCTGACGTACCAGATGATGTACGAGCTGCGTGACATCGGCTTCTCGTCGGCCGTCGGTATCGGTGGCGACCCGATCATCGGCACCACGCACATCGACGCGCTGGCCGCCTTCGAGGCCGACCCCGACACCGACCTGATCGTCATGATCGGTGAGATCGGCGGCGACGCCGAGGAGCGGGCCGCGGCCTACATCCAGGAGAACGTGACCAAGCCGGTCGTCGGCTACGTCGCGGGCTTCACCGCGCCCGAGGGCAAGACCATGGGCCACGCCGGCGCCATCGTCTCCGGTTCGTCCGGCACCGCCCAGGCGAAGAAGGAGGCCCTGGAGGCCGCGGGCGTGAAGGTGGGCAAGACGCCGACCGAGACCGCCAAGCTGGCTCGCGAGATCCTGGGTGGCTGAACGCCGTAGTCACGGCACCTAGCCGAACGTCGGTGGGCCCGTTCCCTGTGTGGGGGCGGGCCTGTCGGCATTTTCCGGCGGTACCCGTGTCACTGCTGCTGCGGCGCCAGGCGCTCCGGCCCGCTCTGCATCTGTGACCGCAGCTTCGCCCGCAGCTCCAGCTCCGCCCCCGACAACGGCCCCGGCGCCACCCGAGGGGGCACCCCGCGCACCGTCGCGCCCGGCGGTACGGGTGGCTCGTAGTGGGTCGGGGCTGTTCGTAGCGTCAGGGCTGTCGTGCCGATGAGGGCCACCGTGAACGCGATCGCCGCGCGTGTCCAGAAGCGGGCCCGGCCTTCGCTGCCGTCGCGTACCGTCACCGGCTTGGCCGCGCGCAACCGCTCCGCGGAGGCCAGTTCGGCCAGGCGGCGGTGGAGTTCGGCGGGGTCGGACAGGGTCGGGAGGCGGTCGGCGACCGCGGCGCGCGCGTGGAGCAGGCGCCGCGCGGTGGCCGGAGTGCTCGCCTCCGACTCGGCCGCCGTTTCGGGCAGGTCGAGGCCGACACCGTCGTACAGGAGAAGGGTGCGGCGCTGTGGCGGCGGAAGTTTGAGGAGTACGTCGAGCAGGGCGCGGTCGGACGCGTCGGCCGGCGGGGGTTCGGGGTGCCGGTAGCGGGGGCGGAACCGGTGCCAGGGGGAGAGGGCGAAGTCGTACGCCGTCGCCCGCACCCAGCCCGCCGGGTCCCGGTCGCGTGCCACCTCCGGCCAGCGCTGCCAGGCGAGTTGGAAGGCCTGCTCGACCGATTCGCGGGCGAGTTCGCGACGCCCGGTGAGCAGGTACGTCTGCCGTACCAGGGCGGGGGCGCAGAAGGCGTAGAGCGCGTCGAAGGCCTGGGCGGGGGTGAGTGGGCGTTCGGGCGACGGCTGCTGACGTTCCCTCACCTCGGGCTCTCCCGCCCATTTCTGAGCCGCCGTCTCTTCCATGAGGGAGCTGAGCAGTTGTGCGTACGCCTCTTTTCTGTGGCCCCGCGGTGTCGTACGGCCGTTCTCCCACGCGCGTACCGTCTCGAGGGTGACGCCCACCCGATCGGCGACCTGAGCCTGCGTCAATGAACCGGCCTCGCGCAGGCGTCGGCGTTCGTCTGGCGGGGGAAGCGAGGCTGCGGGTCGCTGTGTCACCGGGCACCCTTTCGTACGAAAAAGTACATAAACATATATTGAGCGACACTTCGGGGGTTCGCCTGTTACGCGGGAAAAGCGCGTGTCGTTGGGAGCATGGCGGGCGTGATCGAGATGACCGCTCGCCGAATGACGCCGTCGTCCCCGCGCCCGCACACGCGCGGCCGAACTCCCGGCCTGGCCGCCAGTCTGCTGAGCGGTGCGGTGGCGGCGGGGCTGGGGCTGGGTGGGCTCGCGGTGCTGGTGATGGTGCTGTGGGTCAGTTCGCCGTATCCGGACAGCGGGCCGGGGGGTGCGCTGCGGATCGCCGCCGTGCTGTGGCTGCTGGCGCACGGCGCCGAACTGGTCCGCGCCGACACGCTCACCGGCGTCCCCGCGCCGGTCGGTGTCACGCCCCTGCTGCTGTTCCTGCTGCCGGTGTGGCTGGTGTACCGGGCGGCGCGCGACGCGGCGGCGGACGAGGGTGACGGGACGCCGCTGGTGCCGGGGCGTACGGCGTGGGCGGGTGTCGTGCTCGGGTACCTCGGGGTCGGCGCGGCCGCCGCGGCGTACGCGGCGCGAGGCGAGCTGCGGCCGGAGTGGGTCTGGACCGTGATGTGGGTTCCGGTGGTCGTGACGGTCACGGCGGGGGTGGGGGTGTGGACGGCGCTCGGGCGGCCGCCCGAGCTGGTGGAGCGCGTGCTGGTCGCGTTGCCGAGGCGGGTACGGCGGCTGGTGCCCGGGGTGGCGGCACGCGCCCGGCTCGGTGTCGCCGCGCGGGCCGCGGGGGCCGGGGCGGCGGTGCTCGTCGGAGGTGGGGCCGTGCTGGTGGGCGGCTCGCTGGTGTGGCACGGCGGTGCGGCGCGGGAGTCTTTTCTGCAGCTGACGGAGGGGTGGTCGGGGCGGTTCGCGGTGCTGCTGCTGTGCGCGGCGCTCGTGCCGAACGCGGCGGTGTGGGCGGCGTCGTACGCCCTCGGGCCGGGGTTCGTGCTCGGCGTGGGGCATGTGGTGGGGCCGGTGTCGTCGTCGCCCGCGCCGCTGCTGCCGGCGTTTCCGCTGCTGGAGGCGGTGCCGGGGGCGGGGGCCGGCGGGTCGGAGCAGTGGGGGGTGGTGGCGGTGCCGGTTGTCGCGGGGGTGGTGGTGGGGTGGTTCGTGGGGAGGGTGGCGGTGTGGACGGGGGGCCGGCACGAGGGCGGGGAGGCTGCTACGGGGACGGGGGTTCGGACTCGGGGTGGGCGAGCGGCCGAAGGGGTGCGGACCAGGGGCGGAGGCATGGCTGAAGGAGGCGGGCGAACATTCGAGGACCGTCGCTCCACGGGCGGGCCGGCGCCTTCGACGGTCGGGTCTTCGGCCGGACAACTGTCTGCCGTGGTCTGGTCGACCGCGCGGACCGCGATGGTCGCCGCGCAGGCCGCCGTGGTCTGCGGGATCGTGTTCGCAGCGCTGGCCGCGCTGTCGGGCGGCCCGCTGGGGGTCGGGGCGCTCGCGCGGTTCGGGCCCGTGTGGTGGCAGGTGGGGGCGGCGACGCTGGGGTGGGTCCTGGTGGTGGCGGTTCCCGTGGCTGTGCTGGTGCGGGCGTGGCGGTGCCTGGCGGGGCGGAGCTTGGCGGCCGGGCACATGAGCGGGACGCAGGCGGGGCGGATCGGGAGGCCTCGGGTGGAGGCGTCGGGGGAGAGCGGCTCGGGTGCGGCGGGCTCGGGTGCGGGTGGTTCCGGTGCGGGCGGCTCGGGTGGGGCGGGACCCGGTGCCGGCGAGCGCCGGTGGCGGGAGCGGCTGCCTCTGGTCGGCGGGTGGTTCTCGCGGGGCGCGGAGTCGGGTGCGGGCTCCGCCACGGAATCGGGGGCGGGGCGCTCGGTCTACGACCAGGAGGTGCTGTTCACGGCGTTCACGGAGGACCAAGCCGTTCCGCAGCAGGGCAACGACCAGGGAGCTCGGTCCGCGGCGGACCGCCGGGACTCCTCACGCGGGGTTCACGACCGGGGCGTCCCGCACATGGAGTACGACCACGACACCACCTTCGAGCCGGACGGCTTCCCGTCCGACGCCCCACCACCGGAGTCGTCGCCCTCGCCGGGGCCTTGGCACGACGACGCCGCGCGTGCCGCACGCTGGGCGGCGATGAAGGAGGCGTCGGATCCGGCGGAGGCCCGCACGGACCCGGCCGCACCGGACACCCCTGAGAGCCCGGAATCGCCTGAAGCCCCGCAGAACCCGGACTCACCCGACGCCCCTGAGGGCACGACATCGCAGTGACCGTCGCGACACCCGCCCGGGCTGCCGCATCGCCCCGTGTTGCCCGGACTCAGTCCGTGTTCCCCAGAACCCCTCGCAGCTCCTCGGGCAGCAGCTCATTGCACGACTGCTTCGCCTCGTTGGTCAGCGCGTCATTCGTGCAGGTGTAGTAGTCGCTGTAGACCACCTGCGCCGTGAACCCGGCGGCCACCACCGCGATCGCGAGGGACGCCGTGACCAGCCCGCTCACCGCGGCCGTCGTCTGGGGGCGGCCGGTGGGCTGAGGGGCCGGGTTGTCCGGGTCGGGGGTGCGGGGCTTGGCGCGGAGGCTGCTGACGCCCCAGTACAGGGCCAGCGCGCCCAGCAGCAGGGCCACGTACGGCCAGCTGAACAGGGCGAAGAAGAAGGCCCACATGCCGGAGAGCAGCGCGTACCGCGCGCGGCGCTGGGTGGGGTCGGTGGGGTCCCAGCGCATGCTCGTGCCGGGGCCACCGCCTCCGGGGCCGTCCTGGCCGCCGCGGGGCCGGTCGCCGAAGCCGTCGTGGGAGCGGCCCGGCTGGCGGTCGCTCCACTGGTTGCCCCAGGGCGAGTTCTCCTCGCCCGACCCCCGCGAGCCGTCCTCGCCCGAGGAGCGCCGCGGCCGCCACGGGCGGTCCGGTGTGCCCTCCGGCGGCGGCGCGAAGGGGTTGTCGTCCTGGGCGCCGTTGCTCTGTTCGTCGCCGGACTTCTTGTCCGATGGCGCGTCGGGAGGCGAGGCGGGCCGCTCTCGCAGCAGGACGGCGCCACGCTTCCCTCCCTGCGCGGACTGCCGAGGGAGTGTGAGGAGTCGCAGGCTGCGGTCCGACATCAAGTGAGCGTCTTCCCCTTGGTGAACGACTGATCCGACATGAGCTGTCGCTTCGTGAACGCACCGCACCACAACCGCGTTCCCGGTCCAGCTCCCCCAGACGCTACCTTCCGGCCACGCACCCGTCCCGTGGGGGCTGCCCGGTGTGCCGGTATCGTTGCTGACGGTCGGCTGCTTCGTAGACTTCCCCGTATCCCGGGGCGCGATGCACTCGTACGAATATACAAAGCATCGGCCGCACGAAGAACGCACCCCCGAGAAAGGGCCCCACCGTGGCCGCCAAGCCCGTGGCCGAGCGTGCCAAGCGCCTCGTCGTGCTGGTCTCCGGATCCGGCACCAATCTGCAGGCGCTCCTCGACGAGATCGCCGCCGTCGGCCGCGAGGCGTACGGGGCCGAGATCGTGGCCGTCGGCGCCGACCGCGAGAACATCGAGGGGCTGGCGCGGGCCGAGCGCGCCGGGCTGCCGACCTTCGTGTGCAGGGTCAAGGACTACGGCAGCCGGGAGGAGTGGGACGCGGCGCTCGCGGAGGCCGTCACCGCCCACGATCCGGACCTCGTCGTCTCCGCCGGGTTCATGAAGATCGTCGGCAAGGAGTTCCTCGCACGCTACGGCGGACGGTTCGTGAACACCCACCCGGCCCTGCTCCCCAGTTTTCCCGGCGCCCACGGCGTCCGCGACGCCCTCGCGTACGGCGCCAGGGTCACCGGCTGCACCGTCCACTTCGTCGACGACGGCGTCGACACCGGACCGATCATCGCTCAGGGCGTGGTGGAGGTCCGGGACGAGGACGACGAGAGCGCTCTGCACGAGCGCATCAAGGAAGTCGAGCGAAAGCTGCTCGTCGAGGTCGTGGGGCGGCTCGCCCGCAACGGCTATCGGATTGAGGGACGAAAGGTAGTTATCCAGTGACCGCCGAGAGCAACAAGCGGGCCATTCGACGGGCGCTCGTCAGCGTCTACGACAAGACGGGCCTCGAGGACCTCGCGCGCGGGCTGCACGAGGCCGGCGTCGAGCTGGTGTCGACCGGCTCCACGGCCGGCCGTATCGCCGCGGCCGGCGTCCCCGTCACCAAGGTCGAGGAGCTCACCGGCTTCCCCGAGTGCCTGGACGGCCGCGTCAAGACGCTGCACCCGCGCGTGCACGCGGGCATCCTCGCCGACCTGCGGCTCGAGGACCACCAGCGGCAGCTCGCCGAGCTCGGCGTCGAGCCGTTCGACCTCGTCGTGGTCAACCTCTACCCGTTCCGCGAGACCGTCGCGTCCGGGGCGTCCCCCGACGAGTGCGTCGAGCAGATCGACATCGGCGGCCCGTCGATGGTGCGCGCGGCCGCCAAGAACCACCCGTCCGTGGCGGTCGTCACCAGCCCCGCCCGTTACGCCGATGTCCTCGCGGCCGTCCGCGACGGCGGCTTCGACCTCACCACCCGCAAGCGGCTCGCGGCCGAGGCCTTCCAGCACACGGCGGCGTACGACGTGGCGGTGGCTTCGTGGTTCGCCTCCTCCTACGCCCCCGTCGACGACTCTCAGTTCCCCGACTTCCTCGGTGCCACCTGGGAGCGCGAGAACACGCTCCGGTACGGCGAGAACCCGCACCAGCCGGCCGCCCTCTACGTCGACGGCAGCGGCGCGGGCCTCGCGCAGGCCGAGCAGCTGCACGGCAAGGAGATGTCGTACAACAACTACACGGACACGGACGCCGCCCGCCGTGCCGCGTACGACCACGCCGAGCCGGCCGTCGCGATCATCAAGCACGCCAACCCGTGCGGCATCGCGGTCGGCGCGGACGTCGCCGAGGCGCACCGCAAGGCGCACGCCTGTGACTCGCTGTCGGCGTTCGGCGGGGTGATCGCCGTCAACCGTCCGGTGTCGAAGGAGATGGCCGAGCAGGTCGCGGAGATCTTCACCGAGGTCATCGTCGCGCCCGACTACGAGGACGGCGCGCTGGAGGCCCTCGCCAAGAAGAAGAACATCCGCGTGCTGCGCTGCCCCGAGGGCCCCGGCAACCCGGTCGAGGTCAAGCCCATCGACGGCGGCGCCCTCCTCCAGGTCACCGACCGCCTCCAGGCCGACGGCGACGACCCGGCCAACTGGACCCTGGCGACGGGTGAGGCGCTCACCGCCGACGAACTGGCCGAGCTGGCCTTCGCCTGGAAGGCCTGCCGGGCCGTCAAGTCCAACGCCATCCTCCTCGCCAAGGACGGCGCCTCGGTCGGCGTCGGCATGGGGCAGGTCAACCGCGTCGACTCCGCGAAGCTGGCGGTGGAGCGGGCCGGCGCCGAGCGCGCCCAGGGCTCGTACGCCGCCTCCGACGCGTTCTTCCCCTTCCCCGACGGCCTGGAGATCCTCACCGAGGCCGGCGTCAAGGCGGTCGTCCAGCCGGGCGGTTCGGTCCGTGACGAGCAGGTGGTGGAGGCCGCGAAGAAGGCGGGCGTGACGATGTACTTCACGGGGACGCGGCACTTCTTCCACTGAGCACAGTGCACTGAGCGCTGAGCACCGAGCACTGAGCACCGGTCCGTGAGCCGACATGCCTGAGGGGCGCGCCGTACGAAACGGCGCGCCCCTCGTTTGTCGGTCCCCCGGTGTCGACGGTCGGCCGGATCCGGTGCCCCGGAAGAAGGCAGACAGCGTCGACGCGCGCAGGCACTGCCGCGCTACGTCGATCTGCGCAGCGCCGCCCACGTGTTGGGGCCGACGTCGCCGTCGACATCCAGCCCCTTGTCGCTCTGGAACAGCCTGACCGCGGACTCCGTGTCCGCGCCGAACTCGCCGTCCACGCCCGCGCCGCCGACGCTGTAGCCGCGCTTGGTGAGCATGCACTGCACCTGGAGGACGCGCTGGCCCGTGTCGCCGCGCTGGGTGAGTTCGGTGCCGGAGTAGTGGGTGCAGTCGGAGAGCCAGGGCGGGGTGGCCGGGGTTGTGGCGGTCGTGGTGGGGGTGGGGGTCGGGGCACCGCCACCACCGCCCGCGCCGCCGTCGTTGCCGCCGGACGTGTCGGAGGCCTCGTCGGTGGGAGTGTCCTGAGTCCCGCCCGCACCGCCTCCGGAGGAGTCCGGGCTCTCCGAGGCCTCGGCCTCCGGCGTCGCGGAGGCAGTCTCCTTCTCCTTCCCCTTCTCACTGTCCTTGTCGCCGGAGGGGGAGGCGGAGGAGCTGGGGAGCGGGGAGGCCTGTACTTCGCCGGCGTCGGCGGTGTCGGTTGCCGCCGGTGCGGTGGAGGCCGTTTCGTCGAGGGACGGGCGGGTGAGGAAGTAGGCGCTCGCGGCCACGGCGCACACGGCGAGGCTTGCGGCGACGGCGAGGTAGGCCTTGCGCCTACGCCGCCTGCCGCCGTTCTCCGGGGCCGCTGTCTGCGTGGAGGTGGCGTACGCCCCGGGCGGCGTGGCCGGTCCGACAGTGGGGGCGAAGGCCGGGCCGGGGGCGGGGAACGCCGGGGTCTGCGTCGGCGTACGCAACTGGTCCGGCGCGGGCACCTGGTCCGGCGTACGCGCCTGGTCGGGCGCAGGTACCTGATCCGGCATACGCACCTGGTCCGGCGCACGCAACTGCACGGTCTCCTGGACGGCAACCTGCTCCAGCAGTTCGCAGGCATCCCGTCGGGCGCGCAGCCGGGCGTCCAGCGGCTCGTGCCAGGAGACGGTGCGGCCGCGACCGGCGGCCGTGCCGGCGTCGAGGAGTTGCCGCGGGGTGGGGCGCCCGGCGGGGTCCTTGGAGAGGCAGGCGGCGAGGAGGGCGGCCAACGCGGGGTCGATGGCGGAGAGCTCGGTCATGATGTCCGGCTTGGGTTCCTCGAACGCCACCCGGTGCATCACGTCGACGCCCGTTCCGTCCCCGAAGGGGGCGTGCCCGGTGGCGGCGTAGATCAGGCTCCCGGCGAGCGAGAAGACGTCGGAGGCGGTGTCGCAGCGCGCCTCGCGCAGATACTCGGGCGCCATGAAGGCGGGCGTGCCGACCCGGTTGCCCGTCGTGGTGATCGCGCTGCTGTCGGCGGCCTGCGCGATGCCGAAGTCGATGACGTGCGCGCCCTGCAGGGACAGGATCACGTTGGACGGCTTGAGATCCCGGTGCACGACGTCGGCGGCGGCCAGCGCCGACAGGGCCTGCCCGAGCTCCGCCACCAGCCGCCACACCCCGGCCGCCTCCAGCCTGCCGCACTCGCGGACGGCGTCGGCGAGGTTGAGGCCGGGCAGGTACTGCGTCGCCATCCACAGCAGCGAGTCGTCGAACCCGGTGCCGAGCAGATCCGGCGTGCGCGGCGTGTGCACCTGGCCGTGCACGGCGGCCTCCCGCTCGAAGCGCCGCCGGAACCGGGCGTCCTCGGCGTACTCGGGGCGGATCACCTTGACGGCGGCGAGGCCGGGGGAGTTGTCGGTGGGGCGGGCCAGGTAGACGTGGCCCATGCCGCCGCTGCCGAGGAGGCCGAGGGGTGCGTACGGGCCGATCTGCCTCGGGTCGGCGGCACGCAGCGGCGTCGCGCCGGCCTGCTTCAGGGCGGCGTCATCGGGCGCCGGAGTGTTGGACGGACTGGGCGGCCGCTGGTCTGTCATGGATCCCCCGAATGCGGTTCTTCCCCAACGTGCCAGTGCGCCACGCTGGTTGACGCGAGGCTATCGCGCCGGGAAGGGAGCGTGGCCCTCGGCCGCCGGAAACGGGGCGGGACCGCTGGGGGCTGTTTACGGGGGATGTTCACACGGCTTGCTTCGTCTTGCGCGCGGAGCTTGGGCGGGAGCGGGTACTGCGACTCTCCGGGTTCGGCGGACTCAGGAGGAGAGCGGTCACCACCCCCGCCCCGGCGGCTGTCAGCTGCAGGAGCGGTACTTGTGGCCGACGTACGGATAGGCGCCGTCGGCGCTGCCGTCCTCGCTGGACAGGGCGCCCTCGTCGTCCCAGCCGCCGTAGGTGTAGCCGGAGCCGCTGACCTAGCCGCCGGAGGCGGCGGCCAGACGGGCCTGGGTGCTACGGAAATTCATGGTTTTCCTTCCCCGTTGTTTGTGGTGCGGATGAATCAGTTGAACTTGTGCAGGCACGCCCAGGTCTTCGGCCCCACGATGCCGTCGACGGTGATTTCACACTTCTTCTGAGCGAGCTTTACGCCCTTCTCGGTGTTGGTGCCGAAGATCCCGTCGACCTCCACGGCCGAAAGGCCCAAGCCGTTGCGCAGAATGCACTGCGCGTGCTTCACCGCCGTGCCGGTGTCGCCCATGCTGATCTCCGGGTGGCCGGAGGTGGGCTCGGGGCACTTCGCCGGCGCCGCGACCGTGGCGGTGTGCTCCGGCGTCGCCGTGGCGGCCGGGGCCGCGGCCCCCAGGCCGCCGAGCAGGACGGCGGCGGCTCCCAGCAGCGCGAGCTTGTGCTTCATATGGATTCCTCCCAGGTCGTCGGGGTACGGGCGCACGGTGACGGCCGGGCCCACGAAGGGTCCGTGCCGCGCCACGCCCGGCTGCGACAAGCTTTGCCCGGCGGTGACGGGCCCGGCCATGCTGTTGCGCTGCAGAGCAAAAGCTCAGGTCAACGGGGGACAGCGGAATGCTCTACATTCATTTCAGCGATGCCGATCTGGCCAGGACCAGGATTTCCGCCACACCTGATCCACTCTGGGAGGTCGCCGCGAGTCTGCACCGGCTCCAGTCACGTACAGGGCGGTGGGCGTACGCCGGTTGGTACCGCACGGCACGGCAGCGGTTACGGGAAAAGGGGCTGGAACGTGCCGTGCGCACTGTTCTTCTGCCCCTGTATCCAAGAGCCGCGTACTTTCCCGACTTTCTGACGCCGGGCCATGCCGCCGACGGACTGGACGCGGGCGTCGAATCGATTCTGGCCACATCTCCGCAGCGGGTCCTGAGGGAAATGGCCATCCTCGACCGGACCGTCGGAGCCCCGCCGTGGGCCGGACAACTGGCGCGGCAGGACGCGCGCAAGGAACTCGTCCGCATACTGCGCGCGTACCACGAGGCCGTCGTCGACCCCTACAAGGAACAGGTACAGGCGCGGATCGAGGCCGAGCGCGCCGTGTGTGCCCGCGGGGTCCTGGACGGCGGAGTCGAGGGCATGCTCGCGGGACTCGGCCCCATGATGCGCTGGCGCCCTCCGGTCCTGGAGGTCACCTACCCCAAACAGACCCCTGACCGGGACCTGTTCCTGAACAGCCGTGGGCTCACGCTCGTCCCCTCCTACTTCAACTGGGCCGAGCCGGTCGCCTTCGCGGACCCTGCACTGCCGCCCGTGCTCTGGTACTCGCTGCTCCACGAGCCGGACACCCGGGATGCGGTGCGCGCTTTCTCGGGTGGCGCGGGCGATCCGGGCAAGCCCCTGACGGCCCTGCTCGGGCGGGCCCGAGCCGTGGCCCTGTGCGCCGCGTCCGCCGGTGCCACGACCGGCGAGATCGCCCGCGCCGCGGGGGTGTCGGCGTCCGCCGCCAGCAGACACGCCACGGCGCTGCGTGACGCGGGACTCCTCACCAGCATCCGCAACGGCCAGACCGTGCTGCACACCCTCACACCCGTGGGGGCGTCCATGCTGCGAGCCGCCACGCGCACAGCCAGGGAATGAGCCGACGGCCGCAGCTCACGGAGGCAGTTCGCACCACACCGTCTTGCCGGCCGTGGTCAGCCACACGCCCCGGCGCAGAGTGATCGCGTCGGGGCCACGGAACAGACGGACGGTCACCGGGGTGCCCTCGCCGACGTGAGTGATGACGTGGGTCAGCAACTCGGTGACGCAGAGCTGGAGGCGTCCCTGGCCGTGATCGAGGCAGCAGTGGAGGATTACCCCGGGACTCGCCGATCACGTCCAGGCTCTCCGCGTGGAGTGGGTCCTCGGGGTCGTAGACCACGGTGAACTCCTCGCCGACCTGGGGGATGCGGTCGTGCGTGCTCAGCCGGCGTTCGCGCCGCGCCCGGGGGAGCGCGGCCGGCATCGAGACGGCAGCGCCGATCGCGCAGAACAGCTCCCAGTAGCGCACGGCATCCCCGTCCCCCCGTCCGGCCCCGCTTCCTTTCAGCCTTAGCAGGGATGCCCGGTTCCGGGAAGCCCGCGGCTCTCACTCACCGGCTCAGCCGTCCACCTCGTACCGCCCGATCTCCAGGAAGTACCGCAACTCCTCCGGCGTGCCGTCGATGGCGTCCTCCGCCGCGGCCCGCAGCGCGTCGCTGATCGTGGGGTCGGCGAGGATGCGGGCGACGCGGACGCGGTCGTCCTCGGCCCGGGCGAGGCGGTACCCGGTTTCCAGGTACGCCCGCAGGGCCTTGGGGGTGTTGGCGTCGAGAGCCTTGTTGGCCTCTCTGATGACCGCCCTGTCGGTCTTCGGGTCGGCGGAGGCGAGGATGCGGGCGATCGCCACGCGGTCGTCCTCGGCCTGGGCGATCCAGCGGCCCGTCTCCAGGAAGTACCGCTGGTCCTCGATCGTGCCGTCCAAGGCCTTCTGCGCGGCGGCGTGGACGGCCTTGCCGGTGGTGGGGTCGGCGATGATGCGCGCGATCGCGACCCGGACGTCGTCGTCGGACAGCTCGTCGACGCCGGAGCCGGTGGCGGCGGAGGCCGTCGCCACGGTCGTGGCGGGCGATGCGGCGAAGGCCGGCCCGGCCAGCAGGAGTGCCGGGGTCAGGGCGGTGGCCACGAGGGCCAGGGCAGTGCGGGTCGGTCTCACGTGTGAGCCCCTCTTCATAGGTTTAACGGCGAACGTAACCGCCCTTACGTTGCACCGGAGTTCACTCCCGGAACAAGGCGGTTTTCAACCGCCGGTCACTGGCCGGGCGTTGTCGGCCCGGCTTGCCCTCGCGCGGGAGGGGTCCCGTGCTCCGGCCGTAGATTCGCCGGCTGACGGGTGACAGCGACCGGAAGGAGGAGGGGTATGTCCTAGCTGATCGTCGGGGGCGTGCTGGCGGGCGCGGCGGTCGTGGCGTTCGTGGTGGTCGTCGTGCGCGAGATCCTGAGGCACGGGACGGAGGAGCCGGCCCTGGTCGCGGTGTGGCTCGTCGGCACCACGGCGGTGCTCGGCCTGGCGTCGTGGGGTCTGATGCTGCTGCCGCCCGTCAATGACGCCGTCCTTGGCGATCTGCCGCGCGACCTGAGGGACTTCGCGCGCATCTGTGAGGACGACCACAAGGGCGAGCCATTCCCGCGCGCGGCCTCTTACCAGCCGTCGGATGGGCCGCATCCGTGGGTGGTGATAGAGGACGGGTGGGACTCGTACTCCTTCGCGGGCGAGCAGGCGGCAGAGCCGAAGGGGGAAGAGGAGCTTGAACCGGACCCGGGCACAGTGGAGCTGGTGGCGTGCAGGGAGCAGGGCGGGTCGGTGCCGGGAACAGAGATCACCTGTGCGTACAGCCCGAGCGGTGTGGGCCCGGTCGCTCAGTCCGTCAAGTTCTCCCAGGGCGTCTACCCCGTCGTCGTTGTCGAGGCACGCACCGGCGACCTGGTCAGGAGGGGCACGGTGAAGGGCGACACCGACGTGGAGTGCGCTCGGTTCATCGCGGAGGGAGAGACGGGGCCCGTCCACACCGATCCTCGGCGGGACGCATACGTGGACCTGCTTGCCGACTTTCAGGCCGGCCCGTCCGGCTCCTAGCGGTTCGGCCTTCGCGCAGCCCGGCGCGCCGCGGCCTCCGACCCTCCCCCGAGGGAGCCGGAGGCCGCGACGCGGGCGGTCAGCAGGTGGGC
Organism: Streptomyces shaanxiensis; assembly: GCF_039537145.1. Classification (NCBI taxonomy): domain Bacteria; kingdom Bacillati; phylum Actinomycetota; class Actinomycetes; order Kitasatosporales; family Streptomycetaceae; genus Streptomyces; species Streptomyces shaanxiensis. The sequence continues at coordinate 390,696 of NZ_BAAAZY010000012.1, forward strand.
AGGCCCGGGACGGGCTCGTAGTTGTCGCCGCCCGAGACCTTGGTCGCCGGGAACCAGCCCCAGGCCTTGTGCTCGCTGCCGGTGTCGCCCTGGGTGTAGAGCCACCAGTCGTTACGGGCGTTGCCGACGGGCGGGTTGGGGTAGCCCGGGTCCTTCGACTGGCAGACGAACCAGTTGTCGCCCGCGTTCAGGTAGCCGATCTTGTTGCGGAGCCAGATGATGTCGCCACCCTGGTAGTTGTGGCAGTAACGGGCCGTGTAGGTGCGCCCGTCGGGGTCGGTCTTCGTGCCGGCGTTCCCCCAGCAGCCGTTCGGTGCCGCGGACGCACCCGCCGGCGTCAGAGCGACGACGCCGGTCGCCAGTACCGCCGCCGCGCCCAGCGAGGCGAGCATGCGCTTCATGGTCGGTGTCCTTCCGGTTCTGCCACCCCCGTTGGTGGACAGGACCACGGTGCCGCCGGCCGGTCGCGCGCGGTACCTGAGAACTCTCAGGGTCACTGCTTGCCCGGCGGCGTGTACTCCTTGAGGTGGTGAGCGACGCGGGCGGCGTAGTCGCGGTACTTCGGGGGAACCCCGCCCGCGTTGTTCACCACCTTGGTCGACGTCCGGTACGCGGCCGCCAGCAGCACTTGGCGGTCGCCGGACAGGCCGGTCTGCCGGAGGAGCGGTTCCATGTAGCAGAGGTAGCGGCCCACGGCCGGGATGGACTCGGCGGGGGAGAGGGGCGGCTCGGGGGTCTCCTTCGCGGGGACGCCGTCCGCGCGGATCCACCAGCGCAGCAGGCTCGGCGTCCAGCGCGCGATGCCGTACTCGCCCTCCTCGCCCACGGACGGGTCGGACAGGTTCGGGTCGAAGTCGCTCTCCGCCTTCAGCAGGGCGGCGATCAGCGCGGGCGTGACCTCCGGCTGGACGCAGTCGTGGGCGGAGTCGACGATCAGCCGGCGGTAGGCCACCGGGACGCCCTTGTCCGTACGGAGTTCGGAGGCGCCGTAGGTGGCGGCCGTGACCTTCGCGGTCCCGGCGCCCGAGGCCCCGCCCCCGCGCCCTTGCGTGTCGGTGTCCGTCCAGTTGCTGACGCCGTAGCCGAGCGCGGTCACCGCCACCACGGCGGTCGCCGCCGCCAGCACCGTCGTACCGCGGGAGCGGCGCCCGCGCAGGGCCCGCGGCAGCCGCGGCGAGCGGCCGGTGCCCGCCGCGGCCTCCACCCGCCGCAGCAGGTCCCGCGTGCCGACCCGGTCGGCGTGTGTGCGGGTCAGGCAGTCGCGCACGATCTCCCGCCAGTCGTCCGGGAGTTCGGGCGACAGCCGCAGGTCGTCGGTGCCGCGGGCGTACGCGGCGGCCGCGTCGCGGCGGGCCGTCGGCGTGGCGCCCGGCAGCGGGAAGGAGTCGGTCAGGAGCAGATGCGCCAGGACACCGAAGGCCCAGACGTCCGCCGAGGGGCGGATCCGGCGGCCCCGCTCGCCGATCTCGGACCAGAGCAGCTCCGGCGGCGTGTAGTCGGGCGTGGAGAAGGCGGGCGTGTACGCGTGCGTGCCCTCCATCTCCGCGGCCATGTTGAAGTCGGCGAGCCGGGCCGAACCGTCCGCCATCAGCAGCACGTTGGCCGGTTTCAGGTCGCCGTGCACCCAGCCGGCGTGGTGCAGCTGCGCCAGCCCCTCGCAGATCTGCGCGAGCAGGGCGGACCCGGCGGCGGGGCGGGGATCGGCCGCGAGGAGCGCGGACAGGGAGCCCTCCGCCTTCTCCAGTACGAGGACGGTGGCGCCGTCGAGGGCGGGGGCGGCCGGGTCGTCGACGACGAGGGTGTCGTACATCCGGATCAGCCGCGGCTGCTTCAGCCGACGGTGCAACTCGACCTCGCGGTCGACGAGTTCGCGCAGGTGGGTGAGTTGGCGGGGGGTTCCGGTGCCGGTCGGCAGGAACTTCAGGGCGGCGGTCCTAGGAAGGGTCTCGGCGTCTCCGGCACGGCTCGCGAGGGCCTCGTCGTCGCCGACGCGCCTGGCCTCGTACACGCTCCCGAACGCCCCCGTGGCGATCGGCTCCCGCACCTCCCACACGCCCACCCGGTACCCCTTGGGCACCGGCACGGCGTACGGCTCGGTCACCGGGCCACCCGGCGCGGCGCCGGCTCCGTCAGGACGACGAGGTCGTCCTCCCGTACGAGATCGAAGCGCAGCGCCAGCGAGACCAGCGACTCCTTCTTGCCGTTGAGGCGCGGGCCGGTGTCCGCCTCCTCCGGGCCCGGCTTGAGCCGTAGCTTCACCGCGAGGTAGTCGATGTTCCACTGCACGGAAGTGCGGGACGCGGCCGGCCAGTTGGGGCGCAGCCGGTCGACGACCTGGTCGACGGTGGGCAGCGCGGCGTGCGGTTCGCCGCGCAGGCGGGGCTCGCACAGGGCGGCCAGCACCGCGAAGTACCGCTTGGTGCGGTCGACGGAGAATGCGGGCGCGGTGGTGGCGCCGTCCAGGCCGTCCGCGCTGCGGTAGTCGTGCCGCGGCGCCCACACCTGGATCGCCAGCAGATCGCCGGCCGCTGGCAGCACGATCCGCGAGAACTCGAAGGGGACCGGTGCGTCCAGCCGCCCCGGCCCGACCTTGATGTGCTCGCCCGCGCCCTCCGGGTTCTCGACGACGTACGTCTGCTCCCGGCTGAGGTTGCTGAGTATCCAGAAGGCGCCCTGGGCGGTGATCTCACCGGCTCTGCGGGACACTCCCTCGTGCGCGATCGCGAGGTCGTTGTCGGAATCGGAACGCCCGAAGCTCAGCCGCTCGCCGGGCGCCATACGGATCTGGGTGCGGTGGCTCTCGTCCTCCGTGGTCGGCGGAGGTACCACGATGATGCTGTACAAGGTGCGTCTCCCCGTGCCTGACGGCTACCCACGTCAGAGTAGGGCGACGCAGCCGGGCCGTGCCCCCCTCATACGGGTGAGACACGGCCCTCGGCTGCTATTGGCGTGAACTGAGCCCTGATGGTGCTCAGTAACGCGGGCGGCTGAACCAGGCGGTGGCGGCGCTGTTGACCATCGACGCGAGGATGACGCCGGCGATGGCGAGCGAGATGAGCCCGCCGAAGGTGGCGGAACCGTTCGCACCGTTCACGATGTTCAGGATGCCGCCGAGGATCATCAGCGACGCGTAGACGATCGTCGTGATGCGGATGCCGTTGCCACCGTTCTTGAACTTGACGCCCAGGAAGATGGAGAGGGCGCCCAGACCCACCAGGAGCGCCGCGGCCAGGAAGCCGAGGCCCGCCAGCGCGTCGGTGTCGTCACCGGAGCCGACGCCGTTGGACAGGTCCTGGGCGGCGCCGACGGCGATGCCGGCGATGAGGCCGAAGAGGATCTGGAAGCCGGAGAGGATGAAGAGCAGCACGCGGGCCGTCTTCATCAGGCCGGGCATCTCCACCGGCATCATGTTGCCGCCCGGGTAGCCGGGGTAGGCGGGCTGCTGCGGAGCGCCCTGCGGGTAGCCGTAGCCGGGCGGCTGCTGCTGGGGAGCGCCCTGCGGGTAGCCGTAGCCGGGCTGTCCCTGGGGAGCCTGCGGCGGGTAGCCGGGCTGCTGGCCCTGGGGCGGCGGGCCGTAGGGGTTGTTCGGGTCGCCGAAACTCATGGCGGTCTTTCCTCCGTTGTCCGAGTGCGGGGACGCGCGGCACGGTTCGGAGGAAGGGCTTCGGATGCGGTTGTCCCCCCGGTACTGCCCGCGGCACTGCCGTCACATCGTTCTTTAGTGTGCTCTTACTTGTCCAGCCGCATTCCGTATGTGTTGTGCAAGTGCAACATCACTGATCATGAGTGGATACGGGTGGAGATACGGCCGCGGAGGCCACGGAGGACCCGGATTGGAACCGGGAGGGCGTCATCCGGGAGGATGGGGGCCATGACCGCCCAGATTCTCGATGGCAAGGCCACCGCAGCCGCGATCAAGTCCGATCTGACCGCCCGCGTGGCGGCGCTGAAGGAGAAGGGCGTCACGCCCGGCCTCGGCACGATCCTGGTGGGGGACGACCCCGGCAGCCAGAAGTACGTCGCCGGCAAGCACCGCGACTGCGCCCAGGTCGGCATCGCCTCCATCCAGCGCGAGCTGCCGGCCACGGCGACCCAGGAGGAGATCGAGGCGGTCGTCCGCGAGCTGAACGAGGACCCGGCCTGCACCGGCTACATCGTCCAGCTGCCGCTGCCCAAGGGCATCGACGAGAACCGCATCCTCGAGCTGATGGACCCGGACAAGGACGCCGACGGTCTGCACCCGATGAACCTCGGCCGCCTGGTCCTGAACGAGCCGGCCCCGCTGCCCTGCACCCCCAACGGCGTCCTCACCCTGCTCCGCCGGTACGGCGTCGAGATCAAGGGCGCCGAGGTCGTGGTCGTCGGCCGCGGTGTCACCATCGGCCGCCCGATGCCGCTGCTGCTGACCCGGCGCAGCGAGAACGCGACCGTGACCCAGTGCCACACCGGCACGCGGGACCTGTCGGCGCACCTGCGGAACGCGGACATCATCGTCGCGGCCGCGGGCTCCGCCCACCTGATCCGCCCGGAGGACGTGAAGCCGGGCGCGGCCGTCCTCGACGTCGGTGTCTCGCGCAACGCCGAGGGCAAGATCGTGGGCGACGTCCACCCCGGCGTCGCCGAGGTGGCCGGCTGGATCTCCCCGAACCCCGGCGGCGTGGGCCCGATGACCCGGGCGCAGCTGCTGGTCAACGTGGTCGAGGCGGCGGAGCGCAGTGTCGGTTGAGGGCGCCGCCGGGAGGGCGGAGGACACCGCGAGGGCGGACAGCGCCGCCGAGGCGGAGGACACCGCCAGGGCGGAGGACGCCGCCGGTACGGCCGACGAGATCGAGGTCCGGGACCCGGTGAGCGCCCCGGACGTGGACGGCGTGCCCCGGCGCACCACCCGCCGCTTCCCGCTGTTCACCAGGGACACGGCCCGCCCCGAGGGCGGCGGCCGGGCCGCCGGCGGTGACGCGCCGGCGCCCGCCCGGCAGTGGCCCGTCCTCCTGGTCCTCGGCCTGGTCGGGGTCGGCCTGCTGATCACCGCGCTCGACGTGTTCCGCGTCGGCACGCTGGTGATCGGCGGCGCCCTGCTGGCCGGAGCGGTGCTGCGGTGGCTCCTGCCGAGCGTCGGCATGCTCGCCGTACGGTCCCGCTTCACGGACATCGCGACGTACGGCGTGCTGGGCCTGGTGATCGTGCTGCTGGCGCTGATGGCCCAGCCGGATCCGTTGCTGAAGGTGCCGTTCCTGAAGGACGCGCTGCACTTCACGGTGGACAGCTGACGCTCTGCGCATGACGGCGGCCCGTCCTCTCTCCCGAGCAACGACGGACCGCCGTCTGCGTCCACAGTCGGGCACGGTGGAGGGGCTGTTCAACGCCTGTCAGTGCGCTGTGGCACGGAGGTGACCGTTCCGCCACGTCGCGTCCGTCGGGGAACCAAGGCGCCGTCCCGTGTCGTCACCCGATCGGGTCTGGTTCGGAGGTGAGCGATGAGTTCCTGGCAGCCGCTGCCCGACGAGCTGCCGCCGGAGGTGCGGCACTTCGTGGAGCAGTTGCGGCAGCTCAAGGACCGCACGGGCCTGAGCCTGGTGTCGCTGGGCGCGCGCACCGCGTACAGCAAGTCCTCCTGGCAGCGGTACCTGAACGCCACCCAGCCCCCGCCCCGGCAGGCGGTCGTGGCGCTGTGCCGGGTGGCGGCGATCGACAAGGAGGAGGCCGAACGCTTCGGGGTGCGCTGGGAACTGGCGGTGCAGGCGTGGCCGAAGCCGGTGACGGCGCAGCAGGAGTCCGAGCCGGCGGAGCGGTCCGACGAGTACGAGGACGATCCCACCCTGCCCTGGTGGGACGCACCGCCGAAGTCGGTGGAGCCGCCCTCGCGCCGGTTGCTGGTGGTCGCGGTGGTGCTTGTCGTGGCGCTGGTGTTGACGGCGTTGATCGGGGCCGTTGCGCTGGGATGAGCCGGGCGGGACGACGGTGCCGGACTTGTCAGAATGAATCGCATGTGACGCAGGTGATCATTTATGTGCGTTCTGTGTGGCGATGTGTTGACAAGTTCGCGGATTTGCAAGGAAGTCGTTCAGTAACCGGGCTAGCGTGGTCGATCGGGACAGTCCGGGGCGTCCCCTATCTAGCAAGGGCTTACTACCAGGGTTGTGTCGGCCGGAGAGGGAAGCCGGTGGAACACTGGACGCCATTCGGCGGGCGTGCAACGGTGCATGCCCACCGTCACAATGCTCCCGTGCGCCCCCACCCCGGGAACTGAGATCCTTACTGGGCGCATCCCTGTGGGTAGCCAGAACGGGGACTCGGCAGAGGGCACCACGCGCGGGGGAAACGCGAGAAACACCAGCACGAACCGGGGGGAAGAGGGGGGAAGCAATGCCTCGTTGGAGGGCCTTGCCGGATGAACTGGATCCGCAGGTCAGGGAGTTCGCGAGCCAGCTGCGGCGGCTCGTGGACCGCAGCGGTCTGAGCATCGCGGCGCTGGCCGACCGTACGGGATACAGCAAGACGTCCTGGGAACGGTATCTGAACGGGCGGCTGCTCGCGCCCAAGGGCGCGATCGTGGCGCTCGCCGAGGTCACCGGCACCAATCCGATCCATCTGACGACGATGTGGGAGCTCGCCGAACGCGCGTGGAGCCGTTCGGAGATGCGCCACGACATGACCATGGAAGCGATCAGGATCTCCCAGGCGCGTGCCGCGCTGAGCGAGTTCGGGGCACCGCCGGCGAACGCCAAGGGGAGCGCGAAGGCCGCGAAGAGCGCGCGCCGGGGCGGGAGCGCCACGGCCGCGCCCACGCCCGGTGTGGCGGGGCCGGCCGGGGTGGCCCCGACCGTTCCGCCCACGGTGCCGGCGCAGCCCACGGCTCCGGAGGTGCGGGACTCGGTGGTGCGGGACTCTCCGGTCCGGGACTCGCCCGTACGGGGCTCCACCGGGAGTGATGTCCGGGAGAGCGGCTCCTCCGAGGGCAACTCGTGGGGGGTGGCCGGGTATAGAGGGCCGGCGCCGACGGGTGCCCGCACGTCGGGTGCGGCGCCGTCAGGAGCGTCCTCGGCGTCTGCCGCGTCCGAGGTCTCCGGCACGTCCGGCGCGGCGTCGGGGTGGTCGCCGGGGACGCCCGGTCCGTACGGCGAGCCTCCGCAGGGGCCTCGTCCGGGACGCCGGTCCACCGGTGGGGGCGGTGGCAAGCGGCGGCTGACGATGTTCCTCGCGGGGGTCGTCGGCGTACTGGTCGTGATCGCCGCGGTGTTCTTCCTCACCGACGGCGCCAACAAGAACAAGAACGAGGACGCCGGCAAGTCGCCCTCGCCGTCCGTGACGACCGATCCCGATCTGCCGGCCGGGGTGAAGTGCAGCGGTGACTCCTGCACCGGCAAGGACGCGGAGAGCATGGGCTGCAGCGGTGACCTCGTGACCACCGCCAAGACCGCGACCGTCGGCACGGCCGTGGTCGAGGTGCGCTACAGCGAGACGTGCGGCGCGGCGTGGGGACGCATCACGCAGGCCGCGCAGGGCGACGAGGTGGTGGTGACGGTCGGCAAGACGAAGCAGACCGGCACGATCACCGCCGCCGGGGACACGATCGCGTACACCCCGATGGTGGCCGTGAAGGACGCGGGCGAGGCGAACGCGTGCGCGACGCTGGCGGTGGGGCAGGAGGGTTGCACGCAGTAGGGACATGTCCTACCCGGGGGGCCTCTGCCATTGGCGGGGGCCTCTGCCATGGAACGCCGGTCCAGGCATCTCAGCCCGTCCGGCGTTTGAGGACGAGGCCCTTCGGGCCGAAGCGGGGGTCTGGGGGCGGCAGCCCCCGGGGACGGGACGGGTAGGGGCGGCGGGGGCGAAAAAAGAATCCGGTCGGCAGGAATGCCCGCCCGCAAAGTGGGCACGCGCACCGTACCCCCACGGGAGTCCGGCAACCGGTACCCCCACCCAGCGGCCGCCCACGTCCCCCTCTCCCGGACCGGGCGGCCGCTCCCTTTCCCCCGTTTCCTCCATTGATCGACATTCTGTGGGACGGGTAACACGCACCCGGCCGTGCGAGATCCCGGATGCGCGATAGCCTGACCGGTGGATCTCTCGACGCCAAGAGATCGATCAAATCGACGTCCCGCACCCCGGGGCAGGGACACCCCACCGCCAGCTGTCATACGGAGAACGCCATGACTCGCACTCCCGTGAACGTCACCGTCACCGGCGCGGCCGGCCAGATCGGCTACGCCCTGCTGTTCCGCATCGCCTCCGGCCAGCTGCTGGGCGCGGATGTTCCGGTCAAGCTGCGTCTGCTCGAGATCACCCCGGCGCTCAAGGCCGCCGAGGGCACCGCCATGGAGCTCGACGACTGCGCGTTCCCGCTCCTGGCGGGCATCGACATCAGCGACGACCCGAACGTCGCTTTCGACGGCGCCAACGTCGCCCTCCTCGTCGGCGCCCGCCCCCGCACCAAGGGCATGGAGCGCGGTGACCTCCTGGAGGCCAACGGCGGCATCTTCAAGCCGCAGGGCCAGGCCATCAACGCCCACGCCGCGGACGACATCAAGGTCCTGGTCGTCGGCAACCCGGCCAACACCAACGCGCTCATCGCGCAGGCCGCCGCCCCGGACGTACCGGCCGAGCGCTTCACCGCGATGACCCGCCTCGACCACAACCGCGCGCTGACCCAGCTCGCGAAGAAGACCGGCTCGACGGTCGCGGACATCAAGCGGCTCACCATCTGGGGCAACCACTCCGCCACCCAGTACCCGGACATCTTCCACGCCAGCATCGCCGGCAAGAACGCCGCCGAGGTCGTCAACGACGAGAAGTGGCTCGCCGAGGACTTCATCCCGACCGTCGCCAAGCGCGGTGCGGCGATCATCGAGGCCCGCGGTGCCTCCTCGGCCGCCTCCGCCGCCAACGCCGCCATCGACCACGTGCACACGTGGGTCAACGGCACCGCCGACGGCGACTGGGTCTCCATGGGTATCCCGTCCGACGGTTCGTACGGCGTGCCGGAGGGGCTCATCTCCTCCTTCCCGGTCACCACCAAGGACGGCAAGTACGAGATCGTCCAGGGCCTGGAGATCAACGAGTTCTCCCGCGCCCGGATCGACGCCTCCGTCAAGGAGCTCGAGGAGGAGCGCGAGGCGGTCCGCTCCCTCGGCCTCATCTGAGCCGACGCCCGGCAGCAGCTCAGCCGCAGGCCCTGTATCGGATTCGTCCGGTGCGGGGCCTGGTTCTTGGGTAGGTTTGCGGGGCGAACGCTGATGGAGGGCTGGGATGGCATCGGTCGGGGGACCTGGGCGACTGGGAGTGGTGTTCGTCCATGGCTTCAACTCGTCGGCGACGATGTGGGAACCCTTCACGTCGCTGATCGACCGGGACGCGGAACTGAATTTCGTCAGACCACTTCCGTTCTCCTACGACACCCGGCTGTGGCAGGCTGGTCCGTTGCGCAGGGTCCCCGACTTCGACACCGTGGCCGACAGTTTGAAGGAATTCCTCGACACCGAAACCGAGGGTTTCGACCGGCTGATGCTGGTCTGCCACAGCCAGGGCGGGCTGATCGGCCAGCGCTGTCTCGCCCGGATGCTCGCCGAAGGGCGCGGCAAGGATCTGACCCGGATGCGGCGGGTCGTGCTGTTCGCCTGCCCCAACAACGGCTCGCAGTTCGCTCTGGGGCTGCGTCGCGGACTGTTACGGCGCAACCCCCAGGAACGCCAGTTGCGGCCGCTGGATCAACAGATCACCGACACTCAACGGACTATCCTGCGCGATATCGTGAACGCACGGGAGGTCACCTCGCGGGCCTGTCCGATCCCGTTCTCGGTCTACGCCGGCGAGACCGACAACATCGTCACGCCAGCCTCGGCACGCAGCGTCTTCCCCAACGCGGCCGTTCTCCCCGGAGACCACTCCGGCATTGTGCGGCCCACCTCACGTGAGCACCGCTCCTTCTCCACCCTCAGGCGTCTGATGCTCACTACCGCCGGGGCCGACCTGATCACCGCCGAACCGATCACCACCGACTCGAGCACTTCCGAACCACCCACTCTCGAACCGTCCACCACCGGTGTGCCGGAATTCTCGGGTCCCTTTCCAGACACCGTCGCTGTGGTGCGGGTCGCCGAACGCATCCCCGACATGGACGACGCGGACTTCCGGCGGCAGGTGATCGGTCTGATGCGGCAGGCATTGGCGCCGCAGGCAGCGGGTTTCACCCCCGCTTTCAGGGCGCATCCGCGTGACCATTTGCTGGAGATCGTCGAGCGCTGCCAGTCGCATCGGATGCGCGCTGCCGCCCTGGCCGCCTTTCGGGACGCCGTCAGTGTCCTGCGCCCCGACGATTCGGCCACCGTCGAGTTGCGCGCGATGATCCGGGACCCTGAATGACGTCATTCAAGGATCCCGCACCTCCGGGCGGCCGCCGCACTTTACTGTGGTCCTGGCTCGGCCAACGGCGTAGACCCAAGCCAGCCATGATGGAGTCGGCCCCGGCGGAAGCGTCGGTGGACACGCCGGTGGTGGGAGGCGACCGACCGGACGGCGGCGGCTGGTCCGCCGATCAGGTCGATGAACTCTGCCGCGTACTACTGGGTTTCTCCGACCTCCACGATCCCCAGTTCTTCGGACAGGTCCTGCTCTCCGTCGGGAAGCGACTCGGAGGGGGCAACGCCCCCTTCGCGGTGCCGTACCACGCCGATGCCCGCAGTCATGTGGCGGCCCTGGTGCACGCCATGGACCGTCACCAGGATCCCGGCGCTGCCTTACGGGCACTCGCCGACGCATTGCACCTCCTGCGGGGAGACGAAGCCGCCACGGTGCGCCTGGACGGGATCGTGGATGAACTGGACCCCGCGGGGAGGCTTTCCGGGCCCAGGCTCAGAGCGGTGGTCGCCCAGTTCGACGCTATGAAGGCCCCCGTGCCGGTGACCCTTGCCGGCGAGGCTCTGAGAAGGGCCCTCCTCCCTGGAGAACCATCCGGTCTACGGGGAAGCGAGACCGTTGCCGAAATGGTCAGACGGCTCAACGACGCCCGTGATTTCACCCCTGGCGGCACGGAGGCGGCGACCCGTGTGCCTCTCGTACTGCGATTCCTGTCGGAGCTCGCCGACGATCTGTCCGAGACTGAGCAGGCGCTGTTGCGCAATCACGTCAGCCTGGCGGTGGGCGAGCTTGGGCTTCCGGCCGAGGTGGCGGACGAACTCTCCGGCCGCGGCCGACGGTTGGTGACGCAAGGCGAACGCCGGGTCCTGCAGATCCGTCTGCGCGAGGCCATACCCGGCAGACAGAAGTACACCGTCGACGCCGCGCTGTTCGACTGGACGGCGACCGGTCTGAGCCGGCCTCGCAAGCGGGAGATGCAGCGGCCCTTCAGCCTCAGTGAGCTCAGGGATTTCGGTCGGACGTGCCTCGACGACTGGTCCGACCTGGTCACACGGTTCGACGAGGCCAACTGGGTCCGGGTGGAGTTCCTGCTCCCCTGGTCGTTGCTGGGCCATCCCGTGGAGCACTGGCTGACGGACGGGCACGAGTATCGGCTGGGGCACAAGTACCCGGTGGTCGTGCGGTCGTTGGATCGGTTGGAGAGGCCGTCGTGGCGCCGGGACTGGACGCGTCGGTGGAGAACCCTCCATCATGCGGCCACGTGGCGACTGTGCGACGGAATCGCCTGGCTGGCCGTCGACACCACGGCGCAGAGCGAATTGGACGGCGAAGTACTCCACGTCCGAGGACGTGATGGAGAAGTGCGGACCTGGCTCGACGAGCGCCCCCAGACCACCGCGCTGGGACTCGGGCTCGCCTTCGCCTACGACCCGCAGAGCATGAAGCGCGCGCTCTGCCTTCAGGAAGCCGTGTGTGAGGGAGTCCCGCTCATCGTGTGGCGTCGGGACGGCGGCGACCCGGGGGAGCTCGCCCGGCGCGTGAACGAAGCCGTCGCCTTGCAGTTCTCCGAACTTCCCGACCATCTGAGGCGTTGGCGCCGGTCCGCCGCCAGGGACGACACCAAGGACATGCACAACCACCTGACCCTGCTCTGGGACGATCCCGAATGCGTTCGCCAGGAGACGGCTTTGATCGCACCGACCCCTCACCCACAGACGTCATGACGCCACCGAGCTCAGGAGGGCCGGTATGAACGAGGCCGACACGGGCGGCAGTTACCCCGATCCGGTGCCTCCGACGGGCGTCGCGGGCGGCGCTCCGGCGACCGCCCCGGAACCGGACTGGTGGATGTACCGCTGCGCTTCCGAGCCGCATGACGGCATCAAACGGCTGCCCGCCGCGCCGCCCTGGCGTTCCTTCGCTCATCTCGTCGAGCCCGAGGAGATCCTCGACCCACCGCACCCGACGGGGGCGGCCGAGTGGCGCCGACTGGGCCGTCATCTGCGAGCGGCCACGTATCAGGCGGACCGCGAGGAGATCCACCTGGTGAACATGGCCCTGCTGCTGCGCCGCCCGCTGCTGGTCACCGGACGGCCCGGGGTCGGAAAGTCCACTCTGGCCTACAGCATCGCCCACGAGTTGGGGCTTGGACCCGTGTTGCGCTGGCCCATCACCAGCCGCTCGACACTGCAGGACGGCCAGTACCACTACGACGCGATCGGCCGACTCCAGGACGTCGGTCTGCGGGAAAGGATGGCCGAACAGTCGGCGCGGACCGACGAGGGCACCCCAAGGGGCGTTCAGCCACCGGACATCGGTTGGTACCTGCGGCTCGGGCCACTGGGCACGGCGCTGCTTCCCTGGCGTACTCCGCGGGTCCTGCTCGTCGACGAGATCGACAAGAGTGACGTCGACTTTCCCAACGATCTGCTGCACGTCTTCGAGGAAGGTGAGTTCACCATCCCCGAACTTGCCCGTCTCAGTCAGCCGACGGCTCGGGTCATGACCGCTGACGACGGCGGCTGGGCACAGCTGCAGCAAGGGCGCGTCCGCTGCCACGAGTTCCCCGTCGTGGTAATGACGAGCAACGAGGAACGGGAATTCCCCTCGGCCTTCCTACGGCGCTGTATCCGTCTCGAAATCCGCCCGCCGGACCGGGCGAAACTGGCGCGGCTGCTGGCCGCTCACCTGCCGGTGTCCGAAGGGCCGCCGTTGTCCGTGCGCGAGGAACTCATCTCCGAGTTCTTGCGCAAGCAGGACGACGACGGGGCTGAGCTCGCCAATGACCAACTGCTCAACGCGGTGCGCGTGGCGCAGCGGATCTGGAACGACCCCGAAGAGCGCGATCTTGTCAGGGACCACCTGATGAGGCCGCTGAACGAAGGGTGAGCTCCGTGGACGACAGCCTGGCACGTGGGATGGCCCGGCTGCTGGCCGGGACGGACGCCGCGTCGGCGGAGGATATCGCGGACGCACTGTGGGTCGCCCGAGTCATCGGCAGGAGCGGCTCGCGCGAGGAAGGTCCGCAGGAGGAACCCGCACACGCCGACGACTTCGGGGCCGACGCTGGTGGGGAGACCTGGGCTGACGTCGGGTCCGGGAAGCGAGGCCGCCTGGGATCGAGGACCTCGGGGAGCTGGCTGTCCCGGCTGCTCGCACCGAGGAACGTGCGTCAGGACCGTACGAGGGACGCCCGCCGGCCCGTCGCTGCCCCGCCGCCCGCCGTTCCGCTGCATCCGGTGTCCGCAGGCATGGGTGGGGCGATGGCTCCCCGGGCCCCCGGCACCGAGAACAGCGGCGAGGCATCCGATGGGCTGGGCGCCGTCGTGCGGGTGCAGAGCGAACCGGCGCTGAGCGAATCCTTGTCGATCTCGCAGGCCCTTCGCCCTTTGAAGCGCCAGGTGCGGGCCCCCGGCGTCCAGAGGCTGGACGAAGCGGCGACGGCGAGGGCGACCTGCGAGTCGTCGGTGCTGATGCCTGCGTGGCTTCCGCACACCGAGCGCTGGCTCTCCATCGACCTCATCGTGGACATGGGGCCCTCGATGGTGATCTGGCGCCGGCTGGCCGCAGAGCTGCGCACCTTGCTCGAAGGACACGGTGCCTTTCGCATGGTACGCACCTGGTCCCTCGACAGCGGCGGACCCGAGCCGCGGCTCTCCCCGTTCCGCCGCAGGCAGGGCTCGGGGCCGAAACGGACCGTCCCCCTGGAACAACTGGCGGATCCCACCGGTCGGCGCGTCCTCCTGCTGCTCACCGACGGGGTCGGGCCCCTGTGGCACGGCGGCGGTCTGAGTGAGGCGCTGTGCCAGTGGTCCCGCAACCGCCCGGTGGCCGTGCTCCAGGTCCTTCCCCGCAGCATGTGGCACCGCACGGCGCTGCCTCCCGTGCCGGTGCTGGCCCGGCCGGGCCGGCCCGGTCACGCCACTCCACAGTTCCGAACCGAAACCGCGGTGCCGGGCACGCCGTCGCAGGTCCAGTGCCAACGCTTCGTGCCCGTGCTGGAGCTGGACGCGGACTGGATCGCCCCGTGGGCCCAGGTGGTCGCGGGACGCGCTGCCGGCTGGACACCCATGCTGGCCGTCCCCGTCGGCGGCTCCGAGGCGGACATCGCCGCGGCGCCCGACGAGCAGGTCGAAGCACCGACCGGCCTTGACCCGGCGACCCTGGTCGAACGCTTCCGGAGCGAAGCCTCACCGAGCGCCTTCGAGCTGGCCGGCTACCTCGCCGCCACCCCGCTGGTCCTGCCCGTCATGCGGCTGGTCCAGCGCACGATGATGCCGCGCTCCAAACCGGCGCATCTCGCGGAGGTCTTCCTGTCCGGGCTGCTGACGCCGGCCGACGGCGCCGCCACCGCCCCCGACCCCGGCGAGGATCCGGATCTACGCCTTTACGACTTCCAGCCCGGTGTCCGGGACGTGCTGCTCGACACGCTGACCCGGCAGGAGTCCCTGCGCACCCTGGACGTGGTGGGCCAGATATCGGGCAGGGTCGCCCAACGCCTCGGCGGCAGCCTCGACTTCCGGGCACTGGTCCCCGCGACCGACGCGGAAGGCACCTGGCACCTACCGGAGGGAAGCCTTCCGTTCGCCCGGGTGGCCGCCTCGGTCCTCGCCGGCCTCGGCGGTGAACACCGCGCGACGGCGACAGCCCTCGCCGAAAGGATCACCGCGGGTTCCGACGACCCCCCTCGCCCCGACCACAGGCCGCGCCGGGCCCCGCGGGCCACCCCCGCCCCGTCCCGCTCCTCGCTCGTCGTGCACCGGCCGATGCTGTTCGTCGGCCTGGGCGGCACCGGCTGTCTGATCGGTGCCGAACTGGAGCGTCGGCTCCGCACCGGGCTCTGCGGACCCGACGGAACCGCGCTCACCGACGTCGGCCTGGCCCCCCACCAGCTGCCCGACCACGTGCAATTCGTGTACGCGGACTACAGCGAGAATGAGCTGCAGCGGCTGCCGCAGTTGGTCGTGGACCCGTCCCTGCGGGCCGCGTACGCCCGTACCTCCCGGGTCACCCACAACCTGCTGTCGCACTTCGACAGCTCGCCCGAAGTGACCAGGATGCTGCGGGCGGTGATGCGCGACGAGGTCGCCGACTGGCTGCCGCCGCGCATCGACGAGCCGAAAGTCACCCCACTGCACGCCGGTGCCGGGCAACTGCCCACCATCGGCCGGGCAGCCCTGTTCGCCACGCTCCGGAACGGACTCGCCCCGGTCCTGGAACCGCTGCTTCAGGCGATCGACGGGATCGCCCGGTCGGCGAGCGGTCTCCGCAGCCGCAGGGTCGACGGCTGTGACGTGTTCGTCGCCTTCTCGGTGGCCGGTGGCACCGGCGCGGGGATCTTCCTGGACTATCTGCACCTGATCAACTACGCCTTCCAACTGCGCCGTTTCGACGGCCTGAGGATCCACCCGCTGGTCGTCATGCCGTCGGCGTTCCCGGCCGCCGCCGGTGGCGGGAGGGAGGCGGAGCTCAACGCGGCCTCGGCACTGGTCGATCTGTCCCGGCTGGTGGACGCGCAGAACGCGCCGGAGGGGAGCCAGCTCGGCGATCTCGACCGACAACTCGGGTTCGGTATCCGCTACCCCGGGAACGCACCCATCCGGCTGCGTCCCGGCATCCTGCCCACGGCGTTCCTGTTCAGCCCGACCGCCGGCATCCGCCCGGCCGACCTGCGCGACTCCATCGTCTCCCTGGTGACGTCACTGGTCGGCAGCCAGCCGGACGACGGCCCCTCCCGGGAACGCAGGACAGCCGCCGACGGCGACCCCACGACCTTCGCGGAGCGTTGGATCAACCGGGGCGTGCAACGCAGCGCCCCCTCCCCGACCGGCATCGGCCGCATGGGCCTCTCCACCAGCCTGGCCGCCACCCTGACCGCACCCACGGAACAGCTGGCCGACCTGGTGGCCGGGCGGCTGCTGCGGACCGGGGTCACGGACCTCGTGGTGCGATCCGAGGCGAGGTTGAGGGACCAGGCGTTGCCCATGATCCGGCAGCTGTTCGCCGACTCCCGCCTCGAAGAGCTATGGGAACGCAGACAGTTGCCGGTGCCCGAGCCCGATCCGGTGCCGCGTGGTGGCCGCGCCATCGAGCAGACGCTCGGCGAGCGCATCGAGTACATGCAGATGCTGCTGACCGACCTGCGGTCCCAGGCGGACCGCGCGGTCATCGCGATGGCCGAACGGTTCGCGCCGCGACCTGCCATCGAACAGCTGCTGCGGACAGTGGACCCCTTCCTCGCCGAACGCATCGTCGTCGGCGTCCCGGACAGCGAGGACCCCGTCGTCCGGCTCGGCTTCCTCGGCATGCTGGACCAACGGGCCAGCCTCCCGCAGCGTCCGCCCGGGGTGACAGCGCAGCCGCCCAAGGTCCCGCGGATCAGAGGCCAGTTGGGCGGCCTGGCGCCGGTCCGCTGGGCCGACGACGATGTGCAGGCGGCCGTCCAGGAGCAGGACGCCTGGTACCTGTGGTGCTGCCGGATGCTGTGGCATGAGGCATGGAGGACACAGCAGACGCACTGGAGGCCGCTGGCCGACGCGGTCCACACCGACGTCCGGCGGCTGGTGGACGTCTTCCACCAGCACGGCGAACAGGAGCCCAGGGTCTCCCAGCAAAAGGCCCTCGAACTGTACGAGGACCGCACCGGCATCGCGTATATGCTGCCGCCGCATGGCACCCTCAACCACGTGTACGAGGACGTCGTCACCCGGCTCATCCGCCGTGAGGGGCTGCGTGAGATGGACGACGAGGGGGCGCTGCTGCTCAGGTTGGTCGACGGCGACACCTGGCGCACCGTCCACGCGGAGAGCCGGGGCGACCCCGAGGACGCGGTGGCCCGGGTCATGGGTCGGCTGCAGGCCCGGATCACCCGGGTGTTCGCCGAGAGCGGCCTGCATCTGGAGGAGCGGCCGCTGCTGCCGTCCATTGCCACGCTGCTGGCCGCGGCGGCAGGCGACGCGGACGCCCGGGACCAGGTCGGCAAGGGGGCCCTCGACCTGTTCGGCCGGAAGCTGACCGGGCTGCTGCCGGTCGGGTTCACACCGGAGGGCACCGGCCTGCTGCGGGTCCTGGTCAGCCATCCTCGGGTGCAGCCCATGGAGCAGGTGCGTGAGTACCTCGGCAAGGCGCTGCGGCTGCCCTCGGACGCGAAGAACTCCGTGGAGTACCGGGGGGTGGAGAGCGACTCGATCACCGTGCTCCTCGTGCGCAGCGAGATGAGCCTCACCCAGGTGCCCGAGGCTCGCAATGCGCTGCGTCGGTGGGCCCGCGCGAAGGACTCCGAGCAGGCCGTGGACGTGCTGCGCTGGCGGCAGCGGCTCGGCTACCGGGACGGCTGGATCGTCAGCGATGTGGAGGACCGGCGCGTCATCCTGCACCGCCTGCTGTGCTGCATGTGGAACGGCCAGGTGGATGTCGTGGACGGCGACTCTGCCTCCCCGGACCGGATCCGGCTGCGGCTGTCCCCCGAGAGGGGCCCAGGCGTCCCCGGCGTACGGCTGCGGCTCGGGGACTTCCCCGGCGGTGTGTCCAGCTGGGCCGAGCTGCTGCGGTCGTACGAGCGCTGGACGATCCTGGACGAGCAGCCGACCGTCGAGGACTACTGCCGCGAGCTGATGGGGGCTCAGCCGCTTGGCCTCGTGCGGACCGGCAGCGACCCGCATCCGCTCTTCGTCACCCTGGTCGAGAAGGTCGCCCCGCGCCAGTTGGAACTGCTGAGGGAGCGCCGGGAGCGAGGCGGGGAACGGGTCGAGGGCTGGGTGCGCCCGCTGTGGGAGTTCTGGGCGGAGACGCTCCCCGCCGCCCTGGACACCGAGTTCGGCGACCCGCGCGCCCTCCAGCCGACCCTGCGCACCCTGCTGGAACACCTCCGCAGCGACACCCCGACCGCCCGCGTCACCCACGAGGACTTCTCCGCACCCCGGCGCACGGCTCTCGACGAGGACGACTGGGGGACGGCGCCGTGGGACGACGACAGTCCAGGTGATCGGCGGGGGGCGCCGTGGGACGACGACAGTCCAGGTGATCGGCGGGGGGCGCCGTGGGACGACGGCAGTTCAGGTGATCGGCGGGGGGCGCCGTGGGACGACGACGCGTAGTGAGCATCCCTCGCCTCCGCGGCCACCGGCGGAGTGGCTTCGCTCAGCCCGCCAGGTGCTTCTCGAACCAGTGGCTGGCGTAGACGTTGTCGTCGTAGGCCGGGATGTCCGTGTATCCGCAGGCCCGGTACATCGCCTGCGCTTCGGTGAGTGCGGCGTGGGTGTCGAGGCGTACGACGGTGAAGTGCCGTGCGGAGGCCTCCTGTTCGAGCGCGTCGAGCAGACGGCGGGCGAGGCCGAGGCGGCGGGCGTCGGGGTGCACCCAGACGTGGCGGATCTCGCCGACGCCGGGTTCCAGGCGCCGTAGCGCCCCGCAGCCCACGGGACGGTCTTCCTCGTAGGCGACGAAGAACGCCCCGGCGTCGCCGGACACCTCCTGCGGCCGTACGAGGTCGTCCTTGTCGAACCCCTCGGGGAACCGCTCGTCGATGTCGGCGGCGTAGGCGTCCAGGCAGGCCCGGGAGTCAGGTGCCGCGCCGTCGACGAGGGCGACGGTGATGCCGGCGAGGCGCAGCAGCCGCTGGGCGGTGGCCATCGCCCGGGTCAGTTCGGCGCGCTGTGCCTCACCGAGGCCTTCGAGGAGCCCGGCCGCGGCGGCGCCCGCCCGCCGGTCCTGCTCCGTCACCTCCACCCGACCGGCCGGGGTCAGCTCGATCACGCGCAGCCGGTTGTCCCTCGGGTGCGCGCTCAGCCGGATCATGCCCTGGGCCTGAAGCGCCTTGGCCATCCGGCTCAGATACCCGGCGTCCAGACCGAGCCGGCTCCTGAGTTCCCGCAGGGACGCGCCGTCGCCGATCTCGAAGAGCAGCCGGGCCTGCCCCAGCGGGCGGTCCTGGCCCAGGTAGTGGTCGTCCAGTACGCCGATGCGGCGCGTGAAGTAACGGTTGAAGCGGCGGAAGGCCGTCACATGATCCGTCGACACTGGCTCCATAGTTCTTTGACTTTAGTCAAATGCCGGGGCCCGGTCGACCCTCTTGATGTCCTTTTCATTCCTGTTTGTCAGGATGTTCAGTGATGCACCGCACTTTCGGCCATCGATCGCGCATGCAACACGGGGGCTGGGGCAGGTGGTCACGGTCCCCGTGGGTGACACCCGTGTGACTCAGGGGCACTGAACAGGAACGGAAGGCAACACCGATCATGACCGGACAGCAGGCGCAGCAGACGATTCACGCCAGCGGCGAGTGGCGCGACGCCGTCTCCGGCGCGACGCGCGAGATCCTCGACCCCGCGGACGCGACGCCGTTCGCCGTGGTCGCCGAGGGTGACGAGAAGGACACCGACCTCGCGGTCGCGGCCGCCCACCGAGCCTTCGACGGCGGCCAGGGGGAGTGGCCGCGCACGCCCGTCGCCGAGCGCGCCGCCCTGCTGCGCCGCGTCGCCGACCTCCTCGTGCGCGACCGCGAGAAGCTCGGCCTGCTGGAGAGCCGCGACGCCGGCAAGACCGTCGAGGAGGGCCGGGTCGACATCGACTGCGTCGCCGACGCCTTCCGTTACTTCGCCGACCTCGTCGCCGCCGAGGGCCCGGGCCGGGTCGTCGACGCGGGTTCGGCCGACATCCACAGCGTCGTCGTCCACGAGCCGGTCGGCGTGTGCGCGCTGATCACGCCCTGGAACTACCCGCTGCTCCAGGCCAGTTGGAAGATCGCCCCGGCCCTCGCCGCCGGCAACACCTTCGTCGTCAAGCCCAGCGAGATCACCCCGCTGACGACCGTCGCCCTCATCGAGCTGCTGGTCGAGGCGGGGCTCCCGGCCGGCGTTGCCAACATCGTGACCGGCCCCGGCCATTCCGTCGGCGCCCGGCTCGCCGAGCACCCGGACGTCGACCTCGTCTCCTTCACCGGCGGCCTGGTCAGCGGCACCAAGGTGGCCCAGGCCGCCGCGCCCGGCGTCAAGAAGGTCGCCCTCGAACTCGGCGGCAAGAACCCCAACGTCGTCTTCGCCGACGCCTGCGCCACCGACGAGGCCTTCGACACGGCCGTCGACCAGGCCCTCAACGCCGCCTTCATCCACAGCGGCCAGGTCTGCTCGGCGGGCGCCCGCCTCATCATCGAGGAGTCGGTCCGGGACCGTTTCGTGGCCGAACTCGCCCTGCGCGCGCAGAAGATCCGCCTCGGCCGCGGCGACGTCGACGGCGTCGAGTGCGGCCCGCTCGTCTCCGAGCAGCAGCGCGCCAAGGTCGAGGAGTACGTCGCCTCCGCGCTCGAGGAGGGCGCGGTGCTGCGCTCCGGCGGCAAGCGCCCCGAGCCGTCCCCGGAGCGGCCGGAGAACGGCTACTTCTACGAGCCGACCCTCCTCGACCACTGCCACCGCGAGATGAGGGTCGTACGCGAGGAGGTCTTCGGACCCGTCCTCACCGTCGAGACCTTCCGCACCGAGGACGAGGCCGTCGCCCTCGCCAACGACACCGAGTACGGCCTCGCGGGCGCCGTCTGGACCGCCGACGCGGGCCGGGCCCGCCGGGTCGCGGGTCGTCTGCGGCACGGCACCGTCTGGATCAACGACTTCCACCCCTACCTCCCGCAGGCTGAGTGGGGTGGCTTCGGCAAGAGCGGGGTGGGCCGTGAACTCGGCCCCGCCGGACTCGCCGAGTACCGCGAGACCAAGCACGTCTACCAGAACCTCGCACCGAAGCCGGTGCGCTGGTTCGCGGGCTGATCCCCCTCCCTCTTTTCTGAGTCAGCCCTGATCACCCCCCCTTGGAGTACCACCCCATGTCCGAAAAGACCCACGAATACGACTACGTCGTCATCGGCGGCGGCACCGCGGGTTCCGTCATCGCCTCGCGCCTCACCGAGAACCCCGACGTCACCGTCGCCGTCATCGAGGGCGGCCCGAGCGACGTCGGCCGGGACGACGTCCTCACCCTGCGCCGCTGGATGGGCCTGCTCGGCGGTGAGCTGGACTACGACTACCCGACGACCGAGCAGCCGCGCGGCAACTCGCACATCCGGCACAGCCGCGCCCGCGTCCTGGGCGGCTGCTCCTCCCACAACACCCTGATCGCCTTCAAGCCGCTGCCGTCCGACTGGGACGAGTGGGAGGAGGCCGGCGCCAAGGGCTGGGGCGCGGTGCCGATGGAGGCGTACTACGCCCGGCTGAAGAACAACATCGTCCCCGTCGACGAGCAGGACCGGAACGCCATCGCCCGCGACTTCGTCGACGCGGCGCAGGGCGCGCTCGACGTCCCGCGCGTCGAGGGCTTCAACAAGCAGCCCTTCACCGAGGGCGTCGGCTTCTTCGACCTCGCCTACCACCCGGAGAACAACAAGCGTTCCTCGGCGTCGGTGGCGTATCTGCACCCGGTGATGGACGAGCGTGAGAACCTCACGATCCTGCTGGAGACGTGGGCGTACAAGCTGGAGCTGAACGGCACGCACGCCGAGGGCGTGCACGTGCGCACCAAGGACGGCGAGGAAATCCTGGTCCGCGCCCGGCGCGAGGTCGTCCTGTGCGCGGGCGCCGTCGACTCGCCCCGACTGCTGCTGCACTCCGGCATCGGACCCAAGGCCGACCTGGAGGCGCTCGGCATCCCCGTGGTGCGCGACCTGCCCGGCGTCGGCGAGAACCTCCTGGACCACCCGGAGTCGGTGATCGTCTGGGAGACCCACGGCCCGATCCCCGAGAACTCCGCGATGGACTCCGACGCGGGCCTGTTCGTGCGCCGCGACCCCGAACACCAGGGCCCCGACCTGATGTTCCACTTCTACCAGATCCCCTTCACGGACAACCCGGAGCGACTGGGCTACCGGCGGCCGCAGTTCGGCGTCTCGATGACCCCGAACATCCCCAAGCCGAAGAGCCGCGGCCGGCTGTACCTGACCAGCGCCGACCCGTCCGTGAAGCCCGCGCTGGACTTCCGCTACTTCACCGACGAGGACGACTACGACGGCCGCACCCTCGTCGACGGCATCCGCATCGCCCGCGAGATCGCCGCGACCGAGCCGCTGGCGAGCTGGCTCAAGCGCGAGGTGTGCCCCGGCCCGGAGGTCACGGGCGACGAGGAACTGAGCGAGTACGCGCGCAAGGTCGCGCACACCGTGTACCACCCGGCGGGCACCTGCCGTATGGGCGCCGCCGACGATGAACTGGCCGTGGTGGACCCGCAGTTGCGGATCCGCGGCCTGGACGGCATTCGTATCGCCGACGCCTCCGTCTTCCCGACGATGACCGCCGTGAACCCGATGATCGGGGTGCTCATGGTCGGGGAGAGGGCCGTCGACCTGATCGGAGGTGAGGCGTGATGAGTACGACACCCAAGACAGTCGAGAACACGACGAACGAGGCCATGACGACCGAGAGCACGACGCCCGAGACCCGCAAGCCCCCGACCGCGCCGGTCTTCGCCGTCGAGGGCCTGTGGAAGGTCTTCGGCCCCAAGTCGGACCGCATACCCGCCGACCCCGAGCTGACCGCCCTCGCACCCGCCGAACTGCGCACCCGCACCGGCTGCACGGCCGCCGTCCGTGACGTGTCCTTCGACGTCCGCAAGGGCGAGGTCTTCGTCGTCATGGGCCTGTCCGGCTCCGGCAAGTCCACGCTGGTGCGCTGTCTGACCCGGCTGATCGAGCCGACGGCGGGCACCATCGCCATCGACGGCGAGGACGTCCGCGCCATGGACAAGACCCGGCTGCGCGAACTGCGCCGCCACCGCGCCGCGATGGTCTTCCAGCACTTCGGCCTGCTCCCGCACCGCACGGTCCTCGACAACGTGGCGTACGGCCTGGAGATCCAGGGCGTCGGCAAGGCCGAGCGCCGTGAGCGGGCCGCCGCGGTGGTCGCCAAGGTCGGCCTGGAGGGCATGGAGCACCGCAGGCCCGGCCAGCTGTCCGGCGGCCAGCGCCAGCGCGTCGGCCTCGCCCGGGCGCTGGCGGTGGACCCCGAGGTGCTGCTCTTCGACGAGCCGTTCAGCGCGCTCGACCCGCTGATCCGGCGGGACATGCAGGAGGAGGTCGTCCGCCTGCACCGCGAGGAGGGCCGCACGATGGTCTTCATCACCCACGACCTCAGCGAGGCCCTCAAGCTCGGCGACCGCATCGCCCTCATGCGCGACGGCGCCGTGGTCCAGCTGGGCACCCCCGAGGAGATCGTGGGCTCCCCGGCCGACGACTACGTCCGCGAGTTCGTCCGCGACGTCCCGCGCGAGCAGGTCCTGACGGTCCGTACGGCCATGCGCGCCGCGTCGGCGGACGAGGCCGGCAACGGCCCGGCGCTCGCGCCGGACGCGACGGTGTCCGAGGCGATCGAGGCCGTGGCGCGCAGCGGTGCCCCGGCCCGGGTCATGGAAGGGGGACGGTGTCTGGGGGTGGTCGACCACGAACGGCTCCTCGGCGTCGTAGCGGGGACGCAGCAGCGTAAGGAGGTGGCTTGATGGCCACCGTCACCGCTTCCGCCCCGCAGGCCACCCTGCCCGGCTTCCTCAAACGCCCGGTCGTCCGCAAGCTCCTGCTGCTGGCGCTGGTCGCCGCGATCCTCGTCCCGCTGGCCAACGCCCGCTGGGCGAGCGGCACCTGGCCGGACGCGCTGACCGTCGACGTCTCCCAGCCGCTCACCGACACCAGCACCTGGATCATCGACAACCGCGACAGCCACCCGCTGTTCCTCTACTTCTTCGGGCACATCAGCAACGCGGTCGTGCTCTCCGTACGCGCCGTGTACCTGGTGCTGCTCGCGGCCGGATGGGCCGGCGTCACCGCCGCCGCGTCCCTGATCGCCTGGCGTGTGGCCGGCTGGAGGCTCGCCGCCGGCACCGGCGTCGCGTTCCTGGCCTGCGGGTTCCTCGGCATGTGGATCCCGACCATGCAGACCCTCGCGCTGATGGCCGTGGCGGTGCTCGCCTCGGTCGTCGTGGGCATGCTGCTCGGCCTCGCCGCCGGACTGTCCGACCGTATGGACCGGATGCTGCGCCCCGTCCTGGACACCATGCAGGTGCTCCCGGCGTACGCATACCTCCTCCCCGTCGTGCTGGTCTTCGGCATGGGCGTCCCCGCCGCCGTCCTGGCCACCGTCGTCTACGCCGCCCCGCCGATGGCCCGCCTGACCGCCCTCGGCCTGCGCGGCGCCGACAAGGAGGTGCTGGAGGCGGTCGAGTCGCTCGGCACCACCGCGCGCCAGCGCCTGCTGACCGCCCGTATCCCGCTGGCCCGCAAGGAACTCCTCCTCGGCCTCAACCAGACGATCATGATGGCGCTGTCCATGGCGGTCATCGCGTCGGTCATCGGCGCGGGAGGCCTCGGTGACCGCGTCTACCAGGCGCTGGCCACGGTCGACGTCGGCGCGGCCCTCGCGGCCGGCATCCCGATCGTGCTGCTCGCCGTCGTCCTGGACCGGGTGACCGGCGCGGCGGGGGAGCGGCTCGGTGACGAGCCGCAGCCGAACGGCCGGGCGCGCTGGCTGTACGCCCTGATCGCCACCGTTGCCACCGCCGTCGCCGCGCGTCTCTCGGGCCGCCTCGACTGGCCCGACGCCTGGACCCTGAACATCGCCGAGCCGGTCAACCGGGCCGTCGGCTGGATGACCGACCACCTCTACTCGGGCGTCCCCGTCATCGGCGGCACCGCCGACTGGGCCGCCCACTTCACCACCTGGATCCTCAACCCCCTGCGCGACGGTCTGCAGTGGCTGCCCTGGTGGTCGCTCCTGCTGATCGTCGCCACCCTCGCCTGGCTGATCGGCACCTGGCGCACGGCGCTGACCGCCGTGCTCGCCATGGCCGCGATCGGCGTCCTGGGTGTGTGGAACCCGTCGCTCGACACGCTCTCCCAGGTCCTGGCGGCCGTGGCCGTCACCCTGGTCCTGGGCTTCGCGATCGGCATCGCCGCCGCCCGCAGCGACCGCGTCGAACGCCTGCTGCGTCCCGTCCTGGACGTCTTCCAGACGATGCCGCAGTTCGTGTATTTGATCCCGGTGGTGGCCCTGTTCGGCGTGGGCCGCGCACCCGCGGTCGCCGCGGCCGTGGTCTACGCGCTGCCCGCCGTCGTCCGCATCACCACCCAGGGCCTGCGCCAGGTCGACCCGGCCGCCCTGGAGTCGTCCCGCTCGCTCGGCGCGACCCCCGCCCAGCAGTTGCGGCAGGTCCAGCTCCCGCTCGCCCGCCCGGCGTTGCTGCTAGCCGTCAACCAGGGCGTGGTCCTGGTCCTCGCCGTCGTCATCATCGGCGGCCTGGTCGGCGGAGGCGCGCTCGGCTACGACGTCGTCTTCGGCCTCGCGCAGGGCGACCTGGCGACCGGTCTGGTGGCCGGCGCGGCCATCGTCTGCCTCGGCCTGATGCTGGACCGGGTGACGCAGCCGACGGAACGCCGCGCGAAGAAGGGAGTGTGACATGCGACTTCGCATCCGACGTATGCGTACGACTGCCGTAGTGGCCGGCGTGTCCTCGCTGGCCCTGCTCACCGGCTGTGGTGCCGCCGACATGACCAAGCAGTCCTCGCCGTTCGCGAACGCCCAGGGCGCCAAGACCGTGACCCTGTCCGTGCAGTCCTGGGTCGGCGCGCAGGCCAACGTGGCCGTCGCCCAGTACCTGCTGGAGAAGGAGCTCGGCTACCGCGTCGACACCGTCCAGATCGACGAGGTGCCCGCCTGGGACGCGCTCAGCCAGGGCCGGGTCGACGCGCTCCTGGAGGACTGGGGTCACCCGGAGGAGGAGCAGCGGTACGTCAAGGACAAGAAGACGATCGTGCCCGGCGGCGACCTCGGGGTCACCGGGCACATCGGCTGGTACGTCCCGACGTACTTCGCCGAGCAGCACCCGGACGTCACCGACTGGAAGAACCTGAACAAGTACGCCGACCGGATGCGCACCGCGGAGAGCGGCGCCAAGGGCCAGCTGATGGACGGCTCGCCCTCCTACGTCACCAATGACAAGGCGCTGGTGGCGAACCTGGACCTGGACTACCAGGTGGTGTTCGCCGGTTCGGAGGCCGCGCAGATCACCCAGATCGAACAGTTCGCCAAGGAGAAGAAGCCCTTCCTGACGTACTGGTACGAGCCGCAGTGGCTGTTCAAGAAGGTCCCGATGACCGAGGTGAAGCTGCCGGCGTACAAGGAGGGCTGCGACGCGGACCCGGAGAAGGTCGCCTGCGCCTATCCGCACACCCCGCTCCAGAAGTACCTCAACGCCGACTTCGCGAAGGACGGCGGCGAGGCGGCGGCCCTGCTGAAGAACTTCAAGTGGACGACCGAGGACCAGAACGAGGTCTCCCTGATGATCGCCGAGCAGAAGCTGTCCCCGGAGGAGGCGGCGAAGAAGTGGGTGGACAGCCACGAGTCCACGTGGAAGGCGTGGCTGTCCTGACCTCATGGAGGCGTGGCCGGCCCGACGGTCACTTCGTGAGGCCGGCCGCGATGTCCCGGAGCGCCTGAGCGGCGCCGCGCTGGAGCTGCGGCCCGAACGTGATCCGGGTGGCCCCGAGTTCACCGAGTTCGGTGGGCGAGGGGCCGCCCGCGACCGTGCCGTGCACATTGATCGGCCCCTGGATCCCGGACCGCAGCAGCGGCAGTACGTCGGTGGGGGCGCCGATCGGATACACGCAGTCGGCGCCGGCGGCGACGTACAACGCGGCCCGCTCGATGGCCGCCTCGGCAGCCCGCTTCGGGTCGCAGTCGCCCCGGACGAAGGTGTCGATACGGGCGTTGACGAAGAGCCGGTCGGCGGCGGCGTGCCGTACCGCGGCGAGCCAGTCGGCGTGCGCGCGCGGGTCCTTGAGGACCCCGCCCTCGGAGTCCTCCAGGTTGCACCCCACGGCGCCGGTCTCCAGCAGCCGCTCCACGAGCTCCTCGGGCGCGATCCCGTACCCGCCCTCGATGTCCGCCGACACCGGCACGTCGACGGCACCGACGATCCGGGCGACCGCCGCGAACATCTCGTCGGCCGGGGTCTGCCCGTCCTCGTACCCGAGGCAGGCGGCGACCCCCGCGCTGGGCGTGGCGAGCGCCGGGAACCCGGCCTCGACGAAGACGCGGGCGCTCGCGGCGTCCCACGGGCCGGGCAGGACGAGCGGGTCGTCGGGGGAGCGGCGCCGGTGGAGTGCGCGTAAGGCGTCGACCTTGCTGCCGGTCCGGGTCACGATGTCGGTCACGGTGTGTGTCCCCCTGGTGGAATGCGTCGGCTGACCATCATCCGGTTCCAGCTGTTGATGGCGACGATCAGCCCGATGAGATGGGCGAGTCGGGGCGCGTCGAAGTGCGCGGCGGCACGGTCGTAGACCTCGTCGGGCACGAAGCCGTCCGTGAGCAGGGTGACCGCCTCGGTCAGCGCGAGCGCGGCCCGTTCCCGCTCGTCGAAGACGTCCTCGGCCTCCTCCCAGGCGGTCAGCAGATCGAGCTGCTCCTCGCTCACGCCGTGCTTGCGGGCGATGGCGAGGTGCATGTCCAGGCAGAACGCGCAGTGGTTGAGCTGCGAGGCCCGGATCACCACGAGTTCGGCGAGGGCCGGGTCGCCGAGGCCCCTCTTGGCGGTCGCGCTGAGCGTGGACATGGCCTGTCCGACCGCCGGGTCGAGCAGCCGGGTGCGGACCGTCACCCGTGCTGCCCCGGCTGGTAGTGCCCCGGCGCCATACGGCAGGTCACGCCGAACCGGTTCCACGCGTTGATCACCGTGATCGCGGCGATGAGCTGCGCCAGCTCGGCCTCCTCGAAGTGCTTGGCGGCCTTCGCGTACACCTCGTCGGGCACGAAGCCGTCCGTCAGTACGGTCACGGCCTCCGTCAGCTCGATCGCCGCGAGCTCCTTCGGGGTGTAGAAGTGCGCGGACTCCTCCCACGCGCTGAGCTGCACGATCCGTTCGACGCTCTCGCCCGCCGCGAGCGCGTCCTTGGTGTGCATGTCGAGGCAGAACGCGCAGTGGTTGAGCTGCGAGGCGCGGATCTTCACCAGCTCCCCCAGCCTCGGGTCGATCCCCTTCCGGGCGGCCGCGTCGAGCCGGATCATCGCCTTGTAGACCTCGGGGACGTGCTGGGCCCAGTTGAGGCGGGCGGGGTGTTCGGGGGCGTACTCCACTGCGGTGGTGGTCTCTGTCGTCGTCATGATCTCGACCCTAGAAGCGAAGCAGCCCAGGAGTATGGTCCACTTTCATGCCAAAACCTTGGGCCACTCTGGGCATCGACCTGCACCTGGAACCTGCGGGTCCGGGCCTGCGCCGAGGCCTGACCGACGCGCTGCGCGACGCGGTCCGCACCGGACGCCTCGCACCGGGCACCCGGTTGCCGTCCTCCCGCTCCCTCGCCGCCGACCTCGGCATCGCCCGCAACACGGTCGCCGAGGCCTACGCCGACCTGGTCGCCGAGGGCTGGCTCACGGCCCGCCAGGGTTCGGGCACCCGGGTGGCCGACCGGGCGATGACTTCGCCGACCGGCGACGGCACGGGGTTCCCGTCGGCCGAGGAGGACACGGCGTTCGCGCCGGCCGGTGGCCGCATGATGCTCCCACCGGCAGGCGCCCCCGCCCCACCCCCACCCCGCCGCCTGGCCTCGCCCCGCGTCACCGCCGCACCCCGCACGCAACGCCCCCGCCCCGCCTACGACCTGCTCCCGGGCTCCCCGGACCTCGCCTCCTTCCCCCGCACGGAGTGGCTCAAGGCGGCCCGCCGCGCCCTCCTCGCCGCCCCGCACGAGGCCCTCGGCTACGGCGACCCGCGCGGCCGCGCCGAACTGCGTGCCGCCCTCGCCGTCTACCTCTCCCGCGCGCGGGGCGTACGCGCCGACCCCGAGTGCATCGTGGTGTGCGCGGGATTCGGGCACGGACTGCAGCTGCTCGGCAGGGTGCTGCGGGCGCGCGGGGCGCAGACGGCGGCGGTGGAGTCGTACGGCCTGCCGCCGCACTGGAGACAGCTGACGGCGGCGGGCCTGGCCACGGTCCCCCTCCCGTTCGACGAACTCGGCACGAACCCGGGGGAGTTGACGGACCAGTCGGCACTCCTCCTCACCCCCGCCCACCAGTTCCCCATGGGCGTGCCCCTGCACCGCGACCGCCGGCCGACGGTGGTGGACTGGGCGCGCCGCACCGGCGGCCTGGTCCTGGAGGACGACTACGACGGCGAGTTCCGCTACGACCGCCAGCCCGTGGGCGCGCTCCAGGGCCTGGACCCCGACCACGTCGTCTACCTGGGCACCGCCAGCAAGTCCCTCGCCCCCGGCCTGCGGCTCGCCTGGATGGTGCTGCCGCCGGCGCTGGTGGAGGAGGTGACGGCGGCGAAGGGCCACGTGGACACGTGTGGCGCGCTGGACCAGCTGACCCTGGCGCAGTTCCTCACGTCCGGCGCCTACGACCGCCACGTCCGCGCCGCCCGCCTGCGCTACCGCCGCCGACGGGACGCCCTGGTCCGGGCCCTGGCCACCCACGCCCCGCACCTCCACGTCACCGGCATCGCGGCCGGCCTGCACGTCCTGCTGCGCCTGCCGCCCGGCACGGAACAGTCGGTGGTCCAGGCGGCCACCTGGCAGGGCCTCGCCCTCCACGGCCTGGCCTCCTTCCGCCACGCGTCCGCCCCGGTGGAGCCGACGGACGCGCTGGTGGTGGGGTACGGGACGCCGCCGGATCACGCGTGGGCGGGGGCGCTGGAGGCGTTGTGCCGGGTGCTGCCGTAGCTCAAAGCCTGTGAACAAAGGGCGCCCGCGATGCCGACGACCGCGCTCACCCGCTGGAGCACCTCCCAGACCCGCTTGCTCCAGTCGGTCTGGGCGGCCCCGGCCGGGAGGCCGCCGCGAGGTGGGCGGCGGGCTGCTGGGTCAGCTCGCCGTTCGGGTCGAGCCCGGCCAGTCGGCCCAGATCACGGCTGGCCCGGTCGGTGTGGCCGCTCATGGTGGATGCGGTGCCGGGGACCCACAGGGACAGCGCGCCGGGACTCGTCCCACCGGTCGAGACGGTAGTGGCACACGGCCTGGACGTAGCGAGTGTCGGCGTGGACGGAGGGGCGGCAGTTCAGCGGGCCGTCGGGCAGTTCGGTGAGGGCCGCGCGTGGATCGGGCCCGGCCTCGGCGGCGGCCCGCGCCCCGGCGACCCGGGGATGTCCGGGAGCGGTCCGCTCCGCGCGGCCGAGCACCCGGCGCGCCTTGTCGCGCTCCTCGCGCATGACATGGACCAGTCCCTTCACCAGCAGCGCCGTCACGCACTTCGGGGCCAGCCGCACGGCCAGGGCGGAGCTGCCGAGGGCCTCGCCGGTCCGGCCGGCGTGGGTGAGCAGCGCTGCCCGGCCGGACAGGGCCGGGATGTGCGTGGGGCACCGGGTGAGGACGACGTCCACGTCCCGCAGGGCCCCTTCCGCGCGGTCCAGCTGCGCCGGCTGGACGGCCCGGGCCAGCCGCAGGTCGGCGTCGAACGGGCGGCGGCGCACGGCTTCCGAGGGCAGTGCGGCCGCTTCCTCGAACTGCCCGTGCTCTCCTTTGGCCGGGGTCCAGCGTCACATCCGCGATCTGCGAGCCCGGCTCGCGGCTGAACACCCTGACGATCTGAGCGTCGTTCGGTCCCATGACCACCCCCTGTTTCCCCTGCTCCGGCCGGCCCCTCCGGCCGTACGGAACGCCAGGGAACAGGTCAGGCCCCGGACCTCCGGGAAGGCCTCGGGGAAATCTCGGGGGCGGCCGACGGCGCGGGCTCCTGCGGCAGCTCCCCGAACCGGGCCAGCGCCAACGCGCCCGCCACCGCCACCGCGAACCCCAGCACGGCCAGCCACCCCAACCCCTCCCGCGTACGGTCCCCCAGCCACACCACCCCCACCAGCGCCGGCCCGACCGTCTCCCCGATCACCATGGCCGCCGTGGCCGTCGTCACCGACCCCCGCTGCAACGCCGACGTCAGCGCCAGAAACGCCGCCCCACCACCCAGCAGCAGCGCATACGTCGCCGGATTCGCCAGCAGCTCCGGCACCGCGAGCGAGTCGATCAGCCGTACCGCCACCTCCACCACCCCGAACCCGAACCCGGCCGCCAGCCCGAGCACCAGCCCCCGCCCCCGCTCCGGCAGCCGCCCACCCGCCAGCCCCACGCCCAGCACCGCCAGCGCCACCCCGAGCATCGCGAACCTCAGCGCGTCCGACCCGCCCAGATCCCCCTCCGCCCCCGAGGCGAGCCCGAGCATCGCCAGCCCGGCGCACACCACCCCCACCGCGGCCCACTCGCCGCGCCGCAATCGCACATGCAGCAACCGTGCCGAGACCACGGCCGTCACCGCGAGACTGGAGGCCAACGCCGCCCCGACGGCGTAGATGGGAAGCGACCGCAGGGCAACGACCTGGAGCAGAAACCCGAGCCCGTCCAGGGCCAGTCCGGCCAGATACCGCCACTGCCGCAGCGCCCGCAGCAATACCCCCGCCTCGCCGCCCCGGCCCCCCTGCGCGCTCGCCGCCCGTGCGGCCATCGCCTGCAGAACGGTGGCCGTACCGAAACAGACCGCCGCACCAAGCGCACACACCATCCCAATGAGCACAAAGCGACTGTAGGTGAGCGGGAGAAGGCCAGCCCCGCCGACAGTCGCACTCGCAATGATCTCTAGGCTGTCCGCCGGACAGGAACACCGGATCACCGGACCGGACCCGGATCGCCGGGCAGGAACCGGATCACGGGCAACAACCGGATCATCGGGGGAGACACAGATGGCAGACACGCGACGGCGGCTGCGCTCCAGCACGGTCGTACTCGGCGGCATGGGAGTCATAGCCGCGGCCCTGACGTCCTGCGGCTCGGAACCGGACCGCCGCTGCGTCGACCGCGACAGCTACACCTACGAGGGCTACAAGGTCATCGCCGACAAGAACTGCAGTTCCGGCTCCACCACCTCCAGCTCCTCCTACGGCAAGAGCCGCAAGAAGACCGGCTCCGGCAGCAGCTCCGACGCCTCCTGGTACTACGACGCCGACATCGACGACGGCCGCGCCGACTACGGCACCTTCAGCCGCAGCGAGGCCGTCGACCGCGGCGGCTTCGGCTGCTCGGGCTCGGGCAGCAGCGGCGGCTGAGCAGGACCCGTACAGATGGAGCGCCGCACGATCGAGCCCCGCCCCGGCTGGCAGCAGACAGTCGAGGAACAGGGGCTCATCTACCCCCTCACCCGCCACCCCGACAACTCCCTGCGCCCCTACTGGGACGAGAGCGCCCACTACGTGTTCTCCCTGGCCGAGGTCGAGGCGCTGGAGGAGGTCGTCGAGGAACTCCACGGCATGTGCCTGACGGCGGCCGAGCACATCGTCGCCGAGAACCGTTTCGCCGACCTCGGCATCACCGACCCGCGCGTCGCGGACGCGGTCGCCGAGGCCTGGCGCCGCCGCGCCGAACTCCCCTCCCTCTACGGCCGCTTCGACCTCCGCTACGACGGCACCGGCCCGGCCAAGCTCCTGGAGTACAACGCCGACACCCCGACCTCACTGGTCGAGGCCGCCTCCCCCCAGTGGTTCTGGATGGAGGAACGCTTTCCCGGCGCCGACCAGTGGAACTCCCTCCACGAACGCCTCATCGCGGCCTGGCAGAAGCAGTCCGCCCTGCTTCCGCCCGGCGCCCCGCTCTACTTCGCGTACTCCTCGGCCGACGAGCTCGGCGAGGACATGATGACGGTCGCCTATCTGAAGGAGACCGCGGAACAGGCGGGCCTGGACACCGGCTGGATCTCCATGGAGGAGATCGGCTGGGACCGCCTCTCCGGCCGCTTCGTCGACACCCGGCTCCGGTTCATCCGCAGCTGCTTCAAGCTCTACCCCTGGGAGTGGCTCACCACCGACCGCTTCGCCGACCACGTCCTCGACACCCTGGACAACGGCGGCGGCACGGGCTCGACCCTCTGGATCGAACCGGCCTGGAAGATGCTCCTCAGCAACAAGGCCCTCCTCGCCATCCTCTGGGAGCTCCACCCGGACCACCCGAACCTCCTCCCCGCCTATCTCGACGGGCCACGGGAGCTGGCGAGCACCACGGGCTACGTCGCCAAGCCCCTGCTGGGCCGGGAGGGCGCGGGCGTGACGATCCACGAACCCGGCGCCGAGGCGGTCGTCCGCGAAGAACCCTGCTGCTACCAGCAGTTGGCCCCCCTGCCCGCCTTCGACGGCAACCGCGTCGTCCTCGGCGCGTGGGTCGTCGAGGACGAGGCGGCGGGCCTCGGCATCCGCGAGTCGTCCGGCCTGATCACGGACGAGTACGCGCGCTTCCTGCCGCACGTGATCCTGTAACGGCCGTACGTGACCCTGTAACGGTCGCACATGACCCATAGCGGCCGTATGTGATCCTGTAACGGCGTTACGCCGAGAGGGCGTTGGCTCGACCGGGGTCGATGCTGCCGCCCGGCTCGGCTCCCCCGAACCACCGTCCACGACCCGGGCGGCAGGCCTCCAGCATCGCCCCGGCGCCGACCGGCCCGCTATCCGCTTACGGCGGAGACCGCACCCTTTTGTGGATAGCCCGAGCCCCGCCGCAACGTCTGTGACGGCGTCTCCCCGTACACCTGCCGATAGTGCCCGGTGAACCGCCCCAGATGCGCGAACCCCCACCGCAACGCCACATCGGTGACCGTCCCCAGCCCATGCCCGTCCGCGATCGCCAGCAGGTCGCGCCGCGCCCGATCCAGCCGGACCCGCCGCAGATACGCCAGCGGGGTCATCGCCAGATGAACCCGGAACCCCTCCCTCAGACTCCGCACACTCACCCGCGCCGCCACCGCCATGTCGGCGACGGATATGGGCTCATGCGCATGCTCGGCACAGAAGTCCGCGGCCCGCCGCACCGCACTGGGCAGCACCGCCGGCCCCCGCCCCGCCACGGCATCGCTGAGCAGGTGCGGCTGGGCGTCCAGCAGCCCGTTCACCAGCAACTGCTCGAAGTGCCCCACCCCCAGCGGCGACCGCGCCGCCAACTCCGAGTCCGCGAACTCCGCGAACGCCCGCACCACCCGCAACCACGCCCTCACCATCCCCACCCGCGGATCCAGCACCGGCGCGAACCGCACGGGCGCGGACGGCAGTTCACCCAGCCGCACCGCGAGCGCCCGGTCGAGGGTGGCCCGGGGAACGATCAGCACCCGGTTCAGCGTCTCCCCACTCCACCGCATCGACAGCCGCTGCCCCGGATTGACGACGCTCAGCGCGGACGCCAACGCCACCCCGTCCGCCGTCACGACCCCGTCCCCGGCCAGCGGCACATGGATGTTGTAGAACTCCGGCAGCTCACCGGGCGTGACATCGACCTCCGCCCCGTACCCCAGCTCATACAGCGCCACGCCGCCCTCGTGCACACACCGGAACCGCCCGTCGACCGGGTGCTCGTCCAGCACCGTCAGCCGATGCGGCGCGAACCGCGCACTGACCAGTGCGTGCAACTCCTCGACATCACTGCCCCGAAACAGCAGCCCCCGCCCCGCACCGCCGGCTCCACCCATGACGACCATGCCTCTCCGTCACGCGTCCTGTGCGGAACGTACCGCCCCCGGCCCGCCGGCGCCTCGAAATCCGCGTGGCACATCCCTCGGCTATGCGATACGATACGTCTCGTCTCGCATGACGGAAGGTGGCCCGGCAGCCGGCCACCGCGCACCAGAGGGAGACCCCCGTGGAACACTCCATCGACGCGGCACCCGGCATCCGCCTCTGGGCGGAAGACCACGGCGCCCCCGACGCACCCCCACTCCTCCTGATCATGGGCGCCCAGGCCTCCGGGCTCGGCTGGCCGGACGAACTCGTCGGCCTCCTCGCCGCCCACCACCGCGTCATCCGCTACGACCACCGCGACACCGGCCGCTCCACCTGGGCCTACGACGACCAGCCCTACCCCCTCACCACCCTCGCCGACGACGCCCTCGCCGTCCTGGACGGACTCGGCGTCGCACGCGCCCATGTCGTCGGCATGTCGCTGGGCGGCATGCTCACCCAGCTCCTGATCGCCGACCACCCCGACCGCCTGCTGAGCGCGACCCTCATCGGCACGGCCGCCCTCAGCGACACCCCGTACCGCCACCCGGACGGCACCCGCACCCCACCCGAGGACCTCCCCGGCATCGACCCCCGCATCCTGGACCTGTGGTCCCAGCCGTGGACCGACGAGGGGCAGGAGGCGGAACTGAACCGGCGGGTCACCCACTGGCGGCTCCTGTCCGGCGACCAACTCCCCTTCGACGCCGACTACTTCCACTCCCTCGACCGCAAGGTCGTCGCACACACCGGCCACCACAGGCCCGGCGACGCCCACGGCCGCGCCGACCACTCCGGCATGCTCCGCACCGAACAACTCGCCCGGACCACGGTCCCCACCCTCGTCATCTCCGCCCCCGCCGAACCGGTCTTCCCCCTCCCGCACGCCCACCATCTGGCCCAGACCATCCACGGCGCCCATGTCGTCGAGATCCCCGGCATGGGCCACGCACTCCCGCCCGAGATCCACAAGCCCCTCGCCACGGCGATCCTCGACCACACCGCGCCCCGCTGAAGCCGGCACACCGCGCACCACTGAAGCGGTCGGCGGGCGAACGGCCGACTCACCCCCCGAGCACACCCCGCAACTGGGCGAGCCCCCAGTCCAGATCCTCCTTCCCGATCACCAGGGGCGGCGAGATACGGATCGTCGCCCCCTGGGTGTCCTTCACCAGCACGCCCCGCTCCATCAGCTTCTCGGACACCTCCCGCCCGGTGCCGTACGTCCGGGCGATGTCGATCCCCGCCCACAACCCGCGCCCGCGCACCGCCGTGACCCGCCCGGTCCCCGTCAACGCCCCCAGCTCCCGGTGCAGATGCTCGCCCAGCTCCGCCGCCCGCGCCTGGAACTCACCCGTCCGCAGCATCGCGATCACCTCCAGCGCCACCGCACAGGCCAGCGGATTCCCGCCGAAGGTCGACCCATGCTCCCCGGGCCGGAACACCCCGAGCACCGCCGCGCTGGACACCACCGCCGACACCGGCACGATCCCGCCCCCGAGCGCCTTCCCGAGCACATACATGTCCGGCACCACACCCTCGTGCTCGCACGCGAACGTACGACCCGTGCGCCCGAGCCCCGACTGGATCTCGTCCGCCACGAAGAGCACATTCCGCTCCTGCGTCAGCTCCCGCACCGCTGGCAGATAGCCCTCCGGGGGAACCAGGACCCCCGCCTCGCCCTGGATGGGCTCCAGCAACACGGCCACGGTGTTCTCCGTCAACGCCGCCCGCATCGCCGTCAGATCCCCGTACGGCACGATCTCGAAGCCCGGCGTGTACGGGCCGAAGTCCGCCCGTGCCTCCGGGTCGGTGGAGAAGCTGATGATCGTCGTCGTACGGCCGTGGAAGTTGTTCCCCGCGACCACGACCTTCGCCATCTCCGCCGGCACGCCCTTGACCCGGTACCCCCACTTCCGGGCGGTCTTCACCGCCGTCTCCACCGCCTCCGACCCCGTGTTCATCGGCAGCACCGTCTCCATCCCGCACAGCTCGGCGAGCTGCTCGCAGAACGCAGCGAACCGGTCGTGATGAAACGCCCGCGACGTCAGCGTCACCCGCTCCAACTGCGCCTTCGCCGCCTCCACGATCCGCCGGTTGCCGTGCCCGAAGTTGAGCGCCGAATACCCGGCCAGCAGATCCAGATACCGCCGCCCCTCCACATCCGTCATCCAGGCCCCGTCCGCCGTCGCCACCACGACCGGCAACGGGTGATAGGTGTGCGCGCTGTGCGCGTCGGCCGCGGCGATCAGGGATTCGGTCGTGCTCGACGTACTCACGGGGCTCTCCGTTCCGCCACCACGAGGGGCTCGCGCTCCGCCGGACACGAGGCTCGCGGTCACTGTCCATTTCTGGCCGTTCGAGTGTTTTGCGGCCCCTTCCTATCGTTGCTCGCATGGTGGACGCGGGACCATGCTCCGTCGGCGCGCCCGGTAGGCTGATCGACGGGCCGTGACTGGCGCGCTGGGATGGGACCGACCATCGGGGAGCGGCCCACTGGACCCCGTTGTCCAGCACCGAGTGCCGTGCGCCTGGGCCGTACCGTGAACGCTGCACACGACGTCCGGAGGTCCCCATGTCAGCCGAGCCCCTCTCCACCGAGTCCACCGCCTTCCGTGCCGCTCTCGACGTGATCCGCGCCGTCGAGCCGCGCGTGGCCGACGCCATCGGCCAGGAGGTCGCCGACCAGCGCGAGATGCTCAAACTGATCGCCTCCGAGAACTACGCCTCCCCGGCCACCCTCCTCGCGATGGGCAACTGGTTCAGCGACAAGTACGCCGAGGGCACCGTCGGCCGCCGCTTCTACGCCGGCTGTCGCAACGTCGACACCGTCGAGTCCCTCGCCGCCGAGCACGCCAAGGAGCTCTTCGGCGCCCGCCACGCCTACGTCCAGCCGCACTCCGGCATCGACGCCAACCTCGTCGCCTTCTGGGCCGTCCTCGCCGCCCGCGTCGAGGCCCCCGCCCTGGAGAAGGCCGGCGTCCGCCAGGTCAACGACCTCTCCGAGGCCGACTGGGCGGAACTGCGCCGCGCCTTCGGCAACCAGCGCATGCTCGGCATGTCCCTGGACGCCGGCGGCCACCTCACCCACGGCTTCCGCCCGAACATCTCCGGCAAGATGTTCGACCAGCGCTCCTACGGCACCGACCCCGCCACGGGCCTCATCGACTACGAGGCGCTGCGCGCCTCCGCCCGCGAGTTCAAGCCGCTGATCATCGTCGCCGGCTACTCCGCCTACCCCCGTCTCGTGAACTTCCGGATCATGCGTGAGATCGCCGACGAGGTCGGCGCCACGCTCATGGTCGACATGGCCCACTTCGCGGGTCTAGTCGCTGGCAAGGTCCTCACCGGCGACTTCGACCCGGTCCCGCACGCCCAGATCGTCACGACCACCACCCACAAGTCGCTGCGCGGCCCGCGCGGCGGCATGGTCCTGTGCGACGACTCCCTCAAGGACCAGGTCGACCGCGGCTGCCCGATGGTCCTCGGCGGCCCGCTCCCGCACGTCATGGCCGCCAAGGCCGTCGCCCTCGCCGAAGCACGTCAGCCCTCCTTCCGGGACTACGCCCAGCGCATCGTGGACAACTCCCGCGCGCTCGCCGAGGGCCTGATGCGCCGGGGCGCGACCCTCGTGACCGGCGGCACCGACAACCACCTGAACCTCATCGACGTCGCCTCCTCCTACGGCCTCACCGGCCGTCAGGCAGAGGCCGCGCTCCTCGAGTCCGGCATCGTCACCAACCGCAACGCCATCCCCGCCGACCCGAACGGCGCCTGGTACACCTCCGGTATCCGCATCGGCACCCCCGCCCTGACCACCCGTGGCCTGGGCACCGCCGAGATGGACGAGGTCGCCGCCCTCATCGACCGCGTCCTCACCACCACCGAGGCCGGCACCACCAGCAAGGGCGCGCCCTCCAAGGCCCAGCACGTGCTCGACCCGAAGATCGCCGACGAGATCTCCCACCGCGCCACCGACCTCGTGGCCGGCTTCCCGCTGTACCCGGAGATCGACCTGGGCTGAGGCCCGCGACGATTCACTGAGGGCCTCACAGGTCCAGGTCGATCAACTCCTGACGTGGTTCCTCCCGCGGCGGTCCGGCTCCCGGCCGGGCCGCCGCGCGGCGTATCAGCAACGTGCCGCCGATCCCTGTCGCGAACCCTGCGGCCAGCCCGGCCACCGCCCACCCGGCGTCATCCAGCGTGGAGCCGGG
Organism: Streptomyces shaanxiensis; assembly: GCF_039537145.1. Lineage (NCBI taxonomy): Bacteria > Bacillati > Actinomycetota > Actinomycetes > Kitasatosporales > Streptomycetaceae > Streptomyces > Streptomyces shaanxiensis. The sequence goes on from NZ_BAAAZY010000012.1 coordinate 429,737, forward strand.
CCGGGCCCCTGCGGTCGCGTTCGCGACGAGCCCGTCCTCCGGCTCGCCGAGCAGCCTCGCCAGGTCCAGCCGCTCGAAGACGGTGCGCGGCGCCCGGTGCCAGCGGATGTCGTCGTCCTCCACCTCCGGCGCGAGATCCGACCGCACCCATGGGGTGCCGTCCTGGGCCACGAAGAGCTGGTCCTGCCGCTGGATGGCCACATCCCCTCCCGGAGGCCGGTCCGTCTGCGGCCAGCCACCGACTCCCGTCAGCCCCCAGACCACCGTGATCCGCATAGGCGGATGACGGCCCTCGGCCCAGTCCTCCGACACCCGCTCCGTTCCGACGTACGTCGGCTGCAACAGCTGCCACAGGCGGGCGAAGGCCGGCTCGCCGGAGCGCAACGCCGCCGTCCGTCCCGTCCCGCCCGCGACGACCACCGCCACGTCTGGGACGTCCCGGCCCTGCGTCGGCGCGGCCGCCGCGGTCGTCAGGGTCCCGGACAGCCCGGAGAGGACCAGCGCAGCCGACATCGGCACGAGCCGGGTGAGCCGTGTCCTTCCCTCTCTGATCCACCTTCGGCCTAGTGCCCTCATCCGTCCCCCTCCACGTCCCATCAGCCCCATCACGTCCCATACCGGCCACGCCGGACCACCCCGGACCACCTCAGCTCACATGGGCCCACATCAGCCGTCCGCCGGCGACGAGCTGCATCGGCTTCCCGAGCCAGCCCTCACACGTCCCGCAATTCCTGCCTCGGCCCTGGCTCACCCCGCCGCAGACGGTCCAGTGGCAGGCGGGCGACGTATGGGCGCAGGAACAGCGCCAGCACCGCCCCAGCCGCCGCGCCCGGCAGTGCCCACCACCAGTCCGTGGCGCCGCCCGACCGCGTCGCCCGGGCCGGGGAGGCCTCGGTCACCTCGGTCGCCTCGGCTGCGTTGGCCGCCGTGTCGGCCGAGGCCTTGCCCATCAGGCCCAGCCCCTTGAGCAGGGCGCGCAGCTGGGTCGGATGATCGGCGCGGTGCCAGGTCCCGTTCCTTGTCCTGTCCAGGTTGGCCGCGGTGTGTATCCAGACGTCTCGCCCGTCGTCGAGGGGGAAGACCTGGTCGAGGCGCCAAGGCGTCACGTCGTGGATCATCCAGGTGACGTTGACTTGGCGGGCTGCCGTCAGGTCGGCCTCGGGCGGCTTGTCACGCGTGCCCGTGCCCGGTGCGTCCAGTAGCTGCCCCAGTTCGACGTAGTCCTTGTCGGAGTAGTACAGCGAGGCCGTCTCCGTGCTCTCCGGGGAGACCAGGAGCACGCTCGTCGGTCCTCCGGCCGAGGCGGGTGCCGCGCCCCAGACCAGGAGGGCGAGTGTTGCCGTCAACGTCCCTGTCAGCGCCGCCAGTTCACGACACCACCGGCGCCGCCCGCTCGCCCCGTGCTCGCACGAAGTGTCAGGCCCACGCGACCGATCTCCCGAGCAGCCAGCGCCCTGTCCCCGCCGACGCCACCGATCTCCCCAGCAGCCGACCCCATGTCCGCCCATCCGAACCCCCAAGCCGAGCGATCCCCGTGCGGCCCGTCCCCGAGCCGCGTGTCACTTCTGGTACACCGCCCGACCCGACGGGGTTCCCATCCCCGACCCACTATTTCCGGATCTGCTGTTCCGAGGGTTCTGTCAACCTTCCGAAGACCTTCCGACACCTCGGACTACTTCGACGGCACCTCGGACGGCCTCTCGAGCGACCGCGCGATCTCCACCGCCCGCTCCTTCGACGCCACCCCTTCCAGCCGCAGCGTCACGGTCCCGTCCCCGGTCCTGCGGGTCCACAGCAAGGTGGGCCCGGCAGTGCGCTCCTCACGGGTGTAGCGCTCCCCGCTCGCGTCCACCAGCCAGAACGTCAGCAGGTGCGGCCGGGCGAACCACAGGGCCGGGTCGGGTGAGCCGCCCTCCGAGTCATCCGTGCCCAGCGAGAGCCATTTCGGCTGTTCGCGCACGGTCTTGGCGAAGCCGATGTCCAGACTCGCCCGGCGCTCGTCCAGCCGTATCGTGCGCCCGTCCTCCCGCCAGCACAGGCTGACCGCGAACCGCCCCCGTGGCTCACCCGTCACCGCAGCCGTGTCCGGCATGCCGAGCTTCCCGGGCACCAGCGGCTCGAAGCCGGCCCGGCGTTCGGCGTGCGCCAGCGACACCGAGTGGCCGCAGGCGGGGACCTCGGCGCCCGGTGAGGGGACCGCCGACGGGTCGTACCGCACCTCGACTCCCGCGAAGCCGAACCAGTCGAAGACCGCCGCCCGCACGGGGGGCGTGAGCACGAGCACCGTCAGCAGGCCGCACAGCGCCGCGGTCAGGGAACGCCACCGCATTCGCGTCCAGCGCCGCACCTCCCGCAGCCGCCCGGCGGCACCCGGCGGCTCGGCCACCGGAACAGGCACCTGCTCGGCGAGTATCTGTCCGAGCACCCGCTCGACCATCGTCTCGGCGCCGTCTGCCGCACCGGGCGCGTCCAGCGAGCGGCCGAGCGCCCGCAGCTCCTCGGGCAGCCGCGCGGCGTCCGAACGCCGACCGCGATCACCGGTCCCCTGTCCGCCGCCATACCGACCGCGGCCTCCGGCACCCGCGCCGCCGTCACGCCGACCGTTCCGATCGGCGCCTCGACGGTTCCCGGTGCCGTCACGCTCGTAAGTACGCGGTCCGTCACCGTCGTACGTCCCAGGCCCGCGACCGTCGTATGCCCCAGGCCCGCGACCGTCGGACGCCCCCGGCCCCTGACCGTCGGACGAAGCCCGTCCGTGGCCGTCGGACGGAGGCCGTCCGTCGCCGTCGTACGAAGCCCGCCCGTCGCCGTCATACGGCATCCCTTCGTCACTCATGCTCATCACCTCCCTCCCGAGGCTGAAAATCCGGCAGTAGCCGCCCCAGCTTTCGCAGTGCGCGATTCAGCCGGGATTTCACCGTGCCCCGGGGCCAGCCCAGGGCCTGGGCCGTCTCGGACTCGTCCATCTCCAGGAGATAGCGGTAGGTGACGACCAGGCGGTGCTCCTCGCTCAGCTTCTCCAGGGCGGCCTGGAGTGCGGCCCGGCGCTCTATCTCCAGCGCTGCCACCGCCGGGTCCGCCGATTCCGGTATCAGCGGCTCCGCCTCCACGAACGCCGCCTCTCGCCCGGCGAGCGTGCGCTGGCGGGCTGCCGTACGCACTGTGTTCCTGGTCTCATTGGCGACGATCGCCAGCAGCCACGGCTTGAAGGCCGCGCCGTCCTTGAACCGGCCCAGCGAGCAGTACGCCTTGACGAAGGCCTGCTGCACCACGTCCTCCGCGTCCGCACCCGCCCCGAGTGCCGCGGCCGCCCTGAGCGCGATGCCCGTATGGGCCCGCACCAGCTGCGCGTACGCCTCCGGCTCCCCGGCGCGTACGCGTGCGATCACCGCGGCCTCATCGACGATGCGGCCCCCCTCCCGCGTCCTCACACCTTTGTTACACCGTCGGAGACGGATCGGTTCCCATCTGTTTCCGACCAGTTCCGGACCGGCCCCCGAGACCTGAGAGAATGGTGAGCATGGCCTCTGATCGACCCCGCGTGCTCTCCGGAATCCAGCCCACCGCAGGCTCGTTCCACCTCGGCAACTACCTCGGCGCCGTCCGCCAGTGGGTGGCTCTGCAGGAGACCCACGACGCGTTCTACATGGTCGTCGACCTGCACGCGATCACGGTCCCGCAGGACCCGGCCGAGCTGCGCGCCAACACCCGCCTCGCCGCCGCCCAGCTCCTCGCGGCCGGGCTCGACCCCGAGCGCTGCACGCTCTTCGTCCAGAGCCATGTCCCCGAGCACGCCCAGCTCGCCTGGATCATGAACTGCCTCACCGGCTTCGGCGAGGCGTCCCGTATGACCCAGTTCAAGGACAAGTCCGCCAAGCAGGGCGCGGACCGGGCCTCGGTCGGCCTGTTCACGTACCCGATCCTGCAGGTCGCGGACATCCTGCTGTACCAGGCCAACGAGGTCCCGGTCGGCGAGGACCAGCGCCAGCACATCGAGCTCACCCGCGACCTCGCCGAGCGCTTCAACGGCCGGTTCGGCGCGACCTTCACCGTCCCGAAGCCGTACATCCTCAAGGAGACGGCGAAGATCTACGACCTGCAGGACCCGTCGATCAAGATGAGCAAGTCGGCGTCCACGCCGAAGGGGCTCATCAACCTCCTCGACGAGCCCAAGGCCACCGCCAAGAAGGTCAAGAGCGCGGTCACCGACACCGACACCGTCATCCGCTACGACGCCGAGAACAAGCCCGGTGTCAGCAACCTGCTCAGCATCTACTCGACCCTCACGGGGACGGGAATCGCGGAACTGGAGCAGAAGTACGAGGGCAAGGGCTACGGTGCGCTCAAGACGGACCTCGCCGAGGTCATGGTCGAGTTCGTGACGCCCTTCAGGGAGCGCACCCAGCAGTATCTGGACGACCCCGAGACCCTGGACTCGATCCTGGCCAAGGGCGCGGAGAAGGCGCGTGCCGTCGCCGCGGAGACGCTCTCCCAGGCGTACGACAAGGTGGGCTTCCTGCCCGCCAAGCACTGAGCCCGTCCCACGGCACACGGCCGGAACACGGCCGTACCACCGCACAGCGCTGCACATCACTACGGTTGCGCCTGCCCGCAGCACAGCCGTGGCCGTACAGTCGATAGCCGAGTGGCCGTATCAGCGGTCACTCACGCTCACCAACCGGGCATGAGCTCATCACAGAACGGGCTCACAACAGGACGAGCTCCTCGCGACGGACGGGCTCACCGACATGACGACAGGAGACGACGTGGGGACCGTAACGATCGGTGTGTCGATCGCGGTCCCGGAGCCTCACGGCAGCCTGCTCCAGGAGCGGCGCGCGGGCTTCGGCGACGCCGCTGCTCACGGCATCCCCACGCACGTCACGCTGCTGCCGCCGACAGAGGTCGACGCCTCGCTGCTGCCCGCGATCGAGGCACATCTCGTCGAGGTCGCGGCCGCCGGCCGCCCCTTCCCGATGCGGCTGTCCGGCACCGGCACCTTCCGGCCCCTCTCGCCGGTCGTCTTCGTCCAGGTCGTCGAGGGCGCCGAGGCCTGCACGTGGTTGCAGAAGCAGGTCCGCGACGCCTCCGGGCCCGTCGCGCGCGAACTGCAGTTCCCGTACCACCCGCACGTCACGGTCGCGCACGGCATCGACGACGCGTCGATGGACCGCGCCTTCGAGGAACTCGCCGACTACGAGGCCGGCTGGCCCTGCACCGGCTTCGCCCTCTACGAACAGGGCGCCGACGGCGTGTGGCGCAAGCTGAAGGACTTCGCCTTCGGGGGGTCGGTGGTGCCGCCGCAGCCGGGGCACGCGGAGCGCGGGTCCATTCCCGCGAGTTAGCTCCGCCGGTAGGGCCGCGACCACGGAAGTGCCGTGATGCGTCGTCGGCCCTCGGGCGTCTGTGGCGCCGTCATGGCTGGTCGCGCCCACGCGGCAGAGCCGCATGTCGATACAGCCCCGGCGCCCCTTGCGACCCTTCCTGGCGCTGCGGCACACGCGCGCGTGGATGGCTTACGACGCGCCCCGAACCTAGATCGGCAGCCGCCGGAACGCCGCCCGAGGCACATGCCGCAGGGCCGACATCACGACCCTGAGCGCGCCCGGCACCCACACCGTCTCCGAGCGCCGTCGCAGGCCCAGTTCGATCGCCGTCGCTACCGCCTCGGGAGTGGTCGCCAGTGGGGTTTCCTCCAGGCCGGCGGTCATCTTGGACCGTACGAATCCGGGGCGTACGACCATGACGTGGACGCCGGTGCCGTGCAGCGCGTCGCCCAGGCCCTGGCAGAAGGCGTCCAGGCCGGCCTTGCTGGAGCCGTAGATGAAGTTGGCGCGGCGGGCCCGCTCGCCGGCGACGGAGGACAGGACGACGAGCGAGCCGTGGCCCTGGGACTGGAGTGCGCTCGCGCTGACCAGGCTCGCCGACACGGCACCCGTGTAGTTGGTCTGGGCGACCCGCACGGCGTTCAGCGGCGCGCGCTCGTCACGTGCCTGGTCGCCGAGGACTCCGAAGGCGAGCAGCACCATGTCGATGTCGCCCTCCGCGAAGACCTTGCCGAGCACCGTCTCGTGGGACTCGGGGTCCAGCGCGTCGAAGGCCACGGTGCGCACGTCGGCCCCCAGGGTGCGCAGATCGGCGGCGGACCGCTCCAGGGTGGGCGACGGGCGGCCCGCCAGCCAGACCGTGCGGGTACGGCGCGCGATCAGGCGGCGCGTGGTGGCCAGCGCGATCTCGGACGTACCGCCGAGGACGAGCAGGGACTGGGGGATGCCGAAGGCGTCCTTCACGACAGCTCCTAGAGATCTGAGAGTCCGAGAAACCTGAGAGTCTGAGAGACCTGAGAGTCCGAGAGACCTGATGGCGGGTGTTGCGGGCGAGGCGGCCGGGTTCTACAGGCCGAGGCGGCGGGCCAGGTCCGACACGAACACCCCGTGCGGGTCGATCTCGGCGCGCAGGGCGCGGAAGTCGGCCAGGCGCGGGTACATCGCGGCGAGCAGCTCGGGCCGCAGCCGGGCGTCCTTGGCCAGGTAGACACGTCCGCCGGCCGCGGCCACCTCATCGTCCAGCTCGTCGAGGAGGGCGCCGAGGCCGGGCAGGCCGGCCGGGATGTCCAGGGCGAGCGTCCAGCCGGGCACGGGGAAGGAGAGCCAGCCGGGGTCGGCCTCACCGAAACGCTTGAGGACGGCCAGGAAGGACGGGCAGCGGTGCTCGGAGACGCGCCGCACGATCCGGCGCAGTGTGTCCTCCTGGCCGCGTCCGACGACGAACTGGTACTGCACGAAGCCGCCCCGGCCGTAGATCCGGTTCCAGTGGGGCACGCCGTCCAGCGGGTGGAAGAAGGCGGTGAGCTTCTGCAGTTCGCCGGTACGCGCGCGTGGGGCCGTGCGATACCAGAGCTCGTTGAACCAGCTCACGGTGCGGCGGCTCAGCAACCCCTCCGGAAGGAAGGCGGGCGCGCCAAGGAGGCGGGAGGGGCGGAAGGCGAGCGGGTCTCTACGCGCGCGCGTGCCTTCGCGCAACGCCTCCAGGGGTGCGTGGTCGCCGCGCGTGAGGACCGCACGCCCTGTCTCCGCGCCGCGTGCCAGCAGGTCGATCCACGCGACCGAGTAGCGGTAGTGGTCGTCGGTGGCGACCAGTCGGGCCATCAGGTCGTCCAGGTCCCGGGCGCGCTCCGTGTCGACCGACATCAGGGACGTTTCCACCGGCTGGAGCTGGACCGTCGCGGTCAGGATCACGCCGGTCAGGCCCATACCGCCGGTGGTCGCGTCGAACAGGGGGGTTCCGCGGCGGACCATGCGGATCCCGCCGTCGGCGGTCAGGAGTTCCAGCGACAGGACATGGCGGGAGAAGGTGCCCGAGACGTGGTGGTTCTTGCCGTGGATGTCGGCCCCGATCGCGCCGCCCACCGTCACATAGCGGGTGCCGGGAGTCACCGGCACGAACCAGCCGAGCGGGAGCAGCACCTCCATCAGCCGGTGCAGCGAGACTCCCGCGTCGCACAGCACGGTGCCGCCGTCGGCGTCGATCGCGTGGATGCGGTCCAGGCCCGTCATGTCGAACACCGAGCCCCCGGCGTTCTGCGCCGCGTCCCCGTACGCCCGCCCCAGGCCCCTGGGGATGCCTCCGCGGGCCCCGCAGTCCCGGACGGCGGCCGCGGCCTCCTCGTAGGTCCGTGGGCGGATCAGACGGGCGGTGGTGGGGGCGGTGCGGCCCCATCCCGTGACGGAGACGGTGTCGGCAGGCATGTCGGCGACCGTAGCGCCCATTTATGGACGGTTAGTTATGAAACATTCCTTCTCTCCCCGAAATGGGTGATTAATGGGATGTCGTTCAATATTGCCGTAGTTCTTGCGTCGGTGACGTGAACAGTGAGTCCACATGGATCACCTCGACGACAAGGATCACCTGGACGACAAGAACCACCTGGACGACAAGAATCACCGAAGCCTTCTGGGCGCGGACTGCCGAATCCTTTCGGCGTTCCATGCCCGCGGCCGTGACCCACGCGTCGCCTCCGCCGCGCGAGCCCTCTCCCGGGCGGGCGAACACGGCGCGCTGTGGCTGGCGGCGGGTCTCGTGGGAGCCGGCGTGGACGGTGGGCGGCGAGGAGCCTGGTTGCGGGGGACGGCGCTCACGGCGGGCGCGCACCTCGTCAGCATGGGTGTGAAAAGGGTGGTGCGCCGACCGCGCCCGGCACATGTCGAGCCCCGCGTGCGCACTGCCGGCCGGCACTCCTTCCCGAGCTCCCACGCGACCTCCGCGGCGGCGGCCGCCGTCGCCTACGGGGCGCTCGGCGCGTACGCGATCCCGCCGCTCGCCGCCGCGATGTGCCTGTCCCGCCTGGTCGTCGGCGTCCACTACCCCTCGGACGTGGCGGCGGGCGCGGCCCTGGGGGTGCTCGCGGCATGCGTCGGGGCGGGCTGGGTGAGGGGAGGGGGCGCCCATGCCTGAGACCGCGCCCTTCACAAGTGCCGCACGCATCAGGCAAGCGGCGCTCCACGAGCAGCGCACGCCCTCACGGCAGGCCGCACCGCCACCCCGTGAAAGCGGCCTAGGCGCCCTGCTGAAAGGTCTCCTCCGGACTGCGCGCCCCAAGCAGTGGGTCAAGAACGTCCTGGTCATCGCGGCCCCGGCCGCCGCCGGCCGGCTCTTCTCGATCCACGCCCTGACCCAACTCGCGCTCGTCTTCGCCCTCTTCACCGCTTGTGCGGCCGCCGTCTACCTGATCAACGACGCCCGCGACGCCGAGGCGGACCGCGCGCACCCCACCAAACGCCGCCGCCCGGTCGCCACCGGCCAGGTGCCCGTGCCCGTCGCCTACGCCGCCGGAGGCGTCCTCGCCGTCCTCGCACCGGCCGCCGCGGCCTGGCTGACCTCGCCCTCTGTCGCGGCGCTGCTCACCGGGTACATCGGCATGCAACTGGCGTACTGCGTCAGCCTCAAGCACGTCCTGGTCGTCGACCTCGCCGTCGTCACGACCGGGTTCCTGATGCGGGCGATGGTCGGCGGCCTCGCGCTCGGGATCCCGCTGTCGCGCTGGTTCCTGATCACGACCGGCTTCGGGGCGCTGTTCATGGTGTCGGCCAAGCGCTACTCCGAGGCCGTGCAGATGGCCGGGAAGGCGGGCGCCACGCGCGCGTTGCTCACCGAGTACACCACCGGCTACCTGCGCTTCGTCTGGCAGTTGGCGGCCGGGGTCGCTGTCCTCGGGTACTGCCTGTGGGCCATGGAGGAGGGCGGCGACCCGCACGCCGACGTGCTGCCCTGGCGACAGCTGTCGACGGTCGCCTTCATCCTCGCGATCCTGCGCTACGCCGTCTTCGCCGACCGCGGCGCGGCGGGCGAACCCGAGGACGTCGTCCTGCGCGACCGCGCGCTCGCCCTCATCGGTGGGGTGTGGCTGGCGATGTACGGGATGGCGGTGGCCAATTGGTAGGCACGCGCGCGTGGAGCCATCGCGAACCCCCGCCCCCGACCCGGACCCCGCACACGGGCCCGGCAGGAGATCACCGCGCATCACCACCCGCACCACCACCCGCACCCCCGCTCACCGGCCCGAGAACCACCCGCGCCGAACTCCTCGGCTTCGCCACCGTCGGCCTCCTCGCCTACGCCGTGGACCTCGCCCTCTTCACCTGTCTCCGCGGCCCCGCCGCCCTCGGCCCCCTCACCGCCAAGGCCCTTTCCTTCGTCGCCGGATGCGCGGTCGCCTACGCCGGGAACGCCCTCGGTACCTACCGCCACACGCGGCCGAGGGGCCTGCGCCCCTGTGCCGTCTTCGTCGCGGTGAACGTCGCCGGGGCGGCCGTACAACTGCTGTGCCTCACCGTGAGCCACTACGGCCTCGGACTCACCTCCCAGCGTGCGGACACCGTCTCCGGGGCCGTAATCGGCATGGCGCTGGCTACTGTCGTGCGGTTTTGGGGCACTCGGACATTGGTCTTCCGCACGGAGGGCAGAGTCGGATCATGGACTGGCTGAAGAAACTTCCCGGTGTCGGGTCCGCGGTGACCCGGCTGATGGCCACGCACGCGTGGCGGTCGTACGAGCGCATGGACCGGGTGAAGTGGACACGGCTGGCCGCCGCGATGACCTTCATCAGCTTCATCGCGCTCTTCCCGTTGCTGACGCTGTCCGCCGCGATCGCCGCCGCGACGCTCAGCCAGAAGCAGCAGAACAAGCTGGAGGACAAGCTCGCCGACCAGGTGCCCGGCATCTCCGACCAGCTCGACATCGACGCCCTGGTCCAGAACGCCGGCACCGTCGGTCTCATCGCCGGCGCCGTCCTGCTGTTCACCGGCATCAGCTGGGTCGGCTCCATGCGGGAGTGTCTGCGCGCGGTGTGGGAGCTCCCCGACGAGGAGGAGAACCCCGTCCTGCGCAAGGCCAAGGACGCGGGCATCCTGGTCGGCCTCGGCGGCGCCCTGCTCGTGACGATCGCGGCCTCCACGGTCGCCTCCGCCATGGTCGGCTGGATCACCCGGCAGCTCGGCATCGACGAGGGCGGCTGGGGCGGGATCCTGCTGCGCATCGCCGCGTTCCTCGTCGCCGTACTCGCCGGCTTCCTGGTCCTGCTGTACGTCCTGACCCTGCTGCCCGGCGTCGAGCCGCCGCGCCGTCGGCTGCTGGTGGCCGCGCTGATCGGCGCGATCGGGTTCGAACTGCTGAAGCTGCTGCTGAGCGGCTATATGCAGGGCGTGGCCACGAAGAGCATGTACGGCGCGTTCGGCGTGCCGGTCGCCCTGCTGCTGTGGATCAACTTCACGTCGAAGCTGGTGGTGTTCTGCGCCGCCTGGACGGCGACGCAGGGCAAGGACACCGAACTCGCCGACGCGTCCGAGGACTCAGGCGACGAGCCCGGAAAATCGGCTGACGAGCCCGAGGAACCGGCCGACGGCGGCTCTGCGGGCTCTAGGGGCTCCGGGGGTTCTGCCGACGGGTCCCATGAACGGGCCAGCCAGTCCCAGGAGGCCGCCGACGAGTCCCAGAAATCTGCCGCCGACGCGTCCGAGAAACGCGACGTCAGGAACGACCCCGACGACGCACCAGGTCGGGCAGCGGCCACCGGCGGTTGATCAGGAACGCGCCCGCGGCGAGCAGCACCAGCACCCCGCCGGCGATCCCGATCGCGACGCCGATGCCGGTCGAGCCGCCCGCAGTCGAGGCACCCACCGCCGGCTTCGAGGATCCCTGGCCGTCCCCGGTGCCACCGGCCTCCCCGGAGTCGTTCGCACCGGGCTGCGCGCTGGCCTGCGCCGCGCTCTTCGGCGGCACCAGCTCACCCACCGGCTGGACCTTGCCGGCCGCCTTGAAGCCCCAGTCGAAAAGCCTCGCGGTCTCCTTGTAGACCTCGTTGTGCTCGCTCTTCTCCGGGTTCATGACCGTGACGAGCAGCACCTTCCCGCCCCGCTCGGCCACGCCGGTGAAGGTGGCACCCGCGTTCGTGGTGTTGCCGTTCTTGACGCCGGCGATGCCCTGGTAGACGGGGACGTCGCTGTCGCCGGCCAGCAGCCGGTTGGTGTTCTGGATCTCGAAGGTCTCGCGGACCGACTTGCCCTTCTTGTTCTTCTTCGTCTCGCCCGGGAACTTGGCCGTGACGGTCGAGCAGTACTCGCGGAAGTCCTTCTTCTGCAGCCCGGAGCGAGCGATCAGGGTGAGGTCGTACGCCGACGAGACCTGGCCCGGTTCGTCGTAGCCGTCGGGCGACATCGCGTGCGTGTCGAGGGCCTGCAGTTCCTCGGCGTGCTCGTTCATCTCCTTGACGGTGTTCTCGATGCCCTTGTTCATCTTCGACAGGACGTGCACGGCGTCGTTGCCGGAGCGCAGGAAGACCCCGAGCCACAGGTCGTGGACGGAGTACGTCTCGCCCTCCTTTATCCCGACCATGCTGGAGCCGGAACCGACGTCCGCCAGATCGGACGGGACGACCTTGTGCTCCATGGTCTTCGGGAACTTCGGCAGCACCGTGTCGGCGAACAGCATCTTCATGGTGCTCGCGGGCGCCAGCCGCCAGTGCGCGTTGTGCGCGGCGAGCACCTCGCCGGACTCGGCGTCGGCGACGACCCAGGAGCGGGCGGTCAGGTCCTTGGGCAGGACTGGGACGCCGCTCGCCAGATTCACCTGCGTGCCGGGCCGCCCGAGCCGCTCGCCGCCCACGGTCGACATGTTCGCCGGGGGAGTGGCCGACGGGCTCGTACTCGGTGACGGCTTGGGAGCCGCGTGGGAGACGGGCGCGGTCAGTGCGAGGGACGACAGGACGGCGGAGGTGACCAGCAGGGATCGCCTGGCGGTCTTCTTGGGTGCGGGCACGACCGAGAACGTACATGCCGTTCCCATGGAAGTCCCGCGTCCGCCCCCACCCCGCTCGGAGAACCGGACACGCGACGGTGATACTGAACCTATGAAGCTCAGCCGCCCCGTCTCCTGGTTCCTGCTCGCCTTCGGGGTGTGGAGCTGGGTCATCTGGGTCACTTTCGTCAAAAACCTGATCAAGGACAGCAGCGGGCTCGCGTTCGACGACGGACATCCGACGGCGTACTTCTGGGTGCATCTGCTGCTGGCTGTCGTCTCCTTCGTATTGGGGACGGTCGTCGGGGTCATCGGGTTGCGTGGCGTGCGCGCATTGCGCCGGACGACATAGGAACTCGGCCAGAGCGCCGGGCGTTCACTCAGCACGCAAGGGAAAGGGAACGTCGGCGTGGTCATCGTCTTCGTGCTTGTCGCACTGCTCGTGCTGTCCGTCCTGGTGGCGGGCAACTGGTGGCTGTGGCGTCGGCTGTTCCGCGACACGACACGCGGGCCCGGGTTCGTGCGCCGCCTCGGCGTGGCGGTGATCGCCGGCGGCTGGGCGCTGACGATCGGGGCCTTGGTGGCCGAACGTGGGGGCGCGCCCTTCTGGCTCCAGCAGGTCCTCGCCTGGCCGGGCTTCCTGTGGCTGGCCCTGTCGATATACCTGCTGCTGGGTGTGGCGGCGGGTGAGGTGGTACGACCCCTGCTGCGGCGATGGCTCGAACGACGGGCGGGCGCCGTGGAAGCCGTACGGGACCCGGAGCCGGTGCCGGAGGAAGTGACGGCGGCCGCATCCCCTGCCACGGCATCCCTCGCTTCAACCGCCCCGACGTCCGCCGCGACTGCCGTCACCACCCCCGCCCCGGTGTCCGGCACGACGTCCGTCACCAAGTCGCCCCCGGCGCCCGCGCCCGACGAGGCGTCGCCCTCCACCTCCACCTCCACTCCCACCCCTGACTCCACCGACCCGTCCCGCCCCCTCGCCGCCCCCACCCGCCGTCTCTTCGTCTCCCGGGTCGTCGCCGGTGCCGCAGCCGCGGCCGCCGTCGGCACGGTCGGCTACGGCACGTACGGCGTGCTGCGCGGTCCGAAGGTGAAGCGGGTCACCGTCCCGCTGGCCAAGCTCCCGCGCGCGGCGCACGGTTACCGGATCGCGGTCGTCAGCGACGTCCACCTGGGCCCGGTCCTGGGCCGGGGCTTCGCCCAGAAGGTCGTCGACACGATCAACGGCACCCAGCCCGACCTCATCGCGGTGGTCGGCGACCTGGTGGACGGCAGTGTGAAGGACCTCGGCCCGGCGGCGGCCCCGCTCGCCCAGCTCCGGGCGAGACATGGCGCGTTCTTCGTCACCGGCAACCACGAGTACTTCTCGGGAGCCGGGCAGTGGGTCGACGAGGTACGCCGCCTGGGCCTGCGCCCCCTGGAGAACGCCCGCACCGAACTGCCCCACTTCGACCTGGCCGGTGTCAACGACATCGCCGGCGAGAGCGAGGGACAGGGCCCCGACTTCGCCAAGGCCCTCGGCGACCGGGACAAGGCACGCGCGTGCGTGCTGCTCGCCCATCAGCCGGTCCAGATCCACGACGCCGTCGACCACGGCGTCGACCTCCAGCTCTCCGGCCACACCCACGGCGGCCAGCTCTGGCCCGGCAACTTCATCGCGGACCTGGCGAACCCGACCCTGGCCGGCCTGGAGCGTTACGGCGACACCCAGTTGTATGTCAGCCGGGGTGCGGGTGCCTGGGGTCCGCCGACGCGCGTGGGCGCCGAGTCGGACATCACGGTGATCGAGCTGGCGTCCCGTCAGGCCTGACGGGACGCGGGGCGGGCACGGGACCTCAGGTTGGACGGCGCGGGGGCCGCGGGGCGCGGGCCTCGTGCTTGACCGCGCGGGGCAGGGCGCGAGCGCCAGGCTTGACGGCCCGGGGCCGATACCGGCCCCCCGACTGGCCGCGCGGGCGAGACCGGTCCCCCCGACTGGCCGCGCGGCCGCGCTGGCCCATATCTGTGAACAGCCTGTGAAACCTGCTGGAAACGCCCGTAGGTAAGTTCTTTCCCATGTCGCCCGAATCCCCTTCCCCCTGTTGAAACGCGTGTGATTAGGTGTGCGCGCCACTAAGGGGAGTGGCGCATCCATTGCTCATGCGGGGCCCGTCGAGGGCCGGGGAGAGGGCACACCCATGCGTTCGGTTCGCATGCGGATTCTCGCGACGCTGCTGGTGCTTGCAGCCGTGGGAGCGGGCGGCTGGCAGTTGTTGTCATCCGGCGACGACCAGAACAGGACCATCACGGTCGGCACGACGGACGCCGTCACGTCGCTCGACCCGGCCGGCGCCTACGACGCCGGTTCCTGGGCGCTGTTCAACAACGTCTTCCAGTCGCTGCTGACCTTCGAGTCGGGCGGGTCCACACCCGTGCCGGACGCGGCCCGGAGCTGCGGCTTCGTCGGTACGAACCTGAGCACCTACCGGTGCGAGCTGCGCGACGGTCTCACCTTCCCCAGCGGGCGCGTCATGACCGCGCAGGACGTCAAGTACTCCTTCGACCGGGTCAAGCGGATCAAGTCGAACGTCGGCCCGTCCTCCCTGCTGGACACCCTCGCATCGGTGAGCGTGAGCGGACGTGCGGTCACCTTCCATCTGTCCTCGCCCGACGCCACGTTCCCGCTGAAGGTGGCCACCGGGGCGGGCTCCATCGTCGACCGGGAGAAGTATCCGGCCAACGCGCTGCGCACCGACAACGCTGTCGACGGCACCGGCCCGTACACCCTGACCGCGTACACGAAGGACGAGAACGCCGTCCTCGCCCCCAACGCGCACTACAAGGGCGCCCTCAACGGCAGCGGCAGCCCCGTCGAACTGCGCTACTACTCGGACGCCGACGCCCTCGAGAGCGCCTGGAAGGCGAAGCGGATCGACGTCGCCACCCGCACGCTGCCGCCCGAGGTCCTCGCCGGCCTGAACGCCGCCGACCCGGGCCAGCGCGTCTCCGAGGCCGACAGCTCCGAGATCCGCAACCTGTACTTCAACACCCGCAAGGGCTCGCCCCTGCACGACGTCCGGGTCCGGCAGGCCATGGCTTGGCTGATCGACCGCGAGCGGCTGGCGGCCACCGTGTACAAGGGGACCGTCGACCCGCTGTACTCGCTCATCCCGACCGGCATCACCGGCCATACGACGTCGTTCTTCGACGCGTATCCCAAGCTCAGCACCGCCAAGGCGCGCGCCCTGCTCACCGAGGCCGGCGTCAGCCTGCCCGTCCGCTTCACCTACGGCTACGCCACCGGCCGCGGTGCCGCGAGCACCGAGGAGGCCGCGGAGCTCAAGCGGCAGTTGGAAGCCGGCGGGCTGTTCAAGGTGACGGTCAAGGGCTACGAGTGGACCGACTTCCAGAAGCGCTGGGCGGGCGGCAAGCTCGACGCGTACGCCGTCGGCTGGGTCGCCGACTTCCCCGACCCGGACACCTACGGCGGCCCGCTCGTCGGTACCACCGGCACCATGAACACCGGCTACAGCGACAAGACCGTGGACCGACTGATCACGGCCAGCCAGCAGTACGCCGACCGCAGCGAGGCCACACAGGACTTCCGTTCGGTGCAGGAGGCCGTCGCCCGTGATGTCCCGGTGCTCCCGCTGTGGCAGGCCAAGGAGTACGTCGTCACCAGCGAGGACGTCGGCGGCGGCCAGTACCTCTCGGACGGCACCGGTGTCTTCCGCCTCTGGCGTCTCACCTGGATCTGACGCGATCTCGCGGCTTTGACATTCCCTGCGGTGATGCCAGGGTGCCGCCCGGCCCTGCACCATGTGGTGACAGTGTGCGCGGGGTGAGGAGCAAACGTGTTGAGACGCAACGCCTTTCGGCTGCCCCGGCACCCGGCGTCGGTCGGTCTCGCCCGGCGCCGGGTCCGGGACCACCTGGCCGACTGGGGGCACGGACCGCGGGACTCGGCGCTGGAGGACGCGGTGCTGCTCGTCTCGGAGCTGGCCACCAACGTCGTACGCCATGGCCCTCTCCTGGAGCGCGAGTTCGAGGTCGCCGTGACCGCGCTCGCCGACGGTTCGTGCCTGATCGAGGTGTCGGACGAGGGCCGGCTGGAGCCCCGGTTGCGGGTGGTGGAGGAGTGGGAGGAGACCGGCCGCGGCCTGCACCTGGTGGAGCATCTGGCCACGGTGTGGGGGGTGTGGAACCGGGGGCGACATGGGAAGACGGTCTGGGCGCTGATACTCGCCGGCGCCTCCGCCGACAGTTGAGCCGCGGCGAACTCGTCACGACCGCAGAGCGAAGCCGCTACGACCGTGAGGCTGCCCCCGTCGCTACGACCGTGAGGACGCCCCCTTCGGCTACGACCGTGATCCCGCCCCCGCCCCCGTCGGCAGCGTCACCGTCACCGCCACCCCCTCACCCGGCGCCGTCCGCACCGCCACCTCCCCGCCGTGCGCCTCCACCACCCCCTGCACGATCGCCATCCCCAGCCCGCTGCCCGCGCCCCCGCCGGCCCGGAAGAACCGGTCGAAGACACGGGCCGCGTCCTCCTCGCACAGCCCCGGCCCCTTGTCCTCGACGCACAGCCGCACGACCCCGTCCGCCCGCTCCACCCCCAGCCGCACCGGCACATCGGCGGGCGTGTGCGTACGTACGTTGCTCAGCAGGTTGCCCAGCACCTGGCGCAGCCCCGACTCGTCGGCCCGCACGAGCAGCGTGCCGTCCGCGCCGACCGTGATGGGCCGCTCCGGCTGCTGCACCCGCAGGTCCTCGGCGGCGTCGCGCACCAGGCGGCTCAGGTCGACGTTGCGGAAGCGCAGTTCGGGCCGCTGGTCGAGGCGGGCGAGGGTGAGCAGCTCGTCGACGAGGCGGCCCATGCGGTCGACCTCGCCGTTCATCCGGTCCCAGGCCCGCTTGCGCTCGGCCGGTTCCGTCAGCATCCCCTTGTCGTACAGCTGGAGGTAGCCGCGTATCGCGGACAGCGGGGTGCGCAGTTCGTGCGAGGCGTCGCCGACGAAGCGGCGCAGCTGGGCCGCGCTGCGCTCGCGCGTGCGGTACGCCGACTCCACTTGGTGGAGCATGGAGTTGAGGGCGACCCGGAGCTGCTCGACCTCCAGCGTCGGGTCGCGGCTGGAGGGGACGCGCCGGGTCAGATCGCCCTCGGCGATCGCCGACGAGGTCTCCACCATGTCCTCCAGCGGCCGCATCCGGCGGCGCACGCTCAGCATGGTCACGCAGCCCAGCAGCGCCAGCAGCAGCGTGCCGACGGCCAGGTCCATCCTCAGCGCCTTGCCCATGCCCTCGTGCAGGCCCTCGGTCGGGACGGCGATCAGCACGACGGTGCCGTCCGACAGCCGGGCGCCGACCATCCGGTAGCGGTCCCCCTCGACGCGTACGTCCCGCGGCTCCTCGGCGGCGGAGAGGGCGAGCGGGTCCTTGGCCGCGGCGGCGAGCGCGTGCTGGCGGGGTGTCGGCTCCAGCGGGCCCAGAGCCACCGGCCGCCCGCCGGAGTCGACCGCGACGTAGACCATGGAAGGGCTCGGCAGCGGATCCGTGTCCGTTTCGCCGCTGCCGGTGAACTTGTCCATCGCGACGCCCAGTTCGCTCAGCGACTCGATCTGCCGCAGGGTGAACCCGGCGTTCCCCAGCGTGGTGCGCGCGCTCTTCAGTTCGCTGTCGACCTTGTCGAGCAGGTAGAACCGCGCGGTCATCAGGCTGACCGCGGTCGCGACGACGATGCCGACGGCCAGCAGCGCCACGTTCGCCAGCGTCAGCTTGCCGCGCAGCGAGTGGATGCCTCGCCGGCGGCAGACGTCGAGGATCCTCAAGGCCCTCATGCCAGCCCGTATCCGACCCCGCGCCGTGTGGTGATCACCGGCGGTCCCAGGGCGTCCAGCTTGCGCCGCAGATAGCTGATGTAGGTCTCGACGACCGTCGACTCGGGCGGGGCGTGCTCGTACTGCCAGACGTGGCGCAGGAGTTGCTCCTTGGGCACGATCCGGCCGCCGTTGCGCACCAGGAAGCGCAGCAACGCGTACTCGGTGGGGGTGAGTTCGACGGTGCGGCCCGCGCGGCGCACCGAGTACGTCGTCTCGTCCAGCTCCAGGTCGCCGTATCTGAGGGGCGGGCGCTGCGGCAGCACGTCGGCCGGGCGGGTGCGGCGCAGTACGGCCGTGATCCGGGCGATGACCACGTCGACGTCGAACGGCTTGGTGATGTAGTCGTCGCCGAAGCCGAGGGCGCCGACGATCTCGGCGGGCGAGTCGCGCGCGGTGAGGAAGACGAGTGCCAGACCGGGGCGCCGCTCGCGCAGTTCACGGCCGAGGGCGCGGCCGTCGCCGTCCGGGAGCATGACGTCGAGCAGCGCCACGTCGGGTCGGGTGCGCTCGGCGAGGGCGAGCGCCTCGCGGACCGTGCCCGCGATCATGACCTCGAAGCGGTGGTAGCGCAGCGCGATGGCGAGGACGTCCGCGATGCTCTCCTCGTCCTCCACGACCAGCACGGTGCCAGAAGCCGTCGTCATGCCCCCAGTATCGGCGGGGCCACTGACAGTCGGGTGGGCCGGCCGCTTTGGAGTTCCTTGAGAGTCCGCTTTGGAGTTCCTTGAGAGTCATGGCCGTCGTCTGCCACGCGCGCGCGGCGCCGCCAATCCTGTTGCCAGGACCTGGGGGACCGACCGAACCGAATAAGGAGCGTTGAGCGTGGCGGCATTGGCACGGTGGTGCTATCGGCACCGGCTGGTGGTCCTGTTGCTGTGGGTGGGGGCACTGTTCGGCCTGGGCGCGGCGAGTTCGGCCGCGGGCACGAACTACGCGAACGTCTTCTCCCTCCCGAACACGGACTCCACGACCGCGTACGACCTGATGGAGAAGGCCTTCCCGGAGCGCGCGGGCGACACCGACACGGTGGTGTGGAAGGTGGGCGAGGGGAGCGTGCGGGACGAGTCCGTACGGTCCCGGATCGCGCCCGCGCTGGAGGAGATCGGGCGGATGAAGGGGGTCGGCGAGGTCACCGACCCGTACGCGGAGCAAGGGGCCGCGCAGATCAGTCGGGACGGGCGGATCGCGTACGCCCAGATCACGTTCACCGAGCAGGCGAACGGCATCCCCAAGGAGCTGATCGAGGACGTCGTCGACACGGCGCAGGCCGCCGAACGCGACGGCCTCCAGGTCGAACTGGGCGGCCAGGCCATCGCCCGCACCCAGGAGCCCCCGCAGGGCACGGCGGAGGCGGTCGGCATCCTGGCGGCCGCGGTCGTGCTGTTCCTGGCCTTCGGCTCGCTCTTCGCGATGCTGCTGCCGATCGTCGTGGCGATCGCCGGCGTCGGCACCGGCCTGATCGGGACGATGCTGCTCAGCCATGTCACGGACGTGCCCGAAGTCGCCCCGCTGCTCGGCTCGCTGATCGGCCTCGGCGTCGGCATCGACTACGCCCTGTTCATCGTCACCCGGCACCGGCGCGGCATCCTGCGCGGCATGAAGCCGCAGGAGGCGGCCGTGACCGCCCTCAACACCTCCGGCCGAGCGGTGCTGTTCGCGGGCGGCACGGTGTGCATCGCGCTCGCCGGAATGCTGGTGATGAACATGCGGTTCCTGGACGGCGTGGTCGTCGCGACCTCGCTCACCGTCGTGCTGAGCGTGCTGGCCGCGATCACTCTGCTGCCGGCCCTCCTCGGGCTGCTCGGCATGCGGGTGCTCAGCCGCCGGCAGCGACGCCGGCTCGCAGCGACGGGACCGGAGCCCGCGGAGGAGAGCGGCCTGGCGGCGCGCTGGTCGTCGTACGTCCAAAGGCACCCGCGCCCGGTCGCCGCCATGGCCGTCGTCGTCATGGCGGCCCTCGCGATCCCGGTGCTGTCGCTCCGCCTCGGCGCCACCGACCAGGGCAACCACCAGGAGTCGCAGACCACCCGCCAGGCCTACGACCTGCTCGCCGAGGGCTTCGGCCCCGGTTTCAACGGCCCGCTCCAGGTGGTCGTCGAGGGTGAGGCCCCCGCCGGTCTCGTCGACGGCATCAAGTCGACCGAGGGCGTCGCCCAGGTGGCCGCCGTCCCGCCCGCGAACGGCGTCACGGTCATCCAGGTCGTGCCGACCACCTCACCCCAGTCCGAGCAGACGGACCAGCTCATCGACCGCCTGCGCGACGACGTGATCCCGCAGTCGGGCGCCGAGGCCCATGTGGGCGGGGTGACGGCGGTCTTCAAGGACTTCGCCTCCGTCACCGGTGACCGACTGCCGTACTTCATCGCGACGATCATCGCGCTCGGCTTCCTGCTCCTGCTGGTGGCCTTCCGCTCGTTGGTCGTGCCCCTCACGGCCGCGCTGATGAACCTCATCGCGGCGGCCGCGTCCTTCGGCGTCCTGGTGGCGATCTTCCAGTGGGGCTGGGGCACCGAGCTGATCGGCGTCGGCAAGGAAGGCCCGATCACGTCGTTCCTGCCGGTCATCATGCTGTCCCTGCTGTTCGGCCTCTCCATGGACTACCAGGTGTTCCTGGTGAGCCGGATGCACGAGGAGTGGGTGCACACCAAGGACAACGCGCGCGCGGTGCGCGTCGGCCTCGCGGAGACCAGCCGGGTCATCAACTCCGCCGCCCTGATCATGATCTGCGTGTTCAGCGCGTTCGTGCTGAGCGGCGACATGGAGGGCGCGATGGCGGGCATCGGCCTCGCGGCCGCCGTCGCCCTGGACGCGTTCATCCTGCGCACGGCCCTGGTGCCGGCCGCGATGCACATGCTCGGCAACGCGAACTGGTGGCTGCCGGACTGGCTGGAGAAGCGGCTGCCGCACCTCGCGGTCGAGCCGAAGGAGGAGCCGGTGGCCGAGGAGGCCGAGGAGGCCGAGCCGGTCGTCGCGGGCCGGACGTCGGTCGTGCACGGCTTCGTCCGCACCGTCGACGGCGAGCCGGTCGACGGCGCGGCGGTGACGCTGCTGACCAAGGGCGGGCGCCGGCTGGACCGGGTGATGTCCCTGGCCGACGGCTCGTACATCGTCTCGGTGCCGGCGCCGGGAACGTATCTGCTGGCGACGGCCGCCGAGTCGTACGGGTCCCGGGCCGGGCAGGTCGTCGTGACGGACGGGCCGCTCGTGTACGACGTCGAGCTGGCCGAGGGTGAGGTGGACGCCGTCAACTGACGTTCGCCGGAGGCGGTTTCAGGGGCGCTCGTCCTTAGGCGTGCGCCCCTTCGCCGGATCCGGAATGGCGTTCGTCATCCCCGGCAGGAAGTCCGTGAACAGCTCGTGCACCTCGCGCACCAGCGGCCGCAGCACCCGGAACCGTGCCAGCGAGACGCCCCGCGCGGTCAGCCGGGCGCCCCGCTCGGCGAGCCGGTAGCTGCGCTCGCGCCCCTCGGTACGGTCGAAGACCCAGTACAGGACGAGGCCCATCTGGGAGAGCCACATCAGCTCGGGCAGCACGTCCCGGAGTTCCTCGGGCACCTTGGTCTTCGTCGCGCCCGCCAGCACCTCCCGGTGGATGCTGATGGCTTCCACGCGCGCGTGCTCCGACTCGGCGGAGAAGGGGCTGAGCGGGCTGTCGGGATCGGCGGCGTTCTTGAAGAACTGCACCGCGAACTCGTGGTAGGGCGTGGCGATGTCCAGCCACACCTTCAGCACGCCCGCGAGGCGCGCCTCCAGGTCGGTCTCCCGGGCCAGGACGTCCCGGATCGCCGCCCTGTGCTCGGCGGCGATCCGGTCGTAGAAGCCCTGGATCAGGTGTTCCTTGCCCGCGAAGTAGTAGTACGCGTTGCCGACGGAGACCCCGGCCTCCTGGGCGATCGCCCGCATCGTCGTCTTGTCGTAGCCCCGCTCCTGGAACAGCCGCATGGCGGTCTCCAGGATCAGCGCACGGGTCTGCTCGGACTTGGTGGGCGTATCGCCCTGTTCAGGGCTGTCGTTCTTCGAGGACACGGAAACAGAGCCTAACGAGTGGCGTTTGCGCCGATCGTCAGGAGGCCTGTGCCGTCTGGTACAGGTTCTGGGCGTCGGCACCGAAGTACGGGCCGTACATCCGGTTCGGCAGGAAGTTGTACTTGAAGCTGTTCACCGAGGACAGCAGGCCGGTCCCCGTGGACTCGTTGAACTGCGTGAACCACGGGCCGCCGCTGGAGCCGCCGGTCATGTTGCAGTTCATGCCGTGGTCGTTGGACAGCAGGAAGTCGCGGTTGGTGTTGCCGCTGCAGTAGATGAACTTCTCGCCGTCGTACGGCGCGGCGGCCGGGAAGCCGAACGCGTACATGCGCAGGTTGTAGCCGGTGTTGAAGGCCAGCCCCTGCCCGCCGACCACGTCCGTCAGCAGCTTGCCGTCCAGCGGGGCGACCACGGCCGCGCCGACGTCGTAGTTGATGTCCTCGCTCGCCGTCCACTGCGGGGTCGAGAGCGTCTTCGACGCGGACCACCGGCCGTACGGGGCCTGCCCGTCGTGGTAGCCGGGCACGAAGACCCAGTTGGTGTGCCAGGCGCCCTCCAGCTTCACGCAGTGGCCCGCCGTGATGACGGTGCTCTTGTTGGCGCTGGTGACGGCGTTGCCGGAACAGGACGCCGTACGTCCCTGGTAGGTGAAGAACACCCGCCCCGCCGTGGACACGACCGAGCCGCCGCCGGTCCACTGACCGCCGCTGTTCGGGAAGGCCAGCAGACCGATGTCCGCCGCGGCTTTCCCGACCTTCGCCGCCGGGGAGGTAGGCGCGACGGTGGTCGCCGTGCCCTTGAGGGGCGCCGAGCCGCCGTCGACATGGCCGTTGACGGTCACCAGGTCGAGCGGGGTCGCCGCGCGCATCCGTTCCGAGGTCCAGAAGTCACGGGCCTTTTGCTGCGCGCCCCCCGAGACCGAGCTGACGGCCGTCGAGCTGTCGGACCTCGGCGCGGCGCCCGCGGGAGTGGCCAGGGCGCCGGCGGTGAGCAGCGCGGTGACGCCGACGAGGGCGCCGAGGACGGGACGGGGTATGCGGGTGACGCCGGGTATGCCTCTCACGCGTACTCCTTCTGCTATGGGGGGACCGGGCGACCGGGTGGGCCGCCCGGCTGACAGACAGTCGGTGCGAGTGCGGAGTGGAGAACCGGGAGGCAGCGTGCCAACCCCAGCACCGTTTTGGAAGGGCGCATGCCAAAACGGAGTCCGAAAGCGGGGCGTTCAGGACGGTTTGGCACAGGCGTCGCTGTCGCAACCGGGTGGGTTGTACGTCCAGCCCCAACTCGGGTCGTACGACCACCCCTCCGCGCTCCGATAGACCCGCCCGCCCCACTGCGGCGCGCCCTTCTGCGCCCCATGTGCCACCTGCGGCCACGGTGCCCCGCGCCACTTGGCGGCGGCGAGCGCGGCACCCTTGGCGAGCCGTGCCCCCGACGGAGTGCTGAGGCGATGGGCCAGCGGCCGGTGCTCGCGCAGGGCCCACAGGGTGACGATCCAGGCGGCGGGGCCCTGGTAGACCTGCCCGGCGTCGCCGACGACGGTGATCTCTTCGAGCGTGGCGCCGTGATCGAGGCCGGGGTGGCGCCGCCGGGCCTCCTCGGACCCGGCCGGCACCAGCTCCAGCGGCACCAACTGGGGCTGCTTCACGAGCCAGTCGCGCACGAAGGAGCACAGGGAGCAATCGGCGTCGTAGAGAACCGTCAACCGGCGGACCGGGGCGGCGGGCCCGGGGCTCGGAGCGCTGGGCCCGCCTGCCGCGACGGCGTCCGTCTTGCCGGCCACCGGGTCACGCCCCGGCCGACGGAGCGACCCAGTTCTGCGGGGCGACCGGAGGCACCTGCTCCCGCTCCATCGCGCCGCGCCGACGGATCTTGTTGAGGACGTAGACGTTGCCCAGGTGCATCACACCGAGCACCAGCAGCACCACGCCGAGCTTCGTCGACAGGGCCTCGAAGACCCCGCGCGCATCGACGACGGTGTCGTCGTCGCTCAGGTACAGCGCGACGAAGCCGAGGTTGACGAGGTAGAAGCCGACCACCAGGAGGTGGTTCACGGCGTCGGCGAGCTGCTCGTTGCCGCGCAGCACGTCGGCGAGGAAGATCCGTCCGTTGCGACTGAGCGTGCGGGCCACCCAGACGGTGAGGGCGATGCTGACGACCAGGTAGATGACGTAGGCGATGACCGTGCGGTCCATGGCCTGCCCCCTTCTTGAACACGTTCAAAACGCTGACAGGGATGACTGTAGGCCCTGTCTTTGAACATGTTCAACTCAATTGGGTGAGGCCTCCGTCACGCGTCCGTCACGCCCGCGTCCCGGCCACCAGGGGAGGTCCGGGCGCGCCTTCGGTCAGGGTCTGCGCGCGAGCGCCGGCCGTTTGGTGTAGTCCGTGAACCCGATGACGTTCCCCCAAGGGTCGGCGATCTCGACGGTCCAGCCGGTGGCCACGGAGGCGGGTTCGTCGAGCGGTGCGATGCCCGCGTCGCCCAACGCCCGTGCCGCCGCCCTCGCGTCCGGCACCTCCAGCCAGACCCGAGGGGAGGGCCAGGGCGGCGACCGGTGCCCCAGCGTCTCCTCGTACCGCAGCAGGATCCCGGGCGTCTCGCCCCCGACCTTCAGCAGCGCGATCCCGGCCTCGTCGAGCCGGAACCCGACCGCGAACCCGGCGAGCTCGTAGAACCGGACGGCCTCACCGAGGTCGCCGACCGGCAGTAGCACGTTGTCGAACCCGAGCAGCTCGTACGACTCATCATCTGACATGTCGTCAGAGTAAGGGGATGATCGGCCGGAACCGGTGATTGTCCCCATCCCCTTTGGCGTCGATATCGACTTGCTGGTGTTCCGGCCATGCCACCGGCTTCTGAAGTCATACTGATGAGTGGTCAGTGACGGGTGAGACAGGTGAGCAAAGTCGGACCGGACCAACGGAGGGGGCAGCTTCGTGCGGCGGGTGTTTGCGGTGCATTTCGTGCCGTGCGCGCTCTTCGTCGTCTGCCTCTGGGCCCTTCTGCGGGCCGGTTCCTTCACCGGGCCCAGCCACTGGGAGCGGGTGCTCCCCGGAACCCCGGCGGCGATGGCCGGAACCCTGACGGTTCTTGCAGCGTGTGCGGCGATCCTGGGTCTGTTGCTCCAGCCGTTCCAGGTCCGGGCCGTACGAGTGCTGGAGGGGTACTGGTACCGCTGGCCGGTGACGGCCGGGCTCGCCGGAGTGTTGATCGAAGTCCAGCGGAGGCGCTGGGAGGCGCTGCGCGAGCGGGCGGAGGAAACGGCCTCGACCGCGACCGCCCGTGAGGTGCGGGCGGACGCCGGTCGCCGACTGGGGGCACGCCCACCCGCAGACCTGCTGTTGCCGACGGCGCTCGGCAATGCGTTGCGGGTCGGGGAGTTGAGCGCGGGCGAGCGGTACGGTCTTTCCACCCTTGCCTCGTGGCCGCGTATCTACATGCAGATCTCGGACCGCATGTCCGAAGCTCTGACTTCGACGAGGGATGCTCTGGACACTGCCGTGAACCTCTGCTGGAGCTTCCTGGCGGTGGCCCTGACGTATGGCGTCGCCCTGTACGACGAGCCGCACTCGTGGTGGCTCTGCGGTGGGGCGTTGATCCTCGCGGCCATCGCCTACAAGGGGGCGGTGATCGCAGCCCTGGCCTACTCGGGGCTGATGCACGCGGTCTACGACCTGCACCGGTTCGAACTGCTGGATGCGCTGCACTACCCGTTGCCGAGGGACACGGCCACTGAGAAAGAGATCTTCGCCGAGGTCACCGCCCGGTTCACGGGACGAGGACGCACTCACGTCGACTACCACCACGGCGAGGACTGGTCACACCCGCACAATGCCAACCGATCCGCATACGCCGAGCACATGGATGACGAATCCGGTTGAGGGATCGGGTGGTTCACTGGGCGCCGGCCCTGTCTCCGCTATGCGTGTCAGCAGGGCTCCCGAAGTATTCACCTTCACCCACTGGTCTCGTGGTACGGCCACCCGCACATGGCCGGCGATCGCCGTGACGTTCACCGTGGTCCGTTTCGCTGCCGACTTCCGCGTCAGATCGGCCCGGAGCTCACCTAGTACGGCTCGGAGGGTGAGGGTTGCGCTCGCCTCCGCGGGTATCACGACTCTTCCGGTCGTCAGGGTCCGGCTCCAGCGGCTGCCTCTGCCGCTCGGCGCAGCCGTACCGATGAGCAGGGCACCGCTGAGTGCCAGTGCCGCGGGCAGCGCGAGGGCGGTGACCAGGTGCGCACTGATCTCACCGGCCGCCACCAGCGCGACCGTCGATACGGCCGCTAGCGCAAGGGGGCCGATGAGAGAGGCGGGTGGTATCGCGGCGCGCAGCAGATTGAGCGCGGCCAGCCCCAGTAGCGCCCACGGCCACCACTCGGCCGCGAACTCCAGCGCGGAACCGGCTCGGTGTGCGGGGTCGCCGACGAGATAGCAGCCGACGGCCACCGCAGCCAGCCCGAGCCACGTTCTGATCCGCGACGCCCGCCGCCCACGCTCCGCCATCGCCGGCTGACTCCCCCTCCCGCCGCATTGCGGAGGCGGCGCGCGGCGTCATCGTAGTGGGGCGAGGGGACAGTGGGGCCAGCGGGCCAGGAGGGGGCTTCCGGTATTCATTCGGTACGGCGTTGCCGGGCTTGCCAGAGCCTTCGGTGATAGTGGTCGGCGATCGCCTTGTCCATGAACCACATGACGACAGGCGGCAGTTCACGGTAGTCGCACTCCGGCGAGTGATGGGGCTCCTTGCCGAGTGGATCCGGGAATTCTGTGCCGGACCCCTCGTCTCCGGACGACAGCGTGGCATCCCAGGCCTGGAGGTGACTCGACTGGTAGCCGGGCCAGTCCTTTTCTTCGTCGGGGACGACGATCCACTTGCATTGGAGGCAGGTGGGCCGCCTTTTCTTGGGCGGTGGCATCGGCGGTGGAAAGCCGGGAAGCTCTGTGTGGGTAAACATGTGTCAGCCCCTTCTTCGAGCCTTCTCAATGAGTCGATGCACCGATGTGTAGAACCAGTTGCTCGTCTTGCCGAACGCATCCATGTGCATATAAGTCACCCAGGCCGCGTCAGCCAAGGTGGCGAGCAGCACGACAACGGCCGCGGTCCACCGCCACTCGGGCTGTTCGCCGCAGTCCGGCGGCACCAGCGCTGCGGCGATTCCGAGTCCCAGCAGAATGGTGCCGAAATTGAAGGAGTGAACTGCCCACAGTTGGTATTTGGCCCAGATCGCCTGATCCTCTTCCTGCTTCGTCCTCAGATCCGGAGCGAAGGCCTTGACGTGGTCAGGCCCCAACCAGCACTCCAGATCGTCGTAGGAATAGAGGTACAGGCGGGCGTGATAGGCGAACTGAATGCTCGCGATCAGCGCGAGAGCTGCGATGACGAGGAGTAACAGGATGGGGCCGGGCCACTGGAATTCGTCGTCCGCGCCTCCGACCACGCCGGCCAACGAGAGAGCGGCGGCCGTGAGGAGGGGCGCAGCGATGAAGAGAGCCGATGCGCTGGCATGCCCATAGCCGTACGGTTCTGGTGCAGCCCAGGGATCTCTCTCCCCTCTGGGCGCCTGGTATTCCGCCACGCCTCCCCCTCCGTCAGCGCTACAGAACCCGCGCTTCGGAGTGTGACGGTGCGCCACCTCCTTCAGCAGGGGCGCAAACCGGCCAAAAAACCTGAGGGCCCTGTTTCCGAAGTGACGGAAACAGGGCCCTGAGGTCAGGCGGGGAAGCTCAGAACCGCCGCGTGATCAGCGCCTTCTTCACCTCGGCGATCGCCTTCGTGACCTCGATACCGCGCGGGCAGGCGTCCGTGCAGTTGAACGTCGTGCGGCAGCGCCACACGCCGTCCTTGTCGTTGAGGATCTCCAGGCGCTGCTCGCCGGCCTCGTCACGCGAGTCGAAGATGAAGCGGTGCGCGTTGACGATGGCGGCCGGGCCGAAGTACTGGCCGTCGTTCCAGAAGACCGGGCAGGACGACGTGCACGCCGCGCAGAGGATGCACTTCGTGGTGTCGTCGAAGCGCTCACGGTCCTCGGCCGTCTGGAAGCGCTCGCGCGTCGGCTCGTTCGTGTCCTTCGTGATGAGGAAGGGCATGACGTCCCGGTACGCCTGGAAGAACGGCTCCATGTCCACGACCAGGTCCTTCAGGACCGTCAGGCCCTTGATGGGCTCGACCGTGATCGGCTTCTCGGGGTTGATGTCCTTGATGAGGGTCTTGCAGGCAAGACGGTTCTTGCCATTGATCCTCATCGCGTCCGAGCCGCAGATGCCGTGGGCGCAGGAGCGGCGGAAGGTCAGCGTGCCGTCCAGGTCCCACTTGATCTTGTGGAGGCCGTCGAGGACGCGCTCCTTCGGGTCGATCTCCAGCTGGAAGTCTTCCCACACGGCCTCTGCGGAGACTTCCGGGTTGAAGCGGCGGACCCGGAAAGTGACCGTGATGTACGGGGACGCGGCGGACTCGGCCTCCACCTTGTCCATAACGGGGGTTGCCATCAGTACTTACGCTCCATCGGCTGGTAGCGGGTCTGGACGACCGGCTTGTAGTCGAGACGGACGGACTCGGTGCCGTCGTCGCCCACCTCGCGGTACGCCATGGTGTGGCGCATGAAGTTGACGTCGTCGCGGTTCGGGTAGTCCTCGCGGTAGTGACCGCCGCGGGACTCCTTGCGGGCCAGCGCGGAGACCGCCATGACCTCGGCCAGGTCGAGCAGGTTGCCGAGCTCGATGGCCTCCAGCAGGTCCGTGTTGAACCGCTTGCCCTTGTCCTGGATCGAGACGTTCTTGTAGCGCTCGCGCAGCTCCGCGATCTTCTCGACCGCCGTCTTGATCGTCTGCTCCGTGCGGAACACCATGACGTTCGCGTCCATGGTCTCCTGCAGCTCCTTGCGGAGCGTCGCCACCCGCTCGGTGCCGGTGGACGAGCGCAGGTTCTCCACCTGGTCGACCACGAGCCTCGCCGGGTCCTCCGGCAGCTCGACGAAGTCCGCCTTCTGGCTGTACTCCGCCGCCGCGATGCCGGCCCGACGGCCGAACACGTTGATGTCCAGCAGCGAGTTGGTGCCGAGGCGGTTCGCGCCGTGGACGGATACGCAGGCGACCTCGCCGGCCGCGTACAGACCCGGGACCACCGTGGTGTTGTCCGAGAGGACCTCACCCTCGACGTTCGTCGGGATGCCGCCCATCGCGTAGTGCGCCGTCGGCTGGATCGGGATCGGGTCCGTGTACGGCTCGATGCCGAGGTACGTACGGGCGAACTCCGTGATGTCCGGGAGCTTGGCGTCCAGCTGCTCCGGCGGGAGGTGCGTCAGGTCCAGGTAGACGTGGTCGCCCTCGGGACCGCAGCCGCGGCCCTCGCGGATCTCCGTGTAGATGGAGCGCGAGACGACGTCACGGGACGCGAGGTCCTTCATGACCGGCGCGTACTTCTCCATGAAGCGCTCGCCGTCCTTGTTGCGGAGGATGCCGCCCTCACCACGGGCGCCCTCCGTCAGCAGGATGCCCATGCGCCAGATGCCGGTCGGGTGGAACTGGAAGAACTCCATGTCCTCCAGCGGGAGGCCACGACGGTAGACCGCCGCCTGCCCGTCGCCCGTCAGCGTGTGCGCGTTCGACGTCACCTTGAAGAACTTGCCGCAGCCGCCGGACGCGTAGATCACGGCCTTCGCCTGGAAGACGTGGATCTCACCGGTCGCCAGCTCGTACGCCACGACACCGGCGGACTTCTTGACGCCGTCGACCTCGGTGATCAGCTGGTCCAGGACGTAGAACTCGTTGAAGAACTCCACGCCCTCCTTCACGCAGTTCTGGTACAGCGTCTGGAGGATCATGTGGCCGGTGCGGTCCGCGGCGTAGCAGGACCGGCGGACCGGGGCCTCGCCGTGGTTACGGCTGTGACCGCCGAAGCGGCGCTGGTCGATCGTGCCGTTCGGGGTGCGGTTGAACGGCAGGCCCATCTTCTCCAGGTCGAGGACGGAGTCGATGGCCTCCTTCGCCAGGATCTCGGCGGCGTCCTGGTCGACCAGGTAGTCACCGCCCTTGACCGTGTCGAAGGTGTGCCACTCCCAGTTGTCCTCCTCCACGTTGGCCAGCGCGGCGGCCATACCGCCCTGCGCGGCGCCCGTGTGGGAGCGGGTGGGGTAGAGCTTGGTCAGCACGGCGGTGCGGCTGCGCTTCGTGGACTCGATGGCCGCGCGCATACCGGCGCCACCGGCGCCGACGATGACGGTGTCGTACTTGTGGATCTTCATGGTGGTTGCCTCAGCCCCGTGCCTAGCGGATGTTCGGGTCGAAGGTGAAGATCACCAGCGTGCCCAGCAGGATGGTGAACACCGTGGCGGTGTAGAGCAGGCCCTTCAGCCACAGGCGGGTGTTCGCGCGCTCCGCGTAGTCGTTGATGACCGTGCGCAGGCCGTTGGCGCCGTGCAGCATCGCGAGCCACAGCATCAGCAGGTCCCAGACCTGCCAGAACGGGCTCGCCCAGCGGCCCGCCACGAAGGCGAAGCCGATCTTCGACACGCCGCCGTCCAGCACCAGCTGGATGAGCAGGTGGCCGATGACCAGGACGACCAGGACGATGCCGGACAGGCGCATGAACAGCCAGGCGGCCATCTCGAAGTTGCCCCGGGTGGACCTCGGGGTCTTCTTGGTGCGCTTGCGCGGGGCCTCGATGTACGGGGCCGGGTTGTCGACGTTGTAGAGGGACTCGCCCTCGACCGGGCCGATACCGGTGGCGGTCTTCTCGGTGGTGGACATACGCGTCAGCTCCCGAACAGTTCCTGAGCGGCGTGGCCGAGGACGGGGTAGATCGCCCCGAGCATCAGCACCAGCCAGAGGCCGACGACGGACCAGAGCATCTGCTTCTGGTAGCGCGGGCCCTTCGACCAGAAGTCGACGGCGATGACGCGGAGCCCGTTGAGCGCGTGAAAGAGGATGGCGGCGACGAGGCCGTACTCCAGCAGCGCGACGATCGGCGTCTTGTACGTGGCTACGACCTTGTCGTAGTCCTCGGGAGAGACGCGGACGAGAGCGGTGTCCAGCACGTGAACGAACAGGAAGAAGAAAATGAGGACGCCGGTGACTCGGTGAGCCACCCAGGACCACATTCCTTCCCGGCCGCGGTACAGCGTTCCAGCCGGCACGGAAGTTCCTCCGGGAGCGGGGATTGGGGCCGCGCCGGCTTGTGCTGTCGGTCGGGCCCGGCCGGGTACGGTCCTCCGGCCCCCAGCATCGTAGCGATGCGCCGCCGCTGGGCTGAGCGGGGGGCGGGCGGTGTGATCAAACTGGCACGCGGATGGGTGATTGGCGGCTAATGAGGTGAGGTGTCCTTTCGGCTGTCGGGTGCGGCGCCGTTCGGGCTGGTCGCGCCCACGCGGCCGTAGCCGCGCATCGACTACAGCCCCGCGCTCCTGACGGCGCGGACCAGCCGTCCTTTTGCGAGGCGCCGGAGTTCCTCTGCCGTGACTACGCGTTCCTCGTCCGGATCGTTCGCCAATCGAGACCGGATGGCGTGCAGGACCTGGTCGAGGGCCTCGGCCGGGGGCAGGTCGTCCACGCAGATGATGAACGCATGGCCGAACTTGGCCTCGTATGCGGCATTCGCCGCGTTGAGGGCCGTGTGGGCGGCTCCGTAGATCCCTTCCGGTAGTACCGGCAACGTTTCTGCTGCCAGTGCCTCCGCCAGATCCGCCGGGGACAGGTCGTACGCCGCCTCGTCCGAGGCCGCCAGGAGGGCGTCCAGGTCCGGGTACGGGCGGTGGTCCGCGAGGCGGTCGGCCCAGCGGGGGCTGCGCAGGCAGGTGAGGAGGGTCTGCCGGACCTCGGCGGCGGGGGCGGTGTTGAAGGGCTCCAGCGCGTTCGGGGACGGTGGAGTGCGGGTCTGCTCGGGGAGCGACGGTATGGCGACTCGGCCAGGAAGGTGTGTGGGCGTCACGTGGGTTTCGGCAGGGGAATTTGGGAAAGGAGTGGCGCTCACGTTATCGAGACTGGACGTGACGTGTCCGACCGATGCCCGAATTTCAGCCGAACGGGAGAGTTTCGAAACGTGTGGTGGACGCCCGAACGTGGCATCGGAGTTACGTTGGCGAGGTGATCCAGCACAAGCACAGGCGCCGGGCACCGGCGAAGAAGGCGCTGAAGCAGACCTGGGTGCTGATCGTCGCGGTGGTCCTCGTGACGGTCGGGGCCGGGGTGAGCCTGGGGCTCCTGGCCACCGGCGACGACGCGGGGCCGGACGGGTCGGAGCAGTGGCGGTCCGCCCCGGGGACCTCGGAGGCCGCCTCTTCGGCCGCCCCGAGAAAGCCGGCCGCACCCACTCCGTCACCCACTCGGTCGTATCCGGTCTCGAAAGCTCCGCAGACCATTCCCGCGGTGACGTCCCACACAGCCGCCCGGGGACCCGGCTGGCGTCCCGCGCGCGGGGAGCGGGTCGTCGTGAGCGACGCGAAGCTCGCCGACGAGGGGCGGCTCGTCGCCGGTGAGCTGGGGCTGACGTACGCCGGTGAGAAGGAGGACTCGCGCGCCGGGGACGTGCGGCTGACCTTGGGCGGCGGCAAGGGCGCCGATCCGGAGTCGTACACCATGACCGTGCGCGACGGGCGCGTGGCCATCAGCGGGCCGGGCGAGGCGGGCGTCTTCTACGGGACGCGGACGCTCAAGCAGGAGGTGCACGGCGGCGGTACGGCGCCGGAGGGCGTCGTGCGCGACGAGCCGGCCAAGCCCGTGCGCGGGTTCATGCTCGACATCGCCCGCAAGCACTTCACCGCGGACTGGATCGAGGACCGGGTGCGGGAGCTGGGCGACCTGAAGTTCAACCAGCTGGGGCTGCACTTCTCCGACGACCAGGGGTTCCGCATCGAGTCCGACTCGCACCCCGAGGTCGTCTCGCCGCAGCACCTGACGAAGGCGCAGGTCAGGAAGATCGTCGAGCTGGCGGAGAGCCGGCACATCACCGTCGTGCCGGAGATCGACTCGCCCGGGCATCTGGGGGCCGTCATCGCCGCGCACCCCGATCTGCAGCTGCGCAATGTCAGCGGGGCCGCCACGCGGGGTGCCATCGACATCTCCAAGGCCGAGTCCGCCGAGATCGTCGACGACCTGCTGAACGAGTACGCCGGTCTCTTCCCGGGGAGCCAGTGGCACCTCGGCGCCGACGAGTACCAGGCCCTCGTCGTCTCCAACCCCCAGGCCTCCTACCCGCAGCTCGCCGCCGCCGCTCAGGAGGCCTACGGCTCCGGCGCCACCGTCTCAGACCTCGCCACCGGGTGGCTCAACGACCGCGCCGCCACCGTCCGCGCCCACGACCGCACGGTGCGGGCCTGGAACGACGGGTTCTTCCGGAACACGTCCGTCCAGCCGGACAAGGACATCCAGGTGGCGTACTGGACGGGCAAGGAGATCGGGGCGCGGGTGCCGGTGGAGTATCTGCGCGCCGGGCGGAAGCTGATCAACTACAACGACGAGTTCCTCTACTACGTGCTCGGGCAGCCGCAGACCTTCGTCTATCCGACGGGGCAGCGGATCTACGAGCAGTGGACGCCGCGGGTCGTGCGCGGGACGACGGCCGTGCCGGAGACCTACGACGACCAGATCCTGGGCGGGTCCTTCGCGGTGTGGTGCGATCTGGCGAACTCGCAGACGCAGGCCCAGGTCGCCGCCGGGATCCGGATGCCGTTGCGGGCGCTGGTCCAGAAGCTGTGGGACGAGGAGGCGCCGGAGTTGTCCTGGACCCAGTTCAGGGCGCTGGCCGACCGGCTGAACTGACTGTGGATTGGCCCATACGGCTGCGGACCCCTGTACGAATGTGGTGTATTCGGCCGGAGCCGAACCGAACAGCCAGGGGGAACCGGGATGGGCTACTGGGGGTACTTCGTCGTGGGCCGTGGGGAGCGGCCGCTGGCGGAGTTGGACGCGCTGGCCGGGGCCGAGGGCATGGCCCTGCGCGAGGAGGCCGCCGGCGGCTGGCAGGTGTGGGAGTACCCGAGCGGGGACGGCGAGGTCGGGAACATGAACGACCTGGCCCGCGAGACGGGGGCGCCCGCGCTCTTCGGGTACGTCATG
The DNA here is from genome assembly GCF_039537145.1 of Streptomyces shaanxiensis. Taxonomy (NCBI): domain Bacteria; kingdom Bacillati; phylum Actinomycetota; class Actinomycetes; order Kitasatosporales; family Streptomycetaceae; genus Streptomyces; species Streptomyces shaanxiensis. The sequence continues at coordinate 463,966 of NZ_BAAAZY010000012.1, forward strand.
GACAGCGACTGCGTGGTCGTGGAGGCGGCGGCGCCGGAGAGCGGGGCGTGGACGACCTGTCTGGCGCGGGCCGCCATGGCCGGGTACCTCGGCGCGGGGGACGAGGGGCTCACGCTGGAGGACTACTTCCTGGAACCCGGGGACGCCGCAGCGCGGGCCGTCGCCTGGGCGGCCGAGGCCGGGCACGAGGTGAACGCCGAGTCGGTCGTCGACGTATTCACCGCTGATGCGGACCCATTGGCCGAAAACCTCTTCTTCCGGCTGCTCGACCGGCTCGGGGTCGTGCCGCTGTGACACTCACGGGCCGTCGCACGCAGTAAGGGGAAGTGCGGGCTCCGTTAGGAAGGTGCCCGCCAGGGGCCTGTGCGGGGACCCCGACCCTCGTGACTGACCCGCTTAGGGAGGCGTGGATGAGCCTGGTGGAACTGATCGCTCAGGCCGACGAACGCGGACTGGCCGCCAGCGGGTTGGCTTGTTTGGATCGGTGTGTGCCCCTGTTGGGCGGTGACGACGAGGTGCTGCGGCCGCTGTGGGCCAACCTCGCGGCGGGCGGCGACCCGGCCGAGTGGGGCGGACTTTTGGAGCAGGCGCGCTCGAAGCTGGGCGTCGCGGAGATCGTGGACGACGAGGACATCGAGGACGAGGCCGCGCTGCTCGCCCGGCGGATGCTGGCCGCCGCCCCGGCCGTCCGGTCCGCCGCCGAGGCGAGGATATGGGCCGACGCCTGCTCGGTCGCCTCGCTGCAGATACACCGGCTGCTCGATCCCGCGGAGGACGACGTGTCCTCGGCGGGCGCCCTTCCCCAGGCGCTCAACTCCGTGCGCGCGGGCGGAGCACCCGCCACGGGCCGTACGACGGGCATGTCGCCGCTCGTCGCCGCCGAACTGCGCCGCCAGGTCAGCGTTCTGGAACTCCTCGCCGGACATGGCGTGGGCGGGCTGCGCCGGGCGCTGGAGGTGTCGACGGAGGGGCGGCGCGTGCTGCGGGCGGTGGTGTCGCGGCGGGCCCGGGGGAAGGCCTGACGCCCTTGGGCCGGGGCAGGGGCCGACGCCCTTGAGGCGGGGCACGGTCCGGCGCCCTGATGCGCCCTGATCCCGTCCCGCTCTCAACGCACCAGCCACTTCACCACCGCGTCGCCGTACTCGGCCGTCCTCGCGTAGAAGGCGGTCAGGTCGCGGTGCGTCGCCGCGAAGAGGCCGCGCACCTGGGGTTCCGGGTCCGGTACGTCGTACGGCTGGAGCAGCCGCACGCGCGCGTGCCGCCACAGGTCGTCGAAGTCGGCCGCTCTGAGGAACCCGGCGACCCCGGCCACCTGGGACGCGGTGAGCAGCTGGAACGGTGGCAGGGCGGAGTCGGTGGGGAACACCGGGCGGCCGCCGAGGACCACTTGGGTACAGGGGCCGTCCGGTGTCCGGTTCGGGGGGATGCCGGAGTAGAGGAGTTCGAACTCGGCGTACTGCCTGTCCAGCACCTCCTCACGATGCCGGCCGATCCGCTCCCGCACGGTGTCCCAGTCGTCCTCGAAGAGGCGCTGGAACCAGGTCGCGCTGTTGCGCAGTGCCGAGGGCGGCACCGCGCGGAGATGGAAGTACATGCTCATCAGTGACTGGAGCGCACAGGAGCGGCGAATCGTCACCCTCGCGTCAACGTGGGCTGCCGCGTAAACCTCGTTCCTGGGGGAGTCCTGTGGCTGTCGTGGGAGCGAGGTGGGGCGGTCCTGCACCGGTCCCGGGAAGCCGCCGGATCCGGGTGACGAAAAGCTGTTCGCCCACGCTCTCCAGGATGTGACGACTCAAGCGGAGACCAGGCCCTCAGCCGCGACCAAGCCGATGCGGTGGGCGGCGGACGCGGTGGCGATGCTGCGCGAGGGAGCGCGGCTGCGGCTCGACTACTCGGCGCAGAGCCTGTGGCGGGTCGACCGGATGATCGACGGCCTGCGCGGCGAGGGAACGCCGTACGCCGCCGTGGAGAGCACGTTGCGCGGTCTGGGCGCGTACGCCGGCGAGGTGATCGTCCGTCAGACCGGTGCCGAGTGGTGGGCGTCGGGAGGCGACCACTGGATCCGTACGCCTGACGGCCGGCTGTGGGACCCGATCGAGGAGGCGCGGCGGTGTTTCGCGGGCGACGGGTCGCTGCGGTTGCTGTGCCGGGACGCTACGCGCGGTCAGGCCTGGCGGTAGGACATCGCGGGCTGGGCGACGCGGCAGACATGGCCCGGCCGGGACCCCGTGAATGGGCGGGGTCCCGGCCGGGTCAGGTGTTCTCGGCGGATTACGGCGTCAGCGTCTGGCCCAGGTGGGCGTCGGTCGGGGTGCCCAGGGTGGTCTTGCTGTAGATGACCGCCTGGCCGTAGCCGAGGCCCGTGCTGTTGCTCGGGAGGTACAGGACGATGCCGTCCGTGCCGTCCTCGCCCTCCGCGCCGAACGTCAGGTCCGCGCGGCCGTAGCCCGACAGGTCCGTCAGCGAGACGGCGGAGCCGAACAGGTCGCCGCTCTCGGCGGCGCCGGGTACGCCGGACGTGTCCTGCGAGACGCGGATCGAGCCGGTGCCGGTCAGGCCGGTCGACGTGCCCTTGGCCAGCAGCGCGTCACCCGCGTTGGACTGGTTCACGCCGTCGCGCGGGAAGTCCTCGCCGGGGACGCCGGTGAAGGCGTCGGCGAAGCCGTCGGCGTTGTAGTCGCCCACCGAGACGGAGGCGCCGAACAGGTCACCGGACTCGTTGCCGCCGGCGACGCCCGACGTGTCCTGGTGGATCGTCGTCATGCCGGTGGTGGTGAAGCCCGTCGACGTGCCCGGGACCATGGTGATCTGGCCGCCCGAGAGACCGCCCGACTCGGACGCCACCGGCTGGCCGATCACGATGTCGTCGTAGCCGTTGCCGTTGACGTCGCCCGCGGCGATGGAGCGGCCGCCCTTGACGGAGATGACCCCGGCCTTGGTGAGGCCGGTCGCCGAGCCCGCGAAGCGGAGCACGCGGCCGATGCCGCCGGTGTCGCGGTAGTTGAGGGCGACGTCCGCGTAGCCGTCCCGGTTGAAGTCGCCGGTCGCGGCATCCAGGTAGGCCACCGAACCCGTGGCGGAGGTCAGCGTGCCGGTGGCCGTGGCGCCGCCGGTCAGCCGCGCGTTCCAGTTGCCGCCCTTGCCGGTGCCGGCCGCGAACACGTCCGCCTTGCCGTCGCCGTCGAAGTCGCCGACGGCCACCGTGGAGCCGAGCTTGGCGCCGGTCGCCGTGACGCTGCCCGAAGTGGTGTACGAGAAGCCGGTGTTCAGCGCCGGGCCGTACATGACCGTGACCTGGCCCCGGTCCGCGTGGCCGCTGGTGTCGTCCTCGCCGGGCGCGCCGATCGCGAGGTCCGCGTAGCCGTCGCCGTTGACGTCGCCCCACGCCGTGGAAGCGCCGAAGTCGTCGCCGGACTCGTGGGAGCCGGGGACGCCGGTGCTGTTCTGGGTGAGGGTCCGCTTCGAGGCGGTGACCGGGCCGTCGACGCCGCCCGGGACGACGGTGACGGTGCCGCCGTTGCTCAGCGCGCGGGGCGTGCCGGTGACCAGGTCGGTGATGCCGTCACGGTTGACGTCCGAGGTGGCGAGCGCGTGCGAGATGCCCGGGGTCTTGGCGACCTGGGCGATTCGGCTGAGCTTGGGGTAGAGGCCGGCGCCGGGGCAGGCCGTGGCGTTGGTGTCCCTGTGGCCGAAGACCCGCGGCAGCGTGACCGACGTCCCCTTCGGGATCTTGTTGCCGCTGTAGCCCTGCTCCACGCCGGACGTCAGCGTCACCTTGCCGGTCGGGTCGATGCCGTACATCCCGAACTTCCACGCCACGATCCGTGAGATCGCATCCAGGCCGGCCCGGCTGGGCGTGGCCTTCTCGAAGTTGCCGATGTACGAGATGCCGACCGTGTTGGTGTTGAACCCGGCGTCGTGCGCGCCGATCACCGGCAGGTCCGTACCGCCGCTGCGGCCCTCGAAGATCTGTCCGCACCGGTCGACGACGAAGTTGTAGCCGATGTCGAAGTAGCCCTGGCTGATGTGGGCCTGCTGGATGGTGCGCAGCCGGGCCGCGGACTCGGCACAGGACAGGCCGTTGTCGCTGTCGACGCCGGTGTGGTGGACGACGGCGGCCTTGATCTCGGTGCCGTACTCCGGAGTGCCGTCGTAGTCCGTGGACGCGCCCCACTCGGCCTGCGTGATGACCGGCGGCTTGACGACCGTGGAGGGCCGGGGCGCGGGGACCGTGGAGGTCGGGGTCGGGGTCGGGGTCGGGGTCGGGGACGCGGTGGGCGTCCCGGTCGCCGTCGTGGTGTCCGTGGGCGCCGGGGAGTCGGTCGGCGTGGCCGTGTCGGTCGGCGTCTCCGTCTCCGTCGGCGTGACGGTCTCCGTGGGTATGACGGTCTCCGTCGGTGTGACGGTGTCCGTCGGTGCCGGGTCCTCGGTGGCCGGCGTCGTGGTCTCCTCCGCCACGAAGGCGGCCGGGGTCGTCGCGCCCTTCGGGTCCGTGCCCGGGTCGAGCAGCTTGACGTCCATGCCGGCCGGCTGGGCGCCCACCTCGGTGCCGTCCGCGTTCACGACGCGCACCTCGATGCCGTCCGAGTCGCCGGTCCACACCGACTCCGTGCCGCCGCGCAGAGCCGCCCGCTCGCCCTCCGCGCCGTCCGCCTGGCTCGGCTCGACCGTCACCTTCTGCCAGCCGGACCACTCACCGGTCTCGATGTCCCGGGTGCGTACCTCGGGCGTGCCCTTGGCCTGCGCCTCGGGGTCGTTCCACGTCAGCACGACCGCGTTGAAACGATTGGTCTCCTGCTTGGCCAGGCCCCTGCGGCCGGAGCCGCGGTCCTTGAGCTTGAGCGTGTGGATCGACGGCTTACGGCCGTCCGGCTCGGCGTCGGTCGGCGTGGACGGATCCGCCATCGCGTAGGTCACGACACCGGCACCGCTCAGCACGACGGCGCCCACCGTCAGCCACGCCCGTCTCTTGAGGCTGAGCGGTTTGTACGCATGGGTCCTGCGAGGACTCAACTGTCCCACCCCTAGGAAATGGTCACGATCGCATCACCTGTCACACAGGTGGCATCTACAGACAGCGCGCAGGCCCTGGAAACCATCACTTCCTCCGGCGCTGCCGCCACCGCCCGCCCGTTTTGATCACACACCGGCCGATTCGCGCACTCGATCGAATTCTCTCTGCCTGCCGTGCTAGCTTGCGGCGCCTTTCGCAGGGCCGTTCCGCGTCGACCCCCGTGTGTCCGCGTCGAACGGCCCCCTTCGCCATGCCTGTTGGAGGTGCTCCGTGGCCCCACGCCACAAGCCGAACCGAAAACGACCACTCGTACGCGGTGGCCTTGCCGCCGGCCTGGCCCTCGCGGCCGCCGGTGGAACCCTGCCCTTCCTGCTGTCGAACGCCCATGCCGAGACCCCCTCTCTGACGATCCCGGCTCCGGACCGCTTCAAGCCGGTCGCCAACCCCGTGTACGGCGCGGGGCCCGGCGGCGTCGTGGAGCGCACGGAGGTCCAGGACCAGAGCGCGCTCGGCTACTACCGCTGGACCCCGGACGGCGGCGCCCCGGTCGACCTGCCCGCCTCGTCCCCGTCCGACGACGTCAACTCGATCGACGGCGGGGGAGGCAGCCACGTCTCCGTCACCAGCGGGGACGTCGTCGCGATCTACGACTCCCCGAACCGGGTGCAGCTGAAGGACATGCAGTCCGGCACCACCACCAAGTACACGCTGCCCGACGGCCACTTCTACCGTGGCGTCTTCGGCTCGTACGTGCTCACCGCCACTCGCGACGCGAACGGCGAGAAGAACGTCCTGCACGTGCTGCGCATGGCGGCGGACGGACAGCTCACCGACACTCCCGTCACCGGACTGAACGGCTGGGTCGCCGAGGACGGCATGACGCTCGGCGGCGACGACCGTTCGGTGGCGATCTGGTACGCGCACCCCGACGGCACCCGCGGTGTCGGCCTGCTGGACCTGGCGACGGCCGCGGTCACCCCGGTGTTTCCGGGCGCCACCGGAGCGAACGCGCAGGTCGTGTTCTCCGACGCGTACGTCGCCTGGTACTCGCCCGACGGCGGCAACACCACGGCCCGCGTGCTCCCGCGCGCCACGCCGCAGGCGGCCGACACCGAGGTCGAGCTCGGTTCCGGCGAGGGCACCGCGCGGCTCGGCCTCGTCGGCGACTGGCTGCTGACGATACGTCAGTTCACGCAGGGCGCGGGCGACTTCCTGGCCCGCGAGGGCGCCGCCCTCACCGCCCTGCCGATCGCCGGCGGTGCGCCCAGGACGCTGCTGGAGCACGCCGGCTGGCGTATGGCCCAGGTCCCGGGCGGCGGCGTGACCGTCACCGGCGGCGCCTCGGCCGGGGACTGGGCGGTGCGCCGGGTCGCCGTCGGTGACGACGGGGCGCCCGTGCTGCGTACCGTGCGCCAGGTCGCGCCCAAGGAGGGCAGGCTCACGAAGCTGTCGCTCACGGCCGGGCACCTGGTCACGGCCGAGTCCGACACCACGTACCTGCCGGCGCTCCACCAGCGCCAACTCACCCTCGGTGCCGCACCGTCGGCGGGCGAGCGGTCCCTGCTCGCACGGCCCGACGCGCAGACCACCGGCGAGGCGGCCCAGCGCCTCTACGAATCCCGGCAGCCGGTCGGCACCGGAGACGGCCGCACCGTCGTCGCCGCGACCGACGCGGACGGCGCCCAGGTGCTCGTCGTCCTGGCGGCGGACGGCACGAAGACCGTCGTACCCGCCGTGGACCCGCAGACCGGCGAGAAGATGCCGACGGGCTCCGACCACGTCTCGGCCGTGCGCTCGGCCTCCGGGCGCTACGTGGTGTTCGGCGACAGCGGGCGCGGCCTGGAGGACCGGCAGTACGTCGTCGACCTGGACGCGTCCGGCGGACCGAAGGTGGTCCGGGTCCGCCAGGGCCAGGGCGGGCTCGCGGTGTGGGGCACCAAGCTGTGGATGCCGAGCGACTCGGACGACGGCACGCTCCAGGCCGTCGACCTCAAGTCCGGCGAGACCACGGCCACGGACCCGATCACCGACAACGGCTGTCTGCCGCAGCAGCTGCAGACGGCAGGGCCCTGGGTGTACTGGGACTGCTATCCCACCGGGTCGGTCAGCTCCGGCCACGGCGTCTACAACACCGAGACCCGGCAGTCCTCCTGGGCCCCGCGCGGCACCCTCGGCGACGGCTATGTGGTGGCGTACGAGGAGAACCGGGGCCAGCTCAACCTCACCCCGATCGGGGACGCGCCGCGCACCGTCGAGGCCTTCACGGTCCAGTACGCCTACCCGATCGTGCAGACCGACCGCTTCGGCGGCGCGCTCGCGTACGCCAAGGAGAGGAGCGCCCGGATCACGGTGGTCGACTCGGGCGTCGCCACCTCCCCCGTGGCCGGGATCGAGTCGCGCACCGACCAGTCGGTGGACCTCGCCTCCGCCACCGACGCCGTGTGGGACGCGCACTGGCAGCTGTCCAAGCCGGTGACCGACGCCCGGGTGACGGTCCGGAACAAGAGCGGGCGCACGCTGTTCACGGGCTCGGCGAAGGAGTACGCAGCCGCTGTCTCGTTCTCGTGGAACGGCCGTACCGGCGACGGCCGCTACGTCAACGACGGCACCTACACCTGGGAGCTCACCGGCACCCCCGCGGACGGCAGCGGCGCGGCCCTGAAGGTCACGGGCACCGTCGCGCTCAGCGGCGGCCAGCGCCTGCGCACCACGGGCTGAGCAGAGCCCCGGAGACAGCTCGAACCGGAGACAGGTCAGAGTCGAACCGGAGACAGGTCAGCGAGGAGACAGGTCAAAAGGGAGGCGGGGCCGGGTCCTTGAGGACCCGGCCCCGCCGGCCGTAAGAGCGCGGCCCCGTGGGGCCGCAGGGCGTCAGCCCGCCCAGACCTCGGCCTCGTCGGCCGGGACGGTGGTGGCCAGGCCCAGCTCCTTGCGGGCGGCGACCGTCTTGTTCGGGTCGATACCGGTGAACGCCGGGTCGTACGCGATGTAGAACGCGTCCGCGTCGGCGGCGTTCGCGGCCTTCTTCCACTGCTCGGCCGTCTTCGTCAGCTGCTCGCGGAGCTTGCCGACCTCCGTGCCCTCGATGCCCTTCAGGCCCGCGAGGTGCGCGTCGAGGGCGGCGGCGACGGCCTTCGCCTGCGCCTTGTAACCCTTCAGGTCGTCCTCGACGTAGTCCTTCTCGGACTGGTTCGCCCACAGAGCGTCGTAGACGCCGTTCGAACCCTTCAGGAAGGAGGTCTGCTCGGGCTTCAGCTTCGCGTTCAGCGCACCAGTGAACGTGCCCGACTCCTTGGTGTAGGTGCAGGTCACGGCGCGGTCGCCGGTCGCCCAGCTCTCCTGGGTCGGGGTGTAGTAGAAGACCGCGACGCCCTTGGGGAGCGCCCAGGTGTCCGGGGCGAGCTTCGCCGCCTCGACCGGGCAACGCTCGTCGGCGACGGCCGAGATCGCCTCGTCGCCGGGGTACTTCGCCGCATCGTCGACCTTGAACTCGCCGACGACCTGACCCGCGTGCGCCTCGTCGCAGGGCACGATCTCGACGAGGACCTCCTCGCCCTCGCCCTTGTTGTTCGGGTTGTAGCAGTCCCCGAGGTCCAGCGAGAACACCGACCGCTGGCGGGCCACCTTCTTCGCGCCGTCCTTGGCGCTGTCGATGGCATCCGAGGCCTCCGAGCACCCGGCCGCGCCTATCGCGAGCAGGGCGACGACGGCAGATATGCCACGAAGGGGACGAGACGGGGTACGGATTGCCATGACGTGTACATCCTCTTATGAGAACTTTATGGGGAGTGGCGCGTGCATCGTATGCCACCCCTGTGACAGGGCTGTGCGAGGGTTACTTGCCGGTCAAGCGGCAGCGGTTCACGGTTCCGCGCTCTGCTTTCGGCTCGTCACAGCGTTCCGACCGCCAACGCGCCGCAATGGTTGTATGCAGACGCACGAGAAGCCGGAAAGTTGTACGGCTTCTGTGATCTTGCTCTGTGTGAATGAACACCCTCGTCACCCGTGATGCTCATGAGGCGACGTCCGCTTGGTCAACGGGAGGACCACCAGGGGTCCTTGACCAGCAAAGGGGTGGGGTCCCATGAACACAGTGGACGAACGCACGCCGTGCGCACGGGAGATGCGCCCGCACGCCGCGGCCTTCGTCACCCGCGTCACCGCCGACCACCGGCTCCCGATGGACTACTCGGTGGCCAGCCTGCGCATCGTCGACTTCCTGATCGACGGACTGCGCAAGGGCGGTGCGAGCCGGGAGCGGGTGCGTGTGCGGGAGGCGCTGTCGGGTCTCGGGGCGTACGTCGGTGAGGTGCTCGTGCGCCGCGCGGGGGCGGTGTGGGTGGACTTCGACGCCGACCAGCGCGCCTACTTCGGCCAGCCGGTCGGGGTGCGGATGCCGGACGGCCGGGTCTGGAACCCCCTCGGCAAGGTCCACAACCGCTTCGACCTCGGCGGGCCGGAGGAGTCCCTGCGGACCTTCTATCTGACCCTGCACGGGCGGGCACGGAAGGCGGCGGCATGAGGAGCCGGACCTGCGCCGCGGCCACGTTCCTCGTCGCCGCGGTCCTGACCGGCTGTTCGGGCTCGCCGGACGGGAAGGAGCCCGTCGAGTCCCGAGCCGCCGCGACGCCCGGGCAGAGCCGGCAGGCCGCGCCCGCCGAGCCCCGGCCGCGGACCGCCGCCGAGTTCCTGGCCAGGGCCGAGCAGGCCATGGCCGCCGAGAAGGGCTGGACGTTCGCGGTGGAGGGGCGCGAGGGCGTCGTCCTGCAAGGGCAGGAGAGCGCCGCGACCTACACGGCCACGGTGCACCGCACGACGGGCGGCGCGTGGGCGCTGCACTCCCAAGGCTCCAGTCGCAGCAGCAAGGGCGTCACCAGGGCCGAGGAGATCTACGTCGTCGACGGCACGGCCTACGTCAAGGAGGGCACCGCCTCCTGGGAGCACGGGCCGCTCTCCGACCCGGAGTTCGCGGACAAGGTCGAGGACCCGGTGGCCGCGCTCGACGCGTTCCGGGAGTACGGCGAGGCGGTTTCGCTGTCCGAGGGGACGGGCGGAGGGGTCCGGCTGAGCGTCCGCACGACATCCGCCGCGCTGACCGCCGTACGGGAGCAGGGCGTCGTACAGAAGGCACTGCGCGAACTCGCCCCCACCCTGGAGCAGTTGCGGGCGGCCGGTGTCACGGCGCCCGAGAGCCGGATCCGGGTGGAGCGCGTCGAGGAGTCGGTCGTCCTCGCCCCCTCGACGTACCGGATCACCGCGCACACCTTCCGATGCACCTTCCTCATCCCTCACGGAGGGCAGGACATCCGCTACGACCAGCTCGTGACGGAGCGGACCTCCGGGGCCTACGACGGGGCCGTGGCGCTTCCGGAGGGAGTGGCGTGACGGACGCCCTGTGACACTTCTGTGAGGCCGGGCGCTGTTGACCGTGGGGGAACGTGGGCAAGGGTGGCCGTACCCCGAGGTAGGGATTCGCCACGAACCAGTACGGACGAGGACAGTTCTTGGGCCGAGGAGGGGACACCCGCCGCGTGCACGCGCACGACGGGGAATTGAGCGCGGCCGTCGCGCGGGCCCAGGAAGGTGACGAGGCCGCCTTCGCGATCATGTACCGGCTGGTGCAGCCGGGACTGCTCGGGTACCTGCGCGGTCTGGTCGGGGACGACGCGGAGGACGTGGCGTCCGACGCCTGGCTGGAGATCGCCCGGGACCTCGGCCGGTTCAAGGGTGACGGAGCGGGCTTCCGCGGCTGGAGCGCGACCATCGCCCGGCACCGGGCGCTGGACCATCTGCGCCGGCAGAAGGTACGGCCCCGGTCGTCGGCGCTCGAACAGGACGTGCTGGACCTGCCCGGTCCGCACAGCACGCACGACCAGGCGCTGGAGTCGCTCTCCACGGGGCAGGCCCTGGAGCTGGTCCGCGGGCTGCCGCGGGACCAGGCCGAGGCGGTGTTGCTGCGGGTCATCGTCGGCCTCGACGCCCCCGCCGCGGCCCGCGTCCTGGGCAAACGGCCGGGCGCGGTGCGGACGGCCGCGTACCGGGGTCTGAAGCGCCTGGCCAAGCAGCTGGGCGTCGCAGGTGTGACGGATGACGGCCCCCGGACGCTGGGGGAATCGAAATGAACAGTGCGGGCGACTGCGGCGGCCAGGGCGGAACATCGGCCCCTCGCTGAGGCGAGGCGGGATGCGATGAGTCGAACAGGGCGTGGGGGACGTACAGGCTCTACGAGCCGGTGAGTCACAGCCGTCACAGAGATCACGTAGATCGCATACGACACATGCATCACGTGAACCCCATACACATCAGGTCGGACAGGAACGGGAAACAGACATGGGTGAACAGCAGAGCGGCGGTGGGTCCCCCGGCCGTCGGCGTGTGCACCCTGACGCCGTGGGCCACGGCCACGCGTCCGGCCCGGCCGTGGTGCTCGACGGAGCCGAGCTGGAGGCGCTGCTCTCCGCCGCCGTGCTGCGCGGGCACCCCGTGGACGCCGAGGGCGAGCAGCGAGCCGTGGCCGCGTTCCGGGCCGCCCGGGACGCCGGGGCCCACCGGGCGAGCACCCGGCGCCGGGACGACTGGCGGCCCCGTGATCGGCGGCGGCTCGCCCGCTCGATGAAGACGGCGCTCTCCGTGTTCGTCGCCGGCCTGACGCTCGGCGGTGTGGCGTACGCGGCGATCGGCTCGTCGGACACGCCGGACGCCTCCTCCGACGACAAGGGCAGGCCCACCCAGACGGCCGGCGCCCCCGACCGGCCTGCCGCGAGGCCCTCCGCCGGGTCCGACGCCGCCTCCGGGAAGCCCGGCCACCCGGTCACCGCCCAGGACACCGAGGCCAAGTGCCGCGCCTTCGACCAGGTCGCGGGCCGTGGCCAGGCGATGGACTCGACGGCCTGGGAGCGGCTGGTCGCGGAGGCGGGCGGTGCGGACAAGGTGGCCGCGTACTGCGCCGAGCAGCTGGCGGCGGCGAAGAACGAGCCGGGCAGGAAGGCCGACGAGAGCGCTCCGGCCGGCAGCGGTCAGGACCGGAGCGGTAACAGCGGGGCCGACAAGAGCGGGTCCGACGCTGCTGGGTCCGACGCGAGTGGGTCCGGCTCCAGTGGGTCCGACACGAGTGGGTCCGGCTCCAGTGGGTCCGACACGAGTGGGTCCGGCAAGAGCGCCGAGAACGACGAGAGCGCCGAGAAGAAGAACTGACTCGGCGGAAGAAAGAAGTCCGGATCGGCGGGCACGCCTCCCGGCCGCGACAACGGCCACCGGCTCTGCGCCGAGGCAACGGCCGGGGCCGCCACCCCCCACAGGAGAGGCCCCGGCCGTCGCGCGGCACGGGCCGCGCGGCGGCCCGTACTCTCTACAGCGCCATGACTGCGTTTTCTGTCACACCTGGGCGCACAGATCGCCGATTCCCAGGTAGTTGCATGTTGTACGGACATGGACGAGCAGCGGTTTCAGGCCGTAACGTGCCTTTCGCGCCGGACGCGGAGGGTGTATGACCACCGCAACGACCTGCGGTCCTGAAGCCGCAACCACCAATTGAGGTACCGAGTGCTGGGGGACGACGCGGAGCTGACCGCCGCGGTGCTTGCTGCACAGGACGGGGACGAGACCGCGTTCCGGACTGTGTACCGCTCCGTGCACCCGCGGCTGCTCGGGTACGTACGGACGCTGGTCGGCGACCCGGACGCCGAGGACGTCGCCTCGGAGGCGTGGCTGCAGATAGCGCGTGACCTGGAGCGGTTCAACGGAGACGCGGACCGCTTCCGCGGCTGGGCCGCCCGGATAGCCCGCAACCGCGCGCTGGACCACATACGCATGCGCGGCCGCCGCCCCGCGATCGGCGGCGACGAGACGGAGCTCACCGGGAAGGCCGCCGAGTCCGACACCGCGGTCGAGGCCATGGAGGCCCTGGCCACCGACGGCACCCTCTCCCTCATCGCACGGCTTCCGCAGGACCAGGCCGAGGCCGTCGTCCTGCGCGTGGTGGTGGGGCTCGACGCCAAGACCGCCGCGGAGACGCTGGGCAAGCGGCCGGGTGCCGTACGGACCGCCGCGCACCGTGGCCTGAAGCGGCTCGCCGAGCTGCTCGGCGACGATCCGGAATCGGCCGGGGTGCTCGACGCCCTGCCTTCCCAGCGAGGAACCCGCGGCCGTGCGGTGACGTCTGCGAGTGTGACGCATATGCGTTCGCGGACGCAGAAGGATGTGTGATGGCCGACGAGCAGTACAGGTGGCTGGACCGCGAAACGGCGGAGCGAATGCTGCGCGGAGAGTCACTCGAAGCTGTCGACGCGGCCCATCGCGACCAGGCCGAGCAGCTCGCCAAGACGCTTGAGGCGCTGACCGCCGAACCCCCGCTGAGCAGCGCGGAACTCCCCGGAGAGGCCGCCGCGTTGGCGGCGTTCCGCGCGGCGCGCGCCCGCCGGGACGACGACTCCGTGACCGTCGGCGCAGGCTCGGGCTCCGCTGCCGCGCAGGCCTCCGACGTCGGGCTGGTCCGGATCGGCACCCCCGGCCGAGCCCCCGTTCGCCCCCGGTGGGGCCGTCCCCTGCGACTCGGCCTCGCCGCCGCGCTGGCCGTGGGCATGGTCGGCGGGGTCGCGGTCGCGGCCGGAACCGGAGTGCTGCGGACGCCGTTCGGCGGAGACGAGCCGGGCCGCCCCGCCGCCACGGTCTCGGCACCGGTGAGCGAGGAGCGTCCCTTCGTCTCGCCCTCGCCGGGGATCAGCGCGCAGGACGAGCCCACGCCCGACGGCACGTCGAAGGGCCCCACCGGCCCCGGCACCACCCAGGGCACCGCGCCCGGTGGGCCCGCCGCGGGCCACGAGACCCCCGGCGCGGACCGGGACAGGCCGACCGGCGGCTGGTGGAAGCTCGTCGGCTCCTGCCGCGACATGCGCGACGGCAAGGAACTGCCCGGCGACCGCCGCCGTGCCCTGGAGAGCGCGGCGGGCAGTTCCGCTCGCGTGTGGAAGTACTGCAAGACCGTGCTGACCGGCGCCGGCGAGAGCACCCGTGCCCAGGGTGACGAGCGCAAGGGCGACGACGGCCAGGACGAGGACGAGGGCAAGGGCGGCCGGGGCAACGGCGACGACGACGGCAAGGGCAGAGACAAGGGCAAGGACGACAAGGACCGCTCGCGCGACGAGGGCCGCGGCAACGGCCACCGCACGAACGGCACCGCGGAAACCCCGTCCATCGGTGCCGGCCTCCTGTCGAACCGGGTCCAGCTGCCCACGCCCCTGGTGCCGAGCCCGTCGTACAGCGCGCTCTGAGCGAAGCCGGCAGGGCAACCGGACGGCTCGCCTCGTCGTGATCCTGCTCATGTCGATGGGTGGCCGCCGTCCTCGGTGTCCACGCGATCGTCGCCGTCGGCTGACCGGACCCGACGCCTCGCCACTCCTGTCACACGCCGCTGACCTGCGGTTTTGCGCCCCGGGGAAATTCCCGGAGAAATTCTTGGCGCGGGGAGTGACGTTTTCGGACGTGGTGGCGCTGAAGAGAGTGAGCCGACTGGTCATCGGCCGTCGCACAGAGCCGGGGTTCCCCCCGTACCTGCGGCTCGTGCATCGGCGCGGGCGGGACACGTTCCCCCGGTCCCGCCCGCGCCCCACTTCCCACTCATCCCGCGAGGCTCGCGTGCCTCACCAGTGGACGACGACCTTGTCCCCGGTCCTCACCTGGGCGAACATCTCCGCGATGGCCCGCTCGTCCGCCACGTTGACGCAGCCGTGCGAGGCCCCGGCGTAACCCGTGGCCGCGAAGTCGGACGAGTAGTGCACCGCCTGGCCGCCGCTGAAGAACATCGCGTACGGCATCGGCGAGTCATAGAGCGTCGACACATGGTGCCGGGACTTCCAGTAGACGCTGAACACACCTTCCCGTGTCGGTGTGTACTGCGACCCGAACCGCACCGGCACCGTCAGGACCGACCGCCCGTCGATCATCCAGCGCAGCGTCCGGCTCGACTTGCTGATGCATAGCACCCGGCCGGTCAGGCACCGCCCGTCCGGCGCATCGGCCGGCTGCCCGCCCATCAGGTACAGGTCCCACTTGCCGGGCTCGCGCGTCATCTTCAGCAGCCGCTGCCAGGTGACCTCGTCCGTCCTCCCCGTCTTCGGCAGCCCCCGCTTCCCCTGGAAGCCCCGGACCGCCTGCTCGGTGAGCTCGTCGTACGTCCCGGTCGGCCCGTCGAAGAGCCAGGCGACCTGCCGCAGGCGGGCCTGCAGCTCACGTACGTCACGGCCCTCGTCGCCCCGCTGCCACAGCACGGCGGGTGCCTCGGGCGTGGGCGTGGCGCTCGGCTTGTCGTCGGGCGGGGCGGACTTCGGGGACGGCGTGCCGCTCGGCAGCTCTATCCGCACGGGTGAGCGCTGCTCCTCGCCCGAGGCCTGCACGGTGCACCCGCACAGCACCGCCAGCACGGCGCCCGAGGCGAGTGCCGAACCCGATCTCCGCATGCCCTTGGTACGCATCCCGACCCCCGTCGTCTCATCGCGGCGACCGCCGACCGCCCGGACATCACCTGAGATGTTCCCCGCGCGTGACCGGTTGCGAACCAGGGGGCATGGTGGGAAGGGCGAGGGCACATCAGGCGGGCAACAAGCACACCACCGCGGAGGCACCCACCATGACGCGTGAGTCGGAGTCCGGACTGCCCATCGAGCCGGTCTACGGGCCGGACGCGCTGACCGGCTGGGACGCCTCGGAGAAGCTGGGCGAGCCCGGTTCGTACCCCTTCACCCGCGGCGTCTACCCCACGATGTACACCGGCCGCCCCTGGACGATGCGCCAGTACGCCGGCTTCGGCACGGCGACGGAGTCCAACGCCCGCTATCGCGACCTGATCGCGCACGGCACGATGGGCCTGTCGGTCGCCTTCGACCTGCCCACCCAGATGGGCCACGACTCCGACGCGCCGATCGCGCACGGCGAGGTCGGCAAGGTGGGCGTGGCGATCGACTCGATCGACGACATGCGGGTGCTGTTCGGCGGGATCCCGCTGGACAAGGTGTCGACGTCGATGACGATCAATGCCCCCGCGGCCCTGCTGCTGCTCCTCTACCAGCTGGTCGCGGAGGAGCAGGGCGTGAGCGCCGACCGGCTCACCGGCACCATCCAGAACGACGTGCTGAAGGAGTACATCGCGCGCGGGACGTACATCTTCCCGCCGAAGCCGTCGCTGCGGCTGATCGCCGACATCTTCAAGTACTGCCGGGCCGAGATCCCGAAGTGGAACACGATCTCGATCTCCGGCTACCACATGGCGGAAGCGGGCGCGTCGCCCGCGCAGGAGATCGCCTTCACCCTCGCTGACGGCATCGAGTACGTCCGAACGGCGGTGGCGGCGGGCATGGACGTCGACGACTTCGCGCCCCGCCTCTCCTTCTTCTTCGTGGCCCGTACGACGATCCTGGAGGAGGTCGCCAAGTTCCGCGCGGCACGCAGGATCTGGGCCCGGGTGATGCGGGAGGAGTTCGGCGCGCGGAACCCCAAGTCGCTGATGCTGCGCTTCCACACGCAGACGGCCGGTGTGCAGCTGACCGCCCAGCAGCCGGAGGTGAACCTGGTCCGGGTCGCGGTGCAGGGCCTGGCGGCGGTGCTCGGCGGCACGCAGTCCCTGCACACCAACTCCTTCGACGAGGCGATCGCGCTCCCCACGGACAAGAGCGCGCGGCTGGCGCTGCGCACCCAGCAGGTGCTGGCGTACGAGACGGATGTGACCGCCACGGTCGACCCCTTCGCCGGCTCCTACGTCATCGAGAGGATGACGGACGACGTCGAGTCGGCGGCGGTCGAGCTGATGCGGAAGGTCGAGGACCTCGGCGGCGCGGTGTCCGCCATCGAGCACGGCTTCCAGAAGAACGAGATCGAGCGCAGCGCGTACCGGATCGCCCAGGAGACCGACTCCGGCGAGCGGGTCGTGGTCGGCGTCAACCGCTTCCAGCTGGACGAGGAGGAGCCGTACGAGCCGTTGCGGGTCGACCCGGCGATCGAGGCCCAGCAGGCGGAGCGGCTGGCGGGGCTCCGTGCCGGGCGCGACCAGCAGGCGGTGGACGCGGCCCTGGGCGCCCTGAAGAAGGCCGCCGAGGGTGCGGACAACGTCCTGTACCCGATGAAGGACGCGCTGCGGGCCCGTGCCACGGTCGGCGAGGTGTGCAACGCCCTGCGGGAGGTGTGGGGGACGTACGTTCCGGCGGACGCGTTCTAGCGTGCGACACTCCTGTGCATGTTCGGTGTCATCGACCTTCCCACCTATCTGGCGGGACTCGTCCTGATCGTCCTGCTTCCCGGCCCCAACTCCCTGTACGTCCTGTCCGTCGCCGCCCGGCGCGGGGTGCGTGCCGGGTACACCGCGGCGGCCGGGGTCTGGTGCGGGGACACCGTGCTGATGACGCTGTCGGCGGCCGGGGTCGCGTCCCTGTTGCAGGCCAACGCCGTGCTGTTCGGGATCGTGAAGTACGCCGGGGCCGGGTATCTGACGTGGCTGGCGATCGGGATGCTGCGGGCGGCCTGGGGGATGTGGCGGGCTCGGCGGGAGACGGCCGCCGACGTCACGCCCGACACCGTCACCGACGAGCGGCCCTACCGCCGGGCCTTCGTCATCAGCCTCCTCAACCCCAAGGCGATCCTGTTCTTCATCGCCTTCTTCGTGCAGTTCGTCGACCCCGGGTACGCCTATCCGGCGCTGTCGTTCGTCGTCCTCGGGACGTTCGCGCAGCTCGCGAGCTTCCTGTATCTCACTGCGCTGATATTCAGCGGGACGAAGCTGGCGGGCGCCTTCCGGCGGCGTAAGCGGCTGTCGGCGGGGGCTACTTCGGCTGCGGGGGCGTTGTTTCTCGGGTTTGCGGTGAAGTTGTCCTTGGCCAGTGCTTGATGCGGCCGCACATTGAATACGGCCCCGCGCCCCTAAGGGGCGATTCGCTCCATGTAGTCCGATAGGTCACCGCTGGTTTCGCCTGCCCAACCCACGTAGCCGTCCGGTCGGACGAGGAACAGGCCCGCGCCGTACGACTCCTGTATCCGGCCCTGGACCACCCGTACCGCCTCCGGCACCTCCGGCGCCTCAACCCCCACCGCCACCAGCGTCCAGTGCGGCCCCCGGAACGCGTCGAAGAGCCGCATGTCGCCCAGCATCCCGTCAGGTGCGCGGTCGCCCGCTCGTACCGGACCCGGAGCCGACCGCGTCTCCTGCGTGAGCGTCGACTCGCGATAGCCCAGGCCGAGTTGTCGGGTCGCCTCGCCGCGTCGGACCTCGCCGCGGTGGACGGCGGTCGACAGGCCGAGCATGTCGGCGGCGATGGAGCGTCGCTCCTCCTCGTAGGTGGCAAGCAGAGTGGGTTCAGCCCCTCCTCGTAGCACCGCCCCCAGCTTCCAGCCCAAGTTGTACGCGTCCTGGACGCTGGTGTTCAGCCCCTGGCCCCCGGCCGGTGAGTGGACATGCGCCGCGTCCCCGGCGAGGAACACCCGCCCCTCCCGGAACCGGTCCGCCAGGGCCGCCCGGGGGCGGAAGTCCGAGGCCCAGCGGACCTCGGTCACGGCGTCGGCGTCCAGGTGGGAGCGCGCGGCGACCGTCTTGCGGACGCCGTCCAGGGACAGGTCCACCGCGGTGCCCTCCGGGAACCGGGCGGCGATCTGGAAGTCCTCCGTGCCCGCGAGCGGGCAGATCGCCATGAAGCCGTCGGTGTCGTCGCGCGGCGGGAAGACGTGCCAGTGGTCGCGGTCCAGGCCGGTCAGCCGCACGTCCGCGACCAGCATCGGGTGCGGATCGACCGGCTCCCCGGTCATGCCGATGCCGAGACACCGCCGTACCGCCGAACGGCCCCCGTCGGCCGCGACGACATACCGTGCGCGGACGCTCTCGCCGGCCGCGAAGCCGACCGTCACCCCGTCCTCGTCCTGGGTGATGCCGACGGCCTCTCGGCCGAAGGCGACCCGGCCGCCCAGCTCGGTCAGCCGCGCGAAGAGGATCTCCTGGGTCCGCCACTGCGGCACCATCCACGGCTCGGTGTACGGCGAGTCCTCCGTCGCCTCCGCCGGGTCGAACATCTGGTGCTCGCCGACCCGCCTGCCGTCCTGCCAGATCATGCCGACCGGGTAGCTGCCGCCGGCCGCGCGGATCGCGTCCAGCACGCCCAGGTCGTCGAAGACCTCCAGGGTGCGCGGCTGGATGCCCTTGCCACGGGAACCCGGGAACAGGGCCTCGGCCCGCTCCACGACCAGCGCGTCCACCCCGCGCCGGGCCAGGTCGACACCGAGGGCGAGGCCGGTCGGGCCGGCGCCGACGATCAGGACATCGATATCGGTGTGATCGGTGTGTATGGGATGCATCGGGCGATCCTCCTTAACGTTGTTAAGTTCTGATGGCTACGAGAGTGCCCTTAACGCCGTTAAGCTGTCAAGCGTGAACACGGAACGCCGCGCCCCCCTCGACCGCACCCGGGTCGCCGACACCGCCCTCAAGCTGCTGAACGAGGTCGGCCTGGACGGCCTGACGCTGCGCGCCATCGCCAAGGAACTCGACGTCAAGGCGCCGGCCCTCTACTGGCACTTCAAGGACAAGCAGGCGCTGCTCGACGAGATGGCGACCGAGATGTACCGCCGGATGATCGCCGGGACCCCCCTCGACCCCGACGACACCTGGCAGGAGCGGCTCCTCAGGTCCAACCGAGGGCTGCGCACGGCGCTGCTCGGCTACCGCGACGGCGCGAAGGTCTTCAGCGGCTCACGCTTCACCGGCATCGAGCACGCCGAGCAGATGGAGGACAACCTGCGCCTCTTCACGGCCGCCGGTTTCACCCTCGCCGATGCGGTCCGCGCGACCTCGACGACGTACTTCTACACCCTCGGCTTCGTCACCGAGGAGCAGGGCGTCGAGCCCGTGGCGGGGGAGCGCCGCGAGGGGTACGACGTAGCCGAACGCGCCCGCCTGATGGCCGACTTTCCCTTGTCGGCTCAGGCGGGCGCGGAGATCTTCGCTGACTACGACCGGCACTTCGAAGAGGGGCTGGCGGTGGTGATCGCCGGGATCGGGGCGCGGTACGGGGTCAGGTGAGGCTCGCGGATCAGGTGTGGGTGCCCGTCCACCGGTAGTAGGAGGCGGCGACCTGGCCGGCGTCCGTGGAGTAGACGGCGTCCCTGACGTCGCTCGTCCTCAGGATCGACTCGCTCCCGCTGCCCAGCAGGCCCTGGAGCCTCTTGAGGTCGGCCGTGTAGTAGAACAGCTGGCCGTTCTCGCCGCTGTTGCAGGTACTCGTCCAGACGGCGTTGACGTCCGTCTTGTTGTCGGTCATCAGACAGAGGCCGGTCTCCCGGTTCTTGAGTTGCTTCCAGGTGCCGCTGCCCACCCAGTCCCAGTCCTGGCGGTCGCCCCCGTTGCAGCTCGTCGCGAACGCGGACCCGGCTCCGCCGGTCAGACAGGTGCCGAACCGCTCGTTCTGGAACTGCCAGTATGTGGGCGCCGCCTGCGCGGACGACGGGAGGATCATGCCCGCGCCCACAGCCAGCGTGCTGAGCGCGGTGATGGTGGCGAGTCGCAGCTTCTTCACTACAAACCTCTCTCAGGAGCGGGAAGTGAACCGAGCAACAGCATTGCTGGCTGCGGCAGTTGAGGCGTTGGCGCTCAGAGCACACTCATGTGGCAATCCGTCCACTCCGGACACCGGCGTGCCGCCGGAAGTCCGTCGGCGCGATGCCGTACGCCGCCCGGAAGGCCCGGGCGAAGTCGTCGGCCCGGGCGAAGCCCCAGCGGGCGGCGATGGCATGGACCGGCGTGGCCGCCTCGGCGGGGTCGGCGAGGTCGAAACGGGCGCGTTCGAGGCGTCGGCGGCGGATGTACGCGGCGACGGTCTCGCTCTCCTCCGCGAAGAGGCGGTGCAGATAGCTGAGGGAGATGCCGTGCGCGGCGGCGACGGCACGCGGGGTCAACTCAAGGTCGGACAGCCTGCGTTGGATGAACGCCCTGATGCGTGGGGTCAGCGTCCGCCCCGGCGGATCCGGCCGATCCGGCTGTTTGGGCGGGGCGCAGGGGTCGGTGTCGGGGGAGTGGGAGGACAGCAGGGTGGCCACCATGGTGCCCAGGACCGTTCCCAGGCGCGGTCCGTCCGAGGGCTGGAACGTGCCGGTGTCCTCGGTCAGCTGGGTGAGCAGCCGGGCCAGAAGGGCGCCCGCACCCGCACCGCCCGCGATCCGGCGGCCCGGCATCCGGTCCGCCTCCTCCGGGGACAGGGGGAGCAGCGCCTCGGGGATCCCGATGCCGACTGCCCGGATCGGGCCGGCGCGCAGCTGCAGCGGTCGTAAGTGGTCGTCGAAGTAGAAGTCGCCCGCGCCCAGGGGCGTCTCGCGCCCGCCGTGGACGATCGCCGCCTCGCCCTCCAGAAGCAGGACCAGGTGGAACTGGCGATCGGCCGCCCGCCGGACCGGTGCGAGGGCCCGTGAGAACAGCGGCGGGCAGGTCACGGACCACACCGAGGCCGCCCCGAACTCGACGAGCCGTACGTGTTGCCGGATGGAGATGCCGTGTCGCCCGTACGCCCGGTTGAGCCCTCCCACGGTGTCCTGGCCCTCAACCACGAGGTACTCGGGGAGCCTGGCGGCGCCAGTCCCGCGGCGGCATGCCGTACGCGGCGTTGAAAGCACGCGTGAAGGCCGCGTGCTCCCGGAATCCGCAGTCGGCCGCGATGCGGTGCACCGGCACGTCCCGCAGGCGGGGGTCGGTGAGCGCACTTCGGGCCCGCTCCAGGCGCAGGCCGCGGATCAGCTCGGTGACGGTGGTGTCCCGGCTCCTGAAGAGGCGGTGCAGATAGCTGACGGAGATGTGGAGGGCGGCGGCGATGTCCCGGGGTGAGAGGTCCGGGTCGGACAGGTGCTCCTGGACGAATGCCTCGACGCTCGCCAGCAGGGTTCTTCGCCGGGACTCGTCCGGCAGCCGTGGGCCGGTGTCCAGGTGGTGGGCGAGCGTGGCGGCCAGCAGGTCCAGGGTCACCGTGCTCAGCCGGTCGATGTCGGCGGTCGTGCGGCGGACCCGGTCGGCGGCCAGGTCGCCGAGGAAGGTGGTGAGCAGCGCACCCATGCCCTCCTGGCCGGGTAACCGGGTCCCGAGCAGCCGGTCGGTGTGGCGGGCGGACAGCGGCAGCAGGGCACGGGGCACATGCGCGCGCACCAGCGTTACCGGTCCCCGGCCGGCCATCCGTACGCTGAACGGCCGCGAGCTGTCGTAGAGCGCGAAGTCACGCTCGCCCAGCAGGGCCTCGCGCCCGGCCTGGGTCACCACCAAGGCCCCGCGCCGCGGGAACACCATCGAGCACAGCTCGGGGTCCGCCGCCCTGATCATCGCCGGGGTGCGCCGCACCAGGGACGGCGAGCAGGTCAGCTCCACGATGTTCACCGGGCCGAGATCGAGTGCCCGGGCCGTGGCCTCGAAAGGCCCCGGGTCCGGGGCCGTGATCCGCATCGGGTGGTCGCTGTGGAGCAGGAAGTCGTCGAAGCGGGCCAGTCGCTCGGTCTGCGGCAGCTCCGCGCTGTGGAAAACGGTCGTGTGCACACATTCCCCCCGGGTTCCATCGAGTCGTATCGAACACCCGAGCGGGGATCATAAGCGCTTCGGATGGCGGCCGGGTGGCCGCGGAAAAGGGGGCGCCGTCCGGTTACCTTTCGTTCACCTGGTAGTTGGCAGGGGGTTGAGATCCGGCGTCGAACATCTCCTACGGTCGCAGGGATCCGCCCCGGAGAGAGCCCAGGTGTACGCGTGACCAACCGCCCCCCGACACTGTCCGTGATCGTCCCCTGCTACAACATCGAGTCGTACGTCCCCGAGACCGTGACCAGCCTGGTCAACAACGAACGGGACGACTTCGAGTTCATCTTCGTCGAGGACAGGTCCACCAAGGACAAGACGTACGAAGCGCTGCTGACGCTGACGAAGAGACTCAAGAACAGCAGGGTGATACGGCACGAGGAGAACGGTGGACTGGCCACCGCGCGCAACACCGGGATCGACGCCTCGGAAGGCCGCTACCTCACCTTCCTCGACGGCGACGACTGGCTGGCGCCGGGCTATCTCGCGGATCTGGTGGACGCCATCGAGCGGTTCGACGTCGATTTCGTACGCACCGACCACGTCCAGGTGACGGGCATCGAACGCGCCGTGCACCGGGCACCCGAGGGCCGCCGCCACACCCCCCTCGACCCGCGCTCCTCGATCCTCCCGGTCGACGACACGACCATGGTCGACTACCCGTACGCCTGGGCCGGCGTCTACCACCGCCGCCTCCTCGACAAGGGCATGCTGCGCTTCCACGACGGACTGAAGACCGCCGAGGACCGCCCCTGGATCTGGGACCTGCACCGCAGGGCCGACTCCTACGCCGTCGCCAGCCTGCGCGGCGTCTTCTACCGCCGGGGTGTGGCCAGCTCGCTCACGCAGATCGGTGACGTCCGTCAGCTGGACTTCTTCCGCTCCTTCGACCTCGTCCTCGCCGAACTCGCCGAGGACCCCGAGGTGGGCCGCCTGCGCAAGAAGGCGCTGCGCAACTACTGCGTGGTCATCGCCCACCAGCTGCTCAGCCGGGGCCGGTTCGAACGCAGCATCGCCGCCAGGCTCAAGCAGATGGCCGCCGAGGCGCTGGGCAGGATGTCGGAGGACGAGCTGGAAGAGGCCCTCGTCGGGATGGGCGAGGAGCGCGTGTACATGCTGCGCCGGATACGGGGTGGCATGAAGGGAGTGGCGGCATGATCCAGATCTTCTTCTCGGCCACGCAGTACGCGGCCGCGACCGTCACCGCCGCCATACGGGCCGGCCAGTTCGGCCCGCGCGAGGGCGTCCGCCGCATCCTCGTCGTCAGCAACACCGCCGCCATCCCCGAGGTCGGCACCCCGCTGGACCGGATGGCCGGCTTCGAGAAGCTGCGCCCCGAGTTCGACGAGGTGCGCTCCTGGAACGAGTTCATCTCCCCGCACCACCCGGCCGGCTGGTCGCCCCGGGGCCAGGACACCCTGCTGTGGGAGAAGGCCGTACGCCTCGCCTGGAACCTGGGCGACGAGCCCGTCGAGATCGCCTGTGAGTCCATCCAGGCCAACCCCTCCCGCGCGGTCGCGGACATCTTCGCGGACAGCCCGATCCATGTGTACGCGGACGGCCTGATGAGCTACGGCCCCACCCGCAACCGCATCCCGCACGGCATGAGCAGCCGGATCAAGCGCGTCCTGCACCTCGACCTGGTGCCGGGCCTTACGCCCATGCTCCTTTCCGAGTACGGCGTCACGCCCGAGGCCGTGCCGAACGACGCGATCGTCGACGTCCTCGCGCAGATCGGCGAGTCCGGCGCCGGCATCCTCGCCGAGCGCCTCCCGGCCGACGCCCCGCCCACCGCCGTCCTCCTCGGCCAGTACCTCTCGGCCATCGACCTGATCACCCAGGACGAGGAGGAGCAGCTCCACATCCGCTTCCTGCGCGCCGCCGCCCGGGCCGGCCACCAGGACGTGCTGTTCAAGCCGCACCCGAGCGCGCCGGCCGTCTTCAACGAGTCCCTGGAAGCGGTCGCGGCGGAACTGGGCGTCAACCTCACGGTGTTGAACGAGCCGGTCCTCGCCGAGACCGTCTTCGCCTTCCTGAAGCCGAAGCTCGTCATCGGCTGCTTCTCGACGGCCCTGATGACCGCCGCCGCCTTCTACGGCATCCCGGTCGCCCGCGTCGGCACGGACCTGCTCCTCGAACGCATCACCCCGTACGAGAACAGCAACCGCATCCCGCTGACCATCATCGACGCGGCCCTGCCCGACGCGGAGCACGCCGAACTCGGCTCCCCGCTCGAACTCACCGGGATGGCCGAGGAGTTGGCCCCGCTGGTGCGCAGCGTCGGCTACTGCATGCAGTCCCGCAAGCACCACGCCCTGCGCGACGAGGTGACCACCTGGCTCGCCGCCAACCTGGCCCAGTACCAGGGCTACTTCAAGCGCCGCCGCCTCACCAGCCTGCGCCTGCCGGGCGGCAGCCCGGTCCGCGCGGAGGCGCTGCGCAGGCACCCGGCGGTGCGGAAGGCCGTGCGGCAGCTGCGGCAGACGACGCGCAAGTAACGTCCCTTGCCTGAAAGGCGGTTGGGGCGCCCCCCTCAGGAGGGCGCCCCAACCGCCTTTTTGCGCTACCGCACCGCAGGCAACGCCCTCTTCAGCCGCGGCCCGAACGGCTTCTCCACGAACCGGTGCATCAGATACGCCAGCCCCAGCAGGCTCAGCACCGACAGCGCGAGCGTGGCATAGGAACCCAGCCCGAGCCCCCGGTGCAGCACCCGGATGAAGAACCAGCCCAGGTGCTCGTGGATCAGGTAGAAGGGGTACGTCAGCGCCCCCGCCACCGTCAGCCAGCGCCAGTTGGCCCAGCTCATCCAGCCCAGCGCGACCACCGCGACGGCGGCGAAGGCGAGGAAGACGATGGCCTGGATGACGTACGGGGAGCGATGGAAGTCGCCCTGCGCCCCCGGGTGCCACAGCGCCGTGACCGAGTAGCGCTGGCCCAGCAGGAAGGACATGCCGACGATCCCCCACAGCAGCAGATCGCTGCCGAAGCGGTGGATCAGGTACAGCGCGAGGCCGCCGATGAAGAACGGCGCGTGGTCGCGCATCACCAGCTCGTCCGTCAG
The DNA here is from genome assembly GCF_039537145.1 of Streptomyces shaanxiensis. Taxonomy (NCBI): domain Bacteria; kingdom Bacillati; phylum Actinomycetota; class Actinomycetes; order Kitasatosporales; family Streptomycetaceae; genus Streptomyces; species Streptomyces shaanxiensis. The sequence goes on from NZ_BAAAZY010000012.1 coordinate 489,610, forward strand.
CGGATTGTCGGCGACCCGGGCGAAGGCGGAGGCCAGCGTCCACAGGATGCAGAAGGTGACCACCCGCTTGTAGGTGACGCCCTTCCAGATCACGAACAGCGCGAAGAGGACGTAGAACTTCAGCTCCACCCAGAGCGTCCAGCACACACCCAGGACCCGCGGCACGCCGAGCGGCTGCTGCATCATCGTGAGGTTGACCAGGAGCTCGTCCGGCCGGACCGGGTGGACGACCACCGGCAGCAGCACCGCGGCGCCGGTGACCATGACGATGGCCACCCAGTACGCCGGGTAGAGGCGGGAGATCCGGGAGCGGAAGAAGTCGCCGAGGCTGCGGCCCCAGCTGCTCATGCAGATCACGAACCCGCTGATGACGAAGAAGAACTGCACGCCCAGGCTGCCGTAGGTGGACAGCTGCGACAGCGTCGGGAACATGGCGCCGGGGGACTGGTCCCAGGAGGCGGCGACCTCGCCGTTCTTGCCGGTGAAGTGGTACATGCAGACCATCAGGGCCGCCATGAGCCGCAGACCGTCCAGGGCGCGCAGCCGGCTCGCTCCCCGGGGCCGGACGGGAGGCCGCTCGGCGAGGACCTGGTTCAGCCGGGGTGCCGGCGGCGCCGGTGCTGCCGGCGGTGCCGTGGCCTGGTCAGCCGCGCTCATCCTGGGGCCCTTCCACTGGGAGTCTCGAGGTGCGTTCGGTCGTACGTGACGGCTGTTGCCGTTTAATACGACGACCGAACGCTAAGTCCCTCGGACGGGTGAAAGGTGAGTGACGGCTGACGCTCAGGGAGCGCAAAGGTGTCACACGGATGAACAACCACCCCTTGTTTCTAATTACTTTCGGCCGGCCCCCTGCTTCAACGCCCGCGCCCGGCGCGCCAGTCGGCGTACGGTCGCGTTCCGCGGGATGAAGGAGAGCTGGGCGGGTACGGCGCCGGGCAGGGCCAGCGAGGTCAGGCGCTTGCGCTTGAAGTAGCGCCAGGTGTGCGGGTTGAGGTGCTTGGCGAGGTAGGCCTCGGCGGCGCCGCGCAGCCCCGGGTAGATCTTGGGCTGCATCGCGAAGCCGACCGCCCCCAGCAGCGCGGCCAGTTCGTCCACCCGCTCGCGCGTGGGCATCGCCCAGGCGTTCACCGCGGCGGTGTCGGCGATGTCCGGCAGCAGCGCGTCGACGATGGTCAGCGGCACACGGTTGCTGTTCTGGTACGGCGCGAGGTGGGCCAGCAGGGTGTCGGTGCCGACCCGCGCGACCGGGACGCCGTACAGACCGGCGGCGGTGAACAGCCCGGTCGAGAAGCAGCCGACGACCAGTGCGGGCCGCAGCCGCTGGAAGGCCACCTCGGCGAGGACGGGCCGGTCCAGGAGGGTGAGTTCGGCGCCCAGTTTGCTCGCCTCGTCCTCCAGCAGCTTCGTCCAGCGGGCCGGCGCGACGGGGTGCGGCTTGAACACGAGGCTGCGGTGGCCGAGCGCGACGGCGCCGCGCACCATGCGCAGGTGCAGGTCCTCCTCCTCGGCGTCGGTGAGGATGCCGAGCGCGGAGAGGTACTGGCCGAGCAGCAGGGCCGGCCGGCCCTCGGTGTCGTCCGCCGCGACCGCGGGCAACTCGCTCTCCGCCTCGGAGAGTTCACCGAGCACCTTCAGGAACGCCTCCGACGGCACCAGCTCGGACGGGACACCGAACTCGGTGAGCAGCAGCGGGGTGAGGCCCGGGACGAGATCGAGGTGCAGCAGGCGGCCGATACGGGTGCCGACCAGCGGGTCGATCTTGTCGCGCGTGGGGCCATAGCTTATGAGGCCGTCCGCGTAGACGTCGACGGGAGCGCCGGTGAACAGCTGGCACAGCGCGAGGGCCGGGTTGACCTGGACGGACTCGACGGCCAGCTGGATCTCGTCGTCGCCGAGGTGCCACAGCAGCCGTACGTACCGCTCCCACATGGGGACGTCGTCCGCGCGGGGCGACCAACCGCTCGGGTGGAACGGGGAGATGGTCTCGTTCCAGGACAGCACCTCGTCGAAGCGCTCACGCAGCCGGTCGAAGCCCGGCATCGCGTCGACGGACGGGGTGGTCTCCGGGTTGGTCGCGTTGTTGGTGACCAGCAGCAGCCGGCGGTCGGCCGGTTCGAAGAGCCCGGCGTCCAGGGCGGCGGCCAGCGTCGCGGCGCCGTACAGCGTCGAGGCGCAGAAGATCTGGGTGGTGCGCGGCATCAGGCGGCCACCGTCCGGGTCCCGACCGCCCTGCGGCGCACCCGCCGCAGCCGGGCCGCGCGCTGCGCGTCCATCGAGTCCATTACCTCCGCGAGCACGTCCTGCGGCATTCTTTTCAGGGCGGCGGCGCTCATCGAGCGCAGTTTTCGAGCCACGGCGGGTTCGAACCTCTCGATTTGTCCGAGATGATGAGCCATGATCGCGCAATAAGTGCGCACGGCTTTCGGAAGCAGCTTATCGGCCTCGGGGTCAGCCGCCGTTTCCTCGATTACCTGGTCGAACGCACGAATGAAATCCAGCTGTCGTACGTCACCGATCTGGGTGAGCGAGGACGCCACTCCGCGCCGGTAGTAGACACCGAGCAGCCCCACCGCGGCGAAGGATTCCGCCTCCCGGTGCAGCTTCCAGATCCACGGCCGGTCCTCGGCGGTGCGCAGCCCGTGGGTGAAGTGCAGGATCCCGCGGTCGACCAGGCGGCGGTGGTAGATGCCCGCCCAGGCGTACGCGTAGTCCACGGACGTCGACCGGTCGGCGGGCAGGATCGCCTCGCGCGGGTTCATCACCGTCCAGCGCCGGCCGTGCGGCACCCGGTGGATGCTGCGCGCCCGCCCGGTGCACTGCACATGGTCGGTGCGGACGAAGTCGCAGCCCAACTCCTCGATCGCGGCGAGGAGTTGCGGGAAGTAGCCGGGCGCCAGCCAGTCGTCGCCGTCCAGGAACGTCAGGTACTCGCCGCGCGCCTTGTCGATGCCCGTGTTGCGCGCGGTGGCCAGCCCTCCGTTCTGCTCGTGTCTGACGACCACCGCTCCCGGCAGCTCGCGCTCCGCGCGCGCGAGGATGTCCGGTGTCCCGTCCGTCGAGCAGTCGTCGACGAGGATGAACTCGAAGTCCTCGCGTGTGTTCGCACGCAGGCTCTTCAGGGTGTCTGGCGCGTATTGCTGCACGTTGTAGAACGGCACGATGACGGAGAGCTTGACCACGCGAAGGACGTTAGGGGGCGGTCCGGCACCCGTCTTTACCCGGAGCTTGATGTCAGGTGAACGACGCGTGGCGATGCCGTGAACCAGGCTTTTTTTCAACGGCTTCGGGCCCCGATTCGCCGTTCGTCGATGTGCTGTTAACCGTTTGTTGCATTCGGGTTGGGCAGAACCTCGAAATGGCTTCCTAGCGTCTTCGACGTGCCAGCAAGTGCGACTAAGACCCGGCGAGTGGCCGTACTCGCGGATTCCGACACCCGGTGGAAGTGGGGCGCGCTCACCGCGAACCGCATAACTCCGGAGAATTCGGACATCCGTCTGGACGGATTCCTCCTGCGTGGCCGGGCCACCCCCACCGCGCGCCAACTCCAGGAAGTCGGCGTCCACGCCGACTCCCTCCGTGAGGTGACCGCCGTCGAGTTCCTGCGCATCATGGCGCAGGAGTCGTACGACGTCCTGGTCCTCTCCCTCGTCGGCGGCGGCGTGCAGGCCATGCTGCACGGCCTGAAGCGGGTCTGGGAAGGGCGTACGGAGCGGCCCGTCGTCGTCACCGGCTATGTCGGCGTCGTCTACGAGAAGCTCGCCGACGGTCTGCTGCTGCGGCACGGCGCGGACCTCGTCCTCGCCAACTCCCGCCAGGACGCCGAGCGATTCCGCGCGGTGTACGAGGGGGTCGGCGCCGACGCCACGTCGGTGACCGAGGTCGCGCTGCCGTTCCTCGGCGGGGAGCCCTACACCGGTGAGCACGACCCGTACACGGTCGTCTTCGCCGCCCAGCCCTCCGTGCCGGACAGCCGCAAGGACCGTACGTACCTGCTGAACCGCCTGATCCAGCACGCCCGCAAGCACCCCGAGCGCGAGGTGCTGCTCAAGCTGCGCTCCAAGCCGGGTGAACACACCACCCACATCGAGGAGTTGCCGTACCAGAAGCTGGTCCAGCCGCTCGACCCGCCGGCCAACTTCAAGCTGGTCTACGGGAACATGGGCGAGGTCCTCGACCGCACCGACCTGCTGGTCACGATCAGCTCCACGGCGGCACTGGAGTCGCTGCACCGCCGTGTCCCCACCGTCGTCCTCACCGACCTCGGCGTGCGCGAGACGCTCGGCAACCACCACTTCGTGGGATCCGGCTGCCTCGCCTCCTGGGACCAGCTGGACGAGGGGCACAGCCCGACGCCCGACGAGGAGTGGGTGTCCCGGCAGGGCGTCTGCGCCGACGGCTCGTACGCCACCGCCTTCGACCCGGCCCGCGAGCGCATCGCCAAGCTGCTGGAGCGGCCCGGCGGACTGCCCGCCCTCACGCCGTACTACACGCCGGCCACCGCGCCCGGCTATCTGCCCGGCATCCTCGCCCGCCACCACCTCGGCCCGGACGGCAGCCCGCTGCCCGGCGCCCCCGCCCATGACAAGGAGCCCGGCCCGGTCCGCCAGATAGTGCGCCGGGCGGCCCGCGGCGCCTACCGGCACGGCGTGCAGCGCGTGGCCCCGGTCATCCGGCGGATGGGGGAGCTGTGAGCGACCCGACCGGGGCGCCGGGACGCGCCCCGAAGCCTCTGCAAGGAGCCCAAGGAGTGGAGCCCATGTCCAACTCGGAAGCAGACCAAGGCACTTCGGTGCCCCGCGTGCTCGCCGTGATCCCCGCGCGCGGCGGCTCCAAGGGCGTGCCCGCGAAGAACCTGATGCCCGTCGGCGGGGTACCGCTGGTGGCGCGGGCGGTGCGCGAGTGCCGGGCCTCCAGACTCGTCACGGACGTCGTCGTCTCCACCGACGACCAGGGCATCGCGGCCGCCGCCCGGCAGGCCGGCGCCGAGGTCGTGCTGCGCCCCGCCGCCATCGCCGGCGACACCGCCACGTCCGAGGCGGCCGTACTGCACGCCATGGACGCCCACGAGGCGCTGCACGGCGCCCCGGTGGATGTGGTCCTCCTGGTGCAGTGCACCAGCCCGTTCATCATCCGCGAGGACCTCGACGGTGTCGTCAAGGCGATCGTCGCGAACGGCGCCGACACCGCCCTGACCGTCGCGCCCTTCCACGGCTTCGTGTGGCGCCACGGCGACGACGACGCGACCGCCGCGGAGTCCGAGCGCGCGGCCACCACCGGCGGCTACGGCGTCAACCACGACAAGTCCTTCCGCCCGCGCCGCCAGGACCGCCCCCAGGACTTCCTGGAGACCGGCGCCGCCTACGCGATGGCCGCCGGCGGCTTCCGCGAGCACAAGCACCGCTTCTTCGGCCGCACCGAACTGGTGCGCACCGACCCCGCCCGGGTCCTGGAGATCGACGATCCCCACGACCTGGCCCGCGCCCGCGCGCTGGCTCCGCTGTTCGACGCGGACCGGCCCGGCGCCCTCCCGACCACGGACGACATCGACGCGGTCGTACTGGACTTCGACGGCACCCAGACAGACGACCGGGTGCTGATCGATGCCGATGGAAAGGAGTTCGTCTCCGTGCACCGCGGAGACGGACTCGGCATCGCGGCCCTGCGCAAGAGCGGGCTGAAGATGCTGATCCTGTCCACGGAGCAGAACCCGGTAGTCGCCGCGCGCGCACGGAAGTTGAAGATCCCCGTGCTGCACGGCATCGACCGGAAAGACCTCGCACTGAAGCAGTGGTGCGAGGAGCAGGGCATCGCGCCTGAGCGCGTGCTCTACGTCGGCAACGACGTCAACGACCTCCCGTGCTTCGCCCTCGTGGGCTGGCCCGTGGCGGTCGCGAGCGCCCACGACGTCGTGCGCGGCGCCGCACGCGCGGTCACCGCCACCCCCGGTGGCGACGGCGCGATCCGAGAGATCGCCAGCTGGATCCTCGGCCCCTCTCTCGACTCCCTCAGCAAGTAAGGACATCTCTGCCATGAGCACCTACTCCCGTCTGCGCTCGTTCGGTTCGCGTGAGGTCGGCCCGGGCAAGCCCGTCTACATCTGCGGCGAGATCGGCATCAACCACAACGGTGAGCTGGAGAACGCCTTCAAGCTCATCGACGTGGCCGCCGAGGCCGGCTGTGACGCCGTCAAGTTCCAGAAGCGCACCCCCGAGATCTGCACCCCGCGCGACCAGTGGGACATCGAGCGCGACACCCCCTGGGGCCGGATGACCTACATCGACTACCGCCACCGCGTGGAGTTCGGTGAGGACGAGTACCGCCAGATCGACGAGTACTGCAAGAGCAAGAACATCGACTGGTTCGCCTCCCCGTGGGACACCGAGGCCGTCGCCTTCCTGGAGAAGTTCGACGTCCCCGCCCACAAGGTCGCCTCGGCCTCCCTGACGGACGACGAGCTGCTGCGCGCCCTGCGCGCCACGGGTCGCGCGGTCATCCTCTCCACCGGCATGTCGACGCCGAAGCAGATCCGTCACGCGGTCGAGGTCCTGGGCTCGGACAACATCCTGATGTGCCACGCCACCTCGACGTACCCCGCGAAGGCCGAGGAGCTCAACCTCCGCGCGATCAACACGCTGGAGAAGGAGTTCCCGAACGTCCCGATCGGCTACTCCGGCCACGAGACGGGCCTGCAGACCACGCTGGCCGCGGTCGCTCTCGGCGCCGTCTTCGTCGAGCGTCACATCACCCTGGACCGCGCGATGTGGGGTTCGGACCAGGCCGCCTCGGTCGAGCCGCAGGGCCTCACGCGCCTCGTCCGCGACATCCGCACCATCGAGGCGTCCCTCGGTGACGGCGTCAAGAAGGTCTACGACTCCGAGCTCGGCCCGATGAAGAAGCTGCGCCGCGTCGCCGGTGTGGTCGCCGAGGCGGAGATCGCCGCGGCGGCGGGCGAGCCGGTCTCGGTCTGAGACAGATCTTGCTGAGTTCCGGGTCCGAGTGCTGCCAGTGCGAGCGCTCGGACTCGGAGCCAGTTTGAGCGACTTCTGAGCGACTTCTGAATACGAGCGCCGCATGAGCGCCTTACGACGGGACGGTCGTACGTCGATGAGCCACCGAGCCGGGAACACCGGCCCCCGCACTCTCGCCTTCGTCGAGAGCCCGGTACAGCTCCTGAACGTGCTGGAGTGGGCGCACGCCCACGCGGACACCCTCGGCGCGGGGCTCACCCTCGTCGTCCTGTCCCCGATCGACCCCATGTCCCGCGGCCAACTGCGCCGGATGGCCGAGCTCGCGCGCGACGACGGGCACGAGGTCCGCTGGGAGGAGGCGCGGGGCGGCGCGGCGGCCCCCTTCCAGACCATCGGCGGCCTGGCGGGCCTGCTCCGCCGTGCCGACCGGATAGTCCTGGGCGATCCCTTCTCCCGCTACGTACAACTCCTGCTGACCATCACCAAGGCCCGCGACCTGGTCGTGGTCGACGACGGCACGGCCACGATGGAGTTCGTCGCCCAACTCGCCCGCGGTGAGCGCCTGGTGCGCTGGCACCGCAAGGGCGGCCGCCCCGGCCCCCGCGACCTGGTCTTCGCCCCGGTGTCGTCGGCGGCCCGCAAGCGCCTGACGCCGAGCGCCCACCGCAGGGTCGAGATCTTCTCCTCGATGCCGATGGAGGAGACGCCGGACGGCGTGACGGTCACCGCCAACACCTTCGCCTGGACCCGCGACCGCTTCGGCCCGCCCCGCATCACCAAGGGCGCGGACATGGTCGGCACGTCGCTGGTGGAGACGGGCGTGGTGGACGGCGACCGTTACCTGGAGGCCGTCAGCTCCCTCGCCAAGACGCACGGGGCCACCCGCTACTTCGCCCATCGCAGGGAGAGCGCGGAGAAGCTGCACCGGCTGGCGGTCGAGACGGGCCTGGAGGTCGTACGGCCGGATCTCCCGCTGGAGCTGATCGCGCGGCGCGGGCCCATCGGCCGTACGATCCTGAGCTTCCCGTCGACGGTCGTGCACACGTTGCCGCTGGCGCTGTCCGGCACGGAGGTGCGGGTGGCCGTGTGCGACATCGACCCGGCTTGGCTGACGGAGAACGCGTCGCCTCGGGCGCAGGGGTTTTTGTCGGGGGTCACCGGGACAGCGCGGGACGTGCACCGGCTGTCGGCGGTTACGGCCGTGTGAGCGACTTCAGGGCCTCGATGAAGGGGGCGAAGGCTTCGGCTGGGACGGTGAGGATTCCGTAGGCCGGGGCCTTTGAGTCGCGGATGGCTATGTGGGTGCGGCGGGCTGAGACTTCTACGCAGGCGTTGCCGTCGCCACTGCCGGAGTAGGACGACTTTCGCCAGTTGTCGGGCGTTGTCATGGATGCCTTACAGCTCTTCTGCCTTCAGGGCTTCGATGAAGGGGCTGAAGATTCCGTTCGGGACGGTGAGGGTTGCCCTGGCTGGGGCTTTGGAGTCGCGGATGGCTATGTGAGCGTGGAGGTGTGCAACCTCCACACAGGCGTTGCCCTCGCCGCCGCCGGAGTACGAGGACTTCCGCCAGTTGTCGGGGGTGGTCATGGTATGCCTCACAGCTCCTTCGCCAGCCTGTGGATGAAGTCACGTGAACGCTCGGGTTCGAGTGACACTGCTTCTACTTTACGGAAGAGCGTTCGAAAGCGGTCGAGTTGAGCTTCGGCGTCGACGAAGATAGTGCCATGGGGCCCGTCGCGTACCACGGTGTCGAGTTTGGCGACGGGGCCGCCCGCGTACACCATGGCGCTTCCGGCCCCGGCAAAGCGGTCCAGGTCGAAGGGGATGACGCGCACGGTGATGTGGCCTGCTTCGGAGAGTTCCAGGATGCGGGCTAGCTGAGCCCGTGCTGCGGCACGGTCTCCTACCCTGATGCGCAGCGCCCCTTCGTGGATCACGGTCTCGTATGGGATGGGGTTGGGACGCTCGATAATGACCTTCCGCTTCATCCGGTGCTCCACCCAGCGCTCCATCTCGATCTCAGGGAACGGGTTCATATAGGAGAAGAGAGCGCGTGCGTAAACCTCTGTCTGAAGAAGGCCTGGGACGTGCAGGAAGTCCACGTCCCATCGGTAGCTTGCGTGGTGTTCCAGCTCGGACAGATCCAGGAACGACGTAGGTAGGTGCCCCCGGTACTCCTCCCACCAGCCGCGTGTCCGGTCGGTCGCCATGGCCACCAGCGCCTCGATCAACTCGGTGTCCGTGCACGCGTAGTGGGCGACAAGACGTCGTACGCGTTCCTCACTCACGCCCGCTGTGCCGAACTCGATCTGACTCAACTGAGCCGAGTCCGTGCCGAGCAGCGCAGCGGCTTCGCGTCCCTTGAGCCCTGCGGTCTCACGCAGTTTGCGCAGTTCAGAACCTAGACGCTCCTGGCGTGCGGTGGGCTGTTTCCTGCGCGCCATGTCTTCCTCCTTGCGCCCAACTGCTGTGGAGCAGCACCTCGTTCGAGGGGCAGATTACGGCAACGACTTGCGTGGTCCCAAATTGTGGCCCTACCGTCGGTGACGCGACGCACACTCTGCGGAACGCCGGGATCCCCGGAAGCGCACCACTCCGTCCTGCCATGACGGCTGCGGCACTGCCACCGCCCCCCGACCGCAACCCCACTCCACCGAACAGGAGTTGACGTATGCCCGAAACCGAGCCGGAGTCCGAGCCCTGGGAGTACTCCCTCTACATCCCGAACGACGTACGCGCCGTCACCGTAAGCCGCCGCACCCTCCGCCTGATCCTCACCATGCACGGCCTGATCAACCTCGTCGACGTCGCTGAACTACTCGCGACAGAGCTGATCTCCAACGCCGTACGCCACACGAAGGGGCCCGCCGCTCTGAGGGTGCGCTGGGCGGCGGGCGTACTGCGGATCGGGGCCTGGGATGCCGATCCCGAACCGCCTGAGCCGCCGGGGGCGTTGGAGCAGCTTGCCGAGCTGGAGGAGGACGGGCGCGGCCTCGCCCTCGTCCGGGCCTGCGCCGACCTGTGGGGATGGCAGCCACTGTCCCGGCACGGCAACCGGGGCAAGTACGTCTGGTGCGAACTGGCCACGTAGGTCACGGCTGCTTGCGGGCCAGGACGAACCCGCGCGCGTACTTCTCTTCGCCGACCGGTTCGCGCTGGACGCGGGCCTGAAGCCGGAGGCCCGCCTTGCCGAGGTGGGCGGCCACCGCCTCCGGGCTGCGCCAGTAGTAGTCGAGCGAGATCTCGTGACCGAAGCGTTCGGCGAGGTGGAGATGTTCCTCGTCGTGGTCGTCGGGCCGGCCGGACTGGAACCCGAGGAGTACGTGGCCGCCGGGGACCAGGACGCGGCGGAACTCGGCGAACGTGGCGGCGAGGTGCTCGGTCGGGATGTGGATGATCGAGTACAGCGCGAGGATCCCGCCCAGAGTCTCGTCCGGGAGGTCCAGGGAGGTCATGGACCCTACGTGGAACCGGAGGTCAGGGTGCGCATCGCGGGCCAGGGCCACCATCCGCGGTGAGAGATCGACACCGAAGACCGGTATGCCGAGGGCGTGGAGGTGGGCGGTGACGGACCCGGGCCCGCTGCCGAGGTCGGCGACGGGTGCGGGGGAGTGGTCGCGGGCGAGGTCGGCGAAGGCGGCCACCAGGGAGCGGTCCAGGGGGTGGCTGTCGGCCGGCCAGTCGGAGAAGGCCTCCGCGTAGGCGGGTGCGATGGCGTCGTACGAGGTACGGGTGGCGGCGAGGAAGTCGGCGTACTCGGCGGGCGCGGGGCTCTGGGGGGAATGGGAGGTCTGAGGGTTCTCGGCGGTCACGAGGCGCACCCTAGTGGCGAGAGCGGACAACCGTCCGAGAGTTCGCCAGGCTGTGCGATCCCGACGGTCCGAGTACATCTACGACCCAATGGATTCGCGGGGCTCCTCGGCGCGAGGGCTGTCGGCTTTGCGGCCGACGACACCGATTGGAAGTCGTATACCGTGCCGGACGCGATCGGCAGCATTGCAAGGCCAGACAATTCCGAGTGCCGCACAAGCGCCTGCCGTGCGTTGGAAGGCAGGAATTCGCGCATTCCGTGACCGTCTGGTGGTGCTCCGTGCGGTCGGGGTTGGCGTCGTTGCCGAGCACGGTCACGCCTTGGTAGTGCCGGCACAGCCCGGACATTCATCAGGCGTGGGAGCCTGTGGGGGTGCCTGGTACCGGACGGGCTGCCGCGATCGCCAGACGGCATTCGCGTCCACGGTTACCTGCACATTCGCGGAGAACCGATAGTTACGGCTGTAGGCGGCCACACTCCGGTCATGGACCGGGATCAGTGTGCCGTTCGCGATTCACAGCTGCTCCGGAGCATCGGCCGGGTGTGGGGCGGGCCCGAACGCGAGCAACGGCCCCAGCTGCTGGATCACCCGGCACACCAAGAGGAGGCACCGAACTATGGGTCCATTGCAGGCGACCACCACGACCCGCTCCGTCAGCGGCAAAGGCCACGGTCGGCTCCGCAGGCTACCTTCCCCGACCCGCTCCTGCACAACCTTCAACGAGCGTTGAAAACAGGTCACTTGCAACCGGCGAATGTTTCTTCCTGCATCCGGTCAACACCGATGATGCGCAGCTCACAGCCTCATACAAAACGCTGTAGCTGGTGGCCGCCGGCCTGTGCCTCGGTGCCACCTGCGTGCATGCTCAACCAGATCAATCGGCGGCGCCTCAACCCGCCCTACCGTGTCGGTGGGTGTGGCCAGTTCTGGTCCATAGTGACAACTGTTTTCTGAGAACCGCTCGCCGGATTCGATCAATTTGGATAGGTTCATTGTTGCTTACCACGGCCACACTTGGTGCGATATGGGCGACTTTGCGAGGACTCGAAATGAACAGAATGAAGAAGCATGCAACAGGCCTGAGAATCCTGATGATTGCTGCACTTGCAGGCGGTATGACGACCGCTTTCGGTGGTACTGCGCAGGCGGCCGTATCCGGCTGCCACGCCGATCGTGACGCCGACACCAACATTGCAGTGGTTTACTGTGAAAAAGGGTTCGGGTCGTATCGCGTTGCGGCAAAATGTGACTCGCCTAACTACCCCTACTCCATCACCATCTACGGATCTTGGGTGAAGAAAGTTTCGGGCGATCTCGGGGACGATTCGTTTGTGGAAGGCGACAAATACAACTGCCATATCGTGAAAGCCTGGGCGGACACGCGTTAGTCTTGATCTTGCAGGAGGGGTCGTCAGCTTGCTGGCGGCCCCTTTTCTGCTTGTTCTGAGCGGGATTTTTGGTTGTGGGCTGCCGGTCGGTCAGGCTTCGGGGGGGAGTCGTGTCAGGGCCCCTGTGATCACGCAGGTCCAGGGCCAGTGGTTCGCTGGGTAGGGGATGCGGTGGCTTCCGGGGGTGACGAATTGGGCGGCGACAGAGAACAGTCGCAGGTGCAGACCGCGGGGCTCCCAGAGCCGGGCGGGCGCCGTTCAGGGCGAGGCGGGGGTATTCACGCCAGCAGGTCGAGGGTGAAATGGGTGATCTCCAGTAGTTATGGTTCGGTGCGGGTCGTGTAGGGGCAGCTACGTAGAAAGGTGGCGCGGATGCGGTCTCTGGCACTGGCTCGCTGACACTGGCGTAGTTCCAGCTCGGTGATTGGGATGTTCTTGGTGCTGTCGGCGAAGCAGATCAGCTGCTTCCCGCCAGAGCTAGGGGAGCCTGGCCTCGCCGCACCCGCTCGCCTTCATAGGGCAGGGTGTCTCCCATGAGCGGCGGTCGAGGTGCGTTGTGTGGGGAAGGGTCGCGCGGTGGTGAGCGCTCTGGGACCGGCGCTCCCCTCCCTCGCGGTGCGATCCCACCAGGTGAACAGAACCGCCGACGGAGCGCAGAGCGTGGTATGCGTAGAGAAACGCATTGTTTACCCATCTCAACCCACACTTATGCGTCGGGCGGCCAGATTTTCTTCCCCAAACGGGTTGAACTTTTGTTGATCGAGGGTCAGTTGGCCACCTCGGCGTCCTACCCTTCAGAGGGTGAACCAACTGATGTCCCCAGAGTCCGAGGCCGATCACCCAGGGGAAGCCGCCCTTCCTGGCACCCTGCCGGAGGCGCTCCGTGCCGAACTCATCGAGTTCCGGCGCGACTTGCACATGCACCCTGAGCTCGGCAACCAGGAGTTCCGTACGACCGCCGCGATCAAGGCCCGCCTGGAGAAGGCCGGCCTGAAGCCCCGCGTGCTCGCCATCGGAACCGGGCTCATCTGCGACATCGGGGAGTGGGACGGCGGGCGGCCCATGCTCGCCCTGCGCGCCGACATCGACGGCCTGCCCATCCCGGACACGAAGAGTGAGTGCCCGTATCGGTCGAAGGTTCCCGACCGGGCACACGCCTGCGGCCACGACGTCCACACGACCGTCGTGCTGGGCGCCGGGCTGGTCCTGGCCGAGCTGTATAAGCGCGGGCAGCTGGCCCGTCCCGTGCGGCTGGTCTTCCAGCCCGCCGAGGAGGTGCTCCCCGGCGGCGCCGCCGACGTCGTCGAGTGCGGGGTGCTCGACGGGGTGGGCCGGATGCTCGCCGTGCACTGCGATCCCAAGGTGGACGCGGGGAAGATCGGGCTGCGGGAGGGCGCCATCACGTCCGCCTGCGACCGGCTGGAAATCGCCCTCGACGGGCCCGGCGGGCACACCGCTCGCCCTCACCTGACGACCGACCTCGTCACCGCGGCCGCCCGGGTCGTCACCGACGTACCCGCCATCGTCGCCCGGCGCGCCGACGCCCGCAGCGGGCTCGCCGTGACCTGGGGGCGCGTCGAGTCCGGCCACGCGCCCAACGTCATCCCGCAGCACGCCGAGCTCTCCGGGACCGTGCGCTGCCTCAACCTCGACACCTGGCGGCAGGCGCCCGACCTCGTCGTCGCCGCCATCGACGAGGTCGCCAACCTGCACCGCGCCAAGTCGGAGATCAACTATGTCCGCGGGGTCCCGCCCGTCGTCAACGACCCCGACGCCACGGAGCTGATGCGCGTCGCCATGGCCGCCCGTCGTGGGGCCGACTCCGTAGAAGGGACCGAGCAGAGCCTCGGGGGCGAGGACTTCTCCTGGTACCTGGAGCATGTCCCCGGCGCCATGGCACGGCTGGGCGTGCGCGTGCCGGGGGACCGGGTCGGCCGTGACCTGCATCAGGGTGACTTCGACGTCGATGAGTCGGCCATCTCGGTGGGAGTGGAGCTGTTCACGGCGGCTGCGCTGATCGACTCCGCGGGTTAGGCGTCGCCCAGTCGCCGTAGAGGAAGGGGTGCGGTTGTGTGGCGGCTGCGGGCTCGTCGTGGTGGTCGCGCAGTTTCCCGCGCCCCTGAGGCGTTCCGGTTGCGGCCAACTCACAGCGGGGGGAGTCTTGGCCCATGGCGGGCGGTCCTTAGCGCCATCGCAGCGGAGGCACCTCCGGTGCAGTCGTCCCATGCGTGCCTTTCGATCCGGTGGTTCACAAGGACGTAACCGGCCATCGGCACGAATGGATAACGGCACGGCGAAACCCCGTTCCCAGGAGTGTCTACGCGCGTTAATGTGCGCCGAACTCAGCACCCACTGCGGGGCTTGGAGAATGGGGACTTCACGATGCGTCGGATATCCAAACTGACCCGTGTCGCGGTGGGGGTCGCGTCGATCGCGCTCGCTGCCACGGCGTGTGGCGGTACCAGCAGCGACAACGGCGGCAGCGACGGCGGCGACGACAAGAACCTGGGCGTCGCCATCGCATACGACATCGGCGGCAAGGGCGACCAGTCCTTCAACGACGCCGCTTACGCGGGCCTCCAGAAGGCCCAGAAGGAGTTCGGCTACAAGACGGCCGACATCGAGCCCACCGAGGGTGAGACGGACGCCGACAAGGAGCAGCGTCTGGCCTCGCTGGCCAAGCAGGGCTACAACCCCGTCATCGGCGTTGGTTACGCCTATGGTCCCGCCATGACGGCTGTGGCCAAGAAGTACCCGGACACTACCTTCGGGATCATCGACTCCACGGTCGAGGCTGACAACGTGGCGTCCCTCGTCTTCGCTGAGGAGCAGGCTTCTTACCTTGCCGGGGTAACCGCCGCCAAGGCCACGAAGTCGAACGTGGTCGGCTTCGTGGGCGGCGTGGACATCCCGCTGATCCACAAGTTCGAGGCTGGCTACAAGCAGGGTGTCCTGGACACCAACCCCAAGGTCAAGGTCCTGTCGCAGTACTTGACGCAGACGGCCGAAGAGGGCGGTTTCGCCAGCCCCGACAAGGGCAAGGCCGCCGCCGAGGGCCAGATCGAGAAGAAGGCCGACGTCGTCTACCAGGCGGCCGGTCTGTCCGGCCAGGGCGTCATCGAGGCCGCGGCCAAGGCCAAGGTCTGGGCGATCGGCGTCGACTCCGACCAGTACAAGCAGGCGGCGCTCGCCAACTACAAGAGCTACATCCTCACCTCGGCCCTCAAGGACGTCGGCGGCGCGGTCTACGCGCTGGCCAAGTCCGTCGAGGACGACAAGCCGCTGACCGGCACCCAGACCTTCGACCTGAAGGTCAACGGCGTCGGCCTCGCCGAGTCCAACCCGGAGTTCGCGAAGATCGCGGGCCTCTCCGACGCGGTGGCGAAGGCCAAGGAAGGCATCATCGACGGCTCCATCAAGGTCAAGACCGAGTAGTAGCAGTCGTAGCAGCCGTCGTAGGCGGACGGAGCGGGCGGGCATCCGGGGGGTGCCCGCCCGCTCCGTCGTTCCCGGGCGTCTGCGGACATCCGCGATGTCCACGTCACCCACCGCCACCCGTCCTTTGCTGTCGGCAAGCCCTTGGTCAAGGCCTCGCGTTGAGTTGGCCACGGGCGGATAACAAGGTGGACAGAAGGGGTTTTCAGGCAGGTCTACGCGCGTTAATCTGCGGCGAAAGCCCAGCGCCGTAGCTGTGAAGCTGTCCGTCCGGCGCTCGTACGACAGGAGCATCACCACATGCGCCGGATTTCCCGGATCACGGTCGCAGGCGCAGCGACCGCCTCTCTGGCCCTCGCTCTCTCCGCCTGCGGCGGCACCTCGACGTCCGCCTCGTCGGACTCGAAGGGCGACAAGGGTCTCGCCATCGCGTACGACGTCGGCGGCAAGGGCGACCAGTCCTTCAACGACGCGGCGTACGCGGGCCTGGAGCAGGCGAAGAAGGAGTTCGGCTACACCACGGCCGACGTCGAGCCCACCGAGGGTGAGACGGACGCCGACAAGGAGCAGCGACTGGTGTCGCTGGCCAAGCAGGGCTACAACCCGGTCGTCGGCGTCGGCTACGCGTACGCCGCCGCCGTGAAGGGCGCCGCGGAGAAGTTCCCCGACACCACCTTCGGCATCGTGGACGACTCCACGGTCGAGTCGAAGAACGTGGCCGACCTGGTCTTCTCCGAGGAGGAGGCCTCGTACCTGGCCGGTGTCGCCGCCGCCAAGAGCACCAAGACGAACACGGTCGGCTTCGTGGGCGGTGTGGACATCCCGCTGATCCACAAGTTCCAGGCCGGCTACGAGCAGGGCGTCAAGGACACCAACCCCAAGGTCAAGGTCCTCTCCCAGTACCTCACGCAGACCGCGGAGGAGGGCGGCTTCGCCAGCCCCGACAAGGGCAAGTCGGCCGCCGAGGGTCAGATCGAGAAGAAGGCCGACGTCGTCTACGCGGCCGCCGGTCTCTCCGGTCAGGGTGTCATCGAGGCCGCCGCCGCCAACAAGGTGTGGGCGATCGGCGTCGACTCCGACCAGTACAAGCAGGAAGCTCTCGCCAAGTACAAGGACTCCATCCTGACCTCGGCGATGAAGGACGTCGCCAAGGCGGTGTACAACCTGGCGAAGTCGGTCGAGGACGGCAAGCCCGAGACCGGTATCGTTCGTGGCGATCTGAAGACCGGCGAGGTGGGCCTGTCGAACTCCAACCCGAAGTTCGCGGACGACACCGAGCTCCAGGACGCCATCAAGACGGCCAAGGAGAAGATCATCAGCGGCGAGATCAAGGTCAAGTCCAGCTGAGTCACAGCTACACCCTGAGCAGCGGTAACCCCGGGGTTACGTCCGCTCAACGGGGTACGGGGAGGATCTCCCCGTACCCCGTTGTCGCGGTGCGTCGGCCCCTATCAGGCCATAGGGGCGCTACGCGCGTAGACGACCCCCGTCCCCAGGAGAGTGCGCCATCAACGCGTCCAGCAGCCCTCCGGCCGGAGCGGCGGTCAACGGTCAGGTGACCGCCGTCGAGCTCGCCGGGATCACTAAGCGTTTCCCGGGCGTCGTGGCCAACCACGACATCCACCTCACCGTCCGCAAGGGCACCGTCCACGCCCTCGTCGGCGAGAACGGTGCCGGCAAGTCGACGCTGATGAAGATCCTCTACGGCATGCAGAAGCCGGACGAGGGCACCATCGCGATCGACGGACAGCAGGTGACCTTCTCGTCGCCGGCCGACGCCATCGTGCGCGGCATCGGCATGGTGCACCAGCACTTCATGCTCGCCGACAACCTCACCGTCCTGGAGAACGTCGTCCTGGGCAGCGAGAAGCTGTACGGCATCGGCGCCAAGGCCCGCAAGAAGATCAAGGAGATCTCCGAGCGCTACGGCCTCGGCGTGGAGCCCGACCGCCTGGTCGAGGAGCTCGGCGTCGCCGCCCGCCAGCGCGTGGAGATCCTCAAGGTCCTCTACCGCGGCGCGACCACGCTGATCCTCGACGAGCCCACGGCCGTCCTGGTGCCGCAGGAGGTCGAGGCGCTCTTCGACAACCTCCGTGAGCTGAAGGCCGAGGGCCTGTCGGTCATCTTCATCTCCCACAAGCTCGGCGAGGTGCTCTCCGTCGCCGACGAGATCACCGTCATCCGCCGTGGCACGACGGTCGGTACGGCCGTCCCCGCCGAGACCACTCCGAAGCAGCTGGCCGAGATGATGGTCGGCAGCGAGCTGCCCACGCCGGAGACGGCCGAGTCCACGGTCACCGACCGCCCGGTCATCACCGTCGACAAGCTGCGCCTGGAGGCGGCCGGCGGCAAGGCCCTGCTGGACGACATCACCTTCACCATCCACGCGGGCGAGGTCCTGGGCATCGCCGGCGTCGAGGGCAACGGCCAGACCGAGCTGGTCGACGCGCTCATCGGCCTCAAGCACGCCGACTCCGGCACGATCACGCTGATCGACGAGGAGATCACCGGCTGGGCCACCCGCAAGCGCCGCGAGCAGGGCATCGGCTACATCCCCGAGGACCGCCACCGCCACGGCCTGCTCCTGGAGGCCCCCCTCTGGGAGAACCGCATCCTCGGCCACGTCACCGAGAAGCCCAACGCCAAGGGCGTATGGCTCGACCCGAAGGCCGCGCAGGAGGACACGCGCCGCATCGTCGAGGCGTACGACGTCCGCACGCCCGGCATCGACGTCACCGCCGCCTCCCTGTCCGGCGGCAACCAGCAGAAGCTGATCGTCGGCCGCGAGATGAGCCACAAGCCGCGCTTCCTGATCGCCGCGCACCCCACCCGTGGTGTGGACGTCGGCGCGCAGGCCGCCATCTGGGACCACATCCGTGAGGCCCGCCGCGAGGGCCTGGCCGTGCTGCTGATCTCCGCCGACCTGGACGAGCTCATCGGTCTGTCCGACACCCTCCGCGTGATCTACAACGGCAAGCTGGTCGCGGACGCCGACCCGGCCACCATCACTCCGGAGGAGCTGGGCTCGGCCATGACCGGTGCCGCGACCGGCCACCTGGAACACGACGAGACCGCCGAGCCCGGCGCCGACACCCCCGAGATCCGTAAGTCTCCCGAGGCTCCGGAAGACGAGGCCCGCTGATGAAGAAGTTCGACAAGGAGCGCGTGCTCCTCGCGGTGGCCGGACCGGTCATCGCGCTCGCCGTGGCCTTCGTGCTCAGCGCGATCGTGCTGCTCGCCTCGGGCAAGAGCCCGGTCGAGCCGTACACCCTGATGTTCGAGCAGGCCTCGTTCTCCGACATCCAGGTCCTGATCATCAACCAGGCCTCGATGTACTACATCGCGGCCCTCGCGGTGGCCATCGGCTTCCGGATGAACCTGTTCAACATCGGCGTCGACGGCCAGTACCAGCTCGCCGCCATGATGGCCGCGATCGTCGGCGCCCACGCAAACCTGCCGGCGGCTCTGCAGATCCCGCTGCTGATCCTCACCGCGGTCTGCACCGGCGCCTTCTGGTCCGGCATCGCCGGTGTCCTCAAGGTGACCCGCGGCGTCAGCGAGGTCGTCGCGACGATCATGCTGAACGCGATCGCCACCTCGGTCATCGCCTACCTGTGGCTGCCGAACGTCTTCGGCGTCAAGGTCGGCAACAACAACACGACCGGCGAGATGTACGAGTCCGGCTGGGTCCCCGGCATCGACATGGGCGACGCCGGCGAGATCTACGGCCTGGTCTTCCTCGCCGTCCTGCTCGGCATCGCCTACTGGATCGTCCTCAACCGCACCCGCTTCGGCTTCGACCTGCGCGCCTCCGGCGCCTCGGAGTCCGCCGCCGCGGCCAGCGGTGTCGACCCCAAGCGCATGGTGCTCACCGCCATGCTGCTCTCCGGCGGCATCGCGGGCCTCGCCGGCCTGCCGATCCTGCTCGGCGACACCCACACCTACAGCCTGAACTTCCCCACCGGCATCGGCTTCCTCGGTATCGGCATCGCCCTGCTCGGCCGCAACAGCCCGGTCGGCATCGCGTTCGCGGCCCTGCTGTGGGCCTGGCTCGACAAGGCCTCGCCCGAGCTGGACTTCCACGGATACGACAAGGAGATCGCGGTCATCATGCAGGGCCTGATCGTGCTCTCGGTCGTCGTCTCCTACGAGGCCGTCCGCGAGTGGGGCCTGCGCCGCCAGCAGCGCCGGGTCGGCGCGGAACTCGCCGCCGGCCACGTGCTCGGCGCCGACAACAACACGAAGGAGGTGGCTGGCCGATGACCACCGCCACCGACGTCAACCAGCCCACGCTGCAGCCCGCCGCGCCGACCGGCCGCCGCCTGTCCTGGCCCGTCCTGCTGTTGGTCATCGCCGGAGCCCTGGCGCTGACCTCGATCGTCCGCATCATCACCGGCGCCGACGGCATCACCAACGTCAGCCAGATGTCCACCGCCCTCCAGCTCGCCGTGCCGATCGGCCTCGCCGGTCTCGGCGGTCTGTGGGCCGAGCGCGCGGGCGTCGTCAACATCGGCCTCGAGGGCATGATGATCCTCGGCACCTGGTTCGGCGCCTGGGCCGGCTTCCAGTGGGGCCCGTGGACCGGTGTCGTCGTCGGCATCATCGGCGGCTGCATCGGCGGCATCCTGCATGCCATCGCCACCGTCACCTTCCGGGTCAACCACATCGTCTCTGGTGTGGCGATCAACATCCTCGCCCTCGGCATCACCCGCTACCTCGCGCCCCTCGCCTTCGAGGGCCACGCGGGCGGCTCCGCCAAGCAGTCCCCGGCGATCGACTCGCTCGGCCACTTCACCGTGCCGGGCCTGTCCGACGGGCTGCGGGACCTGAACAACCAGGGCTGGTTCTTCATCTCGGACATCGCGGGCCTGCTCGGCGGCCTGGTCACCAACGTATCCTGGCTGACCCTGATCGCCATCGCGCTGATCCCGGCGACCTGGTGGATCCTGTGGCGTACGGCCTTCGGTCTGCGGCTGCGTTCCTGCGGTGAGAACCCGGTGGCCGCCGAGTCCCTCGGTGTGAACGTCTACAAGTACAAGTACATCGCCGTGGTCATCTCCGGCGGCCTGGCCGGCCTCGGTGGCGTCTTCCTGTCCATCGTGGCCAACCCCTTCTACCTGGAGGGCCAGGTCAGCGGCCGCGGCTACATCGGTCTCGCCGCGATGATCTTCGGCAACTGGATGCCGGGCGGCCTCGCCCTCGGCGCCGGCCTGTTCGGCTACACCGACAGCCTCAACCTGCGCGGCGGCTCCCAGAACGTCCACGCCCTGCTGCTGCTCGGCGCGCTTCTGCTGATCATCGGCGCGATCTGGCTCGTGATCACCAAGAAGTACGCCTCGTCGATGATCACCGCGGTCGTCGGTGCCCTGGTGTTCGCCTGGTACGCCACCACCAACGAGGTCCCGAACCAGGTCGTCTCCGCCACGCCGTACGTCATCACGCTCATCGTCCTCACGCTGTCCGCGCAACGCCTGCGCATGCCGAAGGCGGACGGCCTGCCGTACCGGAAGGGACAGGGCAAGTGAGCACGGCCGCCTCCCACGACGTCGACTGGGACAAGCTGCGCGCGGCGGCCCGGGACGCCATGTCCCGCGCCTACGCCCCGTACTCCGGCTACCCGGTCGGCGTCGCGGCCCTGGTCGACGACGGCCGTACGATCACCGGCTGCAACGTCGAGAACGCGTCGTACGGCGTCGGCCTGTGCGCCGAGTGCGGGCTGGTTTCGGAGCTGCAGAACACGGGGGGCGGCCGGCTCACGCACTTCACCTGCGTGGACGGCAAGGGCGACATCCTCGTCCCGTGCGGCCGCTGCCGCCAGCTGCTGCACGAGTTCGGCGGCCCGGACCTGCTGCTGGAGACCCCGGCGGGCATTCTGCCGCTCTCGGAGATGCTGCCCCAGGCCTTCGGGCCGGGCCACCTCCGCAAGTAACTCCCGTGCGGCCCCTCCGAGTTGCTCCACGCGACCGGCTCGGAGGGGCCGTACGACTTCTGGCACCCTCGGAAGGAAGCCAAGCCATGGCCATGGACGCCATCTCCGTCATCCGCACCAAGCGGGACCGCGGTGAGCTCAGCGACGAGCAGATCGACTGGGTCATCGACGCGTACACCCGCGGGGAGGTCGCCGACGAGCAGATGTCCGCGCTCGCCATGGCGATCCTGCTCAACGGCATGAACCGCCGCGAGATCGCCCGCTGGACGGCCGCGATGATCGCCTCCGGCGAGCGCATGGACTTCTCGTCCCTGTCCCGCCCGACGGCCGACAAGCACTCCACGGGCGGCGTGGGCGACAAGATCACGCTGCCGCTCGCTCCCCTCGTGGCGGCGTGCGGTGCCGCCGTCCCCCAGCTGTCGGGCCGGGGCCTCGGCCACACCGGCGGCACGCTGGACAAGCTGGAGTCGATCCCGGGCTGGCGCGCGCTGCTCTCCAACGAGGAGATGCTGAACGTCCTGGACACGACCGGCGCGGTGATCTGCGCGGCGGGCGACGGCCTGGCCCCCGCGGACAAGAAGCTGTACGCCCTGCGCGACGTCACCGGCACGGTCGAGGCGATCCCCCTGATCGCCTCCTCGATCATGTCGAAGAAGATCGCGGAGGGTACGGGCTCGCTGGTCCTGGACGTGAAGGTCGGCACGGGCGCCTTCATGAAGACCATCGAGGACGCGCGTGAGCTGGCGTCCACGATGGTGGGGCTGGGCACGGACCACGGTGTGAAGACGGTGGCTCTCCTCACGGACATGTCCACGCCTCTCGGCCTCACGGCGGGCAACGCGCTGGAGGTCCGCGAGTCGGTCGAGGTCCTGGCCGGCGGCGGCCCCGCGGACGTCGTGGAGCTGACCATCGCCCTGGCCCGCGAAATGCTGGACGCCGCCGGCGTGAAGGACGCCGACCCCGCGAAGGCCCTGGCCGACGGCTCGGCGATGGACGTCTGGCGGCGCATGATCGCGGCCCAGGGCGGCGACCCGGACGCGGAGCTGCCGGTGGCCCGCGAGCAGCACGTGATCAAGGCCCCGTCGTCCGGCGTCCTGACCCGCCTCGACGCCTACGACATCGGCGTCGGCGCCTGGCGCCTGGGTGCCGGGCGCGCCCGCAAGGAGGACCCGGTGCAGGCGGGCGCGGGCATCGAACTGCACGCCAAGCCCGGCGACACGGTGACCGAGGGCCAGCCCCTGCTGACCCTGCACACGGACACGCCGGAGCGGTTCGAGTACGCGCTCCAGTCGGTGGAGGGTTCGTACGACATCGCGGCGGCGGGGACGGACTTCACGGCTTCGCCGGTGGTGCTGGAGCGCATCGCCTGACCAGGTCTTTCCCTATTCGGGTGAACGGGATCGGTAGACCCCTGCCGGTCCCGTTCGGCATGCTGGGATCGGTGACGCGCCGATAGGAGACCGCCATGAGGGCACTCACCGTGAGCCAGGACCCCGACCAGAACTGGGACGACCTCGTCCGGTACTGGGAGGAGATGGAATGGCCCGAGGGCAGCAAGGTGGAGATCATTGAGGGGATCATCACCGTGTCACCTGCTCCCGCATCCCGTCACAACGTGATCGCGGAACGAATCCAGCGTCGCCCATCAAGCTGCCGGAGCCGTTCGACGTGACGATCGACACCGGCGAGTTCCCCGTCGACTGACCGTCAGCCCAGCAAAGCCGCCACCACCACCAACACCGGCACCGAAATCACCGTCGACAGCAAAATCGAGTCCCGAGCCAACCGCTCACCCACCCGATAACTCGACGCGTATGTGAACAGGTTCTGCGCAGCCGGCAACGCCGACGTCACCACCACGTCCAGCAGCTGAGCGCCCCGCAGCCCGAACACCCCCACCGCCAGCGCCCACGCCACCGCCGGTTGGCCCACCGACTTCAGCGCGACCGACAGCAGCACCGGGTGCCGGTCCGGGCCCCGGCCCGGCATCGTGCTGCCGCACAGGGAGATACCGAAGGCCAGCAGGACCGCCGGGACCGACATGCCCCCGATCAGGGTCAGGGGATCCAGGACGGGGGCCGGGATGCGCAGCCCCGTCGCCGACACCGCCACGCCCGCCAGTGAGCCGACCGCGATCGGGTTGCGCAACGGGGTCAGCAGGCGGTGCCACAGTGGGCCCTTCTCACCCCCGCCGGACAGGTCGAGGATCGTCAGGGCGATGGGTGTGATGCCGACCAGCTGGAAGAGCAGGACCGGCGCCACGAGTGAGGCGTCGCCCAGGACGTACACCGCGATGGGGATGCCGAGGTTGCCGGAGTTGACGTAGCTGGAGCACAGGGCGCCGATCGTCGTACGGCCCACGCCCCAGCCCCGTATGACGCCGACCGCGCCGAAGACTCCGGCCGCGGCCGCTGTGCTCAGCGCCGTGACCAGAAGGCGGCTGGAGAAGATCACCGAGAGGTCGGTCCGGGCGAGCGTGGTGAACAGCAGGGCCGGGGAGGCCACGTGGAAGGCCAGCTTGGTGAGGACCTCGCGGCCCTGATCGCCGAGGTAACCGCGCCGGCCGATCACATAGCCCACCCCGATGACGACCGCGATCACCGCGAACCCCGTCAACACCCCCTGCACGGCACCTCCTTGGCGGAGAGGGAGACGCCGGGTATTCGGGGAGGCGCTGATACGTGGGGCATGCAGCTAACCCTCCGGGGCAGGAGGGGAGCGGGTCAACGTGATCTCGGTCGGCGGACACCGCACGGGCCGTGAACAGCGGAGATCGCCGATCGGCGCCCGGCCCGATGAGTTATGTCCCCCCGCCCGGTCTACCGATCGTGGACGCCATGACACCCGCTGTACTCGTGCTGGCCGGCCCCGTCACCCGAGACGAGGTGGCCGGGCTCTGTGACGAGGCCCAGGTGCGGCTGGAGGCCAGTGGGACGGGCGTGCTGGTGTGTGATGTCGGTGGGCTCGGGCCGCCGGGTCTGGGCGTCGTGGACCTGCTGGCCCGGCTGCAGCTGGCCGCGCGGCGCGCCGGGGGGCGGATCAGGCTGCGGGACGCGGACCCCGCGCTACACGCCCTCCTCGACCTTGTCGGGCTCCGCTTCGAGGTGGAGGGGGAGCCCGAAGAGCGGGAACCAGCGCTGAGTGTCGAGGAAGAAGTGGAACCCGGTGAGCCGGCCGTCTGAGATCTCCAGGACCTGGACCGCCCAGGGGCTGAAGCCGCCCTTCTCCGGATCCGGCTTGTACTGCGCGAATCCCGGCAGCCCGTTGACCTGGACCGGCACCAGGCGCGAGCCCGCGCAGGGGGCGCCGAGCGTCGTCATGAAGCCCGTGATGTCCTCGACGCCGGTCAGCCACAGGTCGAACGGCGGCATCGTCATGATGGCGTCCTCGTGCAGCAGGGCCGTGAGCGCCGTCATGTCGTAGCCCTCGAAGGCCGCGACATAGCGCTCCAGGAGCTTCAGCTGCTCCTCGTCCAGCGGGTCGGAGACGGTCGCCTCGGCCCCCGGCTGTTCCCGCTCGGCGAGCGTCGCGCGCGCCCGCTGCAGCGCGCTGTTGACCGACGCGACCGTGGTGCCGAGCAGTTCGGCGACCTCGCTCGCCTTCCAGGCCAGCACCTCGCGCAGGATGAGCACCGCCCGCTGCTTGGGCGGCAGTTGCTGCAGGGCGGCCATGAAGGCGAGCCGCACCGACTCCTTGGCGACGGCCGCCTCGGCCGGGTCGTCGGTCGTGGGCAGCACCCGGTTGTCCGGCATCGGCTCCAGCCAGGTGTTGTCCGGCCGGGGCGAGAGCGCTGCCTGGGCGAGCGGCGTGGACTCCGTCAGGTCCATCGGCCGGGCCCGCTTGT
This sequence comes from Streptomyces shaanxiensis, assembly GCF_039537145.1. NCBI lineage: Bacteria > Bacillati > Actinomycetota > Actinomycetes > Kitasatosporales > Streptomycetaceae > Streptomyces > Streptomyces shaanxiensis. Next base: position 514,986 of record NZ_BAAAZY010000012.1, read on the forward strand.
TGCCGGCGTTCAGCATGTCCAGGCACACGTTCGTCGCGATGCGGTACAGCCACGAGCGGAGGCTGGAGCGCCCCTCGAACCTGTCGTAGCTCCGCCAGGCGCGGACCATCGTGTCCTGCACCGCGTCCTCGGCCTCGAAGGACGAGCCGAGCATGCGGTAGCAGTACCCCGTCAGTTCGACGCGGTGTTTCTCCAGTCTGACGTCGAGGTCCGTTGTCGTCGTCGCCGTGCCGTCGCTCATCGTCCACCCACCCCTGTGGCCGTGTCCCGTCGAGCGCTTCGTCGCGCCCAACACTTCGGAAGCTACCGCAGCCCACTGACAATGGCCCCCGGAGCGAACAAAGGCGCAGGTCAAATGCCCTGCCGACGACACGCCGCCGGGGCGCACCCCGAATATTGGGAGTGCGCCCCGGCGATGTGGTTCTCGGGGTTCGGCGGGCTCAGCCGAGCGGAACGCCGTTCACCGGCAGGCCCTGGAGGGGCAGAGCGCCGGTGGGCGCGCCCTGCACACCCTGCACGGGCAGACCGCCGAGCAGTCCGGCGACCAGGCCGGTCGGGCCACCCGCCAGCGCCTGCTCGGCAGCCGGCTGCGCGGCGGCCACGCCGGTGGTGAGCGCCTCCTGGCCCTGGGCCAGCCCCGAGGTGGCGGCCGGGGTGGCCTGGGCCGCGAGGTTCTCGGCCGGCAGCGTCTGGGCGACGCCCAGCGCCGTGCCCGCGGCGTCCGGAACGGCCGGCGCGGCGTTCGCGGCGCCGGCACCCGCGGCGGCGAAGGCGGCACCGAGAGCGGCGACACCGAGGGTCTTGGCAGCAGACTGCTTCATGAAATGCGTCCTCGAAATTCGTTACGGGGTTGTGAGCGGTTCTCGACCGTAAACACGCCCCGCATGCCACCGCAAACATCGAAATGAGGACGGATTGTGAATGGCGTTCGCATCCCGCGCACGCGAAGGTGCGCCGGTCAGCCCTCTTCGGTGGCAGAGTCGCTGGTAGACGTGGTCTGCCGGAACAGCCACTCGGACTTCAGTTCGGCATATCCGGGCTTGATCACGTCATTGATCATGGCTAGGCGTTCATCGAAAGGAATGAACGATGATTTCATCGCATTGACGGAGAACCACTGCATGTCGTCGAGCGTGTAGCCGAATGCGTCGACAAGATGCTCGAATTCCCGGCTCATGCTGGTGTGGGACATCAGGCGGTTGTCGGTGTTCACGGTGGCGCGGAAGTGCAGCCGCCGCAGCAGGCCGATGGGGTGGGCGGCGTAGGAGTCGGCGGCGCCCGTCTGGAGGTTGGAGCTCGGGCACAGCTCCAGCGGGATGCGCTTGTCCCGTACGTACGAGGCGAGCCGGCCGAGCTTCACCGAGCCGTCGGCGTGCACCTGGATGTCGTCGATGATGCGCACCCCGTGCCCGAGCCGGTCCGCGCCGCACCACTGCAGCGCCTGCCAGATGGACGGCAGACCGAAGGCCTCGCCCGCGTGGATGGTGAAGTGGTTGTTCTCGCGCTTGAGGTACTCGAAGGCGTCGAGATGCCGGGTGGGCGGATGGCCCGCCTCGGCGCCCGCGATGTCGAAGCCGACGACGCCCAGATCGCGGTAGCGGTTGGCGAGTTCGGCGATCTCCAGCGCGCGGGCGGCGTGTCGCATGGCGGTGAGCAGGGCGCCCACGCGGATACGGTGGCCGTTCTCCCGCGCGATCCGCTCGCCCTCCCGGAACCCCTCGTTCACGGCCTCGACGACCTCTTCGAGGCTGAGCCCGCCTTCGAGGTGCTGCTCGGGCGCGTAGCGCACCTCGGCGTAGACGACCCCGTCCTCCGCGAGGTCCTCGGCGCACTCGCGGGCGACCCGGACCAGGGATTCGCGGCTCTGCATCACGCCGACGGTGTGGGAGAAGGTCTCCAGGTACCGCTCCAGCGAGCCGGAGTCGGCGGCCTCGTGGAACCAGACGCCGAGCTTGGCCGGGTCGGTCTCGGGGAGCTGGGTGTAGCCCGACGCGCGGGCGAGCTCGACGATCGTGCCGGGGCGGAGCCCGCCGTCGAGGTGGTCGTGCAGCAGAACCTTCGGTGCCCGGCGGATCTGGTCCGAGCTCGGGGTGTTCGCCTTCTGGGCAGTCTCGCTCGTCATTTTCGCACTGTAACGCCTACGCGCGTAGAGATCCCGTTCCGTCACCCGTCCTGTTTTCTGCTTTACGCATCCGTCGATACGTAACGGTGACCCCACGGACGGGGCGCGTACACCCGTCCTTCTGACACTGTTCTGTCATGGCACAGCAAGCGACGCCGGTTCGCAGGGCCCGGCTGGGCAGGGCGATCGGGCCGGAGCCGACAGCGGTGAGCGGCGTGGTGCTCCTGCTTCCCGGTGGTGACGAAGTCTCACATCGCAAACCGGCGACGTTGTTGGCGACCTCGTACGTACGGTCGTTGGGCCGCCGTCTGGTGCGGGCCGGGCGCGGGGAGGGGATCGCCGCGCATGTCGTCCACTACCGCTTCCGCGGGTGGAACGGCAGTGCCGCGAACCAGGCGAGCGACGCGTTGTGGGCCGCGGACGAGGTCGTACGGCGCTATGGGGACGTCCCTGTGTGCCTCGCCGGGGTGGACATGGGCGGGCGGGCGGCCCTGCACGCGGCGGGTCATGAGGCCGTCAACTCCGTGCTCGCGGTGGCGCCTTGGCTGCCGGAGGAGGATGTGGCGGCCTCGCCCGAACCGGTGAAGCAGCTCGGGGGGCGGCAGGTGCTGATCGTGCACGGCACGAACGACGAGCGCACCGATCCCGAGTTGTCGTTCCGGCTGGCGGCGCGGGCGAAGAAGGCGAATCGGGATGTGTGCCGGTTCGAAGTGCATGCCGATGGGCACGGGTTGCACCAGTACCGGGACGAAGTCCTCGCGTTGGCCGAGGACTTCGTCATGGGGGTGTTGTTCGGGCGGGTGTTCTCCCGGCCGGTCGCCGATGCGTTTGCGGCTCCGCCTCCTTTGGGGCTTCGGATGCCGTTGGCTGCGGGGTTCGGTAAGTCGTTGCGGCGGTAGCGCCGTTGGGGTTGAGGGTTCGTCGGCGGGTGCGGGTGCGGGTGCGGGTGGGTTGTGGTTGCTCGCGCCCACGCGGCGGAGCCGCATATCGATACAGCACCGCGCCCCTTCAGGTTGGCAGCAGATTGCCCCTTCTTGAGAGCAGGAACTTCTTGAAGGCTGCCACCGGGGGTGTGTCCGGGCGGTCCGCCAGCCATGCCACGCCGATTTCGCGTGCCGCTCGCGGGGCCGTGACCGTCAGCTCCGCCACTCCCGGGCGAGGCACGGCCGGTGGTGGCAGCAGGGCCACCCCCAAGCCTGCCGCCACCAGGCCCCTCAGGGTCTCCGCCTCCTCGCCCTCGAAGGCGATACGGGGTCTGAAGCCCGCCTCCTTGCACAGGTCGTCCGTGATGCGGCGCAGGCCGTAGCCGGGCTCCAGGGTCACGAAGATCTCGTCGGCCGCCTCGGCCAGGCGGATGCGCTTGCGGGCGGCGAGACGGTGGTCGGCGGGGACGACCAGGCGGAGTTTCTGTTCGTCGAGGCGGCGGGCGACCAGGTCGGGGGCGTCCGGGACGGGGGAGGTCAGGCACAGGTCCAGTTCGCCCGCCCGCAGGCGTTCGAGCATCGCCTCGCCGTAGTTCTGGACCAGGCTGAAGCGGATGCGCGGGTGGTCGGCGCGGAAGGCGTGCAGGAGGCCGGGGACGGTTTCCGCGCCCATGGTGTGCAGGAAGCCGAAGGCGACCTTGCCGGTGGCCGGGTCGGCGTCGGCCCGTACCTCTTCGGCGGCGCGCCGGACCTCGGCGAGGGCGCGTTCGGCCGAGGCGAGGAAGGTACGGCCGGCGGGGGTCAGGGAGACCGTACGGCCGTGGCGGGCGAACAGGTCGACGCCCAGGTCCTGTTCGAGGCGGACCATGGCACGGGACAGCGTGGACTGCGGGACCCGCATCTCCTGGGCGGCCCGGGTGACGTGCTCGGTGCGGGCGACGCCGGCGAAATAGGCGAGGCGGGGTGCGAGCAGCCTCGACAGATCTTCCATGTCTTCTGTGTCACTGGATGGTGACAGTCGAGCCTGTGAGCTGTGTTGATGCGCCATGGGAACGATTATGACGAATCCATGCATTGGACGGATGAGTGAGCGGGTACGTAGCTTCGAAGCATGTCTCCCGCCAGTACCGGGGCGTCCACCACCGTGGGCGCCGCACCCGCTGTCCCTGTCGTCGACTCCCGTATGGCCCCGGGCGACCCCGGCTACCGCCGGATGAGCTTCGCCCTCTTCCTCGCCGGTGTCGCGACCTTCGCCCTGCTGTACTCCACCCAGGCCCTGCTGCCGCTGATCTCCGGCGAGTTCGGGGTGGCGGCGAGCGAGGCGAGCTGGACGGTGGCGGCGGCGACGGGCGGTCTGGCGCTGTTCGTGCTGCCCATGAGCGCCCTGTCGGAGCGCTTCGGACGCCGTACGGTCATGACGGCGTCGCTCGCGGTCGCGGTGACGGTCGGGCTGCTGGTCCCCTTCGCGCCGAACCTGACCTTCCTGGTCGCGCTGCGGGCGGTCCAGGGCGCCGCGCTGGCGGGTCTGCCGGCGTCGGCGACGGCGTATCTCGCCGAGGAGGTCCGGCCGAAGGCGCTGATCACGGCGATCGGGCTGTTCGTCGCGGGCAACAGCGTCGGCGGCATGAGCGGTCGCGTGATCACCGGCTGGGTCGCGCAGGAGTGGGGCTGGCGGGTCGCGGTCGGTGTGATCGGCGCGATCGCGGTGGCATGCGCCGTCGCCTTCCGGCTGCTGCTTCCGGCGCCGCGCAACTTCAAGCCGGGCTCGCTGCGGCCGCGGGTGCTGGCCCGCACGGTCCGCGACCACCTCTCCAACCCGCTGCTGTGCCGTCTGTACGCGATCGGCGCGCTGTTCATGACCGTCTTCGGCGGCGTGTACACGGTGATCGGCTACCGCCTGACGGAGGCGCCCTTCGGCCTGCCGCAGGGCATCATCGGCTCGATCTTCCTGGTGTACCTGGTCGGCACGGTGTCGGCGTCGACGGCGGGGCGGCTGGTGGGCCGTCTGGGCCGGCGCGGTGCGCTGTACGCGGCGGGGGCGACCACGGCCGTGGGTCTGCTGCTGTCCCTGGCCGGCTCGCTGCCGCTGGTTCTGCTGGGTCTGGTCCTGATCACCGGTGGCTTCTTCGCGGGGCACGCGGTGGCGTCCTCGGCGGTCAGCAAGACGGCGACGCAGGGGCGTGCGCAGGCCTCCGCCCTGTACCAGTCCGCCTACTACGTCGGCTCCAGCGCGGGCAGTACGGTCGGCGCGATCGCCTTCCACGCGGGCGGCTGGGCCGGGACCGTCGGGGTCGGGCTGCTGGCGGTGCTCGGCGTCGTGACGATCACGGTGTTCGGGACGCGGGCGGCACGGCTGCAGCGGGAGCGGCTGGCGACGGCTGCCTGATCCTCGGGTTCTCGTAGACGACGTGGGTGCGCCCCGGCCGCTGAGGCGGTGCCGGGGCGCGCTCATTCTGTGGCTACCAGGCTATGGCTACCACGTGATGGCTACCAGGCTGTGCGTGCCTTGTTCGCCTTGTCCTCCGACGGGAGCAGGAGCCACAGGGCTATGTAGAGCAGGAACTGCGGGCCCGGGAGCAGGCAGGAGATCAGGAAGATCACGCGCATCGTCGTCGCGGAGGTGCCGAAGCGTCGCGCCAGCGCGGCGCACACTCCGCCGATCATGCGGCCGTGGGTGGGTCGGGCGAGCGCGGTCATGGTGTGGCTCCTTCGCGAGCATGGGCCGAAGGCCCCTGGTGGGCCTTCCGAGTGGTTGCCTCATCTGACATCCACGCTAGGGCGACGAAGCGGGCAAAGCGTCGCTCTACGGGGCTATCCCGACCCTGGGAATCGTCGGGGTCCGACCCTGAGAGGGCTCCTCCTGGGGGACCGTCGGCCGGTGTGCGCGCCGGGACCTGCGGCGGAGCCAGACGCGGGCGGCGGGGACGACCGTCGCGTGCGCGAGGGCCACGCCGACCGTGTTCAGGAGCAGTGAGTCGACGTCCACGACCTGGCCCGGGACGCCGGTCTGCAGCAGCTCGATGCCCAGGGAGACCAGGGCGCCGGCGGCGACCGTGCGGACCAGGGAGCCGAGCGGGGAGGTGTGGAGCCTGCCGTGGGCCATCGGGATCAGGACGCCGAGCGGGGCGAGCAGGGCGAGGCCGTCGAGGAGGCTGCGGGCGGCCTCCTGCCAGCCCAGGGCCAGGTCGGCTCTTATCCCGGCGAACGGCCGTAGGTTGGCCGGCATCACCCAGGGGACGTCCAGGGGGCGCAGTGTCAGCCAGGCGACGAACGCGAGGTGTGCGACCAGGAGGACACCCCCCGTCGCACGGATGCGGATCGCGGCGCTGCCGCCGATGGAGCCTTGACGCTGCACGCCCCCCTAGACGCGCCCCCCGGCGGGATCGGTTCCGGGACACGCCTGGGTGGGGTGAGGCGTCCGCCACACGGGCCTCCGGCGGTGGGGTGGGGATGCCTGCGGCGGCCTTTGCGGGCCGGGGGGGGACAGGGGGTTTCGCCCCCGCCGCCCCTACCCTTCCCGTCCTTCTGGGGCTCCGCCCCAGACCCCGCTCCTCAAACGCCGGAGGGGCTGGTTTTTCCTGGGGCGACTGAAATGCGCGGCGCAGTCACCCGCCCGAAACGTCGCTCGCCGGAGGCTCGTTGCTGCCCGGTCTCGTGCGGACCTCGTCCGTGCACTCGTAGCGGCGTGGGGGCGCGGCGGTCGGGCCGCCCAGGATGACCGAGCCGTCGCCCTCGGCGGCCGTCGAGTCCGAGAACGTGCAGACGATCTGGGCGAGGGCGTACGACGTGAGGTCGCCCGGCGGGGTGCTCAGGCGCAGTGTCTCGTCGGGGTCGTCACGACGGGGGCCGCTCACGCTCATGGCGCCGCGGACGTCCGTGGTGTAGCCGGCCTGCTTCTCGTCGGGCGACGGGGTTTCCTCCAGCTCGTCCAGCAGGCCCTGGGCGACCAGCACGCGGCGCTCGGAGTCCGCCGTGCCGTCCGGGACCCGTACGGTCCGCTCCACGGCCACCAGTTGCGAGCCGCACAGGAGGAACACCTGGACCGGCAGGCCGCGCGAGGCCTGCGTCGAGACGTCCGGCTCGGAGAGCGAGCAGTGCACGCGCGAAGGGGCCGGGCCGAAGTCGGTCGGGACCTCCGTGGCCCGTATGCCGCACCCGGTGAGGAGGGCGGCGGTGAGCACGGAGAGCGTCAGCAGGCGGCGTACGGGAACGCCCGTCGAGTCGCGCACGTCCATCAGGCGTCCCCCTTCTTCGCGTCGTCGGCGTCCTTGCCGTTGCCCTCGGTGCCGTTCGTCTGCTCGGCCAGCTCCGACGCGTCCCGGGGCAGCCGCAGGGTGAACACGGCGCCGCCCTCGGAGGAGTTGGCGGCGGTGATCTCGCCGCCGTGGATGTGGGCGTTCTCCAGGGCGATGGACAGGCCGAGGCCGCTGCCCTCGGAGCGGGGGCGGGAGGCGCTGGCCTTGTAGAAGCGGTCGAAGACGTGCGGGAGGACGTCCTCGGGGATGCCGGGGCCGTGGTCCCGGACCTCGATGACGACGGAGTCGTCCGCCGCGCGGACCGCGACACGCACCGGCGAGCCGCCGTGCTTGAGCGCGTTGCCGATGAGGTTGGCCATGATGACGTCCAGGCGGCGCGGGTCCAGGCGGGCCATGAGCCCGCGCTCGGCGTCCAGGTCGACCGCGTCCAGCCAGGCGCGGGCGTCGATGCAGGCGGTGATCTGGTCGACGACGTCGACGTTGTCCAGGACCAGGCGGGCCGTGCCCGCGTCGAAGCGGGTGACCTCCATGAGGTTCTCGACGAGGTCGTTCAGGCGGCGCGTCTCGCTGACGACGAGCCGTACGGCCGGTTCGATCATCGGGTCCATGGACCCGGACTCCGCCTCCAGCTCCTCCTCCAGTACCTCCGTCACGGCGGTGATCGCGGTGAGGGGCGTACGGAGCTCGTGGGACATGTCCGCGACGAACCGGCGGGACGCCTCGTCACGTGCGGCCATGTCGTCGACCCGCTTCTCCAGCGCCTCGGCGGCGTTGTTGAACGTCCGGGAGAGGTCGGCCAGTTCGTCCGTGCCGGAGACACGCAGGCGGGTGTCCAGCCTGCCCTCGCCGAGGCGGCGGGCGGCGACGCCGAGGCGCTGCACCGGCTTCAGTACGGTCGTGGCGGCGGCCTGCGCGAGCAGCGCGGAGCCGATCAGCGCGAGGCCCGTGGCGATGCCGAGCGACCAGGCCAGGGAGTTGAGGTCCTTGGCCTCCTGCTCCAGGGACTTGAGCATGTAGCCGGTCGGACCGCCGCCGTTCACCCGCGTACCGGCGATCAGGTACGGGGTGTCGTCCTCCACGATGCGCTGCCAGTACAGGTGGTACTCGGACTTGCCGCCGGAGTTGGCCTCCTGCTTCTCGTTCACCGCCGTACGCAGCGACTTGGGCACGTCCGTGAGCGTGAAGCCGTCCAGGCCGCCGGAGCTGCTGTAGACCGGTTTGCCGTCGGCGTCCTGGGCGACCAGCAGGACGGAGAAGCGCTGGCTGCTGTTGGCCATCTGGCCGGCGGTGTGCTGCAGTTCGTCCTGCGTCGGCTGCTGGGGCAGCAGGCCCGCGCGGTTCTGCATCTCCTGCTCGAAGTCGCGCAGCACCGCGTCCTGCGTGCGCCTGAGCACCGCCTCGCGGTTGAGCCAGTAGGCGATCCCGGACGCGGACACGGCGGCCGTGAGCGCCACCAGACCGAAGACGACCACGAGCCGCAGCCGCAGACTGGTGAACCGCAGCCGTGACCACACTCCCTTACGAGCCGCGAACCAGCCGCGGAACCCCCCTTGCGCGTCGGTCACTGAGGTGTGTCCAGCCGGTAGCCGACACCACGGACCGTACGGATCAGCGTGGGGGAGGACGGTACGTCCTCGACCTTCGCGCGCAGGCGCTGGACGCAGGCGTCCACGAGGCGCGAGTCGCCGAGGTAGTCGTGCTCCCAGACCAGGCGCAGCAGCTGCTGGCGGGACAGGGCCTGGCCCGGCCGGCGGCTCAGTTCGAGCAGCAGGCGCAGCTCGGTCGGGGTGAGCTGGAGGTCCTCGCCGTTCTTCGTCACGGTCATCGCCGCGCGGTCGATGACCAGGCTGCCGAAGGTCGCCGCGTCGTTCGACTCCCGCTCCCCGCGCCGCAGCACGGCCCGGATGCGGGCGTCGAGGACCCGCCCCTGCACGGGTTTGACGACGTAGTCGTCCGCGCCGGACTCCAGTCCGACCACGACGTCGATGTCGTCGCTGCGCGCGGTCAGCAGGATGATCGGCAGCTGGTCGGTGCGCCGGATGCGGCGGCACACCTCGAAGCCGTCGATGCCGGGCAGCATCACATCCAGCACGATCAGGTCCGGCCGCTGCTCACGCAGCAGTTTCAGACCGTCCTCGCCCGTGGCAGCGGTGGCCACGCGGTGTCCCTGGCGCGTCAGTGAGAGCTCCAGGGCCGTGCGGATGGCGTCGTCGTCCTCGATCAGCAACAGGGAAGGCACGGGGCTCATTCTGGCCCATGCGGGGGTGGTCTTTCGACACCTGTACGAGCTGTACGCCTACGCGCACGTAGCGCTCATGTCTGTGGTCGTGCTGTCCCGCGCCTGGGGGCGTCCTCTGACACAGGCCGCTGTGACAGGTCTGTGACAGTCGGCGGACACGGCGATGAAGGTGCCCGGGCAAGCTTTTCGGCACAGGCAGAACAGCAAGCCGCACCACAGCAAGACGAACGACCAGAACACCGGAAGTCCACGACGGGGGGCGCGAGATGAACACGCTGCACGGCACCAGCAACAGCGCAGTGATCACGCGTCTGCACGACGTGAACGGGGGCCGGGGTTCGGAGAAGTCCGGTGCCGTGAGCGGGCGGGGGTGCGCTCGCGGCACCGGGCGTCAGCACACCGCGTACATGACGGTGGTTGACGGTTTCACGGGGGAACCGCACGGGGGAACCGCGTACAGGGAGGACTCGGGGGAGCGTCGCCGCTCGCTGTCGGAGGCGGAGTTCACCGCCTACGTCCAGGAGCGTCGCGCCTCCCTGTACGCCACCGCCTACCACCTGACCGGTGACCGCTTCGAGGCCGAGGACCTGCTGCAGAGCGCGCTGTTCTCGACGTACAAGGCCTGGGACCGGATCAGCGACAAGGCCGCGGTCGGCGGATACCTCCGCCGCACCATGACGAACCTGCACATCAGCGCGTGGCGCCGCCGCAAGCTGAACGAGTACCCGACCGAGGAACTGCCGGAGACGCCCGGCGACACGGACGCGATGCGCGGCACCGAACTGCGCGCGGTCCTGTGGCAGGCGCTCGCCCGGCTCCCCGAGCTCCAGCGCACGATGCTGGTCCTCCGTTACTACGAGGGCCGCACCGACCCGGAGATCGCGGAGATCCTCGACATCAGTGTCGGCACGGTGAAGTCCAGCATCTGGCGCTCCCTGCGCCGGCTGCGTGAGGACGAGGTCCTCAGCTTCGGCCGTGACGAGGAGGACGCCTTCGGGGAGCTTGTCGCCTGAAGGTTGTGGGGGGCCGCTCGGGGGAGCGGTGGCAAGTGGGGGGGGGACCCACGGGGGCCGGGGGGCCCACGGGGGTTCCAACGGGGAGGAACGGGGGGTGCTCCACCACGGGGGACGCGGGGGAGCACAACGTGAGCGGGGCTGGAGGGCCGGGGGGTCCGTCCAGTCCCGCTTCGCTGTGCGGTCAGCGGGCAGCCATGGGAGCCGCCTCGGCGGGGCTGTCACCGACGGCGATGGCCTCGGTGGGATCGACCCCCTCGATCGCGTAGGCGCCGGTCGTGCTCTCGGGGATGCCGACCCCCGGGTCGTTCGGGGTGTCGTCGCACTCCGCGACCGTGGCGGTGCCCAGCCGCTCGCCGACGGTGAAGTCGGACTTCTCGGTGGGCAGGTAGTCGCGGTCGTCGTAGGTCACCAGGCCCGAGCACAAGGCTTCGCTGCTCGCGCCCGCGCAACCGGCCGCCGCCAGTATCGCGACCGTCACGAGCAGAGCTGCACCCTTCATCGTCGTCCTTTCCGTCGCAAGATCTCAGGCCTACGACGGAGAAGGCGCCCAAGCCGTTCAGCTCGCCGACGTCGAAGCCGCCGGGCACCGGCCCGCCGCGGCCGCGGTGAGGCGGCCCAGGGCCTCGTCCCGGTCGCAGGCGTAGGCGCCCAGTGCCGTCTGGCGGGCGATGATCGACCGCTCCAGGCGCATCAGGCGCCAGCCGCGGCGGAGCAGGAACGGGACCGACTTGCGGCCCTCCTTCAGGTCGCGGAGGAAGCGGCGGCGGAACGTCTTGACCGGGCCGCGGCTCAGGCACAGCGCGTCGGCCAGCACCCCGAGTTCCCGGCAGCGGGTCACGATCTCGGCCGCGAAGATGCCCTCCGCGATGTACAGGGGGGTCCGCCCGATCTCGACGCTCTCCGCGCCGGTGCGGGCGCTGAGCGAGATGTCGTACAGCGGGACGTTCGTACGGCCCGTGCGGCACAGCTCCACGATCGCCGCCACGGCCGTGTCGGCGTCCCACGAGTCGGGGTGGTCCCAGTCGATGTCGGAGCTCCCGGGGACCTGCGGCAGGGTCGGGTCGTCGCCCTCTTTGTAGAAGTCGTCGAGCCGCAGTACCGGAAGACCGGAGCGGGCGGCGAGGAGGGACTTGCCGGAGCCGGAGGGGCCGCAGAGCAGCACGACTCGCGTCGGTATGGGCGGTTGGGAACTCACGGGACACCAGTGTGAGGCATGGACCTGCCGGGGGACGACCCGGCGTACCGAGTTTGAAGCGTGCATCACACCTCAACCACACCTCGCGTTCACCTGGCTACCTTGCGCGGCGGGAACGGCAGAGAGCCGCGCCTCCCCTGGACGGAGGGGAAGCGCGGCTCTCCGGTCTCGGTGCTCGCCGGTCCGGTTCTCAGTACGACGAGCCGGACGCGCCCAGGGAGCCCGTCGGGTGCCAGACCGTCTTCGTCTCCAGGAACGCCGTCATGCGGTCGATGCCCGGGGTCTCGGTCCAGTTGTCCACAGGCTGTGGACGAAGGACGCGCTTGAGATTGTCCGCCGCGGCGATCTCCAGCTCCTTCGCCAGGACGTCGTCGGCGCCGGCCAGATCGATCGCGTTGACGTCCTGGTGCGCGGCGAGCGGCGTCGCGATCTCCGCCGTACGGCCGGACAGGACGTTGACCACGCCGCCCGGCAGGTCGGACGTGGCCAGGACCTCGCCGAGGGACAGGGCGGGCAGCGGGGACCTCTCGGACGCCACCACGATCGCCGTGTTGCCCGTGGCGATCACCGGAGCCACCACCGAGACCAGGCCCAGGAACGACGACTCCTGCGGGGCCACGACGGCCACCACACCCGTCGGCTCGGGGGAGGAGAGGTTGAAGTACGGGCCCGCGACCGGGTTTCCGCCGCCGACCACCTGGGCGATCTTGTCGGTCCAGCCCGCGTACCAGACCCAGCGGTCGATCGCCGCGTCGACCTGCGCCGCCGCCTTCGACTTCGACAGGCCCTCGGCGTCGGCGACCTCGCGGACGTACTGCTCGCGGCGGCCCTCCAGCATCTCGGCGATGCGGTAGAGGATCTGGCCGCGGTTGTACGCCGTCGCGCCGGACCACGCCCCGAACGCCTTGCGGGCCGCGACCACCGCGTCACGGGCGTCCTTGCGGGACGAAAGAGGCACGTTCGCCAGCCAGTTGCCCTTCGAGTCGCTCACCTCGTACACCCGGCCGCTCTCGGAACGCGGGAACTTCCCGCCGACGTACAGCTTGTAGGTCTTGAAGACGGAGAGCCGCTCGGCGCGCTCGGTCTTGTCGTTCTTGTCAGACATCGAGGTACGCCTCCAGGCCGTGGCGGCCGCCCTCGCGGCCGAAGCCCGACTCCTTGTAGCCGCCGAACGGCGAGGTCGGGTCGAACTTGTTGAACGTGTTGGACCAGACGACGCCCGCGCGGAGCTTGTTCGCGACCGCGAGGATCCGCGACCCCTTCTCCGTCCAGATGCCCGCCGACAGGCCGTACGGGGTGTTGTTGGCCTTGGCGACGGCCTCGTCCGGCGTACGGAAGGTCAGGACCGACAGCACCGGGCCGAAGATCTCGTCGCGGGCGATCCGGTGCGCCTGGGTGACGTTCGTGAAGAGCGTCGGGGCGAACCAGTAGCCGGAGGTCGGGATCTCGCAGGCCGGGGACCAGCGCTCGGCGCCCTCCGCCTCGCCCTGCTCGACGAGCGAGGTGATGCGGGTGAGCTGCTCCTCGGAGTTGATCGCGCCGATGTCGGTGTTCTTGTCCAGCGGGTCGCCGAGGCGGAGCGTGGACAGCCTGCGCTTGAGGGAGTCCAGCAGCTCGTCCTGGATCGACTCCTGGACCAGCAGCCGGCTGCCCGCGCAGCAGACCTGGCCCTGGTTGAAGAAGATCCCGTTGACGATCCCCTCCACCGCCTGGTCGATCGGGGCGTCGTCGAAGACGATGTTGGCGCCCTTGCCGCCGAGCTCCAGGGTGAGCTTCTTGCGGCTGCCTGCGACGGTCCGGGCGATCTCCTTGCCGACGGCCGTGGAGCCGGTGAAGGCGACCTTGTTCACGTCCGGGTGGGCCACGAGCGCGGCGCCCGTGTCGCCGTATCCCGGAAGGATGTTGACGACGCCCTTGGGCAGGCCCGCCTGGCGGCAGATGTCGGCGAAGAAGAGCGCGGACAGGGGGGTCGTCTCGGCGGGCTTGAGCACCACCGTGTTGCCGGTGGCGAGCGCGGGGGCGATCTTCCAGGCCAGCATCAGCAGCGGGAAGTTCCACGGGATGACCTGGCCGGCCACACCCAGCGGCTTCGGCGACGGGCCGAAGCCGGCGTGGTCGAGCTTGTCGGCCCAGCCCGCGTAGTAGAAGAAGTGCGCGGCGACCAGCGGGAGGTCCGCGTCGCGGGTCTCCTTGATCGGCTTGCCGTTGTCCAGGGTCTCCAGGACGGCCAGCTCCCGGCTGCGCTCCTGGATGATCCGGGCGATGCGGAACAGGTACTTCGCGCGCTCGGAGCCCGGCAGCGCCGACCACTTCTCGAAGGCCTTGCGGGCGGCCTTCACGGCGCGGTCCACGTCCGCCTCGCCGGCCTGGGCGATCTCGGAGAGGACCTCCTCGGTGGACGGCGAGACGGTCTTGAAGACCTTGCCGTCGGCGGCCTCGGTGAACTCGCCGTCGATGAACAGGCCGTACGAGGGCGCGATGTCGACGACTCCGCGGGACTCGGGGGCCGGTGCGTATTCGAATACCGATGCCATGGTGATCAGTCCACCGTCACGTAGTCGGGGCCGGAGTAGCGGCCGGTGGCCAGCTTCTGACGCTGCATCAGCAGATCGTTCAGGAGCGAGGAGGCGCCGAAGCGGAACCAGTGGTTGTCCAGCCAGTCCTCGCCGACGGTCTCGTTGACCAGGACGAGGAACTTGACGGCGTCCTTGGTCGTCCTGATCCCGCCGGCCGGCTTCACGCCGACCTGGATGCCGGTCTGGGCGCGGAAGTCCCGCACCGCTTCCAGCATAAGGAGCGTGTTCGCGGGGGTGGCGTTGACGGCGACCTTGCCGGTGGACGTCTTGATGAAGTCGGCGCCCGCCAGCATGCCGAGCCAGCTCGCCCGCCGGATGTTGTCGTACGTCGACAGCTCGCCGGTCTCGAAGATGACCTTGAGCCGGGCGCTCGTCCCGCAGGCCTCCTTCACGGCGACGATCTCGTCGTACACCTTCATGTAGTTCCCCGCGAGGAACGCCCCGCGGTCGATGACCATGTCGACCTCGTCCGCACCCGCCGAGACGGCGTCCCGGACATCGGCCAGCTTCACGGCGAGGGCGGCGCGGCCGGCCGGGAAGGCGGTGGCGACGGAGGCGACCTTCACGCCGGACCCGGCGACGGCCTCCTTGGCGGTGGCCACCATGTCCGGGTAGACGCAGACGGCCGCGGTCGCCGGGGTCGTACGGTCGGTGGGGTCGGGGTGGACCGCCTTGGCGCCGAGCGCCCGGACCTTGCCCGGGGTGTCCGCGCCTTCCAGCGTCGTCAGGTCGACCATCGAGATGGCGAGGTCGATGGCGTACGCCTTGGCGGTCGTCTTGATGGAACGGGTACCGAGCGACGCGGCGCGCGCCTCCAGGCCGACCGCGTCGACGCCGGGCAGCCCGTGAAGGAAGCGGCGCAGCGTGCTGTCGGACGCGGTGACGTCCGAGAGGGTGTGTGCTGCGGTAGATGCATTGGTGGGCATGGTCACCAGACGAGCATATCTACGCGCGTAGCGGCTGTACACCCCAGGGGGATGGATCTGTGTTGAGCAACGGATCCACATGACGCCGGGCAGCCGTCCCGCCCAAAGGGGCGCGGGGCTGTGTTGAATGTGCGGCTACCGCCGCGTGGGCGCGACCAGCCCACCACAACCCGCACCCGCGTACGAAGCAATCCCCCCACGGCGAGTGGGAGCCCCGCCAAGCCGCCGGCAGGCATGCGGCACAATCGGGCCCATGACGACGCCCGAGCCCCAGCCCTCCACCCCGGACCCCGTATCGAGGGACCGGATCTACCGCTCACCCATGGGCATCGTCGGCGGAGTCCTCCTCCTGGCCGTCGTGCTCTGGCTCGGCATCGACGCCCTGGTACGCGGCGAGGGCCGCACCCAGTGGCTCGCGCTCGCGGCACTGATCCTCATCGTGCCGCTCGTGTCCGCGTACACCGTGCGCCCCGCCGTCTACGCCAACGAGGAGCGACTGCGCATCCGCAACCCGCTCCGCATCATCGTGCTGCCCTGGGGACAGATCGCCTCGCTGCGGTCCGGCTACACGAACGAGGCCATCGCCAAGTCCGGCACCAAGTTCCAGCTCTGGGCGATCCCGGTCTCGCTGCGGGCCCGCAAGAAGGCGGCGCGCCGGTCGGTCTGGGAGGCCGCGGAGCGGAACGCCGCCGAGCGGGGTGAGCGGGGTGGCCGCGGGGGCGGTGGAACGGGGGCCGGAGGGTTCGGCTTCGGGACGTCGCGGGCGGCCTTCGACGCCGACGGACCGGCGCGCGCCGAGGCCGACAAGATCATCGACGAGCTGCGGGACCTCCTGGCGCACCGGGAGAACGAGGAGTCCGCGCAGGGCGAGGTGACCGTGCGGTGGGCCTACGAGGTGGTGGCACCGGCGATCACGGGTGCCGTGCTGCTGCTGATCCTGCTGCTCATGCCCTGACGGGCCGGCCCGCCAGGCCTTCCGAGGACTCTCCCACCCGAATACCGGACCGAGGAGCACAACCACCCCCGCGGTCCGATCGTCTGGCATTCGATGAGTACGCATCCTCGGCAGCCCCTTGCGCTGCCCCCCTCCGCCATACCCGACGGCTGTCTTCCCTGGGACGGTGAACAGGCCCGGCGCTGGATCGGTGCCCTGCCGCCTCGATACACGCCGTTGCGGCTGCGGGCGTCCGCCGTCGTGGCCGTCGTGCCGGCCGCCGGGATCCTCGCCGGTGCCCTGGCACTTCACGCCGGGCTGCCGGGGTGGGTCGCCGCGTTCGTCGCCCTGCAGGTCGTCTGGGTGGCGGTACGACCCGAGGCCGCACGGCTGACGGCGCCCGCCCTCGTCGTTGTCGTGCTGTTCCAGCAAGTCGCCCTGGCGTGGGCGGTGGGCCTGGCCGCCGTCCTCGTGCTGCTGTGGCTGTCCGCCGTGCTGCGGCTCCTCGCGCGGGGCCGGCAGCGGGTGGCGGCCGGCGCTGCCGCGGGAGGCGTGACCAGCGCCCTGCCGGTCGGTGACGCACCGCTGCAGCGCGGGAAGTTCCTCGCCCGGCTCGGGGTCGTACCGCTCGTGGCCGGTGCCGTACTGGTCGCCACCTCCGGCGGGTGGGAGCTCGCCGACGACCGGCGGACCGCCCTGGCCGTCGGCTGGTTCGTCGTCGGTCTCGGCGTCACCGTCCTGGCGTCCGCCGCGCTCGGCCGGTGGCGTGCCGCCGGGCTGCGCCGGGAGCCCGTGCCCGTGCTGCGGGTGCTGATGCGGGTGAACACCGACGTGGACGCCGAGGTGTACGCCGCCGACGACCTGGAGGCGGTACGGCCGCTGTTCACTGTCGCGACGTCGGAGCTCGACGAGGACGACGAGGATGACGACGACGAACGCGAGGACGAAGAGGGCGAGGACAGCGAGGACGAAGACCACGACGAACCCGACGACGCGGAGATCCAGGAACTCCTCGACCGCCTCGACACCGACGAGCCCGGCCCCCTCCGCGAAGCCGTCCTCCACGGTCTGCCCTACGACGGTGCCGAGGTGCTGCTCGTCATCGCCGCGGCGGAACCCGACGAGCCGGCGGTCGTGGAGTGGTCCACCGGGCCCGTACGGCCGTTCTCCGAGGGTGCCGTCCGGCGTCGGCTCGCGCGGGAGAAGCGTGCGGTGGCGGACGAGGCGCGGCAGCGCGGCGCCGCCGAGGACGTCGCCGGGCGGCTGCGCGGGCAGGGGCATGTCGAGGTGCGGCGGTGGCGGGCCGGTTGGGCGGACTGGCTCTCGGTGGCGCTGGGGGCCGTATGGGTGGGTGTCCTGTTCGTGGCCGAGGGCGGGCTCTGGCGGTACGTCCTCGGTGCGCTGCTGGGACTCGGTATGGCTCTGATGGTGCCGCGCCAACTGGCGTGGAGCGTCACCGCCGACCGCGAGGGGCTGTGGTTCAACGGGCTGCGCAGGATCCGGCACATCGCGTGGGACGAGGTGCGGATCGTGGAGTCCAAGGGGCCGGAGCTGAAGATCGGCAGTCGCCGGAGCGTCTTCGGGGAGTGGTCGGTGGACACGCTCCGCTGGCGGTGGCTGGAGCGGAAGGCGGGCCTCGTCCACCCCTACGACCGGCTCGCCGCCGAGGTCACGGCGATGTGGCGCGACCCGGACACGCGGCCGGCCGCGGTGAGCGACGAGCGCCGGCGCGGGCGCCCGCTGTGGCCGCTCGCGGTGCTCATCGCGCTGGGCTGGACGGCGCTGGTGCTCTGGGTGTGACCGGGACGGTGCCCCCATGGGCGCCATGGGCCCCAGGTGCCGGTGAACCCGCCTGCGTCGGGCCTCAGGGCGCGGCCGGCCACACCAGCGTCATGTACGCGCCGCAGTACGCCGAGCCGGCGACCGCTGCCGCGAGGGCCAGCGCGCGGCAGCGGGGGGAGGCGCGGGACAGGTGCAGGGCGAGGGGGAGCAGGAGCGGGAAGGCGGGCAGGAGGAAGCGGGCGCGCGGGAAGTAGACACCGCCGCTGCCCAGGACGATCGCCAGCAGTACGGCCGTGAAGACCAGCAGCGGCACCGGCTGCCGGTCGCCCACCGACAGCCCGAACAGCACCACCGACGCGACCAGTGTGAACGTCACCAGCACCAGGAACAGGTCGGGCGTCGGGTCGTACGCCAGCAGGTGCCGCATCCGGCGCAGGGTCTCGCGTCCGCCGTCCCACTCGTTGTGCCACAGCCGCTGTACGGCGAAGTAGCCGTCCCAGCGGCCCACCCGCAGGCCCACCCAGCCGACGTATCCGCACCAGCCGAGCGGTGCGATCGCGGCGGCCGCGAGGGTACGCACGGAGAAGCGGCGGCGCAGTGCGAGCAGTGCCGCCACGGTGACCGCCGCCGCCACCGCGACGCCGGTCGGACGGGTCAGGCCCGCGAGCGCCGCGAGCCAGGCCGCGGTGAGCGGGCGGCCGGTGAGCACGGCGTACAGGGACCAGGCCGCGAGGGCCGTGAACAGGGACTCGGTGTAGCCCATCCACTGCACCAGCCCGACCGGGAGCGCGGCCCAGAGGACGGTGACGATGATCCCGACCCGGCGGCCGTAGAGCCGGTCGCCGACGGCGAAGACACCCCATGCGGCGACGACGGAGGCGACGACGGCGATGGCGAGGCCGGTGCTGGCGCGGGTGCCCGGCGTGAGGGCCGCGACCGCCTTGACCAGGACCGGGTAGAGCGGGAAGAAGGCGAGGTTGTTGGCGTCGTACGCGGTGCCGAGTTCGTGCGCGTACCCGTGGTCGGCGATACCGAGGTACCAGTCGGCGTCCCACTGCGTCGCCAGGATCGGCCAGACGCCGTGGTGCCGGCGGTGCGCCCAGACGGTGAGGAGCGCGAGGCCGGTGCCGCGTACGGCGAGGTAGGCGAGGAGGGCGGGCGCCGCGCGGTGCAGGGCGTGCAGGGGAGCGGGGAGAGCGCGCGGGGGTGACGGGCGCGGGGAGCCGGGGGTGGTGGTCGCTCGGGGTGTCGGCCGGGATGCGGTCGTGGACACGGCGGCGGCTCCAGGCGGCTCGGTGGTGCGTTCCCTTCCACCGTTGCCGGGGTGCCGGTGCCGGGCGTGGAGCTCAGGTCAACCGCCGTGAAGAAATCACCCGAGGGGGTGCCTCCGGATGAGGCACCCCCTTGAGAACCCTCCGAGAACCCTCAGATGCCTGCCGCCGCCGACAGATCCCGCTTGATCGTCGCCAGCAGGTCGGCCGCCTTGGCGCGGGCCGCCGGGAGACCGTCGTGCGTCCCGACCGGGACGACGACCTCCAGGTAGCACTTGAGCTTGGGCTCCGTGCCGCTGGGGCGGACGATGACGCGGGCGCCGTCGAGGGTGTAGCGCAGGCCGTCGGTGGGCGGGAGCGTCTCGGTGCCCTGGGTGAGGTCCTCGGCGCGGGTGATGGCCAGACCGGCGAGCTCGGTCGGCGGCTGCTCGCGCAGCTGCCGCATGGCGTCGGCGATGACCGACAGGTCCTGGACGCGGACCGAGAGCTGGTCGGTGGCGTGCAGGCCGTGCTCCACGGCGAGGTCGTCGAGCAGGTCGAGCAGCGTGCGGCCCTCGGCCTTGAGGACCGAGGCCAGCTCGGTGATCAGCAGCGCGGCGGTGATGCCGTCCTTGTCGCGCACGCCCTCGGGGTCGACGCAGTAGCCGAGGGCCTCCTCGTAGCCGTAGCGCAGGCCGTCGACGCGGGCGATCCACTTGAAGCCGGTGAGGGTTTCCTCGTACGGCAGCCCCGCCTTCTCGGCGATACGGCCGAGGAGGGAGGAGGAGACGATGGACTCGGCGAAGGTGCCCTGGGCTCCGCGGTTCACCAGGTGGGCGGCGAGCAGCGCGCCGACCTCGTCGCCGCGCAGCATCCGCCACGCGTCCCCGTCCCGCACGGCCACGGCGCAGCGGTCCGCGTCGGGGTCGTTGGCGATGACGAGGTCGGGGTCGGTCTCACGGGCCTTGGCGAAGGCGAGGTCCATCGCGCCGGGCTCTTCCGGGTTGGGGAAGGCGACGGTCGGGAAGTCCGGGTCGGGGTCGGCCTGCTCGGCGACCAGGGCGGGGGCGGGGAAGCCGGCGCGCTCGAAGGCGGCGAGGAGGACGTCCTTGCCGACGCCGTGCATCGCCGTGTAGACGGTGCGGGCGGTGCGGGGGGAGTCGGGGGCGAGGACCGCGTCGGTACGGGCGAGGTAGGCGTCGAGGACGCTGTCGTCGAGGGTCTCCCAGCCGGACTCCGGGCGGGGGACGGCCGTGAGCGACGGCACGGCGGCGATCTCCGCCGCGATGTCGATGTCCCCGGGCGGGACGATCTGGGAGCCGTCGCCCAGGTAGACCTTGTAGCCGTTGTCGCGGGGCGGATTGTGGCTGGCGGTGACCTCGACTCCGGCGGCGGCGCCGAGGTGCCTTATGGCGTAGGCCAGGACGGGGGTGGGGAGGGGGCGCGGGAGTACGGCCGCGCGGAGGCCGGCGCCGGTCATCACGGCGGCGGTGTCGCGGGCGAAGTCCGCCGACTTGTGGCGGGCGTCGTAGCCGATGACGACGAGGCCGTCGTCGTGGCCCTGCTTCTTGAGGTACGCGGCGAGTCCTGCCGCGGCGCGGATCACGACCGTGCGGTTCATCCGCATCGGCCCGGCGCCGATCTCCCCGCGCAGGCCCGCGGTGCCGAACTGGAGGGTGCCGCCGAAGCGGTCGGCGAGCTCGGTGACGTCCCCGGCGTCGATGAGCTTGGCGAGCTCGTCGCGGGTCTCCGGGTCGGGGTCCTCGGCGAGCCATGCCTGGGCCCGGGCGATGAGATCGTCGTGCACGTCGGTCAGCCTCTCGTTGTGTGTCGTTCGGAGCGGGTGGGTGCGGGCCCAGAGTGTTTCGCCCCCGCCGCCCCTACCCGTCCCGTCCTTCTGGGGCTCCGCCCCAGACCCCGCTCCTCAAACGCCGGAGGGGCTGATTCAGCCCGTCCGGCGTTTGAGGACGAGGCCCCTTAAGGGCCGAAGCGGGGGTCTGGGGGCCGCAGGCCCCCAGGGACGGGACGGGTAGGGGCGGCGGGGGCGAGAAAACGCCCTACAGCCGTCCCAGCACCTGCGCCAGCAGCGAACCCATCTGCGTCGCCGAGTCGCGTCCGGCCTGCAGGACCTCCTCGTGGTTGAGGGGCTCGCCCGTCATGCCGGCGGCGAGGTTCGTCACCAGCGAGATGCCCAGCACCTCGGCCCCCGCCTCACGCGCCGCGATCGCTTCGAGCACCGTCGACATGCCCACGAGGTCCGCACCGATCACCCGAGCCATCCGGATCTCCGCCGGCGTCTCGTAGTGCGGGCCGGGGAACTGGGCGTAGACGCCCTCCTCCAGCGTGGGGTCGATCTCCTTGCACAGGGCCCGCAGCCGCGGCGAGTACAGATCGGTGAGGTCGACGAAGTTCGCGCCGATGATCGGGGACGTCGCCGTGAGGTTGATGTGGTCGCTGATCAGGACCGGCTGGCCGGGGCGCATGCCCTCGCGCAGACCGCCGCAGCCGTTCGTGAGCACGATCGTCTTGCAGCCGGCCGCCACCGCCGTACGGACGCCGTGCGCCACGGCGGCCACACCGCGGCCCTCGTAGAAGTGCGTGCGGCCCAGGAACACGAGCGCGCGCTTGTTGCCGATCCGGTAGGAGCGGATCTTGCCACCGTGTCCTTCCACCGCCGGCGGGGGGAACCCGGGCAGCTCGGTGACCTGGAACTCGGCCTCGGGTGCGCCGAGGGCGTCCACGGCCGGAGCCCAGCCGGAGCCCATCACGAGGGCGACGTCGTGGGTCTCGGCGCCCGTGAGTTCGCGCAGGCGCGCGGCGGCGGCGTCGGCGGCCGCGTGAGGGTCGCCCTGGATGTCGTCCGGAAGAAGAGATGCGTTCACGCGACTGAGGGTAGCCGGTTCGGGCCTACGCGCGTAGATGACAGAGCTCACGGGATGGCGATCGTTGTCTTGTCGTTTCCAACGAAGAGTGTGACGGGAGGGGCGGGAGAGGCAGCGGGGGAGATGGGGTCGCTGGGCTGGGGCAGACGGGTCGAGGTCGGCGGGTCGAGATCGGCGCGCCTCAGCAGGGCCGCTTCCGCAGCTCCATCACATAGTCGTGCGGCGCCCCCGCCGACTCCGCCGCGTCCGCGACCTCGCCCAGGTAGCGGGCCGACGGCAGCCCGCCCTCGTACGCGTTCAGCACGTACACCCACGCCGGCTCCTCGCCCTCCAGCGTGTGCACCCGTACCCGGAGCCGGCGGTATATCCCGAGCCCGACGCCCTCCCAGCGGTCCAGGGACTCCTCGTCCATCGGGGCGATGTCGTACAGCGCGACGAAGACCTGCTCGTCCGGCTCCTCGACGAGCGTGGCCAGCGCGCCGTCCCAGCCGAGCTGCTCGCCCCCGAACGTCAGTCGCCACCCGTTCAGCCAGCCGGTGGCGCGCAGCGGCGAGTGCGGGGCGCGGCGGGTCATCAGCCGCGCGTCGAGATTGCCGGCGTACGCGGCGTAGAGCGACATGCAGAGAGGGTACGGCAGCCGAATCGCTCGCCCCTCCCGTAACAGTGGTGTCTCGGGCGGGCCCCCAGGCAGTACCACGCTGATGCGTGCGGGACAATGGAGTACGTGACTCGGATCGTGATCATCGGTGGCGGACCCGGCGGATACGAGGCGGCCCTGGTGGCCGCCCAGCTCGGCGCGGAGGTGACCGTCGTCGACTGCGACGGTCTGGGCGGGGCGTCGGTGCTCACCGACTGCGTGCCGTCGAAGACCCTTATCGCTACGGCCGAGGTGATGACCACCTTCGATTCGTCGTACGAGGAACTCGGCATCATCGTCGCCGACGACACCCCGCACATCGACACGCCCGCGCGCGTCGTGGGCGTCGACCTGGGCAAGGTCAACCGGCGTGTGAAGCGGCTCGCCCTCGCCCAGTCCCACGACATCACCGCCTCCGTCACCCGCGCCGGCGCCCGGGTTCTGCGCGGCCGCGGCCGGCTGGAGGGCATGCAGGGCCTCGACGGGTCCCGCAAGGTCGTCGTCCGGGCCGCCGACGGCACCGAGGAGACCCTCACCGCCGACGCCGTCCTGATCGCCACCGGCGGTCACCCGCGCGAGCTGCCCGACGCCCAGCCCGACGGCGAGCGCATCCTCAACTGGACCCAGGTCTACGACCTCAACGAGCTGCCCGAGGAGCTCATCGTGGTCGGCTCCGGTGTCACCGGTGCCGAGTTCGCCGGTGCCTACCAGGCGCTCGGTTCGCGGGTCACCCTCGTCTCGTCCCGGGACCGCGTGCTGCCGGGCGAGGACCCGGACGCCGCCGCCGTCCTGGAGGAGGTCTTCCGGCGCCGCGGCATGAACGTCATGGCCCGCTCGCGCGCCGCCGCCGCCAAGCGTGTCGGCGACCGGGTGGAGGTCACCCTCTCCGACGGCCGTGTCATCAGCGGCAGCCACTGCCTCATGGCGGTCGGCGCCATCCCGAACTCCGAGGGCATGGGCCTGGAGGAGGCCGGCGTCAAGCTGCGCGAGTCCGGGCACATCTGGACGGACAAGGTGTCGCGGACCACGGCCCCCGGTGTGTACGCCGCCGGTGACGTCACCGGTGTCTTCGCCCTCGCGTCGGTCGCGGCGATGCAGGGACGTATCGCCATGTACCACTTCCTCGGCGACGCGGTGGCCCCGCTGAACCTGAAGACCGTCTCCTCCAACGTCTTCACCGACCCCGAGATCGCCACCGTCGGCTACAGCCAGGCGGACGTGGACGCGGGCAAGATCGACGCCCGGGTCGTCAAGCTGCCGCTGCTGCGCAACCCGCGCGCCAAGATGCAGGGCATCCGGGACGGCTTCGTCAAGATCTTCTGCCGCCCGGGCACCGGCATCGTGGTCGGCGGTGTGGTCGTGTCGCCGCGCGCCTCGGAACTGATCCATCCGATCTCGATCGCGGTCGACAACAATCTGACGGTCGAACAGATCGCGAACGCCTTCACCGTGTACCCCTCCCTTTCGGGCTCGATCGCCGAGGTGGCACGGCAGTTGCACACACGGAAGTCCGGCGGCGAGCTCTAGGCGAGGCGCCGGCGGCCGGAAACAACTCCTCGCTGGTCACGGGGAGTTGTCGAGCATGCGTACGGCATAGGCGGCGGGACTAGGCCCTATACCACTTCTCGCCCTTGCGTGCGAACAACTTCTGTTATTCGGCGCAAACTGCTGAAACCAGACGGTCGTTGGGGTTACTGTCAGTTTCGTGTTCGCTGCAGAACGTCGCCAATTGATCCTCGAAATGGTGCGAGCGAACGGGGCCGTGTCGCTCCGTGAGCTCGCCCGCGTCGTCCAGACCTCCGAAGTGACCGTACGGCGGGACGTGCGCGCACTGGAGGCAGAAGGACTCCTCGACCGCCGGCATGGCGGTGCGGTATTGCCGGGCGGGTTCACGCGGGAGTCCGGCTTTCCGCAGAAGTCACATCTCGCGACCGCCGAGAAGACGGCCATCGCCGACCTCGCCGCGAACTTCGTGGAAGAGGGCGAGGCGATCGTCGTCGGGGCGGGGACCACCACGCAGGAGCTGGCCCGTCGGCTCGCCCGCGTCCCCGGTCTGACCGTCGTCACCAACTCCCTGCTGGTGGCGCAGGCGTTGGCCCATGCCAACCGGGTCGAGGTCGTGATGACCGGCGGTACGCTCCGCGGCTCGAACTACGCCCTGGTCGGCAGCGGTGCCGAGCAGTCCCTGCAGGGGCTGCGGGTGTCGCGGGCCTTCCTCTCCGGGAGCGGCCTCACCGCCGAACGTGGCCTGTCCACGTCCAATATGCTCTCGGCGTCCGTCGACCGGGCCCTCGTCCAGGCGGCCGCGGAGGTCGTCGTCCTCGCCGATCACACCAAGCTCGGTACGGACACGATGTTCCAGACGGTGCCCACGGATGTCATCACGCGGCTGGTCACCGACGAGCCGCCGGGCCATGACGACCGTGCCCACACCGAGCTGCAGGCTCTCGCCGACCAGGGGGTGCAGATCGCGGTGGCGGGCGCGAGCGGGAACCCGGGGGGTGACGAGGTCCCCGCCCGGCGTCAGCAGCGGCCTGCGCTGCCGGGGCCTCGGCGGGGGCCGGCCGCGGCTTCCACCGGCGCGGGGCTGAGGGCGGCCTCGGTGCTGGGGGATTCCGGGGCGGAGCGGGAGCGGGCTCGCGTCGCGGATTTGCGGCGGCGGTAGTCTGCCGACGGCTTGGCCGGGCGCCGCTTCGCCGTAGGGCTCTGTGTCCATGGGCGGGTGTGGGTGGTCTGTGGCTGGTCGCGCCCCGCGGCGGAGCCGCAAATCGATACAGCCCCGCGCCCCTTCAGGCCGGCTGCCGCTCAGCCTGCTTTCAAGCCCCGCAACGTCAGCATCAGCAACCGGTCAGCCAGCTCCGGATCCCCCGGTGTCTCCTCCGCCGCCAGCGCGATCCCGTGCGTGAGTTGGAGGAGGTCGCCGATCGCCACGTCCGGGCGGACCGACCCGGCCTCCTGCGCCCGTGCCAGCAGTGCCCCGCCCGCCTCGCGGATCGGGCCGCTGCAGCGGGCCAGGGCCGAGGTGTTGTCGTACGAGACGGACATCAGGGATCTGGCCAGGCCGCGGTACTCGCCCGCGTGGGTGACCATCTCGCGCAGCCACGTCACCAGGGCCGCACAGGGCTCGGGGGCGTGCAGGAGTTCGCGGGAGCGGGTCAGCAGGCCGGCGGCCGCGTCCTCGAAGACGGCGCTCAACAGGGCGTCACGGTTGGGGAAGTGGCGGTAGAGGGTGCCGATGCCGACGCCCGCCCGACGGGCCACGTCCTCCAGGGAGGCGTCGGTGCCGTGCTCGGAGAAGGCGGAGCGGGCCTCGGTGAGCAGGCGCTCGTGGTTACGGCGGGCGTCGGATCGCATGGCACGCGGCTGGGCCGGCGTCGCCGCCGCGTCCTCGTGCTCCGCAGCCTCACGTGAGGTCGCGCCCACCATGGCTCCCACCTGCCTTCTCTCGCGCCCTCGGCGTGCCTCCAGGATGCCACCCGGACGAAAACG
>NZ_BAAAZY010000012.1:541261-587884 GCF_039537145.1 Streptomyces shaanxiensis
CGCCGGGCGCCCCGGGATGTCGTACGGAAGTCGTCGTACGGTCAGTCCTTGATCTCGCAGATCGCGGCGCCGGAGGTGAGGGAGCCGCCGACCTCGGCGGACAGGCCCTTGATGGTGCCGGACTTGTGGGCGTTCAGGGGCTGTTCCATCTTCATCGCCTCGAGGACGACGATCAGGTCGCCTTCCTTGACCTCCTGGCCCTCCTCGACGGCCACCTTGACGATGGTGCCCTGCATCGGGGAGGCGAGGGTGTCGCCGGAGGCCGCGGGGCCGGACTTCTTCGCCGCGCGCCGCTTGGGCTTGGCGCCGGCCGCGAGGCCGGTGCGGGCCAGCGACATGCCGAGCGAGGACGGGAGGGAGACCTCCAGGCGCTTGCCACCGACCTCGACGACGATCGTCTCGCGGTCCGGGTCCTCGTCCGTCTCGGTGTCGGCGGGGGCCGCGAAGGGCTTGATCTCGTTGACGAACTCGGTCTCGATCCAGCGGGTGTGGACCGTGAAGGGGTTCTCGCTGCCGGTGAGTTCGGGGGCGAACGCCGGGTCGGTGACCACCGCGCGGTGGAACGGGATGGCGGTGGCCATGCCCTCGACCTGGAACTCGGCCAGCGCCCGGGCCGCGCGCTGCAGGGCCTGCTCGCGGGTGGCGCCGGTGACGATCAGCTTGGCCAGCAGGGAGTCCCAGGCCGGGCCGATCACCGATCCGGACTCGACGCCCGCGTCCAGGCGGACACCGGGGCCGGTGGGCGGGTCGAAGGTGGTGACGGTGCCGGGGGCCGGCAGGAAGTTGCGGCCGGGGTCCTCGCCGTTGATGCGGAACTCGAAGGAATGGCCGCGCAGCTCCGGGTCGTCGTAGCCGAGCTCCTCGCCGTCGGCGATACGGAACATCTCGCGGACGAGGTCGATGCCGGCGACCTCCTCGGTGACCGGGTGCTCCACCTGGAGACGGGTGTTGACCTCCAGGAAGGAGATCGTGCCGTCCAGGCCGACCAGGAACTCGACGGTGCCGGCACCGACGTAGCCGGCCTCCTTGAGGATGGCCTTGGAGGACGAGTACAGCTCGGCGACCTGCTCGTCGGAGAGGAACGGCGCGGGGGCCTCCTCCACGAGCTTCTGGTGGCGGCGCTGCAGCGAGCAGTCACGCGTCGACACCACGACCACGTTGCCGTGCCGGTCGGCGAGGCACTGGGTCTCGACGTGGCGGGGCTTGTCGAGGTAACGCTCGACGAAGCACTCCCCGCGCCCGAACGCGGCGACCGCCTCGCGCACCGCGGACTCGTACAGCTCGGGCACCTCTTCGAGGGTGCGGGCGACCTTCAGGCCGCGTCCGCCACCACCGAAGGCGGCCTTGATCGCGATGGGCAGGCCGTGCTGTTCGGCGAACGCGACGACCTCGTCGGCGCCGGAGACCGGGTCCGGGGTACCCGCCACGAGCGGGGCACCCGCGCGCTGGGCGATGTGACGGGCCGCCACCTTGTCGCCGAGGTCGCGGATGGCCTGCGGCGGCGGGCCGATCCAGATCAGGCCGGCGTCCAGGACGGCCTGGGCGAAGTCGGCGTTCTCGGACAGGAAGCCGTAGCCGGGATGGATGGCGTCCGCGCCGGACTCCCGGGCGGCCTTGAGGACCTTGTCGATGTCCAGGTAACTGGTGGCCGGGGTGTCACCGCCCAGGGCGAACGCCTCATCCGCGGCGCGGACATGCAATGCGTCCCGGTCCGGGTCCGCGTAGACGGCCACGCTCGCGATCCCGGCGTCCCGGCAGGCCCGGGCCACGCGGACAGCGATTTCGCCACGGTTGGCGATGAGCACCTTGCGCACGATTGAGGCTCCCTCCTTGAAACAAGCCGAGTTTAGGGACTGCCGACACGCCACATCGACCCGTCCCCGGTGGTGAGCTTGCCCACACGGAGCGTGATTCCGGGCTTGCTCAACCTGCGAAATCCCATGTCGCGCCTCGGCACGCAGGTCTCTCCCGGAAAACCCTAGCCCTCCGCTGTGGTCAAGGTCTCTGTCATCACGTGCTGCGGGCCACTTGGTTTCTTTGTGGAATCCCTACGAATGGCCCAATGATTCTTTGCCCCTGCTCGAACCCTTGTCCCGGGGTTTACCCGTTAGTAGCGTTCGCGGTGCCTCGAACGTACTTGTAGTAACAGGCGTCAGGCTCGGACGGCAGTCGAAAGTGGGTGGGGGCCGGTGGTGCGCAGGCCGTTGGCGTGGGTGTTGGCACTCGTGCTCTTCGTCGAGGCGCTCGGCATCGCGGGGCTGAACTGGCTCCTCGGGAACGTCGTGGACAGCCAGGACATGTCCCTGGCCGGTCTGGACCCGGACGTGATGTCGCTGTCCTCGAAGATCGGCGGCCTGGTCTTCGGTGCCTACTTCGCGCTGTGCGGCCTGGTCGCCCTGCTCGTGGGCCTGCGCAACCGCGCCCCGGCCGGCCTCGGCCGCGTCCTGCTGATCAGCGCGGCCGTGGTGCACGGGCTGCTGGGCGCCTTCAGCTGGGGGCTGGTGGGCTGGACGGCGTTCGTGTTCATGATGGTCGTCCTCGGCCTCATAGTGCTGCTGCTCATGACGTACGACGCCCGGAGCACCCCTGAGGAGCCCGCCGACGCCGTTCCCGACGGGGACAAGGGCGGCGACGGCTCCCCGGCCGGGGGCGCCCCGGTCACCCCTCCGCCGGCGCCCACAACTCCGTGATGCCGATGCCCAGTTGGCCGAGCAGCCTCCGCACCAGCGGCAGGCTGATGCCGATCACGTTGCCGTGGTCGCCGTCGATCCCGTCGATGAACGGGGCCGAGCGGCCGTCGAGGGTGAACGCCCCGGCGACGTAGAGCGGTTCGCCGGAGGCCACGTACGCCGCGATCTCCTCGTCGGTCGGCTCGCCGAAGCGGACGACCGTGGAGGCGGTGGCGGACGTGTACCGCCCGGTGGCGGTGTCGTAGACGCAGTGGCCGGTCTGCAGCGTGCCCGCCCGGCCGCGCATCGACTTCCAGCGGGCCGTGGCCTCCTCGGCGTCGGCCGGCTTGCCCAGGGCCTCGCCGTCCAGGTCGAGGACCGAGTCGCAGCCGATCACGATCGCGCCCTTGACCTCCGGCTTCGCGGCCACGACGGAGGCCTTCGCCTCGGCCAGGGCCAGCGCCAGGTCGGCGGGGGTGGGCGCGGTGACGGCGTCCTCGTCGACGCCGCTCACGATGACCTCGGGGTCCAGCCCTGCCTGGCGGAGCAGGTTGAGGCGGGCGGGGGACTGGGAGGCGAGGACGAGTCGGCGGCGCGGCTGATCAGTCATGCGGTCAGCGTATCGGCGGGCCCGGCCGGACTCACCGCGACCGGACTCACCACACTCCGAGCACGATCATCGTCAGCACCATGGCCAGCGCCATGAGAACGCCCAGCCGCCGCAACATCTCCTGCATCTCGCGCAGTTCCTCGGGCGGCTCGTTCTCGGGGTCGGACCACAGCATGCCTTCCATCGTCGGTCGGGGGGGCGCGGCGGCGCCTGAGTACGCGTACTCAACTTTTCTCCAAACGGTGCTAGCGTTCCATTAACTAAAGGGACCTCGGTCCCGTTTGATGGATGTCTGGAGGATGCGTCATGTTCACCGCTTCCTGGACCGCGTCACCTCAGCCGCCCAGCGAGGGCTTCACGCCCAACTGGTCCCGCGAGGGCTTCTGGCGCCAGTCGCTGCGGCAGGTCGTACGGCTGTCGGCGGGGGGTGGCCGGGTGCGGGTGCGGCTCTCGCACGCGTACGGCACCTCGCCCGTGCGGGTCGCGGGGGCGAGCGTGGGGCGTACGGCCGCCGGGGCCGGCGTGGAGCCGGGGTCGCTCACGCGGCTCACCTTCGGGGGTGCCGGCGAGGCCCGGATACCCCCGCGCGGGGAGATCGTCAGCGACGACGTCCCGCTCGCCGTCGCCGCCGGGGAGTCGGTGACCGTGACCCTGTACTTCGACGCCACGACCGGCCCCGCGACCTTCCACGCGCAGGCCTTCACCACCGGCTACCGGGGCGAGGGCGACCTGTCCGCGGACACCGGCGGTGAGGGCTTCGACGCGATGACCGAGTCCTGGTACTTCCTGACGGCCGTGGAGGTCGACTCCGGCCGCGCGGACGCCGTCGCCCTCTTCGGCGACTCGATCACGGACGGGTTCGGGTCGACACCGGATGCGGACCGGCGCTGGTCGGACGTGCTCGCCCGGCGGACGGGACGGCCGGTTCTGAACGCGGGTATCGGCGGGAACCTGCTGCTCAACGACTCCGCTTGGTACGGAGAGCGGGGCGTGGGCCGGTTGCGCCGGGACGTCCTCGACCAGGCCGGGGTGGACACGCTCGTCGTGCTGCTCGGCCTCAACGACATCGGCTTCAGCGAGACCGACGAGCAGCCGACCTACAAGCCGGCGCCGGTGGTGGAGGCGGAGGAACTCGTCGCCGGGCACCGGGAGTTGATACGGCAGGGCAGGGCGGCCGGGTTGAGGGTGATCGGGGCGACCCTGCTGCCGTTCGGGGGCTCGGACCACTGGGGTGAGCATGCGGCCAAGGTGAGTCACGAGCTGAACGAGTGGATCCGCTGCTCGGGGGAGTACGACGCGGTGGTGGACCTCAACCGGGCGCTGGCCGACCCCGCGGACCCCGACCGCCTGCACCCGTCGTACGACTTCGGCGATCACCTGCACCCGAACGATGCCGGGTACGAGGTGATGGCCGAAGTCGTGTCAACGCACCTTTAGGGCCTGTCGTTCGGATCATGCCGGCGTCGCGGGGCCTGGCACGCACATCTGCCGCGTTGTCGTCGGTTGCCGACGCTCCGCGTCGCCGCCCTCCTCCGCCTTGCAGCTGCACGCACCAGGCCCCGCTCGGGTCGGCTGAAGGGCGCAGTCTCTCTTAGCCGACCTGATCCGAACGACAGGCCCTAGCCAGGCCAGTAGGTACGGGCCCAGGTCGCCGGGCCCGGCTGCGGCAGGCGGTGTGCTGCGATGCGGGACGGGTCCGACCACCCGTCCCGCGGCTTGGGTGCGCCGGGCGGCGTGGCTGCCGCCGCCGCGGCGCGGGCGCGGACCACCGCCAGTGCGGCGGCCAGCTCCTCCGGTGTCGGGTTGCCCCGTACGACCTTGATGTTCATGACGGCTCCCAGCAGGCCTAGAGGGGGATGTTGCCGTGCTTCTTCGGAGGCAGTGATTCCCGCTTGGTACGCAGCTGACGCAGGCCGCGTACGACATGACGGCGGGTGTCGGACGGCATGATCACCGAGTCGATGTAGCCGCGCTCGGCCGCGATGTAGGGGTTGAGGAGGGTGTCCTCGTACTCCTGGATCAGCCGGGCCCGCACCGCCTCCAGATCCTCCCCGTTGGCCTCCGCCTCGGCGATCGTGCGCCGGTGCAGGATGTTGACCGCGCCCTGGGCGCCCATGACGGCGATCTGGGCGGTCGGCCAGGCGAGGTTGAGGTCGGCGCCGAGGTGCTTGGAGCCCATGACGTCGTAGGCGCCGCCGAAGGCCTTGCGGGTGATGACCGTGATCAGCGGCACCGTCGCCTCGGCGTAGGCGTAGATCAGCTTGGCGCCGCGGCGGATGATGCCGTCGTGCTCCTGGTCGACGCCCGGGAGGAAACCGGGGACGTCGACGAAGGTGATGACCGGGACGTTGAAGGCGTCGCAGGTGCGCACGAAGCGGGCGGCCTTCTCGCTGGCCTGGATGTCGAGGCAGCCGGCGAACTGCATCGGCTGGTTGGCGACGATGCCGACCGGGCGGCCCTCGACCCGGCCGAAGCCGGTGAGGATGTTCGGCGCGAACAGCGGCTGCGTCTCGAAGAACTCGGCATCGTCCAGGATGTGTTCGATCACCGTGTGCATGTCGTACGGCTGGTTCGCGCTGTCCGGCACGATCGTGTCCAGCTCGCGATCCTCGTCGTTGATCGCGAGGTCCGCCTCCTCCGGGAACGCCGGGGGCTCGGACAGGTTGTTGGACGGCAGGTACGACAGCAGCTGCTTGACGTACTCGATGGCGTCCTTCTCGTCCCCGGCCATGTGATGGGCCACGCCGGAGGCGGAGTTGTGGGTGCGGGCGCCGCCCAGCTCCTCGAAGCCGACGTCCTCGCCGGTGACCGTCTTGATGACGTCCGGGCCGGTGATGAACATGTGCGAGGTCTGGTCGACCATGATCGTGAAGTCGGTGATGGCCGGGGAGTAGACCGCACCTCCCGCACACGGGCCGACGACCAGGCTGATCTGCGGGACGACCCCGGACGCGTGCGTGTTGCGGCGGAAGATCTCGCCGTAGGCGCCCAGCGAGGCCACGCCCTCCTGGATGCGGGCGCCGCCGGAGTCGTTGATGCCGATGACCGGACAGCCGGTCTTCAGCGCGAAGTCCATGACCTTGACGATCTTCTGGCCGTAGACCTCGCCCAGCGCACCGCCGAAGACGGTGAAGTCCTGGGAGAACACGGCGACGGGGCGGCCGTCGACCGTGCCGTACCCGGTGACGACACCGTCGCCGTACGGGCGGTTCTTCTCCAGCCCGAAGTTGGTGGAGCGGTGCCGGGCGAACTCGTCGAGCTCGACGAAGGAGTCCTCGTCGAGAAGGAGCTCGATGCGCTCACGGGCCGTCAACTTGCCCTTGGCGTGCTGCTTTTCGACGGCGCGAGCGGAGCCGGCGTGCGTCGCTTCCTCGATACGGCGCTGGAGATCCGCGAGCTTGCCCGCGGTGGTGTGGATGTCGATCCCTTGGGGCTCTTGGATCTCGTGACGCTCTTCCGGCTCGGACATCGGGATGGCGCTCCCTGCCTGCTCAAAAGGGGGGACGGTTACTCATCCGTAGCGTAGTGGGGTGCCTACGAATCAGCAGTGCGGCGTTTACCACACCTAGGGTGGCTTGCATGACGCCGCGAGATGCATCAGATGACAGCCGTTGGTCCGATCTGGACCGTCCGCCGCTGAACGCCGCCGCGCTGCGGCGCGGGCTCGTGCGGGAGGGCGGGCTCTGGCGCGACGTGGAGGTGGTGCAGGCCACCGGCTCCACCAACACCGACCTGGTGGACCTCGCGACCGAGGGCAAGGCGGGCGAGGGCGCGGTCCTGGTCGCCGAGGAGCAGACGGCCGGAAAGGGACGCCTGGACCGGCAGTGGACGGCACCGGCCCGCTCGGGGCTGTTCTTCTCGGTGCTGCTGAACCCCGCCGAGGTGCCGGTGGCCCGGTGGGGGTGGCTGCCGCTGCTCACGGGCGTCGCCGTGGCGACGGGGCTGTCGCGGTCGGCGGGCGTCGACACGGCACTCAAGTGGCCGAACGACCTGCTGGTGACCGTCGGCGGCGAGGAGCGCAAGGCCGGCGGGATCCTCGCGGAGCGGGCCGGGAGCTTCGGAGTGGTCATCGGGGTCGGCATCAATGTCACCCTGCGTGAGGACGAGCTGCCGGTGCCCCAGGCGGGGTCGCTGGTGCTTGCCGGGGCGGTGAGCACGGACCGCGATCCGCTGCTGCGGGCGGTGCTGCGGTCGCTGGAGGAGTGGTACGGGCGGTGGCGGGCCGCGGTGGGGGATCCGGTGGTGAGCGGGCTGCAGGAGACGTACGCGGCGGGGTGCGCGACCCTGGGGAGGGTGGTGCGGGCCGAGTTGCCGGGGGAGCGGGCGATCACCGGGGAGGCGGTCGCGATCGACGGTGACGGGCGGCTGGTGCTGGCCACGGGCGAGGGCGTGCAGGAGCCCGTGGGGGCGGGGGACATCGTGCACCTGCGGCCGGCGTGACGTGCGTCGACCACCACGAAGACGCCGGTCATCTCACCAGCGCCGGTAGGTCACCGTCGGTCTTCCCTTACGGAGTGAGGTGGCCCACACCTGCCGTACAGTGAAGGCCGGTCGATTACTGACCGCGGCAGATCGGAAGGGCAGCAGGCGTGACCGTCGACGATTCGGGCTCCGGCACGGGCGCGGACGGCCGGGTGGACCCCCACGCCGCCGACCCCGGCGAGGATCCGCTCGCCCTGCGCCTCGAAGGCCTCATCCTCGGCGCAGAGCGGCGCTACACCCCGTTTCAGGCGGCCCGTAGCGCCGGTGTCTCCATGGAACTGGCGTCCCGGTTCTGGCGGGCCATGGGGTTCGCCGACATCGGGCAGGCCAAGGCGCTGACCGAGGCCGACGTACTGGCGCTCAGGCGTCTCGCCGGTCTCGTCGAGGCGGGGCTGCTCAGCGAGGCCATGGCCGTGCAGGTGGCCCGGTCCACCGGACAGACCACCGCGCGGCTCGCCGAATGGCAGATCGACTCCTTCCTGGAGGGGCTGACCGAGCCGCCCGAGCCGGGCATGACGCGCACCGAGGTGACGTACCCGATCATCGAACTGCTCCTGCCCGAGCTGGAGGAGTTCCTCGTCTACGTCTGGCGGCGCCAGCTCGCCGCCTCGGCCGGCCGGGTCATCCAGGCCGCCGACGACGAGGAGATGGTCGACCGGCGCCTCGCCGTGGGCTTCGCCGACCTGGTCGGCTTCACGCGGCTGACCCGCCGCATGGAGGAGGAGGAACTCGGCGAACTCGTCGAGGCCTTCGAGACCACCGCGGCCGACCTGGTCGCCGCGCGCGGAGGGCGGCTGGTCAAGACCCTGGGCGACGAGGTCCTGTACGCGGCCGACGACGCGGGTGTCGCCGCGGAGATCGCCCTGCGGCTCATCGAGACGATGGCGGGCGACGAGACGATGCCCGAGCTGCGGGTCGGCATCGCGTTCGGCACGGTGACCACCCGGATGGGCGATGTCTTCGGTACGACCGTGAACCTTGCCTCCCGGCTGACGTCGATAGCTCCGCGGGACGCCGTGCTCGTCGACAGCGCGTTCGCGGAGGAGCTCGTCCGAACGGGTGAAGCGCCGGTCTCCGAGGCGGAGGCCGCGGAGGCCGCTGCCGCTGCGGAGAAGGAGGGGGAGGAGCCGCCGGTGTACCGGTTTGCGTTGCAGCCGATGTGGCAGCGGCCTGTGCGGGGGTTGGGCGTGATCGAGCCGTGGCTCTTGACGCGGAGGGCGTCGACGGCGGACTGAGCGCCGTGGGGCTGACTGTGGATGGTCGGCTGCGGGTGCGTTGTGGCTGGGCGCGCCACGCGGCGAAGCCGCATATCGATACAGCCACGCGCCCCTGAACGTCAGTCGGTGGTGGTCAGGGGGTCCACACAGAGGCCGATGACCGGGACGCACACATTGCCGTCGTCCGGCCGATCCGGTTGTGGGGCTGGGGGATTCGGGGCGGTCTGGCTGGGTGCGGGCGTCGTGGTGGGGGCTGGGTGCGGTGCCTGGGTCGGCGGCGTCGGTGGGTGGGGTGTGGGGGTGAACGGCGCGGCGTCGCCCGTCGTGGGGCCTCGGCCGCCAGGCAGCGGCGTCGCCTTGGCGTTCGTGGTCGGTACGACGATCGTGCCCGTGGTCGGTGTCGCGCCCAGGCCGCCCATGGCCGAGGTGGCCGACGGGCTTGGATTCGGGGTGGTCGTCGGGAGCGTGGCGGCTGTGTCGGCCGAGCCGTCCGTGTCCGTGTCGCCGATCGCCAGGTCCGGGGTCGGGTCGGTCTCCGTGGTGCCGAGGCCGGTGACGTGGGAGTCCGGCGTCGGGCGTACGAGGCTCAGGGCGCCGGCCGCCAGGGCGAGGCCTCCCGCGGCCAGAAGGACCTTGCGGGGACGCGGGCGGCGATGGCGGCCCCGAGGGCCGAAGAGCGGCGACGCCTTCGGCGCCTCGGCTTCCCGCGCCGTCTCTCTCGCGTGCGGCCCTTCCGCCGTACCACCCATCACAACCCCTCCCAACACGCTCGCGCCCCCAATGCGCCGTGGTTCGCGCACGCTATGCGCTGTCGTAGGCGGTAGGGCGGGAGTTGGGCGGGATGTCACTCGAACGGGGTGTCGGGCCTCGGCTCGGCACCGTTGCGGAGTCGCTCGTGGTGGGCCTTTTCCCGGCGGGGCCCGGCTGCGATGATCGGGGCGAGAGTTGTTAACCCGCGTTAACCGGAGGGTGTCATGAGTGAGGAGCGGTACGGGGAGTTCGTGCTGGTGCGCCGACACGGCGACGGGGGAGACGGGGCCGTCGGGCCTGTCGCCGAGCTCGTCCTCGACCGGCCGAAGGCCATGAACGCCGTCTCGACGGAGATGGCCCGTTCGATCGCGGGGGCGTGTACGGCGCTGGGTGCGGACCGTGACGTACGGGTGGTGGTGCTGACCTCCACCCATGAGCGGGCGTTCTGCGTCGGGGCGGATCTGAAGGAGCGGAACTCCTTCAGTGACGCGGAGCTGGTCCGGCAGCGGCCGGTGGCGCGGGGGGCGTACACCGGGGTGCTGGAGTTGCCCGTGCCGACGATCGCGGCGGTGCATGGCTTCGCACTGGGGGGTGGCTTCGAGCTGGCCTTGGCCTGCGATGTGATCGTGGCCGACCGGACGGCTGTGGTGGGGCTGCCCGAGGTGTCGGTCGGAGTCATCCCCGGGGGCGGGGGGACGCAGTTGCTGCCGCGGCGAGTGGGGGCCGCTCGGGCGGCGGAGCTGATCTTCACGGCACGGCGGGTCGAGGCCGCCGAGGCTCGGGAGCTGGGGTTGGTGGATCAGCTGGTGGAGGAGGGGCGGGACCGGGAGGAGGCGCTCGCCCTCGGTGCTCGGATCGCGGCGAACTCGCCGGTCGGGCTGCGGGCCGCCAAGCGGGCGTTGCGGTTGGGGCAGGGGCTGGATCTGCGGGCCGGGCTGGAGGTCGAGGACGCGGCGTGGCGGGCGGTGGCGTTCTCGGGGGACCGGGCCGAGGGGGTGGCGGCGTTCAACGAGAAGCGGAAGCCGGAGTGGCCGGGGGAGTAGGGGAGCTGCCCCCACCTGGGCGGACACGGGAGTTCGGCGGCCGGCCCGGCCGCCGCGAGGGGCAGGGCGAAAGCGGGCGGCGTGCCCCCGGAGGTGTCGTGGCGCGGGTGGCCTCCGTGAGGCTGTCATCGTGCCCGGCGGCAGTGGCAGCGGCCCGAGTGCGGGTGCGGGTGCGGGTCCGGGTCGATGGTGCGCGTTCCGGCCGTCCGGGTGGTCGGTGCGATGTCGTACTTCTTCGGCGGGCCGTGGGTGAGCGTTCGCGTCGGCTTCCGTGGGCTTGCCCGTCACTCCAGCGCCGTATCAATGTCCCAGTTCGCCCTAAACCTCCTAGCCTGGAGTGATGGGTGAGGACAGACGGCTCGCGGCCGTGGTGGCGCTGGCGCAGGGGATGGCGGCGGCGCACACGCCGCGTGAGTCCTGGCGGGCGGCGGCGCTCGGGGCGTGTCGGGCGTTGGCCGGCAGCTTTGCCGCGTTGTCGGTGTGGGAGCGGGAGCTCGGGCGGTTGCGGGTGCTCGTGAACGTGGGGGACCGGGCGCAGGGGGAGGAGGAGTTTCCCGGCGACGAGGCCTATCCCGTGCATCAGTTTCCGGAGATCACCGAGTTCCTGCACGAGCGGTGGGCCTCCGGTGGTGAGCCCAACGCCTGGGTGGAGACGGCCGACGGTCCCGCCGCCGGTCAACCCGGGTACTGCCATCAGCGGGTCGCCGCGCTACGGCGGCGTGGGCGGGGGTGCTGTGTCGTCGCGCCGATCGTGCTGAACGGGCGGGCCTGGGGGGAGCTGTACGTCGCCCGTTCCGCCGGTGCGCCCGTCTTCGACCGGGGGGACGCCGACTTCGCCACTGTGCTGGCGTCCGTCGTGGCCGCCGGGATCGCGCAGAGCGAGCGGCTGGAGGAGGCCCGGCGGCTGGCGTTCACCGACGCGCTCACCGGGCTCGCCAATCGGCGTGCGGTGGATGTGCGGTTGGAGGAGGCCGTCGAGCGGCATCGTCGTGAGGGTGTCGTCGTCAGTCTCGTGGTGTGTGACCTCAATG
Organism: Streptomyces shaanxiensis; assembly: GCF_039537145.1. Lineage (NCBI taxonomy): Bacteria > Bacillati > Actinomycetota > Actinomycetes > Kitasatosporales > Streptomycetaceae > Streptomyces > Streptomyces shaanxiensis. Next base: position 553,064 of record NZ_BAAAZY010000012.1, read on the forward strand.
GGCTCAAGCGGGTCAACGACACGCGGGGGCATGCCGTGGGGGACCGGCTGTTGGAGCGGTTCGGGTCGGTGTTGTCGCTGTGCGGGGCGATGTTGCCCGGTGCGCTGGCCGCGCGGCTCGGGGGGGACGAGTTCTGTCTGCTCGTTGTCGGGTCGCCTGCCGATGATGTGGTGAAGGCCGCCGATGAACTGTGCCGTCGGGCCGGTGAGTTGGAGCTCGGTGAGGGGGTCGCGTGCGGGGTGGCGTCGACCGGGGATGCGGTGGGGCCCGTTCGGTCCGCGCGGCGGTTGTTCCGGCTTGCCGATGCGGCGCAGTACCGGGCGAAGGCGGTGCGGGCGGACAGGGCGGTTGTCGCGGGGCGGGAGGGGCCGGACGATCCGGTGGTGCGGCTCGCTGACGCGGAGCCTTCGGAGGAGGGGGTTGTGGAGCGGCGGCGGTTCCGGGGGCGGGTGCCGTGACCTCGCCGGTGCGGCTTTGGGTGTTCTCGCCCCCGCCGCCCCTACCCGTCCCGTCTCTGGGGGCTGCCGCCCCCAGACCCCCGCTTCGGCCCTGAACGGGCCTCGTCCTCAAACGCCGGACGGGCTGAATTTGCCTGGGCCGGCGCCGAGGAGTCGTCCTCGCCCAGCTGGCGCCCTTGCCCGTGCGGCGTTGTAAGGGGTGTACCCCCCACCCACTAGTGACATCTTCGTCTTCAGTGCGTACGCTCCTGAATATGGATATGCACACTGTGGTGGTGGGGACCTCCGGGGTCACCGCGTCCGACGTTCTCTCCGTGGCGCGGGGTGGGGCGCGGGTCGAGTTGTCGGTGGAGGCTGTCGCGGCGCTGGGCGCCGCTCGCGAGATCGTGGACGCGCTGGCGGCCAAGCCCGAGCCCGTGTACGGCGTCTCCACCGGTTTCGGTGCCCTGGCGACCCGGCATATCAGCCAGGAGCTGCGGGCCCGGTTGCAGCGCAACATCGTCCGCTCGCACGCGGCGGGGATGGGACCCCGCGTGGAGCGGGAGGTCGTACGGGCCCTGATGTTCCTGCGGCTGAAGACCGTCTGCTCGGGGCGCACGGGCGTGCGGCCCGAGGTCGCGCAGACCATGGCCGATGTGCTCAACGCCGGTATCACGCCCGTTGTTCATGAGTACGGGTCCCTCGGCTGCTCCGGTGATCTGGCCCCCCTGTCGCACTGCGCCCTCACGCTGATGGGGGAGGGCGACGCCGAGGGGCCGGACGGGGTCGTGCGGCCCGCCGGTGAGCTGCTTGCCGCGCATGGCATCTCGGCCGTCGAGTTGCGGGAGAAGGAAGGGCTCGCCCTGCTCAACGGCACGGACGGCATGCTCGGCATGCTGATCATGGCCCTCGCCGACCTAGACACCCTGTACAAGTCCGCCGATGTCACCGCCGCCCTCAGCCTGGAGGCCCTGCTCGGGACGGACAAGGTCCTCGCGCCCGAGTTGCACGCCATTCGGCCGCATCCGGGCCAGGGTGCCTCCGCCGCCAACATGCTGGCCGTGCTGAAGGGTTCGGGGCTGACCGGGCATCACCAGGACGACGCGCCCCGCGTGCAGGACGCGTACTCGGTGCGGTGTGCTCCGCAGGTCGCCGGTGCCGGGCGGGACACCATGGCGCATGCGCGGCTGGTCGCGGAGCGGGAGCTGGCTTCGGCGGTCGACAACCCGGTCGTGCTGCCCGACGGGCGCGTCGAGTCCAACGGCAACTTCCACGGGGCGCCGGTCGCTTACGTGCTCGACTTCCTCGCCATCGCCGTCGCCGACCTGGCCTCCATCGCCGAGCGGCGCACCGACCGGCTGCTCGACAAGAACCGCAGCCACGGGTTGCCGCCGTTCCTGGCGGATGACGCGGGGGTCGACTCCGGGTTGATGATCGCCCAGTACACCCAGGCCGCCCTGGTCAGCGAGCTGAAGCGGCTGGCCGTGCCCGCGTCCGCCGACTCGATTCCGTCCTCCGCCATGCAGGAGGACCACGTCTCCATGGGCTGGTCGGCCGCGCGCAAGCTGCGTACCGCAGTCGACAACCTCACCCGTGTGCTCGCCGTCGAGCTGTACGCCGCCACCCGCGCCATCGAACTGCGGGAGGGGCTCGCCCCGGCACCGGCCTCGCGGGCGGTCATCGACGCCGCGCGGTCCGCCGGAGTCCGGGGCGCCGGGCCCGACCGGTTCCTGGCCCCCGACCTCGCGGCGGCCGACGCGTTCGTGCGCGGCGGGGAGTTGGTCGCGGCGACGGAGAAGGTCACCGGCCCGCTTCACTGACACGGAAGGGGCCCTGCCCGTCATACGAGAGGTGTGTGTCGTACGGCGGACAGGGCCCTGCTGTCGTTACTTCAGTTTGGCGCCCTGGGCGTCGACCACCGCGGCCGGGACCGTGTAGGCCTTGCCGGTCATCAACGCGCCGAGGTTCATCGTGTAGTACGTCGCGACGGTGTTCCCGTGGCGGACGACCTCGGCGTGCGCCTGGCCGCTGTCACCGTCCTCCAGGTCCGAGGTCAGGGCGAACGCCACCGACTCGTCGCCGGCGCCCGCGCCCTTCTCGGCGGTGACCTTGGTGAACTTGCCCTCGTCGCTCTTCTCGCCGGCGGTGAAGCCGCCCGCGCACTTCTCGACCGCGTCGGAGACGGACTTGAACGCCTCCTCGGCGCCGCCGCCGTCGTAGGACGAGAGCCCCACCACGGTGACGTCGACGCTCATCGACTCGTTGAGCGCGTCCTCGATGTCCCCCTCGGACAGGTCCTCCAGGGACTTGGAGGCGGCGTCCGTGGGCTTCTTCTCCTCCGTGGCCACGGTCCTCGTCTCGGCGGCCGCGTCGCCCGGGGCGAGGCCGCCGATGACGTAGACGAGCGGCTTGCACTGCTCGTCGCCGGTGATGGCGCTCTTCGCGGACGGAAGCTTCTTGGCCTCGACGTTCGAGACCTTGTGCCCGTCGACATCGCCCTCGGCGATGATCAACTTCTTCAACTCGGCGGAGCTGAGCGCCTTCGCGTCAGAACCGCCGGAGTCCCCGCCGCAACCCGTGACAAGGGCGAGCGACAGCGCGCTCACAACAACCGTGGCGGCTGCACGCACGCCCGATGATCTCTTCATGCGCGGACTATGAAGCCCAGGTGAAGAGAGCGTCAAGTGATTTCAAAACCCGAGACGTTCGCGGCGCACGGAGTAGGCGACGAAGCCCGCGCCCAGCGCGAGGGAGACGGTCCCGCCGACGATGTACGGCGTGGTGTCGAAGCTTCCGGTGTCGGCGAGCCGGGTGCCGTCGCCGGTCGTGTCGCCGGAGCTCACGGAAGCGGCCCGCGCCTGCTGGACGGTCTGCCCCGTGGGGGTCGCCGAAGGCTCCGTTCTGGCCGGCTCGTCGCCCGACGCGTTCGCGGAGGGCACGAACCACAGGGCGCCCAGCAGGGCACCCGCGGCGGTGGCGGTCAGCAGCGATCGGCGTGCGGTGGACGACGATCGGTGAGCGGCGGACACGGAATATCGATCCCCTTGTGGTGCTGGCGAATTGGCCGTGTGGGGCGATGTTAGTGAAAGTCGCGGGTCACGGGAAAGTCACGGGGGAAAAGTGCCGTACCGAGCCGTACTCTCCGGGCATGAGCAATCCAGAATCATCACGGTTTGTGCGGCTTCGCGTGGAAGTCGTCCTGGAAGTGGACGACGAGGACGCACTGACTCGGGCCGCGCTGCGACGCATCGCCGACGACAGCACCATGCCGCCCGACGAACGGGCCCACGCCGAGAGCAGTGTGACGGAAGACACCGCGGAGGCTCTCGCCTACCTCGTTGATCCGTTCGACCTGGTCAGCGAGGTGCCGGGGATCGAGCTCGCGCAGGCCTCCTGGTCCAGCGAGCGCATCGGGCACGACCCGGATTCGCCCGAGTGGGACTTCGACGACGATGATGTCGACGAGGACTTCGACGACGAAGCGGCGAGCAGGGTCGGCTGAGGCGTCTTGGGGAAATCGTGACCCCGGGCGGCAACCGCCGCCCGGGGTTTCGTCGTCTCATGGTGAGCACTGGCCGACACCCGCATCATCCGTCACGGCGAATGTGACGTGGTGCGCCCCACACATACCCGGTATGTGGAACGGGACGAACCGGTCGTAGCGTTGAAGATTCTTGACGGGGACTCTCGGGGTTTTTGGGATTCGGGAACTATGGAGAAGCGTGTGATGACGAACAGTAAGCGGCGCAAGGGCCTCGCGGTCGCGTCCGCACTGCTCGGCGGTGTCCTGGTGCTCTCCGCCTGCTCCGGCGGCGATGACAACGCCTCCGGAAGCGGCGACGGCGACACCTCGCAGTCCAAGGTCGACGAGGCGGCGGCCAAGAAGACCTCCGAGGCCCAGATCAAGATCACGCCAGAGGACGGCACCGACAACGCCTCCATCAACAACTCGGCCGCCGTCACCGTGAGCAAGGGCACGCTCACCGAGGTGTCGATGACGACCGCCGAGGGCGCCGCGGTCGAGGGCGAGATATCCGCCGACAAGACCAGCTGGAAGCCGAGCGCCCAGCTGGAGCGCTCCACGACCTACAAGGTCGCGGTGGCCGCGAAGGACTCCAAGGGCCTGGAGGCCCACGAGAACGCCTCCTTCACCACCGTCTCCCCGAACAACAGCTTCCTCGGCTACTTCACGCCCGAGGACGGCTCCACCGTCGGTGTCGGTATGCCTGTCTCGATCAACTTCGACAAGGCGATCAGCAACAAGGCGGCCGTCCAGAAGGGCGTCACCGTCTCCTCCACCAGCGGCCAGGAAGTCGTCTGCCACTGGTTCAACGACACGCGCATGGACTGCCGGCCCGAGGACTACTGGCAGGAGGGCGCCACCGTCACCCTGAAGATGGCCCTGGACGGCGTCGAGGGCTCCGACGGCGTCTACGGCGTCCAGGAGAAGACGGTCACCTTCAAGATCGGCCGCAACCAGGTCTCCTACGTCGATGCGAAGACCAAGCAGATGAAGGTCACGCAGGACGGCAAGACCATCAAGACCATCCCGATCTCGGCCGGTTCGCCGGAGAACAAGACCTACGAGGGCACCATGGTGATGTCCGAGAAGTTCAAGGAGACGCGCATGAACGGCGCGACCGTGGGCTTCACGGACGACGACGGCAAGGGCGAGTACGACATCAAGGACGTGCCGCACGCCATCCGCCTCTCGACCTCCGGCACCTTCATCCACGGCAACTACTGGGGCGCGAAGTCCATCTTCGGCAGCGTGAACACCAGCCACGGCTGTGTGGGTCTGTCGGACACCAAGGGCGCCAACGACAAGGGCACGGCGGGCTACTGGTTCTACAACAGCTCGATCGTCGGTGACGTCGTGGTCGTCCAGAACACCGGCGACAAGACGATCGCGCCGGACAACGGCCTCAACGGCTGGAACATGGACTGGGCGCAGTGGAAGGCCGGTTCGGCCGTCTGACGTACCGCCGTCCGACGCCCATCCGCGCGTAGGAGTCCTACAGCTGCCTCACAGCTGACCGATGCCGCCCCCAGGGGCGGCATCGGTGTTTCCTGGGGGCGTCTCAGTCTTCTCATCCATCTCTTATTTCGGCCTTATCCCTTCATCACGCGCCGTCCCTAGCTTGCGGCGCATGTTCTTCACCTACCTGAGGCGCGAGCTGCGCCGCCGCAGAAAGGCGGCCCTCGTCGTCGCCTCCGGACTCGCGCTGGGCATCGCGCTGGTCATCGTGGTCACCTCCGTGTCCTCCGGCATGAGCAAGGCCCAGGACAAGGTCCTGCAGTCCCTGTACGGCCTGGGCACGGACATGACCGTCACCAAGGCCGCCGAACCGGCCGCGAGCAGCTCCGAGCGGCCGCGCTTCGAGTTCGACGCGCGGGACAGCGACTCCGACGAGGAGCAGTCCAGCGACCGCGTCATGGTCCAGGGCTTCCAGACGCTGGCCGGCTCGACCGTGACCAAGGTCGGCTCGCAGAGCGGGGTCTCGGACGCCGTGGGCGGGCTGAGCCTGCAGGTCATCAAGGTCAGCGGGGAGTTCACGCGGGGTGAGTTCCAGCAGGACCAGAGCAGCGGGGGCCAGCAGGGCGGTGGCCCCGGGCAGGGCGGTGGCGGCAGCGGGCAGCCGCAGGGCGAAGTGCGCGGTGGCGGCGCCAACTTCGACGTCAACAACTACTCCGTCTACGGCACCGACGTCACCAAGCCGGCGCTCGGTCCGCTGACCTCCTCGAAGATCACCAGCGGGCGTACGTTCAAGACGTCGGAGACCGACGCCAAGGTCGTCGTCGCCGACACGTCGTACGCCAAGGAGAAGAAGCTCAAGGTCGGCTCTACCGTCACCGTCAAGGGCACCAAGTTCAAGGTGATCGGCATCGCCACGCCCGACAGCGGGGACGCGGCCGCCAACCTCTACATCCCGCTGAAGCAGGCGCAGACGCTCGCCGACGCGAAGGACAAGGTCACCACGATCTACGTCAAGGCGACCGACTCCCAGCAGATCGACTCCGTCAAGTCGGCCATCCAGAAGAACATCTCCGGTACGACGGTGACGACCTCCGCCGACCTCGCGGACACGGTGTCGGGCTCCCTGTCCACGGCGTCCTCGCTGGCGACCAGCGTCGGCAAGTGGCTGTCCATCGCGGTGCTGGTGGCGGCGTTCCTGGTGGCGGGGCTGCTGACGTCGTCGGCGGTGTCGCGGCGGGTGCGGGAGTTCGGCACGCTGAAGGCGCTGGGGTGGAAGTCGGGGCGGGTGACTCGGCAGGTGGTCGGTGAGGCGGTCGTCAACGGGCTGCTCGGCGGGGCGCTGGGTATTGCGCTGGGTCTCGCGGGTGCGTACGTCGTGACGGCGATCAGCCCGACGCTGCAGGCGCAGTTGGGCGGCGGCGGTGGCGGCGGGATGGGCGGCGGCCCGGGTGGCGGTGGCTTCGGGGGCGGCGGTCCTGGACGGCAGACGGCTTCCACCACCCTCGACGTCGCGCTGACGGCACCGGTCAGCCTTACGACAGTTGCCCTCGCGGTCGGCCTGGCGGTGACCGGTGGCCTGATCGCCGGCGCGTTCGGCGGCTGGCGGGCGTCTCGGCTCCGTCCGGCGGATGCGCTGAGGCGCGTCGAGTAGTAGGCCGGCTGCAACGCCCCCAGGGGCGCGGGGAACTGCGCGACCAGCCCCCACCCACCCGCAGCCGAGCAACGACTCGCACCACCCCGAACCCCACCCAGGAGCAAACCCGATGTACGAACTCAGAAACGTCACCAAGCGCTACACCCGAGGCAAGGAATCCATCGACGCCCTCGACGGAGTCGACCTCACCATCGCCGACGGAGACCGCCTCGTCATCCAGGGCCCCACCGGCGGCGGCAAGTCGACCCTCCTCCAGATGCTCGGCGCCCTGGACCGGCCCACCGCAGGTGAAGTCGTGCTCGACGGCACCGACCTGGCCAAGCTCTCCGAAACGCGGCTCACAAAGGTGCGCAGCGAAAACATCGGCTTCGTCTTCCAGTCCTTCAACCTGATCCCCACCCTCACCGCACAGGAGAACGTCGAGACCGCCCTCGTCCCCCTCGGCGTCAAGCCGAAGGAGCGGCGCGAGCGGGCCGCCGAGGCGCTCACGTCGGTCGGGCTGGGGGAGCGGCTCGGGCATCTGCCGAGCGAGATGTCCGGCGGGCAGCAGCAGCGCGTCGCCATCGCCCGCGCGCTCGTCAAGCAGCCCAAGGTGCTGCTGGCCGACGAACCCACCGGAAATCTCGACGAGTCGATGCGCGACGAGATCATGGACGTACTCGAACGCATGTGGAAGGAACTCGGGCTGACCTTCATCATGGTCACCCACGACTCGGCGATCGCGAAAAAGGCCCCGCGACTGGCGACCATCCGCAAGGGGCGGATCAGTGTCAAGGAGAATGCGGGGGCGTAACCCACCAACTTTGTAACGGAGTTCACGCCGTCGCGTAACAGTCGGCAGGTGTGCTTCTCATCTTCCTCTCATCTATTGAGGAGCCTGATCACCCCTCGGCATACTGCGTATTCCGGGGGGTGACGCGCATGCGTACGGGACCTCCCCCGGCCGGGTGAACGGGAATTCGCCCGGACCTTCTGCAAGGGGGAAACTTGCGCAGACAAGTCAAAAGAGTTGGCGTGGCCTCTGTGGCAACAGCGGCCGCCGTCGCCCTCGCCGCGGGAATGACCAGCCCGGCGTCGGCCGAACCGGAGCAGCGCGCGTCCGGCGCCGCTTCCTCGTTCACGTCTCCCCACCGCATCACCCTGATCACGGGTGACCGGATCTCCGTCGACTCCAAGGGCCGGGTGGTCGGCCTGGAGCGGGCGAAGGGGCGCCAGCACATACCCGTACAGATTCGCAAGGTGGACGGGCACACGCTCGCCATCCCGGCCGACGCGGTCCGCCTGGTCGCCGCCGGCAAGCTCGACCAGCGGCTGTTCGACATCACCGAGCTGGCCAAGTCCGAGACCCGCGCCTCCCAGGCCAAGGGCCTGAAGGTCATCGTCGGCTACAAGGGCGCCGCCGCCGGCGCCAAGGCGGACGTCCGGGACGCGGGCAACCTGCGCCGGACCCTGAAGTCCCTGAACGCGGACGCGGTGCAGACCCCGCACCAGGACACGCCCGAACTGTGGGACGCGCTCACCAACGGCGACAAGACCGCCTCCGGCATCGCACACGTCTGGCTCGACGGCGTCCGCGAGGCCAGCCTCGACAAGTCCGTGCCGCAGATCGGCGCCCCCAAGGCGTGGGAGGCCGGCTACGACGGCAAGGGCGTCAAGATCGCCGTCCTGGACACCGGCGTCGACGCGACCCACCCGGACCTCAAGGACCAGGTGATCGCGGCCAAGAACTTCACGCCGGCCGCCACCGCCGAGGACAAGGTCGGCCACGGCACGCACGTCGCGTCCATCGCGGCGGGCACCGGCGCCAAGTCCGGCGGCAAGTTCAAGGGTGTGGCCCCCGGCGCCGACATCCTCAACGGCAAGGTCCTCGACGACCAGGGCTTCGGCGACGACTCCGGCATCCTCGCCGGCATGGAGTGGGCGGCCGAGCAGGGCGCCCAGGTCGTCAACATGAGCCTGGGCGGCGGCGACACCCCGGAGATCGACCCGCTGGAGGCGGCGGTCAACAAGCTGTCCGCCGAGAAGGGCATCCTGTTCGCGATCGCCGCGGGCAACTCCGGCCCGGAGTCGGTCGGTTCGCCGGGCAGCGCCGAGGCCGCGCTCACCGTCGGCGCCGTCGACGACAAGGACGTCCTCGCCCCGTTCTCCAGCACCGGCCCGCGCCTCGGCGACGGCGCCATCAAGCCGGACGTCACCGCGCCGGGCGTGGACATCACGGCCGCGTCCGCCAAGGGCAGCCTCATCGAGCAGGAGGTCGGCGAGAAGCCGGCCGGCTACCTGACCATTTCCGGTACGTCCATGGCGACCCCGCATGTCGCGGGCGCGGCGGCGATCCTCAAGCAGCAGCACCCGGACTGGACGTACGCCGAGCTCAAGGGCGCGCTGGCCGGTTCCGCCAAGGGCGGCAAGTACACGCCGTTCCAGCAGGGTTCGGGCCGTATCCAGGTCGACAAGGCCATCAAGCAGACCGTGATCGCCGACCCGGTGTCGGTGAGCTTCGGCACGCAGGCCTGGCCGCACACCGACGACACGCCGGTCACCAAGGAGCTGACGTACCGCAACCTCGGCACCGCGGACGTCACGCTCACGCTCTCCGCGACCGCCACCGACCCCAAGGGCCAGGCGGCTCCCGCGGGCTTCTTCAAGCTCGGCGCGACGAAGGTGACGGTCCCGGCGGGCGGCAAGGCCTCCGTCGACTTCACCGTCAACACCAAGCTGGGCGGCACGCTCGACGGCGCCTACTCCGCGTATGTGACGGCGACGGGCGGCGGGCAGAGCGTCCGTACCGGCGCCGCGGTGCAGCGTGAGGTGGAGTCGTACGACGTCACCGTCAAGCACATCGACAAGGACGGCAAGCCGGCCCCCGAGTACAACACCGTCCTGCTCGGCTACTCGGGCCTGGCGACCGACCGCAGCTTCCAGGTGCCGCTCGCCGAGTCCGGCACCACCAAGATGCGCCTGCCCAAGGGCACGTATCTGCTGGACGCCTGGATCGCCAAGGACTGGGTGAACCTGGAGGGCGGCCTCGACTGGGTGGTCCAGCCGAAGCTGAGCCTCACCAAGAACACCACGGTGACGGTCGACGGCCGTACGACCAAGAGCGCCGACATCACCGTGCCGGACGCGCAGGCCAAGCAGACGTTCGCCGCCAGCAACTACTTCTACGACGCGGCGGGCATCGGCGTCGGGGTCGGCCTCGACTCCTTCGCCAACCTGCGGATGGCGCACCTGGGTCCGGAGATCGCGAGCGGTCTGATCCAGACCTGGAACGGCCAGTGGACCAAGGGCGCCGACGCCGAGTACGACGTCGCCACCACCGCCAAGGTCAAGAAGATCCAGGGCAACAAGGTCCGCCACTTCAAGGCGGGCGAGCTCGCCAAGGTGAAGAACAACCTCGGCGCCTCGTCCCCGAACAAGACCGGCTCCCTGCTTCCCCTCGGCATCTTCCCCGACGACGCGGCGCTCGGTACGCCGATCGAGCAGAAGCTGCCCGGTTCGCGGACGGTGTACCTGTCGACGTCCGACAAGATCAAGTGGACCTTCGACTTCCAGCAGTACGCCGGCAAGGACGCGGACGGCTTCCCGATCACCGACACGTTCTACACGCTGGGTGAGCCGCAGACCTTCAAGGGCGGCCAGAGCTACACGAAGACCTTCAACACGGCGGTCTTCGGCCCGCACATCAACAAGGAATTCGGTCTGTTCCGCGAGGCCAACGAGATCTACGGCTACCTGCCGCTGTTCGCCGACGCCAACAAGCACGCCGGGTCGTCGGACTTCACCGCGGTGACCACGAACCTGTACCGCAACGGCACCAAGATCGGCACCAACAAGGACCCGCTGTTCGGCGAGCCGTTCAAGGTCCCGGCCGGGGACGCCGAGTACAAGCTGACGACCTCGGTCAAGCGGAGCGTCAAGGTCGCGGCCGCGTCCACGCGGATCGACGCGAGCTGGACCTTCCGCTCCAAGAAGTCGGCCGCCGAGCAGGTCAAGCTCCCTGCCTCCACGGTCCGCTTCAACGCCAAGACCGGCCTGGACAGCCGCGTCGAGGCCGACAGGAAGGTGACCTTCCCGGTCACCGTCGTGGGTGCGGCCGCGGGCAGCAACCTCAAGTCGCTGCACGTGTACGTGTCGTACGACTACGGGCAGACCTGGAAGAAGGTCGAGGTCAAGGACGGCAAGATCACGGTGAAGAACCCGGCGAAGGGGAAGGCCATCTCCTTCCACGCCAAGGTCGCCGACAAGAAGGGCAACAAGTCGACGGTCTCGATCTACAACGCGTACTACGGCAAGTAGGCCGTAGGGCGCCGAGTAGGCCCTGAGCACGCGAAAGCCCCGCCGGAGGTGCTGCCTCCGGCGGGGCTTTCCCCGGTCCGCGGGGCCGCCCCCGGCGTTCGGCGTCGCCGGGAGCCGGGGATTCTGAGCGCCTCAGTCGCCGGAGGACGAGCGTCCGCTCGGATTTCGTGTTTCCGTGAGGCCATGACGGCTCACACGGTCGAATACATCCGATACCGCATACCCGAGCAGAAGTCGGCGGAGTTCCTGGCCGCCTACACCCGCGCCGCGGCTCAGCTGGCCGCGTCCCCGCACTGCGTCGACTACGAACTCGCCCGCTGCGAGGAGGACTTCGAGCACTACGTCCTGCGCATCACCTGGACCTCGACGGAGGATCACCTCGAGGGCTTCCGCAAGTCGGAGCTGTTCCCCGACTTCCTCGCCGAGATCCGCCCGTACATCACGCACATCGAGGAGATGCGCCACTACAAGCCGACGACGGTGCGCGGCGCGGGCGCCTCGGTGCCGACGCTGTACGCCTGGGCGGGCGGAGCGGAGGCGTTCGCCGGCCTGACATCGGTCTTCTACGACAAGGTGCTCAAGGACGACCTGCTGGCCCCGCTGTTCGCGCACCTGGACCCGGAGCACGCGCGGCACGTGGCGCTCTGGCTCGGCGAGGTCTTCGGCGGCCCGCGCGCCTACTCCGAGACCCAGGGCGGCCACGGCCACATGGTCGCCAAGCACATGGGCCGGGGCATCACCGAGCCCCAGCGCCGCCGCTGGGTCAACCTCATCCAGGACGCCGCCGACGAGGCGGGCCTGCCGACGGACGCGGAGTTCCGCTCGGCGTTCCTGGCGTACGTCGAGTGGGGGACGCGGCTGGCGGTGTACTTCTCGGGGCCGGACGCGGTGGCGCCGCCGGAGCAGCCGGTGCCGAAGTGGAACTGGGGGGCGGCGCCGCCGTACCAGGGCTGACGGCAGGCCGGGCGCACGGTCCAGCAGCCTCCCGTGGCGAGAAGTCGCGCGTCAGCCGCCGCTGCCGTACGGCCTCGTAAGGATCTCCAGGTTGTGGCCGTTCGGATCGTCGAAGTAGGTGCCGCGGCCGCCGTCATTGCGGTTGATCTCGCCGGGGCGGCTGTGGAAGGGGTCGGCCCAGTAGGTCAGGCCGGCTTCCCGGATGCGGCCGAAGATCGTGTCGAAGTCGTCCTCGGACACCAGGAACGCGTAGTGCTGCGGCGTGATGGCACCGGGCGATTCCAGATAGTCCAGGGTCACGCCGTTCGGGATCTCGACCGGGATGAAGGGGCCGTACTGCGGACTCACCTCCAGGCCCAGGATGTCGGCGAGGAACCGGGCGGACGCCTGCTTGTCGTGCGCGGCGACGATGGTGTGGTTGAGCCGGACGGTCATCGGGGCTGCCTCCTCGTGTGCACGGGTCACGGTTCGGACTGGCCTGGTTTCACACTAGGCGCGGCCGTCGCGCGGCACATCGGCCGTGGGGAGGGGCGGCGCTCCTCCTCCGGTACTCCGTCTCCGGAGCCGCGAGTTCCTCTTGCGATCGCCCGGGTTAAGGTAAGGCTTGCCTTATCCCTGGTGATCGTGGTTGGAGTGCTCGTGCGTGCAGTCGGAATGAAGGCCGTCCTGGCCACGGCCGTCGTCGGAGGGCTGCTCGTCGGCTGCTCGACCTCGTCGGACGGCGGTGGCGGCGGCGCCGCGAAGGGGGAAGGCTCGCGCAGCCAGGTGATCGGCTCCGGCGCGGGCGACGGCCCCTCCGCCGCGCCCAGCGCCCTCGCCGACGGCATGGGCGCCGACACCGGCAAGGACGGCGACTTCCCGCGCACCGTCAAGCACTTCAAGGGCAGTACGACCCTCGAGGCCGAGCCCGAGAAGATCGCCGTCCTCAGCACCGGCCAGCTCGACGACCTGCTCTCCCTCGGCATCGTGCCCACGGCCACCACCCGCGCCGACAACGCGGGCCTCGTGCCGGACTACCTCGCCGACGCCTTCCCCAAGGACAAGGCACGGCTCGACGCAATGACCGACGCGGGCACCCGGCAGGCGCCCAACCTGGAGTCACTGGCCGCCGCGAAGCCCGACCTGATCCTCGCCAACGACTCTCTCGGCGAGCTCTACCCCAAGCTGTCGAAGATCGCCCCCACCGTGATCACCGCCGGCAACGGCATCAACTGGAAGCGCGACCTGCTGCTCGTCGGCGAGGCCGTCGGCAAGGGGCAGCAGGCGCGGGAGCTGCTGGATGACATCGTTGCCGAGGCGCAGGAGAAGGGCCAGGGGATCGACGGCGACCCGGCCGTCTCCATGGTGCGGTTCACGCCCGACCGGACCCGGATGTTCGGGGTCTCGTCCTTCACCGGGTCCATCGCCGTGGACATGGGGCTGAAGCGACCCAAGTCGCAGCGGTTCAACGCCATTTCCGAGGACATCGGCCCCGAGAGCATCGACACCGCCGACGGCGACTGGATCTTCTACTCCGTCCAGGGGGACGCCGCGAAGACGGACGCCGCGAGCGTGGTGGCCGGGCCTCTGTGGAAGTCGATGAAGGCCGTAGAGGCCGGGCACGCGGTGAAGGTGGACGACGATCCGTGGTACCTCAACGCCGGTCCCACGGCGGCGCGTCTGGTGGTACGGCAGCTCGCCGAGAACGTCGGCAAGTGAGCCCCGTACGCAGCCGATGAGTTCCCGTCTGGCCTTTCCGGCGGCCGCCCTCGCGGTGGCCGCCGCGGCCGTGCTCAGTCTCGCCGTCGGCACCCGCGCCGTGCCGCCGTCCGCCGTGCTCGACGCCCTGCTGCACGGCGGCGGTTCGCCGGACGCCCTTGTCGTACGGTCGCTGCGGCTGCCGCGCACCGAGGTGGGGCTGGCCGCCGGTGCCGCGCTCGGGATGGCCGGCGCGGCGCTGCAGGCGGTCACCCGCAACCCGCTCGCCGATCCCGGCATCCTCGGGCTGAGCCAGGGGGCCGCGGCCGGGGTCGTCCTCGCCATCGCCCTCGGTCTCGCAGACGGCTTCGGGGGCCACGTTCGGTACGCCTTCGCCGGTGCCGTCGTCGCCGCGTGCCTGGTGTACGGGATAGCGGCGCGCGGGCGGGGTGGTGCGTCGCCGGTGAAGCTGGCGCTGGCCGGGACCGCGCTGTCGGCGATGACGGCCGGCGGCACCACCGTCGTCCTCACCTCCAGCTCGGCCACGCTCGACCAGTTCCGGTTCTGGCAGGTGGGGGCGCTGAGCGGGCGGGACGCGGGGACGGTCGTACGGATGCTGCCGTTCCTCGCGGCCGGGGCGGTGCTGGTGCTGGCCTGTGCTCGAGGGTTGGACGCGCTGGCCCTCGGCGACGAGACGGCCCGGGCGCTGGGGCACCGGGTGGCCGTCGTACGGGGATGTGCGGCGCTCGGGGCCACCTTGCTGACCGCCGCCGCGGTGGCCGCGGCGGGGCCGATCGCGTTCGTGGGATTGGCGGTACCGCATCTCGCCCGGCGGTTGGTGCGGGGTGGGTACGGGGCCGTACTGCCGTTGTCCGGGTTGCTCGGGGCCGCGCTGCTGCTGGGGGCCGATGTGGCGGGGCGGGTGGTGCGGGCGCCGGCCGAGGTGCCGGCGGGGGTGATGACGGCGCTGGTCGGGGTGCCGGTGCTGGTGGTGCTGGTGCGGAGGAGAGGTGCGGTGTCGTGAGTGGTCGTCCGGCTCTGGCCGCGGGTGTCACTCTCGTCCGCCCCCACCCCCGGGTCTCCCTGCTCCTCCACCGCCGTTCCGCCGCCGTGGCCGTCGTCCTCCTCGTCCTGCTCGCGGCCGTGATGGTCACCTCGGCCTGCGTGGGCCAGACATACGTCGCACCCGTCGAGGTCTGGCGCACCCTGCGCACCGGAACCGGCCCCCACGACCTCGTGGTCAACGAGCTGCGCGTCCCCCGTATCGCCGTCGGCGCCCTCGTCGGCGCCGCGCTCGGCCTGGCCGGGGCTCTCGTGCAGACCGTCACCCGGAATCCGCTGGCCAGCCCGGATGTCATCGGCGTCGGACACGGCGCCGCCGCCGCGACCGTGCTGGCGCTCGCGACCGGTGCCGTGAGCTCGCCGGGAGCCATGCCCGTCGTATCCGTCCTCGGGGGACTCGCCGCGGCCGCCCTCGTCTACGTACTCGCCTGGCGACAGGGCATGCAGCCGAGCCGCTTCGTGCTCACCGGCGTCGGTATCGGGGTCGCGCTGTCCGCCGTGGTGCAGCTCTACCTCACCGACAGCGAGCTGGAGGCCGCCGAGCAGATCAAGCTGTGGCTGACCGGGAGCCTCAACGGGCGGGGCTGGGCGCAGGCGGTGCCCCTGGCCGTCGTCCTGGGGCTGTCCCTGCCTGCCCTGGTGTGGGCGAGCCGGGCCCTGCGGCCGCTCGGGCTCGACCCGGACACGGCGGCCGGGCTGGGCGTACGGGTCGACCGGGTACGGCTCGGCCTCACCGTCCTCGGCGTCGTCCTCGCCGCCACGGCGACCGGGGCCGCGGGACCGATCGGGTTCGTGGCGCTGACCGCTCCGCAACTGGCCCGGCGACTCACCCGTACGCCCCAACTCCCGCTCCTGAACGCCGCGTTGACCGGCGCGATCGTCCTCGTCGCCGCCGACCTCGCCGCCCGTACGCTCCTGCCCCCACTGGAGATTCCGGTCGGCGCGCTCACCGCCCTCGTCGGCGGGCCGTATCTGCTGTGGCTGCTGGGGCGTCGTACGGGGACACGCTGAAGGCCCCGGAGCAGTGCGGCTCCGGGGCCCTCGGTATTCAGCGGCCGTTCAGGCCGTCGGCGTCACCGCCGCCGGCGTCAGATCGTCGCCGTGTCGATCACGAACCGGTACCGCACATCGCTGCTGAGCACCCGCTCGTACGCCTCGTTGATCCGGTCCGCGCTGATCAGCTCGATCTCGGCGCCGAAGCCGTGCTCGGCGCAGAAGTCCAGCATCTCCTGGGTCTCGGCGATGCCGCCGATCATCGAGCCGGCGAGCGTCTTGTTGCCACCGATCAGCGAGAAGAGGTTGAGCGCGATCGGCTCCTCGGGGGCGCCGACGTTCACCAGGGCGCCGCCGGTCTTCAGCAGGCTCAGGTAGGCGCCGAAGTCGAGCGGGGCCGACACCGTGGAGAGGATCAGGTCGAAGCTGCCGGCCAGCTCCTCGAAGGTCTTCGGGTCGCTGGTGGCGTAGTAGTGGTCGGCGCCCAGCTTCAGGCCGTCGTCCTTCTTGCGCAGCGACTGGGAAAGGACGGTCACCTCGGCGCCCAGCGCGTGCGCGATCTTGACGCCCATGTGGCCGAGGCCGCCCAGACCGATGACGGCGACCTTCTTGCCCGGGCCCGCGCCCCAGTGCTTGAGCGGCGAGTACGTGGTGATGCCGGCGCAGAGGAGGGGCGCGGCGACGTCCAGGGACAGGCCGTCGGGGATGCGGAGGACGAAGTTCTCGTCGACGACGACCTTCTCCGAGTAGCCGCCGTAGGTGGGCTCGCCGTCCTTGCCGATGGCGTTGTAGGTGCCGACGCCACCGCCGGTGCAGTGCTGTTCGAGACCGGCCTTGCAGTTCTCGCACTCACGGCAGGAGTCGACCAGACAGCCGACGCCCACCCGGTCGCCGACCTTGTGCTTCGTCACGCCGGAGCCGACCTCGGAGACGATGCCCGCGATCTCGTGGCCGGGGACCATCGGGAAGATCGCCTCGCCCCAGCCCTCCTGGGCCTGGTGGATGTCGGAGTGGCAGATACCGGCGAACTTGATGTCGATCAGGACATCGAACTCGCCGACCTCACGGCGCTCGATGGTGGTGCGCTCCAGCGGAGCCTTGGCGGCGGGTGCTGCGTATGCGGCGACGGTGGTCATGCCGGGATCTCCTAGCGGGGGTTTTTGCGCCCGGCTGCCTTCTGGTCCTGCTTCACGTCCGGGCACGGCACCCAGCCTGCCGGGATGTTCCCAGGTCACCCAGGCCTCGGTTGTACGTACGTCCGCCGGTCCTACCACTGACGGGGTCAGGCTCGTGTGCGTACGACCGGGAATACTTGAGGCATGGACGACAAGCCCGAATCCGTGACGGGGCCCGCCGCCAGTACGGCCTCCGCCACCGGTGCCGAGACCGGTGGCGGCCTGGACCGGCGCGCCGAGCTCAGCGAGTTTCTGCGCACCCGGCGTGCCCGGCTGAAGCCCGAGGACGTCGGGCTGCCGGACTTCGGGCGGCACCGCAGGGTGCCCGGGCTGCGGCGCGAGGAGCTGGCGCAGCTGGCCGGGGTGTCCGTGGCGTACTACACGCGCCTGGAGCAGGGCAACGGGCGCAACGTCTCGGCGGAGGTCCTCGACGCGATCGCCCGGGCGCTGCGGCTGAGCGACGCCGAGCACGCGCACCTCACGCACCTCGCGAAGCCGAAGCAGAACAAGAAGAAGCCGACGGCGCGGCCGGAGCAGGTACGGCCGGCGCTGGCGCAGCTGCTGGACTCGATCGACGGGGTGCCCGCGTACATCGCGGGCCGGCGCTCGGACATCCTCGCCTGGAACCGGATGGCGGCGGCGGTGTTCGGCGACTGGTCGGAGCTGCCGGCGCAGGAGCGGAACTGGGCGCGGCTGGTGTTTCTGAAGCCCGAGTACCGCGATCTCTTCGTGGAGTGGGACCAGAAGGCGTCCGACATGGTCGCCTACCTGCGCATGGACGCGGGCTGCCACCCGGACGACCCGCGGCTGTCCGCCCTGGTCGGCGAACTCTCCGTCAAGAGCGAGGAGTTCCGGCAGCTGTGGGCCACGCACGACGTCAAGGAGAAGACCTACGGCGTCAAGAACATCCGGCATCCCCTGGTGGGCGAGCTGACCCTGAACTTCGAGTCGTTCCGCCTGTCCGACGGCACGGAACAGTCCCTGATCACGTACCACGCGGAGCCGGGGTCACCGTCGGCGGAGGCGTTGCGGCTGCTGGCGAGCTGGGGGGCGGATGCGACGAAGGCGGGGGCTACTGGGAGGTCGGCGCCGTCGGTGTGAGGGGGCTCCTTGGAGGGGCTCTCCGGGAGGGCCTCCGGCGTGCTCCGAGGGGCTTCCGGCGTGCTCCGAGGGGCTGGCGAGGCTCAGCGGCTCAGCCGCCGCGGCGTTCGACCGCCGAGGCGACCTCCTCCAGGTCCTTCGCGATCGCCTTGCTCACCGCCCGTGCGCCCAGGCCGCCCAGAATCCTGGCGAGCAGGCCCGCGACGCCGCCGGAGGCCACGGCGGTGAAGGTCATCCGGACCGTCGTCGCCGACGGCCCGTCCGCCCGTAGCACCCACTCCGAGATGTAGTGCGTGCCGTGCGACTCGGCCTCCACCACATAGCGCTCGGGCGGATCGCTGGCGGTCACCCACATCTCCTCGGTGGCCTCCTTGCCGAACATCCGCCGGGTCTCCCGCCACCGCGTCCCGACACCGAAGGCCCCGTCCGTGAGGACCTCGACCTTCGTGACACCGCTGAGTACCCGCTCCATGCCCCGAAGGTCGGTCAGGGCCTCCCACACAGGCCCCTGACCCGCGGCGATACGCCGCTCCACGACGACGCTTCTGCTGGTCATGCCCCCATGAAAGCAGCAGGGTCCGACAATCGCTCGACGACTGAGGCGTCGGCCGAGATGAAGGCCGAGGCTGCGGATTCCACCCAGCTGGGCCGACCTGGCGATCTGTCGGCGCCTGGACGTACGACCCCGGGGTTCGGGGGATTTGGACCGGGCCGGAGTCAAGGTTCGGCTCCCGTTCGGCTCCCGAGGTTCCAGGATGAGGGGGCGCGATCCGGGTACACGTGTGGGTGATCTGGAGGATCTGGGCTGTGGAACTCACCGACTGGTTGCTGACCTCGGGCGAACGCGGCAACAGCGCCACCCGTCTGGACAGCCGCCGATCGGATCGAACGGCTTGGTCGTACGGCAACCTGGTGCGGCCCCTCGTCCATGGCGCGACGTACTTCCCGGAACTCCTCAGCGCGATCCGCGCGCAGCACGCCGGAGACCTGCTCCTGTTCACCGACTGGCGGGGCGACCCCGACGAACGGCTCGCCGGTCCCGGCAGCGAAATCGGCACCGTCCTGTGCGAGGCGGCCGAGCGCGGTGTGATCGTCAAAGGGCTGGTCTGGCGCTCCCACCTGGACCGTTTCCAGTTCAGTGAGGCCGAGAACCGCCACCTCGGCGAGGAGATCGAAGCGGCGGGCGGCGAGTGCCTGCTCGACATGCGGGTGCGCCCCGGCGGTTCGCACCACCAGAAGCTCGTCGTGCTCCGGCATGCCGGCCGACCCGAGCGCGACATCGCGTTCGTCGGCGGCATCGACCTGTGCCACAACCGCCACGACGACGCGACGCACCGTGGCGACCCGCAGTCACTGCGCATCGCCGCCCCGTACGGACCGCACCCGCCGTGGCACGACATCCAGCTCGCGATCCGCGGACCGGCCGTCGGCGACATCGAGGCCGGCTTCCGCGAGCGCTGGGACGACCCGGCGCCGCTCAGCCGCAGTCCGCTCGTCCGCCTGCGGGAGCTCGCTCACCACGAGGACACGCGGGCGGACCCGCTGCCGCCCCAGGCACCTGACCCCTCGCCCTGCGGTACACACACCGTCCAGGTCCTGCGCACCTACCCCAACCGGCTGCTGCGCGGCTACGACTTCGCCCCCGACGGCGAGCGCAGTATCGCGCGCGGCTACCGCAAGGCGTTGCGACGGGCCCGGGCACTGATCTACCTGGAGGACCAGTACCTGTGGTCTCCGCAGGTGGTGGAAGGTTTCGCCGAGGCGCTGATCGCCAGCCCCGGCCTTCGCCTGATCGCGGTCATCCCCTCCTTTCCCGAACAGAACGGCCGGCTCACACTGCCGATGAACCTGATCGGCCGGATCACCGCCCTGGACAGGCTGCGCCGCGCCGGTGGTGGGCGGGTCGCGGTGTACGGGCTGGAGAACCACGCCGGGACACCGGTGTACGTGCATGCCAAGGCGTGCGTGATCGACGACGTGTGGGCCTCGGTCGGATCCGACAACATCAACCTCCGCTCCTGGACCCACGACTCCGAACTCACCTGCAGCGTCCTGGACGAGAGCACAGACCCGCGCGAGCCGCGCGACCCCGGAGGGCTCGGGGACGGCGCGCGCAGCTACGCCAGGAACCTGCGCCTGGAGCTCTCGCGCGAGCACCTGGACATGGAAGCACTCCAGACGCCGCCCACGCCTGACCCGCTCTGCGATCCCGTGAGCGCCTTCGACGCCTTCGCGGCGAGCGCCGCCGCACTGGACTCCTGGCACGACAACGGTCGCCGCGGCACGAGGCCGTCCGGGCGCCTGCGCACCTATCGTCCGCCGAGCCTTTCCCGCACGGTCAAGACGCTCTGCACGCCACTGCATCGCCTTCTCGTCGACCCCGATGGCCGACCCTTCAGGCTGCGGCGCCGCAACGAGTACTGATCACCGGGCCGGTGCGCAGGGCCGGTCCGACGGGCACGGAATCGCCTGGAACCCTTGCGCGTTGAGGAGGGTGGGCAGGGGATGCCGGTGGTGTGCGAGCCGAGTAGCCCGAGTGACCGAGCTGACAGATATGGGAGGGCCACTATGGCTGCGCAGACGCAGAGGGCCGTGCTGGCGGGCGGATGCTTCTGGGGGATGGAGGAGCTGATCCGCCGGCTTCCGGGCGTGACGGCGACCCGGGTGGGATACACCGGGGGTGACGTGCCGAACGCGACGTACCGTAACCACGGCACGCACGCGGAGGCCATCGAGATCCTTTTCGACCCTGCGAAGACAGACTTCCGCGCGATCCTGGAGTTCTTCTTCCAGATCCACGACCCGAGCACGAAGAACCGCCAGGGCAACGACATCGGCACCAGCTACCGCTCGGCGATCTACTACGTGGACGACGAGCAGAAGCGGATCGCCGAGGACACGATCGCGGACGTGGACGCCTCCGGTCTGTGGCCGGGCAAGGTCGTCACCGAGGTGGAGCCGGTGGGCCCCTTCTGGGAGGCCGAGCCCGAGCACCAGGACTACCTGCAGCGTTACCCGGACGGCTACACCTGCCACTTCCCGCGCCCGGGATGGCGGCTGCCCGCCCGCGCCGAGGGCTGACCGCGAGGCGGCCCGGCGGACGGCGGAGTCTGACTGGCAGCTGACTGGCAGAGGCTCCGCAGCCGGGCCGCGCTTGCCTCCGCGGGGTCGGCCGTACCGGCCGCGTACGCGGCAACCCGGGCGAGAGCCGTCACCGTGCGTCGCGCAGCTGGAGAAGGTACGTCGCCGTCAGAGCAACGGCACGGTCCCCGTCGCGCGACAACTCCACGAGGGCACGCGACGCCGTGGTCCCCGGGATGTCCGCCAGCGCCTGGGTCAGCCGTACGCGTGCGGGTGCTTCAGTGGTGTCGTGGGTGAGGCGGCCGACGAGCCTGGTGGCGATCTGATCCGCCGTCGCCGTGTCGCTCGCCAGCACGCTCAGCGCATCGGCGGCGTCGGTGTCGTTCCTTCCCGCCACGATCATGTCGACGAGTGTCGGGCCCGCCTCGGCCACCCCACGCGTCCCGAGCGCCAGAGCCGCATGGCCGCGGACCACGACATCGGGGTGCGCGAGGGCGTCCCGCAGCCGGGCGCCGGCCTCGTCACCGGGCATCTCCGCGAGGGCCTGAACGGCACGTTCCCGCACCGCGGCCACCGGTGAGCCGAGGCCCTCCGCCAGCAGCGCCGTGCCACCGTCGCCCGATCGCGCCAGCGCCCATCGCAGGGCTCCGGCGACATTCGGCTCCGTCTCCCTCAGCACCGCCTCGACCAGGGCCTCCACCGGCACCGGAACCCCGTCGGCCGAGGAAAGCGCCGCCCGCTGGCGCGCGGCGGCGCTCTTCGACCCCAGCGCCTGGAGGAAGGCGACGACCTGGAGGACGTCCTCCCAGCCGGCGGGTTCCGCGGCGTCGATCCGGCGGAGCCGCGTGAGCAGCTCGGTCTCGGCGGCGATGCGTTCGCGCGTCTGGCGGATGAGGTCGTCGACGAGCGCCGACGGCGTGAAGCCGGGATCGTCGAGCGCGCGCCCGATCTCACGCAGCGACAGCCCCAGCGACCGCAGGCTCTCGATGTGGAAGATCCGCCGGATGTCCTCGCCGGAGTACTCCCGATAGCCGGAGCCCGTACGCCCCGAAGGCCGCAGCAGGCCGAGCGACTCGTAGTGCCTGAGCATGCGGGCACTGACCCCGGACCGTCGCGCCACCTCACCGATCAACACGTCCTATCGTCCCTCCTGACCGGACCCGCCGAGGGCCACGATGCGCTTCGCCTCCTCGATCGCGAACTCGAATCCGGCATCCGGGTCGCGCAGCAGCCGCTCCGTGGCGAGCGCGTGCGTACGCACACGCCGGGACGGGGCGGTCGCCGCAGCACGCAGAGCCGGCAGCACGACCTCACCCAGCGCGACCAGCGCCCGGCTGAGACTCAGCTGCGTCTCCCGCTCCCCGCGCCCGAGCTGCGTCGCCAGCACCGCGGCCAACCCGGCCTCCTCGCCTTCCGGCACGAGGACGACCGCCGCCCGCCAGGCACTCCGCGCCACCTCGTCGTCGGCGTCGGACAGCAGCGCCCGGGTGATCGCCGGCCAGGCCTGCCGGTCCCCGATCTTGGACAGCGTGTGCAGCGCCTGGCTCCGTGCCTGCGCACGCTCCGAGCGGACTTCGCGGAGCAGCCCGGGGAGCGTCAGGGACACCGGGTGGCGGGTGAGCGCCCAGGTCAGCATGTCGCGGACGAAGAACTCGGGCTCGATCGCGCAGCGCTCGACGAGCTTGTCGACGAAGCGCGGATCCGGCGTCGTGCCGACCGCCAGAGCCGCCCGCAGCCGCACGGACGAACGGCCGTCCTCCAGGCCCTGCAGCGCTCGTATCGCATCCGCGTCCTGTCCCGTCATGGTCACCGAGACCACCTCCTCGGCAAGCAGTGAAGGCCTTGTCACCGTGTCAAGGTCAAAGCCTCACCGGGCGACTTCACACCTGCGCCTGCCTTGAGGGCTCACCTGGGGGACGAATCGACGTCAGCTCTCGGCCTTCGCGACGCCGATCGGGCACGACACACCCGTACCGCCGATCCCGCAGTACCCCGCCGGGTTCTTGTCCAGGTACTGCTGGTGGTACCCCTCCGCCGGATAGAAGGTCCGCCCCTGCGCCGGAAGGATCTCCGTCGTGATCGTGCCGTAGCCGGAGCCCGTCAGGACCTGCTGGTACGACGCGCGGGAGGTCTCGGCCGTCTTCGCCTGGTCCGGGGTGTGGGTGTGGATCGCCGAGCGGTACTGCGTGCCGACGTCGTTGCCCTGACGGAAGCCCTGCGTGGGGTCGTGGGCCTCCCAGAAGGTCTTCAGGAGGCGTTCGTACGAGATCACGCTCGGGTCGAAGACCACACGGACGACCTCCGTGTGGCCGGTCAGGCCCGAGCAGACCTCCTCGTAGGTGGGGTGCTCGGTGTAGCCGCCCTGGTAGCCGACCAGAGTCGTCCACACACCCGCCGGGAGCTGCCAGAACTTGCGCTCGGCGCCCCAGAAGCAGCCCAGCCCGAAGTCGGCGACCTCCAGGCCCTCGGGGTAGGGGCCGAGGAGCGGGTTGCCGAGGACCGTGTGGCGGTCGGGGACCGAGAAGGCCGGTTCCGGACGGCCCTGCAGCGCCTGCTCGGGCGTGGGCAGGACGGGCGTACGGCCGAAGAGCATGAGGGTTCCTTCCTCGCGGGCCGGGGCGGCGGCTGCGGGACGCCGCGACGGGGTACCTCCGCACCGGGCGGTACCCCGTCAACGTACGGCCGGGACCTCAGATTCCGCGCCGTGCCTTCACCACCTGCGCCGCACTGAAGTCCCGCTGCTCCACATACGCCTTGATCTTCCCTTCCCGGCTGCCGCGGTACGCCCACGGCACGGTGTCGATGTACCCGTCGACCAGCCGGAACTGCTCGACCGCCGCCTCGTACCGGTCCTGCCAGTACAGCAGGCTGGCCAGCAGGTGGCGGACCGGCGGGATCCGCCAGTCGTCGGGGTTGGCGGCGGCCGCGGCCGCCACGTCGACCAGGGCGGCGTCGACCGCCGCGACGATCTCCGGGCGCTTGTAGAACTCGTCCTGCTCGAGGTCGTCGTGCGCGATCTCGTACTCGAAGTACGCCTCCAGCGGCAGCACGCTCAGCAACTGGCCCGGCGTCCCCTTCTCGGCCGCGGACCGGGCGAAGGACTCCGCCAGTTCGTACGAGCCGCGCCACTTCTTGCACCAGTACTGGAGGGCGGAGGTGTGCGCGGCCAGGTGGTGCGGGTCGCGCTTGACGATCTCGGCCCAGATCTCCTCGAACCGCTCGTGCGGGTAGCCGAGGCCCTTCGCCAGCGGGATCTCCACGATGAACGGGCACGGGTCGTCGCCGGCCAGCGCCTGCGCGGCCGCGACCGCCTCGCGGGCCTGGTCCAGGATCCGGTGGAAGCCGGCGAACTGCTCCTGGGTGGTGTGCCGGGCGGTCGACGAGCCCCGTACCTCCCAGGCGAGATAGATCAGCGACTCGGCGAGCACCAGGGCCACGTCGGCGTCCTCCGGACGCTCCTTGCGCCAGGCCAGCAGCCAGGAGTCGTCCTTGACGGCCTCCGTCGCCAGCACACTGGAGCGCCGGTCGCGCTCCTGCCAGTCCCGCCCTGCCTCGGCCAGGAACTCCGCGGCGGCCTGCCAGTTCCCCGCCCGTACGGCTTCCCGTACGGCCGTGATCCGCGGGTCGGGCGGGTAGGCCCGGTCGGTGTCGAGCTGCTCGCCGGGCAGGAAGCCCAGCTCGGCGGCGGCCTTGGGCAGGTCCCGGTTGCGTATGGATCCGCCGGTTCCGTTCGGGGCCGCCTTCTGGCGCGTGCGGTACCAGGAGTAGATCGCGAAGAGGATCAGGGCGATCGGGATGATGTGACTCATGGGTTTCTGTCTGCGTCCTTGAGCAGTGAGGGGGCGTGGGGTGTGTGGCCTGAGGGAGCGCGCCCGAGTCAGCGCGCCTGCGCCAGCAGCCGCCGCAGTTCCTGTGTGTCCGGTACGTCCGCCACCGCCGCGTCCAGCGCCTGCTTCAGCTCCTCCTCGTAACCGTCCGGCAGGCTCAGCCGCGCCGCGTCCGTCCAGGACAGCTCCCAGTGGGCCCGGCCGAGGCGGGCCAGCTCCACGACGGTCATGCGGGAGAGCCGGGCGCGCACCTGGGGGCGCGCGAACTCGCGGGCGGCGCGGCCGGTGGCGGCCTGCGCCTCCTGCGACTTGGGGAGCCGGTCGGCCACCTCCCACAGCCGGCCCGCGTCGACGGCGTCCAGGAAGGCGGCCAGGGAGCCGTCGCTGCCGTGGACCTCGGTGACGGCCGTGCGCAGCGGCTCGGCGTCCTGGTCGGCGTGCCAGAGCATCGAGTCGTTCACCAACTGGGGCCAGTCGGCGGCGCGGCGCAGCCGATGGGCCTCGGGGGTGAGGGCGGAGCGCTCCAACTCGGCGAAGGAGAGGGCCGGGTCGGTGAGCAGGGCGAGCGCGGGGCGGGCGCCGGTCAGGGCGCGGCCGTCGTCGGGGAGCTGCTCGATGTGGGCGATGCGCTCGGCGATCGGCGGGTGGGAGTCGTACGGCGACTGCTCCTCCTCCGGCAGGGCCCGGCGCATCTCGTCCAGCTCGTCGGCGCGCCCGGCCAGCAGATGGCGCAGCCCGCCGAAGACTTCGCCGGACGGCGGCAGCAGGCCGGCGCCGGTGCCGAGGGTGGCGTACGACTGCATGTAGAAGCCGTGCGCGGCGTCCAGGACGGGGATCTCGCGCAGCGCGGACGCGGTGGCGTCGCGGCCTGCGATGCGTGCGGCGGCCACGTCGGCGGCGAGTTCCTGTCGCCGGCCCACGCCCTGGGAGGCGCGCAGGTAGAAGGTGCCGTACCAGAGGAAGGGCTTGGCGGCGAGGCGGTAGCTCAGGCCGGCCGACCCGGCGTCGACCTCGCCCGCCTCCTTGCCCTTGGCGAGCCGCTTGGCGTTCTTCTTCTCCTGCTTGGCCTCCTCCTTGGCGACCTTCTTGCGGGAGCGCTCGTGCAGGCTGGCCACGGTGCGCATCACCTGGAGCCGGCCGCGCAGGGTGATCGCGGCGAGGCGGGTGTCGTGGTTGGTGTAGTGCCCGAACTCATGGGCCAGGACGGCCTGCAGCTGCGGTTCGCTCAGCCCCGCCATCAGCGGCAGGCCGATGTACATGCGTCGTCGGCCGGCCTTGAGGCCGAGGAGGGTCGCGTCCTCGGACACGGCCGCGTTGACGTCCGGGGTCAGGAGGATCTCGTCGGGCGCGCGGGTCCCCGTCTGCTCGGCGAGATTCCGTACGGCGGCCCAGAGCGCGGGCTCCTGCTGCTCGGTCACGGACAGGCCGGGCAGCGGTTCGTCCTTGGGTGTGCGCAGCGCGAACATGCCCTGCACGATCGGGATCGCCAGCAGTGCGCTGACGATCCACACCTTCGCGGTGACGCTGCCGACACCGCCCTCCGCGACCGCCCAGTCCACGGCGACGAGCACACCGAGCATGACGAAGCCGAGCAGATAGAACCCGGCGAGCAGGACGAGCGCGCGCACCGCGCGCAGAGTTGCCCCCATGTTGGGCAAATCCCCCCACTAGAAATGGACATGACCAAGTGGTGTGGGGGGAAGCGGAGTATGCCCTACTGCAGGTCAGTGCGGCAATGCGGATTCCGGGGGCGGGCACCTGGAGGTGGCGTCGGTTCGCATCGGGCCGCGCCGCGCACGCGGCAGGGCGCTCGGCTCAGCGCACGCGGCGTGGCGCTCGGCTCAGTGCGGGAGTGTCGCCGGGCTGCCGCCGTTCGCCTCGTAGCCCGCCACCGCCAGCGCGCGGTAGACCGCGAACTCCGCCGCCGGGTCGCCGGACAGGGTCCAGGGGAGGGCGCCGACATGGCCGTCGACGTGTATCAGCTGGTTCATCGCCTCCGCCCAGCGCTCGCCGCGGACCAGGAAGAAGACCAGCAGATGGCGCACGTGCGCCATCATCGGGTCGTCGGAGCGGGCCGAGTGCACCGCGAACAGCGCGCCGTGCATCGCCTTCGTCACGACCTCGCTCTGGTAGAAGCCGCTGACCAGGTTCACCTCGGGCAGGTGCTCGAACACCGCGAAGAGCGGCATGGCGGCGAGGAGGGAGCCCTGGGGAGCGCGGGCCGCCGCGGCCTCCGCGAAGTCGTACGCCTGCGCACGCGAGCCGTGCCACTTCTCGCACCAGTAGTGCAGGGCCGCCAGGTGCGCGCCCATGTGGGCCGGGGCGCGGTCCAGGATCTTCAGCCAGAGCTGCTCGAACTCCGGCCGGGGGTAGGCCAGTCCACGAGCCACCGACAGTTCGATGATGTACGGGATCGGGTCACCGGGGGCGAGCAGCGCCGCGTCGGCGCACGCAGACCTCGCCTCCTCCATGATGATCCGGAACTCGTCCGTGCCCGGCGCCGCCGTGCGCCACGCCTGCTGCACGAGGAACTCCGCGTGCACGGCCGCGCCGCCCGCGTCCTTGGGCTGCTCGGTCCGCCACACCCGCAGCCACTGCCCGCCCGGCGACTCGCTGACCCCGCCCGGCCGCTGCTGCAGCTCCAGCGACGCGGCGCCGGCGAAGGCCTGCACGCGCTGCCAGCGCAGCTCGCCCTCCGCCTCCGTGCCGGCCAGCAGCTGCGAGGCCGCGCGGTAGTCCTGGGTGCGCTGCACCAGGTCCAGGACGTCCAGCAGGTCCTGGTCGGGGCCGGGCATGCGGACGTCCAGCTCCTCCTGCCGTACGAAGCCGTAGTTCGACGGGTCCGCGGCGTCCGGGTGGCCCGGCGGGACCTGCTCGATCATGCCCCGCCTGCGCCTCATGAACGGCAGCACCACAAAGCCGAGCATGACGAGCGCGATCAGGACCCAGAGAATCTCCATGCCTCCAGCGTTCCAGACGCCGCGGACAATTGGCCAACGAGGTCGGATGCCTGTGGAGAAAGGGTTCTGTGGGGTCGGTCCTGTGGAATACGGCGACGAGGCCCGTTCACGGCCGCAGCAGGGGTCTGGGGGCCGCAGCCCCCACCGGGGCCCGGGCCGACGCCGGAGACCGGAATCCGGCCGCAAGCGGTGCTCCGGCTGAGCCGACGGAGTCATCCGCCCCGTTCGCGCACTACGCTCGGTGCACATGAGCGACAGGCACATCAGTCAGCACTTCGAGACGCTCGCCATCCACGCGGGCAACACGGCGGACCCCCTCACCGGTGCGGTCGTCCCGCCGATCTACCAGGTCTCGACCTACAAGCAGGACGGCGTGGGCGGCCTGCGCGGCGGCTACGAGTACAGCCGTAGCGCCAACCCGACGAGGACCGCCCTGGAGGAGAACCTCGCCGCCCTGGAGGGCGGCCGCCGCGGCCTTGCGTTCGCGTCCGGGCTGGCGGCCGAGGACTGCCTGCTGCGTACGCTGCTCAGCCCGGGCGACCACGTGGTCATCCCCAATGACGCGTACGGCGGCACGTTCCGCCTCTTCGCCAAGGTCGTCGCCCGGTGGGGGGTGGAGTGGTCGGTCGCCGACACCAGCGATCCGTCCGCGGTCCGAGCCGCCATCACCCCGAAGACCAAGATCGTGTGGGTGGAGACCCCCTCCAACCCGCTGCTCGGCATCACCGACATCGCCGCCGTCGCGCAGATCGCCCGGGACGCCGGCGCGAAGCTCGTCGTCGACAACACGTTCGCCACGCCGTATCTGCAGCAGCCGCTGCACCTCGGCGCGGACGTCGTGGTGCACTCCCTGACGAAGTACATGGGCGGTCACTCGGACGTCGTCGGCGGCGCCCTGATCGTCGCCGACTCGGACCTGGGCGACGAACTCGCCTACCACCAGAACGCGATGGGCGCGGTCGCCGGGCCCTTCGACTCCTGGCTGGTGCTGCGCGGCGCCAAGACCCTGTCGGTGCGTATGGACCGGCACAGCGAGAACGCCACGAAGATCGCCGACATGCTCACCCGGCACGCGCGCGTGACGCGCGTTCTGTACCCGGGCCTGCCCGATCACCCCGGTCACGAGGTCGCCGCCAAGCAGATGAGGACGTTCGGCGGCATGGTCTCCTTCCGGGTCGCGGGCGGCGAGGAGGCGGCCGTCGAGGTCTGCAACCGCGCCAAGGTGTTCACGCTGGGTGAGTCCCTGGGCGGTGTCGAGTCCCTCATCGAGCACCCGGGACGCATGACGCACGCGTCCGTGGCCGGCTCGGCCCTGGAGGTCCCCGCCGACCTCGTCCGCCTCTCCGTGGGCATCGAGAACGTCGACGACCTCCTGGAGGACCTCCAGCAGGCGCTCGGCTAGTCCAGGGGCTTGCCTGGGGGACTGCAGGAAGGTCTCACCAGCCGGTCAGCGGTGGAGTCGTCTCCGACGGCGGCTCCACCCACGGGCGGGCCATCACGGCCCACACCACGAAGGCCACCGTCGCGGCGAACAGCAGCAGCCACATCAGCCGTACGGCGACCGTCCTGCGGCGCAGCATGCGGGCACCGCGTCGCACGGCCTCCGCGTACAGCTCCGGCGGCACGGGCGGCGGCGTGCCTTCCATGATCCGCCGTACGGCCGCCTCCCGTTGGGGGCGACTCACGGCGACACCGCCTTCGCTCCCAGCACGGCCGGTGCGGGCCCCCGCGGCGGATGCAGCAGGGTCGCCGTCGCCCGGTCGCACATCGCGTGGACGCGTTCCCTGGGCAGGCCGAGCAGCGCCGCCACTGGCTCTTCGGCGACCCCCTCGTACAGCCGCAGGACCAGGATCAGGCGTTCCTGAGGGGAGAGTCGGGCGAGCGGGCCGTCGGCATGCGGTCGGAACCGGCCGAGCGCACCCAGGCCGCCGTACTGGTGCCAGGCGGCCCGGGAGAAGCGGGTGGCCAGGTACTGACGGGCGTGGTCGTACGGGTCCTCGCCGCGCAGCCGGTCCCAGCAGGCGTACGTGTGCGCGAGGGAAAACGTCAGCAGGCGCCTCGCGCGCGGGTTCTCCTCAGGCGGCTCCGCGGTGAGCAGCGTGGCGGCATGCAACAGCCGCCCTGCCGCGCCCGCGACGAACGCCTCGAACTCCCGGGCCCGGCGGGCGTCCTGGGCCGCACGCCGTCCTCCCACCGCCCCTCCCGCCTGAGCTAGCCCCGAGGAACCGGCCCCCGGACCAGGTACGTGACACGTCGCCCGCGTACGAGAAGAGGACCCGGTTTCATATGAGGCCAGCGGCGGCCCAGGGTCAAGAGCCGGGACCCGACCACACGACCACACGCGCGTGCCGCCCCTGGAACGCGCAAGCCGCCATCTTCGGGGGCGTGGTCGTTGGGCGGCGGCACCTTCGGGTGCCGGCCCAGGCATTCCAGCCCGTCCGGCGTTTGAGGACGAGGCCCCTTAAGGGCCGAAGCGGGGGTCTGGGGGCGCAGCCCCCAGAAAGGGGGCTGGGGTCGAAGGGGCGAGCCCCTGGAGGACGGGACGGGTAGGGGCGGCGGGGGCGAGACACACTGCGGCCTCCCACGACGCGCTCGGCGAGACGCCCCGCCGAACAGCCGCCCCTCAGGACGCCGTAGTCGCCTCCGCACCCGAGATCCCCTGTGCCGCCATCCGCGTGGACAGCGCGGTGTTGAAGCGGGTGAGCAGCGTGCAGAACGCCTCCCGCTCCTCGGGCGCCCAGTCATGGGTCAGCTCGGCCATCAACTGACGCCGGGACGAGCGCACTTCCTCCAGTCGCGACTGCCCGCGCGGGGACAGCTGGAGCACCACCGCACGCCCGTCCTCGGGGTGCGAGGTCCGCTTGACGAGCCCCGTGTCGACGAGCGGCGCCACCTGCCGGGTGACCGTCGACGAGTCGATCCCCATGCTCGCGGCGAGCGCCTTGACGCCCATGGGGCCTTCCTTGTCGAGGCGGTTGAGCAGCAGGTATGCGGCGCGGTCCATGGAGTTGCGCACCTGCCCGACCCCACCGAGCCGGGTCTGTTCGGCACGGCGGGCGAACACCGCCACCTCGTGCTGCAGCGTGTCGAGGAGACCGCTGTCAGCGACGGTCGTCATGTCCATCGACATTTCAGGTGTTGTGGGCATGGCCGGGGGCTCACTTCATGAAGGGGGTGCTGGGTTGGGGGACAGGGTACGCGGCCCGGACGCGGGGCGTACCAGCGCTGGCGAAACCCATCTCGGTGCTTGGTCACACCAGGGCCTTGCGCCTGTGAACTGCGAGACTTGAGTCATGAGCTACAGCACGTCTGACTCCTTGCCTCCCGTCACGCTCGACGATGTGCGCGGCGCTCAGAAGATGCTGACGGGCGTGGCGCGGGTGACGGCGATGGAGGGCAGCAGGCACCTGTCCCAGCTGGTGGGCGCGCCGGTGCACTTCAAGTGCGAGAACCTCCAGCGGACGGGGTCGTTCAAGCTGCGCGGCGCCTACGTCCGGATCGCCGGGCTGCTCCCGGAGGAGCGGGCGGCGGGGGTCGTGGCCGCGAGCGCCGGCAACCACGCGCAGGGCGTCGCCCTGGCGTCGTCGCTGCTCGGCGTGGGCTCCACCGTGTTCATGCCGAAGGGCGCCCCGCTGCCGAAGATCAGCGCCACCCAGGACTACGGCGCCGAGGTGCGCCTGCACGGCCAGGTGGTCGACGAGACGCTGGCCGCCGCGCAGGAGTACGCGGCCGAGACGGGCGCGGTGTTCATCCACCCCTTCGACCACCCCGACATCATCGCGGGGCAGGGCACGGTCGGCCTGGAGATCCTCGAGCAGTGCCCGGAGGTGCGGACGATCCTCGTCGGCATCGGCGGGGGAGGGCTCGCGGCGGGTATCGCCACGGCGGTGAAGGCACTGCGGCCGGACGTGCGGATCGTGGGCGTGCAGGCCGCGGGCGCGGCGGCGTACCCGCCCTCGCTGGCGGCCGGGCACCCGGTCGCGGTCGACAACCCGGCGACGATGGCCGACGGCATCAGGGTCGGCCGGCCGGGTGACGTGCCGTTCCGGATCGTCGAAGACCTGGTGGACGAGGTCCGCACGGTCACCGAGGACGAGCTGGCCACCGCCCTGCTGCTGTGCCTGGAGCGGGCGAAGCTGGTCGTCGAGCCGGCCGGGGCGAGCCCCGTGGCGGCGCTGCTGAGCGACCCCGGCGCCTTCGAGGGCCCGGTCGTCGCGGTGCTGTCCGGCGGCAACGTCGACCCGGTGCTGCTGCAGCGCGTCCTGCGGCACGGCATGGCCGCACAGGGCCGCTACCTGGCCGTACGGCTGCGGCTGACGGACCGGCCGGGCGCGCTCGCCACGCTTTTGGGTGTGTTGTCAGTGGTGGACGCTAACGTCCTCGATGTGAGCCACGTACGGACCGACCCACGGCTCGGGCTCACGGAGGCGGAGGTCGAGCTGCACCTGGAGACGAAGGGCACCGCGCACTGCGTCGAGGTCGGCCAAGCCCTGCGCGAGGCGGGCTACACCGTCATCGGCTGAGGCGCGAGTCGGCGAAAGCCCAGGTCAGAGGCCCTTTGTCACCCGTTCGGGTAAATCCGGTAAATCTCATTGAGAGACGCGATACATCGCGTTATGGTGTGTCTTGTTCTCGCATCGCAGCACTGAGTCACGGCACGGAACGAAGAGTACGAACCTACGCTTTCCCAACGCTTTCGAATGCTTCCCCGACGACGTGGAGATTCATATGCCAGGCGCCATCTATGCCGAAGGCCTGGTGAAGACCTTCGGTGACGTAAGGGCTCTGGACGGCGTCGACCTCGATGTCCCCGAGGGCACGGTCCTCGGTCTGCTCGGGCCGAACGGCGCGGGCAAGACGACGACCGTCCGCTGTCTGACGACACTGCTGAACCCCGACAGCGGCTCGGCGGTCGTCGCGGGCATGGACGTCCTGAAGAACCCTGATGCCGTACGCCGCTCCATCGGC
This sequence comes from Streptomyces shaanxiensis, assembly GCF_039537145.1. Classification (NCBI taxonomy): domain Bacteria; kingdom Bacillati; phylum Actinomycetota; class Actinomycetes; order Kitasatosporales; family Streptomycetaceae; genus Streptomyces; species Streptomyces shaanxiensis. The sequence goes on from NZ_BAAAZY010000012.1 coordinate 586,227, forward strand.
CTGTCCGGCCAGTTCGCGGCGGTCGACGAGTACCTCACCGGCCGGGAGAACCTGCAGATGGTCGGCCAGCTCTACCAGATGAGGGCGAAGGAGGCGAAGGCCCGTGCGGTGGAGCTGCTGGAGCAGTTCGACCTCACCGACGCCGCCGACCGCCCCACCAAGACCTACTCCGGCGGGATGCGCCGCCGCCTCGACCTGGCGGCCGCCCTGGTGGTCTCACCGCCCGTGATGTTCATGGACGAGCCGACGACGGGCCTCGACCCACGCAACCGGCAGCTGCTGTGGGACGTCATCAAGCGACTGGTCTCCGGCGGTACGACCCTGCTGCTGACCACCCAGTACCTCGAAGAGGCCGACCACCTGGCGCACGACATAGCGGTGGTCGACCACGGCCGCGTCATCGCCCAGGGCACCTCCGACCAGCTCAAGGCCCGCACCGGCGGCGAGCGCGTCGAGGTCGTGGTGCACCAGCGCGAGGACATCCAGCCGGCGTCCGAGGTGCTGCGCGGTTTCGGCAAGGGCGAGACGACGGTCGAGGACCACATGCGCAAGCTCACCGTGCCCGTGACCGGCGGCGCCAAGCTTCTCGCCGAGGTCATCCGCGAACTCGACACCCGGGGTATCGAGATCGACGACATCGGCCTGCGGCGCCCGACCCTCGACGACGTGTTCCTGTCCCTGACGGGACACGTGGCCGAGGCGAAGAGCGAGGAGAACGGCAAGGAGGCCGTCAAATGAGCGCTCTCCACGCCCTGCGCGTCGCTCCGTCCATCAGCCTCGTTCGCCCGTGCCGGTCAGGGTTCATCTCGCCGCCCGACCGGTGGACGACCGTCAAGAAGGAGCAGGTGAAGTGAGCGCCACGAACGACTCCCTGGTCATCGCCCGCCGGAACCTGATTCGCATGGGCCGGATTCCCGAGATGATCATCTTCGGGCTGATCCAGCCGATCATGTTCGTCGTGCTCTTCACCTATGTGTTCGGCGGTTCGATCCAGGTCGGCTCGTCCACCTCCACCCAGGCGTACCGCGAGTTCCTGATGGCCGGCATCTTCGCCCAGACGGTCACCTTCGCCACCGCCGGCGCGGGCGCGGGCATCGCCGACGACATGCACAAGGGCCTCATCGACCGGTTCCGCTCCCTGCCCATGGCACGTGGTGCGGTGCTCACCGGGCGGACGCTCGCCGACCTGGTGCAGACGACGCTCACCCTCGTCGTCCTGGCGGTCGTCGCCCTGATCGTCGGCTGGCGCACGCACGAGAACTTCGGCAAGGTGCTCGCCGGATTCGGCCTGCTCCTGCTGCTCGGCTACGCGTTCTCCTGGATCGGCGCGCTCATCGGCCTGTCGGTGCGCACGCCCGAGGCGGCGACCTCGGGTGGTCTCATCTGGCTGTTTCCGCTGACGTTCATCTCGAACGCGTTCGTGGACGCGAACCAGATGCCGACCTTCCTGCGGCACATCGCGGAGTGGAACCCGTTCAGCGCCACGGTGCAGGCGAGCCGCGAGCTGTTCGGCAACCTTCCCCCGGGCTTCCAGCCGCCCGACGCCTGGCCGATGCAGCACCCCGTGTGGGCGTCGCTGATCTGGTCGGTCGTCATCATCCTGACCTTCCGTACGCTCGCGGTCCGCAAGTACCGCCGGGCGCATGGCTGACGGCGCA
>NZ_BAAAZY010000012.1:587939-875753 GCF_039537145.1 Streptomyces shaanxiensis
CGGTCAAGGACTTGTCGGGCGGGGTCAGCCGCCGCGGGGTCCGGGTCAGCCGCTGTAGGGCTCGGCCTTCAGGATCTTCACCGAGGCCTTCTTGCCGTTCGGCAGCTCGTACTCGGCGTCCTCGCCGACCTTGTGGCCGATGACGCCGGAGCCCAGCGGGGACTGCGGCGAGTAGGTCTCGATGTCGGCGCTCGCGTACTCGCGGGAGGCGAGCAGGAAGGTCATGGTGTCGTCCTCGTCACCGTCGAAGGCGATCGTCACGACCATGCCGGGCGCCACCGCACCGTCCGCCGATGCCGGCGCCTCGCCGACCTGGGCGTTCTCCAGGAGCTGGGTCAGCTGGCGCACACGGAGCTCCTGCTTGCCCTGCTCCTCCTTGGCCGCGTGGTACCCGCCGTTCTCGCGCAGGTCGCCCTCCTCGCGCGCGGCCGCGATCTTGGCTGCGATCTCCGTGCGCGCAGGACCAGACAGGTACTCCAGCTCGGCCTTGAGCTGGTTGTACGCCTCCTGGGTCAGCCAGGTGACGTTCTCGCTGGTCTGGGTCACAGGTGCTCCTCGTCGGTACTGGGAATACAAAGCATCGCCCTACCCAGAAGGATGTTCCTTCACGGATGGGCGAAACCACGAGCCTAACAATTCAATGGCCGAAGGGGGAGGACATAAGCCATCAGAATCACATCAACGCAGGTCAGGGCCTACGCATTCAGGACAGAACCGGTCGGCGTCGAGCAGCGTCGGGCGGTTTCGATCGACGGAGAAGCCGGAGTCAGTCGGCGTGGCAGCCGAGCAGTTCGGCCGTCGTCCCCTGGGACGTCGTACGGAGTGTGACGACCTTGTCGATCCGAGTCGCGTCGCCGTCGAAGCGGAAGTCGGCCCGGCCCACCTCGGCGCCGTTCTCCGCCTGGGAGCGCAGCGTGCAGTAGCCGGAGGCGCCGGCGTCCTTGCGGACCTCCAGATGGACCTTCACCGCGTCCTGCGTCGCGTCGAACTCGATCACCTCGGCGCTGATCTTGTTCTGGCCGACGTAGTGGTAGCCGAAGAAGCCGACCAGTGCCAGCAGCGCCACCCCGAGAACGGCGCCGACGACCTTGAGCGTGCGGTCGGAGCGCGCGTCCGAGGAACGGCCGTAGCGGCCCTCGGGCAGTCGCGTGCTCGCCGTACTCATGATCGTCCTCTCGGCCGGGGCGGGACGGATGTCCTAAAAGGAGGGCCTGCGGGCCGTACCACGGAATTATCCGCCCCCCGATTCGGTCACTATAGAAGCCGCCGATCGCACCGGTTCACACCGGGCGCCGACTTTTGAGGATTGAGTCTTGACTGACCAGTTGCGACTGATGGCCGTCCACGCCCACCCCGACGACGAGTCGAGCAAGGGCGCGGCCACCATGGCGAAGTACGTGTCCGAGGGGGTGGACGTGCTGGTCGTGACCTGCACGGGCGGGGAGCGCGGCTCCATCCTCAATCCGAAGCTTCAGGGCGACAAGTACATCGAGGAGCACATCCACGAGGTACGCAAGAAAGAGATGGACGAGGCTCGCGAGATCCTCGGTGTGAAGCAGGAGTGGCTCGGCTTCGTCGACTCCGGCCTGCCCGAGGGCGACCCGCTGCCGCCGCTGCCGGAGGGCTGCTTCGCCCTGGAGGACGTCGACAAGGCGGCCGGCGAGCTGGTGAAGCAGATCCGTTCGTTCCGCCCCCAGGTGATCACCACCTACGACGAGAACGGCGGCTACCCGCACCCCGACCACATCATGACCCACAAGATCTCGATGGTGGCCTTCGAGGGCGCGACGGACACCGAGAAGTACCCGGAGCCGGAGTACGGCCCCGCGTACCAGCCGCAGAAGCTCTACTACAACCAGGGCTTCAACCGCCCCCGCACCCAGGCGCTGCACGACGCCATGCTGGAGCGCGGCCTGGAGTCGCCGTACGGGGACTGGCTCAAGCGCTGGGACGAGTTCGAGCGCGGCGAGCGCACGATCACCACGCACGTCCCGTGCGGCGACTTCTATGAGATTCGCGACAAGGCCCTGATCGCCCACGCCACCCAGATCGACCCCGACGGCGGCTGGTTCCGTGTGCCGCTGGAGCTCCAGAGGGAGGTCTGGCCGACGGAGGAGTACGAGCTCGCGAAGTCCCTCGTCGATACCTCCCTCCCCGAGGACGACCTCTTTGCGGGCATCCGCGACAATGCCTGACATGAGCGCAAGCGCAAGCCTGGCAATGACACAGCTCGTCACCCTCGCGAAGGAGGTGGACAAGGACAAGGTCACCCCCGGCGTCCTCGGTTTCATCGTCTTCGCGGTGATGGCGGTGGCGGTGTGGGGCCTGATGAAGTCCATGAACCGCCACATGAGCAAGGTCGACTTCAAGGAGGCTCCGGACCCGAAGGCGGAGGCCTCCGGCGAGAGCGCCGGAGCGACCGGCACCGCCAGGCCGTAGCGAGGCCGAGGACGGCCACGGGGGCGAGGACGACCGAGGGCCCGGCCGGGTGGGGACCGGTGCCGGACCGGCCGTGTCACTGCCGGGCCGCCACCGGCACCCCCATGACCTCCCGCGCGTGGCGGTTCGGCACCATGCCGAGCCGCCAGGCCTGCCAGCCGGCCTCCAGGCTCACGCCGCGTTCGAGCAGGAGCTGGTACGCCTCCACGTAGTCGACCAGCTTTCCGTCCCGCAGCGCATGCCCGTCGCGTCCCAGCTGCGCCAGTTCCTCCTGCGCCACCGCCGTCCCGATCTCGACACCCCCCGGTGCCGCGTACGGCAGCAGGGTGCAGCGCAGGAACCGTGCCCAGTCCTCGCCTCTGCGGTCGCCGTACGACGTGAAGAGCCCCACCGCGTCCTCGCACAGCGTCAGCGCCTGCTGGGTTCGGGTGTTCCCGGCGTCCACCACGGCCAGCTCCAGGCATGTCCATGCCTCGCCGTGCGCGACGCCGATGCGCTGGAAGTCGGCGCGGGCGTCCATCAGCAGCTGGCGGGCGAACCCGGAGTTCTTCAACGAGCCCGTTTGGGCCGCCCGCTGGTCGCGGGTCACGCGGGCCGAGTGGTGCCGGGCGCAGGCGAGACCGTACACGTCGCGCATGCGGGAGAACATCGTGCGGGAACGTTCCAGCTCGCGGACCGCCAGGTCCAGGTTGCCCGTCTCCTCCAGGGCCTGGCCCAGGTAGTAGACGGACCAGGCCTCGCCGCGCGCGTCCTCGTTGTCGCGGTGCCGGGACGCAGCCTGGCGCAGTCCGTCCACCGCCGGGGACGGGTCACCGGCGACCAGGCGGGCACGGGAGAGCTGGGTCATCGCCCAGGCCTCGCCGCGGGCGTCACGCGTACGGCCGTACAACTCCAGGGCCGTGCGCAACTCGGCTTCCGCGCTCGGTACGTCGCCCATGCGCAGGCTCAGTTGCCCCAGCTGGAAGTGGGCCCAGGCCTCGCCGTGGATCGACTCGCCGGCGCGGTGCAGGGACAGGGATTCGGTCAGGAGGCCGAGCGACTCGGAGATCCGGCCCTGGTCCCGTTCCACGGCCGCCAGCGCGTGCATCGTCCAGGCGCGGTCCGTCGCCAGCGCGGGGGCCGACTGCAGGTCCAGCGCCTCGCGGAGCTTCGTCGCCGCCTCGGTGAGGTTGCCCTGGTGGTGCAGGGTGATGCCGAGGGAGCACAGGGCCCGGGCCGCGCCCGCGTCGTGGTGGGCCTCCATGTAGAGGTCGACGACCGACGTCAGGGTCGTGCGGGCCTTGTCCAGCTCGCCGAGCTGACGGGCCGCGATGCCGGTGCGCCACTGCACCGAGCGGACCAGCAGTCCCTGGTCCACCTCCTGCGCCAGCTCGCTGATCTCGCCGAGGCGGTAGAGGTCGCCCCGCAGGAGGCAGTAGTCGCACAGGGCGCCGAGCAGGTTCAGGACCGCCGCCTGGTTCACGTCCTCCGCGTGCCGGAGCGCAGCCGTGATGAAGCTCGACTCGTCGTCCAGCCAGCGCAGCGCGTCGTCCAGCGAGGTGAAACCGTGCGGGCTGAAGCGGTCCGAGCGGGTCGACATGTTGCCGTCGACCAGGCGCAGCACGGAGTCCGCCAGCTCCGCGTAGTTCACGATCAGCCGCTCCTGCGCCGCCGTACGCTCCACCGGCTCCTCCTCGTCGAGGAGGCGGGCCTGGGCGAAGGCGCGGACCAGGTCGTGCAGGCGGTAGCGGCTGCCGCGCACATGGTCGATCAGACCCGACCGGGACAGGGCCACCAGGTGGCGGGTCGCCTCCGCCTCGTCCGTGGCCAGCAGCGACGCCGCCGCGGCGGCGCCCAGCGAGGCCCGGCCCGCCAGAGCCAGCCTGCGCAGCAGGCGCCGCGCGACCTCCGACTGGTCCGTGTAACGCAGCCACAGCACCCGTTCGATCGGCTCCACCGGGCCGTACGCGCCCAGATCCGTCGCCAGCGTGCGCGGTGAACGCGGGCCCAGCGACGAACCCGCGATGCGCAGCGCCAGCGGCAGCCCGCCGCACAACTCCCGTATCCGGTCGGTGGATTCGGCGTCGTAGGGCCCCGAGGAATCCTGCGCCGCCGCCGTCAGCAGCTCCTCCGCGCCCGCCGCGTCCAGCGAATCCACCGGCAGCTGGTGCACCCAGGCGGCGAGGTCCGCGGGCAGGTCGAGGGGCTCGCGGGCGGTGACCAGGACCAGGCTGTCGGAGCGCTCGGGGATCAGGGTGCGGACCTGCTCCGGGTCCGAGGCGTCGTCCAGTACGACCGTGACCGGGAGGCCGGTGAGGTGCTGGTGGTAGAGCTCGCTCAGCCGCTTGACCTGCTGGTCGGCCGACGAGCGCTCGCGGAACAGGAGCTGCTCGCGCGGGGCGCCCAAACGGTTCAGCAGATGCAGCAGCGCGTCTCTCGTCGACAGCGGCGGCTCCTCCGACGTGTCGCCGCGCAGGTCCACCACGCACGCGCCGCGGAACTGGTCCTTCAGGTCGTGGGCGGCGCGGACCGCCAATGCCGTACGACCGCTGCCGGGCGCCCCGTGCAGGACGACGACCGTCGGCTTCGTCTCCGTACTCGCGCGTGCCGCCTGCACCCACTGCCGGATGCGGGCCATCTCCTGCCTACGGCCCGCGAACGAGCCCTCCGGCTCCGGGAGCTGACCGAACGACTGCTCCAGCACGCTCCGGCCGCGGGCCGCCGCGCTCTTGTCCGCGCCCTTCAGCCGCGGCCCCGTCTTCTTCGGGCCGGTGGACGCGCTCAGTACCCGCTGCTGGTCGAGGAACGGGCGGATGCCCCGTACCTCCAGCGCCGTCAGCCACTGCAGCCGCAGCTGTTCCGGTCCGCCCGGCTGGCCGACGGCGCCCGCGCGGTGGTGCGCGGCGGGCAGATGGGTGCCGGCCACCTTCGCGACCGTCGCCGCCGCGCCGACGACGCCCACGGTCACGCCCGCGCCGACCGCGGTGCTCGTGCCCGTGCCGAGCGCCAGGTCGGAGACGACGGCCGTGATCGCCGCGACACCCGCCACCATCAGCGGCGTACGGCCGCCCTCCCGCGCGAACCGCTGCCCGAACGTCAGCCGGCCGGCCTCCGCCTCGTCCAGCGCGCGCGTATACGCCTCGTACTCCTCGGCCGCCGTCTGCGCCATGGAGTCCAGCGCCCCGCGCGCCCGCGACAACAGCACCTGGCCGTCGACGCTCCCGCCCGAGCGCCGCACCTCCTCCTCCACGGCCCGGGCCAACAGCCGCTCGGCATCGGCCCGATGGCTGTCCCGCATGTGGCCTCCCCCCGGCCTTCAAGGCCAGGATTCCAGGCGGCTTTGCCGCTCGGTGGTTCCTGCTTCATCACCCACTGCCCCGGCTTGCGGGGTCTTACGCGGGCTCCACAGGCGTTTTACCTCTCCGCAAGCCCTGCGGCGAGGAGTCTGCGCCCTTCGGCGCGAAGGTTGTACTCGGCGTTCTGATCCCGGTCGCGCACGGCCCCGCGGTCGCAGACCCACGGGCGGGTGCGGAGCTGATCGCGGGACGGACGGATCCTGTGGTCGTAGCGCAGCTTCACCGCTGCAGGCGTGGGTGCGGACGCGTGACGGCGGGGTACTGCGGCAGGATGGACACCATGCCGAACCGACTGGCGCACGAGACGTCCCCGTACCTCCTTCAGCACGCCGACAACCCGGTCGACTGGTGGCCCTGGTCCGCGGAGGCCTTCGAGGCAGCCCGGAAGCGTAACGTCCCCGTGCTGCTCAGCGTCGGCTATTCGAGCTGTCACTGGTGCCACGTCATGGCACACGAGTCCTTCGAGGACCAGGAGACCGCCGACTACCTCAACGCCCACTTCGTCAGCGTCAAGGTCGACCGCGAGGAACGCCCCGACGTGGACGCCGTCTACATGGAGGCCGTTCAGGCGGCCACCGGCCAGGGCGGCTGGCCCATGACCGTGTTCCTCACCCCGGACGCCGAGCCCTTCTACTTCGGCACCTACTTCCCACCCACCCCCCGCTCCGGCATGCCGGCCTTCCGGCAGGTCCTGGAGGGCGTGCGCAGCGCCTGGACCGACCGGCGGGACGAGGTCGCCGACGTCGCGGGGAAGATCGTGCGGGACCTCGCCGGGCGGGAGATCTCCTACGGCGGCACGGAGGCCCCCGGCGAGCAGGAGCTGGCCCAGGCGCTGCTCGGGCTCACCCGGGAGTACGACGAGCAGCGGGGCGGGTTCGCGGGGGCGCCCAAGTTCCCGCCGTCCATGGTGATCGAGTTCCTGCTGCGCCACCATGCGCGGACCGGCGCCGAGGGCGCGCTGCAGATGGCCCAGGACACCTGTGAGCGCATGGCCCGCGGCGGTATCTACGACCAGCTCGGCGGCGGCTTCGCGCGCTACTCCGTCGACCGTGACTGGGTCGTGCCGCACTTCGAGAAGATGCTGTACGACAACGCCCTGCTGTGCCGCGCCTACGCCCATCTCTGGCGCGCCACCGGCTCCGAGCTCGCTCGCCGCGTGGCCCTGGAGACCGCGGACTTCATGGTGCGCGAACTGCGCACCGACGAGGGCGGGTTCGCCTCCGCGCTCGACGCCGACAGCGACGACGGGACCGGCAAGCACGTCGAGGGCGCCTACTACGTGTGGACCCCGCAGCAGCTGTGTGACGTCCTCGGCGACGACGACGCCGAGCTCGCCGCCCGGTACTTCGGTGTGACGGAGGAGGGCACCTTCGAGTACGGCTCCTCCGTCCTCCAGTTGCCGCAGCAGGACGGGCTGTTCGACGCCGAGAAGATCACCTCGATCCGCGAGCGCCTCCTCCGGCAGCGCGGCACGCGCCCCGCCCCCGGCCGTGACGACAAGATCGTCGCCGCCTGGAACGGCCTCGCCGTCGCCGCCCTCGCCGAGACCGGCGCCTACTTCGACCGCCCCGACCTCGTGGACGCCGCCCTCGGCGCCGCCGACCTCCTCGTCCGGCTGCACCTCGACGACCACGCCCGCCTCGCCCGCACCAGCAAGGACGGCAAGGTCGGCGCGAACGCGGGCGTGCTGGAGGACTACGCCGACGTCGCCGAGGGCTTCCTCGCGCTGGCCTCGGTCACCGGCGAGGGCGTCTGGCTGGACTTCGCCGGGTTCCTGCTCGACCACGTCCTCGCCCGCTTCACCGACGAGGAGTCCGGCGCCCTCTACGACACCGCGGCCGACGCCGAGCAGCTGATCCGCCGGCCGCAGGACCCCACCGACAACGCCGCCCCCTCCGGCTGGACCGCGGCGGCCGGCGCCCTGCTGAGCTACGCCGCCCTGACCGGTGCCGAGCCTCATCGCATCGCCGCCGAGCGGGCGTTGGGCGTCGTGAAGGCCCTCGGTCCACGCGTCCCCCGCTTCATCGGCTGGGGTCTTGCCGTCGCCGAGGCCAACCTCGACGGGCCCCGCGAGGTCGCGATCGTCGGACCGAGCCTCGACGACCGGGCGACAAAGACCTTGCACCGGACGGCACTTCTGGCCACCGCCCCGGGCGCAGTCGTGGCCGTGGGTACTCCGGAGAGTGACGAGTTTCCGCTGCTCGCCGACCGGCCGTTGCAGCAGGGTGAACCCGCCGCCTATGTCTGCCGTAACTTCACCTGCGATGCCCCGACCACCGATCCGAGCCGGTTGAAAGCCGCGCTGAGCAGCTGAAACGGCGGCGGGCGTGGGGCACTTACGCAGGCTGTGTTCGATTTGTTCACTCTCGGGGATCGTTGTGATGAAACGCGCTCTTCACTGAAACGGCCTGCGGACTTCACAGATCACCCTTAATGTCTACACAGTTCCGCGACAGATGTGGCTCACTGTCGCAACAGGGGGCATTGGGGATCTGGGGGGATCTGTTGCTGACGTCTGTCTTCATAGCCGTCGTCTCGCTGGCCTTGTTCTGGATGGCGGCTTTCACCTTGTGGTGGCAGATGCACGCGTGGCGTACGCCCGAGGTGCTCGCCTCCACCCGGTTCAGCAGACCGGACGGCGGCGAGCACGTGTCGTTCTCGCTGCTGTTGCCGGCCCGGCACGAACAGGCCGTGCTGGACCACACCATCCAGCGACTGCTGGAGTCCACACACACCGACTTCGAGATCATCGTCATCGTCGGACACGACGACCCGGAGACCACGGAGGTGGCCGAGAGGGCCGCGGCGCGTGACCCGCGCGTCCGCGTCGTCGTCGACACCCACGAGAAGAAGAACAAGCCGAAGGCCATGAACACGGCGCTGCCGCACTGCCGCGGCGACGTCGTCGGGGTCTTCGACGCCGAGGACCAGGTCCACCCGGAGTTGCTCGCCCATGTCGACCACGCGTTCCGGACGACGAAGGCGGACGTGGTTCAGGGCGGGGTCCAGCTGATCAACTTCCACTCCAGCTGGTACAGCCTGCGCAACTGCCTGGAGTACTTCTTCTGGTTCCGCTCCCGGCTCCATCTGCACGCGCAGAAGGGGTTCATCCCGCTCGGCGGCAACACCGTCTTCGTGCGGACAGACGTGCTCAGGGAGGCCGACGGCTGGGACCCCAACTGCCTCGCCGAGGACTGCGACCTGGGCGTCCGTCTCTCCAGCGTCGGCAAGAAGGTCGTCGTCGCCTACGACTCCGACATGGTGACCAAGGAGGAGACGCCCGGCAGCCTGATGTCGCTGCTCAAGCAGCGCACCCGCTGGAACCAGGGCTTCCTGCAGGTCTACCGGAAGAAGGACTGGAAGCAACTGCCCACCTTCGGGCAGCGGTTGCTCGCCCGGTACACCCTCATGACGCCGTTCATGCAGGCCTTCACCGGGCTCATCATCCCGCTCAACATCGCGATCGCGGTGTTCCTCGACGTGTCCGTGACCGTCGCCTTCATCACCTTCCTGCCAGCCGTCACCGCGCTCGTCACCTTCGTCTTCGAGATCGTCGGACTGCACGACTTCGGCAAGCAGTACGGCCTTCGGGTGCGCTTCGTGCACTACGTGAAGCTCGTCGTGGGCGGCCCCTTCTACCAGGTGCTCCTCGCCGGGGCCGCCGTCCGCGCCGTATGGCGTGAGCAGCGCGGCCAGAACGACTGGGAGTTGACCAGCCACGTCGGCGCGCATCTCACCGATGCCGAAGCGACCCGTGACCTCCGAGAGGACGTCCCTGCGTGACCTCCACCCTTCCCGCGGTGACCACTCCGAAGGTCCCCGCGCAGAGACAACCTGTCCCTGAAACGCGTTCGACCGCTCGAACGGACCCGCCGAACCGTCTCCGCTCCTCCCGTTCCGACCTGCTCCTGTGCGGCGTACTCCTCGTCGCGATCCTCGTCGTGCAGGGCTGGAACATCGCCGACTACCCGACCCTCAGCGACGACGAGGGCACCTACCTCGCCCAGGCCTGGGCCGTCCAGGAGGGCCGGGGCCTCGCCCACTACACCTACTGGTACGACCACCCGCCGCTCGGCTGGATCCAGATAGCCCTGCTCACCTGGATACCGGCCGCGCTCAGCCCCGAGTCGATGACCGTCGGCTCGATGCGCGCCGCGATGCTCGTCATCAGCGCGGTCAGCGCGGTCCTGGTGTACGTGCTCGGGCGGCGGCTGTCCCTGCCGCGCTGGGCGGCCGGGCTCGGCATGGTCCTGTTCGGGCTGTCCCCGCTGTCGGTCGTGCTCCAGCGGGAGATCTTCCTCGACAACCTCGCGGTGATGTGGACGCTGCTCGCCTTCGCCCTCGCCGCCTCGCCGAGCCGCCACCTCTGGCATCACTTCGGCGCCGGGATGGCGGCCGCCACGGCCGTGCTGACCAAGGAGACGATGCTCTTCGTCCTCCCGGCGGTCTTCGTCACCATGTGGCGGCACAGCCACCGCGACACCCGGAAGTTCGCCCTCACCGGCGCCGTCACCGCCTGCGCGCTGATCGGACTGGCCTACCCCCTGTTCGCCCTGCTGAAGGGCGAGATGTTCCCGGGCGACGGGCACGTCTCGCTGTGGGACGGCATCAAGTACCAGATGACCAGGCCGGGTTCGGGCTTCATCCTCGACCAGGGCTCCGGCTCGCACGGTGTGCTCCAGTCCTGGCTCTACTACGACCGGGTCCTCATCGTCGGCGGTCTCGCGGGCGCGCTGCTGCTCCTGTTCACCTGGCGCTGGTCGGTCACCGCCCGCGCCCTGGCCGGACCGTCGTTCGCGGTGGCGATCCTCGCCCTGGTGGCCATGCGCCCCAGCGGCTACCTGCCCGCCATGTACGTCATCCAGGCGCTGCCGTTCCTCGCCCTGGTCCTCGCCGGAGGAACCGCCTCCGTCGCCCACGCCGTCCTGCGGCGGTGGCGGTCCGAGGCCGAGCACCGGTACCTCACCGGCGGGCGGTACGCCCTCGCGGCCGTCCTCGCCATCGCCGCCGGCGCGTACGTCGTCCCCCGCTGGTACGACGGCGACCGCACCGCCGTCACCGCCGACGCCAACGCGCCCTACCAGGCAGCCTCGAAGTGGCTGTCCACCGAGGTGGCGGACCCGAAGGACACCCGCGTCCTCGTCGACGACGCGCTGTGGCTGGACCTGGTGCACGCCGGGTACAAGCCGGGGCTCGGCGTCATCTGGTTCTACAAGGCCGACCTCGACCCGGCCGTGACGAAGACGATGCCGCGCGGCTGGAAGGACCTCGACTACGTGGTCGCCTCGCCGACGGTACGGCGCGACGCGGTCGAGCTGCCCAACGTGAAGGCGGCCATCGAGCACTCGACGCCGGTCGCCGTGTTCGGCAGCGGCGAGGACCGCATCGAGATCCGCCAGATCCAGACAGCCTCCGGAGGCGTTCGATGACCCACGAGTACACCGCCCCCGGGGAGCTGGGCGATCCGTCCGTAGAGGCCGTCGAGGTGCCCGAGCCGGGCGCCGTCACCATCGTCGTACCGACCTTCAACGAGTCGGCGAACGTGCGGCAGTTGCTGCATCAGATCACCGAGTCGGTGCCGTCCCGGCTGCCCTGCGAGGTCGTCTTCGTGGACGACTCCACCGACGACACCCCGCAGGTCATCAGGGAGGCCGCGCAGGACTGCCCCTTCCCCGTCACCGTCATCCACCGCGACGAACCCGTCGGCGGGCTCGGCGGCGCGGTCGTCGAGGGGATGAAGGCGGCCGGCTCGGACTGGATCGTCGTCATGGACGGCGACTGCCAGCACCCGCCGTCCCTCGTGCCGGACCTGGTCGCCACCGGCGAGCGCGCGAACGCCGGGCTCGTCGTCGCCTCCCGCTACGTCAAGGGCGGCAGCCGGGCCGGTCTCGCGGGCAGCTACCGGGTGGCCGTCTCACGTGGCGCGACCTGGCTGACCAAGTCCCTCTTCCCGCGCAGGCTGCACGGCATCAGCGACCCGATGAGCGGCTTCTTCGCCATCCGCCGCAGCGACATCACGGCGGAGGCGCTCAAGCCGCTCGGCTACAAGATCCTGCTGGAGCTGGCCGTGCGCAGCCGCCCGCGCACGGTCACCGAGGTGCCGTTCGTGTTCCAGGAGCGGTTCGCGGGGGAGTCCAAGTCCACGGCGGCGGAGGGGCGCCGTTTCCTACGGCACCTCGCCGGGCTGCGTACGGCCGACCCGCTGGCCCGCATGGTGGTGTTCGGGCTGATCGGGCTCACCGGCTTCGTGCCGAACCTGGCCGCGCTGTGGGCGATGACCCAGGCAGGGCTGCACTACCTCCCCGCCGAGATCGTCGCCAACCAGTTCGGCGTGGCCTGGAACTTCCTGCTGATCGAGAAGCTGCTGTTCCGCGACCGCCGCCGGCACCGCCACTGGGCCGACCGCACCATCCGGTTCGCGCTGCTCGCCAACGCCGACCTGGTGCTGCGCATCCCGCTGATCGCGCTGCTCGTCGGGCAGTTCGGGCTGGCCGTGCTGCCCGCCACGGCACTGGCCCTGGTCGTCACCTTCGTCCTGCGCTTCGCCGGTACCGAAGCGCTGGTCTATCTGCCGCGCCGGGGCCGGAAGGGGACCGGGCGCGGGAGCCGCACAGCAAGGAGTACTGCATGAGATCGAGCCGCATGAGAGCCGGACGGAGAACGGCCCTGCTGGCCGTGCTGGGCCTCACCGGGGGCCTCCTCCTCACCGCGCCCCAGCCCGCCTCCGCCGCCAACCTCATCAAGAACCCCGGCTTCGAGACCGCCGGCACCGACGACATGCCCTACTGCTGGAAGAAGTCCGGCTGGGGCGACAACGACTTCACCTTCGAGACGGTGGCCGACGCCCACTCGGGCGGCAAGGCCATGAAGGTCACGCTCACCCGCCGCGTCGACGGCGACCGCAAGGCGCTCATCACCGAGTCCGCCGAGTGCGCGCCCGTCGTCACGCCGGGCAAGCAGTACGACCTGGGGCTCTGGTACAAGTCGACCACCCCCGACACCTCGGTCACCCTCTTCCGGCACGACCCCACGGCGGGCTGGCAGTACTGGACCGACCTGAAGACGCTGGAGATGGCGGGCGGTTGGACCGAGGCGACGGTCCGCACACCCGAGGTGCCCGCCGGCACCGACCGGATCGCCTGGGGCGTCTCCGTCTACGGCACCGGCTCCGTCACCACCGACGACTACACGATGGACCAGGTCGCCGACCCCGTCCCCGACCCGGTGTGCACGGGCACCGCGGAGGAGTGCGCGAACGGCCGCTGGGACGTCCTGCCGACCAAGAATCCGGTCCGCTCCATGCACTCCGTCGTGCTCCACAACGGCAAGGTGCTGCTGATCGCGGGCTCCGGCAACGACCCCGAGAAGTTCGCGGCGGGCACGTTCACCAGCGCGGTCTACGACCCGCAGAACGGCACGTACAAGCAGATCCCCACGCCCAAGGACATGTTCTGCGCGGGCCACGTCCAGCTCGACGACGGGCGTGTGCTCGTGATGAGCGGCAACAAGGGCTATCCGTCGGCGGACGGCACGATCGGCTACCAGGGCTACAAGGACTCGTACATCTTCGACCCGGTCACCGAGACCTACAGCAAGACCAACGACATGAACGACGGCCACTGGTACCCGTCGGCCACGATCCTCGGCAACGGTGACGTGATCTCCTTCGGCGGGCTGAAGGAGGACTCGACCGGCTCGGTCGCCGCCGAGCTGTGGTCCGACGCCGAGCAGAAGTGGCTCGAACTCTGGAAGGTCAACCAGACCTGGTCCTACTGGGGCCTGTACCCGTCGATGATCCTGATGCAGGACGGCCGCCTCTTCTACTCGGGCAGCCACACGTTCGGCAACAACATCCCCGGCACCGGATCGGCGATCTACGACTACAACGCCAACACGATCACCCAGGTCCCCGGACTGCAGAACAAGGACCAGCGCGACCAGTCCGCGAGCGTGCTGCTGCCCCCGGCCCAGGACCAGAAGGTCCTCACCATCGGCGGCGGCAACATCGACTCCAACCCGGACGCCAACCGCCTCACCGACGTCATCGACCTCAAGCAGCCCAACCCGTCCTACGTCGCCGGCCCGCCGATCCCGCAGGGCACCGTCGACCTCGGAGCCGGCAAGGTCCCGCAGACCGGCAACCAGGGCAAGATGTACGTCTCCGCCGTGCTGCTGCCCGACGGCAAGGTCCTGGAGACCGGCGGCGCGCTGCACAACCGGGCCGACCCGGTGTACGAGACGTCGCTCTACGACCCGGCGACCAACACCTTCGACCCGGTGGCCCCGGACCCGGAGGAGCGCGGCTACCACTCCTCGGCGTTCCTGCTGCCCGACGGCCGGGTGATGACGACCGGCGACAACCCGGGCAACGGCAGCTGGAACCACGACGTGTCGGTCTACACCCCGCCGTATCTGCTGAAGGGCCCGCGCCCGACGATCACTTCGGTCATCGACACCGAGTGGACGTACGGCGAAACCCAGCGCATCACCGTCGACCGGCCCATCGCCAAGGCCGAACTGATCCGCCCGGCGGCGGTGACGCATTCCTCGGACCCCAACCAGCGGTTCGTGGATCTGCCGCTGTCGGTGGACGGCAACAACATCGACCTGAACGTGACGAGCAACCCCAACCTGGCCCCGCCCGGCTGGTACATGCTCTTCGCGGTCGACGCGAACGGGGTGCCGTCGGTCGCCAAGTGGGTGCACCTCCAGGGCCCGCAGGCCCTGAGCGCGACGGACGCCTCCGCCCATGTCCACGACTTCGCCGACAACCTCCAGGGCAAGGTCACGGGCCCCGGCAAGAAGCGCACGTCGCAGAAGGTCGGCCCGACCGTCTCCGGCTGCGACCGGCACTACGGCTCCGCCAACGTCTGCGTCCCGACGGACTTCCCGCCGACCGTGAAGGCGACGACGAAGTCCCGCTGCGACTGGCTGAAGAAGAACGACTACGGCCGACTGAAGGTCAACGGCAAGGACGATCCGCTGCGGCTGGACCGGAACAGGGACTCAATCGCCTGCGGAAAGGGTGATGTGACCCGGCGTTAGCTCTCAGCTCCGTAGTCCGCGAGGGCGCGCTCCACGATGGCCACCAGCTGTTCGTGGTGCGCGCCCTTCCAGTACGCGCGCCCGCACTGGGTGCACTGCGCGAAGACGTCGTACGACCGCTGCGTCCCGCCCTCCAGCTGGTCGGCCACCTCGTCCTTGGTGGCCTCCTTGAGCAGGCCGTTGCAGGCGGTGCAGCGGGTCCACGGACGCAGCTCGGGGCGGAACCGGTCGAGGATGTCGCGGAGTTGGTCGTCGGGGCGGGTGCTGTAGACGAAGGCACCGGCCCACAGCTCGCGGCGCCGCAGCAGACCTCGGTCGCGGCTGAGCATGACCCGCTGCTCGGCGGCCGAGAGGGCGGCGAGCGCCGGGTCGCCGATGTCCGTCGACTCGTACGCCGTGTCCACGCCGAGCAGGCGCATGCGCCGGGCGAGGGTGCCGAGATGGACGTCGAGCAGGAAGCGCAGGGGAGCGCCGGGCACCCGCTGGGGGCGCCCGACGGGCCGTACGGCCACGGACTCGCCGCCCGCCGGGACGTGCGACACCGGCACCTCCCTGCCGTCCACGAGCAGGGTGCCGACCTCGGTCAGCGGGACGCCGAGGGACTCGACGACATGGCCGAGGGTCGAGACGCCGTCGGTACCGACCCGGGCGGCACCGTCCTGGCGCCGCCCGTTGGGGAGGAACAGGCGCAGCTCGGGGGCGAACTCGACGTGGATCTCGGGACCGTTCACCCGGTCAGGATGTCACGGTCCGGGGCTCACTCCTCAGGTGTTTTTCCCGGGGAGGCCGTGCTCGATGACGTCCAGGGCGCGGTCGAGGAGGGAGTGGAGGTCGTCCTTGAAGTCGTTCTCGGCCCAGTACAGGGAGATCTCCGCAAGGCCGCCGATGAGGGACATCGTGAAGACCCGCACCTCGAAGCTGTCCCTTGGCATGCCGGTGCGCTCGGCGATGGCCTCGCCGAGCATCCGGCCGGTGACCGACATGCTCTCCAGCATCCGGGAGCGCACCGCGGGGACCTGGACCAGCAGGTGCGAGCGCAGCCGGACGACCTCGGGTTCGTCCTCGGTCGCGGCCCCGATGGCCAGCCGCATGACGTACCGCAGGGAATCCATCCACGGCTCGTCCGCCGGCCGCTTGCGCAGCTCGTCCAGCAGGATCGGGTCGTACTCGTCCGTGAGGACGATGTCCTCCTTCGTCGGGAAGTAGCGGAAGACCGTGGACGGCGACACCTCGGCGCGTTCGGCGATCTGCTCGATCGTGGTGGCGTCGTAGCCCTGCTCCTTGATCAGGGCGTAGGTCGCGGTGCGGATCGCCGTCCGGGTCTTGATCTTCTTCCGCTCACGAAGTCCCAGCTGGGGACGGTCGGAGGGGGGAGAGGTCCGTGCGGGGGTCATGGGGGTCATTGTCGGGCATCGGCCCGCTCCGCAGCCATGTCCGGGGTCTCGGGACTCGGCGCACCGGGCGTGCCCGGCAGGAACGCGGCCGCGAGCAGCGCGGCGACCAGGGCCGCGATGCCGCACACCAGCAGGACGACGCCCATGCCGTGGACGTACGCGCTGTTCGCGGAGGCCGCCAGCTCGGCTGCCCTTCCCGCGCCCGCCCGCTCGGCGACGAGGTGCGCCGCGACCACGGACTCCCCGGCGGTGTCGGCGGCCCGCGCGGGCAGCCCGGTGACGTCGAGCCGGTCCCGGAAGGCGCTGGAGAGCAGGCTGCCGAGCAGCGCGATGCCGATCGCGCCGCCGACCTGACGCAGGGTCATCAGCAGGCCGGAGCCGCTGCCGGCGCGGTCGCGGGGCAGGGTGCCCAGGGCGTTGCTCATGGCCGGCATGAGCGAGAAACCGAAGCCGAGACCGGTCAGGGAGAGCCACAGCGCGGTGAAGCCGTAGCCCGAGTCGACCGTCGTACGGCTGCCGAGGAACGCGGCGAAGGCCAGCACCACCAGGCCCGCGCTCACCGTGGCCCGGGCACCGAACCGGGTGACGACCGGAGGGGCCGTCCGTGAGGCGACCAGGATGCCGCCCATCATCGGCAGCAGCCGGACGCCGGTGCCGAGGGCGTCGTGGCCGAGGACCGCCTGGAGGTACGGCGGCAGCACGAACAGCAGGCCGGACAGGACGAACATGACCAGGGTCGCGGCGACGGTGTTGAAGAGGAAGCCGCGGTGGGCGAGCAGGGTCATGTCGAGCATCGGCCGCTCGACGCGCCGCTCGCGCAGCACCAGCGCGGCGATCAGCAGGATGGCGGCGCCGAGCATGGCTACCACCAGGGAGTCGCCCCAGCCGCGGACGGGCGCCTCGATGATCGCGTAGATCAGCGCGCCGAGGCCGGTCGCGGTGAGCGCGGTGGAGACGGTGTCGACCTTCGGGGAGGCGGGGTCCTTCGTCTCCGGGAGCAGGAGGACGCAGGCGGCGATGCCGATCGCGGCCATCGGGACGTTGACCAGGAAGACCGAGCCCCACCAGAAGTGGTTCAGCAGCCAGCCGCCGATGATCGGGCCCAGCGGCAGTCCGAGCGCCGAGGCGGCGGAGACGATGCCGACGGCCTTGGTGCGCTCCTCGGGGCCGAAGAGCGAGGGCAGGACGGCGAGCCCGAGCGGGGTGACCAGCGCCGCTCCGACGCCCATCACCGCACGGGCGGCGATCACCGTGTTCACGTCGCCGGCCAGCGCGCCGACCAGCGAGCCGACGAGGAAGATCCCGAGCCCGGTGATCAGCATCAGCCGCCGCCCGAAGCGGTCGCCGAGCAGGCCCGCGGGGAGCATCAGGGCCGCGAAGACGACGACGTACGCGTCGGCCATCCACTGCTGCTGGCCGGTGCTCGCGCCGAGGTCGGCGGCCAGCGTCGGCAGGGCCACGTTGAGGATCGTCATGTCGAAGCCGAGGGTCAGCAAGCTCGCGACCAGGGCGCCGAGCGCCCACCAACGGCGCGGATCTGAAGTGACAGTTTCCATGAAATGAGAGTAGCTCTCAAAATCTAGTTACTGTCAATAGGGATCTGCTGTTGGCAGGCGGGATCTGCTGCGGGCACGCAAGAGGGCCACGGCTCGCAAGCCGTGGCCCTGATGGGGAAAGGGTGCTGTGCGGTACTACGCGTGCTGGTACGCCACCAGTGAGATCCCCACGTAGTGGGTGATGAACGCCGCCAGCGTGAAGGAGTGGAAGACCTCGTGGAAGCCGAACCAGCGCGGTGACGGGTTCGGGCGCTTGATGCCGTAGATCACGCCGCCCGCGCTGTAGAGGAGGCCGCCGACGATCACCAGGACCAGCACCGCGATGCCGCCGGTGCGCATGAAGTCCGGCAGGAAGAAGACGGCCGCCCAGCCCATCGCGATGTAGCAGGGGGTGTAGAGCCAGCGCGGGGCGCCGACCCAGAAGACGCGGAAGACGATGCCCGCCGCGGCGGCGGCCCAGATGCCCCACAGCAGCCACTGACCCTTGGCCCCCGGCAGGAGCAGCATCGTCAGCGGTGTGTAGGTGCCCGCGATGATCAGGAAGATGTTGGCGTGATCCAGTCGGCGCAGGAAGCCGTCCATGCGCGGACTCCAGTTGCCCCGGTGGTACAGCGCGCTCACGCCGAACAGCAGGCAGGCGGTGAGGGCGAAGATTCCGCAGGCGAGCCGGCCTCTGGGGGAGTCCGCGAGGGCGGTGAGCACCAGGCCCGCGATCAGTGCGGCCGGGAACATGCCGAGGTGCAGCCAGCCGCGGAGCTTGGGCTTGATCTCGTCCGTCAGCTGCTGGGCGTGGTGCGCGATCTGGTGAGGCAGGGAAGACGCGGCGGAACCGCGGCCGGCGGCCGCCGTGTCCGGTTGTGCGTCGGGGACGGGCGCAGTCATGCGGGGCATCGTACCTACGGAACCGTAAGTTACGTATCAGCGCGGCGAGATGAGAGCCCAGAAGTGGCCATCCTCTCATGGGGTACCCGGAACGGGCGCACCCGGGGTGAAGCCGTGGTGACGCATTGAAAACATCTCGATGAGTGGCGATGCTCACGCCGCTCACCTGTGACGCCCTCTGGACATATGGGCGGACGCGTCGGATGATCAAATGAGTGCGGTCGGCACCGGATGAGCGCGGAAGATCCAGACAGCAGTCAGTCCGCGAAGCATCCGGGTCGCGGCCCCCACGGGGCATACAAGGGCATATTCAGGACAAAATCCCTCACTTAGGAGCAACCGTGGCGCGCGACATCGCGGCTCCCCCCGTCGTCCCCACAAACCACCAGGAGCTGATCTCGTGGGTCAACGAGATCGCTGAACTGACGCAGCCGGACAGCGTGGTCTGGTGTGACGGATCCGAGGCCGAGTACGACCGGCTCAGCGAAGAGCTCGTCGCCAAGGGCACCTTCAAGAGGCTCGACCCGATCAAGCGCCCCAACTCCTACTACGCCGCCTCCGACTCGACCGACGTCGCCCGCGTCGAGGACCGGACCTTCATCTGCTCCGAGAAGGAGGAGGACGCCGGCCCGACGAACCACTGGATGGACCCCGCCGAGATGCGTGAGGTCTTCTCGGGTGAGAAGGGTGTCTTCCGCGGCTCGATGCGCGGCCGGACCATGTACGTCGTCCCGTTCTGCATGGGTCCGCTCGGCTCGAAGCTCTCCGCGATCGGCGTGGAGATCACCGACTCCGCCTACGTCGCCGTCTCCATGCGCACCATGACCCGCATGGGCCAGGCCGTCCTCGACGAGCTCGGTGAGGACGGCTTCTTCGTGAAGGCCGTGCACTCCGTCGGCGCCCCGCTGGAGGAAGGCCAGGAGGACGTCCCCTGGCCGTGCAACCAGACCAAGTACATCTCCCACTTCCCGGAGAGCCGCGAGATCTGGTCCTACGGCTCCGGCTACGGCGGCAACGCCCTGCTCGGCAAGAAGTGCTACGCCCTGCGCATCGCGTCGGTGATGGCGCGTGACGAGGGCTGGCTGGCCGAGCACATGCTGATCCTGAAACTGACCCCGCCGCAGGGCGAGTCCAAGTACGTTGCCGCCGCTTTCCCGAGCGCCTGCGGCAAGACCAACCTCGCCATGCTGGAGCCCACGATCTCCGGCTGGACGGTCGAGACGATCGGCGACGACATCGCCTGGATGCGCTTCGGCGAGGACGGCCGCCTGTACGCCATCAACCCCGAGGCCGGCTTCTTCGGCGTCGCGCCCGGCACCGGTGAGCACACCAACGCCAACGCGATGAAGACGCTGTGGGGCAACTCGGTCTTCACCAACGTGGCGCTCACCGACGACAACGACATCTGGTGGGAGGGCATGACGGAGGAGACTCCGGCCCACCTCACCGACTGGAAGGGCAACGACTGGACGCCGGCCTCCGAGGCGCCGGCCGCCCACCCCAACGCCCGCTTCACCGTTCCCGCCTCCCAGTGCCCGATCATCGCGCCCGAGTGGGAGGACCCCAAGGGTGTGCCGATCTCGGCGATCCTGTTCGGCGGCCGCCGCGCCACCGCCGTACCGCTGGTGACGGAGTCCTTCGACTGGAACCACGGCGTGTTCCTCGGCGCCAACGTGGCCTCCGAGAAGACCGCCGCCGCCGAGGGCAAGGTCGGCGAGCTGCGCCGCGACCCGTTCGCGATGCTGCCGTTCTGCGGCTACAACATGGGCGACTACATGGCCCACTGGGTCGAGGTCGCCAAGGACAAGGACCAGTCCAAGCTGCCGAAGATCTACTACGTCAACTGGTTCCGCAAGAACGACGAGGGCAAGTTCGTCTGGCCCGGCTTCGGCGAGAACAGCCGTGTCCTGAAGTGGATCGTCGAGCGCCTCGACGGCAAGGCCGAGGGCGTCGAGACCCCGATCGGCATCCTGCCGGCCAAGGGCGCTCTGGACACCAACGGCCTGGAACTGGCCGACTCCGACCTCGACTTCCTGCTCACCGTCGACAAGGAGGTCTGGCGCGAGGAGGCCGCGCTCGTCCCCGACCACCTCAACACCTTCGGCGACCACACGCCGAAGGAGCTGTGGGACGAGTACAACGCGCTGGTGCAGCGCCTGGGCTGAGCACAGCCCCCAAATACGCCGCGGCCGGCTCCGATCGTGCCCTGACCAGCAACATCGTCACGGCCGGCCGCGGTGACAGCACCACAGACCGGCGAAGTTCCGTACAACGGCGTGCGGGGCTCTGGGCCTGTCGTCGCACCCTCCCGTCCGCCCCGACGGGAGGAACGCGACGACAGGCCCTCGCCTGCATTTCGGTCGTTTGTGCGGTCGTGCCGCCTTGATCGCGGGATCTTCACCACTGTTACATGGTCTCCACAGGAGCGTCACTGACCCCAGTGAGCGCTCAATTCAGCCTGTGGGGGGCACAGTTGAATACTGCACACCGTCCCAGACGTCTCGCGGCCACGCTGCTCGCCGCCGCACTCGCCGGGACCGGACTGACCGTCGCCGTCGCACCCGCGGCGCACGCGGCGGCGTCCGACGCCGTGGCCAAGCTGCCGATCTCGTCGTACTCGGCGCTGGCCGTCGACAACGTCCACCAGCGCGTCTTCGTGGCGGACAGCAACGTCGGCTACTACCTCAACTCCGGCACCATCGCCGTCTACAACTTCGCCGGCGAGCGCCTCACCACGATCACCACCAACCAGGCCCATGTCTCCGGCCTGGCGGTCAGCGCCGACGGCAGCAAGCTCTACGCCGGGCTGCGCGACCGGATCGAGGCCATCGACACCACCACCTACGAGCGCACCGTCGTCGCCTACGCCAACACCGACTACTGCGGCCGCGAGGTCGCCCAGTCCGGCGGCCAGGTCTACTTCACGACTCCGTTCGCGTCCAACGTCTCCCAATGCGCCACCGCCGAGACCTACCTGGACGCGGTCATCGACGGAACACACACGCGCACCGGCTGGAACGACTACGGCGATCTCCTGCTGGAGGCCGGAGCCGGCGACCGGATGCTCATGGGCCAGCCGCTCAACGCGAAGGCCGCAAACCCCTTCCTCACCGTCTACGACACCAGCGGCCCCAGCCCCGTGCGCGACGCCGCGCGGCGCTTCGCCGACGCCGACGGCAAGGGCGCCCTGGACCTCAAGGACCTGGCGCTGTCCGCCGACGGCAGCAAGGTCGCCGTGGCCGACGCCACCGCCGGGACGCGGCTGCTGAACACCACCGACCTGTCCGACGCGGCCACCGGCTACCAGGCGCTGCCCGACGGCGCCACCGCCAGCTCGGTCGCCTTCAGTGGCGACGGCAAGTACATCGCGCGCGGCGCGGCGGCCACCGGCTCGACGCCGGACCTCCTGGTACAGCCCGCCGACCCGACGGACTCGACGGCCCCGCTGGAGTTCGTCTTCGAGGGCAGCCTCGACGGCGACAAGGTCGTACCCCGCGGCATGGAGTGGTCGGCGGACGGCTCCCGGCTGTTCGCGGTGACCACCAACGCGACCGGCGGCCAGTACTGGCTGCACATCATCCAGCCCCCGGCGGTGCAGTACGACGCCCGCTTCACCGGCGGCCTCACCCACAGCCCCGCCGCTGCCGCCGCGGGCGAACCGCTCGCCGTGCGCGGCAAGCTGGAGCAGGACGGCCCGGCGCCCGCCGAGCCCCTGAAGGTCAAGGCGACCCGCACCGACGCGAACGGCACCCACGAGCTGGGCACCTTCACCGTCAAGGCCGACGGCACGTTCACCGTCCTCGACGAGCCCGACCTCGTCGGCGACGCCACCTACACCGTCTCCTACCTCGGCGACCTGACCCACCGCCCCGCCGAGGACATCACGACCACGGTGTCCGTCGGCAAGGCCCCCACCTCGATCGCGCTCACCGCGCCCGAGGAGGGCTCCCTGAGCACGGGTGTCGAGATCACCGGCACGTTCACCGCACAGGGCAAGGCGCTGCCCGACCGGGCGGTCCTGAAGGTCACGCGGACCGACCGGCTCGGCACCGGCACCCTGTCGTCGGTGACGGTCGCCGCGGACGGCACCTTCACGATCAACGACCTGCCGCGCACCCGGGGCGACGCGGACTACACGGTCAGCTGGCCGGGCGACGACCTGCACAGCGCGTCGTCCGCGTCGGCGACGGTGTACGTCAGGCGGTAATGCCACCCGTCCCGCCCCGGTCCTCCAGATACCGGGTGTGGGACTCCTGGCGGCGGGCCTCCACCTCGCGCAGACCCGCCGCCAGCCGCTCGGCGTCCTTCTTCAACAGCCCGAGCTGCCGCTCCAGATGCAGCTCGGGCGACTCGGTGCCGGGCGTCATCCGCGTCCACCACCGCGTCCGTACGAAGCTGTCGACGGCCTCGGGAAGATCGCGCCGCACGATCCGGGAGAGCATGTGCACGCCCTCCGGATCGTGCGCGAGCAGCTCGGCCACCCAGCCCCGGTCGAGCAACGCGGTCAGCAGCTCGGTGAGTTCACGCAGCCGCGCGGCGGCCGTGACCGACAGCTCGACGTCCGTCAGATAGCCGCGCAGCTTCTCGAAGTCGCCCCGCAGCTCGTCCAGTTGGGCCGACGGATCCGGGAAGTCGGGCAGCGCGGGCCGCTCCGGCGGGGCGATCAGCGCGCCCGCGCCGTACAGTCCCGCGACCACGACGGGCCAGTACGGTCCCGCCACCCCCGTGAAGGTCAGCACCAGCCCGACCAGCCCGCACGCGCTCCCCGCGATGTTCTTGCGGGACTCCAGGTACGCCACTGCCTTGCTCGTACCCGTCCTATTGGTAGCCACGGATCTCCTCGAAGGCGCCGTCCAGCGAGCCCTCCTGGGCGTCGAAGAGGCGGCCGCCGGTCAGCTCGGCGATGTGCTCCAGCTCGGAGCGGTCGGAGTCGCCGAAGAGAATGGGGAACACGGGCGTGTCCCGCCGGTCGCGGTCGAGCCCGGCGTAGAAGGCGTCGAAGTCCGCCGCCTCGGCGCCGGTGGTGTTCTCGCCGTCCGTCATCAGCACGACCGAGGTGAACGTGTCCTGGGACCGTCCGGCGCCCAGATGCTCGTACGCCTTCTCCAGCGAGGTGTAGATCGCCGTGTCGCCCTCGGCGGTGAGCGCGTCGGTGTCCTCGCGGATGGCGTCGAGCCCCCTCGCCGGGCGGGCCGGCTCCACGACATGGGTGCGCACGCTCTTCACGTCCGACCCGAACGGCATCAGCGTGACCTCCTCGCGCTCGCGGAAGTCGCCGGTGAGGTCGGCGAGCGCCCGCTTCAGCTGCTCCAGGCGGTCGCCCTCCATCGAGCCCGAGGTGTCGAGGACGTAGACCGTCCTGGACGGGCGGCGCAGCTCGTTCTCGTACGAGTCGAGCAGGCCGTCGGCGACGGAACGGCTGCCCGGGAAGGGCAGTTCGCGCCGCCGGGCGGGGTCGAGGCCGGATGCGGGCGGGACGGAGGCGACGACCGGACGGCGATGGGTGCGCTCGGTGATCAGCCGCTGGATGTCCTCGGTGCGCAGGGCCTCGGTGAGGCGCCGGACGTCCTCGCGGGTCGCGGCGCTCGTCGACGCGAGGGAGGAGAGCGGGTAGTCGGCGGTGACGACGCCGTCGCGGGGGCGGATCACGGTGAGGCCCGGGATGCCCTTGAGGACGGACTCGTAGTTGAGCAGGGCGTCGACGTTCCCGCGCCGCTCGTACGCCGTCGCCAGCCAGCCCGAAGACCCCGACGTCAGCTTCTGCCCCTGGAAGAACTCCTTGAGCCGGGGCGTGGCCTTGTCGACGTCCGCGTCCGTCAGGGCCGACTGGGCGCCGGACAGGGCCGAGGCAACGGAGACGAGGGTGGCGAAGCCGGAGTTGGAGCGGGCCGGGTCGGTCATGCCGTAGGTCAGACGGCCGTCCCGCACGGCCTGTTCGACCTGCGACCAGGTGACGTCGTCCGACTTCCAGCCGAGCCCGCCGAGCGCCGTGGACCTGACCCCGATGGCGACCGGGCTCGACATGACCGGCGTCTCGGACACGACCTTCTTCGCCGCGTCGGGCCGCAGCCGCAGATAGTCGTTGGATGACAGCCACAGGGCGTCGTACTGTCCGTCCGCCTTGCCCTTCGCCAGCAGTTCCACGGCGTCGAGGGTGCCCATGTAGGTGGGCCGGACCTTGATGCCGCTGTCGTCGGCGATCCGGTCGAGCACCGGGGTCATGTCGCTGAGCTCGCTGGAGGCGAGGACGCGGAGGGTGCCGGGCTGCGGGGCGTTCGGGTCGTCGGCGTCCTTGTCCGATTCCGGGGTGCAGGCCGTCAGCAGGGCCAGCGCGGCGAGGGCGCCGGTGAGCAGGCGTCGAGGGCCTCGGTGCTGTCTCATCCGAGCCCACCCTCCAGCGCGCCCTGCGAGCGGCTGCGCTCCAAGTAGGTGCTCGCGTGCTGCAGTTCGGCGGTGAGGTTCTCCACCGTCGTCGCCATCACCTCGGTCGCCTGGACCTTGTAGGTGTCGATGGCGTCGAGCGTGCGGTAGATCTGCTGGAAGGCCGAGCGCAGGGTCTCCGCGCCGACGGCCGGGTCGGCGGCGATGCGCTGGATCTCGCCGCTCTGGGTCGCCAGCATCTCGGCGTTGCCCCGGATCAGATCCTCGGTCGTCCCGCGCAGGGCGTTGACCTGCTCGATGACCTTCTTCTGGTTGTCGAGCGCGGACGCCAGCATCACGGAGATCCGCAGGGCCGAGACGGTCGTGGTCGCGGCCCGGTCGACGCCCTTGATGAGCTCCTCGTTGTTACGCCGTACGACGTCCATGGCGAGGTAGCCCTGCGCGCACACCGCGAGCTGGGTGAGCAGGTCCTGGTGCTTCTGCCGGACGGGAAAGAGGACGTCGGCCCGGAGGGAGTCCGCCTGCTGCGGGTCGCTCGCGTCGACCCCGGCGATGTGCTGCTCTACGGCGGTGTCCAGGGCCTGAGTCAGAACGACGTACTCCTGGAGCTTGCCCATGGTCTCCCACAGGCGCACCCGCTCGGTCTGCAGCGCGGCGTTGTCCCGGCGCAGCTCGTCCTGCCCGCCCCGCAGCGACCCCACGATCTTGTTCAGGGTCCCCTGCGCGGAGGCGTACTTGGCGACGTGGTCGCGCAGCTTGTTGCCGCCGGGAAGCCTGGACAGGAGCTTGCGCCCCTTGGAGGCGGGCAGGTCCCGCGGATCCAGGTCCTCCACGACCCGCCGCAGTTCGACGAGCGAGCCCGCGACCTGCGACTGGGCGTCCCCGCCCGTGTCCGGCAGGCTCCGGATGGTGCGCTCCAGCATCCGGTTGGACTGCGCCGCCGCCGTCCGCATCTCACCGGCACCGAGGCCGGTGATCTCACCGACCTTGCCGGCGAACTCGGGGGAGCGGGCATCGAGCGCCGCGAGCCCCTCGACATAGGCGGAGGCCTTCTTGGCCATCTCGGTACGGACGGCATCGTCGACGGGGACGAGCCCGCCGGCCTTCTCCCGCGGCACGGTGGCCACGGGCTCGGGCGGGGTCAGTACGAAGGTGTCGTCGTTGCTGCTCATGAAGTGCTGTCCCCCTTATCCGCGCGCCCGTCGCGCCAGCTCGTGCAGCACCTTGGAGGTGGGCACGGGCGCCTGGCGGACGCCGGTCAGTTCCTGCTTGAGGTAGGTGGTGGCCGAGGCGAACTCGGCGGCGGCGCCCTGCGGCCGGAACCCGTGCCGGAGGGCGATCCGCCGCAACTCCGGGTCATCCGAGAGGAGTTCGGCGACGGCCTTGCCGTCCTCGGTGAGCGGTACGGCGGTGTGGTCGCTGTTGACCGTGGTGTCGGGGTAGAGGACGACCAGGTCGTCGGGCTGCTCTCCGTTGGTCAGGAGCGAGGCGACCTGCGACTCGTAGACCACGACGAGCGGATTGCCGGCACCGCTGACGAAGTCCCGGAACGCGGCGTCGCTGCCGGACTGCTGGGCGCCCTGCACGCTGACCAGCTTGTGCAGCAGCGGTGCGGTGCGATCCACCTCGGCGTCGGAGGCGACGACCTTGCCGCCGTTCTCGACGTAGGAGGCGGCGGCCAGGTAGAGCGCGCCGGAGTTGGAGGTCTCGGGGTCGGTGCTGGACAGGTAGAGGGTGCCCGTCAACTCCCCGTACTTCCCGGCTCCCTTGAGCTGCTGCCAGGTGCGGTCGGCGCGGGCGGCGTCCAGATAGGCGGCCATCCGCAGCGTGCCCCGGTGGGCCTCGTCCAGCGTGGCGAGCCCGTTCGCCGCGAGCACCTCGGCGGCGTTCTTGTGCGCCACGACGACGAGGGGCGAGTAGAAGGGGCGGGGGAGGGCCCCCGTCACCTTGTACTTCGCGGCGAGTTCGACGGCCGGCGCCTGACTCGACGGCAGCGCGAGGTCGTACCCCTTGAGGTCCAGCCCCTCCATGGCCCACGACCCGGAGGTCTCGGCCTTCACGGTGTAGCCCTTGGCGGCGAGGGCCTTCACCACGTCGGGATCGGCGAAGAACTCCGCCTTCTCCGATCCGATGACTGCTTGCACGGTCTTCGTTGCCGTGCCCTTGTCCTCATCACTGCGACCCGCGACGACGGCGGCCACCACGCCACCGATCAGCAGAACCGCGAGGACGATCCCTGCGATACGTCTCACGCAGGGGAGAGTGCTCGCGGAATCCAACGTTCCCCGTCAACGGGGGTGAACGGGAGGTGTCACACCGGTCCCGGTACAACACGGGGTTCTGCAAGGCCCTTTGTCTTCAGGTGCGCGGGGCTGTGTCGATGTGCGGCTCCGCCGCGTGGGCGCGACCAGCCACACACAACCGTCAGCCGCGAAACGACAGACTGTGGCGCCCGGTCCGCGCGTCGCTGCGGGTGCACGCGGACCGGGGCCGTTCAAGGGGCGTCAGCCGACGCCGGTCAACTTCTGCGACTCGGCCTGCGCGGCGGCATGCGCGTCCATACGCTCCGCCGCGAGAATCGCCGCCGCCGTATCGGCCCGCGACGCGGCGACGACCAGCGCCCGTCCGGCAAGGGCATGCGCCCGCTGATGCAGCGCAGACAGCTTCGGCTGATCGCCGGAGGCCACCGCGCGGGCCGGCTTACGTCCTTCCCGAAGCCGGGCCACCTGGTCCGCGAGGCGCTCGGCCGCGATGTCCAGGTCCTCCGAGGGCGCTGCCGCGCGCAACTCGTCCGTGACGGCGAGCAGCGCGGCGAGATGGCCCGCGAGCTGGATGTCCAGCTCCTCCTCGCGCGAGCGGTGGGGGAAGTCGGTGGTGTTGCCGGCCATCGTGCTGTGGACCGACTTGGTGCGGATCGGTTCGTACATGGGGATGGCCTCCTGTGCGCTGACAGGAAACCATCCTAGCTTAGATTTCGTCTAAAGTTGAGTGCTTCACAAAACAGGGCGGCCCGTACACACAGCGTGAGCGTCAGGGCTGGCCGTAGCCGTCCAGGAACCGCCCGATCCGCCCCACCGCGTCCCGCAGATCCGTGACCGTCGGCAGGGTCACCACCCGGAAGTGATCCGACTCCGGCCAGTTGAAGCCCGAGCCCTGGACGACCATGATCTTCTCGCGTCGCAGCAGGTCCAGGACCATCTGCCGGTCGTCCTTGATCTTGAACACCTTGGGGTCGAGGCGCGGGAAGAGATACAGCGCCCCCTTCGGCCGTACGCAGGTCACGCCGGGGATCTGGGTCAGCAGCTCGTAGGCGACATCCATCTGCTCCTTCAGCCGCCCCCCGGGCAGTACCAGGTCATTGATGGACTGCCGCCCGCTCAGCGCGGCCACGACCCCGTGCTGACCGGGCATGTTCGCGCACAGCCGCATGTTCGCGAGGATGGTGAGGCCCTCGATGTAGGAGTCGGCGTGGGCGCGCGGTCCGGAGATGGACATCCAGCCCACGCGGTATCCGGCGACCCGGTACGCCTTCGACATGCCGTTGAAGGTGAGGGTGAGCAGATCGGGGGCGACGGCGGCGGTGGGCGTGTGCGTGGCGCCGTCGTAGAGGATCTTGTCGTAGATCTCGTCGGAGCAGACGAGGAGGTTGTGTCGGCGGGCGATGTCCGTCAGTCCCCGCAGCATCGCCTCGTCGTAGACGGCCCCCGTCGGGTTGTTGGGGTTGATGACGACGATGGCCTTGGTGCGGTCGGTGACCTTGCGCTCGATGTCGGCGAGGTCGGGCATCCAGTCGGCCTGCTCGTCGCACCGGTAGTGGACCGCGGTGCCGCCGGACAGGGACACGGCGGCGGTCCACAGCGGATAGTCGGGGGCCGGGACGAGCACCTCGTCGCCGTCGTCGAGCAGGCCCTGCATGGCCATGACGATCAGCTCGGAGACGCCGTTGCCGATGAAGACGTGCTCGACGTCGGTCTCGATGCCCAGGGTCTGGTTGTGCATGACCACGGCCCGGCGTGCGGCCAGCAGGCCCTTCGCGTCGCCGTACCCGTGGGCCGACGACACGTTGCGGAGGACGTCCTCCAGGATCTCGGGCGGACACTCGAAGCCGAACGCGGCCGGGTTGCCGGTGTTCAGCTTGAGGATCCGATGCCCCGCCGACTCGAGCCGCATCGCCTCCTCGAGCACCGGGCCCCGGATCTCGTAACAGACGTTGGCGAGCTTGGTGGACTGGATCACCTGCATGTCAAGGAGCTTACGGCGGAGTAACGCGCCTTGGTCCGTGTTTTCCGACACGTGAGACGCGGGGGTTTGGGCTGTTATCGCCGGTAGCTGTCCCGTGGGCGCTCCCGTCCCTACAATGCCCGGTCATGTCCAGGCCGTCTGACCACGAGAACGGAACGTACGGGGCGAATACCGCGAACGGTACGCCCGGTGCGTACGACACCCCTGGCGGGATCCAGCCGGCCGATGGGCCCGAGGCGCCGAACGTGTACCACCCGCAGGCCGAGCCGTCCCCTGAGTACGAGGCGTACGTCGACCCGGCGGCCGCCCACGGGTGGCAGAACGCGTACGACGAGACGGCCGAGCTGCCTCGGGTGGTCGGCGGGGCGGACGGTGCCCACGAGGACCGCGGTGCCGGCGGTGGCTACGACTACGTCTACGAGGACGGCTACGACTACACCGACGGCTACGACGCGGAACGCGGCGGCCGCCGCAGCCACCGCGGCCGGCACCAGCCCGCCGTCCGGCCCGGCGTCTGGCGTTCGCGGCGCGTCACGGTGGTCGCCGGTGCGGTGGTCGCCGTGTCGGCGGCGGCGCTGATAGCCGGGTTCTCCCTGTCCGGATCCTCCTCGGAGGGCGGCGCGAAGACCAAGGGCGACCGGACGAGCACGAGGTCCGGCGACTCGGTGCTGCCGGGTGAGCCCTCCGCGGGCGCGTCGGTCGGCACTCTCCGCTCCGAAGGCGCCGATCGGTCGCGAACCGCCTCCCCGAGCGCCTCGGCGAGCCCGTCCGCCTCGGACGACCCCGACTCGGACGACAAGACCTACAAGCCCTCGACCGCCCCGTCGACCACCAGCGCGGCCCCCACTCCGACCGCCACCACGCCGGAGCCGGGCGAGACCGACGATCATCCGGGGCGGGGGCAGGGCAACACCAAGAAGCCCGGTTGAAGACCGGGCGGGTCGGGATAGCGCTCAGGGTGTGAAGCGCCGGGCGGCCGCCCTGGTGGTTGTCCTCCTGGCTGCCCCGGCGAGAGCGGGTGCGTGAGTCCCGGGTGTTCCGACTGTGGTGATCTCATGCCCTCGCGTGAACGTCCTGCGCCGCCTGCCCGGCATGCCCGGCTCCCCGTGATAGGGAGACCCCTACGGCCCGAACTCGCCGGTAATCAAGTCCTTGTCCGCACCCCCCTCCTGCGTGAGAATGCGCATGACAAAAGTGCGGGTGACCGGAGATTCTTCGGTCACCCTCCTCGTATGAGGGGACCCCCACATGAGAAAACCGCTCGGCGCCGCCCTCCTCGCCCTGGCGATAGCCGGGGCCGGCGCCGCACCCGCGGTCGCGGCTCCCGTGGACTCGGCCGCTTCCTTCGGCAAGAGCGTGGACACGGGCTCGGTCACGTCGGTGGTCAATGACACCGTCGCCTCCACCGCGGACACCCTGGGCCAGGTCCTGAACCGGAACCCAAAGGTCCAGGCCGTCAGCTTCGCGGGCACCGTCTCACTCAGCAACTGTTCCGGCTCCGTCGTCCGTTTCCCGGACTCGGAGGACAACGACCCGGCGCTGGTGATGACCAACGGCCACTGTCTGGAGACCGGCATGCCGGGCCCCGGCGAGGTCGTGGTCGACCGGGCCTCCAGTCGTACCTTCGGTCTGC
Organism: Streptomyces shaanxiensis; assembly: GCF_039537145.1. Classification (NCBI taxonomy): domain Bacteria; kingdom Bacillati; phylum Actinomycetota; class Actinomycetes; order Kitasatosporales; family Streptomycetaceae; genus Streptomyces; species Streptomyces shaanxiensis. The sequence continues at coordinate 618,847 of NZ_BAAAZY010000012.1, forward strand.
TCAACGCGTCGGGCAGCCGGGTCGGCACACTGCGGGCCAGCAAGATCGCTTACGGGACGATGACCGACACGGACGTCGCCTTCTACCAACTCACCACCACGTACGGGCAGATCAAGAGCTCGTACAACATCAACCCGCTCACCGTGGCCGACACCCACCCGGTCAAGGGCACCGCCATCACGGTCGCCTCCGGTTACTGGAAGCGGCTGTACAACTGCAACATCGACGGGTTCGCCTACCAGCTCAAGGAAGGCGACTGGACCTTCAAGGACTCGGTCCGCTACACCTCCGCCTGCAACACCATCGGCGGCACCTCCGGCTCGCCCGTCATCGACCAGGCCACCAACCAGGTCGTCGCCGTCAACAACACGGGCAACGAGTCCGGCGAGCGCTGCACGGTCAACAACCCGTGCGAGGTCGACGAGGCCGGCAACGTCACCGTCCGCCAGGGCATCAACTACGCCCAGCAGATCTACCAGATCCACGCCTGCTTCGGCGTCGACAACAAGCTCGACCTGAGCGCGAGCGGCTGCGTGCTGCCCAAGCCGTAAACAGCGGTTTGTTCACAGGGTCTTATGGGCCCGGGGCGGGTGGTCCCGGGGCACCGAGGCGGTTCAGCTCGGTGTCCTGCGGACCGCCCGCCCCGCCAGTTCGTCCGTCCTGCGTCCGTCCTCGATCACGAAACGGCCGTCGACGAGAACGTACGGAATGCCCGTCGGCAGCCTCCGAGGTTCCGCGAACGTCGAGCCCGCCGCCACCGTCCGCGGGTCGAACAGCACCAGGTCCGCCCGGTACCCCTCGCGGACCAGCCCCCGGTCCGGCAGCCGCAGCCGTGCCGCCGGGCGCGAGGTCAGATGGGCCACGCACTCCTCCAGGGACAGGACCCCCAACTCCCGTACGTAGTGGCCGAGGTAGTGCGGGAACGTGCCGTACGCCCGCGGATGCGGCTTCGTGCCCTGCAGGATGCCGTCCGAACCGCCCGTGTGGACGGGGTGCCGCATGATCGTCCGCACGTTCTCCTCGTGGCCGACGTGCTGGAGGATCGTCGAGCCCAGCCGGTCGTCGAGGAGGAGACGGCGAGCGGTGACCCAGGGGGCCTCGCCCCGCGCGTCCGCCGACTGCTGGATCGTCCGGCCGACGAAGTCCCCGAGCGCCGGGTCACTCACCCCCGAGATCTCGATCGTGTCCCACTCGATGGGCACGCCGTGGCAGCCGTCGGCGCCGATGACCTCCATGTGGTGGCGGATGCGCCCGGCCGTCTCCTCGTCCGAGAGCCGGCCCAGGATCGCCTCGGGGCCGCCCTCGCTCGCCCAGCTCGGCAGCATGGCGACGAGCGTCGTGCAGCCGGGGGTGTAGGGGTAGGTGTCGAGGGTGATGTCGGCCCCTTCGGCGAGGGCCTTGTCCAGGAGTGACAGCAGCTCCGGCGCCCGGCCCTTGTTCACGCCGAAGTTCATGGTGGCGTGGGCCAGGTGGAGGGAGCAGTCCGCCTCCCTGGTCAGGGCCACCATCTCCGCGTACGCCTCCAGGGCCCCGGCCCCGTAGGAGCGGTGGTGCGGGCAGTAGTAGCCGCCGTACGACGCCACCACCCGGCACAGCTCCGTCAGTTCGGCGTCCTTGGCGTACATGCCGGGCGTGTACGTCAGCCCGGACGACAGGCCGACCGCGCCCTGCTCCAGGCCCTCCGCGACCAGCTGCCGCATCCGGTCGAGCTCGTCCGGCGTCGCCTCCCGGTCCTCCCAGCCGACGGCGAGCGCGCGGACCGTGCCCTGCGGGATCAGGTACGCCGCGTTCACCGCGATGCCCCGGCCTTCGAAACCGGAGTCGAGCCGGTCCAGGTACTCGCCGACCGTGCGCCAGTCGAAGTCGATGTCGTCGCCGGAGCCGTTCCAGCCGGTGATCGCGCGGCGCACCTCGGCGAGGGTGCGGTCGTCGACGGGGGCGTACGACAGGCCGTCCTGGCCGATGACCTCCAGCGTCACGCCCTGCGCGGCCTTGGCGCTGTGGTCGGGGTCGCGCAGCAGCGCGAGGTCGCTGTGGGCGTGCATGTCGATGAAGCCGGGGGAGAGGGCGAGGCCCGCCGCGTCCAGCTCGCTGCGCGCCTTGGGGCGTTGGCAACCGGCCGCCGACGCCTCCTGGACGATCGACACGATCCTGCCGCCGTCCACGACGACATCCGCGCGGTAGGAGGGGCCGCCGCTGCCGTCCACGACCTCCGCGTCCCGAATGACCAGGTCCTCCATGGACGTACCTCCTAGAAGAACGTGCGGATGTAGTCGACGACCGTCCCGTCCGCCTCCGCGACCGGGATCAGCTGCCACTTGTCGAACGACGTGCACGGGTGGGAGAGCCCCATGCCGAGCCAGTCCCCGACCTCCAGATCCGCCTCCTCGGTCGTGCGCAGCCACGCGTGCTGGTCGGACAGGGCGGTCACGGAGATGCCGGTGGCCGGGCTCTCGGCGCCGTCGCGGCGGACGACCTGGGCGAACGGCAGGTCGAGGTCGTACGCCGCGTCCCGCTTGCCCGCGTTGACGAAGGCCTGGTCGGGGGAGGGGCGGGAGACGACCTGGGCCCAGAGGCGGAAGGCGGGCTCGAGGGCGCCCTCCGACGGGACCCGGTTGAAGGGGGTCAGCTTGCGGTAGTGGCCGTCGTCGTGCGAGACGTACGCGCCCGAGCGCAGCAACTTCAGTACGGGGACGGACAGTTCGGGGATCTCGGCGAAGACGTCGGCCACCGCGTCGAACCACGCGCTGCCGCCCGCGCTGACGACGATCTCGTCGAGGCCGGCGAACCGGCCCGCCTTGTCGAACTCGGCGGCCAGGGCGACGAGCCGCCGCAGCCACGCGTGCACCCGCTCGGGGTCCGCCTGCGGGACCTCGCCCTCGTAGCCCGCGACACCGACCAGCCGCAGCGTCGACACGCCGGCCACCGCGTCCGCGACGGCGGCGCACTCCGCCTCCGTACGGACCCCGGTACGGGCGCCCTCACCGGCCGCCAGCTCGACGACGACGTCCAGCGGACGGGTGGCCCCGGCGCCGCTCAGCGCCGCGTCCATCTGCCGCACACCGCGTACGGAGTCGACGTAGCAGACGAGACGGAAGTCCGGGTCGGCGGCCAGCTCGCCGGCGATCCAGCGCAGGGCAGCCGCGTCCACCAGTTCGTTCGCGAGGAAGATCCGCCGGGTGCCGTACGCCCTGGCGACCCGCACCTGGTGCGGCACCGCGAGCGTGATGCCCCAGGCGCCGTGCTCGATCTGCCGCTGGAACAGCTGGGGGGCCATGGAGGTCTTGCCGTGCGGGGCGAAGGCGAGGCCGTGCCGGGCGGCGTACGTCTCCATGAGGTCGAGGTTGTGCTCCAGGCGCTCGGCGGAGAGCGCGAGGACGGGAGTGGCGAAACCGCCGGTGAAGAGGTTCCGGCGCTGGGCTGAGAGCTCCGCGACGGTCAGGCCGTCGGCGTCCGGGGGGAGGCCCTTGAAGCGGTGGTCGACGCGTTCCTCGGCCAGGCGGGCGAGCGCCTCGTTGCTCATGGAACCTCCCTGATCTGATGCGTTGCAATCCCTGCAACACTCATTGCGTATATCGCTTACGGCTGTCTAACATCTCGGCCAACCGCGGGTCAACGGAGCCGCCGATCCACCCGCACAAGACCTGGAGCTACGACGATCGTGACCATCACCGGACCCTGCAATGCCCCCGGCGTCGTGGACGTCGTCGCGCTCGGCGAGTCCATGGTCACGTTCCTGCCCTCGCGCCCGGGGCGCCTCGCCGACGTGCCGTCGTTCGAGCGGGCGATCGGGGGCGCGGAGTCCAACGTGGCGTGCGGGCTCGCTGCCGCGGGGCATGCGGTGCGGTGGGTCAGCCGGGTGGGGGCGGACGGTTTCGGCGATCACCTGGTGGAGGCGATCGGCGGCTACGGCGTCGATGTCTCGGCTGTGGGCAGGGACGCCGCGCGTCCGACCGGCGTGTACTTCCGCACGGCGGGGGACCGGGCGACGGACGCGCATGAGGTGGCGTACTACCGGGCGGGTTCGGCGGCGTCGGCGATGTCCGTGGACAACGTGGACCTGGAAGCGGTGCGTTCGGGGCGGGTACTGCATCTGACGGGGATCACGGCGGCGCTCTCGGACAGCTGCCTTGGGCTGATGCGGGAACTGGCCGCACCGCGACCGGACGGTCCGCTCGTCTCCTTCGACATCAACCACCGGGCCGGGTTGTGGCGGGACACCGACGGCCCCGACGTGCTGCTGGAGCTGGCGCGCACCTGTGACCTGGTCTTCGTGGGCGCCGATGAGGCCGAGGCGGCCTGGGGTGTCACCGGAGGGCCGGAGGCGATCCGTGCGCTGTTGCCGGAGCCGAGGGCGCTGGTCGTGAAGGAAGGGGGCCGTGGGGCGACCGCGTTCGCCTCGGCCACGACGCCGGCCACCTTCGTCCCGGCCCCCGACGTGGACGTGGTCGCGGCGGTCGGCGCGGGCGACGCCTTCGCCGCCGGCTTCCTCTCCGCCACCCTGCGCGCACTGCCCGTCCGGGACCGCCTCCGCCACGGCCACCTCTGGGCCGCCGCCGCCCTGACCGCCCCCGGCGACCTCGCCGCACCCCCTTCCCGCGACCACGCCGACCGCCTGGTCGCCCTCGACGACGCCGCGTGGGAGAAACTTCGACTCGGCCCCGGCTGGACGCAAGCCGCTGAGCGGGCCGACGAGGAGGTACGTACGCCATGAGCCAGACCGTCGACCGCGCGCTGAGCATCCTGCCGCTGCTCGCCGAGGGCCCCGCCGACCTCGGCCAGGTCGCCGACCGGCTGGGGGTCCACAAGTCCACCGCCCTGCGCTTGCTGCGCACCCTGCACGAGCACGGCCTCGTCTACCGCCAGTCCGACCAGCGCTACCGCCTCGGCGCCCGCCTCATCGCCCTCGCCCAGGAGGCGATGGAGAACCTCGACATCCGCGAGATCGCCCACCCCCACCTCGTACGGCTGAACGAGCACTGCGGCCACACCGTGCACCTCGCCGTGTACGAGGAGGACGAGGTGCTCTACATCGACAAGGTCGAGAGCCGCTACCCGGTGCGGATGTACTCGCGGATCGGCAAGCCGGTCGCCATCACGGTCGCGGCCGTGGCGAAACTGCTGCTCGCCGACCTGTCCGAGCACGAGCGCCGCGCCCTCGCCGAGAAGCTCGACTACCCCATGTACACGGCCCGTTCGACGCCGAATCCGGACGCCTTCCTCAGGGAACTGGCCAAGGTGCGCGAACAGGGCTGGGCCACCGACCTCGGTGGTCACGAGGAGTCCATCAACTGCGTCGCCGCGCCGATCCGCGGTGCCGACGGCCGGGTCGTCGCCGCGATGTCGGTCTCCGCGCCGAACGTCGTCGTCACCGCCGACGAACTCCTCACCCTGCTCCCGCTGGTGCGCCGTACGGCGGACGACATCAGCGGCGAGTACTCCGGCAGAACATCGGCGAAGAACCCCGTATGACCGAGGACGGCAAGGAATCCGTATGACCGAGAAGATCGCACTCACCCCGAAGACCCACACCACCCCGCCCGCGAAGTTCTCGCACGGCGTGAAGAAGGGGAACATCCTCCAGGTCGCCGGCCAGGTCGGGTTCCTTCCCGCGGTCGAGGGGCAGCCCCCGACGCCGGCCGGCCCCACCCTGCGCGAGCAGACCCTCCAGACCCTCGCCAACGTCAAGGCGATCCTGGAGGAGGGCGGTGCCTCCTGGGACGACGTGATGATGATCCGCGTCTATCTGACGGACGTCGCCCACTTCGCCGAGATGAACGAGATCTACAACACCTACTTCGAGGAGCAGGGCCTCACCCAGCCGCCGGCCGCGCGCACGACCGTGTACGTCGGTCTGCCGGCGGGGCTGCTCATCGAGATCGACGCGCTGGCCGTACTCGGCTGACGCCTCCTCAACTCCCGCACGCCGTACACGGCATGGTGTCCGTCACCCCTGGGGCGCCATGCCGTGATCCCCCCTGCCCGAAAGCAAGATGTACTTACCCCGAGGACCCCCGAATGTCCCCATTGTCCCTCCCGCTCGCCGCATCCGCCCCCGCCGAGACACCACCCCACACCGGCGGCCTGCTCCTCCTCATCGACGGTACGGCCGGTCTCCTGACCGTCGCCGCCATCGGTATCGCGCTCCTGCTCTTCCTGATCATCAAGGTCCGCCTGCAGCCCTTCGTGGCCCTCCTCGCGGTCTCCATAGCCGTCGGCCTGATGGCCGGCCTCTCGGTCACCGAACTCTTCGGCACCGTCCAGCGAAGCGACGCCGTGTCGACCATCGAGTCCGGCATGGGCGGCATCCTCGGCCATGTCGCGATCATCATCGGCCTGGGCACGATGCTGGGCGCGATCCTCGAAGTGAGCGGCGGCGCGGAGGTGTTGGCAGCCCGCCTCCTGAACCTCTTCGGTGAGAAGAGAGCCCCCCTCGCCATGGGCCTGACCGGCCTGATCTTCGGTATCCCGGTCTTCTTCGACGTCGGCATCTTCGTCCTCGCGCCGATCGTGTACGCGGCGGCCAAGCGCTCGGGGAGGTCCATCCTCCTCTACTGTCTGCCGCTGCTCGCGGGCCTGTCGATGACGCACGCCTTCCTGCCCCCGCACCCCGGTCCGGTCGCGGCGGCGGGCCTCCTCCACGTCGAGCTGGGCTGGGTCATCCTCATGGGCATCGTCTGCGGCATCCCCGCGGTGCTGGCCGCGTGGGTGTTCTCGGCCTGGATCGGCAAGCGCATCTTCGTCCCCGTACCGCAGGACATGGTGGAGGCGGCGGACGAGGCGAAGCAGGCCGTGATCGACGAGCAGCGGGCGGCCGGGGTCGAGCCCCAGGAGACGCCGGTCCCGCTCGGCACGGTCCTCGCCATCATCGGCACGCCGCTGGTCCTGATCCTCGCGGCGACCTTCTCCTCCATCGCCCTGGACCCCTCCACCGCCCGCTCGGTGATCGAGTTCTTCGGCAACCCGTTCGTGGCCCTGACGATCGCCCTGCTCCTGGCCTACTACCTTCTGGGCATCCGCCGGGGCTGGTCCCGCAAGTCCCTGGAGACGGTGTCGACTTCGTCCCTCAAGCCGGTCGGCAACATCCTCCTCGTCGTCGGGGCGGGCGGTGTCTTCGGCGCCATCCTCAAGGGCAGCGGCGTCGCCCAGGCCCTCTCCGACACCTTCAACGACGTCGGCCTCCCGGTGATCGTCCTGGCGTACCTGATCTCGGTGGTCCTCCGGGTCGCCCAGGGCTCGGCCACGGTCGCCATTGTCACCACGGCCGGCATCGTCGCCCCCCTCCTCACCGAGGGCGACCACTCCCAGGCCTTCATCGCCCTGGTCATCATGGCCATCTCGGCCGGCTCGATCTTCGCCTCGCACGTCAACGACGGCGGCTTCTGGATCGTGGCGAAGTACTTCGGTATCAGCGAGCGGGACACGTTGAAGACGTGGACCGTGCTGGAGAGTGTGCTGTCGGTGGCCGGGTTCGTGGTGGCGGCTGTGTTGAGCCTGGTCGTCTGAATCTTCGTGTAACGATGCGGGGGCTGGTTGCGCGGGACACAGGGTCGTCGACCATACTGCTCCGCTGTGGAGCAGCGCATAGGTTCAGGCAGCCAGCCCCTGGAAGGCGCCGGGTTCGACCCGGCCTTCATCCCCGGGCTCACCTCGCCCGCGTCCGCCAAGCCGGGGGGTGTGAAGGGCAAGGAGGAGGACGTGGCCGAGAAGGCCGCCTCCGGGGAAGCCCCTTCCGAGGAGAAGGAATCCGGGCAGACGGAATCCGGGCAGACGGAATCCGGGCGGGCGGGATCCGAGAAGACGGAATCCGACGACACGGAGTCCGAGGTCACCGCCTCCGAGGAGACGGACCTCGAAGCCGACGGCGAGGCCGCGGCGGAGGACGACGAGGAGGCCGAAGCGGAAGCGGACGAGGACGTCGAAGAGGAGGCCCCCGTCGACGGGCCCGTCTTCGAGGCCGCCGACCGCCGGGCCCGTATCGTCGCCGACCACAAGGGCGTACGGCTCGCCCTGGACGACCAGGAGTGCGAGTTCCGCTGGGACGAGATCGGCGCCGTCGAGACCGAGGCCCCGCGTTTCGGGAAGCGGTTCACCGTCACGGTGCACACTCCTGACCGCCGCTGGTACCCGATCGAGATCGAGGCGACGGCCAGGAGCCGCTTCAAGGAGTGGGACGAGCAACTGGACGCGGTCCTCGACGCCTACTTCGAAGACGCGGATGCCGAGGAGGCCGACGCGGTGGAAGCCGACGCCGAGGACGCGAGCGCCAAGTAGCCGGCCGGCTAGCTGCAGTACTGGGCTTCCTTGCCGATGGACCGGTACATACAGTCCGCGTTCTCCAGCAACTGCAACACCGCATCCCTGTTCCGGGACGTCTCCCGCTCGATCACCTCGTCGGGCGGGTAGAACCCACCCCCGGAGCTGGACGACGGGTACATCTCGAAGGTGTACCCGAAGATCTTCTGACTGCCCCACAGCCAGTCGTCGATCGACCCGTCGGTGATGTACAGATCACTGGACTGCTCCGCCGTATAGCCGTTGCTGGCGGCCATCTTCTGCCCGACCGTCGCGAACGCGTTCCGGTCGTCCGCGGTCATCCCGGTCGTCGTGTCGGAGTACGTGTACCCGAACGGCCACAGCACCAGCTCGCTGTACGTGTGGAAGTCGACCCCGGCCTTGATCTGCTGAACCCCGCCGACGACCCGGCTGCGCACGAAGTTGGCGACAACCTTGACCTCCGGCGCCGACTCGGCGGACGCGCCCCGGTAGGTGTCCGAGGACGTCGACCCCGACGACCCGCCGCAGCAACCCCACCGGTAGTTCCAGTTCCGGTTGAGGTCGGTCCCGACGTACGACGACCCGGAGTTGGGCTGCCGGTTCTTGCGCCACGACCGGTAGGAGCCGGTGGCGATGTCGTACTCGCCGCCGTCCGGGTTGAGGTCCGGCACGATCCAGATCTCGCGGTTGTTCACCATGCTGGTGACCCGGGAGTCGCTGCCGTAGTCGGAGGTCAACTCGCGCAGCAGATAGAGCGCCATCTCGACGGTGAGGTGCTCACGGGCGTGCTGGTGGTGGGTGAAGAGGACCTCCGGCTCGGACTCGTCGGTCCCCACGTTGTCGCTGATCTTGATGGCGACGATGTTCCGGCCCTGGTACGACGTGCCGATCACACGCTGGCTCGCGATCGAGGAGTTGGCCGAGACGAGCGAGTTGATCTCGCTCGTCATCTCCGCGTAGTTGTGATAGCGCGAGTCGCCCGACGGGAAGTCGTAGAGGCGGACGTCGTCCTCACTGGCGGACCGGTCCGGGACCGCGCCGAGCGGGGTGACGTCGTAGCCGAGCGACTTCAGCTTCTTGATCTGGGCCGCGCGGCCGGAGACGACGACGCCGTGGCCGTGGGTCTCGTCCACGGTCACGCCCGTGCGCTGAAGTGCCGTGCGGTCCTTGGCGGTCGAGTGCATGTGGACCTCGTACTGCCGGACGTCATCGGCCGAAGAGGCCGCCTTGGCGTCGCTGTCGGCGTTCGCGGTCACGGTCGCGGAGAGGGGCGCCGCGAGGGCGAGGGCGAGGAGTGCGGCGAGCGTGGCGGTCCGTCTGCCGCTACGGGCGCCTGAGCCGCGGATGCGGAGTCGCATGAATTCTCCTTGTGGGAGTGGGGGGTGGGGTTCAGTGCGACGTACGTGGTGCGGGTGTGGCGCTCATCGTGGGCCGGTGGCATGTGCAGGTCAAGAGTGACTCGCTGATCGATGGCCAGAACCCTTCGAAAATCAGCCGCGCAGTGTACGCGCGCGCCCTCCGTACGGAGTGGTCCCGGATGAAGTCCACCCGGGGGTGTGATCCGGACGTGCGGGGCGGCGCGAGGGCGGGGAAGGGTGAGGAACCGCGCAAGGGGGGGGAGCGGTGGGAGCGGCGGGAGTGGTGGGGAACGCCGCACCCTCCGACTCCCCCGGCTCCTCCACTCCCGGCTCCTTCGGCCCGGACGGCGACACCTTCGGATGCGGATGCGGACGACACCCCAGAGGAACGGCTGATCATGGGCGGATCAGCGCCACGACGGGATCACCGGCTGCCGGTCGAGACGACCAGCTTCGTCGACCGGCGCGGCGAACTCGCCGCGGGACGCGAGCTGCTGGCCCGGACCCGGCTGGTCACGCTGACCGGGCCCGGCGGCGTCGGCAAGACCCGCCTCGCCGCACGCATCGCGACCGCTGTGCGGCGCACCTTCCCGGACGGCGTGCGGTGCGTGCACCTCTCCGGCCTCGACGACCCGCAGCTCGTCCCGCTCGCCGCCGCCGACGCGCTCGACCTGCACGACCACTCCGCGCGACCCCCGCTGCAGGCACTGGTGGAGCGGGTACGGGACCGCCGGCTGCTCCTGCTGATCGACAACTGCGAACACCTGCTGCCGGCCTGCGCCGAACTCGCCGCGGCCCTGCTGCACGGCACGACCGGCGTACGGATCCTCGCCACCAGCCGCCACCGCCTGGGCCTCACCGAGGAACACCTCCTGGACGTACGGCCCCTGCCGGTCCCCGACCCCGACAGTGACCTCTCCGCCCCCGAGGGCTACCCGGCCCTCGCCCTGTTCGCCGACCGGGCCGCCGCGGTGGTCCCCGGCTTCCGCCTGACCGCCGCGAACCGGACGGCCGTCGCCCGCCTGTGCCGCCGCCTCGACGGCCTCCCCCTCGCCATCGAACTCGCCGCCGTACGCATGCGCGTCCTCGACGTCGACCAGCTCCTCGACCGTCTCGACGACCGCTACCGCCTCCTCACCGGCGGCAGCCCCGCCGCCCTGCCCCGCCACCAGACCCTGCGGGCGGCGGTCGACTGGAGCCACGAACTGTGCACCGGGCGGGAGCGGTTGGTGTGGGCGCGGTTGTCGGTACTGGCGGGGAGCTTCGACCTGGAGACGGCGGAGGCGGTGTGTGCGGGCGAGGTCGGGGGTCCTGGGGCGGAGCCCCCAGCGGGGTCCAGGGGCGGAGCCCCTGGCGGGGTCGACAGGGCGGAGCCCCTGGAGGACGGGACGGGTAGGGACGGCGGGGGCGACAAACTCCCGGCGGCCACCATCACCCGCCTCCACCCTCAAGACGTCCTGCACCCTCAAGACGTCCTCCACCCTCAAGACGTCCTCCACCCTCAAGACGTCCTCAACCCTCAAGACGTCCTCCACCCCCACGACATCCTCGACGCCATCGCCGGCCTCGTCGACAAGTCCGTCCTGTCCCGCGAGTCCGGCCCCGACGGCACCCGCTACCGCCTCCTCGACACCCTCCGCCACTACGGCCTGGACCGCCTGCGCCGACTCCCCGGCGAGGAACCCGCCGCCCGCCGCCGCCAACGCGACTGGATGCTGCACCGCGCCGCCGCCTGCGAGAGGGCCTGGTTCGGCCCGGGCCAGCGCGCGATCGTCGCCCGCCTCCGCGCCGACCAGGACAACCTCCGTACCGCCCTCGACTTCAGCCTCACCACCCCCGGCGACCGCCTCCCCGGACTGCGCCTCGCCGGCACCCTCTGGTTCTACTGGCACGCCTGCGGCGCCCCCCGCGAGGGCCGCCACTGGCTCGACCGCGCCCTCGCCGCCAACCCGGAGCCGACCCCGGAACGCGCCCGCGGCCTGTGGATCGCCGGCCTCCTCGCCGCCGCCACCCACGACCTCACCGCCGGCCTCTCCCTCGCCCGCGACGCCCACGCCCTGGCCCAGGACCTCGACGACGAGGCCGAGGCGGCCCACGCCGCGTACGCCATCGGCGTCATCACCCTGTTCCTGGGCGACCTCCCGACCGCGCTCGAGCACTTCGAGACCAGCGTCGCCCGCGGCCCCGTCCCCGGCCAGCACCTCAGCCTGTACGGCCTCGACCAGGTCGAACTCGCCTGCGCCCTGGGCTTCCTGGGCGAGGCCGACCGCGCCGTCGAGGTCTGCGAGCGGGCCCGGCGGATGTGCGAACGGCACGGCGAGGAGTGGGTGCACTCGTACGTGCTGCGGATGCTCGCCCTCGCCCACACCGTGCAGCGCGACTGGCGCCGGGCCGAACACCACGCCCGCCGGGCCCTGCGCCTCAAACTCGCCGTCCACGACGTCCTCGGCATCGCCCTCACCCTCGACCTCCTGGCCCACGTCGCCACGGAGACCCGCGCCCACGAACGCGCGGCCGTGCTGCTCGGCGCCGCCGACCGCACCTGGTCCGGCATCGACCGCGACCGCTGGGGATCGGCGGCCCTCAACGCGACCCGCCACGACAGCGAGACCCGGACCCGCGAGGCCCTGAACGGCCCCGTCTTCCAACGGGCGTACGAACGCGGCACTCGACTCGGCCTCACGGAGACCGTCGCCTACGCGGTCACCGACGACCGACGGCCCAAGGCCACCCCCGACGTGACAGGTGCGAGGGGCACCACAGACACGGCAGACCCGACGGGCACCCGCCGGACCGACGGCAGACCCCGATCCCCCCACCTCACGACCGGCGTCCACCTCACCCGCCGCGAGACCGAGGTCGCCGAGCTCGTCGCCCAGGGTCTCGCCAATCAGCAGATCGCCGACCGGCTGGTCATCGCCCGCCGCACCGCCGAGGGCCACGTCGAACGCATCCTCGGCAAGCTCGGCTTCAGCAACCGCAGCCAGATCGCGGCCTGGGTGGCGGCCCAGCGCTGAGCGAGCCCCACGACCGGCACACCCGACAACCGGCTCCCAAGGAGGTCCCACCCCATGACCCCCCGACTCGCACCAGCCCAGTCCCCCTTCGACCACCGCATGGCCGTCTACGCCACCGACGACGAGTTCCTCGCCGCCGCCCTCCCCTTCCTCGCCGAAGGACTCGCCGCCCCCGGCGAACCCCCGCCCGTGGCCATCGCCGCCACCGCCCGCCTGAACCTCCTGCGCGACGCCCTCGGCGGCGACGCGAAGGAGGTCGGACTCGTCCCGCACACCGAGTGGTACACCGGCTCCGCCGCCAACGCGATCGCCCAGGGCGCCGGTTACCTCGCCGCGAACGCCGGCCCCGGCGGCCGTATCCATCTCCTCATGGAGCCCCTCTGGGGCGGCCGAGCGGGCCGCTCGCCGCGTGAGACGGCCGAGTGGATCCGCTACGAGGCCCTCGCCAACCTCCTCTTCGCCCCGCTCGCGACGACGGCCCTGTGCGCCTACGACGCCCGTGTCGCGGGCCCCGCCATCGTCGCCGCGGCCCGCCGCGCCCACCCCGACACCGGTGTGTACGAGGACCCGGTCCGCCTCGCCGCGGAACTCGACGCCGTACCGCTGCCACCGGCTCCCGCCGACGCCGAGCGGCTCCCCGGCCCGATGCCCACCGCCGAAGCCGTAAGCGCCTGGGCGGCCGCGCGTGGACTGCCCGTCGCGGACGCGGAGTTGTTCGCCACGGCCGTCATCGAGGCGGCCGACGCCGTCGGCCCGCTCGACGGGGCCCTGCTGTGGGCCCAACCCCCGGCGTGCGTCGCCGAACTGCGCGCCGCGCACCGGGTCGACGACCCCCTCGCGGGCTTCATCCCGCCGCCGAGCGCGGAACTGGAACCCGGGCAGGGGCTGTGGTTCGCACGGCAGGTGTGCGCGTACGTCGATGTGCGTGACGAGGGGGAAGGGGCGAGCGTACGGCTGCAGTACGGGTAGCGGAGGCCGGTGCGGGTATGCGGCGGTGCAGGTATGGAATCGGGTATTCCTCCCCGTGCGGCCGTACCCCCGTCCACGCCACTGTGGACCCATGCTGCACCTCTCCGGGTATCCCCAACCGCCCATGAGGGCCGGCCATCTGAGCGTCGAGTACGACCCCCGTCCCTCCGCGATCCGTGAGGCCCGTGCGGAGGTCCGCCGGCAGTTGGAGGGATGGGGGCTCGCGGACCTGGACGACGTGGCGGACGTGGCCGAGTTGCTGGTGAGCGAGCTGGCCACCAACGCCCTGCTGCACTCGGCGAGCCGCTTCCGGCTCACGCTGTTCGCCGCGCACGGGATCCTGCGCTGCGAGGTCCGGGACGCGGGAAGGCGCGTTCCCACCGTGCTGGAGGCGGGCTCCTCCGAGAGCGGTCGCGGAATGTTCCTGGTGGACGCGCTCGCCCGGCGCTGGGGCTGCCAGCAGGACGGGACGGGCAAGACAGTGTGGTTCGAGCTCGGCACGTGCGGGTCGGACGACTGCTGCCGGTGAAAGCCCCGGCGCCCGCCAAACCCCTGTGAGCACATCGGGTGGAGATCGCGCACGCCCTCTTGTCCGCTCGGCGCCTTTGCGCTTTCTTGACGCTCATGGCGGACACCACGGGTAACACAGCGGCATCACCGGTCGGCGAGGCGAACTCCCGTCCCCGTAAGTCCAGTTGGCGTTACATCGGCCCCGGCATCGTCGTCGCCGCGACCGGCGTCGGGGCCGGCGATCTCGTCGCCACCCTCATCGCGGGCAGCAACTTCGGTTACACGCTGCTCTGGGCGGCGGTCGTCGGCTGTCTGGTGAAGATCTCCCTCGCCGAGGCGGCGGGGCGCTGGCATCTGTCGACCGGGCGCACCCTCTTCGACGGCTGGGCGAGCCTCGGCCGCTGGACCACGTACTTCTTCGGCGTCTACGCCGTGATCTGGGGCTTCGTCTACGGCGCGGCCGCGATGTCGTCGAGCGCCCTGCCGCTGCAGGCGCTGTTCCCGGACGTGATGGACCTGGAGTGGTGGGCCATCGCCTGCGGTCTGGTCGGGCTGGTCTTCGTCTGGTTCAACAAGTACGCCGTGTTCGAGAAGGTCATGACGGTCATGGTGGGCGTCATGTTCGTGGTGACCGTCTACCTGGCGATCCGCGTCACGCCCAACCTCCCCGACGCCTTCGCCGGTCTGCTGCCCGTCCTGCCCGACGAGAAGGACTCCATCCTCAACACCCTCGGCCTGATCGGCGGCGTCGGCGGCACCATCACCCTTGCCGCGTACGGCTACTGGGTCAACGCCAAGGGCTGGACGAACACCGGCTGGATGAAGGTCATGCGGCTCGACAACCGCGTCGCCTACGCCACCACCGGCATCTTCGTGATCGCGATGCTCTTCGTCGGCGCGGAGCTGCTGCACTCGGCGAACGTGGCCATCGCCGGCGGCGACAAGGGGCTGCTGCAGCTGAGCGACATCCTGGAGGCGGAGTACGGGGCCGCGACGGCCAAGTTCTTCCTGATCGGCTTCTTCGCCACCTCGTACACCTCCCTGATCGGCGTCTGGCACGGCGTGAGCCTGATGTTCGCCGACTTCGTAGCCCGCTACCGGGGACAGGGCGAGCAGAAGGGCGAGGAGGTCGCCTCCGGCGCGCGCGAACGCTCGTGGCCGTTCCGCGCGTACCTGCTGTGGCTGACCTTCCCGCCCATCGTCCTGCTCTTCCAGGGCGAGCCCTTCCGCCTGATCATCCTCTACGGCGTCCTGGGCGCGGCCTTCCTCCCGTTCCTCGCCGGAACCCTGCTCTGGCTCCTCAACTCCTCGCGCACACCGAGGGAGTGGCGCAACGGTCCGGTCAGCAACGCGATGCTCGTGATCGCGGGCCTGCTGTTCCTGGTGCTGTGCGTGAAGCAGATCTGGGACCAGCCGTGGTCGGAGTTCTTCTAGTGGCCTAGCGGAACCTGTTCCACTGTGGGCTGAGGGCGATCTCCCGGAGCTGCTGCACGGTCAGGGCGGGCTTCGCACGGGACGGGGCGGCATGCGGGCCTGCCGCGTTGTAGGCGCTGACCGCGACGCGGAAGCCGTCCGTGCGCAGGGTGTCGACGGTCCACCGCACGCAGCCCGGGACGTCCTTGTCGCCCGCGTCCTGGCGGTCCGTGACCTTGGTGCCGTCCGCCAGGGTCTCGGAGCCGTCCCCGAACAGCTCGTCGGCTACGTCGCCCATGCCGTGCTGGACGCCGATCTCGACGAGGCTCCTGCCCTTGCCGTCGTCGATCACGGCGTACGAGAAGTCCTCGCCCCTCTCGACCACCTCGGCGCCCTTGGGGAGGAGCGGCACGAGCGTGTCCAGGACCTTGTCGTAGGACGCCTCCTCGACGGGGTCCGGCGCGGCCGTCGCCGTCGGCTTCCCGGTGTCCTCGGGAATGAATTCGACGTACTTGCGCCACACCTGGGCCGTCACCAGTTCCTTCAACTGGGCGGTGGACAGGGGCGGTTCGGGCCTGCTGACCGGCGCGCCCTTCTCGGCGGCGGCGTTCCACTCGCTGACGGAGACATGCTGTCCGGTCGGGGTGACCAGGTCGGCCGTCCACCTCTTGGTGTCGACGCGCCGGTCGGGATACTCGTAGCCCTGGAACAGCATGAGCAGGGAGCCGTCCGGCAGCCGGCTGGAGACGCAACTGTCGTGCGGGGTCAGCGTCTTGTCCGGGCAGTCGACAACCTGGCGGGCCTGCTCGCTGCCCGGCTCGACCCGGTTCAGGCTGACGGCGATGGCTCCGGGGCCCTTGCCGTCGTCGTGGACGAGGTGGACGTACGGCGACGGCATCGAGCCCTCGGTGCCCCGTGCCTGCTGCTCGCTGACCTTTCCCTCGGGGAGCAGGTCTTCGAGTGTGGCGATGAGTTCGCGGCCCGTCAGGGGAACCGCGGACGGTGTGGCGGAGGGCTGTTCGGCCACGCTGGAGTCGGCCGGCCGCGGGGCGGGCGTGCCGCCCCAGGGCACCAGCAGCGCCCCGCCCACCCCCACGAGCGCGATCCCGGCCGCGCCGCCCGCCATGGCGGCCCGCCGGCGCAGCCGCTGCCGGCGGCCCCGCGCCAGTCCGCCCGCGACGAGCGCGGCCCGGTCGGCGTCGAAGCGGTCACCGGCGTCGTGCAGGGCGTCACCGAGCCGCCCCGCGAAGTGCTCCTCGTCGTGTTCCACAGGCATGGCGAATCCACCGTTTCTCGGGATCGGGGTCGGGGGCGGGGGAGAGTCGTGGGGGTGGGAGGGTTTCCGGGGGTCAGGAAGCCGCGTACTCGCCGAGGTCCTCGCCCAGCAGCTCGCGCAGCCGCCCGAGCGCCCGGGTGCACCGCGTCCGCACCGCCGCGGAACTGGCGTTCAGCGCGTCGGCGGTCTCCTCGACGGACCGG
Organism: Streptomyces shaanxiensis; assembly: GCF_039537145.1. Lineage (NCBI taxonomy): Bacteria > Bacillati > Actinomycetota > Actinomycetes > Kitasatosporales > Streptomycetaceae > Streptomyces > Streptomyces shaanxiensis. Next base: position 635,870 of record NZ_BAAAZY010000012.1, read on the forward strand.
TCCTCCCAGTACCGCAGGACGATCACGGCCCGGTCCTTGGCGGGCAGGCCGGAGAGCGCCTGGAGCAGGGTCAGCCGCAGCGGCAGGTCGCCCTGGCCGCCGTGGGACGCCGCGCGGTCGGGAATCGCGTCCGTGGCCCGCTCGGTGCTGCTGCGCCGCCGCTGGTGGGCGAGGAAGGCGCGGGTGAGGACGGTCTGCGCGTACCCGGCGGGGTTCCCCACCCGGGACACACGTCCCCAGCGGACGTAGATCCGGCCGAGTGTCTCCTGGACGAGGTCCTCGGCGAGGTGGGTGTCCCCGGCGGTCAGCAGACAGGCCGACCGGTACAGATGGCCGGCCCTCGCCGCCGCGAACTCGGCGTACTCGTCCGCGCGGCCCTGTCTCATGCGTTCCCCCTGCTGCTGTGTGCCGGCTGTCGGCGAGGTCCTCACTTCACTGATGCGGTGAGGCAGGGAGAATGTTTCACCGCAGCACCGAGAAGTTCTCGGCGCGTACAAGGACACAGGACCCGATGACCGAGCAGCCACCCCCACCCGCCCCGGGCTTCGGCCCGCCCCCGCCGCAGTACGCCCCCGGGCAGCCCGGGCAACCCCCCTACGCGCCCGCGCAGCCACCGTACGCCCCGCTCCCGCCCCAGCCGGCACCGGCCGGCCCCGAGTTCCTGGCCGTCGACAAACGCAACGCGGTCGTCGTCGACGTGTCCGGCGTGGTCTTCGAGCTCGGGGACTTCACGATGGAGTTCCCCTGGCCCGAGATCCGCAGTGTCCACTACAAGGCGAGCCCCGACGGCAAGGCCCTGATGGTCGCCGTGGTCCACATGGACGGCCGGTTCTTCGAGTGCGTGGTGGAGGCCAAGCCCCGGACGAGGCTGCAGGAGTGGTTCCCGCAGCTCGCCTGGGTGCTCGGCCACTACCGTCCGACGGGGTGAGGTCAACGGCTCCTACGGCAGCCCGTGCACATGCGGCCCCACCGCGTTCGACCACGCGTTGCCGGCCGCGGCGTCCCAGTTGGTCGACCAGGTCATCGCGCCCCGCAGGTCGGGATAGGTCCTGGACGGCTTGAACGAGCCGCAGTTCGTGCCCTTGGCCAGACAGTCCAGGGCGTTGTTCACGACAGTGGGCGAGACATACCCGCTGCCCGCGCCGCTCGGCGAGGCCGGCAGGCCGAGACCCACCTGGGACGGGGCGAGGCCGCCCTCCAGCTGGATGCAGGCCAGGGCGGTCAGGAAGTCCACCGAGCCCTGGCTGTAGACCTTGCCGTCGCAGCCCAGCATCGAGCCGCTGTTGTAGTACTGCATGTTGACGACCGTGAGGATGTCCTTGATGTTCAGGGCCGTCTGGAAGTAGGAGTTCGACGTCGACTGCATGTCGATGGTCTGCGGCGCCATCGTGATGATCAGCGACGAGCCCGCCTTGGACGAGAGCGAGCGCAGGGCCTGCGTCATGTAGGTGGCGTTGAGGCCGTTCTCCAGGTCGATGTCGACGCCGTCGAAGCCGTACGTCTGCATCAGTGAGTGGACGGAGTTCGCGAAGTTCGTCGCCGACGCCGCGTCGTTCACCGCCACGGTGCCGCGCTCGCCGCCCACCGAGACGATGACCTTCTTGCCCGCGGCCTGCTTCGCCCTGATGTCGGCCTTGAACTGGTCGACGGTGTAGCCGCCCAGCCCGGCCGAGTCCAGGTTGAAGGTCACCGCGCCCGGCGTCGAGGTCGCGTCCGCGAAGGCGACGGCGATGATGTCGTACTGCGACTGGACGTCGGCGAGCTTCTGGACCGTGGCGCCGTTGTTGAAGTTCTGCCAGTAGCCGGTCACCGCGTGCTTCGGGAGGGCGGGGCCGGGACCGGTCGGCGTGTTCGTGGTCCCCGTCACCGCCGCCGACTTCGGCGACTCACCGGCCGCGTTGGTCGCCGTGACCTGGAAGGAGTACGAGGTCGAGGCGGTGAGCCCGGTCACGGTCGCCGAGGTGCCGGTCACCGCGGTCAACTTCGTACCGTCGCGGTAGACGTTGTAGCCGGTCGCGCCCGAGACGGTGTTCCAGGCCAGGGAGACGGAGGAGGAGGTCGTACCCGACACGGCCAGGCCGCCCGGTGCCCCGGGGATCGTGGGGGAGGGGTCGGTGCCCCCGCCGCCGTCGGGGCCGTACACCGACAAGTCGTCCGCGTGGTACGCGGCCTGCCCGTACCAGCCGTGCGTGTACACCGTCACGGAGGTCGTGGCGGCGCCGGTGGTGAAGGTGGTCGACAGCTGCTTCCAGGCCGCGGAGTCGGGCGTCCAGGTCGAGACGTCGGTGGTGCCCGTGCCCGTCACACCCAGGTAGGTGTAGCCGCCCTGCACCCAGGCGCTCAGCGTGTACGTCGAGTTGGGCTTCACCGCCACCGTCTGGGCGCACCGGGCGTTGTCCTGCCCGGCCGGGGTCGCCTTGAGCGCGGTCGTGCCGCCGTGCACCGGGGAGGTGACGGTCGTCCCGCTGTTCGCGGAACAGGTCCAGTTGCTCAGGCCGGACTCGAAGCCGGCGTTCTTGGCGTTGTTGACGTCCGCGGCGGAGGCCTGGCCCGCGGGGAGGAAGGCGAGGGCGAGGGCCGCGGTGACCGCGCCCGCCCGGAATCTGCTGCGTATGGACATGACAAGAGGCATGGTGAACAACTTGGTCCAGACCAATTCGCGTGTCAAGAGATTCCGGTAGTGGAGAGTTCGTGTGCGTAACCTGCCCCGTTTTGCCGTGACTTGTGTGAGGAGAGTTGCTTCTCGGCTGGAGAGAAGCTGTTCTCCGGCCACAAAGCCGTGGATACAGTGCTGAGGTAGTCACGCAATGAAGTCACCGGGGAGCTGCGCGTGCCAACTGCCATTGCCGTGACCAGCGCCGACATGGCGCTGCCGGCGCAGGACGAGCGAACCGTGCCCGCCGTCGTGCTCGGGGACCTCGGTCAGGAGTCCCTGGACCTGTCGTTGGCGGACATGCAGACCCTGATCGATCAGCACGGCCATGTGATCGTCGTCTGCTCACAGGCCACTCCGCGCAATGTGGTGCAGCGGCTGCGCACCGTACGGTCCCTGCTGGAGAGCGACCGGATCGCCCTGTTCCGCCCCGAACTGCCCCCGCTCGGAATCGCCGTCCTCGCCCGCCAGTTGCGGCAGCTGGCCTCCTGCGACCTCAGCCCCGGCGTCCTCGCCTCCGCCGGCCGGCTGCTCACCCACTACATCCACGCCGGGGCGCTGCTCGGCTCCGTCACCAAGCTGGACCGCATCCCCGTCGACCTCAAGTCGCACGCCAAGTCCTGGGTGCCCGGCAGCCAGTTCGGCGTCCTCGCCCACCCCACCCCGCACCTGGTGAAGATGGGCCCCTCGGTCACCCTCCCCGGCCCGGAGTTCGGCACCTCGCTGCTGGTCGCCAAGGGGCAGCTCCCGTCCGACTGGGTCACCACCACCCTGGCCCCCTCCTGGCGGGCGAGGGGCCTGCGCGAGGCGGCGCTGCCCGCCGAGTCGGCGGCCTGGTGGGGGACGTCCAAGCTGGTCGAGTTCTGCGCCTACCTGCCCGATCTGTCGGTGCTTTACCAACTGGTCACCTCCGTACGGCAGAACTCCTGTCACTGGTGCGGCATCGACGTCATCGGCGACCGCTGCGTCTTCTGCTCCGCCATCCCGCCCGCCCACGAGCAACCGGCCCGCGCAGGCTGACCGGACCCCGCCCCACCCGACCCCGACCGATTCCCCCAATGAGGTTGTACGGTTCATGAACTCCCGTCAGCGCCGCGGCGTGATACTCCTGCTCCTGTCGGTGGTCTGCGCCCTCGGCGCCTTCGCCGGCGTCCTCTCCGTCATCAGTGACGTGAAGTCCAAGGTCGGTCCCGAGGTCACCGCATACCAGCTCAAGCGGGACGTGGCCCCCTACACCCCGCTCAGCGCGGCCCAGTTCGAGAAGATCGAGATGCCCGAGCGGTGGCTGTCGAAGAACGCGGTCACGAACCTCCGTGAGATCCAGGGCAAGATCGCCGTCACCACCCTGCGACAGGGCTCCCTGCTGCAGAGCGACATGATCGTCGACCAGCCCGCCCTGCAGACGGGCGAGCAGGAGATCGCCATCATGATCGACGCGGCGACCGGCGTGGCCGGCAAGATCACCCCGGGCTCCAAGGTCAACGTCTACGCCACCTTCGAGGGCCAGAGCGACAGCGCCCCCGACCAGTCCAAGCTCATCGTCGAGAACGCCCGGGTCATCGACGTGGGCGAGCTGACCTCGCTGGAACCGGACGACGACGACCGCACCCGCCGGACCACCGAGGCCGTCCCGATCACCTTCGCCCTGACCCCCGTCGACGCCCAGCGCATCACCTACGCCGAGTCGTTCGCCGACGAGGTCCGGCTCGCCCTGGTGGCCCCCGGCAGCGACTCCGACATCTCCGCGACGGACCGCACGTACGAACTCGCCAAGGACAAGTGAGAGGCCCCCATGCCCACGAGGATCCTCCCGGCGGTCGGCGACGCGGACGCGGTCCGGTCCCTCACGACGCTGCTCAGCCAGCTTCCCGACGCCGAACCGGTGGCCCCGGTGACGGACTCGACCCAGCTCGTCGACACCCTCGCGCGCCTCGCCGCCGAGTCCGTCGACGAGCTGCCCGAGGTCGTCGTCGTCCACGAACGCATCGGCCCCGTCCCGGCCCTGGAGCTCATCCGCGAGGTCGCCCTGCGCTTCCCGGCGGTCGGCGTCATCCTCGTGACCTCCGACGCCGGGCCCGGCCTCTTCCAGGCCGCCATGGACTACGGGGCGCGGGGCCTGGTGGCCCTGCCGCTGCACTACGAGGAGCTGGCCAGCCGGGTCCACGCGGTGGCCCAGTGGTCGGTGGGCGTACGGCGGCATCTGGGCGCCGGCGGGGAGGACGTGTTCAGCGGCGTCGGCGGCACCGTCGTGACGGTGAGCGGCGCGAAGGGCGGGGTCGGCACCACGCTCACCGCCATCCAACTGGCCCTCGCCGCCCAGGCGTCGGGCGCCGGCACCGCGCTGCTCGACATGGACCTGCAGACCGGGGACGTCGCCGCCTTCCTGGACATCCAGTTCCGCCGCTCGGTCGTCGACCTCGCCGCCATCAACGACATCTCGCCGCGCGTGCTCGCGGACGCCGTGTTCCGGCACGACACCGGGGTCGCCCTGCTCCTCGCCCCCGGCGACGGCGAGCGCGGCGAGGAGGTCACCGACCGTGCCGCCCGCCACATCGTCAGCGCCCTGCGCTCCCGCTACGAGGTCGTCGTCATCGACTGCGGCGGCCAGTTGACCGGCGCGAGCGCGGCGGCCGTGGAGATGGCCGACACGGCGCTCCTGGTCACCACGCCGGACGTGGTCGCCGTCCGCGGCGCCAAACGCACCGTACGGATGTGGGACCGGCTGCAGATCCGCAAGGCGGAGGAGACCACGATCGTCGTCAACCGCTACTCGCGCGGTGCGGAGATCCAGCCGTCCCTGATCCAGAAGATCACCGGCACCGGGATCGCGGCGACCGCGATCCCCGCCAACTACAAGGAACTCCAGGGCGCGATCGACGCCGGCCGCGTGCACGAGCTGGACGGCAAGGGAGCCGTCCGACAGGCCCTGTGGGCGCTCGCCGGGGAGCTGGGGCTGGTCAAGGGAACAGAGGGGGCGCTTCAGCGGCGCAACGGCAAGGCACGGGGCGGGGACCGGGCGGCGCTGACGTTCCGGCGGCGGAAGGAGCTGGGGCGGTGAGGGGGCGGGGGGACAGGGCTCGGATCGGGGGTGACCGGGGCCGGTTCAGGGGTGACCGGGGCCGGTCCGGCGGTGACAAGGGCCAGGTCACCGTCGAGTTCCTCGGCATGATGCCGCTGATCATCATCACCCTGGTGCTGCTGTGGCAGTTCGTGCTGCTGGGGTACACGTTCTCGCTCGCGGGGAATGCCGCGGACGAGGCGGTGCGGGCGGCGACCGCGGCGGATCCGGGAGGGCGGCAGGCCGCCTGCCAACAGGCGGGACTGGACAAGCTCCCGGACGCGTGGACCGGCGAGGTGAAGTGCAGCACCGGCGGAGGCTTCGTGACCGCCGATGTGCGTCTCGAGGTCCCCGTCCTCTTCCCGGGTGCGATCGGGTTCCCGTTCACGGTCGACGGCCACGCGGGTGCCGTCGAGGAGGAGACGGGCTGAGATGTCGTACGACAGGAAACGCCGCGACCGGGGGCAGGTCGCCCTCGAATACCTCGGGTTCATCCCCGTCCTGATCCTCGTCGCCATGGCAGGCGTACAGGTCGGGCTCATCGCCTACACGGCCCAGCAGGCGGGTACGGCGGCGCGGGCCGGGGCGCGCGCGGCCTCGCTGGACGAGAGCGCGCAGGCCGGCTGCTCGAACGCGATCAGCAGCTGGTTGTCCGTCACCTGTGACGCCGCGGTAGGCGGCGACGAGGTGACCGTCACCGCCGTCGTCGAGATCCCGTCGATCGTCCCCGGCTGGAACTTCGACCCCGCCCAGAAGACCGCGACCATGCCGCTCGACCACTGAACGAGGATCCCCATGAGCTTGAGGTCACGCATCAACACCCCCGAGGAGAACGGCAGCCGGGGCGAGGACGGCCACCTGGTCTCCTCCTACCGGGCCAAGCTCCTGGAGGAGATCGACCTCGCGGAGATGAGCTCGCTGGCCGCGGCCGAGCGCCGGGCCCGGCTGGAGCGGGTGCTCGGGCACATCATCAGCCGTGAGGGCCCGGTGCTGTCGACGGTCGAGCGCTCGCAGCTGATCCGCAGGGTCGTCGACGAGGCCCTCGGCCTGGGCATCCTGGAACCGCTGCTGGAGGACGCGTCGATCACCGAGATCATGGTGAACGGCCCGGACGCGATCTTCGTCGAACGAGCGGGCCGCGTCGAGCAGCTGCCGCTCCGCTTCCCCTCCCACGACCAGCTGATGCAGACCATCGAGCGCATCGTCTCGACGGTGAACCGGCGGGTGGACGAGTCGAACCCGATGGTGGACGCCCGCCTGCCGTCCGGCGAGCGCGTGAACGTCATCATCCCGCCCCTGTCGCTGACCGGCGCGACCCTGACGATCCGCCGCTTCCCCCGCTCCTTCACCCTGCACGAGATGACCGGGCTCGGCTCGCTCGACGAGCCCATGGTGTATCTGCTGGCCGGGCTGGTACAGGCGAAGTCCAACATCATCGTCTCGGGCGCGACGGGCACCGGGAAGACGACCCTGCTCAACGCGCTCTCGGGCCTGATCCCCGAACACGAGCGCATCATCACCATCGAGGACTCGGCCGAACTCCAGCTCCAGCAGGCCCATGTGATCCGCCTGGAGTCCCGCCCGCCGAACGTCGAGGGCAAGGGCCAGGTCACCATCCGCGACCTGGTCCGCAACTCGCTGCGCATGCGCCCCGACCGGATCGTCGTCGGCGAGGTCCGCGGCGGTGAGTCCCTGGACATGCTCCAGGCGATGTCGACCGGCCACGACGGCTCCCTCGCCACCGTGCACGCCAACAGCGCGGAGGACGCCCTGATGCGGCTGAAGACCCTCGCGTCCATGTCCGACGTCGCCGTCCCCTTCGAGGCGCTGCACGACCAGATCAACAGCGCGGTGGACGTGATCATCCAGTTGACCCGCTTCCCGGACGGCGCCCGCCGGATCACCGAGATCGCGATCCTGGACAGCCACGGGGCGGAGCCGTACCGCCTGGCGACGGTGGCCCGCTTCCACGCCCAGCCCATGACGCCGGACGGCCGCGTCCACGGCGCCTTCCAGTACTTCCCCCTCCCACGCCGCACCGCGGACCGCCTCTACTTGGCGAGCCAGCCGATCCCCCAGGCCTTCGGCGTCGCCCAGTCCCCGCTCGAGCTCGCCACCCGAGAAGCCAGGTAGGACCCACCCCATGGACCTCCAGACCCGCATCACGCTCACCACCGGCATAGCCCTGCTGACCTGCGCGCTGGCCGTAGCGGGCGTCCACGCGTACGCCGCCGGCCGGGCCCGGCGCCAGGCCCTGGTCGACCGTCTGACGGCCACCGGCCAGATCACCGGGGCCGGGGGCCGCCGACGCCGCTTCGCCGACCTGGACCGCCGACTGCGCCGTACGAAACCGGGCAAGCAGCTCGAACTGCGGCTGGCGGCGACGGGCCTGGACGTCACCCCGGGCGAGTTCTTCGTCTACATGCTGGCGACGGTGGCCGGCCTGTGGCTGATCGGCCAGGCGACCCTCGCGCCCTTCTTCGGCCCGATCGCGGGCCTCCTGGGCATCTGGGCCGCGGTCCAGTTCCTCAACTGGCAACGCCAGAAGCGCATCGAGAAGTTCATCAACCAACTCCCCGAACTGGCCCGCATCCTGGCCAACGCCGCCCACGCGGGCCTGGCCATGCGCACCGCCATCGGCCTCGCCGCGGAGGAACTGGAGGCCCCGGCGGGCGAGGAACTCGCCAAGGTCTCCAACCAGCTGGCCCTCGGCGCCTCGATGGACGACGCCCTGGGCGAGCTCGCCGAGCGCCTCCCGTCCCGCGAACTGGTCGTCCTGGTCACGACGCTGGTGCTGTCGAACCGGGCGGGCGGCCAGGTGGTGAGCGCACTGCGCAACCTCACCGAGACGCTGGAGGAGCGCAAGGAGACCCGACGCGAGGTCCGTACCCAGCTCTCCCAGGTGAGCATGACGTCGTACGCGGTCCCGGTGCTGGGCGTGGGGTCGCTGTTCCTGATGAACGGCGTGAAGGACGGCGCCCTGGACCGCATGACCGGTTCCCCGGTCGGCCAGGCGGCGGTGCTGATCGCGTTCGGGCTGTACGCGGTCGGCTTCATCCTGATCCGCCGCCTGTCGCGGATCGACGTCTGAGGCGCGGAAGCGGGAGAGGAGGAAGAAGACGATGACGATGACGATGATGGCGCCGGCTACGACGGCGATGACGACGACGGCCACGACGGCCACGACGACGACGGCGATGACGGCGACGGAAATCGGACAACTCGGCCTGATCCTCGCCCTGGTGACGGGCCTGAGCGTGTGGGGCGTCTTCGCCGGCATCCGCATGTACCGGGCCGACGCGAAGCTGCCCAGCGACCTGGCGCTGGCCCTGGAGGTCGGCGCGACCCGCACCGGCGCCGTGGACTCGCTGATCGACCGCATGGGCATGCGCTACGCCCCCGCCGTGCTGCGCCTGATGGGCCCGAAGCTGGTCGCCAAGTACCGCCGCAGGATCGACCTCGCGGGCAACCCCGGCGGCCTCACCATCGACCGCTATGCGGCCAGGCGGGCGGTGTACGGCTTCCTCGGCGCGGTCGGCTTCCTGGTCTTCCTGCTCCGGGGCCAGGTGCTGATGGCCTTGCTGCTGCTGGCGTTCGGCGCCTTCTGGACGGAGGTCGGCATCTGGTCGGCGATCCGCATCAGGAAGGACGAGATCGAACGCACCCTGCCGGACTTCCTGGACGTCCTGGCGGTCGTGGTGAGCGCGGGTCTCGGCTTCCGCCAGGCACTCGACCGGGTCGCCTCGAAGTACGAGGGCCCCTGGGCCGACGAACTCCGCATCACCCTGCGCCAGATGGACCTCGGCATGAGCCGCCGCCAGGCCTTCGCGGAGCTGAGGAGGAGGAACGACTCCGAACAAATGGCGATGTTCGTGACGGCACTGCAGCAGGGGGAGGAGCTCGGCGCGCCGATCGTCGACACGCTGGTGGCGCTGGCGAAGGACATGCGCCGCACGGACGCCCAGAACGCCCGTAGGAAGGCGGCCCGGGCGGTGCCCAAGGCCACGATGATGATCACGACGTTCATGGTTCCGGCGACGATGATCCTGCTGGGGGCGGGGCTGTTGCTGGGGTCGGGGACGGACTTCGGGTCCTTGACGGGGGAGTAGTCGTTGACGGGGGGAGGGAGCAGGGGAGGGGAGGGCTGTATGGCAGGAATGCCGGTGCGGATGGGAACGGCGACGGCGAAGTCGACGGGGACGGCGACAGGGACGGGGGCGCGGACGGAGGCGGGTCTGTTGAGGGCGGCGAGCCTCACGTTCGGGCTGCGCCGCCGCTGGACGTCCCGTGCGGCGACCGAGGAGACGGAACGGTCGTCGACGATCACCCTCCAGATAAACGCCCTCCAGGCACTGTGCCGCCAGGTCTTCGGCTTCCGGCTCGCCATGATCGCGCTCGCCGCACCCGGGGCCCTGCTCAACGCGGCACCGGGCCTCGCCACCCGCCTGGTGGGTGCCTCGGTGGTGGTCACGTTCATGGGCTCCTACGTCCTGTTCCGCGACTGGGAACGCTTCGGCCCCCTCCTCCTGCGCCACCCCACCCTCCTGGCGGCGGACACCCTCTGCACCTCCCTGCTCCTCGTCTCCGCGGGCCCGGACACCACGCTGGCCTACGTCAGCGTCTGCACCCCGCTGCTCGCCGGCATCGTCTACGGCTACCGGGGCGCGGCGGTGTTCGCCAGCGCGCAGTCACTGATCCTGCTGCTGGCCTACGCGATCGACGGGGAGGCGCAGGCGGGCAGCGGCCTGGCGGAGAAGCTCCTCCTCCCGGGCCTCTGCGTCATCACGGGCGCCCTGGGCTCGTCCCTGCGCAACCTCATGCTCCGCTTCGGCACGGCCACCCAGGCCCTCACGACGATCCAGGCCCGCCTGGCGGTCACGGAAGCGGTGAGCGCGGAACGGGCCCGGCTGGCCCGCGAGATGCACGACTCGGTGGCGAAGACGCTGCATGGCGTGGCGCTGGCCGCGGAAGGGCTGGCGATTTCGGCGGGGGCGGCGGGGGGTGGGGGGTTGTCCGGGGTGGACTCGTCCCGTGAGGGTCTGGCTGGCGTGGATCCGTCGGCGGGGGTGGGCTCGTCGGGTGTGGATCTGTCGGGCGTGGGCTTGGCCGGCGTGGATCCGTTGGGCGTGCACTCGTCCCGCGTGGTCATTTCCGGCGTGGACCCGTCGTCGGGTGTGGGTCTGTCGGGCGTGGGCTTGGCCGGCGTGGATCCGTCGGGGGTGCACTCGTCCCGTGTGGTCATTTCCGGCGTGGACCCGTCGTCGGGTGTGGATCCGTCGGGCGTGGGCTTGGCCGGCGTGGATCCGTCGGGGGTGCACTCGTCCCGCGTGGTCCTGTCCGGCGTGGACCCGTCGTCGGGCGTGGGCGCGTCCCGCGTGGACCGGACCGGCGCGGGCTCGCCCGCCATGGATTCGTCCCCCACGGAATCGTCCCGCACGGAATCGCCCGGAATGGACGCGTCCCGGATCAGGCAACAGGCGGAGCTGGTCGCCCGCGCGGCGCGCCGGGCAGCGGCCGAGTCCCGGGAGCTGCTGGCGGACCTGCGCCGCGAGTCCGACCCGGATCACGCGACGGACATCGCGCCTGAACTGGCGGCCCGCACCGAGGCCTTCACAACCCGCACCGGTATGCGCGCCACGTACCACGCCACGGGCGAGACCCCTTTGCCCGCCGTCCCGCCTGCCGTGGCCCGCCACCTCCTCACCATCACCGAGGAGGCCCTGGAGAACGCCCACCGCCACGCGAAGGCGACCCGTGTCGACGTACGGGCGGGCGTGGAGGCCGACGTGCTCCGGCTGACCGTCCAGGACGACGGCCAGGGCCTCCCCGCCGGCACGACCGTCGAACACCTCCGCCGGACGGGCCACTTCGGCCTGCTGGGCATGACGGAACGAGCGGCCTCGATAGGAGCCCGCATCCACATCGGCAAGGGCAGGCAGGCGCGCGGCACAGAAGTCCGCCTGGAACTCCCGCTGGCGGCCCTGACGACGACGAGGACGACAAGGACGACGAGGACGACAGGGGCGACCTCATGACCGAGCGGAAGCCAGCCCCCGCCACCGAGCCTCTCCGACTGGTGGTGGCCGACGACAACCCGGTGGTCCGCGCCGGCCTGACGGCCCTCCTCTCCACCCACGCGGACATAACGGTCGTGGCCGAGGCGACGAACGGCCACGAGGCCCACGAGGCGGCCCGCCGCCACCGCCCCGACACGATCCTCCTGGACGTCCGCATGCCGGGCATGGACGGCATCACGGCACTTCCGCACCTCGTGCGCATCGCCCCGGTGCTGATGCTGACGTACAGCGCGGAGTCGGAGACGGTCCGCGAGGCCCTGCGCCGAGGGGCAGTCGGGTACCTGGTCCACGGTGAGTTCACGACGGACGAACTGGTGGAGGCCGTACGGGACATCAAGCGAGGTCGGCCGCCTCGACTCACGCCTACGGCGGCAGCTGCGGCAGCGCCGTCGCTCGCGGAAGCAAACTCTCAACTATCAACTCCTACGGGCAATTCCCCGGAACTCCTTTCGCAAGTGCAACCAGATGTGGGACAGTCGTCGTCGTACCGTTCGCGGTTCCAGCTGAGCAGGAGGGAGGCGGAGATCATGGACCTCATCGCATCGGGCATGAACAACCAGCAGATCGCCGCCGCCTGCTTCATCAGCGAGAAGACGGTCAAGAACCACATCAACCGCATCTTCGCCAAACTCCACAGCACCAGCCGGGCGGAAGCCGCCGCCAAGTGGCTGGGCACCGCCCCGGGTTCACACCCAGGACGGAGTTGATCGGCGATGACACAGCGATGGTTTTCGGACTGGGCCCGGAATTGGGCCCTGGGACCCTCTGGTGTTCCGGGTAATCCCGCTTACTTTTCTCATGAGCATTACGAGCGAAGTGCTCAGCGATCGCCGGACACCAGAGGGGAACACCATGAGCAACTGGATCAACACCACCGTCGCACGCCTCCGCTCACGCGCTGTGCGCAACGACGAGGGGCAGACGGCGGTGGAATACCTGGGGATCATTGCCGTGGTGGTAGCGATCGTGTTGGCGATCACGGGGACGGACATCGGCAGCACGATCTACGACGCGATCACGGAGAAGATCGCCGAAGTGACCGGCGGCTGATGCGGCCATCCAGGTCCGGCGACGCAGGGCAGGCCTTTCCCATCTACATCACGGTGGTGGCGGGCCTGCTCTTTCTTGCGTTCGCTTACCTTGCGGTCGGCCAGGCCGCGGCAAATCGGAACGGTGCCCAGACGGCAGCGGACGCGGCAGCGCTCGCGGCGGCCCTGGACACCCGGGACAAGCTCACGGACGAGTGGGTGGAGAACGTACTCGACCCGACGAAGTGGCAGGACATCTTCGACGGCGAGGGCGTGGTGTTCGACGGGTGCGGGCGGGCGGCACAACTGGCGGCGCAGAACGACGCCACGGCGGAGTGCGAGTCGATGCTCGGCCTGCCTCCGGGCTACGAGGTCGAGGTCAAGACCACGAAACCCGTCGGTGACTCCATCGTGCCCGGCACCGAGGACGTGCACTCGACAGCGACCGCCACCGCCGTGATCGAGCCGCTCTGCGAGTTCGAGCTCCCGGGGGAGGATGCCGGGGACCACGTACTGCCGGAGCTCACCTGCAAGGACAGGAACTGGACCCTGGACCCGGAGGATCTTGACGATCTCCCGGGGCCCGAGGACCTCTTCGATGTCCATCTGGCCGACTGACAAGCGATCGACGAGTGACGAGGGAAGCAGAGGCATGAGCATTCGGTTCACCACGAAGGCCCACAGGGGGATGGTCGCGCTGACCGTTGCGGCTGGACTGGCCCTCGGCGTGGCCGGTTGCGGCAGTGGCGGGGACGACGACAAGAAGCCGGAAGCCACGGCGTCCGCTCCGTCGAAGAGTGGGTCCGACCCGAGTGCGCAGGAGGGACAGACGGACGCCCCCTTGGCGGAGATGAAGGGACCTGACGGTCTGGTGCTCCAGGTCACTTCGGCTGTGCGTGACTCCGGCGGCTTCCTCACCGTGAACGGCACCATGAAGAACGACGGTGCCAAGACTGTCGTCGTTCCTGCGGTGCTCCGAGGAGACGAGACCGAGATCGTCAGGCACGGTAGGTCACTCGGTGGCGCCACGCTCGTCGACTCGAAGAGCAAGAAGCGGTACTACGTCCTGCGGGACACGGATGGCCGTCCTCTGACCACGACGGACCTCACCTCGATCAAGTCCGGTGAATCCGTACCCGTGTTCATGCAGTTCCCTTCGCCGCCGACCGGGACCTCGGAGGTCACCTTCCAGCTCCCGTCGTTCGCCACCGCCTCCATCCAGATCTCCGGATGAGGCCGACCATGACCCGCACCCCCCGCCTCCCCCTAACCCTCACCGCGGCCACCCTCATGGTCGCTGCCAACATCCTCGGCGCCACCACGGCCGACGCGGCCGACGACCCCAGCGTCCCGCCCGGTACCGCGGCGACGGCCGCCGCCCCCGTCGAGGTGGACGCCAACGACCCCGACCTCAAGCTCCCGGAGGGCGCGACGCTCGCCGAAGCCAAGGTGCTGGACATCAAGCAGGTGGTCGAGGACCAGGCCGGTGAGGAACGCCGGGAGGACACCAACACGGACGTGAAGTTCGCGCTCCAGGCGGAGGTTCTGTTCCCCAAGGACAGCGCGAAGCTGACCGGCGAGGCGAAGGCCCGTATCTCGTCCATCGCCGAGGAGATCAAGACCCAGAACGCCACCCGGATCCGCGTCTTCGGCTTCACCGACAACCTGGGCTCCTCGGCCCACGGCGACGTCCTGTCCCGGAAGCGCGCGAACGCCGTGCAGGGCGTCCTGGAGTCGGAGCTGAACGACTCCACGATCACCTACGAGGTACGGGGCTACGGCGAGCAGTACCCGATCTCCTCCAACGACACGGAGTCAGGCCGTAAGAAGAACCGAAGGGTGGAGGTCTCGTTCCCGCGCTCGGACAACTGACCTGACCTGACCTGACCTGACCTCACTTCACTTCATCTCTCCTCACCCCGACTCCACACTCACCCGCGTGCCCACCCGCACCCCCCACCCCGCCATCGCCCCGGCCTCCGCCTCCAGCACGTGCCGGGCACGAAGCCGGGGCAGTCCCAACCGCCCGGGCCGCATGGTGTGGACCGCGATGACGTTCAGCCGGCGGTCGAGGTATGCGACATCGATGGGGATGCGCATGCGGAACGTGTGCACACCGCCGGCAGGCGTGAGCAGCATCGCCCCGTCGACGGCATCACGCCCCAGGAGCCCTTTCGTGCGGGCCCGATAGGACGCGGCGATCTCCAGGGGCACCGACACGTCACCCCGCTCCCCATGGACGACCAGGGCCCCTCGCCCGTCACGCCAACGCCGCCCCATCCTCAGCCACCTCCTGGATTTTCTGTTGTCCGGCGAGTGCTACCCGGGTAGGAAAGATCGCATGACCGGACTCGGCGCAGTATTCCGCCCCCAACTCGCCCCCGAACGACTCCGATCCGTCGCCGAACTGGCCGACGCCGCTGGACTCGAAGAGCTCTGGCTCTGGGAGGACTGTTTCCGGGAGGGCGGGATCTCCACGGCCGCGGCCGCCCTCGCCTGGACCGAGCGGGTCAAGGTCGGCGTCGGGCTGTTGCCCGTCCCGCTGCGGAACGTCGCCATCGCCGCCATGGAGGCCGCCACCCTGCACCGGATGTTCCCGGGGCGGCCCATTCTCGCCGTCGGGCATGGCGTGCAGGACTGGATGGGGCAGGTGGGGGCGAGGGTGGAGTCGCCGGTGAGCCTGCTGCGGGAGCATCTCGTCGCCCTGCGTGCACTGCTCGGCGGGGAGCGGGTCAGTACCGAGGGCCGGTACGTCAAGCTCGACGACGTCGCACTCGACTGGCCGCCCGTCGAGCCGGTGCCCGTCATCGCCGGGGTCACCGGGCCCCGCTCGCTGCGGCTCGCCGGGGAGGCAGCCGACGGAACCCTGCTCACCGCCTCGACCTCGCCCGAGGGGGTACGGAAGGCCCGGCAACTCATCGACGAGGGGCGGGAGTCGGCGGGCCGTTCCGGTGTCGGGCCGCATCCGATCGTCGTCTATCTGCTCACCGCCACCGGGCCCGACGGCGCCGCCCGGCTCAAGGCCGAGCTCGCCGCGGAAGGGCTCGGCTCCGTGCCCGATCTCGGTGTCGCCGGGGACGCCGGCGCCGTCGCGAAGGCCGTGCAGCGGCTCGCGGACGCGGGCGCCGACACCGTGGTGCTGCAGCCGACGGGGGACGAGCCCGATCCGGAGGGGTTCGTGCGGTTCGCGGCGGAGGAAGTGCGGCCGCTGGTGCCGTAGTCGAGAGGGTCCGTGCCCGGCTCGGCGGCGTTGTCAGTGGCTCCTGCCAGACTCCTGGACATGAGCGACGACACCGCGGACGTACGCCTCCGAGACGTGCACGACTCCGACCTGGAGACCTTCCTCGTCCACGAGCACGACCCGGAGGCCGTCTGGCGGTCGAGGTTCCCGCCCCGGCCGCGCGACGCCTTCATGAAGCACTGGCGGACGAGAGTGCTCGGGGACGAGAACTGCCTCGTGCGGACGGTCATGGTGGGGGACGACGTCGCGGGCAGCGTCGTCTCCTGGTGGGACGGCGACCGCCGCTTCCTCGGCTACTGGCTCGGGCGGCCGTACTGGGGGCGGGGCATCGGCACCAGGGCGCTCGCCCTCTTCCTGGAACTCGACCGGACACGTCCGCTGTACGCCGACCCCTTCCACGCCAACACCGCCTCCGTACGCCTCCTCGAACGCCACGGCTTCCGGCACGCCGGCACCCTCCACCACGGCGACGACGAACATGTGCTGCTCGTCCTCCCCGAGACCGATGCCGAGACCGAGACCGATGCCGAGACCGATGCCGAGACCGGCGCAGGGCAGGAGCGGAAAATCGGCGGCGGCGATTGATCCCACCCTGGGACGATCACCGTATGACTGAGCCGCAGCACACCCCTACCTCCCCCACCTCCCCTGCTTCCCTTGCCTCCTTCGAAGACCTCGTCGCCGAAGGCGCCGCCGTCCCCACCGAAGGCTGGGACTTCTCCTGGTTCGAGGGGCGTGCCACCGAGGCCCGGCCCTCCTGGGGATACGCCACGTCCCTCGCCGAGCGGCTCTCCCGTGCCACCGCGGCCCTCGACATCCAGACCGGGGGAGGGGAGGTACTCGACTTCGCCCTCCGCCGCGCCGCCCCGAAGGTGCCGCCGCTCACCGTCGCCACCGAGGGCTGGCCGCCGAACGTCACCAAGGCCACCGCCCTCCTCCGCCCGCGCGGCGTCGCCGTCGTCGCCTCCCCGGAGGACGCCCCGCTGCCCTTCGCCGACGGCGCCTTCGACCTGGTCGGCAGCCGGCACCCGGTCAGCCCGCACTGGGCCGAGATCGCCCGTGTCCTGCGGCCCGGCGGCACCTACTTCGCCCAGCACGTCGGGCCGCGCAGTGTCTTCGAGCTCGTCGAGTACTTCCTCGGCCCGCTCCACGAGGAGCAGAGCGACGCCCGCCACCCCGACCGCGAGCGCGCCGCCGCCGAGGCCGCCGGGCTGGACATCGTCGATCTGCGGGCCGAGCGGCTGCGCATCGAGTTCCACGACATCGCGGCCGTCGTCCACTTCCTGCGGAAGGTGGTGTGGATGGTCCCCGGCTTCACCGTCGAGGCGTACGAATCCCGGCTGCGCGCCCTGCACGAGTCGATCCGGTCCGACGGCCCCTTCGTCGCGCACAGCACCCGCCACCTTTTCGAGGCCCGCAAGCCCCACGCCTGAGCCCCACGCCTGAGCCCCCCGGCACGGCCCTCACGCGTGCGGACCGACCGTCACCTCCCCGACCACCAGCTCCGCCGTCGCCTCCAGCACCTCCCCGACCCGCTCCACCTGCTCGCCCAGCTCCCTCTCCTGCCGCGCCGTCAGCCGTCGTCCGACCGACTCCACCGTGACCGTCGTACGACGGCCCCGGCGCCGCTGATGCCAGACCCCGGCCACCACACCGTCCACCAACAGCACCGGATGGTTCCCCGCCTGACCGCCCGCCAGAGCCCGCCGGTACGCCTTCCCGGGGAACAGTGACTCCCGCGGTTGCGCGGCGATGGCGTACGCGTCGAAGTACGGCAGCAACCGCACGCCCCGCACCCGCCCGTCCGGGAACCCCGTGTCACCCGCCACCACCCAGGCCGCCGCTCCCTCGAACGACACCTCCTCGACCTCCCCGGCCCGCGCCAGCTCCCCGAACAGAGCCACCGCCCACCCCACCGGCGCCGCCAGCCACTTCGCGAAGTACTGGGGCGTCGCCGGTCCGTACGCGCGCAGATACCGCCGTACGAGTTCCCGAAGCGCCCCCTCGCCCACCTGCCCCGGCCCGGCCCCCGGCACCGGATCGAACCCCCGCGGCCGTGTGTACGTCACCTTCCGCCCCCGGTTCGGCCCGAAGCACAGCGCGCCCGACTGGCCGGCCCGGTGCATCACCTGCCGCCAGCGCGGCCACAGGTCCTGGAAGGCCGGCATCACCAGGTCACCGGCCCAGGGACCGGTGCGGGCGACCACCTCCTCGCCCAGCTCCTCCACGGTCAGACACACCCCGTCCAGGGCGTCCCCGATCGCCGCCACGATCTGCTCCGCCTGCTCCTCCGTCACCCGCACATCCGGCGGAAACGGGCTCGGCCCGGTCGGAATCGCGCTCAGCGCACCGCACCAGAGCGGCAGTTCGGCGGCGGGCAGCAGATGCACGGTGCCGCGCGGGCCGAACGTCTTCACCAGTGACCGCTCGTCCCACAGCGCCGTCCGTACGTCCGCCCGCGACACCCCGGCGGCCCGCACCCCCACCGACACCTCGGCCGCGGACAGCACCTGCGCATGCGCGCCCAGCATCGCCCCGACCACATCGGCGACCGGCGTGCCGACCCCGGCGGGACGGTCCAGGAACTGCCGCTCCAGCCGCCGCGCGCTCGCCTCGTCCCACGTGACAGTGACAGTCATGGGGCGACGTTAGGCCGGACAGAGGTCAGATGTTGTCCTCTATTCGAGGGCTTGCCACTCTCTGTGTGCTCTGCACTGCAAACCGTGCATCCATGCGCGAACGGCTTCCACGTCCTGCGCATCAAAGGAACCCTCACCTTTTCCACATTGTTATGACGGCTGACTCGCTTTCCCTTCACCTGTCACGTAAGTTCAGACCAAGGTAATTCGCGTAAGCAAAGCTGCGCGGCGGCACCGCGCAGTGGAGGGGGCTGCGCGGTGCCATGCCCCCGTACGCGCCCCTGCTGGACGCGCATCGCGTCGACCCCATCTGTGCCCCACGGCGCCATCCGCGCCGTCAAGCGGACGTTCGCGGTCGGCGTCACCCGGGGGAGGGAAGCGCGGACAAGTCGCCGAGCGCCCCCCAAGCTGCGCCAAACCCTATGGATCCGTCCGTATCCCACCCGTTTCCCCAGAGAATCCGTGTCGACGCGGCCACATTTCCGCCACGAACAGGCCCCCGCATGGCCACCGCGCCGTCGCCGAGCGATTTCGGAGAGTAGTTGTGGCACGCCAATGCGCGCAGCATCCCTTACGAAGGGTTATGGTGGAAACCCCCCCTCGGGCCGGTCCGTCTCCCCCCCACGGACCGGCCCGTTTTTTGTGCCCACGAGCCCGCTCCTCTCCTCTACTGGGCAGGGGCGCGGGGCTGTGCTTGATATGTGGCTCCGCCGCGTGGGCGCGACCAGCCCCCGCTCACCCGCAGCCGCCCACGCACACCAGACACCCCCACCCAAGGCGCCGACCCCACCCCCCGCACCCCAAAACCACGCCCCAAGCCCCGCAGGGGTACGCTTCGCCGCAGGGGACCGCCATACGGACAGGAACCGCGCCCTCCACTGCGCCGCGCGGAGCGCCGCGCGCCTGTCCGATCCGTACGGAGGGGCTGACAATCACGTGAACCTGCGCGACAAGCTGCGCGGCCTGCTGGTCAGGCTGTACGCACGCCGGGTGGAAGGTCACCTGGACCACGCTCAGGTGCCCAAGCACATCGGCGTGATCGTGGACGGCAGCCGGCGCTGGGCGAAGGCCGCCGGCTCCACCGCCGTCGACGGCCACCGTGCCGGTGCCGAGAAGATCGAGGAGTTCCTCGGCTGGTGCACCGAGACGGACGTCGAGGTCGTCACCCTCTGGCTGTTGTCGACGGACAACTTCAACCGGCCGCCGGAGGAGCTCGGCCCCCTCCTCGGCATCATCGAGGACGTCGTCCGCACCCTCGCCGCCGACGGCCGCTGGCGGGTCCACCACGTCGGTGCCCCCGACCTGTTGCCCTCCCCGATGCAGGCCGCCCTCAAGGAGGCCGAGGAGTCCACGGCCCACATCGACGGGATACTGGTCAACGTCGCCATCGGCTACGGCGGCCGCCAGGAGATCGCCGACGCCGTACGGTCGATGCTGCTGGACGCGCAGACCAAGGGCACCTCGATGGAGGAGCTCGCCGAGTCCGTCGACATCGACATGATCGGCCGCCACCTCTACACGAGCGACCAGCCCGACCCCGACCTCGTGATCCGCACCAGCGGCGAGCAGCGGCTGTCCGGATTCATGCTCTGGCAGACGGCCCACTCCGAGTACTACTTCTGTGAGGTCTTCTGGCCGGCCTTCCGCAAGGTCGACTTCCTGCGCGCCCTGCGCGACTACGCGGCCCGGCACCGGCGTTACGGCGGCTGAGCCGCTCTCCGGCGCACTCCTCGCCGTATCCGGGTGAGAGAAAAGCCACCCTCTCCGGGACAGAAGTAACAAGGAGTTCACCAGCGCGCCGTCATATGCGCTGGCATGGCACCGCATGTTCGAGGGCATAAGGCAAGCAGGTCGACACCCGAACCACGGGTGTCGTATCTCAGCGGGCGGCGCCGGAGCCGTCCGCCCGGGAGGCCCTTTGCACCAGCTCGACCGTGCGGTCACGGCATGGAAGAAGCAGTGGAGGGCCGGTTTTCGGCCCGTGCCAGGCGTGCAGGGCGGCCGACGACCGGTCCAGCTCCACTCCGTCGCTCCCCGACCTCATCCGAGGGGGTACGTCCTTCCGTGGTGACCAGCACAAAGCGCCACAAGCCAGACCGGCGCACCTACGTTCTCGACACCAGCGTCCTGCTGGCCGACCCGAACGCCCTGAGCCGCTTCGACGAGCACGAGGTCGTGCTCCCCATCGTCGTGGTGACGGAACTGGAGGCCAAGCGGCACCATCCCGAACTCGGCTACTTCGCCCGGCAGGCGCTGCGCCTGCTCGACGAGTTCCGGGTCCGGCACGGTCGCCTCGACGCCCCCATCCCGATCGGGGATCTCGGCGGGACCGTCCGTGTCGAGCTCAACCACTCGGACCCCAGCGTGCTGCCGACCGGCTACCGCCTGGGGGACAACGACTCCCGTATCCTCGCGGTCGCCCGCAATCTGCAGGCCGAGGGGTTCGACGTCACGGTCGTGTCGAAGGACCTCCCGCTCAGGATCAAGGCCTCGTCCGTCGGACTCCTCGCCGAGGAGTACCGCGCCGAGCTCGCCATCACGGACTCGTCCGGCTGGACCGGAATGTCCGAACTGACCCTGCCCGGCGAGCAGGTGGACATCCTCTTCGAGGAGGGGCACGTCTATGTCCCCGAGGTCGCCGAGCTGCCGGTGCACACCGGACTGATGATCCAGTCCGAGCGCGGCAAGGCGCTGGGGCGGATCTCGCCCGAGGGCAACGTGCGTCTGGTGCGCGGCGATCGGGAGGCCTTCGGTATCAAGGGGCGCAGTGCCGAGCAGCGGATCGCGCTCGACCTGCTGCTCGACCCGGACGTCGGGATCATGTCCATGGGTGGCCGGGCCGGCACGGGCAAGTCGGCGCTGGCGCTGTGCGCGGGGCTGGAGGCGGTGCTCGAGCGCCGTCAGCACCAGAAGGTGATGGTCTTCCGGCCGCTGTACGCGGTGGGCGGGCAGGAGCTCGGCTATCTGCCCGGCTCCGAGGCCGAGAAGATGAGCCCCTGGGCGCAGGCGGTCTTCGACACGCTGTCCGCGGTCACCAGCCGCGAGGTCATCGAAGAGGTCACCGCGCGAGGAATGCTGGAGGTGCTGCCGCTCACCCACATCCGCGGACGCTCGCTGCATGACGCGTTCGTGATCGTGGACGAGGCGCAGTCACTGGAAAGGAACGTCCTGCTGACCGTTCTGTCCCGAATTGGCGCCAACTCGCGGGTGGTTCTCACCCATGACGTGGCCCAGCGGGACAATCTGCGGGTCGGTCGCTACGACGGTGTCGTCGCCGTCGTGGAGAAGCTGAAGGGGCATCCCCTCTTCGCCCACGTCACGCTGACGCGGTCCGAGAGGTCCCAGATTGCCGCCCTTGTGACCGAAATGCTGGAGGACGGGCAGATCTGACCCAAGTGCTCAACTTGCGGTAGCTACTCGTTGGTTGGCGCCGTTCGGAAAGGCAGGGAGCCTATCCGGGCGGCGCCTCGGCGTGTGCGGCTTTCCGTAAAACCCCTGGCACAAACAAGGTGTGAGCTTTCACACGCAACACAGAATTGCCTTGCGGCGTCCGGGTACGGCAGAGTCTCACTCCTGTCAGGCCCCGCATACGACACACCTGTACCCCCAGCGGTACGGCACCACAGCAACACCACAGCCAACTGCATAGCGTCGTCGTATGCCGCCCGAGTTCTCACGCGGCGCTCCCCTTGGGGGAGTTGCCCACCGGGTCCGTGCCTCCCGTGACCCCGCAGTTGGGAGGCCAGCGCCAGGGGCACGATTGCGTCCGCCAGGGTCACCGAAGCGGGCGATGCTGGAAGGAAACCGTGTGAGTCCGATTTCGGTCAGGGGATTCGCAGTGGCCTCGGCCACCGCGGTCACCGCTGTCGGAAGCGTCGTCGGCGTTGCCTCGGGCAGCACTGCGCAGAACAACGACGCCGAGGCGACGGCTGCCGATTCGACGCTCCTCGCGGACATACCCGCGGGCCAGCAGGCCCAGGTGCAGACCGAGTCGCTGACGGCGCAGGCCGACGTCCAGGCCATCGCCGCGGACGCGAGCGCCAAGAAGGACGCGGAGGAGGCGGCCCGCAAGGCCGCGGCCCAGACCGCGATCGACAAGAAGGAAGCCGCCGAGAAGGCGGCGAAGGAAGCCAAGGAGCGCGAAGAGGCCGAGGCGAAGGCGTCCCGTAGCGCCTCCGACTTCCCGGTCTACAGCTCGTACAGCATCGCCCAGATCCAGTCGATGGCGCGCCAGATGGTGCCGAGCGATCAGTTCCAGTGCTTCAGCAACATCGTGGACCACGAGTCCGACTGGAACTACAAGGCCGTCAACCCGTCTTCGGGTGCCTACGGCCTCTTCCAGGCGCTGCCCGGTTCCAAGATGTCGTCCGTCGGCTCGGACTGGCAGACGAACCCGGCCACCCAGATCAAGTGGGGCCTGAACTACATGAACGACCGTTACGGCAGCCCGTGCGGCGCCTGGGACTTCTGGCAGGCCAACAACTGGTACTGAGCCTGCGCTCAACCCTGTGGAGCCCCTCACCGTCCTTCGGTGAGGGGCTTTCGCGCTTCCGCGCACGACGCCATGTACGGTCGGACGCAACGACTCCAGGGGGGAGTGGTGAGGAGAGACGGGGGAAGAGGACGGATCATGTCGCGAGTGCCAGGGTGGCTCGGTCGGCTCGCTGCCGGACTGACCGAGATGAGTGAGCGGTTGGACGAGCGTCGCGCGGCGGTGGAACGGGAGAGCGGCGACATCCAGCCCGCGCAGCGGTCCGCCGCCGAGCCCGAGACCTCCGCAGCCGACGCCCCGGCGCCGCCCGCCGACCACGTCCCACGGCCCCCCGACTACGCGCCCGCGGCTCCGCCGCCCCGCCCCGACCCCGCACAGGTCGTGCCGTGGGGCGTACGGGTCGCGGCGGAGGCCGGCTGGCGGCTGCTGGTGCTGGCCGGCACGGTCTGGGTGCTGATGCGGGTCATCAGCGCCGTACAGCTCGTGGTGCTGGCGTTCGTCATCGCCCTGCTCCTCACCGCGCTGATGCAGCCCTCGGTGGCGTGGCTGATGCGACGTGGGGTGCCGCGCGGGCTCGCCACCGCGATGACCGCGATCCTCGGGTTCGTCGTCATCGGGCTGATGGGCTGGTTCGTGACCTGGCAGGTCATGGAGAACATCGACAACCTCTCCGACCAGATCCAGGACGGCATCGACGAACTGCGCAACTGGCTGCTCAACAGCCCGTTCCACGTCACCGACAAGCAGATCAACGACATCGCCGAGAACCTCCGGGAGGCGATCGGCGCCAACACCGACGCGATCACCTCGGCCGGCCTCGAAGGCGTGACGGTCATCGTCGAGGCGCTCACCGGCATTCTGCTGGCGGCCTTCTCGACGCTGTTCCTGCTCTACGACGGCAAGCGGATCTGGGAGTGGACCCTCAAGCTGGTGCCGGCCGCGGCCCGGCAGGGCGTCGCGGGTGCCGGGCCGCGGGCCTGGGCGACGCTGACGGCGTATGTGCGCGGCACGGTGATGGTGGCCCTGATCGACGCCGTCTTCATCGGCATCGGCATCTACTTCCTGGACGTCCCCATGGCCGTCCCGCTGGCCGTGTTCATCTTCCTGTTCTCCTTCATCCCGCTCGTCGGCGCGGTGGCCTCCGGCGCGCTGGCCGTGGTCGTGGCCCTGGTCACGCAGGGCGTCTTCACCGCGGTCATGACCCTGATCGTCGTCCTGGCCGTCCAGCAGATCGAGGGCCACATCCTGCAGCCGTTCATCCTCGGCCGCGCGGTCCGGGTCCATCCGCTGGCGGTCGTGCTGTCGGTGGCGGCCGGCGGCATAGTGGCCGGGATCGGCGGCGCGGTGGTGGCCGTACCGCTGGTGGCGGTGACGAACACGATCGTGGGGTATCTGCGGGCCTATTCGCAGGAGGCGGCCCTTCGCTACGCACCCGAACCGAGGGGAGCGACCGCGGTGGGTGTGGCTTCCGTGGACCCGCCGCCGCCCGCGAAGGACAAGTCGGCGGCGGAGGAATGACAAGGGCCCGTTCACCCTCAGGGTGAACGGGCCCCGCGTTTCTCGGCGAAGGGCTACTCCGCCAGAATCGCTTCGGCGTCCAGGGTGACACCGACCGCCTGAACGACGGACGCGATCTTGAAGGCCTCCTGGACCGTCTCGCGGTCCACGCCGGCCTTGCGCAGCACCTGCTCGTGCGAGTCGAGGCACAGGCCGCAGCCGTTGATGGCGGACACCGCGAAGGACCACAGCTCGAAGTCGACCTTGTCGACACCGGGGTTGCCGATGACGTTCATTCGCAGGCCCGCGCGCAGGCTGCCGTACTCGTGGTCGGACAGCAGGTGCCGGGTCCGGTAGAAGACGTTGTTCATCGCCATCACCGCGGCGGCGGACCTGGCCGCGGTGTACGCCTCCGGCGAAAGGTTCGCCTTGGCCTCCGGCGCCAGCTCGCGCAGCACGATCGGGGAGCGGGAGGCGATCGCGGTGGCGAGCACCGTGCCCCACAGCTGCTGGGCCGGGAGGTCGGAGTTGCCGATGACCGAGCCCAGGTTGAGCTTCAGGTCCTTGGCGTAGTCCGGTATGCGGGACTTGAGGGAGTCGAGGGACATGTCACTCACTCTCCGGCAAGCAGCTTGACCGGGTCCAGGGTGTCCTCGCCCTTGGTCCAGTTGCACGGGCACAGCTCGTCGGTCTGCAGGGCGTCCAGGACCCGCAGGACCTCCTTGGGGTTACGGCCGACGGAGCCGGCGGTCACCATGGAGAACTGGATCTCGTTGTTCTGGTCGACGATGAAGACGGCGCGCTTGGCGAAGCCGTCCTCGCCCTCGATGCCGAGGTCGCGCATCAGCTCGTGCTTGGAGTCGGCCAGCATCGGGAAGGGCAGGTCGCGCAGGTCGTCGTGGTCCTTGCGCCAGGCGTGGTGGACGAACTCCGAGTCACCGGAGAAGCCGAGGACCTGGGCGTCGCGGTCGGCGAACTCCTCGTTCAGCTTGCCGAAGGCCGCGATCTCGGTCGGGCAGACGAAGGTGAAGTCCTTCGGCCAGGCGAAGACGATCTTCCACTTGCCCTCGTAGGTCTTGTGGTCGATCGTCTCGAACTCCTTGCCCTTCTCCAGCGAGACGCAGGCGGTCAGTTCGAACTCGGGGAACTTGTCACCGACAGTGAGCACACGCTCTCCTTGCAGCGAAGAGACACCTGTGTCTGTACAGGTGTCTCCCTTGGGTTGGACCTTACCGATCCTGGCACAGGCTGCATTGATACGGGAAATAGCTACACTCGGTCGAGTTGATCGGAGGTATTTATCAGTGACTGCTGGTAAGAGGAGGCAGCCGAGCCTCGCGCAGCTGCGCGCCTTCGCCGCCGTGGCCGAGCACCTCCACTTCCGCGACGCCGCCGCCGCGATCGGCATGAGCCAGCCCGCGCTGTCCGGTGCCGTCTCCGCGCTGGAGGAGACCCTCGGGGTCACGCTGGTGGAGCGGACGACCCGCAAGGTGCTTCTCTCGCCCGCCGGTGAGCGGCTGGCCGTACGGGCGAAGGCGGTGCTGGTGGAGGTCGCGGCGCTGATGGAGGAGGCGGAGGCGGTGCGGGCTCCGTTCACCGGCGCCCTGCGGCTCGGGGTCATCCCGACGGTGGCGCCGTATCTGCTGCCGACCGTCCTGCGCCTCGTCCACGAGCGCTACCCGCACCTCGACCTCCAGGTGCACGAGGAGCAGACCGCCAGCCTCGTCGAGGGGCTCGCCACCGGCCGACTGGACCTGCTGCTGCTCGCCGTCCCGCTAGGCGTGCCCGGTGTCACCGAACTCCCGCTCTTCGACGAGGACTTCGTGCTCGTGACGCCGCTCGACCACCGGCTCGGCGGGCGCGAGGGCATCCCGCGCGAGGCCCTCAAGGAGCTGAACCTGCTGCTTCTGGACGAGGGGCACTGCCTGCGTGACCAGGCGCTCGACATCTGCCGGGAGGCCGGCCGCGCTGACGCCCCCGTGACCACGACGGCCGCCGGGCTGTCGACGCTCGTGCAGCTCGTCGCGGGCGGCCTGGGCTGCACGCTGCTCCCGCGGACCGCCCTCAAGCTGGAGACGACGCGCAGCAGCCAGCTCCTCACCGGGTACTTCGCGGACCCGGCCCCCACCCGCCGCGTCGCCCTCGCCATGCGGACGGGGGCGGCGCGGGGTGGGGAGTACGAGGAGCTGGCGGAGGCCCTGCGGGAGGCGTTGCGGCCGTTGCCCGTGCGGGTGTTGGGGGCGGAGGGGTGAGTTGTGCGCAGAGGGTGCCGTCTCTGGGGCGGGTGCCTCTGTCGACCGGGGGCCGACGGCTGAGCGCCGGCCCCCGGTCGTTCACTCCGTGCGCAGCCCGTCCGGGCGCATCAGCCGCAGCAGGGGCGGCAGGCTGAGCAGCGTCACCGCGAACACGACCGCGGCACCGATGCCGGTCATCGTCAGCACGCTCGCCCAGTCCACGCTCACCGTGGCCTCGACCATCTTCAGCAGCACCGCGCCCAGCGTCAGCCCCACCACCGACGCCAGCAGCAGACCCAGCGCGATCGGGATCGCCGTCTGCCACAGCACCGACAGGCTCAGCGTGCGGCGCCGGGTGCCGAAGGCGACCAGGGACGACAGCAGCTTCTTGCGCTCGCGCAGCTGCTCCAGCTGGGAGACCAGCAGGCTGGCGCCGATCAGCAGCAGGACGCAGGTCGCCCCGACGAACAGGCCGTTGCGGATGGCGCGGAACTCCTCGGACTGCCGGCTGGCGACCAGGGCGCTCACGTCCGTCAGCGGATCGATCCGCGCGGCGGCATTGCGCGTGAACTCGGCGGCGTCCGGCACCGACGTGTCCAGCGAGACGTACACCTTCTCGAACATGCCGGCTGCCGCGCCCTCGGGCAGGGAGCCCGGGGTGAACAGCAGGCCGCCGCGCTCGTAGCCGGTCGGATCCTCGCGTGGCGCCGCCGCCTTGATGTCGGCGGGCACCTTCCAGGACACCGTGTGGCTCGGCGAATCGGGGTAGGCCGGGTCGAAGTACAGGGTCCCGCCCGGCTTGGTGACCTTCTCCGTCTCGCTGTCGTACTGGCTGCCGAGGATCCTGAAGATGTCGCCGTCCCGGCAGGACGTCAGACGCGCCACCTCACGCAACTCGGCGCAGCCGGCGACGGTCGCCTCCAGCGAGAGTTCGGGCTCCTTGGCCCGGTCGCCGACCGAGCCCTCGGCGAGGGCCGTCGCGTGGCGCACGCCCTCGGTGCGCGTCAGCTGCCCGGCGAGCTCGCCCAGCGACACGTCGTCCCGCACGTGCAACGTCAGCTGAGCCCGGCTCGGGTCGTTGCCCGTGTCCTCGGTGTAGTCGGACTCGACCCCGGCGAACAGCATCTGCAGGGCGATCGCCCCGGCCACCGCGACCGCGATGCCGTTGACCATGCGGGCAGCCGTGCCACTGCTCAACTGGAGCCTGCGAACCGCTAGTTGCCAGGAGATCGAGCCCGAGTTCAGCCGGGCCACCACGGCCTCGACGAGCCACGGCAACAGCGCGGTGACGCCGACCAGCAGCAGTACGGTGCCGCCGATCACCATCCACTCGTTGAAGTTCCCGTTGCCGTTGCCCTGCCCCATCATCGGGTACAGCAGCGCGAGGCCGGCCAGCGGCAGCAGCAGTCGCCACCACAGCCGACGGCGCGGGGGCTTCGCCGTACGGACGACGCCGAGGGGCTCGATGACGACCCCGCGCAGCGCGAACAGCGTCACCAGTACGGCCGCGGCCGGTACGGCGACGGCGACCAGCGCGGCGAGCGCGGGCGACGGATTGAGGTCGCTCGGGAACACGCTGGTGTTGCGTACCTTCAACAGGGACGCCAGCTGACGCCCCACCAGGAAGAATCCGGTGCCGAGGACGAGCCCGAGCAGTGCCCCGGCGAGTGCCTCGCCGGCCGCGACCCGGCGCGCCATCCCCCCGTCCGCGCCGACCAGCCTGAGGGCCGCGAGCCGACGGTCCCGGCGCTCGCCGCCGAAGCGCACGGCCGCCGCGATGAACACGCCGACCGGCAGCAGCAGCACCACAAAGATGATCATGACGAGCAGGATCAGGATCGGGTCCAGCCCGTCGTCCACCATCCCTGAGGAGGGCCCGAAGTAGTCGATGCGCTCGATGGAACCGTTGCTCAGATGGCTTGCCAGACCCGAGCCGCCCGCGTAGTAGGCGAGTTCGGCGGGCCCGACGAGTCCGGACTGCTGGATGGTGCCGGTGATCCGATAGGGGAGGCGTTCGCGCAGCAGCTTGCCCGAGTCGGACTCCAGCAGGCGCTTGAGCGCGGGCGAAGCGACCATCTCGCCCTTCGCGGGGAACTTCTCGACACCCGGCGGCAGCGGGGCCCGCGGGCCTTCGGGCTCCAGGAGGCGGCCCCGTACGTCCTCGGTGCGGAAGGTCGTGTCGACCTCCGCGATGATCAACGTGTCGTCCGCCTTGGGCAGCGGCTTCGCGCCGTACGTGAAGTCGTCCCGGGCGCTGCCGCGGTGTTCGCGCTCGGTCAGCGCGCTCGGTACGGCGGTCGTCAGCAGCAGCAGCGCCACGCCGAGCCCGACCCCGACGGCCGTCAGCAGGGCCCGGACCCAGCCCTCACGTCCGCCGGCGAAGGCGAACCGGACCCCCATGCCCAGGTCCTTGGCCCACTGGCCGACGCTCATACGACCCGCTCCATGTCCCGGGACTTGCCGTCCCGTACGACGATCTCGCGGTCGGAGTAGGCGGCGACCCGGGCCTCGTGCGTGACCAGCACGACGGCTGCGTTGGTGGACCGCGCGGCATCCGTCAGCAGCTCCATCACGCGCTCGCCGTTGAGGGAGTCGAGCGCGCCGGTGGGCTCATCGGCGAAGAGCACACGCGGGTTGGTGACCAGCGCACGGGCGACGGCGACGCGCTGCCCCTGACCGCCGGAGACCTCGCCGGGCCGCTTCTTGCGCAGGCCGTCGACCTCCAGCCGCTCCATCCAGGTCAGGGCGGCCTTCTCGGCCTCCTTGCGGGAGGTCCCGTTGAGCCGCAGCGGGAGGGCGACGTTCTCGACGCAGGTCAACTCCGGTACGAGCTGCCCGAACTGGAACACGAAGCCGAACTCGGAGCGCCTGAGCGCACTGCGCTGGGCGTCGCTCATGCCGGCCAGCTCGTGCCCGTTGTAGGTGATGGACCCGGAGTCGGGCGGCACGATTCCGGCGAGGCAGTGCAGCAGGGTCGACTTGCCGGAGCCGGACGGCCCCATGACGGCGACGACCTCGCCGGGGTGGATGGAGAACTCGGCGCCGTCGAGGGCGACGGTCGGGCCGTAGGCCTTGCGCAGCTCTTCGGCCGCGAGCAGGGAACCGGGAGGCGGGGTCACTTGGCCACCACCTCGGCCAGCTTGTCGAGGCGCGCGGCGGTGAGCTCCAGCCAGCGCAGATCGGCCTCCAGGTGGAACAGGGCGTGGTCGCAGATGAGCTGATCGGCGAGATCGCCCTTGCGCTTGCGGTCGGTGAGGATCCGCATCATGCGCAGGTGCTCGGCGCGCTGGGTGTCGAGGATGTCGGCCGCGTTGCGCCGGGTGAGCAGGGCGAGGACGACCTTGGTGTACAGGGTCGACTGGAGGTACGGCTCCGGCTTCTCGGGCGTCGCGAGCCACCGCTGTACGTCGGTGATGCCGGCGTCGGTGATCGCGTACCGCTTCCGCTCGGGCCCGCCGCCGGGCTCGATCCCGTCGACCTCGACGAGCCCGTTCTTCAGCAGCCGGGACATCGTCGAGTAGACCTGGCCGTAGTGCAGCGGCCGGTCGTGACCGAACTTCTCGTCGAAGGCCCGCTTGAGGTCGTAACCGTGGCGGGGGCCCGATTCCAGGAGCCCTAGAAGGGTGTGACCGATGGACATGGCCATGACTCTACATGGGGTGTATACGCCGCATGTATACGCGGAGTGTGTAGGTGCTGGCGTGGAGTGTGAAGGCCCAGGTGGGGGCCGATTGTCACGGTTCTGCTACTGGCGCTCGGGAGGGTTCGCGGGAGGGCGTCCTCGGCGCGCGATCGGCTTGGCCTCGCCCGGCAGCCGCCCCGCCTCCGCGAGGGCGCGTCGCAGCAGGAACTCGATCTGCGCGTTGGCCGAGCGCAGTTCGTCGCCGGCCCACCGCGCGAGCGCCTCGTACACCGACGGGTCGAGCCGCAGCAGCACCTGCTTGCGCTGCGGCCGACCTTGAGGGGTCGAGCCCCCGGAGAGATCCGTCACTGGTAGAGCGTCCCGGTGTTGAGGACCGGCTGGGGGGACCTGTCGCCGCACAGCACGACCATCAGGTTCGACACCATCGCCGCCTTCCGCTCGTCGTCCAGCTCCACGATGTCCCGCTCGGAGATCCGCGCGAGCGCCGCCTCGACCATGCCCACCGCCCCGTCGACGATCTGCCGCCGGGCGGCGACGACCGCTCCGGCCTGCTGCCGCTGGAGCATCGCGGAGGCGATCTCGGGAGCGTACGCGAGGTGCGTGAAGCGCGACTCGATGATCTGCACGCCGGCCGCCTCCACGCGCGCGTGCAGCTCGAAGGCGAGCTTCTCGGTGATTTCCTCGGCGTTCCCGCGCAGTGACAGGCCGCCCTCGTCATGGGCGTCGTAGGGGTACTCGATGGCGATGTGCCGCACGGCCGCCTCCGTCTGGGTGGCCACGAACTCGAGGTAGTTGTCCACCTCGAACGTCGCCTGCGCGGTGTCCTCGACCTTCCACACCACGACCGCGGCGAGCTCGATCGGGTTGCCGTAGGCGTCGTTGACCTTGAGGACGGCCGTCTCGTGGTTGCGGACCCGGGTCGAGATCTTCGTGCGGGACGTGAGGGGGTTCACCCAGCGCAGTCCGTCCTGCCGGATCGTCCCCCGGTATCGCCCGAAGAGCTGGACGACCCGCGCCTCGCCCGGCGCGACCATGTTCAGCCCGCACATGGCCAGGACGGAGGAGAGGAAGACCAGGATGCCGGCGATGATCAGCGCCGCCCTGGCGCCGCCGCCGGAGACCGCCCCGGCGCTGACGAGTAACCCCGCGCCGAGCAGCAGCCCGACGAGGCCGAGCAGCAGGGCGAGCCCGCCGCTGATGCTGTGCGCCGTGAACTCCCGCACGCGTGGTGCGGGCATCTCCGGTATGTCGGCGGCGACGGATGTCGCGTCGTCCTTGTTCTTCTTGTCCCTCTTGTCGTTCGGCATGAGTGCCTTCCCCCGTCGATCTGCTGACTTTGATTGCTTTGATCTAGCTAAGTGATATCACTTTACCCCCTGCGAGCAACCCTATGCACCCCTCAGCCGTCGGTTCCGGTGGGACAGGTGCTGATTGTCACGTCCGTAAAAGACCGGATCGGCCGTCCTTTGTCACAACTTCCGGTGTTAGCTTTCTGAGCTGACCTGAGCGGCGAACCTGTGTTGCAGAAGTGCACACAACAGCGAAGCGGAGCGGAACAGACCCATGGGACGAGCGGAAGAGAGACGAGCGCGGCAGCGCGGTGGCCGCCGCGCGGCGCCCCGGCGTTCGTCCGGGTCGCCGTCGGTCGCCGGGGGAGACCCGTCGGCCACCGCCATCGGGGCACCGTCGGCCGTTGCGGGAGGCCGTGCCGCGGCCCGGCGAGCGGCCAAGGGCGGGGGCAGGGGCGGCGACGGCAAGGGCCGAATACGCCGGCTCTTCACCTGGAAGAAGATCCTCGGCACGTTCCTCGGCACGTGCCTGCTCGCCATCGGCGCCTTCATCGCGCTGTACCTGTCCGTGGACATCCCGGAGGGCAACGCCGCCGCCCAGGCCGCCCAGCGCCAGAGCAACGTCTACAAGTACAGCGACGGCTCGACCCTGGCCCGCGACGGCGAGGTCAACCGCGAGATCGTGGACCTGTCCAAGGTGCCGAAGGAGGTCCGGAACACCTTCGTCGCCGCCGAGAACAAGTCGTTCTACAACGACAACGGCATCGACCTGAAGGGCACGGCGCGCGGTGTGCTCAACACGCTGATGGGCAAGGGCGCGCAGGGTGGTTCGACGATCACCCAGCAGTACGTCAAGAACTACTACCTCAGCCAGGAGCAGACGGTCAGCCGCAAGCTCAGGGAGATCGTCATCTCCCTGAAGGTCGACCGCCAGATGTCCAAGGACGAGATCCTCGCCGGCTACATCAACACCAGCTACTACGGCCGCAGCGCCTACGGCATCCAGGCCGCCGCCCAGGCCTACTACCAGGTCGACGCCGAGAAGCTCACCGTCGCACAGGGCGCGTATCTCGCCGCGTTGCTGCAGGCGCCGAGTCAGTACGACTGGCAGGCCGCGTCCGACACCGGCAAGAAGCTGGTCCAGGCCCGCTGGAACTACGTCCTGGACAACATGGTCGAGGAGGGCTGGCTGAGCAAGGCCGAGCGCCAGGAGCTGACGTTCCCGAAGCCGAAGGAGCCGAAGCCCGCCGCCGGACTGGAGGGCCAGAAGGGCTACTTCGTCGCGCTCGCCAACCGTCAGCTGGAGGACCAGCTGATGAAGCAGCAGGGCCTCACCCGCTCCCAGGCGGAGGCCGCGGTCGTCGACCAGGGCTGGACCATCACCCTGAACATCGACAAGAAGAAGCAGGCCCAGCTGGAGAAGGCCGTCAAGGCGCAGTTGACGAGCAAGCTGGACGCGGAGAAGCGCAAGGTCGACGCGGACATCCAGGCCGGCGCGGTCTCCGTCGACCCCAAGACGGGCAAGGTCGTCGCGCTGTACGGCGGCGTGGACTACTTCAAGCACTACACGAGCAACGCGACCCGCACGGACTACCAGCCCGCCTCCACGTTCAAGCCGGTGATCCTGGCCGCCGCGCTGGAGGAGAACGCCGAGACGCAGTCCGGCAAGCCGATCACCGCGAACACGATCTACGACGGCACCAGCAAGCGGCAGGTCGTGGACGGCAACGGCGACAAGGTCGGCTTCGCCCCCGAGAACGAGGACGACCAGAACTACGGCGACATCACCGTCCAGACGGCGATGAACAAGTCGGTCAACTCCGTCTTCGCGCAGATGGGCGTCGACGTCGGCATGAAGAGCGTCCTGGACGTGGCCGGCAAGCTCGGCATGGACGTCGCCGACGAGCAGGCCGTACCCGCCCAGACCCTGGGCACCATGGGCGCGAGCCCGCTGCAGATGGCCGGGGTGTACGCCACCCTGGACAACCACGGCAAGAAGGTCACCCCGAGCATCATCAAGACGGCCGAGCACAACAGCCAGGCGGTCGAGCTGCCCAACCCGGTCGGCGAGCAGGTCATCAGCCGTGAGTCCGCCGACACCGTGACCTCGGTGCTGACGGGCGTGGTCGACGACGGTACGGCCCGCAGGTCCGTGGCGAACAACCCCGAGCGCGACGGCCAGAAGGTCGCCGGCAAGACGGGTACGTCCGACGACAACAAGTCGGCCTGGTTCACCGGTTACACGCCCGACCTGGTCACCTCGGTCGGCCTGTTCGGCGAGGACGACAAGACCCACGCCCAGACGAAGATGTACGGCGCGGGCGGCGAGGAGCGCGTCAACGGCGGTGGCTTCCCGGCGGAGATCTGGGCGGCGTACATGTTCGGCGTGACGAAGGCGAACGCCAAGTTCGACCTCGACACCGACCAGGGCGCGGCGGTCCAGCCGACCTGGACGCCGACCCCGACCCAGGAGCCGACGACGCAGGAGCCGACGGAGGAACCGACGACTCAGAAGCCGACGGAGACGCCGACGACCGAGGAGCCGACGGAGACGCCGACGACCGAGCCGCCGACGGAGGAGCCGACGACCGAACCGGCGCCGACGGCTCCGACGACCGAGCCGACGGACGACATCACCCTGGATCCGGTCAGACCCGATAACGACCAGTGACACGAGAGGGGCGCCCGGCATCACGCCGGGCGCCCCTCTCGTACTCTGCTCGGGCTCAGCTCCGGTTCAGCTCGAACCACACCACCTTGCCGGTGCTCAGCCGTGTCGCGCCCCAGCGCCGGGCGAGCCGGTTCACGAGGTACAGGCCGCGGCCGCCCTCGTCCGTGGCCCGAGCCTGGCGCAGGCGCGGCAGCTGAGGCACATCGTCGCCGACCTCGCAGCGCAGCACATCGGTGCGCAGCAGCCGCAGCGTCACCGGCCGTGAGGCATACCGCACCGCGTTGGTGACGACCTCGCTGACCAGCAGCTCGACGGAGTCGCTGAGTTCCTCCAGTCCCCAGCGGGCCAGCGCACGCCGGGCCAGCCGCCGGGCACGGCCGGGCGCCGAGTCCTCCGGCTCCAGGAACCAGTACGCCACGTCGCTGGGCGCGATCCCGTCGAAGCGGGCGGCCAGCAGCGCGATGTCGTCGTCCCGGTCGCCCGGGCCGAGCATGTCGAGGACCTCGTCGCACAGGGCTTCCAGGGGCGGCGGGTGGTCGGGGCCGGTGAGCTGCGCGGTGGCGGCGAGCTTCTCGCGCAGCTGCTCTATGCCGGTCCACACGTCACGCAGCCGGGACTCGACCAGGCCGTCGGTGTAGAGGAGCAGGGTGGCTCCGGCCGGCGCGTCCAGCTCCACCGCCTCGAAGTCGACGCCGCCGACGCCGATGGGGGCGCCCGCGGGGACGCGCAGCACCTCCGCGCGGCCGCCCAGGTGGAGCAGGACGGGCGGCGGATGGCCGGCGTTGGCGATGGTGATGCGGTGCGAGACCGGGTCGTAGACCGCGTACAGGCAGGTCGCCATGCGGTCGGTGCCCAGGCGCTGGGCCTGTTCGTCGAGGTGGTGCAGGACCTCCTGCGGGGGCAGGTCGAGGCCGGCGAGGGTCTGCGCCGTGGTGCGCAGCTGGCCCATGATCGCGGCGGAGGTCATGGAATGGCCCATGACGTCACCGACGACCAGGGCGACGCGGCTGCCCGGCAGGGGGATCGCGTCGTACCAGTCGCCGCCCACCCGGGCCGTCTCGGCCGCCGGGAGGTAGCGGGAGGCGAGCCGTACGCCCGTGGGGCGCGGCAGTGTCTCCGGCAGCATGGTGCGCTGCAGCTCGTCGGCGATGTACGCCTCGCGGCCGTACAGCACCGCCTTGTCGATGCCGAGTGCGCTGTGCGTGGCGAGCTGGGCGGCGACCAGGAGGTCGTCGGGCTCGAAGGCGATGCGGTCGGGGCGGCGCAGGAAGACCGCGGCGCCGATGACGCGGCGGCGGCCGCGCAGCGGGGCGAGGATCGCGCGCTGTCCGTCGGGAATGATCAGCTGTCCGTCGTCGCCGAGGAGTTCGGGCAGGGCGGCGCGGGCGGCCGGCGCGTCGGCGAACACGGGACGTACGCCGCGCAGCACTTCGGCGAGGGCGCCGCCGGGCCGCACCTCGCACAGCTCGGCGGTGAGGGCGGACAGTTCGGCCAGTTCGGTCGGCTCCGGCGGCGTCTGCGCGGGCAGGAAGCCGCCGCCCTCGGTGTCCCGCTCCTCCGGGATGCGGTCGGTGCGGCGCAGCCGCAGCACGACGGGCCCGGTGGGCCGTTCGTCGCCGACCGGCAGCGGGTCGCGCAGGTAGACGAGGATCGCGTCGGAGAAGGTCGGCACGGTCGCCCGGCACAGCCCCATCACGATCTCGTCCAGGTCGATGCCACGGGCGATCCGCCGGGTGGCTGCGCCCACGAAGCGCAGCCGGTCACCGTCCCGCCGCATCGGCGTGGGCCGGCCGGGTGGCAGGCCCTGTCCGGTGCGCCGCTCGGCGGACGCCTGCGACTGCTCGGTGCCGGGCTGGGGCGGTATGGCCTCCGGTACGGGGCGCGGCCGGTGCGTGTCGGGCTCGGCGGCGACGGAGGGCTGCGAGTGCTCGGGGCCGTTGCCGGCGATGACTGGGGGCTCCTTGCTCGGGCCGGACGGCGTGGTGGTGCCCGGCGTGGAAGGGGTCTCTCCGGTGCGCGCCTGCACGGGTAAGGCGGAACCGCCGCCGGGGGTGTGCGACGGCGTGGAGTGCGTCGTCGACGGTGTCGAGGTACGCACGAGCGCCCCGCGGGGCTCCGCGGGGTCGACGCCCGTCTCGGGGCGTTCGAAGGAGGTCGGCTGCTCCGTCACGCCTTTCGAATCCATCCGTCCGGGGCTGCGCGCCACGCGTGCAGTACGTCCCGCCGAAACTCCGATACCCGGAATACGTGCCCCAGGAACGGAATTCCCGCGTGGCCAGAGGCAGTTCCTGTGCCGCCGGTGGAGCGTCTGCTCGTCCCGGCGTTGCCCTGGTAACCCTCGCTCACGTCCTGCCGCCCCTCGGTGACGATCGGTCAAGCCCGGTGCGCACTCCGGTAGTTGTTCTTGCGCGCCCTTGCGGAGGACGATCCTACGTTTGTTGCCCGGGGGCGCATCAAGGGTCTCACGAGGACAGGTGCGCGGGCGTGCGATCCCAGTCCTCAGGCAAAGAAGGTACAGCCCAGGAGGGATCCGGTCGCCAGTGCGGCCAGCCGTCCGAGAACGGCGGCCCCCACGCCCGGATCACCTCCACCGCGTCGTGCCCCGCCTCCCGCACCCGCGCGGCGACCCGTTCGTCGATCAGCCCGTCCCGCTGGGCCTGCGCGAACTCGTCCTCGTCCCGCCAGTGCCAACTGCGGTCCGGGTGCACGGAGATGTCGAGGAAGTGGTCCTCGGAGTCCACCCCGCCCGCCCAACGGGCCAGCGGCTCCTCAAGGTTCACGTACCAGTTCTTGAACTCCCACCCGGGCTCCCAGAACAGCCACACCGACCACGGCTCACCGGGCCGCGCGAGCTTCAGCACCCCGGTCCCGAACCAGCGGTCGCGCTGGACGGACCGCGGCTTGGTGTACCGGGTCTCAAGGGGTTCCAGGTGCACGGAGGTTCCGTCGGCGAGCACCGGCTTGACGCACTCCGTGCCCGGAGCCAGCCATACGGCGAGGAGCTCGTCGTCGTCCCGCACCACGGTGACGGGGCGCGCGATGTGGAAGCGACGGCCCGCGTTCTCCCGGTACCGCCACAGGATCTGTGTCCCGGGCGCCCAGAAGCCCGTCGACCCGCCCGCTTCCACTTCCGTCGTCACCGCTCCACCGTCTGCCATGAACAGATATTAGGTGCCACAGGCATACGACGCTGCGGCACGTGTCATGGTTCACGCCGCGCAGGGCGTTCTCGCGACGACTGGTTACGGCCGTGTCATCCGCAGGACATCAAGGGCCTCGTCCAGCTGCTGAAGCGTGAGGTCACCGCGCTCCACGTACCCGTTCTCCAGGACGACTTGGCGAATGGTCCGCCGCTCCGCGAGCGCCTTCTTGGCGACCTTGGCGGCCTCCTCGTACCCGATGTACTTGTTGAGCGGCGTGACCACGGAGGGTGACGACTCGGCGTACTCCAGCGCCCGTTCGCGGTGCGCGACGATGCCGTCGACGGTGCGGTCGGCCAGCAGCCGGGAGGCGTTGGCGAGCAGCCGGATCGACTCCAGGACGTTCTTCGCGATGACCGGAAGCATCACGTTCAGCTCGAAGTTGCCGGCGGCTCCGGCGGTGGCCACGGTGGCGTCGTTGCCGACGACCTGCGCGGCGACCATGAGCACGGCCTCCGGAATGACCGGGTTGACCTTGCCGGGCATGATCGACGAGCCGGGCTGGAGGTCGGGGAGAGAGATCTCGGCGAGCCCGGTACGCGGCCCGGACGCCATCCACCGCAGGTCGTTCGCGATCTTCGTCAGCCCGACCGCGATGGTCCTGAGCTGCCCACTGGTCTCGACGATGCCGTCCCGGGCACCCTGCGCCTCGAAGTGGTCGCGCGCCTCGGTGAGCGGCAGCCCGGTGACGCGGGCCACCTCCTCGATGACGGCGGCGGAGAAGCCGGGGGGCGTGTTGATGCCGGTGCCCACCGCCGTGCCGCCTAGGGGGAGTTCGGCGAGGCGGGGGAGGGAGGCGTGCAGTCGCTCGACGCCGTACCGCATCTGGGCGGCGTACCCGCCGAACTCCTGGCCCAGCGTCACGGGCGTGGCGTCCATGAGGTGCGTACGGCCCGACTTGACGACATCGGCGAACTCCTCGGCCTTGCGCTCCAGGGAGGCGGCGAGGTGCTCCAGGGCCGGGACGAGATCGCGGGTGACGGCGGCGGTGGCGGCGATGTGGATGGAGGACGGGAAGACGTCGTTGGAGGACTGCGAGGCGTTGACGTGGTCGTTGGGGTGGACGTCCCGCCCGAGTCGCTCGGTCGCGAGGGTGGCGATGACCTCGTTGGTGTTCATGTTGGACGAGGTGCCGGACCCGGTCTGGAACACGTCGATGGGGAAGTGCTCGTCCCATCGCCCTTCGGCGACCTCCTGCGAGGCCTCCTGGATGGCCTCGGCGACGTCCTTGTCGAGCACCCCCAGCCGCGCGTTCACCTTGGCGGCTGCGCCCTTGATGCGGGCCAGGGCCTCGATGTGGGCGCGCTCGATGCGCTGGCCGGAGATCGGGAAGTTCTCGACGGCACGCTGGGTCTGCGCCCGCCACTTGGCGTCCGCCGGGACCCGGACCTCGCCCATGGAGTCGTGCTCGATGCGGTAGTCGCTCATACCTGGGTAAGCGTGGGCGGCGACGCGGTTGTTCCTGGGCTGCACCCATTCGTGGCTCGCCCGAGGAGTCTCGCCCCCGCCGCCCCTACCCGTCCCTGGGGGCTGCCGCCCCCAGACCCCCGCTTCGGCCCGAAGGGCCTCGTCCTCAAACGCCGGACGGGCTGAAATGCCAAAATCAGCCCCTCCGGCGTTTGAGGAGCGGGGTCTGGGGCGGAGCCCCAGAAGGACGGGAAGGGTAGGGGCGGCGGGGGCGAAAACCGTCCGCGCCGCACCGCAGGTACTACGCCAGCCCGGGCCCCCGCACCGGAATCGACGTGAACGTCGGCGCCGGCGCCGGGTCCTGGAAGAAGTCGTTGCCCTTGTCGTCGACCACGATGAACGCCGGGAAGTCCTCGACCTCGATCTTCCAGACGGCCTCCATGCCGAGCTCCTCGTACTCGACGACCTCGACCTTCTTGATGCAGTCCTGGGCGAGGCGGGCGGCCGGGCCGCCGATGGAGCCGAGGTAGAAACCGCCGTGGCTGCCGCACGCGTCGGTGACCTGCTTGCTGCGGTTGCCCTTGGCCAGCATGACCTTGGAGCCGCCGGCGGCCTGGAACTGCTCGACGTAGGAGTCCATGCGGCCGGCCGTCGTCGGGCCGAAGGAGCCGGACGCGTAGCCCTCGGGGGTCTTCGCCGGGCCGGCGTAGTACACCGGGTGGTCCTTCAGGTACTGCGGCATCTCCTCGCCCGCGTCCAGCCGCTCCTTGATCTTGGCGTGCGCGATGTCACGGGCCACGACCAGCGGACCGGTGAGCGAGAGCCGGGTCTTCACCGGGTACTTGGTGAGCTCGGCGAGGATCTCGTCCATCGGCTGGTTCAGGTCGATCTTCACCACGTCCGAGGACTCGTCGAGGTGCTCGTCCGTCGTCTCCGGCAGGAACCGCGCCGGGTCGGTCTCCAGCTGCTCCAGGAAGACGCCCTCGGCGGTGATCTTCGCGACGGCCTGACGGTCGGCGGAGCAGGAGACGGCGATGGCGACCGGGCAGGAGGCCCCGTGCCGCGGCAGCCGCACCACGCGCACGTCGTGGCAGAAGTACTTGCCGCCGAACTGCGCCCCGATCCCGATCCTCTGCGTCAGCTCGAAGACCTTCTCCTCCAACTCCTTGTCCCGGAACCCGTGCCCGAGCGGCGAGCCCTCGGCCGGGATCTCGTCCAGGTAGTGCGCGGAGGCGTACTTCGCGGTCTTCAGCGCGTACTCGGCGGACGTACCGCCGACGACGATCGCCAGGTGGTACGGCGGGCAGGCGGCCGTACCCAGCGAACGGATCTTCTCCTCCAGGAACTTCATCATGGAGGCCTCGTTCAGGACGGCCTTCGTCTCCTGGTACAGGAACGACTTGTTGGCCGAGCCGCCGCCCTTCGCCATGAAGAGGAACTTGTAGGCGCCGCCGTCGGTGGCGTACAGCTCGATCTGCGCAGGCAGGTTCGAGCCGGTGTTCTTCTCCTCCCACATGGTGAGCGGAGCCATCTGCGAGTAGCGCAGGTTGAGGTTCAGGTATGCGTCGTAGATGCCGCGGGAGAGGGCCTCTTCGTCGCCGCCCTCGGTCAGCACGTTCTGTCCGCGCTTGCCCATCACGATCGCCGTACCGGTGTCCTGGCACATGGGCAGGACGCCCGCCGCCGCGATGTTCGCGTTCTTCAGCAGGTCCAGCGCGACGAACTTGTCGTTGCTCGACGCCTCGGGGTCGTCGATGATGCGCCGCAGCTGGGCGAGGTGGGCGGGGCGCAGGTAGTGCTGGATGTCGTGGATGGCCTCCTCGGCCAGCTTGCGCAGCGCCTCGGGCTCCACCTTGAGGAACGTCCGCCCGTCGGCCTCGAAGGTGGAGACACCTTCGGAGGTCACCAGCCGGTACGGGGTGGTGTCCTCTCCCATGGGGAGCAGATCGGTGTACGCGAACTCAGGCATGTCGCCCATTCCTCACTAAAAAGACAGCGCGGCTGGCCTCCGTTGGCAGCGTCCACCAGCGTAGAACCTGCCACTGACGGCGAGCTTGTGAGGTAAGGCTCAGTTCGATGGCGGGTGGGTGTCCGGACAGGGGCTATCGCGATCTATCGTGTTTGGGTACGCTGCTGCCGTGGACCTTCAGAAGCAGACCGCGCCCGCTGCCGGCGCCGAGCTCCGCGCCTCCGACGCCGACCGTGACCGGATCGCCGACATCCTGCGCGACGCCCTGGCCGAGGGCCGCCTCACCGCCGACGAGCACGCCGAGCGCGTCGAGGGCGTGCTGGCCGCCAAGACGGTCGGCGAGCTGGACGTCTTCATCCGGGACCTGCCGGCCGCCCACCCGCGCCGCGCACCCCAGGTGCCCGCCTTCGACCGGCCGGCCCTCGCCGCGGTCCCGGCCGACCCCGACGAGAACGTGGTCGCGGTCTTCAGCGGCGCCGTCCGCAAGGGCCGCTGGCGCGCGGGCCGCCGTATCCACGCGTACGCGATCTTCGGCAGCGTGGAGATAGACCTCAGCGAGGCGCTCTTCGAGTACCAGCAGGTCGTGATCCGCGCGATATCGGTCTGCGGCAGCGTCGAGGTCCGCGTCCCCGAGAACGTCTCGTTGCGCGGCACCGGCGGCGGTGTGCTCGGCGACTTCGCGGTGGACGCGCTCGACGCGGAGGATCGCGAGGCGCCGATCGTCCACGTCGACGGCTGGGCCGTGCTCGGCAGCATCGAGGCCAGGCCGAAGCGGGGCAAGGTCGTCGCGGACATTCTCGACCTCGTGCAGCGCAACATCGACAAGGGCGCCAGGAGTTTGCGCAAGCATCTGGATCATTGACGGTTGTGAATCGGACCGGCTCCGTCCCGGCTCCGAGGCCGTCCGGGGTGCCGCACAGCAGCGCGCAGGACACCCCGAAATCCAGCGGTTCGGAACTGCCTGCATAGGCGCGCGTACAGCGGGTAGACCTTGCTGCATCGTCTCTCGCTCGCGAAGCCGTCGTCAGGAGTAGACCGTGCTGCAACCGCCGCATTCGTCCCTGCAGGTAGCTGCCGTTCCGGCCCAGCGGGTGCCAGTGCGAGACAGGGACCAAGACGCCCCATGGCACACAGAGGCCGTGTGCCGCCGCGACGAGGCCGGCCTGTTCTTCGCCCCCTCCAAGGAGCCCACCGCGGCCCGCCTCTCCCGTGAGGAGGCGGCCAAGCGGGTCTGCGCCCGCTGTCCCGTCATGGTCGAGTGCCGCGAACACGCCCTCCTCCAGCCCGAGCCCTACGGCGTCTGGGGCGGCCTCACGGCAGCGGAACGCCGCGTGGTCCTGGCGAGGCGCCGGCGCCGCGAAATGGAACTGAAGAAGGCGGCGAGGGCGACGAACCAGATAGCGCAGGCAGGCTGAGGAGCAAAAGACGTTGGGCGCCCCCTCCGCACCGGGGGCGCCCAACGTCTTT
The DNA here is from genome assembly GCF_039537145.1 of Streptomyces shaanxiensis. Lineage (NCBI taxonomy): Bacteria > Bacillati > Actinomycetota > Actinomycetes > Kitasatosporales > Streptomycetaceae > Streptomyces > Streptomyces shaanxiensis. Next base: position 678,435 of record NZ_BAAAZY010000012.1, read on the forward strand.
GAGGGGCGCGGGGCCGGGCCGATTCGCGGCTCCGCCGCGTGGGCGCGACCGGCCACGAATCACCCGCGGCCGCCGACGGTCCGCAGTTCCCTCATCTCCTGGGCGTACTGGGCGCTACTTCGCCCTGTCGAAGTCGATCGCGCTGTAGGCCCGCAGCTTGCTCAGCCGGTGCTCGGAATCGATCCTGCGCACCGTCCCCGACTTCGACCGCATCACGATGGAGTCGGTGGTCGCGGTCTCCGACCGGTACCGCACGCCGCGCAGCAGCTCACCATCGGTGATCCCGGTCGCGACGAAGAACACGTTGTCCCCGGCGACCAGGTCGTCCGTCAGCAGCACCCGGTCCAGGTCGTGCCCCGCGTCGATCGCCCGCTGCCGCTCCTCGTCGTCCTTGGGCCACAGCTTGCCCTGGATGGTCCCGCCGAGGCACTTCACGGCACACGCCGAGATGATCCCCTCCGGCGTACCACCGACACCGAGCAGCATGTCGACCCCGGTGCCCTCACGCAGCGCGTAGATCGACCCCGCCACGTCGCCGTCGGAGATCAGCTTGATCCGCGCTCCGGCGTCCCGGATCTCCTTGATGATGCCCTCGTGCCGGGGCCGGTCGAGGATGACCACGGTGACGTCCTCGGGCGTCGACCGCTTCGCCTTGGCGACCCGGCGGATGTTCACGGACACGGGCGCGTTGATGTCGACGAAGTCGGCGGCCTCGGGGCCGGTGACGAGCTTGTCCATGTAGAACACGGCGGACGGGTCGAACATGGACCCGCGGTCGGCCGCGGCCAGCACGGCGATCGCGTTCGGCATGCCCTTCGCGGTCAGCGTGGTCCCGTCGATCGGATCGACGGCGATGTCGACCTCGGCCCCGGTCCCGTCGCCGACCCGCTCCCCGTTGAAGAGCATCGGCGCCTCGTCCTTCTCGCCCTCACCGATGACGACGACGCCGTTCATCGACACGGTGTGGACGAGGGTCCGCATGGCGCGCACCGCGGCGCCGTCGGCGCCGTTCTTGTCGCCGCGGCCGACCCAGCGGCCCGCGGCCATCGCCGCGGCCTCGGTCACACGGACCAGTTCCAGAGCGAGGTTGCGGTCGGGGGCTTCGCTGGGTACTTCGAGCTCGGACGGCAAATGATGATGATTCTCGGTCATCGGAGCGCACCTTTCTGATACGACGACGGCCGGATGAGGGTGACGGTCCTGACTCTATCCTCGGGCGGACAGAATGAGCAGGGGGCCCCACGGATGAGCAGACCAGGGCACCTGCGACGATAGGGGGCGTGGCAGGTTCGAACGGCAAGCAGAAGTCGGTCCGGAACATGGTCCTCTCCCTCGGAGTGACCGTGCTCGCGGCGGGGGTCATCTATCTCTTCGTCCCTCATGAGGACGGCACTCCCGACCTCCCGCGGGTCGACTACCGCGTGGAGCTGCTGACGGCCCGCCGCGCGGCGTCGTACGCGGTGGCCGCGCCCGAGGGCCTGCCCGACTCCTGGAAGGCGACGTCCGTGCGCTTCAAGGGCGACGACTTCGACGCCTGGCATCTCGGCTACCACACCTCCGGCGGGGACTACGTGCAGGTCGAGCAGTCGACCGAGAAGCCGTCGACGTTCCTGGAGGAGGCCACCCGGGGCGGGCGGGCCACCGAGGTCACCGAGGAGATCGGCGACCGGACGTGGACGCGGTACACGGGCGGCCGTTACGACGCGCTCGTGCACCAGGAGAAGGGCGCGACGACCGTGGTGGCCGGTACGGGGTCGTTCGAGCAGCTGACGCAGATGGCGAAGGCCCTGAGGACGGAGTGACCGCACAGGGCAAAGGACAGGGCGAAGGCCCCCGGTGTTGTCGCCGGGGGCCTTCGTCGTGCGCGGTCGGGTCGTGCGCGCTCGATGGTGTGGGGTCGGTTCAGACCGTGGTGACGACCTGGTCGAACTCCAGACGCGGGGAGCGCGGGTACCAGGCGTCCGGGCCCGGCTTGCCGATGTTGACGACCATCAGCGGGGTGTGGTCGTCGTCCAGGAACTCCTTGCGGACGCCCTCGAAGTCGAAGCCGGTCATCGGGCCCGCGGCCAGCCCGGCGGCGCGGACGCCGACGATGAAGTACGCGGCCTGCAGGGCGGCGTTCAGCCCGGCGGCGTTCTCGCGGGCCGCGCGCTCGCTGAAGAAGAGGTCCTTGGCCTGCGGGAACGCCGGGAAGAGGGCCGGCAGCTCCTCGTGGAACTCGTTGTCCGCGGACAGGATCGCGACCAGCGGGGCGGCGGCGGTCTTGGCCTGGTTGCCCTCGGCCATGTGCTGAACCAGACGCTCACGGGCCTCGGCGGAGCGGACCAGGGTGATGCGCAGCGGGGTCTGGTTGAAGGCGGTGGGGCCGTACTTGACCAGGTCGTAGATCGCCTGGACCTGCTCCTCGGTCACCGGCTCGTCGGTGAAGGTGTTCGCGGTACGGGCCTCGCGGAACAGCAGGTCCTGGGCGGCGGGGTCAAGAACGAGAGACATGCGTGAACCTTCTCGGGTCGTGCGTCGGGTTGGCCGTCGCGTTTGTACGTCGCGTTTGTACGTCGCGGGGTACGCCGCGTTGTACGTCGTGCGTAAACGGACCGGGGGCCGGTTTCGAGTTCGACGGTACGCGAGACAAGTTCAAGCTTCAACAAATACTGGGGCGTGGTGATCCGCTTCACACTTCAGCCATGGCGTCACGGGCGTGACGAGCCGCCCTCGGCCTCATTCCGCTCGGCCTCGGCCTCCTCGGCGAGCGCCGCGTCCAGACGGGCCCGGGCGCCCTCCAGCCAGCGCCGGCAGACCTTGGCCAGCTCCTCGCCCCGCTCCCAGAGCGCGAGGGACTCCTCCAGCGTCGTACCGCCCGCCTCCAGCCGTCGTACGACCTCGATCAGCTCGTCCCGGGCCTGCTCGTAGCCCAGTGCCTCTTCCGCCTTGCTGGTCATTCGCCCACCCTATGCATCGGTTCGTGCGTCACTTCGTGTGTCGGTTCCTGCGGCGGTCCGCGCCTCGACCCGTACCGAGAACTCACCCTCGGCGACCCGTGCCCGCAGCGCCTCGTCCGCCGTCACCTCGCCCGGGTCACGGACCACGTGCCCGTCGGCCTTCTGCAGGACCGCGTACCCCCGCTTCATGGTCGCCGCGGGGGACAGGGCCACCACGCGCGCGTGCGTGTGCGTCAGCTCCGACTCGGCCCGGTCGAGGAGATGGCCGAGGCAGCGGCGGCCGCGGTCGAGGAGGGAGGCCACATGATCGGCGCGTTCGTCGATCATCCGGTGCGGATCCTCTATCGACGGCCGCGCGAGGGCATGGGCGAGCCCGCGTTCCTCCCGCTCGATGAACGCCTCGACACACCGCCGGGCCCGGTCGCGCAGCAGCCGTACGCGCTCGTACTCCTCGCCCACGTCCGGTACGACCTTCTTGGCGGCGTCGGTGGGGGTGGAGGCGCGCAGATCGGCGACGTGGTCGAGGAGGGGGTTGTCGGGCTCGTGCCCGATGGCGGACACGACGGGGGTACGGCAGGAGGCGACGGCCCGGACGAGCTGTTCGTCGGAGAAGGGCAGCAGGTCCTCGACGCTCCCGCCTCCCCGGGCGACGATGATCACGTCGACGTCGTCCATCTCGTCGAGCTCCTTCACCGCCTGCACGACCTGCGGGACGGCGTGCACGCCCTGCACGGGGACGTTGCGCACCTCGAAGCGGACGGCAGGCCAGCGGTGGCGGGCGTTCTCGAGCACGTCGCGTTCGGCGGCGGAGGCGCGTCCGCAGACGAGGCCGATGAGCTGGGGGAGGAAGGGAAGTGCCTTCTTCCGCTCCGGCGCGAACAGCCCCTCGGCGGCGAGGGACTTCTTCAGCATCTCCAGCCGGGCGAGCAGTTCACCGACGCCGACGGGCCTTATCTCGGTGGCGCGCAGGGAGAGCTGGCCGCGGGGGGCGTACCACTCGGGTTTGGCGAGTACGACGACGCGGGCGCCCTCGCTCACGACGTCGGCGACGGTGTCGAAGACCTGTCGGTAGGCCGTCACGCTCACGGAGATGTCGTACGACGGGTCGCGCAGCGTCAGGAACACGACGCCGGCGCCGGGGCGTCGGGACAGCTGGGTGATCTGTCCCTCGACCCAGACCGCTCCGAGCCGGTCGATCCAGCCGCCGATGAGCCGCGACACCTCACCTACGGGCAGGGGGGATTCGGGCGACGTGTTCACAGCCATGCGCCGAGCGTAACGGCCGCCGCCGACATGACCGGGTCGGCGGTCGGGTGCGGGCCGTGAGCGTTTTCGCCCCCGCCGCCCCTACCCGTCCCGTCCCTGGGGGCTGCCGCCCCCAGACCCCCGCTTCGGCCCGAAGGGCCTCGTCCTCAAACGCCGGACGGGCTGAGTTCACCCTCTGGCCCGAAACTGGGGTCCCGGCCGTCGCCCGCGTCCCCACCCCTCACAGCCCCCCACCCCTCTCGGCACCAACCCGTCACCCGCGCGATCTTCGCGCCCCCGAACGCACCCTTACGATGGGACGCATGACTGCTTCGCCTGGCCGCCGTGTCCTGCTCGCCGCCCCCCGTGGCTACTGCGCGGGTGTGGACCGCGCCGTGATCGCCGTCGAGAAAGCCCTGGAGCAGTACGGCGCTCCGGTGTACGTCCGGCACGAGATCGTCCACAACAAGTACGTCGTGCAGACCCTGGAGAAGAAGGGCGCCATCTTCGTCGAACGGACGGAGGAGGTGCCCGAGGGGAACATCGTCATGTTCTCCGCGCACGGCGTGGCCCCCGTCGTCCACGAGGAGGCCGCCCGCGGCAAGCTCGCCACCATCGACGCGACCTGCCCGCTGGTCACCAAGGTCCACAAGGAAGCCGTCCGCTTCGCCAACGAGGACTACGACATCCTCCTGATCGGGCACGAGGGGCACGAGGAGGTCATCGGTACGTCCGGTGAGGCCCCGGAGCACATCCAGCTCGTCGACGGCCCGGGCGATGTCGCCAAGGTCGAGGTCCGCGACGAGTCGAAGGTGGTCTGGCTCTCCCAGACCACCCTCTCCGTCGACGAGACCATGGAGACCGTCGACGCACTGAAGGAGAAGTTCCCGCAGCTCATCTCCCCGCCCAGCGACGACATCTGCTACGCCACGCAGAACCGTCAGCTCGCCGTGAAGCAGATGGGCGCGGAGGCCGAGCTGGTCATCGTGGTCGGCTCGCGCAACTCCTCCAACTCCAAGCGCCTGGTCGAGGTCGCCAAGCTGGCCGGCTCGCGCGAGGCCTACCTCGTGGACTTCGCCAGCGAGATCGACGAGGCCTGGCTGGAGGGCGTGACGACGGTGGGCGTCACCTCCGGCGCCTCCGTCCCGGAGGTGCTGGTCGAGGAGGTCCTGGAGTGGCTCGCCCAGCGCGGCTACGGCGATGTCGAGCTGGTCAAGGCGGCCGAGGAGTCCATCACCTTCTCGCTGCCGAAGGAGCTGCGCCGCGATCTGCGCGAGGAGGCGGCGGCGCTGATCGCCCAGCGCACGGGGGCCGCCGGCTCCGGTAACTCCGGCGACTCCGGGGAGTGACCGTCAGTCCCGCGTCGTAACGTAGAGCCATGCAGATCTTCGGCTTGGACATCGGTGGATCCGGGATCAAGGGCGCCCCGGTGGACCTCGACAGGGGCGATCTCGCCCAGGAGCGCTTCAAGGTGCTCACTCCGCACCCGGCCACGCCCGACGGGGTGGCCGACGGTGTGAAGGAGGTCGTCGAGCACTACGGCTGGACCGGACCGGTCGGGCTCACCTTCCCCGGCGTGGTCACCGGCGGCTCCACGATCCGCACCGCGGCGAACGTCGACAAGAGCTGGATCGACACCGACGCGCGCGCGTTGTTCAGCGAGCGCCTCGGCGGCCACCCGGTGACGGTGGTCAACGACGCGGACGCGGCCGGCGTCGCCGAGATGCACTTCGGCGCGGGCCGCGACCGCCGGGGCACCGTGATCCTCCTCACCTTCGGCACCGGCATCGGCAGCGCGCTGTTCGTCAACGGCGCCCTGGTCCCCAACACCGAGTTGGGCCACCTCGAACTGCACGGCCACGACGCGGAGAAGAAGGCCTCCAGCAAGGCCAAGGAGGACGAGGAGCTGACCTGGGAGCACTGGGCCCACCGGGTCCAGAAGTACCTCGCCCATGTCGAGATGCTGTTCTCCCCGGAGCTGTTCATCATCGGCGGCGGGGTGAGCCGCAAGTCCCACAAGTTCCTGCACTACATCGAGGGCATCAAGGCGGAGATCGTCCCGGCCCAGCTGCAGAACAACGCGGGGATCGTGGGGGCCGCGATGCACGCGGCGGAGAAGGACGGCTAGCGGCACAGCAGGGAGGACGGCCGGCCGGCGGTCACGGCGACCGGCGGCGGGCCGCCGCCGCCCTGCGTGCGATCAGGCGGACCCCTCGCACGGTCACGACGAGACCGGCGATCAGCGTCCCCCCGTACAGCCATCCGGCCTGGGTGGCGAGGGCGGTGAAGATTCCCATCAGGTGGCCGCTGATGCCCCCGCCGTTGTCGGCCACCGGAACCAGCCCCACGGCGAACGCGATCGGCAGCACCACCGGCGCGGTCACCAGGTCGCCCCTGCGCACCCAGACGGCGGTCAGTACGCACACCGGCAGGAACAGCACGCTGTACACCGTGAGCGACGCCCCGAAGAGAAGTGCGTCGAGGTAGCCGAGCAGCATCATCACCGCACCGCAGAACAGACCGCCGCCCAGACCGGTGAGCCGGGGGTTGGGAAACCGGCGGACCGCCTGCGGCGCGGGGGACGGCCCGGGCCGCCGTACGGCCGCTGCCGCCGGGGCCGTACCCGAATCCGGGCGGCGCTGGGCGACGGGCCGGGTGGAGCGGGCGGGCCGGTCCGAGGCCGTCGCTCGGGAGGGGCGGGCGGCGAGCCGGGCCCCGGACGACTGGGCCCCGGACGACCGGGCCGCGGACGACCGGGACGATCGGGCAGGCCAGGCGGACCGGGCCGAACCACTCCCTCCGCGGCCGAACCCGCCCTCGCCGTGACTCGCCCGACGTTCGCCCCGCTCCACCCTGTCCCCGTCCCTGTCCCCGTCAGTCGGCATTGCGCCCTGGCCCGACGCGAATCCGCCCGTACCCCGCGTCCACCCGCCCGCGCTCCGTCGCGCCGCCTGTGACGGCAACGACAACGGCGGCCCCATCGGCGTACCGCGTGGCGACTCGTACCCGGCGGGTCGCGTCCTGTCCTGCTCCACTGGACCAACCTAGGTCGGTTTATGTGCCGAATCGCCCGTCAGACACACCTTGGGGCCGACCTTGGCCAGGTGTTCGATCGGGCGCCGGGGCCGGGCCCGGTACGCCGTAGACTGGTGGATCGGCCCGTGCGTCTGCATCATCTGCACCGAAGATCGAAGAAGGACCGGGCCGGCCCCAGCCCAGCCCCTGAACTCCTCTCACGTACGGGAAGTCGCAACGTGTCGCTCACGATCGGAATCGTCGGTCTGCCGAATGTCGGCAAGTCGACCCTGTTCAACGCCCTGACCAAGAACGACGTGCTGGCGGCCAACTACCCGTTCGCCACGATCGAGCCGAACGTCGGTGTCGTGGGCGTCCCGGACGCCCGCCTCACCAAACTGGCCGAGATCTTCTCCTCCCAGCGCATCCTCCCGGCGACCGTCGACTTCGTCGACATCGCGGGCATCGTGCGCGGCGCCTCCGAGGGCGAGGGCCTGGGCAACAAGTTCCTGGCGAACATCCGTGAGTCCGACGCGATCTGCCAGGTCATCCGTGCCTTCAAGGACGAGAACGTCGTCCACGTCGACGGCAAGGTCTCGCCCAAGGACGACATCGAGACGATCAACACCGAGCTGATCCTCGCCGACCTCCAGACCATCGAGAAGGTCCTGCCCCGGCTCCAGAAGGAGTCGCGGATCAAGAAGGACGTGGCTCCGAAGGTGGCGGCGGTCGAGGCGGCGAAGGAGATCCTGGAGAAGGGCGACACGCTGTTCTCCGCGGGCATCGTCCAGGGCTCGGGCAACGAGGAGCTCCTGCACGACCTGCACCTGCTCACCACCAAGCCCTTCCTCTACGTCTTCAACGTCGACGAGGACGAACTGGTCGACGAGGACTTCAAGAACGAGCAGCGCGCCCTGGTCGCCCCCGCCGAGGCGATCTTCCTCAACGCCAAGCTGGAGGCGGACCTCGCCGAGCTCGACGAGGAGGACGCGATGGAGCTCCTGGAGTCCGTCGGCGCCGAGGAGCCCGGCCTCGCCACCCTCGCCCGCGTCGGCTTCAACACCCTCGGCCTGCAGACCTACCTCACGGCCGGTCCCAAGGAATCCCGCGCCTGGACGATCAAGAAGGGCGCCACCGCCCCCGAGGCCGCCGGCGTCATCCACACCGACTTCCAGAAGGGCTTCATCAAGGCCGAGGTCATCTCCTTCGCCGACCTGGTGGAGACGGGCTCGGTCGCGGAGGCCCGCGCCAAGGGGAAGGCGCGGATGGAGGGCAAGGAGTATGTGATGCAGGACGGGGATGTCGTCGAGTTCCGTTTCAACGTCTGAGCGGATGACCGGACACCACGTCGGTGTCCTGGTGAATATGCAGGTCAGATGGGGTCCGGCTCTTCGGGGTCGGGCCCTTGGCCTTTGTCCGCACCGGGATGGCCGCTTGAGGTGAAGTAAGATTCAATCTACGTAAGACTCCGTCTACGTTAACCGCCCTGGGGGTGTGCCATGGAGTTTCAAGGTCGGGCCGGGGATCTTGAACTGCTGGCCGAGCAGTACCGGACCGTGGCGGAGGGTGCCGGGGCCACTCGAGGGCGGGCCGTGATCATGACGGGTCGGCGGCGGGTGGGGAAGTCGCGGCTGGTCCAGGAGTTCTGCGACCGCTCGGGGGCGCCCTACGTGGTGTTCCAGGCCACCCGGGGGCGCAACCCTGTGACGGAGCGCGCCGACTTCGCCGCGACCCTCGCGCAGTCGCCGCTGCCGGGGGCGGAGCTGGTCGCCGGTCTCCAGGCGCAGGACTGGAACCAGGCCCTGCGTTCGCTGGCCCTCGCCGTGCCCGATGACTCACCCAGCATCGCGGTGATCGACGAGGTGCCCTGGCTGGTCGAGCAGGATCAGGAGTTCGAGGGCGCACTCCAGACCGTCTGGGACCGTCATCTGTCTGCCAAGCCCGTGCTTCTGCTGCTGGTCGGCAGCGACACGTCGGTGATGGAGGCGCTGCAGTCGTACGGCCGCCCGTTCTTCGGCCGGGCGGCAAAGATGACCGTCCGTCCCCTGAACCTTGCCGACGTGCAGGCCATGACCGCACTCGACGCCGCCGGGGCCGTCGACGCCCAGTTGATCACCGGAGGGTTCCCCGAGATCGTGCAGTCATGGCGGCCGGGTATGGGACGTACGGACTTCCTCCGGGCTTCGGTCGCCAGTCCGCTCTCGCCGCTGCTGGTGGCCGGCGAGCTGTCCCTGCTGGGCGAGTTCCCCGAGGCCTCGCACGCACGGGCCGTACTGGAGGCGGTCGGCAGCGGTGAGCGCACGTTCAGCGCGATCGCGGCCCAGGCCGGCGGCGCCGGCGCGCTGCCGTCCGGCACGCTCTCCCCGCTGCTGGCGGTGCTGCAGGCCAAGCGCGTCCTGGCCGCTGATCTCCCCCTCTCCGTCAAGCCGGACAGCAAGAACAAGCGCTACCGGATCGCCGACCCGTATCTGCGGTTCTGGCTGGCCTTCCTGGCGCGCTCGATCCCGCTCATCGAGCGTGGCCGCGGTGACCTGGCGCTGGAACGTATCGAGCGGTCATGGACCACGTGGCGCGGGCGCGCGGTCGAGCCGCTGGTCCGAGAATCCCTGCTGCGTCTGATGCCCGACGCCGAGTGGGCCGGGACCGAGGCCATCGGCGGCTGGTGGAACCGGCAGAACAACCCCGAGATCGACCTCGTCGGCACGGACCGTGAGCCGGTGGCCGGGAAGGTGCACTTCGTCGGGTCGGTCAAGTGGCTGGAGAGCCAGCCCTTCGGGCGGCGTGAGTACGACGCCCTGGTGCGCGACATGCTCGCTGTCCCCGGTACCGCCCTGGACACTCCGCTGGTCGCGGTCTCCCGCTGCGGGGTGGCCGATGATCTGCCACTGACCGCGCACTGGGGCCCGGAGGACCTCGTACGGGCCTGGCAGCCCCGATAGCCGCTGCATTGCATGCAGGTCGGAAGGGGTCGTGTTCGGCAGAGGTCGACCCCTTCCGGCCTTGCGCGGGTGCCGGTCAGGCGGGAAAGACGTGGTCGTGGCTGACGTGGCGGGAGCGCAGGAGCAGCTCGCCGTCCTCGCCGCGGACCAGGACGTCGTGCACGACGCAACTTGGCCCGAACTCGGGCTCCTTGACGTCGGCGTGGACGGTGAGGACCAGGCAGTAGCTCGTCGCCGTGAGCGAGCCGTCGGGCGCCTGGCTCAGCGCCACGTGGTTGAACCAGTGCCGGCGCTGGATCTTCCGGGCGTCGAACTTGCGGTGGAAGTCCTCCAGGACGGCGAGGATCCCGGTCCGCGTATGGGCGGCGGGCAGCGAGGGGGAGTGCTTGAACTCGCCGTCCTCGGTGAAGGTCGCGGCGTAGCCGGCGAAGTCGCGGCCGTCCAGCTTCTGCATCTGGTGGCCGTAGAACGACAGGACCTCGGCGTACAGGCCGGTGGGAAGCGCTGTGATGGTCATGCGGCCACGGTCGCCCCGTGGCCTCGAAGTCCGCTCGAGCCGGGTTCGAGGTGGCCCTGCCAGCCTCGTCGCCATGAGCACCGTGACAGTGATCGGGGCGGGCACGATCGGCCTGGGATGGATCAACCTGTTCAGCGCCTACGGGCTGACCGTACGGGTCAACAGCCGCAGGCCTGACGCCCGGCGCATCGTGCGCGAGGGGCTCGAGCTGTTCTCCCCGGGTCGGGCGGACGAGCTGGCGGCGCGGATCGAGTACGAGCCGGACGTCGGCCGGGCGGTGGCCGGGGCGGACCTCGTCTCCGAGAACGCCCCCGACGACCTGCCCCTCAAGCAGCGGCTGTTCGCCGAGATCGGCGAGGCCGCCCCGGACCACGCCCTCGTCCTGTCCTCGACGTCGAAGCTGCTCCCCGACGATCTGAGCCGGGACATGCCCGGACCGGGCCGGCTGGTCGTCGCCCATCCCTTCAACCCGCCGCACATCGTTCCGCTGGTCGAGGTGATCGGCGGGGAACGCACCGACCCGGAGGCCGTCGAAAGGGCGGTGGCCTTCCTGGAGTCGGTCGGGCGGACCCCGGTCGTGCTGCGCAGGGCGCTGCCCGGCTTCGCCGCCAACCGGCTGCAGTCCGCGCTGCTGCGCGAGAGCATCCACCTCGTCCTCGAAGGCGTCGTGACCGTCGAGGAGCTCGACCGGATCGTCACCGACTCGATCGGGCTGCGCTGGTCCACCGTCGGACCGTTCCACGCCTTCCACCTGGGCGGCGGTCCCGGCGGCCTGCGCAAGTGGCTCGAGCATCTCGGCAGCGGCCTCGAACAGGGCTGGCGTGGGCTCGGACAGCCCGCCCTCACCCCAGAGGCCGTCGAGGCCCTGGTCGCACAGACCGAAGCCGCCTACGGGGACCGGACCTATGCCGAGCTGGTCCGGGACCGTGACGACCGGCACCACGCCGTACTGGCCGCCCTGGGGCGGACCGAGCAGCCCCAGGAGGAGAAGAAGTGATGCGTGCCGTCCAGTTCGACCGGTACGGGGATCCCGACGTGCTGTACGTCGCCGAGCGCCCCGTTCCCGAGCCCGGCCCCGGCCAGGTGAGAATCGCCGTCGAGGCCGTCAGCGTCGGCCACGCGCAGACCCAGATGCGGCGCGAGGCCTTCCCCGCGCCGATGTGGCGGCCCGTCTTCCCCGTCGTCCTCGGCGGCGACGTGGTCGGCAGGATCACCGCGGTGGGACCCGATGTCGCGGGCCTGCGCCCCGGGGACCGGGTCGGCGCCTTCACCCTCTACGGCGCCTACGCCGAGCAGGTCGTCGTCGATGCCGTCACCGTCGTGCCCGTACCCGAGGAGCTGGACGCCGCCGAGGCCGCGGTCCTCCCGGGCACCGGACTGATCGCCCTCGGCATCCTGCGGACCGGGCAACTGCGCAAGGGCGAGACGGTGCTGGTGCACGCGGCGGCCGGCGGGGTCGGCCATATCGCGGTCCAGCTGGCCCGGGCAGCCGGGGCCGGCCAGGTCATCGGCACCGCGGGAGAGGCCGGCAAACGCGAGTTCGCCCGGACCGTGGGCGCCGACGCCGTCGTCGACCACCGCTCCCCGAACTGGGCCGACGAGGTCCGGGAACTCACCGGGGGACGCGGTCCCGACCTGATCCTGGACGGCGTCGGCGCCGAGGTCCTGCACCAGGGCATCGACCTGCTCGCCCCGGGCGGCCGGCTGGTGTTCTACGGCTCGTCCGGCGGCGAGTTGGAGATCCCGCAGGTGTCGGTGATGGCCCTCATCGGCATCAAGTACGTCACCGGCTTCGCGCTGTCGGCCTGGCGGGGCGGCCGCCCGCACGAGTACGAGGCGGGCGTCGCCGAACTCACCCGGCTGCTGGTCGACGGACAGGTGAAGTCGGCCGTACACGCCCGGCTGCCCCTGGAGCGGGCCGCCGAGGCCCACACCATCCTCGAGGCCAGGGCCCAGCTGGGCCGGGTCGTCCTCATTCCCTGACGGCCTCATTCCCTGGCCTGTCCACGGCCTTTCGGCCTTCCTCGGCCATTCCTCGGCCATTCCTCGGCCTTTCCTTGGCCTTTATTGGCCTTTCTTGGCCGTCCATTCCGAGTTCGTTTTCCAAGAATCCGAAGGAGAACTTTCCATGACCTCGAAGCGTCAACAGGTGATACGTCTGACCACCGCGTCCGCCCTCGCTCTGGGCGGAATCATGAGCCTGGGCACCAGCGCGCATGCCGCGAACGTGGACGTGCCGTACGAGTGCCGCACCTGGGTGCAGGGCAACACGCACCCTGTCTACGACTACAAGCGCGGGTTCGATGTCACCGTGCCCGCCTCCGTCCGGGCGAACAAGCAGTTCCAGGCCACGTACGACCCGGCGCCGATCACCGCCTTCGCCGACTACAACAAGATCGTCAAGGACGTGCGGGTCGCCTACCGGATCCCGGAGGGCGCGAAGGTCAAGAAGGTGAAGCTCACCGGAGGCAGCGGCCTCGGCGACTCCGCTCTCAAGGCCGAGGTCCAGGGCGGGGACATCATCGTGAGCGCGTCCGGCCCGTTCGAGGGCGGCGTCGAGTTCGACCTGCCGACGCTGAAGGTCACCTACAAGGCGCCCAAGGCCACGGGTACGCTCAACTTCGGCCCGGGCGGCTCGAGTTACGAGAAGCCGGGCTTCTACTGGTACCGCTACCAGCCGACCCTCGACGAGTGGGGCCCGTTCGAGTGCTTCCCGGACCCGGCGAAGCCCCAGACCGTCCTGGCCAGCACGCAGGTCAAGAAGTAACAGCACCGTCAAACGAAAGTGGAGAACGCATGCCTAAGGCCGTAGCCATCCACCAATTCGGCGGGCCGGACGTACTGGGCCTCGTCGATGTCCCCGAGTCGGTGCCGGGGCCGGGCCAGGTGACGGTCCGGGTGCGGGCCGCCGGGGTCAACGGGTTCGACTGCCGGGTGCGCTCCGGCGGCATGCGGGGTCGTTATCCGGTCGAGTTCCCGCAGATCATCGGCAACGAGTTCGCCGGGGTCGTCGAGCGGACCGGCCCGGAGGTGACCGGGTTCGCGCCCGGCGACGAGGTGCTGGGGTTCGCCGTCATGCAGTCCGGCACCGAGCTCCTCGCCGTCGGCGCGGACCAGATCACCGCCAAGCCGCCGGAGCTGTCGTGGGAGGTCGCGGGGTCCCTGTCGGCCGTCGGGCAGACCGCGGACATCGCCCTGGACGCACTGCGCGTCGGCCAGGGGGACACCGTGCTCGTGCACGCCGCGGCCGGCGGGGTCGGCAGCATCGCCGTCCAGCTCGTGCGGGAGCGGGGCGGCACGGCGATCGGCAGCGCCGGCGAGCACAACCACGAGTTCCTGCGGTCGCTGGGCGTGCTGCCCGTCGCCTACGGCCCGGGCTTCGCCGACCGGGTGCGTGCCCTGGCCCCGGACGGCGTCGACGCCGCCCTCGACTGCCACGGCGGACCGGAGGCGCTCGCCGTGTCGCTCGAACTCGTCGCGGACCGGGCCAGGATCGCCACCATCGCCAACTTCCGCGCCGCGGCCCAGGAGGGCATCGTCATGCCGCAGGTGGTGCGGTCCGCCGAGCGGCTCGCCGCCCTGGCCGCGCTCTGCGCCGAGGGCCGGCTGCGGCCGCACGTCGAGGCCGTCCTCCCGTTCGCCAAGGCGGCCGAGGCCCACCACAGGCTGGAGCAGGGCCATGTGCGCGGGAAGCTCGTCCTGGTGCCGGACCTGTGACACCGGGCCCTGGTCGACCGGGCGGCCCGGCGCACGAGGGGCATCCGCGGCGCTGGGCCGTTCTCGCGGTGCTGGTCCTCAGCCTGGTGAGCATCATCCTCGACAACACCGTGCTCAACGTGACGCTGCGCACCCTCACCGACCCGGAGGAGGGCCTCGGCGCCTCCCACAGCCAGGTCGAATGGGTGCTCAGCGCCTACACCCTGGCCTTCGCGGCGATGCTGTTCACCTGGGGTGTGCTCGGCGACCGGCTGGGCCGCAGGCGCGTACTCCTGCTGGGCCTCGGCCTGTTCGGGCTCTCGTCCCTGGCCGGGGCCTACGCCGGATCGCCGGAGCAGCTCATCGCCGCCCGCGCCTGCATGGGGGTGAGCGGCGCGGCGGTCCTGCCGAGCACGCTCGCCACCATCGCCGCCGTCTTCCCGATGCGGGAGCGCCCCAAGGCCCTCGGGATCTGGGCGGCTTCGGTCGGCTTCGCCCTCGGTATCGGGCCCGTCACCGGCGGGCTGCTGCTCGCGCACTTCTGGTGGGGCTCGGTCTTCCTGATCAACGTGCCGATCGTGGCGGTCTGCCTGGTCGCGGTGGTGCTGGTGGTGCCCGAGACCCGGGGCCTCGCGGGCAAGCGCGTCGACGCGGGCGGGCTGCTGCTCTCGATCGCCGGTCTCGTGCTGCTCGTCTACGGCATCATCGAGGCCGGCCGGACCGGCGGGGTCACCCAGCCCACGGTCTGGGGAACCGGCCTGGCCGGCCTCGGCCTGCTCGGCGTGTTCCTGTGGCACGAGCGCCGTACGGCGGAACCCTCGCTGGAGCTCGGCTTCTTCCGGTTGAAAGCCTTCTCCACCGCTGTCGCGGCCGTCGGCTTCGTCAGCTTCGCGATGATGGGCTTCCTCTTCTTCAGCGCCTTCTACCTGCAGAGCGTGCGCGGCTACACCCCGCTGCAGGCCGGGAGTTGCACGGTGGCGCTGGCCGTCGCGAACGTGGTCTGCGGACCCCTCAGCACGGTCCTGGTGCGCTCGATCGGCCCCCGGAACGTGTGCGCGGCGGGCATGCTGGCCGTGACCGCCGCACTCTCCGGAGTCGTCTTCGTGACGCAGCACGCTCCGCTCTGGCTGATCCTCGTCTTGTTCGCCGCACTGGGGGCGGGCGTAGCCTGCGTCATGCCGACCGCAGCCGTGTCCATCATGAACGCGATCCCACGCGAGAAGGCGGGCGTGGCCTCCGCGATGAACAACACCGTGCGCCAGCTGGGCGGTGCCCTGGGCGTCGCGGTGCTCGGCTCCCTCATGGGCGCCGCCTACCGCAGCGGTATCGAGGACGAGCTCGCCGTACTGCCGCCGTCCGTGCGGCACGAGGCCGGCGAGTCCCTGGACGCCACGCTGCTGGCTGCGACTCGGCTGGGGGAGAGCGGACTTGTCGGTCCCGCACGGCAGGCCTTCCTGGACGCCATGCACCTGGCCGCCGGGGTGGCCGCCGCGGCGGCCCTCGTGGGCGCCCTCGCCGTGCTCCGCTGGCTGCCCTCCACCGTCATGACTCCGAAGCCCGCGGCGGGCCCCCTGCCCGGCCGGGAGCATTCCGACCACACCAAGACCAAGGCCCAAGGAAGCTGACATGCCTTTCACTCCTGACGAGCTCGAGTACTACGCCTCCCAGAACCTCGGCCGGCTGGCCACCGTGGCGGCCGACGGCCAGCCCCAGGTCAACCCCGTCTCGTTCACGATCAACACCGAGACCGGCACGATCGACATCGGCGGGCACAATCTGACGGCCAGCAAGAAGTTCCGCAACGTCGGCAAGAACGACCAGGTCGCCTTCGTCGTCGACGATCTGCTCTCCACGCAGCCGTGGAACGTACGCGGTATCGAAGTGCGCGGCCGGGCCGAGGCACTCACCGACGCCCAGCCGCCGCACCCGTACTTCGGCACCGCGATGATCCGTATCCACCCCAAGCGGATCATCACCTGGGGAATCGGCGACGACACCGCTCAGCGCGGCCGCAACGTCTGACCGAGGCGCCTTCTGACTGAGGTGACTCTGACCGAGGCCCCTTCGACTCCGCTTCGAGCGGACCTCGAAGCCCTCTTGCCAGGGTGGAGCCCGTAGGACGGGCACACCACGGGGAGGGCCGGATGAGCACAGAGATCTTCCATGAGGATTTCACCGGGGGACTGGTGACCGAGGGACCGGGCGCGCCGTGGCGGCTGCGCCCGGTCGACGGTCTCCCCGAAGGAGACGGGGTGGTCCGCGGCGGGCCGAACGGCCTGGTGGTCGTGCCGAGCGCCGCCCACCCCCGGACCAGGCGGCCGGCGTTCACCGAACCGAAGCCCGGGCCGGACGGCGCCCCGCTCCATCTGCGCTGGGGTGCGTTCACCACCGGCGGCACCGCCTCGGCGCGCGGCGGGTTCACCGCGGTGCCGGGCGAACTGCTCTCGGTCACGGCCGAGGTGGGACTGCGCGGTTTCGGCCTGCGCTCCCATCCGTACGACGACGTGGCCGAGCCGACCGCGGACGCCCGGCTCGGCGCGGGCGGTCTGATCTCGGTCGACCTCGAGACCGGCATCATCTTCGACTTCTTCCTCACGCACAGCCGGCTCTACGCGGTCTACGAGCGCCTCGCGCTGCAGCCGGACGCCGATTTCGCGTCCTTCACCTACTGCGTCCCGGTCGCGGACCGCACGCCCGGCACGCTCCACCGGCTCCAGGTCGGTTACGACGCCGAGGCCGGTACCGCCCACTGGACGGCCGACGGGCAGGAGGTGCTGTCCGTGGACCGCATCGGCTTCCGCTCGCTGGACACGCGCTGGCTCCGGCGGGACAACGGCGGCCGGGAGGAGCTCGTACGGCCGCGCGGACTCAGCTTCGGCCTCGGGCTGTTCCTGGAGCGCTACTTCGGCCAAGGGATACGGCTGTCGGCCCGCCGGCTCTCGGTGTCCACCTCGCCCGCCGGTTCCCGCGACGCGTGATGACCGACGCGTGATGACCGACGCGTGACGCCCGACGCGTGACGACCGGCTCACGACGACCGACTCGTGACGACGACCAACGAAAGGCACAGCCATGCCCGATGAGAACAAGCCCGTACTGGTCCTCGGCGCCACCGGCAAGCAAGGCGGCTCCGCGGCCCGGTACCTGCTGGAACGCGGCTGGACCGTCCGGGCCTTCGTCCGCGACCCGGGCGCGCCCAAGGCCAAGGAGCTGCGGGAACTGGGCGCGAGCCTGCACACCGGCGACCTCGAGGACGCCGAGTCGGTGCGCGCTGCCATGAAGGGCGCCTACGGGGTGTTCAGCATCCAGACGCCGATGACACCGGCGGGCGTGGAGGGCGAGGAGCGGCAGGGCAAGATCTGTGCCGACGCCGCCCGCGACCTCGGCATCCAGCACTACGTACACAGTTCGGTCGGCGGGGCGGAGCGGCCGGAGGGCGTGAACTGGCGGCTGTCCAAGCTCGCGATCGAGCAGCGGATCCAGGAGAACGAGCTCAACTTCACCTTCCTGCGGCCGTCGTACTTCATGGAGAACCTGAACCACGACATGTCGCCCCTCGTCATGGAGGACGGCGCGCTGACCTTCCGGCGGGGGCTCGGGCCGACCAACACCCTGCAGATGATCAGCGGCCCCGACATCGGGTACTTCGCGGCCGACGCCTTCGACGACCCCGAGACCTTCGGCGGCGCCAAGATCGAGCTGGCCGGGGACGAGCTGACCGGCGAGCAGATCGCGGACGCGTTCGGCCGGCACACCGGGCTGCCCGCCCGCTTCGTCTCGGTGCCGATACCGGAGCTGCACCGCACGGGCTTCGAATGGCAGGCGATCTCGTACACCTGGCTCAACGGGATCGGCTATCACGCCGACATCCCCACGCTGCGCGCCCAGTTCCCGCAGATGCTCACCCTCGACCAGTGGCTGGCCAAGACCGGCTGGGCCCCGATGGACCCGGCATGAGCGGGGACACGATGACCCAGGAGCGCTCCCCTCTGGCGGCCGGGGCCGGCCGGATCGCCGAGCTGGCCGGGAAGCGGGCGGCCGACGCCGAGCAGCAGCGCCGGCTGAGCCCCGATGTCGTCCGTGCGGTCCTTCAGGCCGGTTTCGCCGCCCACTTCGTTCCGGTGGCGCACGGCGGCCGGGCCGCGACCTTCGCCGAGCTCGTGGAGCCGGTCGCGGTGCTGGGCGAGGCCTGCTCGTCGACCGCCTGGTACGCCTCGCTCACGGCGAGTCTCGGCCGGATGGCCGCCTATCTGCCGGACGAGGGCCAGGCCGAGCTGTGGTCCGCCGGCCCCGATGCCCTGATCGTCGGTGCCCTGATGCCGCTCGGCCGCGCCGAGAGGACGGCGGGCGGCTGGCATGTCTCGGGCACCTGGCCGTTCGTCAGCGTCGTCGACCACTCCGACTGGGCGCTGGTGTGCGCCATGGCGGGGCAGGAGCCGTGGTTCTTCGCGGTGCCGCGACAGGCGTACGGGATCGTCGACAGCTGGTACCCGATGGGCATGCGCGGAACGGGCAGCAACACCCTGGTGCTCGACGGGGTGTTCGTGCCGGACGCGCGGGCCTGCACCCGGGCGGCCATCGCGGCCGGCCTCGGTCCGGGTGCCGAGGCGATCTGCCACACCGTGCCCATGCGGGCGGTCAACGGGCTGGCCTTCGCCCTGCCGATGCTCGGCGCGGCCCGCGGCGCCGCGGCCGTGTGGACCTCGTGGATCGCCGCGAAGCTGGCCGGGCCGACCGGACAGAACGCCATTTCCTCCCAGGACCGGGTGCTGTACGAGCACACGCTGGCCCGGTCCACCGGCGAGATCGACGCGGCCCAGCTACTGCTGGAGCGGGTCGCCGCGGTCGCCGACGCCGGCGGGGTGACCGGCGAACTCGTCGGCCGGGGGGCGCGGGACTGTGCCCTGGCGGCCGAGCTGCTGACCGCCGCGACCGACCGGCTGTTCGCCTCCGCGGGCACCCGGGCGCAGGCGGAGGACAGCCCGCTGCAGCGCTTCTGGCGCGATGTGCACGCGGCTGCGAGCCATATCGGGCTGCAGTTCGGGCCGGGAGCGACGTTGTATGCCGGAGAGCTGCTGAGGAGGAGCAACGATGGCTGAAGTGAACGATCCCCGGGTGGGCTTTGTCGCCGTCGTCACCTTCGCGGTGGACGGCCCCGCCACCCAGCACAAGCTGGTGGAGCTGGCCACGGGCGGGGTGCAGGAGTGGATCCGTGAGGTGCCCGGCTTTCTGTCGGCCACGTATCACGCGAGCACGGACGGCACCGCGGTCGTCAACTACGCCCAGTGGGAGAGCGAACAGGCCTACCGGGAGAACTTCAGCGCCGACCCGCGCTCGGCGAAGCTGCGGGAGGCGCTGAGCTCTCTGCCCGGTCTGGCGGGACCGCCGAAGGCCGTCTTCATGACCCCGGAGGGGTCGATCCTGCCGTCCTGACACCGTCGTCCGCACCGTCACCGTCGTCCGCACCGTCACCGGCTCCGGCGACCAGGCCGGCGATGATGATCTCGAGTCCGAGCTCGAACCGGCGGTCGGAGTCGAGCGAGGTGATCGGGCCGGCCAGGTGGACCAGGTTCGGGAACTGGGCGGCCGGCAGTGACTTCAGGTAGCCATGGAGCTGGTCGGCGAACATGCCGGCCTGCTCCTGGCTCTGCTCCGCACCGGAATGCCGGGACGACTGCTCCAGGGCCTCCGCCGTGACGAAGGTCGACAGCAGATCGCCCCCGTAGGCGGCGAGTTCGTCCCGCAGGCCCCCCGCGCGCAGCAGGTTCAGGGTGCGCTCCATCCCCATGATCCCGTTGGGGCCGAGCGGGACCCGGTCGATCGCGATGCGTGCCACGTCCCGGTGGGCCAGGAACACCCTCCGCAGTGACCGGCACATCTCCTTGACCTGCTCCGCCCAGCGGCCCGGCTCCGGATCCGGGATCTCCACCTCGGTCAGTACGAGGTCGAAGACGAGGTCGAGCAGCTCGTCCCGGTTCCCCACGTGCGCGTACAGCGAGGCGTGCCCGGTCTTCAGCTCCTGCGCGAGCCGCCGCATGCTCAGCGCGTCGAGTCCCTCGGCGTCCAGGATGCCGAGCGCCGTGTCGACGATCCGGTCCTGGGACAGGGGCATGCGCGGCGGCGCCTTCTTCGGCCGGCGCCACGGAGGTACGGGGATCTCCTCGGGCATGGGCCTCCTTCCTTCGCATCGCAGCAGGTCGCAGACCTCATCGTAGGGCATCGACGGGCCACCGTTTCTTGACACGACCACCGTTCCACTATAGAACGGTGGTCGTTCATGGACCTATAGTCGAGAACCTCGGGGGATGCCATGAGTTCCGTTGAAGCAGACGAGCCGGACGGGGCCGTGGCGCCTCCGACGGCGCTGGTGTCCGGGCAGGACCCGGGGCCGGACGCAGCCACGGCCGAGCCCCCGGCCTATGCGCGCCGCTGGGCTGCGCTGGGTGTCATCCTCGGCGCCGAGATCATGGACCTGCTCGACGGCACGGTCATGAACATCGCCGCGCCCGCGGTCCGCGCCGACCTGGGCGGCAGCCTCAGCGTCATCCAGTGGATCACTGTCGGATACACGCTCGCCTTCGCCGTCCTGCTCGTGGTCGGCGGCAGGCTGGGCGACATCTACGGCCGCAAGCGCATGTTCGTCGTCGGCGCCGTCGGATTCACCCTGGCCTCCGTGCTGTGCGCGGTGGCGGGCAGTCCGGAGTTGCTCATCGCCGCGCGCTTCCTGCAGGGCGGGCTGGGCGCGCTGATGATTCCGCAGGGGCTCGGCCTCATCAAGCAGATGTTCCCGCCGAAGGAGACCGCGGCGGCGTTCGGCGCGTTCGGGCCCGCCATCGGGCTGGGCGCCGTGCTCGGCCCGATCGTCGCCGGATTCCTGGTCGACGCCGATCTGTTCGGCACGGGCTGGCGGTCCGTCTTCCTGATCAACCTGCCGATCGGGGCAGCCGTGATCATCGGTGCGGTGCTGCTGCTGCCCGAAGGCAAGGCGCCCGTGCGGCCGAAGTTCGACGTCGGCGGCATGCTGCTGGTGACGCTCGGGCTGACCCTGCTGATCTTCCCGCTCGTCCAGGGGCGCGAACGCGACTGGCCCGCCTGGACGTATCTGATGATGGCGGCCGGAGCGGCCGTGCTCGCCGCCTTCGTCGCCTACGAACTGCGGCAGGAGAAGCGCGGCGGTGCCACGCTCATCGAGCTCAGCCTGCTGCGCAGGTCCCGCTACGCCGCCGGCCTTGCGGTGGCGCTGGTGTTCTTCACCGGCATCTCCGGAATGTCCCTGCTGCTCGGCCTGCATCTGCAGATCGGCCTGGGCTTCAGCCCGACCCGGGCGGCGCTGACGATGACGCCCTGGTCGGTGTTCCTGGTCGTCGGCGCGATCCTGACCGGTGCGGTGCTGGGCGCGAAGTTCGGCCGCAAGGCCCTGCACGGCGGCCTCGTGGTCATGGCACTCGGCGTACTGATCATGCTGCTGACCATCGGCGACCAGGCCGGCGGACTGACCAGCTGGGAGCTCGTCCCCGGCATCGCGGTGGCCGGGCTCGGCATGGGCATCATGATCGGCCTGCTCTTCGACATCGCCCTGGCCGATGTCGACAAGCAGGAGGCCGGCACCGCCTCCGGCGTCCTCACCGCGGTCCAGCAACTCGGCTTCGCGGTCGGCGTCGCGGTGCTCGCGACGCTGTTCTTCGGGCTGCTCGGCTCCCAGGCCACGGCGAGTGTCGCCGACGGCGAGAGCCGGACCCGGGCCGAACTCACCGCCGCCGGGGCGACGTCGGCCGAGCAGGACCGGCTCCTCGCCGATCTGCGGGACTGCCTGAAGGAATCGGCGAGCCAGAAGGACTCCGAACGGACGCCGGACAGCTGCCGGAACATCCAGCAGGCCCGGCCGCAGCTGGCCGAGGCCACGGCTCGGGCCTGGCAGACCGCCCACACCGAGAACTTCAGCACCGCGATGGTCCGCACGCTCTGGGTCGTGATCGGACTGCTTGCGGTGGCCTTCGCGCTGGCCTTCCGGCTGCCGCCCAAGCCTCGTGAGGAAGAGGGTTTCTAGATGACACGCAAACTACTGGCCTGGCCCGGCGGCCGCCGGCTCAAGTGGCTGGTGCTCGTGGGCTGGATCGGACTGCTGATCGTGCTCCAGCCGCTGGCCGGAAAGCTCGGTGACGTCGAGTCGAACGACGCCGCCGCCTGGCTGCCCGGCAACGCGGAATCGACCGAAGTGCTCGAGCTCTCCGAGAAGTTCCAACCCGCCGACACCAGCCCGGCCATCGTCGTCTACGACCGCCCCTCCGGGATCACGGCCGCCGACGAGGAGAAGGCCCGGGCCGACGCCGCGGACTTCGCGGACGGCACCAACGTGGTGGGCGAGCCGTTCGGCCCGGTGCGCTCGGACGACGGCAAGGCCCTGCGCACCGTGGTCAACGTCCACCTCGGCAAGGAAGGCTGGGAGGGACTCAACGCGGCCACGAAGGATCTGCGGGCGACCGCGCAGCCCGACGCGCCCGACGGTCTCGGCGTCCATGTGACGGGCCCGACCGGCTATGCCGCCGACTCCGCGGAGTCCTTCAGCAGCGCCGACTTCAAACTCACCCTGGTCACCCTTCTGATCGTCGTGACGATCCTCGTCGTCACCTACCGCAGTCCGCTGCTCTGGCTGCTGCCGATGATCGCCGCGGGCATGTCCCTGGTCATCTCGCAGGCCATCATCTACCTGCTGGCCAAGAACGCGGGACTCACGGTCAACGCCCAGACGGCGATGATCCTCACGGTGCTGGTACTCGGCGCGGCCACCGACTACGCGCTGCTGCTCGTCGCCCGTTACCGGGAGGAGTTGCGGCGGCACGAGGACCGGCACGAGGCCATGGCCGTGGCGCTGCACCGTGCGGGTCCGGCCATCGTGGCCAGCGCCGCGACCGTCGCCATCAGCATGCTCGTCCTGCTGCTGGCCGCGCTGAACTCCACCAAGGGCCTCGGCCCGGTCTGCGCCGTCGGTGTGCTGGTCGGCCTGCTGTCGATGATGACGCTGCTGCCCGCCCTGCTGGTGATCTTCGGCCGCTGGATCTTCTGGCCGGCCCGGCCGAAGAACGGTACGGAGCCCGACGTCACCCGGGGCGTGTGGACCCGGGTCGCCCGGCTGGTCTCCGGCCGCCCGCGCGCGATCTGGATCACGACCAGCCTGGTGCTGGGGGCGGTGGCCGTGCTGGCCGTCACCCTGAACGCCGACGGGCTGCAGCAGAAGGACGGTTTCAAGACCAAGCCGGAGTCGGTGGTGGGCGAGGAGATCCTCGCCCGGCACTTCCCGGCCGGTTCCGGCGAGCCGATGGTCGTCATCGCCAAGGACTCCTCGGCCTCCGAGGTACGCGCCGCACTGGAGACGGTGCCCGGCGTCACCGAGGTCGCGAAGCCCGAGGTCAAGGACGGGCTGGCCTATGTCGAGGCGACGCTCAGCGCCGGAGCCGACAGTCCGGCGGCGATGGAGGCGGTCACCGCGGCCCGCGAGGCGCTCGGCAAGCTGGACGGGGCGGAGGCGATGGTGGGCGGCAGCAGCGCCGTCGTCCACGACATGCGCGAGGCGTCCAGCCGCGACCGCGGACTGATCATCCCGGTGATCCTCGCCGTGGTGTTCTGCATCCTCGCGCTGCTGCTGCGGGCACTCGTGGCCCCGCTGCTGCTGATCGCGAGCGTGGTGCTGTCCTTCTTCACCGCGCTCGGCCTCGCCGCTTTCTTCTTCAACCACGTCTTCGACTTCGCGGGGGCCGATTCCGCCTTCCCGCTCTGGGTGTTCGTCTTCCTGGTCGCCCTGGGCGTCGACTACAACATCTTCCTCGTCACCCGGATCAGGGAGGAGAGCAACCGGCTCGGTACCCGGCAGGGTGCGCTCAAGGGCCTCACCTCGACCGGTGGCGTGATCACCGCGGCCGGTCTGGTGCTGGCCGGCACCTTCGCCGCACTGGCGACGCTGCCGCTGGTCTTCATCGCCGAGCTCGGCTTCACGGTGGCGGTGGGCATCCTGCTCGACACCATGATCGTGCGCTCGGTCCTGGTCACCGCGCTCACCCTCGATGTCGGCCGGTGGATGTGGTGGCCGCACGCGCTCTTCCGGCGCGCGGACGCCCCCGAGGAATCAGCCGGAGGAGGAATTTCCGATTCCATGAATTCGGAGGCACCGGCTCCCGTTTCTCGGTAAAAGGACGGTAAATATAAATCAGCGCAGCTTGCTGCGCTGATTTATATTTGGACCAATTATTGATCTCTTGTGACAACAACCACGTTGAAGTGTGTCAAGTAGGCCTGTTATCGTCGCCCCTAAGAAAACGGAGAATCTCGACGGGGGCGCAGGATGAGATTCAATCTGTTGGGGCATGTTCATGTAATCAATGATACGGGGCGGTTAATTCCGCTTAAATCCTCGAAAGCGACCCAGCTCCTGGCGTTGCTGCTGCTCAGGCGGCATGAGGTGGTGGGCTCGGGGGTGCTCATCGAGGAGTTGTGGGGGGACGATCCGCCGCGCAGTGCCATGACCACCCTGCAGACCTACGTCTACCACACCCGCCGACTGCTGGCGGAGCACCAGGTGACAGGCGAGGGACGGGAGTTGCTCCTGACCCGGCCGCCCGGATACTTCGCTCTGATCGACGATGACGAGCTCGATGTCACGATCGTGGAGCGGCTGATCCGCGCGGGCAGCCGGCTGCTCGAGGAGAACCGGCCCGAGGAGGCGCTCGCCTCGCTGAACGCGGGACTGGATCTCTGGCGCGGACCGGCACTGTCCACCGTTCCGTGCGGCCGGGTGCTCGAAAGCCATATCGCTCATCTGGAAGAGCTCCGGCTCTTCGGAGTGCAGCTCCGCATAGATGCGAATTGGCGGCTGGGCAGGATAGGGCCCATGATTCCGGAGCTCCGGTCCCTGGTAATTTCACATCCGCTGAACGAGACCCTGCACGCCAAGCTGATGGGGGCGCTCTACACGGTGGGCCGGCGCGCGGAGGCGCTGGCGTCGTACCGAAATCTCAGGCAGATACTGTCCGACGAGTTGGGGGTGGACCCGACGCCGGAAATACAGCGCATGCATATGGAGATTCTCAACGGTGACCATGTGCTCGCGTAAACACCGGCCCGTGAATGCGGTGAGGCCCCTCGCAGTCCGCGAGGGGCCTCACCGCATTTCCCGGGCTGCCGGACGTCAGTAGTTCCCCAGGCCGCCGCAGACGTTCAGCGCCTGCGCGGTGACCGCGGCCGCCCCGTCCCCGATCAGATAGGCCACCATCTCCGCCACCTCGGAGGGCTGCACATACCGGCCGATCGGCACGCGCGCGGTGATGCGGTCGAAGGCCTCCTCGGTCGACACCTCCCAGATCTCCGAGTAGTGCTCGCGCACGTTCGCGGCCATCGGCGTCTCGACGAACCCGGGGCAGACGGCGTTCACCGTGATGCCGGTCCGGGCCAGTTCGAGGCCGAGCGCCTTGCTGAAGCCGACCACGCCGTGCTTCGACGCGGAGTACGGGGCGGCGTGCACCACGCCCTGCTTCCCGCCCGTCGAGGCGATGTTGACGATCCGGCCGGTTCCCCGCTCCAGCATGCCGCCGGCCTTCAGGACCTGCTTGGTCACCCGGAACACGCTGGTGAGATTGGTGTCGATCACATCCAGCCAGAGCTCGTCGGCGAGCTCGGCCGTGTCACCGCCGCCGGGCCGGCCCGCGTTGTTCACCAGGACGTCGACCGGACCATAGCGCTCCACGACCGCCGCCACGAGCTCCTCGATCTCGGCGACCGAGCGGACGTCGCAGGTCCGGCCGTCCGCCTCGACTCCCGCCTCCCGCAGCTCCTTGAGCGTGGTGCGCAGCGACTCCTCGCCGCGCGCGCAGATGAAGACCTGCAACCCCTCCTTACCGAGCCGTCGGGCGATCTCCAGCCCGATACCGCTGGTTGCACCCGTAACCAGTGCGACCTTCGAGACCTGCGTGGCCATGTGTCCCTCTCCCTGCTTAGTGGTCCCTCACCTGCCCAGCCTTGGGCGCCGGACTCGAGCGGCGGTCGAAGGGGAGTGGGGCGCGGCTGGGACGCCGCGGCGGTGGATCCGGCGTCGAGGGGCTCCGTATCGGCCTTCGAGCCGCTTTCGAGCCACGGGGCCCACGATGACGACGACCACCGGACGAACTCACCGAAGGAGCTGTTCGGATTGAAGCGCAGAGTCGTCATCACGGGCGTCGGCGTCCGCGCCCCGGGCGGGAACGGCACGCGGCAGTTCTGGGAACTGCTCACCTCGGGGCGGACGGCGACGCGCCGGATCTCGTTCTTCGACCCCTCGCCCTACCGTTCGCAGGTCGCCGCGGAAGCCGATTTCGACCCGGTCGCCGAGGGCTTCGGCCCGCGGGAGCTCGACCGGATGGACCGGGCCTCGCAGTTCGCCGTGGCCTGTGCCCGGGAGGCCGTCGCCGCGAGCGGGCTCGAGTTCGATCGCCTGGACCCCACCCGGGTCGGGGTCAGCCTCGGCAGCGCGGTGGCCGCCGCGACCAGCCTGGAACGCGAGTATCTGCTGCTGTCGGACTCCGGCCGTGAGTGGGAGGTCGACGCCGACTGGCTGTCCCGGCACATGTTCGACTACCTGGTGCCCAGCGTCATGCCGGCCGAAGTGGCCTGGGCGGTCGGCGCCGAGGGCCCGGTCGCGATGGTCTCCAACGGCTGCACCTCGGGCCTGGACTCCGTGGGACACGCGGTGCGGCTGATCGAGGAGGGCAGCGCCGACGTGATGCTCGCGGGGGCCGCCGACACCCCGATCACCCCGATCGTCGTCGCCTGCTTCGACGCGATCCGGGCCACCACGTCGCGCAACGACGACCCGGAGCACGCCTCGCGGCCGTTCGACGGCACGCGTGACGGCTTCGTACTGGCCGAGGGAGCCGCGATGTTCGTCCTGGAGGACTACGACAGCGCGCTGGCCCGCGGCGCCCGCATCCACGCCGAGATCCCGGGGTACGCGACGCGCTGCAACGCGTACCACATGACGGGGCTGAAGGCCGACGGCCGCGAGATGGCCGAGGCCATCCGGGTCGCCCTCGACGAGTCCCGCAGCAACGCCACGGACATCGACTACATCAACGCCCACGGCTCCGGCACCCGGCAGAACGACCGTCACGAGACCGCGGCGTACAAGCGCGCACTCGGCGATCACGCCCGGCGCACCCCGGTCAGCTCGATCAAGTCCATGGTCGGCCACTCGCTCGGCGCGATCGGCTCGCTGGAGATCGCGGCCAGCGTGCTCGCCCTGGAACACGGCGTGGTGCCACCGACCGCGAACCTGCACACCAGCGACCCCGAGTGCGATCTCGACTACGTCCCGCTCGAAGCGCGGGAGCGGAAGCTCGGAACCGTCCTCACCGTGGGCAGCGGCTTCGGCGGCTTCCAGAGCGCGATGGTCCTGCGCAGCGCCGAGGCGGCGGGGGCGATCGCATGAGCGTCCTCATCACCGGAGTCGGCGTCGCCGCACCCAACGGCCTCGGCCTGGAGCCGTACTGGGAGGCCGTGCTGGCCGGCCGTTTCGGCCTCGGCCCGGTCACCCGCTTCGACGTGAGCCGGTACCCGGCCACGCTCGCCGGCCAGATCGACGACTTCCACGCGCCGGACCACGTCCCGGGCCGCCTGCTGCCGCAGACGGACCCCTCCACACGGCTCGCGCTGACCGCCGCGGCCTGGGCACTTCAGGACGCGAAGGCCGACCCGGAGTCGCTGACCGACTACGACATGGGCGTGGTCACGGCCAACGCCTGCGGCGGATTCGACTTCACGCACCGCGAGTTCCGCAAACTGTGGACCGAGGGCCCCAAGTCGGTCAGCGTCTACGAGTCCTTCGCGTGGTTCTACGCGGTGAACACCGGCCAGATCTCCATCCGGCACGGCATGCGCGGCCCGAGCAGCGCCCTGGTCGCCGAGCAGGCCGGGGGCCTGGACGCCCTCGCCCACGCCCGCCGCACGATCCGCCGCGGCACGCCGCTCGTGGTCTCCGGCGGGGTCGACTCGGCACTCGACCCATGGGGCTGGGTCTCGCAGCTCGCCGGCGGGCGGGTCAGCACCGCCACCGACCCGGCGAGGGCCTATCTGCCCTTCGACGAGCAGGCGGCCGGCTACGTCCCGGGCGAGGGCGGCGCCATCCTCGTCCTGGAGGACAGCGCCGCGGCCGAGGCCCGGGGCCGGCACGACGCGTACGGCGAACTCGCGGGCTGTGCCTCGACCTTCGACCCCGCCCCCGGCTCCGGACGGCCCCCGGGCCTGGAGCGCGCGATCCGGCTCGCGCTGACCGACGCCGGGCTCGGCCCCGAGGACGTCGACGTCGTGTTCGCCGACGGCGCGGGCGTGCCCGAGCTGGACGCCGCCGAGGCCCGGGCCATCGGCCAGGTGTTCGGCAGCCACGGCGTGCCCGTCACCGTCCCGAAGACCACGACGGGCCGCCTCTACTCCGGCGGCGGCCCGCTCGACGTGGTCACAGCCCTGATGTCCCTCCGCGAAGGCGTGATCCCGCCGACCGCGGGAGTGCGCTCCGTACCGCAGGAGTACGGCATCGACCTGGTGCTCGGCGAACCGCGCACCGCGCCCCTGCGCACCGCCCTGGTTCTGGCCAGGGGCCGCTGGGGCTTCAACTCGGCGGTCGTCCTGCGCCGTCCCGTACCGACCCCTTGACGAAACTGAGAACTGGAGACAGCAATGGCAACTCTGCTGACCATCGACGACCTGCGCCGCATCCTCATCGAATGCGCCGGTGAGGCGGACGGAACGGACCTGTCCGGCGACATCCTCGACACCCGCTTCGAGACCATCGGCTACGACTCGCTCGCCCTGATGGAGACCGCCGCGCGGCTCGAGAGCAGCTACGACGTGGCCATCCCCGACGACATCGCGGCCCGCGTCGACACGCCTCGGGAACTGCTCGACCTGGTCAACGGCGCGCTGGCCGAGGCAGCATGAGCCGGCCGGGAGAACACCGGGTGGTCCACACCCTCAGGACCCCGGCCCCGGCGCGCCGGCTGTACGAGCTGGTCGCGCGGGCCGAGCTCTGGCCGGCCGTCTTCGAACCCGCGGTGCACGTGCGGATCCTGGAGCGCGGCCAGGGCACGGAACGCTTCCAGATCTGGGCGAGCGTGGCCGGACAGGTGAAGACCTGGACGTCCCGTCGGACGCTGGATCCCGATGCCCTGCGGGTCACCTTCCGCCAGGAGCGCACCCAGCCGCCCATCGCCTCGATGGGCGGGAGCTGGGAGTTCCGGCGGGACGGCGACGGCACCGAGGTCGTGCTGACCCACGACTTCGCCGCGGTCGACGAGGCCGCCCTGCCGGGGCTGCGCGCGGCGCTGGACGTGAACAGCGAGAAGGAGCTGGCCGCGCTGGCCCGGCTCGCGGAGCGGCAATTCCCGGTCGAGGAGCTCCTGTTCACGTTCGAGGACACGCTCCAGGTGCCGTCCGGGGACGACGTCTACGCCTTCATCGAGCGCAGCGACTTGTGGCCGGACCGGCTGCCGCACGTGGGGAAGGTGACGCTGACCGAGGAGGCGGCGGACACCGGATCCCCCGGCGTTCAGGACATGACCATGGAGACCGTCACCGCCGACGGCAGCACGCACACGACCCGTTCGATCCGGCTCTGCTTCCCGGGCGAGAGCATCGTGTACAAGCAACTCGTCCCGCCCGCCCTGCTCACCGGACACAGCGGCGCCTGGCTGTTCGACAAGAACGACAAGAACGACAAGAACGAGAAGGACACCGTCACCGCCCGCCACACCGTGGCGATCGACCCGACCCGGATCGAAGAGGTCCTGGGCGAGGGCACGACCGTCGCCGACGCCCGCGCCTATCTGCGTGAGGCGCTCGGCGCCAACAGCCGGGCCACGCTCAACCACGCGGCTGCAGCTGCAGCTGCAGCCTCGGCCGCCGCTGCCGCCAGGCCGGCGCCATGACGGCCGCCGTCCATGAGGTCGCCGAGGGGGTCTACGCCTACGAGCAGGCCCCCGGCGGTTGGTGTGTCAGCAACGCGGGCATCGTCGTGGGCGGCGACGGCGCGCTCGTCGTCGACACGCTGTCGACGATCCCGAGGGCGCGGCGGCTGGCCGAGACGGTCGACAAGCTCGCCGCGGGCCCCGGCCGCACCGTGGTCAACACCCACTTCCACGGCGACCACGCGTTCGGCAACCAGGTCTTCCCGCCGGGGACGCAGATCATCGCGCACGAGGACATGCGGACCGCCATGGTGACGACGGGCCTGGCCCTCACCGGGCTCTGGCCGCGCGTCGACTGGGGCGAGATCGAGGTGACGCCGCCGACGGTGACCTTCCGCGACCAGCTCACCGTGCACGTCGGCGAGCGACGGACCGAACTGCTCTGCGTCGGCCCCGCGCACACCGACCACGACGTGGTGGTCTGGCTGCCCGAGGAACGGGTGCTGTTCGCCGGGGACATCGTCATGTCGGGCGTCACCCCGTTCGTGCTCTTCGGTTCGGTGTCCGGCACGCTGGCCGCGCTCGACCGGCTGGCGGAGCTGGAGCCCGAGGTGGTCGTCGGCGGGCACGGCCCGGTGGCGGGACCCGAGGTGCTCGACGCCAACCGGGAGTACCTGCGCTGGGTCCAGCGGCTTGCCGCCTACGCGGCCGACAGCGGACTGACACCGCTCGAGGCCGCGCGCGAGGCGGACCTCGGCGCCTACGCCGACCTGCTGGACGCGGAGCGCCTCGTCGCGAACCTGCACCGGGCGCACGAGGAGCTGCTGGGCACACCGCCGCGGGACGCCATGGAGATCTTCTCGGAGCTGGTCGCCTACAACGGTGGGCGGCTGCCCACCTGCCTCGCTTAAGGAGTCGAAGATGGCCGCCGACCAGGGAATGCTCCGGGACGCCATGGCCCGGGTGCCGGCCGGGGTGGCGCTCGTGACCGCCCACGACCGCGGGGGAGTCCCGCACGGTTTCACCGCCAGCTCGTTCGTGTCCGTCTCGATGGAGCCACCGCTCGCGCTGGTCTGCCTGGCCCGTACGGCCAACTCCTTTCCCGTGTTCGACAGTTGCGGCGAGTTCGCGGTGAGCGTGCTGCGCGACGACCACACCGAGCTGGCGATGCGCTTCGCGCGCAAGTCCGCGGACAAGTTCGCGGGCGGGGAGTTCGTCCGCACCGCACGGGGCGCGACCGTGCTCGACGGAGCGCTCGCGGTCGTCGAGTGCACGGTCCACGAGCGCTACCCGGCGGGCGACCACATCATCCTGCTCGGCGAGGTCCAGTCCGTGCACGTCGAGGAGAAGGGGGCGCCCGCGGTCTACGTGGACCGCAGGTTCGCCGCCCTGTGCTCGGGGACGGGCGCCTGCCTGTCCGCCGCCGAGCGGGGCGCGCACGCGCACGCCGGCTGAGGAGAGTTGAGGAGGAACCATGTCCGTGACCGACGAGGTGACCGGCGAGCTGACCGGCGAGCACCTGGCCGGCCTTGCTCGGATCCGGGCGCAGGCCGAGGCCGGCCCGGGGGAGCAGGCGACCCGGGCGCAGCACGCCAGAGGGAAGCTGACGGCCCGGGAGCGGATCGCGCTCCTGCTGGACCCCGGCTCCTTCCAGGAGGTGGAACAGCTGCGCCGGCACCGGGCGAGCGGCTTCGGGCTGGAGCGCAAACGGCCGTACACCGACGGCGTGATCACCGGCTGGGGCACGGTCGACGGCCGGACGGTCTTCGTCTACGCGCACGACTTCAGGATCTTCGGCGGCTCGCTCGGCGAGGCACACGCCGCGAAGATCCACAAGATCATGGACATGGCGCTCTCGGCGGGCGCTCCGCTCGTGAGCCTCAACGACGGGGCCGGGGCACGGATCCAGGAGGGCGTGTCCGCGCTGGCCGGCTACGGCGGGATCTTCCGGCGCAACACCCGTGCCTCGGGGGTGATCCCGCAGATCTCGGTGATGCTCGGCCCGTGCGCGGGCGGCGCGGCGTACTCGCCGGCGCTGACGGACTTCGTGTTCATGGTGCGCGAGACCGCGCAGATGTTCATCACCGGCCCGGACGTGGTCAGCGCCGTCACCGGCGCTCAGCTCACCCAGAACGCGCTGGGCGGTGCGGATGTGCACGCCACGACGTCCGGGGTGGCGCACTTCGTGTACGAGGACGAGGAGACGTGCCTGGCGGAAGTGCGCTACCTGCTCTCCCTGCTGCCCTCCAACAACCGGCAGAACCCGCCCGTCCACCCCTCGGACGACCCGGCGAACCGACTCACCTCCACGCTCTACGACCTCGTGCCGCAGGACGGCAACCAGCCGTACGACATGCACAAGGTGATCGAGGAACTCGTCGACGACGGCGACTGGCTGGAGGTCCACGAGCGCTGGGCCCGGAACATCGTCTGCGGCCTCGCCCGGCTGGACGGCCAGGTGGTGGGCATCGTCGCCAACCAGCCGCAGACGCTGGCCGGGGTACTGGACATCTCGGCCTCGGAGAAGGCCGGCCGCTTCGTGACGATGTGCGACGCCTTCAACATCCCGATCGTCACCCTGCTCGACGTGCCGGGCTTCCTGCCCGGGGCGGACCAGGAGCACGGCGGCATCATCCGCCACGGTGCGAAACTCCTCTACGCCTACTGCAACGCCACCGTCCCCCGCGTCTCCATCGTGCTGCGCAAGGCCTACGGCGGCGCGTACATCGTGCTGGACTCCCAGTCCATCGGCGCCGATCTGACCTTCGCCTGGCCGACCAACGAGATCGCGGTGATGGGCGCGGAAGGCGCGGCCAACGTCATCTTCCGGCGCGAGATCGCCGCGGCCGACGACCCCGAGGCCAAGCGCGCCGAGATGGTCAAGGAGTACAAGTCCGAGCTGATGCACCCGTACTACGCGGCCGAGCGGGGCCTGGTCGACGATGTCATCGACCCGGCGGAAACCCGCGAGATCCTGATCCGCTCGCTCGCGATGCTGCGTACGAAGCACGCCGACCTGCCGTCGCGCAAGCACGGCAACCCGCCGCAGTGAGCGCGACGGTCGGCGCGGTCGCCGCCGAACTCCGCGTCGAGAAGGGCCGGGCGAGCGCCGAGGAGATCGCGGCACTCACCGCGGTCCTCCTGGCGCGGGCCGCCGCCCTGCCCGAGCCCGCCCCGGGGGACTGCGCCGCCGGCACGGCGGGCTGGCGCCGACTGGAACGCACGCCCGGGTTCCGCGCGCCGCACAGCTGGCAGGAGTCCGGCTGACGGCGCGGCGGCGGCCGACCGGCCTCAGACCAACTCGGGCTGCGGTGCCGCCTGCGGTGCCGGCACCGCCTTCGGCTCCCACAGTCTGGTGGTCCGTACATAGCCGTAGATCACGGAGATCATCGCCAGAATGAGAAGTGGTCCGTACACCCACGGAACTCGGGCCATCTCCATCGGCAGATAGCGATAGGAAAGCAAGAGCGCGACGAACACCGCCGCACCATAAGCGACCAGTTGGATTCCGGAACGGTCCCAGCCACGTGCCTGCGAGCGCAGAGCGGCCTCGATCGTAAGCGTGAACACCACGCCGGCGATGAGATCGACGCCGTAGTGATAGCCGAAGCCCAGCGTCGCGCCCAGTGTGGCAATCAACCAGAACGTTCCCGCAAAACGCAGAACGCGTGGGCCTTTTCGGGTGTGAATGAAGATCGCGGTGGCCCACGCCGTGTGCAGGCTGGGCATGCAGTTGCGGGGAGTGATCCCGTCGAACGGCATCGAGTACGGGGGAGTGATCGGCGGTGCCGTCTCCGGCCAGATGTTGGCCGTCGCCCAGTGCACGCCGCCGGTTCCGAAGGCGCCCGGGCCGTAGGCGAAGATCGGTCCGACCACCGGGAAGATCATGTAGATGCCCGGCCCGAGGAGGCCTATCACCAGGAAGGTGCGCACCAGATGGTGGCGCGGGAAGCGGCGCTCGGCCGCCACATGCCGCAGCTGGTACAGCGCGACGACGACCGCGGCCACCGCGAGCTGAACGTAGACGTAGTCGAGAACATGGGCGCCGACCGGGCCGGTTGCCCTGACGATCCGGCCCACCAGCCACGACGGGTTGCCCAGTGCGTGATCGGCGACGGCCAAATACGGGTCGAGCACCGTCGGGCGGGTCTTCGCCGTGATGAGCAGCCAGGTGTCACCGGTCTTGCGGCCGGCCACCAGCAGCAGGCCCAGCGCGACGCCCTTCAGCAGCAGGACGCGTTCGCGGCCCGTGCGGCGTGTGACCGCGATCACCGCCACGCCGAGGACCACCCACAACGCGCCGTTACCGAACGGGTGGCCTTCGGTCACCCTGGCGCCGATCGCCCACCGCACCACGAAGACGGTGGCGTCGATGCCGAGCGCGGTGCCGACCGCGATGAAGCGTTGCCGCCGGGTGAGCACCACCATCGTCAACGCCATACCGGCGTACAGCAGGAATCCCGATTTCGGGGCGAATATCGCCTCTCGCGCCTGAAGGGTGATCGGCCCCGGTATGCCCAGGCGACGCGCGGCGATCTCCAGCGCTATGAGGGATCCGAGGGTTGCCACACCCACCGTGGCCCAGAGCACCGCCCGTGGTTGACGCCATATAGATATCAAGTGATCGGCCGATTTGTTAGTGGTTAAGAGGGATCGTCAGTTAGGCCGATCATGTTATCGGAGCGATGTGTGTGGTTATCCCGGGACGTGTCCGGCGTCACGTCCGTGCCGTTCCAGCGGAGCGTGACGTCCAGGTGGGCGCCGGCACTGGCGCTCGACAGGACCGCGCCGAGCTTCGCGTCCAGGACGACGCCGAAGGCGACCTCCACCTCGTCGGGTCGCTGGGCGAGGGACCGGAACCCGCCGATCACATCGGACGCGGCCGCGGTGACCGGCGCGAGCGCCTCGCGCAGGGACTGTGCCGCGCTCTCCAGCCGTGTCCCGAGTCCCACCGCCCCGGTACCCGCGCGGGCGGGTGGGGCGACGAGGACGACGGTGCCGTCGGAGAGGGTGAACTGGACTGCGTCCGGCATGGCGCTCCTTGGGGCGGAGTGGGTGGTGGGGCGGCGGGTCAGGGTTGGTTCGGGGTGCCGCAGAGCGGGGTGGACGGAGGCGAGTCGTCCGTTCCCAACCTCTGCCGGACTCTGTCGAGTGCTCCCAGAAGACCCTTCAGGTCCGCGCCGTTCACGTATTCCAGGACGGCCCGGTAGAAGGCGGCGGAGACATCGGGGTCCATGGCGTCGGCGGCGCTGAAGCAGAGGGTGTGGCCGGAGCGGAGCATGGCGGCCACCTGGCCCTGCGTGCTGTTCCCGTAGCGCGTCACGTCCTTGTGGGCGGAGAGCGCGAATCCGGGCGCGTCCGCCCAGGCCTGCTGGGCCTTCGCCGTCGCCAGATAGCGAACGAACTCCTCGGCGCTGTCGTCGCCGGTGAACTTCACGACGAAGTCCGCCGACACCTCCAGCGGTTGACCCTTGGGCGGTTTCACGTAGGTGTACGTCCTCACCTGGTCCGCCTCGAAGTCCTGGGCGGACAGCGCGCCGTGGCTCAAGGAACAGGTGTCGTCCTTCATGTCCTCCGTGGCCTTGTCGAATGTGAGGACGGACGCCTCTGAGAGCTCCTTCTCGTTCTTGTCGATGAGGTCGCGCCAGGTGGACCACGCCTCCGCGACCGGCTGCGACTTCCACTCCCGAGTCCCCGACGCCCAGTCCTTGTAGACGTCGACGCCCTCCTCGGCGAGCAGGATGTCCGCGATCCAGTCCGCGCCGGGCCAGCCGGAGGTCGGACCGGACGCCAGGCCGAGACACCAGGACTCGGGCCGGGATGCCAGGGCGGCCCAGGTGTTGGGAGGCGGCGGGACGATCACCTCGGGGTCGTACCAGACGAGGCTCTTGACGTCGGCCTTGACGGGGACCGCGTAGACGACATCGCCGTGCATGGCCAGCTCGCGGAACGGCTGTACGAACGCTTTCGTGTCGATCTCGATCGGTTGAAGTCTTTTGTCGTTCCGGAACTTCGTGAGTGCTCCCACACTCGGCAGCACGGCCAGGTCGGGCGCCGCGCCCGCGGCGTCTAGCTGGGGCGTCAGGTCGCGGGTCACCTGCGGTTGGACGTCGATGCCGGGGTGGCTCTTCTCGAAGGCGTCGATGAGCGAGTGGAAAGCTTCGAACTCGGTCCCGGTCCAGGGAACCATGATGGTCACCCGGTCCTTTTCCTCATCGCCGCACCCGACCGCCGTCAGGAGCAGTCCGAGAACCAGGGCGCGGCGCACGAGTGGTGCCGTCAGCCTCCTCACGTCTGCCTTCTCATGAGTGGGGGGAACCTGTACTCGGCGAGACGGTGCTTGAAGCCCAGGTACGTGAGCGCACCGGCGGCGACCAGCAGCGGCAGCATGATCGCCATGACCCATTCGTCAGCCCCGCCGTCCCTGCACCGCAGGCATGTGGTGACGGCGACGGACGCGGTCAGCAGCAGTGCCAGGCCGAGCGCGGGGCTGGGGTACTGGCGGAAGTGGTGGGCGACGACGTAGCCGGTCCCACAGACCAGCAGGAGCATGACGGCCACCGGGACGGTGAGCAGGGGCCACAGAACGTGAGGGTTCAGCCAGTGTGTCCTGCCCTGCTGTTCCAGGGCCGTTCTTTCGTTCACCGCGAGGTCATTGAGTGATTGGATGAGCCCCCCTGTGAAATCGACCTTGTTCTTGTCCCTGGGGTCCTTCGTCTTCTTGTCGGGCACCAGCGCGTGCGGCGCCGACATGCACTTTTGACCTGCGCTCGCGACTCTGTTGGCCAACTGCACGCACGTGGTCAACTGGCCCTGGACGAACTGGAAGTCGCGCAGCCCCTCGTCTTTGTTCGCGTTACCTTCAGCCGCCGAGGTGAGGAGGGTGCTCACCTGGGTGGTGCGGTTCGTGAAGTCGGAGCCGGGACCGATCAGGGTTTCCGCGTCGGCGCGGATGGCGACGCCCAGCGCGTTCATCGCCTTGTCGGCGTGTTCCTGCGCGGCGACGATGTCCTCGATGGATTCGTGCGTGCGACGAACCGCCTCCGCCTGATCCCCCGCCCGATTGGCGACCACGACATACAGCAACGCGGTCAGGGCCACCATCCCCAGCATGCCCGCCCTCAGCCACCGCAGGACCACGATCGGATGGGATGCGCGCAGCCTCGTCCGGAACGCACGCCATCGCACCCTCACGACGCGTCCACCGGCCCACGGCCGAACGTCCCGTCCCCGAGCCGGAAGCCGCACTCCTCGCAGAACTTCGCCGACGCCGACGACGATGCCGTACCGCAGCGCGGGCACTCTCGCGGCCCCGACGAGGCGTCGCGCACCGGGAGTTCGACCGCGTCGGCCAAGTCCATCGGCGCCGCCGCCGTCTTCGTCGAGTCCACCCCGATCCGCTGGATCTCCGCCCGGGAGACGTCCGGCCGCACCCGCAGCCTGCCGTCGGGGCCGGTGGTGGCCAGGGCGCGCAGCAGGCGCAGGCGTGCGGTGTCGCGGAGGTCCTGTGCCAGACCGGTCGCGAGGCGCAGTTCGTGGTCGGCGCGGGGGAGGTCGCCGCGCAGATGGGCGTCGGCGCAGGCGCGCATGGCCATGCCGAGTTCGCGTTCGTTCTCGACCCGGGTGAGGTGGGGCGAGCGGGGGATGCCGAAGCCGGGTGTCGAGCGACGGCGTACGACCATGGCCGCCGTTTCGGAGCAGGGCCGGCGGGTGCCGTCGGGGCGCTCGGCGTGCAGGGTGATCCGGGCGGCACGCAGGGGCTCGTCGACGGTCAGGGTGTGCGGGTCGAAGCGGAGGGAGACCTGGTACTGGCGGGTCTCCGGGGACCAGGAGCCCAGGGGGACATGGGTCTCGCGGTCGTGTTGCCCACGTGCCGTCAGTTCCGCCTCCACGGGGCGGGTCTGGCGTACGAACGCGAGCTGGAAACGGTCGTTGAGGCGCAGGCCCAGATACACCCGGGGCACGACGATGCGCTGCGCCTGCCGCAGGAGCCGGGTGAAGTCCTCGGTGAGGTCGGAGACGGTGACAACGGCCTCGGCGGTGCCGTGCAGGGCCTCGGTGATGCGGAGCAGCTCGGCATAGTGCCAGTCGCTGCCCAGCCCTCGGGCGTCGCAGACGAACTGGTCGGTGCACGTGGTGAGTACGTCGCCGAGCTGCTCGGGCGTCTCGTGCTCGTCCTTGCCGTCCGTGTAGAGCACGGCGTGCCGCACGGTGTGCGTCGTCACCGAGGTGAACAGACGCTGCGCGCAGGCCAGCCAGGAGCCGATCGACGTACCGCCCTCGGCGAGTTGGCCGACGACGCGGAGCTTGGCGTCCTCCCGTGTCAGGGCGTCGACGCGGGCGAGACCCCCGGTGGCCGGGAAGATCACGTCGGCCCTGTGGTTGCCCGCGACGATGCCCAGGAGCGTGCCGTCCCGGAGGGTGTCGATGGCCGCGCACATCGCGCGTTTCGCCTCGTCCAGCTTGCGGCCGGACATGGACAACGACCGGTCCATGATGAGGATTTCGGCGCCCGGGGTGTCCGGCAAGGCGTCCGCCGCGTCCGTCGCGGAGCGTGCCGTGACGGTGATGAGGGCGTCCGCACGCTGCTCGTCGTAGGCCAGATCCGGGGGTGCGTCCACTTCCAGGGCAAAGCTGAGTCCCAAGGGCGAGCTGTCCCCCACCGGCACCACCCGATCGCGTCGCTGCGTGTCCCTGTGTGTCCCTCTGCGTGTCCCCGTGTCCCTTACGGAGCGTGGATGCGTCCGCTACTTGGCGTATCAGGAGCTTAGCGTTGTGGGTCTTCCTCCGAAACGGGAATGACCGGTTCTGGCACGTCGTCCGGCCCATCTCCACCGAAGTGGGGGACGCAGCCGGTTCGCGAGGTCCACCAGCGCGACGTACTCGCGCTCGGTGGGCGCGTGCCGCCCGAGTTCGCGGACCGCGTCGGACAGTTGCGCGCGGTCGCGGTGGTGCAGGAAGTGCGCGTACTGGATCTCGGCGCGCAGTCCGGCGCGCGCCGCCCTGTCCATGTCGAGGCCGGCCAGGCCCGCCGCGGCCCGCTCCAGGTCGTCCCGCGTGGGCGCCGGGTGGGCAGGCCCGTCGAGGAACATGACGCTCAGTCGTACGGCCGCCACGCGCGCCTGCCGTTCGTAGCGGAACTCCTGTGCCAGCCGTACGGCGGTGCCCACCGCCTGCGTCCGGTCGCCGGCCAGCAGATGGACACGGGCCAGGCCGAAGCCGGCCGCGCCGAGCGCCGGGGTCGTGTCGAAGACCGCGCCGTAGTGCGAGCCGGCGGCGTCCAGGTCGCCCCGCAGCTCGGCGCACAGGCCGAGGGCGAGTTGCGGTATCAGCTCGCCGGGAACGGCTCTGCGTACTGTGGTGAACGCCGTCGTGGCCGACCGGATGTCCTCACGGGCCAGCGCGATCAGGCCGGAGTACCAGGCGTGCAGCCAGTGCCAGTCGTCCAGGCCCGCCGCCGCCAGCGCCCGCTCGGCCAGCTCCGGGTCCCTTCGGCTCAGGGCGTGCCGGCTCTCGCCCAGGGCCCGCATGGTCGAGCCCGCCATGTCCGGGGCGTCGGGATCGGACAACGGGGTCGGCAGCGCGGTCGCGATGTCGCCGGGCTCGGGGGAGGAGAACGGCGCCCGCATCGCCAGAGCCGCGTCCTCGCCGGGCCGCGCCTCGACCCAGTGGGCGAGCGGCCGGGCCGCCCCGAGACCGCCGTGCAGGGAATGCGGCATCGAACCG
The DNA here is from genome assembly GCF_039537145.1 of Streptomyces shaanxiensis. Lineage (NCBI taxonomy): Bacteria > Bacillati > Actinomycetota > Actinomycetes > Kitasatosporales > Streptomycetaceae > Streptomyces > Streptomyces shaanxiensis. The sequence goes on from NZ_BAAAZY010000012.1 coordinate 718,432, forward strand.
AACAGGGCCGACGGGCGGGCCACCTGACGATGGGTCGGCGCGGCTGCCACGACCTGCCGGACGACACCGCTGAGCTGCTCCGCGAACTGCCGCGCCGACACGAACCGCCGCGCCGGCCGCTCGGTGTCCGTGGCCCGCTCCAGCAGCAGATGGAGCGAGTCGACGCCGGGCAACGAGCGGTCGGTCCAGCGGGCGCGGCACACCGAGCGCAGCGTCATGCCCAGGGAGTAGAGATCGAAGCCCGGGGTCGGGTGCCGATGCTCCGGGTCGCTCTCCGGGGGCGCGTACGCCGGGGTGTACGCCACGACCGGCCCCTCGTCGCGCTGGCGGCGCACCGCGCCGAAGTCGATCAGCCGCACCTGGTCCAGCGCGCCCGCCGGGCTCCGCTCCCGGAACCGCATGATGTTCAGGGGTTTGACGTCGCAGTGCAGCAGGCCCCGGGCGTGCAGGTAGTCGAGCGCCTGGAGGATGCGGATACCGTGCGCGAGGAGGGTCTCCAGCCGGTCGCCGTCGCGCGCCGAGAGCGCCACGCCGGGAACGTACTCCAGGACGAGGTGCGGCCCCTCGGGCTCGTAGCCCAGGATGCGCACGATGCTGTCGTGCCGGAGCCCGACCAGTACGTCCCGTTCGTGCAGGGCGGTCTCGGCGACCGACCTGTGCAGGGCCTTGAGGACGACGTGGGCGGCGAGGTTGCGGTCGTGGGCGAGGTAGGCCGCGCCGAACGCTCCCGCGCCGAGGACGCGTTCGAGGTCGTAGCGGCCGGCGACGGTACGGCCGTCGGGCTGGGTGAAGTCGAAGCCCGTGCCGCATTCCGGGCAGTAGCCCCTCGTACGGCCCGGCTCGCCGTCGCGCCCACGGCCGACCGGCAGCTCGCAGTCGGGGTTGGGGCAGAAGCGGTGCTCCTCGGCGATCGGCTCCGCCGAGCGGGGCGGCTCCTCCGGGGCGTCGGGACCCTGATCGGAATCGACCAGTCCGAGGCCGTACCAGGGGTCCGGCCGCACCTGTGCCACGCCCCCGCCCGTGCCCCGCACCGGTTCCGGGACGCGGACCGGCGCCGTGGCGCGGTCCTGCGGCAGTCGCTCGCGGTCGCACACCTCGCAGAAGCCCTGCTGGTCGATCTCGCCACGGCCGCAGTCGGGGCGATTGCACATCCGCACGGCGTCACCCTTCTTCGATACGGCGGTTGACCTCGTCGGTGTAACGGCGGACCGCCCGGCGGGCGTCCACCAGCCTGATCGGCACCGTCTGCAGTGCCCGGGCGGCGGGGGCGTGGAGTTCGGCGAGGCGGCGGTCCTCGTCGCCGAAGTACCGGGCGGCTCGTACGCGGTGCAGTTCCAGGGTCGAGGAGAGGTCCTGGTGGGTTTCGACCATCCGGCGCAGGGCGCGGTCGAAGTCGGCCACTGCGGCGCGGGCCGCGACGGCCCGGTCGTGCACCGCGGTGAGTTCGGGGCTGGGTTCCGTGGCGCGGGCGACGGCCAGCCGGACCCGCAGCCGGGGCGCGATGCGGGGCGGCAGCCGGGGCGGGTCGAAGAACCGTACGCCCCACTCCTGGTCCAGCGCGGCGGCGGCGTCCTCCTCGCCGGCGAGCCGGCCGACGACCCGCTGGGCCTGTGCGGTGCTCACGCTCCCGACGACGGATCCGCGGATCGGTTCCGGGTCGAGGGACACGTCGTGGGCGAGGCCCTGGGGCGGCGCTCCCTCGAAGCCGAGCACGAGACGCAGCCCCCGCGACCGGGCCCGCTCGGCCAACGTCCCCAGCAGCTCCCGGACGAGGGCCTCCGGGTCCTCGGCCCGGTCGACGCCGCCCACCACCAGACAGGCGGGCGGCCTGCGCCGCAGCAGTTGCCACGCCAGCGCGTCGGCGTCCCCGTTCGGGAGCCCGAACCGGCGCGCGAGGTAGCCGCACACGTCGGCGACCGACTTGCCGCGCGCGTCGTAGGCCGCGTCGATGGCGCCCAGGCCGAGCACCGTGTCGCCGGGCGCGCCGGTGAGTTCCGCGTCGGAGACGGTGGCCCGGGACGCCGGGTCGGCCGTGCGTACGAGGCGCACCAGCCAGGAGTCGCCGACCGCGGTCGTGCCGCCGGTGCCGACGACGACGGTGCCCGGCCGGCCGCTGTCGAGCTGCCGGGTGAGCTCCTGCGTCAGGGCGAGCCGCAGCGGGTCGTCCAGTACGTCCTCCGCCAACGCGCCCCGGGAGCGCCCCAGTTCGTCGGCGGGGTCTCCTTCGACGAACCCCAGCTCCCCGATCCGGGGCAGATACATCAGCACCGTCTCGGTCGGCAGCATCCAGGCCGCCTTCGCGTCGCCGTCGACGAAGTCGGCCACCACGATGCCGATGACCCGCCCGTCGAACTCGCCGCCCCGCGCCAGCACTCCGGCGCCCGAATACCCCCGCTCGATCCACGGGTCGCCCAGGCGCACCCGCTTCATCAGCCCCCACTCGCCCTCCCGCCCGCCGGACCCCGCGAGCTGCGCGTCGGCCCCCATGCCGAGCGGATCGGCATGGGGAAAGCCGTACACGCGCACCGTGCCGCCGGAGATGGGCGCCTTCCACAGCGTGGTCCGGGTGCCGCACCCGGCCGGCTCGTCGAGTTCGAGCAGCGCCACGTCGCCGCGCTGCGTGCCGTCCTCGTGCACCCATGTCCCGGGTGCCACATGCGCGGGGCGGGTCCACTCCGGCCGGCACGCCACACTGCTGATCCGCACGTGACGCGTGGTGCCCCCGGGCGCCGCTCCGGCGTACCGGACGACGTGTGCACAGGTGAGCACATGGCGGTCGTCGAGCAGCACCCCGGCGCCACAGGGCGTGCCGTCCTCGTCGTCCACCCTCACGCGCCACGGACGGTCCTTGTGGTGATGCAGGGCCATATGCCCACGGTATGGCAACAGCCGCCACATGCACCCGAGTTGTCAAGCCGCCATGGACCCGCACTCAGGTGCGAACGTCGAGTTCGGCCAGCCCGGCCTCCCCGCGCACACTCACCCGCACATACCGCACGGCCCTCCCGTCCACCGGGTGCCACGCCCGCCCGTCCGCCGAGACCTCGACGCCGTACGACTCCGGCCGCTGCCGCCAACTCGGCAGCACGGAGCGGACGTCGATCGCCCGCCCCAGGTCGACCGTGAGAGCGGCGCGCTCGGCAGCCGGCGACCAGACGGTGGCCGCGCTGCCGTCCACGGCCGCCTCCGCGTACAGCCCCGGCTCGGCCGAGGTCGCCGTCGCCGGGCGGCAGCGGGCCAGGTCGGGGGTGTGGGCGAGGTCGGGGCGGCGGGTCTTGAGGGTGACCGTGCCGGAGAGCGTGTAGCGGCCCTCGGGGGTGTCCAGCAGGACGGGTGCACCCGAGCGGAGCCGCACGGTGGTGATCTCCGGCCCGATCGAGACGTCGTACGTCCGGCCCCGCCACCGCAGCCCCGACAGCCGTACCCCGTCCGAGAGCTGGGGCGGCAGCGTCGGGTCGAGGTGCAGGGCGTCCGGGCGCGGCCGTAGGCCCGTCAGGCCGTGCGTGAAGACCTGCAGGAAGCCGCCCTTGCCGGTGAGGAAGTCCTGGGCCGGGGAGCCCGCGAGCGGGTCGGCGGCGCCCGCCTTCTCGCCGCGCGACTCCGAGAACAGCGCGAACGGGCCCCGCGCGAAGGGCTGGTAGGCGCGCCGCAGGAAGGTGTACGCGGCACAGCCCGGCTCGCCGGTCGCGGCCGCGGCGATCGCGTGCACCGAGTCGGTCATGGCCGGGCCGTCCGGATCGGTGCGGGCGGTGTAGTGGTCGAGGGTGGCAGCCGCGGCGCCGTGCGGCATCGGCCACTCCAGCGGATACACGAGCAGCACGGTGTCGGCCTGCTTGACGGTGGCCCCGTCGTAGCCGTCGTACTGGAGGAAGATCCGCCGCTTCGGGTCGTACGGGATGCGCAGCCGCCCGGCGATGCGCGCCCAGTCGGCCGGGGCCGGCGTGCCCAGGTCGCGGGCCGCGTCGGTCGCGGCGCGCAGGGCGGTCGCGGCGACGGCGTTGGTGTACGCGCCGTCGGTGACACCGTTGCTGTACTCGTCGGGACCGGCCACCTCCTTGACCGAGTACGAGCCGTCGGGGTTCTCGCTGACCCGCGAGGCCCAGTAACGCGCGATCCCGTCGAGCAGCGGCCAACCCCGGTCGCGCAGCCAGCCGAGGTCGCCGGTGGACAGGTAGTACTGCCAGGCGGCCAGCGCGATGTCGCCCTGGAGATGGTTCTGGGTCACGCAGTGCGGCGGCTGCCAGCTCTGGCACTCGCTCCACAGCCGCCCGCGGCTGCCGCTCGTCCACGGGTAGAACAGGCCCTTCACCGCCGTCCTCGCCGCGTTGTCGGCGGCGGCCGCGCGGGTGCGGTACCGGTACTCCAGGACCGGGCGGGCGAGTTCGGGGTGCATGGCGAGCAGCGCCGGGAACATCCAGGTCTCCGCGTCCCAGAACACCATGCCCGCGTAGTTGTCGCTGGTCAGCCCGGTCGGGCCGATGCTGTCGCGGGCACCCGCCCGCAGCGACGACAGCAGCCCGTACTGCGCCGAGCGCACCCAGAGCTGCAGGTCACGACGGCCCGGCACCTCGATGTCGGCCGTCCACAGGGCACGCCAGGCGACGCTGTGCGAGCCGAGCAGCGCCGTCCAGCCGCGCCCGGCGGCACGGTGCGCGGCCTCGCGGGCGGCGGAACGGGGGTCGCGGGAGGTGAGCGCGGTGTCGACGCCGACGAACTTGGTGGCGGTGTAGGTGCGTCCGGCGCGGACGGGCACATCCACGGCCTGACTGACACTCAGATCCTGTGCGCTACCGCGGAGTTGTCGCCGTCCGCCGGGCGGCGCGTGGAACGTGGAGGCGACCGCTCCGTCGATCCGGGTGGCCTGCGTCCGGAACGCCACGGCGATCGTGCGCCCGTCGACGCGGCCCGCCCCGGTCCCGGTGATCCGGCGGGCGCCGCGGCCGTCGATGCGGTCGGTGAGGGTGAGTTCGCCGTCCCAGTGCGGGGTGACGCGCAGCCGTACGGCGGCGGTGTGCGGGTCGTCGCGGGAGGTGAGGACGTCGTACGCGAGATCCGTGCGGCGGCCGTCGGGGGTGGTCCAGGTGAGAGTGGTGCGGAGGTAGCCGCAGCGCAGCGAGAGGGTCTGGCGGTAGCCGGTCACGCGGCTGCGGGCGCCGTAGGTCTCGCCACCGGCCCTGACGTCGAGGCCGGTCCAGTTCGGCAGCGCGGCGAGGGCCTCGCGGCCTGCCGTGTGCTCGGGGCCGCGGCCGTAGAGACCGGAGACGAACGTGCCGTCGTAGCGCGGGGTGTACAGGGGCCAGCCGGTCTTCTCACCGGAGGCGGCGTAGCCCGTGCCGGTGGGCGGGATGCGCGTGGCGAGGTAGCCGTTGCCGACGTAGGGGTGGTGGGCGTCCTTCGGGTCGATCCGGGTGGCGGCCGGTGCCCAGCCGGGGGCTTCGCAGGCGTTGGCGGGGGAGTGGAGGGCGGCGTGTGCCGGCGAGACGGAGTGGAGGGGAAGGACGGGACCGGCGGGACGGACGGGGTGGACGGGATGGAGAGGCTGTACGGGATGGAGTGGCTGGAGCGGGAGGAGGAGCGCGGCGGCCAGCAGGTGGGCGAGGAGGTGGGGCTTCGTCACGTCGTCGACGATGCGGGGTGGAAGGGGTAACGGGGGAAGATTCGCCGGGAATTACCACGTATGGGGTGAGGTGGGGCAGGGAGGGCGTGGGCCTGGATCACGGCCTAGCGGCAGGGTGCGGACGTCGGCGGCGTGGGGGCGCATTCCTCGATGCCGAGTTCGGAGAACCAGCCAGACCTGGGCGTATCCCTTGATCTCGACGCCCATGGCCTCCTGCCAGACGTCGGCGACGAAGACACCTAGTGCGTCGTGGGTCGCGCTGTAGGGGCGAAGGTCCTTGGGCGGGCCGATGAGCTGCTTCATCTCCTCGGCCGAGAACGGCTTGCCGAAGAGCGTCGCGTCGGGGTTCTCGGTGTCCGTCCGCACGCTCGCCGAGAACGCGGCCCCCTGCCGGTCGACCCGAGGGCCTGGGCGTGGGGGACGGCGAGGGAGAGGGCGCGGGAGAAGGCGGCGTCTCGCTGTCTGCCATGGCAGGGGTCTCGCTGGAGTAAGTGAAGTGAGGGCTGTGGAGGGAAAGTTGATGCTATGTCATGGGCCCGACACCCGTCGGCACGCTTCCGCGTACGCCCGCACCAGTGGCCGCCCCACGTCCTCGGCCCGCCACGCCAGTGCGTACCGGCTCGGCGAGATCCCCCGCACCGGACGCGTCACCACCCCGCCCAGGGTGATCAGCGGGGCGTTGCCCGTCGCGACCAGGCAGACACCGAGACCGGCGACGAGCGCCTCGTACGTCTCCTCCGTGCTCGCGATCTCCGCCCCGATGCGCGGCGGCCGGCCTCCCCGCTCCTCCAGCGCCAGCCAGTAGTCGCGCAACGGCCCGGCAGCCGCCGGCAGGGCGAGGAACGGCTCGTCGGCGAGGTCGGCGAAGTCGACCTCCGTACGGGCCGCGAGCGGATGGGATTCCGGGAGGGCGACCAGGCGGGGCTCCTGCGCGATCACCGTCCAGCCGTAGCGGTCGGCGTCCGGGAGGGGCAGCCAGACGAAGGCCACGTCCGCGTCGCCGTCCGCGAGGCCCGCCGTGGGGTCCTGCCAGCTCACCTGGCGCAGGCGCAGCACCGTGTCCGGGTGGTCGGCGGTGAAGCGGGAGCGGATCGCCGGGAGCAGGCCGCCGCGGCCAGGACTGGTGCTCATGCCGACCACCAGCGTGCCGCGCGCCGCGGCCCGGGCAGCCTCCATCGCCGCCGACCCCTCCGACCAGGCGTCCAGCACCCGCCGCGCGTGCGGCAGCAGTGCCGTACCGGCGTCGGTGAGCGTGACGCCCTGCGGATCCCGGCGGAACAGCTCCACGCCCAACTGCCGCTCCAGCGCCCGTACCTGCTTGCTGAGCGCGGGCTGGGAGACGTACAGCCGCTCGGCCGCGCGGGTGAAGTGCAGCTCCTCGGCCACCGTCACGAAGTAGCGCAGATCGCGCACATGAACGTCCATCGTCATAACCATCGGTTATCAGCGTGGGTCTTGGACGCGCAACCGGGCACGGCGGCAGGCTGGATCCACCCAAGCGGGCAAGCCGCGAAAACGAGGAGCTGTCATGAACAGGGTGTGGCTGATCACCGGCGCGAGCAGCGGTTTCGGGCGGGCCATCGCGGAGGCGGCGCTCGCCGAGGGCGACGTGGTCGTGGGTGCCGTACGGCGGCCCGAGGGGCTGGACGATCTCGTGGCCGCCCACCCCGACCAGGTCGAGGCGCTGCGGCTGGACGTCGGGGACACGGGGGCCGCCGAGGCCGCCGTACGGGATGTGATCGCCCGGCACGGACGGATCGACGTGCTGGTCAACAACGCGGGCCGTACCCATGTGGGCGCATTCGAGGAGACAACCGAGGACGAGTTGCGCAAGCTGTTCGATGTGCATGTCTTCGGGCCCGCCGCCCTCACACGCGCGGTGCTTCCGCACATGCGGGAGCGGCGGGCCGGAGCGATCGTGCAGATGAGCAGCATGGGCGGGCAGATGTCCTTCGCGGGCTTCTCGGCGTACAGCGCCACCAAGTTCGCGCTGGAGGGCATGTCCGAGGGGCTCGCGGACGAGGTCGCCGAGTTCGGCATCAAGGTGCTGATCGTGGAGCCGGGTTCGTTCCGGACCTCGCTGTTCGAGACGGGGCGGGCCGGGGCCAGCTCCGACAGCGGGCTGTACCCCAAGGTGAGCCAGACCCGCGACTTCGTCTCCGGCGGCGACGGCACCCAGCCCGGCGACCCGGCGAAGGCGGCGGCCCTCATCCTGGCCGCGCTGGAGGCCGACCGCACCCCGCTGCGCCTGCCCCTCGGCGACGACGGCGTCGACGCGGTCCTCGGCCACCTCGACCAGGTCCGCGAGAACGTCGCGGCGTGGGAGAAGAGCGCACGGGCGACGGCCTTCGACGACTGAGGTGAAGACGAGGTCGGGGGCGGCTCAGCCGCCCCCGACCCGTTTTCCTTGCAGGGCCCTTGTGCAATTCCTGTGGAGGCCTCAATCTTTCGGCTGGCGCACAGGTGCGACACAGGGAATTGACATGTCCCTGCCTTCTCCCTAGTTCACTCCGCTCCCGTGCACCCCCCACCAGCGCACCACCGATTGAGGAGGACCCCTCAGATGGCAGTGATGCGTAAGTCCCGAAGAGACTCCCGGCGAAGACTGGCCGCCCTCAGCGCGGCGGCCACCGCGGCCCTCGCCGCGAGCCTCGTCTCCGCTCTCCCCGCCGCGGCCGCTCCCGAGGGCCGTATCCAGTACGCGGGCGCGGCGAACGCCGTGGCCGACAGCTACATCGTGACCCTCAAGGCGGACCACGCCCGTTCGGGTTCCCAGGCGGGGCGCGCCCTCGTCGAGAAGTACGGCGCCGACGTCGAGCGCACCTACAAGAAGGCGCTGAACGGCTACGCGATCGACGCCTCCGAGGCGCAGGCCAAGGCGCTCGCCGCCGACCCGGCGGTCGCCTCCGTCGTCCAGAACCGCACGTTCGGCATCAACGCGACCCAGACCAACCCGCCTTCCTGGGGCCTGGACCGCATCGACCAGAAGAACCTGCCGCTGAACAGCTCGTACACCTACCCGGACTCGGCCGGACAGGGCGTGACGGCCTACGTCATCGACACCGGCGTACGCATCACCCACAGCGACTTCGGCGGCCGTGCCTCCTACGGCTACGACGCCATCGACAACGACAACACCGCCCAGGACGGCCACGGCCACGGCACGCACGTCGCGGGCACGGTCGCCGGCAGCGCGTACGGCGTCGCCAAGAAGGCCAAGGTCGTCGGCGTCCGCGTGCTGAACAACTCCGGCCAGGGCACCACCGCCCAGGTCGTCGCCGGCATCGACTGGGTCGCCCAGAACGCGGTCAAGCCGGCCGTCGCCAACATGTCCCTCGGCGGCGGCGCCGACACCGCCCTCGACACGGCCGTACGCAACGCCATAGCCTCCGGCGTCACCTTCGCCGTAGCGGCGGGCAACGAGTCGACGAACGCCTCCACCAGGTCACCCGCACGCGTCACCGAAGCCATCACGGTCGGCGCTACAACCTCGTCCGACGCCAAGGCGAGCTACTCCAACTACGGCTCGGTGCTCGACCTCTTCGCACCGGGCTCGTCCATCACCTCGGCCTGGAACTCCAGTGACTCGGCGACCAACACCATCTCCGGTACGTCGATGGCGACCCCGCACGTCGCGGGCGCGGCCGCGCTCCACCTCGCCGACAACCCCTCGGCCACCCCGTCCCAGGTCGCCTCGGCCCTGACGTCCGCCGCCACGACCGGCGTCGTCACCAGCCCCGGCACGGGCTCGCCCAACCGTCTCCTCTACGTCGGCGGCGGCACGACCACCCCGCCCGGCCCGCGCTTCGAGAACACCGGTGACTACGCGATCGCCGACAACTCCACGGTCGAGTCCCCGGTGACGGTCTCCGGCGTCTCCGGCAACGCGCCCTCGGCCCTCGCCGTCGAGGTCCACATCGTCCACACGTACATCGGCGACCTCCAGGTCCAGCTGATCGCCCCCGACGGCACGGCGTACACGCTGAAGTCGTACGGCACCGGCGGCAGTTCGGACAACATCAACACCACGTACTCGGTGAACGCCTCCTCCGAGGCCGCCAACGGCACGTGGAAGCTCCGCGTCAGCGACAACGCGAACCTGGACACGGGGCGTATAGACGCCTGGGCGTTGCAGTTCTAGCCCTCGTCGTGGCCCCGACTCAGTAATCCACCTCGTCCTCGCGGCACAGCTCGGGTCGGTGACCCAGCCCGCCGCGAGGACGAGGCGCGTGGCCCCCGTGGTGCTCCAGGCGTTGGCGCGAGCCCGCTGGGGACCTGCGGCCCCAGACCCCCGCTTCGGCCCTGAAGGGGCCTCGTCCTCAAACGCCGGACGGGCTGAGATTGCCTGGACCGGCGCCGAGAAGTCGATACGACGGGGATGGGCGTACCCCCACGAGCCTGCAGTCGCGTACGGCGGGAAGGGGACACCCCCCGGCACGGCCCCGACCCACAACCCACCCGCAGGCGCTACGCGCACCCCCACCCCACCCGCACAGGCGCCGCAGGCACAAACGCGCACCCCCACCGAACCCGCACCGGCCGCCGCAGGCATCCCCGGCCCCACCATCGGAGGCAAACCCGCATGACAACCCCCCTCGCCCCGCGCTTACGATTCGCCCAGCCGCACGCCAGTTCCCGCCACCCGGCACCCCCGCCCGACCCAGGAGCCCGGTACTCGTGTCCATACCCCCGCCCCCCGGACCCCAGCAGCCCCCAGGGTCCCCGGAGCAGCCCCAAGGGCCGTACGCACAGGGCCAGTACCCGCCGCCGTCGCCGTACGCCCAGGGCACGCCCGGTGCCCCGGGACCGTACGCGTACCAGCAGCCCTACGGCCCGTACAGCCCGTACGGCCCCTACGGCCGCCCCGCGCCCGTCAACGGCGTCGCCATCGGCGCCCTCGTCCTCGGCATCCTGTGCTTCGTCCCGGCCGTCGGCCTGGTGCTGGGGCTGATCGCGCTCGCGCAGATCAAGAAGAAGGGCGAGCGAGGCAAGGGCATGGCGGTCGCCGGTTCCATCCTGTCCTCCGTCGGGCTGGCGCTGTGGGTGCTGATGCTGTCCACGGGCTCCGCCTCCGACTTCTGGGAGGGCTTCAGGGACGCGGCGAGGGGCGACGGCACCGCCTACGCGCTCGCCAAGGGCGACTGCTTCGACTCGCCGACCGGCAACCTGGAGGGGGACGCGTACGACGTCGACGAGATGCCCTGCTCCCGCGCGCACGACGGCGAGGTCTTCGCGGTCGTCACGCTGCCGGACGGGGACTTCCCGGGCGACGACGAGGTCACCGGCATCGCCGACGAGAAGTGCTACGCACTCCAGGACGGCTACGCCATGGACACCTGGGCCGTCCCGGACGACGCGGACGTCTACTACTTCATCCCCTCCGAGCAGAGCTGGCGCTTCGGCGACCGTGAGATCACCTGCCTGTTCGGCAGCACGGAGGAGAACGGCAAGCTGACCGGCTCGCTGCGCAACGACGCGACGACACTCGACACCGACCAGACCACCTTCCTCTCCGCCACGAACGCCGTCGACGCGGTGCTGTACGAGGAGCCCGAGGAATACCCGGAGGAGGACCTGGCGGCGAACCAGGCCTGGGCCGAGGAGGTCCACACGGTCCTCGGCGAGCAGATCGGGGCTCTGCGCGGGCATGAGTGGCCGGCCGGGGCAGAGCAGTCGGTCGCCGATCTGGTCAAGGAGATGGAGGGCGCCCGGAGGGCCTGGGAGCGGGCGGCCGCGGCGAAGGACGCGGACACGTTCTACACGCACTACGACCGTGGGTACGAGTACGTGGACGGCCGTACGACGGTCACCGCGCGCAAGGCTCTGGGCCTGGACACCACCGTGCCGACGTACGAGGAGGACTCGGGCGGTGGCAGCGAGAGCGGGAGCGGCGGCGGCATCAATGTGTGAGCGGATGTGTGAGTGCGGCTATAGCGGGGAGAAAGTGCCTGCGTAAAGCCCTCCGCGGGCACAAGTCATCACATCGAGTGATTCTCTGGCCTTTGCTTGCATGGGACAACCCACGGTTGCCACGCTGTTGCTGTCTGTACAACCTGATGGGAGCGGCCAGTGACTTTCGGTGAGCAGCCGGCGTACCTGCGCGTCGCGGGTGATCTCCGCAAGAAGATCGTCGACGGTTCGCTGCCACCGCACACCCGCCTCCCCTCCCAGGCCAGGATCCGCGAGGAGTACGGCGTCTCGGACACCGTCGCCCTCGAGGCGCGCAAGGTCCTCATGGCCGAGGGTCTGGTCGAGGGCCGCTCCGGGTCCGGGACGTACGTCCGTGAGCGCCCCGTGCCCCGCCGGATCGCCCGCTCCGGCTTCCGCCCGCCGAGCGGTGCCACGCCCTTCCGTCAGGAGCAGGCCGACGGCGAGGCCCGCGGCACCTGGGAGTCCAACAGCGCGCAGGCAGAGGCGAGTGTCGCCGTCGCCGAGCGGCTCGACATCCGGCCCGGCGACCGCGTCATGTGCACGCGGTACGTCTTCCGGGACGCCGGCGAGACGATGATGCTCTCCACCTCCTGGGAGCCCCTCGCGGTCACCGGCCGCACCCCCGTGATGCTGCCCGAGGAGGGCCCGCTCGGCGGCATGGGAGTCGTCGAGCGCATGGCGGCCATCGACGTCGTCGTGGACAACGTGACGGAGGAGGTGGGTGCGCGCCCCGGTCTGGCGGAGGAACTGCTGGCGTTGGGCGGTGTGCCCGGCCATGTGGTCGTCGTCATCCAGCGCACCTACTACGCGTCGGGCCGTCCCGTGGAGACGGCGGACGTGGTGATCCCCGCGGACCGCTACCGGGTCGCGTACCACCTCCCAGTGAAGTAGCGCACACCTTCACCGCAGTTGCCGCGTCAGAGCCCCAACTCCCGCCCCGTCCACCGCCGTTGGAATCTGGCCGTTCTCCCAGGTCGTAGCAGGCGTGTCCGCCATGCCTGTGACCGGATGCATCGACGTCCCCGCACGGCGCATTCAATGCCGTGCGCCCCCTGCGACTTGGCTGGTTGCGTACCTCTTTGTGAAAAGGCGTATTCGCTGCGTAAAGGTTAGGCGTAGGCTCGGGCATATGCGGATTGCGGTTTCCTTAGCGGGCGGGGCACAGCACAGGCCGCGAGCGGGCCTTGGGCGGCTGCGGGCGGGAGCGAGCAGCCGGCTGTGGGCGGGAAGGAGCGGTGGGGCGCGATGAACGACAGCACGATCACTCTTCCTTGGCTCGTCGTCCGGCAGGACGACAACGGCAATCGGTACCGCGTGGGCCGGTACGCGACACGGGCGGAGGCCCAGAAGATCGCGGACAGCCTCGACGGCCGTGGACACAAGCAGCTGTACTGGGTCGAGCGGATCGCGCGGAACGGAGACGGCGCCGACAGCGCCGACGGCTGACGCACACCCGGCCCCCGCACGGGACGAATCCCCGCGCGGATTCCCGCTCCCGTAGGCTCCGGCGCATGACGGAACGGATCGTGGTCGGTGCCGCACTGCTGGACGGGGGTCGCCTGCTCGCGGCGCGCCGCAGCGCGCCCGAGGAACTGGCCGGGCGCTGGGAGTTGCCCGGCGGGAAGGTCGAGCCCGGAGAAGCGCCCGAGGCGGCGCTGGTGCGGGAACTTCGGGAGGAACTCGGCGTCGACGCCGAGGTGATCGAGCGGGTGCCGGGGCAGTGGCCCCTGAAACCTCCGTACGTCCTGCAGGTGTGGACCGTTCGTCTCCTGCCCGGCACCCCGGACCCCAAGCCCCTCCAGGACCACGACGCGCTGCGCTGGCTGGAGTCCGGGGAAGTCTGGGACGTGGACTGGCTGGACCAGGATGTGCCCGCGGTCCGCGAGGTGGCCGAGCGGCTTGGCGCGGGCTGAGCGACCCGGGGAGGTCGGGCGGCCGGCGTCGATGACCGCCCGCGGCCTGTCTGCCTGTGCGATATCGCCTCTCGATATCGGGTATGTGCCTATTAACCCCACGAAACCGGACATGGGTGGACCCGCTGGCCTGGGAAGTGATCGGCGTGATCGACACCGAAGGCGACGGCGCCGACTGGAGCTTTCCCGCAGAACCCGGCGCGGTCCCCGCCGCACGCGCGGCCGTCCGCGGCCGCCTGCGCGAGTGGGGCCTGGACAGCCTCGCCGACATCACGGCGCTCCTGGTCAGCGAGCTGGTGACCAACTCCCTCCGGCACGCCACGGGCCCCATCGGCGTACGTCTGGTTCGCCCCGCCGCCCTCGGTGACGTCCTTCTGGTCGAGGTCTCCGACCCCCTCCCCGACCCACCCCGCGAGCGCATCGCCCATCCCGAGGACGAGAGCGGCCGTGGACTCCAGCTCGTGGCGCACTCCTCACGCCGATGGGGAACCCGGCCGGGCCGCAACACCGGCAAGACGGTGTGGTTCGAGCTCGCGGTGCCGGACTGACCGCCGGTCGCGTCCGCACCTCGCCCGCCGGCCCTACAGCCCGTCAGCAGGCGTCCACTTCGCTGTACGTCCGCCCTCACCCTGTCGAGCATCTGGTTCAGGCCAGTGGCAGTTGGCCCGGGGCGTGATTCGACTGCGTGTCCGCTGGTTAGAAGACTGGAAGTGTTTCTGCGGCCGGGACCGAAAACCATCGGGAACGTGCTGTGATCGTGAACACCGTGTTGTGCGGGGCCGTAGTGCTGGATACTGCGGGCAGCCGCCGCCGGTGACCGGTGCCGGACGCGGTGAGCTGGAGGGGACGGTTCGCGTGAGCGAGATACCAGCGAAGGCCACGGAGTCCGAGGACCCGTCGGACGGCGCGAGGACGAAGGCCGCGGGAGAGCGGGCGGCCTACGACACCCAGGACTCCCGAGCCACACGGGCCTCCCGACACACACAGGACTCCGGACACACACAGGACTCCGGACACACACAGACCTCCGGACACACGCAGGCCTCGCGGACCCCACGGGACGCACATGCCGACGCCGCCACCGCCTCCGGCTTCCTCGCCGACGAGGTCCGCCCGGGTGACCCCGTCTGGCAGAGCAGCCCGCCCGGCTCGATCTACGACTACATCAAGGTCGCGTCCTTCTCCATCGGCCCCGACGGCCTGGTCGACCAGTGGAGCCTGCGCGCCGAGCAGGTCTTCGGCATCCCGGCCGAGCGTGCCGTCGGGATGGACCCCATAGAGGCGTTCATCGACCCCGACCTGCGCGAGCAGGGGCAGCGCAAGATGGCCGAGATCCTGGACGGGCGGGAGTGGACCGGCGTGGTCCCCTTCCGGATGCCGGACGGCGCCGACGGAGGGCGCGGCAAGGACGGTCTCGCCGAGGTGTACGTCATGCCGACGCGCACCGAGGGCGGCGAGAAGGCCGCCGTGTGCATCGTGGTCGACGTCCGCACCCTGCGCCGGATGGAGACCGACCTCGCGGCCTCGCAGGCGATTTTCGGTCAATCTCCGTTCGGATTCGTGCTGATCGACCCCGAGTTGAAGGTCCGCCGCGCCAACCAGCGGTTCGCCTCCCTCTTCGGAGGCACACCGGACGACCACCGTGGCCGCGACGTCCACAACTATCTGCCCCGCGCCGAGGCCGACCGGGTCGCGGCCACCCTGCGCCGGGTGCTGGAGAGCGGCGACTCCATCACGGACATGCACGTCACGGGCTTCCTGCCCGGCTCCGACGAGCGTCGTCACTGGTCCGTCTTCCTCTACCGGGTGCACAGCGGCAGCGGCCGCCCCATCGGCATCGCCTGGCTCGGAACCGACATCACCGCCCGGCGCGCCGCGGCCCGCGAGGCCGCCGCCGCCCGGCGCAATCTCGCCCTCCTGAACGAGGCCGGTGCCCGCATAGGCAACTCCCTGGACCTGGAGACCACGGCCCGCGAACTCCTCGACGTCGTGGTCCCCGGCTTCTGCGATCTGGCCACGGTCGACCTCTACCAGGGCCTGCTGGCCGGCGACGAGACCCCGCCCGGCCTGGCCGACGGCAGCGCGGAGCTGCGCCGTGTCGCCTTCGCCAGCGCTGTCTCGGACGCGCCCTTCGTCGGCGGCGGCGCCCCCGTGGCGGTCGGCGCCGTCCACCACTACCCCTTCAACTCGCCCTGCGCGGACGCCCTGCGCACCGCCCGGCCGCGGCACGTGCCCGGCGAGGAGGGCGGCCTCGTGCAGTCCACGCTCGCCGTGCCGATGGTCGCCCACGACACGGTCGTAGGACTGGCGCAGTTCGCCCGCACGAAGGGCAGCGAGCCGTTCGGGGAGCGGGACCGCGACCTCGCGGTGGAGCTGGCGGCGCGGGCGGCGGTGTGCATCGACAACGCCCGCCTGTACCGCCGCGAGCACGAGCGCGCGCTGATACTGCAACGGTCCCTGCTCCCGCCGGGGGACCCGGTCGCGTCCGGCCTGGACATCGCGTGCCGCTACCTTCCCGGCAACGCCTCCTCCGACCGCCCGAGCGAGGTGGGCGGCGACTGGTTCGACGTCATCGAACTCCCCGGCCACCGCACGGCGTTGGTCGTCGGGGACGTCATGGGACGGGGACTGCGCGCTGCCGTGGCGATGGGCGAACTCCGTTCGGCCGTACGAACGCTGGCGTTGCTGGACCTCGAACCGGCCGAGGTCCTCTCGGCGCTGGACGAGATCGCGCGCGGCCTGGGCGCCCCCGGCGGCGTCCAGCAGGCCACGCGAGCGGCGCGCCGGCCCCGGGAGGCGGACCTGTCCGAGGTGTACCTGGCGACGTGTGTGTACGCGGTCTACGACTCGGTGACACGCCGCTGCACCTTCGCCAACGCGGGCCACCTCCCACCGGTCCTGGTCGAACCCGGCGAGGCGGCGCTGATGCTGGACGTGCCGCCCGGGATGCCGTTGGGCGTGGGCGGCGAGCCCTTCGAGGAGGTGGAGGTCGAGCTGCCGGAGGGCGCGCTGCTGGCGCTCTACACGGATGGACTGGTCGAGTCCCGTGACCACCCCTTGGACGAGGGCCTGCAAGCCTTCGTGGGCGCGCTCACGGATCCGACCCGCCCCCTGGAGGACGTCTGCGACCACGTCCTCAACACGCTCGACTCCCACCACGGCGAGGACGACATCGCCCTGCTGATGGCCCGCGTCCAGGGCCTGCCCGCCGAGTCGGTCGGCGACTGGACCCTGCCGCGCGAGCCGCGCAGCGTGGGCCGAGCCCGCGAGTACGCCCGCGGCCAGCTGCTGTCCTGGGACCTGGAGCCCCTGGTGGACACGACAGAACTCCTGGTCAGCGAACTGGTCACCAACGCCCTGCGCTACGGAGAGGGCGACATCAGGCTGAGACTGCTGTTGGACCGCACCCTGGTCTGCGAGGTCTGGGACTCCGGCCTGGTCCAGCCACGCCGCCGCCGCGCCCGCGACACGGACGAGGGCGGCCGCGGCCTCCAACTCGTCGGCCTCCTCAGCGCGGCCTGGGGCTCCCGCCGCACCCCCCGCGGCAAGACGGTCTGGTTCGAACTCCCGCTGCCGGACGGGGAGAACGGGCTGACGGACCCGGCGGAGGCGTTGCTGAGCCTGTTCTGAGCGGGCTGGGGGGGAGCCAGAGTTGTGGGCCCGCTCCCGCGGAGGGGCTGTTGCCGCGGTCACGTCGCGCCTGTGTGGGCGGCTTGGCGGGGCCGCGGGCGGCCGCCGTCGTCCGGCTTCCTGCCCGGCGGGGTGCCGTCGAGGGTCGTGGGTCCGCTTACGCGGGGGTGTGTTGCCGTGGTCGCGCCCGTGCGCTTGGGGCTCGTCGGGGGCGGCGGGTGGGTTGCCGTGGGCTCCTTGTTCGGTGGGGTGCCGCCCTGGGGGCGGATTCGCTTGGGCGGGGGCGTGTTGTCGCGTTGCGCTCGGAGTGAGTGGCGTGCTTCGCGCACGGGCGGCGGCCGACGTCTGGCTTTCTGCCCGGCGGGGTGCTGTCGAGGGTCGTGGGGCAGCTGTTGCAGGGGTGTGTTGCCGCGGTCGTGCCCGTGCGCGTGGGGCTTGGTGGGGGCGGCGGGTGGGCTGCCGGGGCTCCCCGTTCGGTAGGACGCCACCGAGGGCGGCGGATTCGCTTACGCGGGGGCGCGCTGCTGGGCGCGTGATGGCGCGTTGCCCTCGGGGTGGGCGGCCCGGCGGGCGGATGGGTGGCCGTCGTCTTCTGGCTTTCTGCCCGGCGGGGTGCTGCCGACGGCTGTGGGTTCGTTCATGCGGTGGGTGTGCCGCCGCGCCGCCCCCGTGTGCGTGGTCCGCCGAAGCCGGCGGGCGGGCCGCCGTCCCGGTCCCCGCCCAGCAGGACCCCGCCCAGCACCGCCCCGGCCAGTCCGATGGCGTCCGTGCCGGGGCCGTCGATGGGGTGGCCGTGGGTGCGGATGTCCTGTTCGGCGAGGTCGTGGGCCTGCTGGGCCAGGGTGTCGGCCGTGACGAGGTCGGTGAGCTCCTGACGCGGGCTGCGCCCGGCCGGTGCGGACGCCGGGGGAGTGAGCAGTCGACGGGCCTCCGCCAGCCGGGTGCGTGTCTCGGCGCCCACCGCGGCGCGATGCGTCGCGACGACGTCGTCCGCACCGGCGACGGCACTGCGCGCGCACACCAGCGCGGCGGCCGCGATCACCCCGGCCCGCCCCGCGACGGCGGGCTGAACGCCGTGAACGATCCGCCGCAGCAGGTCGAGGGGGTCGTACGGCCCGGAGGTCAGTTCCTCGCGTACGACGGCCAGGACGAGGTCGGCATGGCCGACACGGGCGCGTAGCTCGCCGGGAGGGACGTCCATGTACGCCTCTCCCCCCGGCGCCGACCCGCGCGCCCCGGCCAGCTCCGCCTCCGCGCCCGTCAGCGCGGCCGGAACCATCGCCGCGGCCGTCGCGAGCTCTCCGGCGAGCCGGTCGATGCCGTCGATGAAGACGGCGGCCTGGGCGATGGCGCCCTCGGCGGCCCGCAACAGACCCGCGGCCCGCTCGTTCTCGCCCAAGTCGGCGCTCTGGCGGGCGTGGTTGAGGCGGGCCGTGGCGAACACCAGCCGGTCCTTGGCCTGCTCGACGTGGCCCGCCACGGCGGCGGTGGCCGACGGGGCGTACCGCTCACCGAGGGCGCGGAGAGCCGCGTCAGCGCCCCCGGTACGCGCCGCCAGCTCCCGAAACCGCCCCTCCGCGACGGCCAACGCCTCGCCGAGGCCCCCGCCCAGTCCCTCCTCCAGCCCCCGTACCTGATCGAACGCGGCGGCCTGCCCGTCCAGCAGCCGCCCCGCCTCCTCGCTCCGCCCGACGATCCCCGCCAGCACATGCCGCCGAGCCGCCGCCTCTCCCGGAACCCCACCCTCGTACTGCCACCGCATCCGGAACGCGACCGCCAGCTCGGCCTCGGCGTCCCGCAGAACCCCCGCGAACGGCTCGACGTCCTCCGCCCCGAGCGCGGCCTCCGGACGGCCGCCGCCGACGCCCCCGACCCGCCCCTGGACGAACCCGAGCTCCTCCCGGCCGGCCCGCACCCAGTCATCGGCCTCGACCAGCAATGCCCGAGCCCGCTCGTCGAGTTCCCCGGCCTCCGGTTCGCCGCCCCGCACCGGCGCCCCACCCGGTGTCGTACGCCCCCGCGCCCGCCGCCTGCGCCGCAGGAACCCGTACCCCGCGAGCACCACCACCGCGACGACGGCCAGCATCGGCATCACCAGATCCGCGGCGGACGTCTCCTCGACCTCCCCCTGCGCCACCCCACCGGCAACGGGCCGCGCCGCCCCGCCGGCCACCCGCCCCTCACCCCCGATGTCCACCCCGGGCAACACCAGCCACACCACCCCGACCACCCCGCCCACCAGCGCGTGCACCACCCGCACGGATATGTGCGAGGCAGCACGCCGCGGCCGGCCCCGGATCAAGGATGACGTCACATTTCGGAGCGTATGAGCACGAATGCGCCCGCGCGACCGGGGTGCGCCCGGGCCGGGGTGGGGGAGGGAGGGCGGACCGCCCTACGTCGACCGCCTCATGATCTTCGAGCCCAGCCACACCAACGGGTCGTACTTGCGGTCGACCGCCCGTTCCTTCAAGGGGATCAGCGCGTTGTCCGTGATCTTGATGCCCTCGGGGCAGACCTCCGTGCAGCACTTGGTGATGTTGCAGTAGCCGAGACCGTGCTCGTCCTGGGCGGCCTTCTTGCGGTCCAGGCCGGTCTCGCTCGCCGCGTCCAGCGGGTGCATGTCGAGCTCCGCGACCCGCATGAGGAAGCGCGGGCCCGCGAACGCCGGCTTGTTCTCCTCATGGTCGCGGACCACATGGCAGGTGTCCTGGCACAGGAAGCACTCGATGCACTTGCGGAACTCCTGCGAGCGGTCCACGTCCTCCTGCATCATCCGGTACTCGCCGGGGCCCAGGTCCTCCGGCGGCACGAAGGCCGGGACCTCGCGCGCCTTGTCGTAGTTGAAGCCGACGTTCGTGACCAGGTCGCGTACGACGGGGAACGCCCGCAGCGGAGTGACGGTGATCGTCTCCTCGCGGGTGAACACCGACATCCGCGTCATGCACAGCAGCCGCGGCCGCCCGTTGATCTCCGCCGAACACGAACCGCACTTGCCCGCCTTGCAGTTCCAGCGGACCGCCAGGTCGGGCGCCTGGGTGGCCTGGAGGCGGTGGATGATGTCCAGGACCACCTCGCCGTCGTTCACCTCGACCTCGAAGTCCTCCAGGCCGCCGCCCTGCACATCGCCCCGCCACACCTTGAAGCGGGCCTCGTAGCTGCTCACTGGTAGAGCTCCTCTTCGGCGAGGTACTTGACCAGCTCCTCCTTGTCGAAGAGAGCGAGCAGGTCCGGGCGGACGGGGTCGGTGGTCTCCCGTACGAGGTCGATCTGGCCGTGTTCCGGGTCGGTGGCCGCCAGGCCGCCCGTCGGGTCGGCCAGTTGGCACAGCAGGTTGATGTTGCGCCACTTGCGGTCCATCGTCGGATGGTCCTCGCGGGTGTGGCCGCCCCGCGACTCGGTGCGCTCCAGCGCCGCCCGGGCCACGCACTCGCTGACCAGCAGCATGTTGCGCAGGTCGAGTGCGAGGTGCCAGCCGGGGTTGAACTGGCGGTGGCCCTCGACGCCGGCCCTTCGGGCCCGTACCCGCAGCTCGCCGAGCTTCTCCAGGGCCTGCTCCATCTCGCCCTCGCGGCGGATGATGCCGACGAGGTCGTTCATCGTCTGCTGGAGTTCCTGGTGGAGGGTGTACGGGTTCTCCGGCGGGCGTCCGTCCTCCTCGCCGCCGACCGGGCCCTCCGCCGAGAAGGGCCGCAGCGCCTCCGCGGCCGCCGTGTCGACCTCCAGGTCGCTGACCTCGGGGCGTTCGAAGGCCCGCGCTGCCGCGTACTCGGCGGCGTGCCAGCCCGCCCGGCGCCCGAACACCAGCAGGTCGGACAGGGAGTTCCCGCCGAGCCGGTTAGAGCCGTGCATGCCGCCGGCCACCTCGCCGGCCGCGTACAGGCCGGGCACGCCACGCGCCGCCGCGGTGTCGGACTCGACCGCGATGCCGCCCATGACGTAGTGGCAGGTCGGCCCGACCTCCATCGCCTCCGCCGTGATGTCGACGTCCGCCAGCTCCTTGAACTGGTGGTACATGGAGGGCAGGCGACGGCGGATGACCTCCGCCGGCATACGGGTGGAGACGTCCAGGAACACACCGCCGTGCGGGGAGCCGCGGCCCGCCTTCACCTCGGAGTTGATCGCCCGGGCGACCTCGTCACGCGGCAAGAGCTCGGGAGGACGCCGGTTGTTGTCCGGGTCCTCGTACCAGCGGTCGCCCTCCTCCTCCGACTCGGCGTACTTCTCCTTGAAGACGTCGGGGATGTAGTCGAACATGAACCGCTTGCCCTCGGAGTTGCGCAGCACCCCGCCGTCGCCCCGCACCGACTCCGTGACCAGGATCCCCTTCACCGACGGCGGCCAGACCATGCCCGTCGGGTGGAACTGCACGAACTCCATGTTGAGCAGGGGAGCCCCGGCGAGCAGGGCCAGCGCGTGGCCGTCGCCCGTGTACTCCCACGAGTTCGACGTCACCTTGAAGGACTTGCCGATGCCGCCCGTCGCGATGACGACGGAAGGGGCTTCCAGGACGAAGAAGCGGCCCGTCTCGCGGTCGTACGCGAAGACCCCGGAGACCCGGCTGCCGTCCTTGAGGATCCTCGTGACCGTGCACTCCTGGTAGACCTTCAGCCGGGACTCGTAGTCCCCGGTCTCCTTCTTGTCCTCCTGCTGGAGTGCGACGATCTTCTGCTGGAGCGTGCGGATCAGCTCCAGGCCGGTGCGGTCACCGACGTGTGCGAGGCGCGGGTACTCGTGGCCGCCGAAGTTGCGCTGCGAGATACGGCCGTCCTTCGTACGGTCGAACAGCGCGCCCCAGGTCTCCAGCTCCCACACCCGGTCCGGCGCCTCCCGCGCGTGCAGCTCGGCCATCCGCCACTGGTTGAGGAACTTGCCGCCGCGCATGGTGTCGCGGAAGTGGACCTGCCAGTTGTCGTGCTCGTTGGCGTTGGCCATGGCCGCCGCGATGCCGCCCTCGGCCATCACGGTGTGCGCCTTGCCGAACAACGACTTGCAGATCACGGCCGTACGGGCGCCTCGCTCGCGTGCCTCGATCGCCGCACGGAGGCCCGCGCCTCCGGCGCCGACCACGACGACGTCCCACTCCTGTCGGTCGACCACGGACATCAGTCAGCCCCACCCATTCAGAAGAAGCGCGGATCGTCGAAGACCCCGGACGCGACGAGATAGACGTAGAAGTCGGCGAGCGCCACGCTCACCAGCGACGTCCACGCGAGCAGCATGTGGCGGGCGTTGAGCTTCCCGATCCACTGCCACATCCGGTAGCGCACCGGGTGTTTGGAGAAGTGCTTGAGCTTGCCGCCGACGATGTGCCGGCAGGAGTGACAGGAGAGGGTGTACGCCCAGATCAGCACGATGTTGACGAGGAAGACGAGGGTGCCGAGGCCCATGTGGCCCCACTCGTAGTTCTCGTCGCGGAAGGCGAGCACCGTGTCGTACGTCAGGATTCCGGCGACCAGGAGCGCGGCGTAGAAGAAGTACCGGTGGATGTTCTGCAGGATCAGCGGGAAGCGGGTCTCGCCGGAGTACTTCTTGTGCGGCTCCGCCACCGCGCAGGCCGGGGGCGACATCCAGAAGCCGCGGTAGTAGGCCTTGCGGTAGTAGTAGCAGGTCAGGCGGAAGCCGAGCGGGAAGATCAGGATGATGATCGCGGGGGAGATGCCCCACCAGCTCCCGAAGAGGTCCCAGTTCGGCCCGGCGCGCATGGGCTCGCAGTTCTCCGCCAGGCAGGGCGAGTAGAACGGGGAGACGTACGGCGCCGCGTAGTAGTCCGCGTTGGCGAAGGCCCGCCACGTCGAGTACACGATGAACGCCAGCAGACCGGCCGCGGTGGCGGCGGGGGCCAGCCACCAGCGGTCGGTCCGCAGGTGCGGGGCGGAGATCGCGGCGCGCGTACCGGTTCGTACGCCGCCGCTGTTCAGATGGGGTTCCGTACCAGTGGCCAATGGATGACTCCGGTCGGGTCAGGGGGTGGGATCAGGGGGCGCGGCGGTCCCGGGCGCCGAGACCCTCGTCATCCGTGTCGATCCACAGAGAGTCGTCGTACGGCGTGTCGGGGATGGTGACGAGCTCCGGCCTGCGCTGCGCGCCGGGAGCCGATGCGGACTCCCGCAGCAGCGCCACGCTCTCGCGCAGATGGTCGGCGTCGGTGCGCACACGGCGCATCTCCAGCCCGCCGGTGCCCAGGTGCTGCTCGAGGCGGCCCACGGACCGGGCCAGGTCGTCGAGGCAGCGCTGGACAGCTGTCAGGTCGTCTTGCACGGACATGACGTGACCTCACTTCCGTGGGCCCTTCGGCCCTGGGTGGCAACGTTCATGCGCCTGCGAGTGTTGCGCGTCACACCTACCGCTGTGAAGGCATGTGCAGCGATTGGCGGATTGCACGCCTCCGACGCGCGCCCGCATGCGCTCTGTGTACGCCGGGGGGGGCCGCAGGGAGTGCGGGGGCGCGTTGCTCCGTCCGTGCGGGAGCGCGTTGCTCCACACGGGTGGCCTTCCGCGTCCCCGCCGCCGTGTCGACGCCGCCTGGCGAACCCTTTCCTCTTCAGTGGGGGCCCGTAGATCTGATCAACTCCAAAATACCGCCAAACGTGATCAAAACGCACTTATTGTCACCGGCGGGCCGCTCCCCGGAGGTACCTGAGATGTCCTACGACGGCGTCGGACCCAGGCCTGGCCGCACCGCGGTCATGCGCGCGGTCGCTTTCCTTGCCGCGGGCGTGCTCGCGGTGCCCGCGCTCGCCGGTTGCAGCGACCCCGACCCGGCCGGGAAGCCGCTGGCCGGACAGGACATCGGAGCGGCCGCCCGGGACCGGGTCGCCGACGGCGGCACGCTGCGGTGGGCCGTGGACGCCGTGCCGGAGACGCTGAACACCTTCCAGTCGGACGCCGACGCGACCACGACCCGGATCGCGCAGGCCACCCTGCCGTCGATGTACCGGCTCGACCAGAACGGGCGGCCGGAGCGCAACCCGGACTACCTGGAGTCCGCCAAGATCGTCGAGACCGAGCCCAAGCAGGTCGTCCTGTACAAGCTCAACCAGCAGGCCGTCTGGAGCGACGGCCGGGAGATCGGCGCCGCCGACTTCGCCGCCCAGTGGCGGGCCCTGTCCGGCAAGGACAGCGCCTACTGGACCGCCCGCAACGCCGGCTACGACCGGATCGAGAGGATCGAGCGCGGCAAGGGCGACCTGGAGGTCAGGGTCACCTTCGCGCGGCCGTACGCCGACTGGCGCTCGCTGTTCTCGCCGCTGTATCCGAAGGAGGTCATGGGCACGCCGGACTCCTTCAACGACGGCGCGCGGCGCAAGCTCAAGGTCAGCGCCGGGCCGTTCGCCCTGCAGAAGATCGACCGCAGGAACGACGAGGTCCGGCTCACCCGCAACCCCCGCTGGTGGGGACAGCGCGCCAAACTGAACGAGATCGTGCTGCGGGCCGTACCGCGCGACGAGCGCGCCGCCGAGCTGGCCGCCGGACGGCTCGACCTGGCCGAGATCGACCCCGCCGCGGCCCGGCGCATCGCGCTCGCCGCGCCGCCGCGGGCCGCGACCGCCAGTGCCGCCGGTTCCGCGGCCGGTTCCGCTTCGCCGCTGATGGGCCCCGACCGGCGCAGGATGACCCCCGAGCAGCGCCGGGAGGCGGCGGCGTTCCGGGGCTTCGAGGTGCGCAAGTCCCTGGAACCGACGTACACCCAGCTCGCCCTCAACGGTGCCGAGGGCGCGCTCGCCGACGAACGGGTGCGCCGGGCCGTGGCTCGCGCGATCGACCGCAAGGAACTGGCGAAGCTGGTCCTCACCCCGCTGGGCCTGCCCGCCGAGCCGGTCGGCAGCCACCTCGCGCTGTCCGGCCAGGCCGCGTACGCCGACAACAGCGGGGCGATCGGCGGCCAGGACACCAAGGAGGCACAGGCGCTGCTCGCGGACGCGGGGTGGGTGCGGGGCGGGCCGATCAAGGAGGAGAAGAAGGGGGAGGAGGCGGCGGGACCGGAGGGGAAGAAGGCCGGAAAGGGCGAGAAGCCAGAGAAGAAGGGCGAGAAGGCGGACAAGGACGCCAAGAAGGCGGACAAGGACGCGGAGAAGGCCGGCAAGGGCGCTGAGAAGGACTCCGAGAAGAAGGAGCCCGAGAAGAAGGACGCCGCGAAGGACTCGGAGTCGTCGGACGGGGACGACGGGACGTACATCGTCGGGGAGGACAACAAGGCGGACGGCGGCGAGGGCCGCGAGGGGAAGCACCTCGCCCAGGACGGCAAGCAGTACGGCAACAAGCAGCTGCAGCCCGGCGGGGCGCCCGGTGCGTACGCGCCCCAGGGCACCCCCGCACCGGCGGGCGCGGCGGCGCGGCCGGTGGCGAAGGACGGCAAGGCGCTGATGCTGCGGTTCGTGGTGCCGGCGGGGGAGGGCTCGCAGACGCTGCGCACGGTGGCGGACCGGATCGGTCTGATGCTGGAGCGGGTCGGCATTCGCACCGCGATCACCAAGGTCTCGGACGAGAGCTACTTCAAGGACCACATCGCGTCCGGCCAGTACGACCTGGCCCTCTACTCCTGGCCCACCTCCGCCTACCCCGCCACCGATGCCCGCCCCATCTACGCCAAGCCGGTCCCGGCCGCCGACGGCTCCTTGAACGTCGAGCAGAACTACACCCGTGTCGGCACCGACCAGGTCGACCAGCTCTTCGACCAGGCGGTCGGCACGCTCGACGAGTCCGAGTCCCGCTCGCTGATCCGCAAGGCCGACTCCCGTATCTGGGCGGCGGCCGGGTCGATCCCCCTCTTCCAGCGGCCCCAGCTCACGGCAGCGAAGACGAACGTCGCCAACGCGGGTGCCTTCGGCTTCGGGACGCCGGTGTATCAGGACATGGGCTTCCTGAAGAAGGGGACGGGGCCGTCGGCGACGGCCTCGGCGGACTAGAGGGGCTTCGTCTCACGGCGCGGACGGCCACTTCTCGGCGCCGGCCCAGGCATGTCAGCCCGTCCGGCGTTTGAGGACGAGGCCCGTTCAGGGCCGAAGCGGGGGTCTGGGGGCCGCAGGCCCCCAGGCACGGGACCGCAGGGGCGGCAATCCCTACGCTGACCTGCACCGAAATATCCCGCCAAGCCCCAGCGGCAGCGGCCCCGTACCATGGGGTAAGGCCGTGGCACGTTCAGCCCGGCAGGGCCCGCGTAACACAGACGTACGCGAGAGCCGTCCTCACCACTCCGGGAGTACGCCGCAATATGGCCACGCGCCACGACATCCGCAACGTCGCCATCGTCGCCCACGTCGACCACGGCAAGACCACCATCGTCGACGGCATGCTGAAGCAGGCCGGCGCCTTCGCCGCGCACCAGCTCGACTCCGTCGACGACCGCATGATGGACTCGAACGACCTGGAGCGTGAGAAGGGCATCACGATCCTGGCCAAGAACACGGCGGTGAAGTACCACCCGAAGGACGGGGGGGACGTCATCACCATCAACATCATCGACACCCCCGGCCACGCCGACTTCGGTGGCGAGGTCGAGCGCGGTCTGTCGATGGTCGACGGTGTCGTCCTGCTCGTCGACGCCTCCGAGGGCCCGCTCCCGCAGACCCGCTTCGTGCTGCGCAAGGCCCTCCAGGCCCGGCTGCCGATCATCCTCTGTATCAACAAGACGGACCGGCCCGACGCCCGTATCGACGAGGTCGTCAACGAGACCTACGACCTCTTCCTCGACCTGGACGCCGACGAGGAGCAGATCGAGTTCCCGATCGTCTACGCCTGCGGCCGTGACGGCATCGCGTCCCTCACCAAGCCGGACGACGGGACCGTGCCCGCCGACTCCACCAGCCTGGAGCCGTTCTTCTCCACCATCCTGGAGCACATCCCGGCCCCCACCTTCGACGAGGACGCCCCGCTCCAGGCCCACGTCACCAACCTCGACGCCGACAACTTCCTCGGCCGTATCGCGCTGCTGCGCGTGCACCAGGGCGAGCTGAAGAAGGGTCAGACCGTCGCGTGGATGAAGCGCGACGGCTCCGTCACCAACGTCCGCATCAGCGAGCTGATGATGACCGAGGCGCTGACCCGCAAGCCGGCGGAGGTGGCCGGTCCCGGTGACATCTGTGCCGTCGCCGGTATCCCCGACATCATGATCGGCGAGACCCTCGCCGACACCGAGAACCCCGTCCCGCTGCCCCTGATCACGGTCGACGAGCCCGCGATCTCCATGGTCATCGGCACCAACACCTCCCCGCTGGTCGGCCGCGGCGGCACCGGCAAGGGTGCCGACGCGAAGGCGGCCGTCAAGGACCGCAAGGTCACGGCCCGTCAGGTCAAGGACCGCCTCGACCGCGAGCTGATCGGTAACGTCAGCCTCCGCGTCCTGGACACCGAGCGCCCCGACGCCTGGGAGGTGCAGGGCCGTGGTGAGCTGGCGCTGGCCATCCTGGTCGAGCAGATGCGCCGCGAGGGCTTCGAGCTGACCATCGGCAAGCCGCAGGTCGTCACGAAGGACGTCGAGGGCAAGGTCTACGAGCCCGTCGAGCGCATGACCATCGACGTGCCCGAGGAGCACATGGGTGCCGTCACGCAGCTGATGGGCGTCCGCAAGGGCCGTATGGACAACATGTCCAACCACGGCTCCGGGTGGGTGCGCATGGAGTTCGTCGTTCCGTCGCGTGGTCTGATCGGTTTCCGGACCGAGTTCCTGACCCAGACCCGCGGTACCGGCATCGGCCACTCCATCCACGAGGGCCACGAGCCCTGGTTCGGCACCCTGCAGACCCGTAACAACGGCTCGCTGGTCGCCGACCGCTCCGGTGCCGTCACCGCGTTCGCGATGACCAACCTCCAGGAGCGCGGCGTGCTGTTCGTCGAGCCCGGCACCGAGGTGTACGAGGGCATGATCGTCGGCGAGAACTCGCGCGCCGACGACATGGACGTCAACATCACCAAGGAGAAGAAGCTCACCAACATGCGGTCGTCCACGGCCGATGTGGCTGAGTCGATCGTCCCGCCGCGCAAGCTCTCCCTGGAGCAGTCCCTGGAGTTCTGCCGCGACGACGAGTGCGTCGAGGTGACCCCGGAGGCGGTCCGCATCCGCAAGGTGAACCTGGACGCCCGCGAGCGCGCCCGCGCCGCGAGCCGCGCCAAGCACGGCTGACCCCCGCCGCAGACGGCACCGGGCGTCCCGCCAAGGGGCGCCCGGTGCCGTTTTGCACAAGATGGGGCGACTGGCGCGAAGGGGTCCAAAGGGAACGTAGGGAAAACCCTTGAATTGGTTGTGAGGCCCCGTTCGGCGGGTCGGATCCCATTAACCTGCCCGGAAGCAACGTGCCGACCTGCTCGGGAGCAGCGCGCCGAACGGTCGGGGCACCCAAGCACCGACGGTGTGCGCTCGGCAACTGTTTTTCCGGCGCAGGACGTCCGGTATTCGGACGCTACCCCCCGATAGATGTGTAACAAGTCCGTTTCGCAGCGATCTCTCCTCAAACCCTTTGTCCGGATTTTGGAAGACCTGGCCCCTATCTGTGATCGAACCGAGACCTCGAGAGTGTGGTTCGTCCCCTGGCCGATAGCAGATAGTTAGGCGCGTAGAGCTCGGATGAACGGGTTACGCGCTGACGGGGCGCGGACTCGCGAGCGTGGGGGCACGTGACGAACTCCGGCACCGACGACGGGGCCTGGAGGTGTCGTCTGCTCCCCTTTGCGGTGAACCAGCGGATTCATGAGGAGGAACCCATGCGAGGTGCCACAAGCGCCATATGGGTCGCGTCGTCCCGGATGGCAGATGTAGGCCCCGCAGGTGCGAGTCCCGATTCGGCGGTTGCGACGGTGACCAGGCGTCGCGAACTCCCCTGACGGTCCGATCCGTCGGCCGGTAAGTGCCGATCGCGAGCCAGGGTTCCCCGGGGGCTCGCCCCCCAGCCGTTGTTCTCCTCGCGCGCTGCGAAAGACGTACGCCGTGCGACGGTCGTCGAACACTGTGTGGTCCCGACGACCTCCAACATCTGTGAAATGGACGAATCATGACGAGTCCAATCGAGCTCGAGGGTGCCGAAACCCCTTCTCTCGTGGACAAGGAGAGCGCCCCGCAGGAAGGCGCCAAGGAGTCGAAGAAGCTTGCGGGACGCAGCCCCGGGCAGTTGATGTGGGGTCGCTTCAAGCGCGACCGCACCGGTGTGATCTCCGCCGTCGTCGTCCTGTTCTTCTTCGCCATCGCCACGGCGGCGCCGCTGATCTCGATGGTGTACGGCAAGGACCCGTACACGCTCTACGGGCAGGAGCGGCCGGAACTCCTGGACATGTTCACCATGCCGGCGGGGCCCGCCGGCGGCATGACCGGGGAGTTCTGGTTCGGCATCGAGCCGGGCCTGGGCCGGGACGTCTTCACCCAGCTGCTGTACGGCATGCGGACCTCGATGTTCACGGCGCTGGCCGCGACGGTGCTGATGACCGTGGTGGGTGTGCTGATCGGCCTCGCGGGCGGCTACTTCGGCGGCAAGTCCGACTACTGGCTCGGCCGGGTCACCGACTTCTTCATGGCTCTGCCCAACCAGCTCTTCTTCGTGGCCGCGATGCCCGTCATCACCACGGTGTTCGTCGCTCCGGACGAGGAGACGCCCACCTATGTGCGCACCTGCGCGATCATCATTGTCCTGTCCTTCCTGGGCTGGATGAGTATGGCGCGCCTGATCCGGGCCGCCACCCTGTCCCTGCGGGACCGGGAGTTCATCGAGGCGGCGCGGATCTCCGGGGCCTCGCCCTGGCGGATCATCCGCAAGGAACTGCTGCCCAACATCGTCACTCCGGTGCTGGTGCAGTTCACGCTCACGCTGCCGAGCACCATCCTCAGCATCGCCTTCCTCTCCTTCGTGGGTGTGGGATACGTCGAACCCACCCCGGACTGGGGGCGGATGTTCGCCATCGGCGCGGGCGTCATCGAGCAGGACCCGTACTACATGCTCTTCCCCGGCGTGGCCATGGTGGTCTTCGTCGTGGCCTTCAACCTTCTCGGTGACTCGGTGCGGGATGCCTTCGATCCCAAGACGGGTCGCTGAGGGTCCCCCCACTCACGGGCAGGCCACGCACTTGCCCACGTCGGCTTCGGTCCCCACGGCCCGGCTCCGGCCAGCTACCAGCAATGCTCACTACTCACAGGCAGGTGGATTCCACTCCATGAGCATCTTCCGTAACCGCACCACAACGGCCGCGCTTGTCGCGGTTGCCGCCGGAGCCCTGACCCTCACCGCCTGCGGTGGCGGCGGCAGCTCGGCGGAGGACAACAGCAAGAGCAAGGAGGACGCCAAGTCGCAGTCCAAGCCGGTGCAGATCGGCGATGCGAAGGCGTCCACCGGCCCCGCTGCCGAGGTCCCCGGTGCCAAGGCGGGCGGCACCGCGATCGTCTACCAGGAGGCGGACTTCTCCCACCTGGACCCGGGCCAGATCTACGTCTCGGACGGAAAGCTGCTCAGCCGCCTCATCTACCGCGGTCTGACCCAGTACTCCGAGGACGACAAGGGCAACCTGACCGTCGTGGGCGACCTCGCCACCGACGCGGGCAAGGTCTCCGACGGCGGCAAGACCTGGACCTACACCCTGAAGCCCGGTCTGAAGGACGAGAACGGCAAGCCGATCAACTCGGCGGACATCCGCCACTCGGTCGAGCGCCTGTACGCGTCCTACATCACCGACGGTCCGACGTACCTGCAGCAGTGGCTGTCCGGTGCCGGCACCACCTACCGTGACGCCTACGCGGGCCCGGACAAGGGCAAGCACCTGCCGGACAGCGTTCTGGAGACGCCGGACGACAAGACGGTCGTCTTCCACTTCAAGGACGCGCAGCCCGACCTCCCGCAGATGCTGACCATGCCCGGTTACAGCGTCGTCCCGGAGGAGTCGGACACCAAGGAGAAGTACGACACCGACCCGGTGGCGACCGGCCCGTACAAGATCGCCGACTTCAAGCCGGGCAAGTCGATGAAGCTCGTCAAGAACACCCAGTGGGACCCGAAGTCCGACTCGGTGCGTCACCAGTACGTCGACGGCTTCGACATCGAGATGAACCACGACGACGAGGACCAGACCAAGACCCTCCTCGCCGACCAGGGCGACGCCAAGAACGCGATGATGTTCACGGGTCAGGTCGCCACCACGCAGCTGCAGGCCGTCGTGGGCGACAAGAACGTCCTGGGCAAGCGCACCATCGAGGGCTACGCGCCCTACGTGTGGCAGCTCAACTTCAACCTGGACCGCGTCAAGGACAAGAAGCTCCGTGACGCGATCACCCTGGCTCTGCCGGCCGCCTCGGTCTTCAAGGCCGACGGTGGTGCCTACGGCGGTGAGACCGCCAACTCGCTGATGTCGCCCACCACTCCGGGCTACGACGAGAAGTACGACCCGTTCAACCGGGCCAAGAAGCCCAATGGTGACATCGAGGCCGCCAAGAAGCTGATCGAGGAGGGCGGCTTCAAGGGCAAGAAGCTCGTCTACGCCTACGGCAACACGCCGGTCCGTCAGCAGCAGGCCGTCCTGATCGCCGACGCGCTGGAGAAGATCGGCCTCGACATCCAGAAGAAGGAGATCGACTCCGCCACCTGGTACGAGCAGGTCGGTAAGGTCAAGAACGGCTACGACCTGTACATGACCGGCTGGGGCCAGGACTGGCCGTCCGCGTCCACGGTCTTCCCGCCCCTGTACGACGGCACCACCATCCAGGACGGTGCGTCGAACTACTCGCACATCAACGACGAGCACGTCAACTCCGAGATCGCCCGCATCGTGAAGATCACGGACACCGCCCAGGCCACCAAGGCGTGGGACGCGCTCAACAAGTACATCACCGAGAAGGTCAACCCGGCCGCCCCGATCTACTACACCAAGGTCTTCCAGATCTTCGGTTCGAACATCGGCGGCATCCGCTACAGCTCCGACTCGAGCTACGTGGACGTCACCCGGGTCTTCCTGAAGAAGTAACCCGCTTCGTCGGCAAACCGGTGGTGGGCGCGTGGCGGAGCGCCCACCACCGGGGCCCGGATTCCCCAGACCTTCCCATCGACTGCCGCCGTCCTGAGAGCAGCTGCCTGCCATGCTTCAATTCCTCATTCGCCGGACGTTCGGCGCGGCGCTGATTTTGCTGTTGATCAGCGCGTTCACGTTCTTCATGTTCTTCGCCATCCCGCAGGACCCGGCCCTGCTGGCCTGTGGCAAGAACTGCACTCCGGACGCGCTGGCGATCATCCACAAGAACCTCGGCCTCGACTCGCCCGTCCCCGTTCAGTACTGGAACTTCCTCGTCGGCATCTTCGCCGGCCGGGACTTCGCCGTCGGCCACTGCGACGCCCCCTGCTTCGGTGTCTCCTTCGCCAACAACCAGAACGTCTGGGACACGATCCTCGACCGCTTCCCGCTGACCATCTCGCTGACCGCCGGCAGTCTGCTCGTCTTCCTCACGCTCGGCCTCGGCGCCGGTCTGCTGGCCGCCAAGTACCGCGGCACGTGGGTGGACAAGGTGTTCAGCTCGGGTTCGCTGGTCATCAGCTCCATGCAGATCTACTTCCTCGGCCCGCTCGTGCTGCTCGCCCTGGTCTACAGCACCGGCTGGCTCGAGAAGCCGAAGTACGTGCCGATCTCCGAGGACGTCGGCGGCTGGTTCATGGGCCTGTTGATCCCCTGGGTCGTCATGGCGACCATCTTCACCGCCAACTACACGCGTATGGCCCGCTCCTCGATGATCGAGCAGCTGCAGGAAGAGCATGTGAAGGCGGCCCGCGCCAAGGGCATGTCGGGCAACTTCGTGTTCTTCCGCTACGCCTGGCGAGGCTCCCTCATCCCCATCGTCACCATCCTCGGCATCGACCTTTCCTCGCTCTTGGCAGGCGGCATGGTGACGGAGCTGACGTTCGGTCTGGCCGGTCTCGGCCGGCTCGCGCTGAAGTCCGTCACCGACAAGGACCTGCCGATGCTGATGGGCGTCATGCTGATCAGCGCCGCGCTCATCATCGTCTTCAACCTGATCGTGGACGCCCTGTACGCCGTCATCGACCCGCGCGTGCGGCTGTCCTAGGAGAACCACCGTGACCACTCAGACCAAGCCCGAAAAGGCCGCGGCCACCGCCGCGGAGCGGGCCTTTCTCTCGGTACGTGACCTCAAGGTCCACTTCTCCACCGAGGACGGCGTCGTCAAGGCGGTGGACGGGCTCTCCTTCGACCTGGAGCGTGGCAAGACCCTCGGCATCGTCGGTGAGTCCGGCTCCGGCAAGTCGGTGACCAACCTCGCCGTACTCGGCCTGCACAACCGCAAGAACACCGCCATCGACGGGTCGATCACGCTGGACGGTCAGGAGCTGACCGACGCCGGCGAGAAGCAGCTGGAGACGCTGCGCGGCAAGAAGATGGCGATGATCTTCCAGGACGCGCTGACCGCGCTGTCGCCGTACTACACGGTCGGCCGCCAGATCGGCGAGCCGTTCATGAAGCACACCGGAGCCTCCAAGCGGGACGCCCGCGTGCGCGCCATCGACCTGCTCGAGAAGGTCGGCATCCCGCACCCGCAGCAGCGGGTCGACGACTATCCGCACCAGTTCTCCGGCGGTATGCGGCAGCGCGCCATGATCGCGATGGCGCTCGCATGCGACCCGGACCTGCTCATCGCCGACGAGCCCACCACGGCGCTCGACGTGACGGTGCAGGCGCAGATCCTCGACCTGCTCAAGGACCTGCAGCAGGAGTTCGGCTCCGCCATCATCATGATCACCCACGACCTCGGCGTGGTCGCCAACATGGCCGACGACATCCTCGTGATGTACGCGGGCCGCGCGGTCGAGCGGGGCACGGTGCGCGAGGTGCTCAAGTCGCCTCAGCACCCGTACACCTGGGGCCTGCTGGGGTCGATGCCGAGGCTCACGTCCGATGTCGACGAGCCGCTGGTGCCGATCCCCGGATCGCCCCCCTCGCTGCTCAACCCGCCCTCGGGTTGTGCGTTCCACCCGCGGTGCGGCTTCGCCGAAGAGGTTCCTGGAGGCCGTTGCTCCAGTGAGCGGCCGCTGCTCGCCCAAGGGCGGGCCGCCGCGTGTCACCTGACGGGGGACCAGCGGCAGCAGCTGTTCATCGAGACGATTCAGCCCCGGCTGGGCTGAGCCAAACCGGGACTGGGGCATCACCATGAGCGACAACAGCAACACCACCACGGCGGTCGCCGACGCGATCCCGCAGCAGCGGGACGAGGACAGCGCACCGCTCCTTCGGGTCAGCGGCCTGAAGAAACACTTCCCGATCAAAGGCGGCTTCCCGATCCGGCGGACCGTCGGCCATGTCAAGGCCGTCGACGGCGTCGACCTGGAGGTCTTCCCGGGCGAGAGCCTCGGCCTGGTCGGCGAGTCCGGCTGCGGCAAGTCGACGACCGGGCGACTGCTGACCCGGCTGTACGAGCCGACCGAGGGCACCATCGAGTACAAGGGGCGGGACATCAGTCACGCCAGCCGGTCGAAGCTGGCGCCGATCAGGTCCGAGATCCAGATGATCTTCCAGGACCCGTACGCGTCGCTGAACCCGCGGCAGACGGTCGGCAAGATCATCTCGGGCCCGATGGAGATCAACGGGATCAACCCGCCCGGCGGCCGTGAGAAGCGGGTCCGGGAGCTCCTGGAGATCGTCGGTCTCAACCCGGAGCACTACAACCGCTTCCCGCACGAGTTCTCGGGCGGCCAGCGCCAGCGCATCGGTGTCGCGCGCGCCGTCGCGCTGGAGCCGAAGCTGATCATCGCGGACGAGCCGGTCTCGGCCCTCGACGTGTCGATCCAGGCCCAGGTGGTGAACCTGCTGCAGGAGGTGCAGCGGGAGATGGGCATCGCCTTCGTCTTCATCGCCCACGACCTGGCGATCGTGCGCCACTTCTCGCAGCGCGTCGCGGTGATGTACCTCGGCAAGGTCGTGGAGATCGCGGACCGCGACTCGCTCTACAACCGGCCCCGTCACCCCTACACGCACGCGCTGCTGTCGGCGGTGCCGGACGCGGACATCGACGCGGCCAAGCGGGAGCGGATCCGCCTCGCGGGTGACGTGCCCTCCCCGATCAGCCCGCCGTCCGGCTGCCGGTTCCGTACGCGCTGCTGGAAGGCGCAGGACAAGTGCGCGACGCAGGAGCCGCCGCTGCTCCGCATCGAGGGCAGCAAGCCGGGGCACCTGACGGCGTGCCACTTCCCGGAGGAGCCCACCACCGCGGACCGGGGCGAGGACGTCGTACTGGACCAGGGTCTGAAGGCCCTGGAGGACAACGCCGACGGCGACACGGCGGTCTCGAAGAGCTGACCGACGGGGCAATCGCCGGCCGTCATGGGACCGGGGGCGGGAGAAGTCTCTCCCGCCCCCGGTCTTCGTATGTGCCAGCGGACGGTACCCGTACGTGGGGCGTCACGCGGTGAT
This sequence comes from Streptomyces shaanxiensis, assembly GCF_039537145.1. Lineage (NCBI taxonomy): Bacteria > Bacillati > Actinomycetota > Actinomycetes > Kitasatosporales > Streptomycetaceae > Streptomyces > Streptomyces shaanxiensis. The sequence goes on from NZ_BAAAZY010000012.1 coordinate 753,904, forward strand.
CCGCGTCCGGGCCCAGTGACACGCCACCTGCGCCCGCGCACCCCCGCCGAGCACCTGAGGATCCTCGTTCCGGCAGGCGTCGGCCACGCCCGCCCGGTCCGCCTCCCCGCCCGCCAGCACCTGGCAGCGGGCGTGGAAACGGCATCCGGAGGGGATGCGGGTCGGGTCCGGAGGTTCGCCGGTCAGGACCACCGGATCGCCCGGCGCCTCCGGCAGGACCGACAACAGGGCCTGGGTGTACGGATGCCGGGGCGCCGTGAGCACCTGCTCCACGTCCCCCGTCTCCACGATCCGGCCCAGGTACATCACCGCCACCCGGTCCGCGATGTTCCACGCCAGCCCCAGGTCGTGCGTGACCACCAGCGCCGACAGGCCGAGGTCGGTGCGCAGCCGCAGCAGCAGGGCGAGGATCTCGCCGCGTACGGAGGCGTCCAGGGAGGCCACCGGCTCGTCGGCGACGAGGAGTTCGGGTTGGAGGACCAACGCGCCCGCGATGACCACGCGTTGGCGCTGACCGCCGGAGAGTTCGTGCGGGTAGCGCAGGAAGAAGCGCTCCGGGGGCCGCAGGCCGGCCCGGGACAGTGCCTCGGCCACCGCCGTGCGCTCGTCGCCGCCGTGGCCGTGGATCCGCAGACCCTCAGCCACCGCGTCGTACACCGTGTGCCGTGGGTTCAGCGATCCCGTCGGGTCCTGCAGGACCAGCTGGACGCGCCGCCGGTACGCCTTCAGGGCCCGCGAGGAGTACCGCAGTGGCTCGCCGTCGAAGACGACCCGCCCCTGTGTCGGCGGCTCCAGGCCGAGCAGGGCGCGGGCCAGCGTCGTCTTGCCGCAGCCGGACTCGCCGACCAGCGCCACGATCTCCCCGGCGCCGATGTCGAGTTCGACGCCGTCCACCGCGCGGGCGGGTGGGGCGCCGTGCCGGCCGGGGTAGGTGACGTGCAGGCCCTGTGCGCTCAAGAGGGTCATGATCCGCTCCTCGCGTCCCGCGTCGCCGGCACGTGCACACAGGCCGCCCGCCGGTCCTCGTCGGCCGCACGCAGCTCCTGGTCGTCCACCGCGCAGGACTCCAGCGCGACCGGGCAGCGCGGATGGAAGGCGCACCCGCAGGGCACGGCGGACGGGTCCGGCGGATCGCCCGGCAGGCCGCGCGGCGCGAACCGCGACGCCGGGTCGCCGATCCTCGGGAACGCCTCCGACAGCGCCTTGCCGTAGGGGTGCCGGGCGTCCTCGTAGACCTTGCGCGCCGGGCCCTCCTCGACCACTCGGCCCGCGTACATCACCGCCAGCCGGTCACAGGTGTCGGCGAGGACCGCCAGGTCGTGGCTGATCGCGATCAGTCCCAACTCCTGCTCCGCGACGAGCTGTTCGATGAGGCGGAGGATCTGCGCCTGGATCATCACGTCCAGGGCGGTGGTCGGCTCGTCGGCGACGATCAGACGGGGGTCGCAGGCGAGTGCCATGGCGATCATGACGCGCTGACGCTGGCCGCCGGAGAGTTCGTGCGGATACGCCGACGCCCGTGCCACGGGGAGCCCCACATGCTCCAGGAGCTCGCCGGCCCGCTTCCTGGCGCCCGCCGGGGTCGCCTTGCCATGCAGCAGGATCGGCTCGGCGATCTGGTCTCCGACGCGGTGCACGGCGTTGAGCGAGTGCATCGCGCCCTGGAAGACGATGGAGGCCCCGGCCCAGCGCACCGCCCGCACCCGGCCCCACTTCATGGTGAGGACGTCCTCGCCGTCCAGCAGGACCTCCCCGCCGATCCGAGCCCCGGCCGGCAGCAGCCGCAGCAGGGCGAGGGCGAGCGTGGACTTGCCGCAGCCCGACTCACCCGCGATGCCGAGCTTCTGCCCGGCCCCCACCGTCAGGTCGACGCCCCGCACGGCGGCCGCACCGCCGGCGTAGGTCACCGTGAGGTTTCTGACGTCGAGCAGGCTCAAGGTGTCACCCCCGGTGTGGGGTTGAGGGCGGTATTCGTCAGCAGGCTCAACGCCCCACCCCCAGCCTGGGGTTCAGCACGGACTCCACCGCACGCCCGCACAGCGTGAACGCCAGCGCCACCACCGCGATCGCGATGCCCGGCGGCACCAGGTACCACCAGTTCCCGGAGCTGACCGCCCCCGCCTCCCGCGCGTCCTGGAGCAGCCCGCCCCACGACACGACGGTCGGATCGCCGAGTCCCAGGAAGGCGAGCGTCGCCTCGGCGAGGATGGAGGAGGAGATCATCAGCGTCGTCTGGGCGAGCACCAACGGCATCACATTGGGCAGCACATGCCGGGACATGATGTGCCAGTGCCCGCCGCCCAGCGCCTTCGCGCGTTCGATGTACGGCCGTGACTCCACCGCCAGCGTCTGCGCCCGCACCAGCCGGGCCGTGGTCGGCCAGGAGGTCACGCCGATCGCCAGGACGACCGTGCCCAGCGAGCGGGACATCACGGTGGCCAGCGCGATGGCGAGGACCAGGGTCGGCATCACCAGGAACCAGTCGGTGATCCGCATCAGCACGGTGGCGTACGCCCCCTTGAAGTGCCCCGCGGTGATTCCGACCAGCGTGCCGATCGCCACCGACAGCGCGGCCGCGAGCAGCCCGACCAGCAGCGACACCCGCGAGCCCCACACCAGCAGGCCCAGCAGATCCCGCCCGAACCGGTCGGTCCCCAGCGGGAACTCGGCGCTCGGGCTCTCCATCGGCTGCCCCGGCGCCCCGGTCACGCCGGCCACGTCGGAGCCGAACGTGAGCGGGGCGGTCAGCGCGAGCAGCGCGAACAGGGCGAGCGCGATCAGCCCCACCAGGCCCGCGCGATGGGTGCGGTACTGCTTCCAGAAACGTACGACGGACTGGCGCCGCCGCTGCCGGGCGAGCGCGCGCGGACCGGCCGTACGCGCCCCGGCATCGTCCTTCCCGGTCTCGGTTGTCATCGGCCCACCCGGGGGTCGAGCAGCGGATAGACCAGGTCGGCCAGGGTGTTCATGACGATCACCGCCGCTGCGAAGAAGAGGAACAGGCCCTGCACCAGCGGCAGATCGGGCACGCTCAGCGCCTGGTAGAACAGCCCGCCGAGCCCCGGCCAGGAGAACACCGTCTCGACCAGGATCACGCCGGCGACCGTCCGGCCCAGATTGACGAAGACCAGCGTCACCGTCGGCAGCAGCGCGTTCGGCACGGCATGCCGGCGCCGGACCAGGTCGTCCCGGAGGCCCTTGGCGCGGGCCGTCGTCAGATAGTCGCTGCCCATCTCGTCCAGCAGCGCGGAGCGGGCCACCAGCAGGGTCTGGCCGTACTCGACCGCGACCAGGGTGACGACGGGCAGGATCAGATGGTGGGCGACGTCGAGGGCGTACGCGAAGCCCTCCTCACCGCCCGACTCCATGCCGCCGGTCGGGAACAGCCCGGGAATCGGGCCGATGCCCACCGAGAACACGATGATCAGCAGCAGGCCCAGCCAGAACGACGGGATCGAGTAAAGGGTGAGGGCCAGACCTGTGTTCAGGCGGTCGCCGAGCCCCCCGTGGCGCCAGGCCGAGCGGGTGCCCAGCACGATGCCGAGCAGGGTGTACAGGACGAACGCGGTGCCGGTGAGCAGCAGGGTGTTGGGCAGCGCCTCGGAGATCTTGTCGATGACGGGCGCCCGGAACTGGTACGACGTCCCGAGATCCCCGGTGAGCGCCTTGCCGCAGTAGTCGGTGAACTGCTCCCACAGCGGCAGGTCGAGTCCGAACTCCCTGCGGTAGGCGGCGAGTTGTTCCTCGGAGATGGGGCGGCCGCCCGTCATGGTCTTGACGGGGTCGCCGGGAATCAGCCGGAACAGGAAGAACCCGGTGACGAGGACGGCGAGCAGGGAGACGGCGGCGCCGCCCACCTTGCCGGCGCCGTACCGCAGATAGCGCGTGCCGGTGCGCGCCCGCGGTCCCCGGACCGCGGGCGCGGCGGCCTTGACGGCCGCGGCGGAGGGTGCGTCGGCGGTCATGCGCGGCTACTCGCGGTCCTCGGCGGTCGCCCGGCGGCGCAGAGCGAAGAACACACCCGCGCCGACGAGGACGGCGGCACCGGCGACGACCCCGATGACCACGCCCGTCGAGCCGGAGCCGTCGGAGGAGGCGTCCGAGTCCGCCGGGGTCGCCGACCACCAACTCCAGTAGCCGTCCTGCCCGTAGATGTTGCCCGCCTTCTCGGGCATCGTCGTGATCGACTTGATCTGGTCCGTGCGGTAGGCCTCGACCGCGTTCGGGTACGCCATGACGTTCATGTACCCGAGGTCGTACAGCCGCGACTCCATCTGCTTGACGATGTCCGCCCGTTTGGCCGGGTCGTACTCGGCGAGCTGCCTGGCGTACAGGTCGTCGTACCGCTTGTCGCAGATGAAGTTGTCGGTCGCGCCCGTGTCCTTCGGGGTCGCGGGCAGCGCGCCGCAGGTGTGGATCGACAGCACGAAGTCCGGGTCGGGGTTGACGGACCAGCCGTCGAAGGCGAGGTCGTAGGTTCCCGCGAGCCAGGGGTCGCTGACGTTGTCCAGGCAGTTGAGGGTCACGCCGATGCCGAGCTCGCCCCACCACTCCTGGAGGTACTGCCCTATGGCCTTGTCGTTGGAGTCGGTGGCGTGGCACAGGATGCGGTAGTTGATCGGCTTGCCGTCCTTGCCGACCCGCTTGCCGTCGCCGTTCTTCTTGTAACCCGCCTGGTCGAGGAGTTGGCCGGCCTTTGCGGGGTCGTAGGCGAGTTCCTGCTGGTCCGCCGGCTTCCAGAAGTACGAGGAGAACCGCGGCGGGATGTACCCCTCGCCCTGCACCGCGTACCCCTGGAACACCTTGTCGATGATGGTCTTGCGGTCGACCGCCGTGAACAGGGCGTGCCGCACCCGCTGGTCCAGCAGGGAGGGGTGGCCGTCACCGATCTTCTGCCCGTTCCTGGCCTTCGCCCCCGGGTTGACGGCGAGGGCGTAGAAGCGGCGGCCGGGGGCGTCGTTGACGTGGATGTTCTTCTCGCCCTTGAGGGAGGCCGCCTGAGCGGGCGTCAGCGCGGGGGCGCCGGCGACGAAGGAGACCTCGCCCTTGCGCAGGGCGGCGACCGCGGCGTCCTGGTCCTTGTAGTAGCGGAAGACCAGCTCGTCGAACTTCGGCGCGCCGCGCCAGAAGTCCTTGTTGGCCTTCAGCCGCACATAGCTGTCGGGCTTGTAGTCGGTGAGGACGAACGGCCCGTTCCCGACTACGGGGAAGTCCTTGTCGTTGTTGAACTTCGAGAAGTCGCCGACCTTCTCCCAGATGTGCTTCGGCACGATCGGCACGTCCAGTGCCGTCATCGTGGCCTGCGGCTTCTTCAGCTCGATGACCAGCTCGGTGGGGCTCGGTGCCGTCACCTTCCGGAAGTTGCCGACGAAGCTGCCGTTGGCGGTGGCCGCGCCCTCGTCGGTCATCATCTTGTTGAACGTCCACGCCGCGTCTTCGGCGGTGGCCTGCTGTCCGTCCGACCACTTGGAGTCGGAGCGGATCGTGTACGTCCAGGTCAGCTTGTCCGACGACGACTTCCACTCGGTCGCCAGGGCTGGGACGGCATGGGCGTCCTTGGGGTCGTAGTTCGTGAGGTACTCGTACATCAGCCGGTGGATGCTCGTGCTGAGGAGCCGCGACGCCAGGAAGGGGCTCAGTGAGTCGACACTCTGTGCGACCGCGACGGTGAGGACCTTGTCGCCGTCCGCCGCCACGGCCTGCTGCGGCGCGAGTCCGGCCGACAGCGTCAGGATGGCGGCTCCGGCGGCGAGGAGGCGCCGCGCTCTGCTGTGCTGCTCTTGAGTGCTCATGATCGTGACCTCACGTCATCGCTTGCACAGGGAGGGCTGCTTGGACTGTCAGCGCTTTACTGCGCGCGCCGACGGCGCATGAAACCCCATGTGGCCTGCGGAAACAACGAAGTGATGAGATTGAGACAGCCATTGGTCCACACCGGTGAAGAGCACCAGGTCAGTCCCTGACGGCCCGGCGGGGCGAAGGCGATCGGTGCCGGATACCGTCGCGCCGACCGGGCGGCCGACACTTGCCGCCGAACGAGCTAACGGCACCTCGGATGGGTGCCGTGCACATGCACAGTCCTTCGCGGCTGCCGATATTTGCTGCCAGGGCGCGGCGACATCCAGGCGGCGCAGTCAGGAGGACGCACCATGCGCGGAGCCACGCACGCCGGACGGGCCGCATGCGCGGTGGTGGTCGCACTCGCGGCGACGGCCTGCGGAGGCGGGGGCGGCAGCGCCGCCGACGGCGCCGCGGTGTTCAGCTCCTCGTGGACCGATCCGCAGAACCCGCTGGAACCCGCCAACACCAACGAGGTGCAGGGCGGCAAGGTACTTTCCATGATCTTCCGGGGGCTGAAGCAGTACGACCCGAAGACCGGCGAGGCGAAGGACATGCTCGCCGAGCGGATCGAGACCCCGGACTCGCAGAACTACACGGTCACCCTCAAGGAGGGCTGGACCTTCAGCGACGGCGAGAAGGTCACCGCCAAGTCCTTCGTGGACGCCTGGAACTACGGGGCGAGCCTGAGGAACAACCAGAAGAACGCCTACTTCTTCAGCTACATCCAGGGCTACGACAAGGTCCACCCGGCGAAGGGCGAGCAGAGCGCCGAGACGATGTCCGGGCTGAAGGTGGTCGACGACCGGACCTTCACCGTCCGGCTCAGCCAGAAGTTCTCCAGCTTCCCCGACACCCTCGGCTACAACGCCTTCGTCCCCCTGCCCCGGGCCTTCTTCGACGACCACGCCGGCTGGCTGGCCAAGCCCGTCGGCAACGGCCCGTACGCCGTGGACGCGTACACCAAGGGCTCCGAGATGCGCCTGACGCGATGGGACGCCTACCCGGGCGAGGACGCGGCCCGCAACGGCGGCGTCACCCTCAAGGTCTACACGGACAACAACACGGCCTACACCGACCTGATGGCCGGCAACCTCGACCTCGTCGACGACGTCCCGGCCCAGCAGCTCGGGAACGTCCGCAGCGACCTCGGCGACCGCTACCTCAACACCCCGGCCGGCATCATCCAGACCCTGGCCTTCCCGCACTACGACAAGGACTGGAACAGGCCCGGCTCGGTCAAGGTCCGCAAGGGCCTGTCCCGGGCGATCGACCGCGAGCAGATCACCAAGACCATCTTCCAGGGGACCCGCACCCCCGCCACCGACTGGACCTCACCCGTCCTCGGCGCGGAGGGCGGCTACAAGAAGGGGCTGTGCGGTGAGTGGTGCGAGTACGACGCGGCCGCGGCGAAGAAGCTGATCAAGGAGGGGGGCGGGCTGCCCGGCGGGCAGGTGAAGATCACGTACAACGCGGACACCGGCTCCCACAAGCTGTGGGTGGACGCCGTCTGCAACTCCATCAACAACGCCCTGGACAACGACCGGGCCTGCGTCGGCAACCCGATCGGCACCTTCGCCGACTTCCGGAGCAAGAGCACGACCCAGAAGCTCTCCGGTCCCTTCCGGGCGGGCTGGCAGATGGACTACCCGCTGCCCCAGAACTTCCTCCAGCCGCTCTACTACACCAACGCCTCCTCCAACGACGGCAAGTGGTCCAACGAGGAGTTCGACAAGCTCGTCGACCGGGCGAACGCCGAGACGGACGTCGCCAAGGCGGTCGAGACCTTCCAGCGGGCCGAGGAGGTCGTCCGGGACAACATGGCGGCCATCCCGCTCTGGTACCAGAACGGCAGCGCCGGCTGGTCCGAGCGGCTGTCGAACGTGGCCCTCAACCCGTTCAGCGTCCCCGTCTACGACCAGATCAAGGTCGGCTGAGCCCGCCATGGGGCAGTACGTCGTCCGGCGGCTGCTGCAGATGGTCCCGGTGTTCATCGGGGCCACGCTGCTGATCTTCCTCATGGTGAACGTGATGGGCGACCCCGTCGCGGGTCTGTGCGGCGACCGGCAGTGCGACCCGGCGACGGCCGCCCAGCTGCGGAAGGAGTTCGGCCTCGACAAGCCCGTGTGGCAGCAGTACCTGACCTACATGGGGAACGTCTTCACCGGCGACTTCGGTACGGCGTTCAACGGCCAGGAAGTCACCGAGCTGATGTCGACGGCCTTCCCGGTCACCATCCGCCTGACCATCGTGGCGATCCTCATCCAGGTCGTCGTCGGGGTCACGCTCGGCGTCGTCACCGGCCTGCGCCGCGGCCACCCCGTCGACACGGGTGTCCTGCTCCTCACCCTCGTCGTCATCTCCGTCCCCACCTTCGTCACCGGCCTGCTGCTCCAGCTGCTGCTCGGCGTGGAATGGGGCTGGATCCGGCCCTCCGTCTCCTCGGCGGCCCCCTTCGGCGAGCTGATGATCCCGGGCCTGGTCCTGGCCTCGGTCTCCCTGGCTTACGTCACCCGCCTGACCCGGACCTCCATCGCGGAGAACCGACGCTCCGACTACGTCCGCACGGCCATCGCGAAGGGCCTGCCCAGACACCGAGTGGTGACCCGCCACCTGCTCCGCAACTCCCTCATCCCCGTCGTCACCTTCATCGGCGCCGACATCGGCTTCCTCATGGGCGGGGCGATCGTCACCGAGCGGATCTTCAACATCCACGGCGTCGGCTACCAGCTCTACCAGGGCATCCTGCGCCAGAACACCCAGACCGTCGTCGGCTTCGTGACGGTCCTCGTCCTCGTCTTCCTCCTCTGCAACCTGGTCGTCGACCTCCTGTACGCCGTACTCGACCCGAGGATCCGCTATGCCTGACCAGCCGTTCCCGTCCGAGGGCGCGATCGCCGGCAGCGGTGCGGGCGGCGCGATGGACCTGGCCGCGGGCGAGGCCGCGACCCTCGAACGGCCTCCCTCGGCCCTCTCCGGCGGACCGGAGAGCACCGGCCCGGCAGGGGCAACCCCCTCGGCGGCCTCCGCCGAACGGCCCCGCAGCCTCTGGTCCGACGCCTGGCGCGACCTGCGCCGCAACCCCGTCTTCGTCGTCTCGGCCCTGATCATCCTCTTCCTGCTCTTCATCTCCCTGTGGCCCTCGGCGATCGCCTCCGGCAGCCCCCTCAAGTGCGACCTCGCCAAGGCCCAGCAGGGCTCCGCGCCCGGCCATCCCTTCGGCTACGACGGACAGGGCTGCGACGTCTACACCCGTACGGTCTACGGCGCCCGTACGTCCGTCATGGTCGGCGTCTGCGCCACGCTCGGGGTGGCGGTCCTCGGCTCGGTGCTGGGCGCGCTCGCCGGCTTCTTCGGCGGGCTCTGGGACTCGTTCCTCTCCCGGATCACCGACATCTTCTTCGCCATCCCGGTCGTCCTCGGCGGCCTGGTCCTTCTCTCGGTGGTGACCGGCAACTCCGTCTGGCCGGTCATCGGTTTCATCGTGCTGCTCGGCTGGCCCCAGATCTCCCGCATCGCCCGCGGCGCGGTCATCACGGCCCAACAGAACGACTATGTCCAGGCCGCCCGCGCCCTGGGCGCCTCCAACTCCCGCGTCCTGCTCCGCCACATCGCGCCCAACGCCGTCGCCCCCGTGATCGTGGTCGCCACCATCGCGCTCGGCACGTACATCGCCCTGGAGGCGACCCTGTCCTACCTCGGCGTGGGCCTGAAACCCCCGAGCGTCTCCTGGGGCATCGACATCTCGGCAGCCTCCCCGTACATCCGCAACGCCCCCCACGCCCTGCTGTGGCCCTCCGGAGCCCTGGCCCTCACGGTCCTGGCTTTCATCATGCTCGGCGACGCGGTGCGCGACGCCCTGGATCCGAAGTTGAGGTGAGGGGTTGTGGGGTTTGCGGTGCGAGTGCGGGTGGGCGGGGGAGGGGGCGTCATGGGGAGGCAGTTCCGCCGTGTGCCCGCCGCCCTCGCGGTCGCCGTCTCGGCCTTCATCATCTCGGCGACGCCGTGTGCGACGCCCTCGAAGCGAAGGTGAGGTGAGGTCGCGTCATGTTGCTCGAAGTGCGTGATCTGTACGTGGAGTTCCGGACGCGGGACGGGGTCGCCAAGGCGGTCAACGGGGTCAGTTACGGCGTGGACGCGGGGGAGACGCTGGCGGTGCTCGGGGAGTCCGGGTCCGGGAAGTCGGTGACCGCGCAGGCGGTGATGGGGATTCTTGACGTGCCGCCGGGGCGGATCGCCGGAGGCGAGATCCTCTTCCAGGGGCGGGACCTGCTGAAGCTGAAGGAGGAGGAGCGGCGCAAGGTCCGCGGGGCCGAGATGGCGATGATCTTCCAGGACGCGCTGTCCTCCCTGAACCCGGTGCTGACCGTCGGCGACCAGCTCGGCGAGATGTTCGTCGTGCACCGGGGGATGTCGCGCAAGGACGCCCGCGCGAAGGCCGTCGAGCTGATGGACCGCGTCCGCATCCCGGCCGCCGAGGAGCGCGTCAAGCAGTACCCGCACCAGTTCTCCGGCGGCATGCGCCAACGCATCATGATCGCGATGGCCCTCGCCCTCGAACCGGCCCTCATCATCGCCGACGAGCCCACCACCGCCCTCGACGTCACCGTCCAGGCCCAGGTCATGGATCTGCTGGCGGAGTTGCAGCGCGAGTACGCCATGGGGCTGATCCTCATCACCCACGACCTCGGCGTGGTCGCGGACGTCGCCGACCGGATCGCCGTGATGTACGCGGGCCGCATCGTCGAGTCGGCGCCGGTCCACGACATCTACAAGGCGCCCGCCCACCCCTACACCCGCGGCCTGCTGGACTCCATCCCGCGCCTGGACCAGAAGGGGCAGGAGCTCTACGCCATCAAGGGCCTGCCCCCCAACCTCATGGACATCCCGCAGGGCTGCGCCTTCCACCCCCGCTGCCCGATGGCCCGGGACGTGTGCCGCACCGACGTGCCTCCCCTCAACGAGGTCGACGAAGTACGCGGCAGCGCCTGCCACTTCTGGAGGGAGTGCCTCGATGGCTGAGGAAGCGGAGGCGATCCTGGAGGTCGGCGGACTCGTCAAGCACTACCCGCTCACCCAGGGCGTCCTCTTCAGGAAGGAGGTCGGCTCGGTCAGGGCGGTCGACGGCGTCGACTTCACGCTCCACCGCGGCGAAACCCTCGGCATCGTCGGCGAGTCCGGCTGCGGCAAGTCCACGGTCGCCAGAATGCTGGTCAACCTGGAACGACCGACGGCCGGCGCCATCAAGTACAAGGGCGAGGACATCACCCGGCTGTCCGGCCGCGCCCTGAAGGCCGTACGGCGCAACATCCAGATGGTCTTCCAGGACCCGTACACCTCCCTCAACCCCCGTATGACGGTGGGCGACATCATCGGAGAGCCGTACGAGATCCACCCCGAGGCGGCCCCCAGGGGCGAGAGGCGCAAGAAGGTCCGGGAACTGCTGGACGTGGTCGGCCTCAACCCCGAGCACATCAACCGCTACCCGCACCAGTTCTCCGGCGGCCAGCGCCAACGCATCGGCATCGCAAGGGGGTTGGCCCTGCGCCCGGAGATCATCGTCGCCGACGAACCCGTCTCCGCGCTGGACGTCTCCGTCCAGTCCCAGGTCATCAACCTGATGGACCGCCTGCAGAACGAGTTCGACCTGTCCTACGTCTTCATCGCCCACGACCTGTCGATCGTCCGGCACATCTCCGACCGGGTCGGGGTGATGTACCTCGGACGGATCGTGGAGATCGGCACGGACGCCGAGATCTACGACCACCCCACGCACCCCTACACCCAGGCGCTGCTCTCCGCGGTCCCGGTCCCCGACCCGGAGGCCCGTGCACACCGCGAGCGCATCATCCTCACCGGCGACGTCCCGTCCCCGACGAACATCCCCTCCGGCTGCCGCTTCCGCACCCGCTGCTGGAAGGCCCAGGAACGCTGCGCCCAGGAGGTGCCGGCGCTCGCGGTGCCGCTCCACCTCGGCGATCCGACCGGGCCCGCGGCGCACGACTCGGCCTGCCATTTCGCCGAGGCCGTATCGATCAGGCGCTCCGCGCCGGGGCGGACCGTGCTGCCGGAGCCGACGCCATAGCCGTACAAACACACACGAACCGCGTTAACACGCAGGCAACTTCGCCGACCCGATCCCGATATACGGACGCGTCAGGCTGAACAGCGTACGGCCGTGCGGGTGCCGTAAACGGACCGGGGTGCGCCATGTCACCCCGGTCCGTTGCTGTGCGGCAATGAGTACGGGTACTCAGGACTTCGGCCCGTCCCTGCGTGAGGCTTGGGCCATGGAACGCCGGCCACGTGAACTCGACGGTGTGTTCGCCGTCCTCGTAGGACTCCTCGACGTCCTGCTCTTGATCGTCCTCGGCTACGGCATGATCGTGTCCGGCATCGGCGCGGGCTTCGACGAGTACGCCGACCGGCACGCGGCCGAGGGGCAGCACGACATCGCGGTCCTCACCGGGTGGCTGGCCGGCGGCGGCTTCGCCCTCGCCGCGGTGTCGCGCTACTGGAAGACCGGTGCCGTCCACCTCCTGCTCACCGGTCTCGCCTTCCTGCTCTTCCTCAGCTACCCGAGCAACTGACGGGCCCGTGGATTCAGTTCAGTCCCAGCGACCGCTTCAGGAAGTCCACCTGAAGCAGCAGCAGATTCTCCGCGACCTGCTCCTGCGGGGTCATGTGCGTCACCCCGGACAGCGGCAGCACCTCGTGCGGCCGGCCGGCGGCCAGGAGGGCCGAGGACAGGCGCAGGGCGTGGGCGACGACCACGTTGTCGTCGGCCAGACCGTGCACGATCATCAGCGGGCGGTGCGGCTCGGCGGGAGAGGACAGGCCGTCGTCGGTGACGAGCGAGCTGTTCGCGTACGTCTCCGGCTGCGCGGCCGGGTCGCCCAGGTACCGCTCCGTGTAGTGCGTGTCATACAGGCGCCAGTCCGTGACCGGCGCCCCGGCGATGCCCGCGCGGAAGACGTCCGGGCGGCGCAGTACCGCGAGCCCCGCCAGCCAGCCGCCGTACGACCAGCCGCGGATCGCCACCCGGGACAGGTCGAGGGGGTGGGACTTCGCGAGGTCCTGGAGCGCGTCGACCTGGTCGTCGAGGGACACCGTGAAGTCCCCGTGGACCGCCTTCTCCCAGGCGGGCGAGCGCCCCGGCGTACCGCGCCCGTCCGCGACGACCACGGCGAACCCCTGGTCGGCGAACCACTGCGAGGTCAGGTGGGCGTTGTGCGCGGCGACCACCCGGGCGCCGTGCGGTCCCCCGTAGGGATCCAGCAAAACCGGCAGCGGGGTGTCACCGGCGTAGTCCCGAGGCATAAGCACGGCGCACGGGATGCGGCGTGCGCCCCCTTCGGTGAGGGTCACGCGCGGGGTCAAACCGGGATCTTCGGCATCCGACCGGACCGCTGCGATCCTCTTTCCGTCGCGCAGAACCTGGACCTGAGACCCCGGTCGGCCGAGGGTGTGCGACGCCAGCACCGTCACGCCTCCGGCGCGCACCGCCGCGTGCACGCCGGGCTCCTGCGACACACGCTCCACGCCGAGCTCGTTCACCCGGTACACATGCACTTCGCCGATCTCGGGATCGGCCGCGCCCTCGCCCGCCGACGCCGAGATCAGCACGTCGTCGTCGGAGACGTCCAGCACCGCGCGGACGTGCAACTGCGGTCCCGTCAGCGGGCGTTCCCCCACCGTGAGCACCCGTGCGCCGCCCTCGTCGGCGATGCGCACCAGGTGCCCGGACGGGCTCCAGCAGGGCACGCCGGCGAACAGTTCCAGCCATTGTGGATCTTCGTCGGCGTGCACCATCCGCGTCGCCCCCGTCGCCGGGTCCACGGCCAGGAACAACTGGCTGCGCTGGTCCCGCGCCTGGACCAGGAGCAGCGGCGCACCCCCCGCTGACCAGTGCACTCGTGTCAGATAGGGGTAGCGCGCCCGGTCCCACCCGACCTCCGTGCGGACCCCGTCCAGACCGATCACGAACAGCCGTACGTCCGCGTTCCCGGTCCCCGCCGCCGGGTACGCCACGCGCTGCGGCTCGCTCTCCGGACGCGCCGGATCGGCGATCCACCACCGGCGCACCGGCGTGTCGTCCGCGCGCGCCACGAGCAGCCGGTCCGACTCCGGACCCCACCAGAAGCCCCGGTATCGCCCCATTTCCTCGGCCGCGATGAACTCGGCCAGTCCATAGGTGACCCCGTCCGACTCCGGCTCGGCGAGCGCACGGTCGCCCTCGCCCTCGGCGCCCACCACCCGCAGGGCACCCTGCGCGACGTACGCGATGTGCCGGCCGTCGGGGGAGGGGCGGGGGTCGATCACCGGCCCGGGGACCGGGAGTTCACGTGCCGTGCCGGCCCGCAGCTCCGCCGTGAAAAGCCGCCCTGACAAGGCAAAAGACGCCAACTCGACGGCGTTGTCGGTGGCGTGGGCGACGATGCCGGCGCCGGCCTCACGGCTGCGTTCGCGCCGGGCCCGCTCCTCGGGCGAGAGGTCCTCCGAGGCACCGCCCAGGAGGGCGCGCGGGTCGGCCGCCACGCGCTCCTCGCCGCCCGCCGTGTCGAGGACCCAGAGCGAACTCGCCGGGTCCGTACCGGAGGCGGAGCGCAGGAACGCGACCCGGCTGCCGTCGGGCGCCACCGTGAACGCGCGGGGCGCGCCGAGGGTGAAGCGCTGGGTGCGGGCGTGCCGGCGGGGGAAGGAGACAGGCTCGGTCGTCATGCCCCGACCATATTGGCCAGTGCGCCCCCTTGTGCGGCTGTGCGCCGATCGATGCGCACGCCCGGATAGTTATGATCACAACCGCATAGTGGGTATGAACCTGCTGGCTGCTGCATGGATTTATCTGCCCCCATAAGTCCGACCCCCCGCCCTTGGGATTCTTGGAGGTGAGCCGCCGTGGCACTCTCGATTTCGGCGGTGGTGCTGCTGGCGATCATCGTCTTCCTGCTGATCAAGAAATCAGGACTGAAGGCGGGTCACGCGGTCGTCTGCATGTTGCTCGGGTTCTACCTGGCGTCCTCGACCATCGCTCCCACCATCAGCGAGCTGACGACGAACATCGCGGGCATGATCGGCGGCATCAAGTTCTGATCCGAGCAGCGCCGCGCGCCGCTGTCGGTGCCGCCTCGTAGGGTGGGGTCCATGACGGAACCACCCTCCCCCAGCCTTCGGCCGGGGGGACCCCCATCTCGCTTCGCTCGGCGCCTGCTCCTGGTGCACGCGCACCCGGACGACGAGTCGATCAACAACGGCGCGACCATGGCCAAGTACGCGGCCGAGGGTGCCCGGGTGACCCTGGTCACCTGCACCCTCGGCGAGCACGGCGAGGTCATTCCCCCCGAGCTCCAGCACCTGACCGGCACCGAGCTGGGCGAACACCGTCTGGCCGAGCTCACCGCCGCGATGCGCGAGCTCGGCGTCGAGGACTTCCGTCTCCTCGGCGGCCAGGGCCGCTACGAGGACTCGGGAATGATGGGCATCGCCGACAACGACGACCCGGCCTGCCTCTGGCGGGCGGACGTCGACGACGCGGCCCGGGCCCTCGTCGAGGTGATCCTGGAGGTACGCCCCCAGGTCCTCGTCACCTACGACCCCGACGGCGGGTACGGCCACCCGGACCACATCCAGGCCCACCGCATCGCCACGCGCGCGGCCGAGCTGGCGGCGCAGGCGGGGTGGCAGATCCCCAGGATCTACTGGAACCGCGTCCCGCGCACGGTCGCCGAGGAGGCCTTCGCCCGGCTTCAGGCGGATCTGCCCGGACTGCCCTTCGGTAAGAGCGCCACCGTGGACGACGTACCGGGCGTCGTCGACGACGAGCGGATCACCACGGTGATCGACGGCACCGCGTACGCATCCGCCAAGGCCGCCGCGATGCGCGCGCACGCCACACAGATCGAGGTGGCGCCGGGCGAGCGGTACTTCGCGCTCTCCAACGAACTCGCACAACCCCTCTTCACCACCGAGTACTACGAGTTGGTGCGCGGGGAGAAGGCGGCACGGACGGAGTCCGATCTGTTCGCCGGTGTCGCCCTGGAGGAGGCGTCATGAGCTCGATGCTCGCCCAGCCGCTGAAGCTGAAGCGCCCCTCAGCTCTACGGGTCCTGGCCTACCTCGGGCTCTTCGTGCTCGGCGCAGTGGTCGGGGTGGCCGGGGCGCTCGTGCAGCCCGCCTGGTTCCCGGCCGGTCTGCTCCTCGCGCTCGCGGGCGAGGCCGGGCTCTGTCTCGGCGGCGGCCGTGCGACGGGCAGCCGGGCCGGAGCCGTCGCGCCCGCCGGCGGCTGGATGATCACCGTCATTCTGCTCACCGCCAGCCGCCCCGAAGGAGACTTCGTCTTCGGCACAGGCGCCGCCTCCTACCTCTTCCTGCTCGGAGGTATGGCTGTGGCTGTGATCTGCGCCACCCTTGCCCCGGTGCGGCAACCGGGCGGCGACGGCGTCCGACTTGCCAAGTGACGTACCACTTCTCCACCACGTACTCGTGCGAGTCCCGTGTGGGTTTCCCAGGCGGTCGTGGGATACGCGCCAGAGGTGGCCAGTATGGTGGTGCGCGCCGCCGAGCCGCCCGAAGCAGTGAGGTACGGGCGGCGGAGCCAACCGGGAGAACCTGCCTTGAGTCGTGAAACTGACACTCCGTCCTCCGGGCCCAACGGGCGCGGCGGAGCCGCATACCCCTCCGGCACGCCGCCGTACGGGACCCCCATGGCTTCCGACAACGGTGCTGACGCGGGTCGTTCGGCCACGCAGCCGGAGGAACGTAAGACCGAGACCACGCTGACGACCCGGATCCGGATCAACATCCCCGGATCACGGCCCATTCCGCCGGTCGTCGTGCGCAAGCCCGTGGCCGAGGCCGAGAGCGCCGGGGTCCCTGCCGACCCCGAGCCGCCGGAGCCGTCCGCGCCCACCTCCACGTCCACGGGCACCGTCGAGCCTCCGGCCGAGCCCACGGCACAGCCCGGGGAGAAGACGAGCGACTGGTTCGCGCCCCGCAAGTCCGGGCCGAGCAAGGGCGGTCAGGGCGGCGCGTCCACCAACGGGGCAGGTCTGCCCGGAGGTTCGGGCCCTGGGACCGGTGGCGGTCCCGGTGGCGCGGGTGCCGGGGCTTCCGGCGCCGGTGCGCCCGGTGGCACGCCTGGTGGCGCGCGTCCGGGTGCCGGTCGGCCCGGTGGTGTCGTCGGTTCGATGAGCGTGCCCGGCGGCTCCCGCCCCGGTGGCACGAAGGGCGCGGGTCTCCCCGGCGCGACCGGCGGGCCGGTGGCTCCCGGCCATGGCGGCGGCACCGGTTCCTTCGACGTGACCGAGGCGCTGGCGGCGGCCTCGCCGGGCAACGGCCCCGGCGCCGAGGCGCGCCGTGACGACCTGCCGTACTTCTCGGAGAACGGCGGCCAGAACGGTCAGGGCGGCCCCAAGGGCTCGAACGGCTTCGGCGCCCAGGGTGGCTCGCCCTTCGACTCTTCCGCCGACTTCAGCGCCCCGAACGGCTTCGGCGCCTCGAACGACTTCAACGCCCCGAACGGTTTCGGTGGCTCCGGCGACTTCGACGGGCCGGACTACGGCGGCCCGAACGGCCGCGGCGGCCAGGGCGGCCCGCAGGGTCCCGCGGGCCCGACGACCGGTCCGGTCACCGGCGACGGCCCGGCGGTGCCGCCGATCGCCGGCGGTGGTCCGGGCGGGCCCGGTGGTCCGGGTGGCCCCGGCGGCTCCGGTGCGCCCGGTCGCCCGGGCGGTCCGGGCACCTCCGGTGTCTTCACGGGTCCGGGCCGGTCCGGCGGCCCCGGCAGTGGCTTCGGCGGCGGCCCCGGCGGTCCGAGTGGTCCTGCCGGTCCCGGGGGCCCGGGTGGTCCGGGCGGCCTGGGCGCTTCGGGCATCTCCACCGGCCCCTCCGGTCCCGGCGCCTCTCCGCACGCTCCGGGCCTCGGCCCCGGCGGCGGCATGAGCGACGACACCGCGATCCTCACCCCGCAGAAACCGGCCCCCGAGCCCGGCACCCCGCATTACGGCGGCGTCGCCGACAACGTCTCCGGCCACACCGTCACCAGCGGCATCCCGATCGTCCCCCCGGGCGCCCAGAACGGCGGCCCCTTCGGCCCGGGTACCACCGACGCACCCGCGCCGCACACCCCCCCGAAGCTGCCCGAACCGGACACCTCGGACGCCCCGGCCTCCCGCGCGCCCAAGAAGAAGGGCCGCAACAAGCTGGCCCTCATCGGCGGCGGAGTGATCGTCCTCGCCGGTGGCGTCTACGGTGCCGGCCTGCTGATGGCCCACTCCGACGTGCCCAAGGGTACGACCGTGCTCGGCGTCGACATCGGCGGCGGCACCCGGGACGAAGCGGTCAAGAAGCTCAACGACGCCTTCGACGAGCAGGTCAACAAGCCGTTGAAGCTTTCGGTGGGTGGCAAGACGGTCGAGCTGGAGCCGGACAAGGCCGGGTTGCAGTTCGACATGCAGCAGACGGTCAGCAAGGCCGCGACCAGCGACTACAACCCGATCTCCGTCATCGGCGCGCTCTTCGGCAACCACCGGGTCGTCGACCCGGTCATGCCCACCGACGAGGAGAAGCTGCACGCCGCCCTGGAGGACGTCTCCGGCGGCTCCGGCTCGGTGACCGAGGGCACGGTCAGCTTCAAGTCCGGCAAGGCGGTCGCCGTGTACGGCAAGGCCGGCAAGGGCATCGACGTCGCCCAGTCGACCACGGCCGTCGAGGAGGCGTACCGCACCCAGGTGGAGACGGGCACGTCCGCCGCGGTGCAGGTCCCGACGACCACCCAGCAGCCGACGATCTCGAACGCCGAGGTCGACCGGTTCATGAAGGAGTTCGCCGAGCCGGCGATGGCCACCAAGGTCACGATCCAGACGGACGCCGCGCACAGCATCCCGTTCGGCGCCCTGTCCCTGCCGAAGATCCTCGGCGTCAAGGCCGTCAACGGCAAGCTCGTGGACACGTACGACCTCAAGGCGCTGAAGGAGGCGTACGGCGCCACCTTCGACGGCGTCAAGATCAACGGCGCGAGCGGCAAGCGTGACGTCATTCCGGAGGACGTCGCCTCCGCCCTGCGCGAGGCCCTGCGCGGCAAGACGGCGGCGCAGCGCACCGTCACGATCGACACCAACCCGAGCTAAGCCAGCCGCTCGGACCAGGGGGGCACCCGGCACGCGCCGGGTGCCCCCCTGGTCGTCGTATGACATCTGTCATCCGGCAGTCAGGACTGCCGACACTGCCGGGCCCGGGGTGCCGAGAGCCACTCTGGACCGCATGACAACGACAGCGACCGCGTTCGACCAGGTGAGCAAGGCGTACGGCGACGTCCGGGCCGTGGACGGCCTGAGCCTGACCCTGTACCCGGGGGAGACCGTCGCCCTGCTCGGCCCCAACGGCGCCGGCAAGTCGACCACGCTCGACCTGTTGCTCGGCCTCAAGCAGCCCGACAGCGGGACGGTCCGCGTCTTCGGGACCAGCCCGCGCGAGGCGATCGTCGCCGGGCACGTGGGAGCGATGCTGCAGAGCGGCGGGCTGATGGACGAGGTGACCGTCGGCGAACTGGTGCGGCTGGCCTGCGATCTGCATCCGCGGCCGTACGACGTGTCCGACGTCCTCTCCCGGGCCGGCATCGCGCAGATCGCCGACCGCAGGGTCGACAAGCTCTCCGGGGGCCAGGCGCAGCGCGTCCGCTTCGCCCTCGCGACCGCCGGGGACAGCGGTCTGATCGTCCTGGACGAGCCGACCACCGGTATGGACGTCACCAGCCGCCAGGCCTTCTGGGCCACCATGCGCGAACAGGCCGACCAGGGCCGTACGGTCCTCTTCGCCACGCACTACCTGGAGGAGGCCGACGCCATCGCCGACCGGGTGCTGGTGCTGCACCGGGGCAGGCTGCTGGCCGACGGCACGGCCGCCGAGATCAAGGCGAAGGCGGGGGCACGCAGGATCTCCTTCGACCTGGCCGCCGACGGCCCGATCGACGAGGCGGCGCTGCGAGAGCTGCCCTTCCTGACCTACCTCGACGTGGCAGGCCACACCGTGCGCATCCAGTCCTCCGACGCCGACGCCACCGTCCACGCCCTCTACGGCCTCGGCCTGTACCCCCGCAATCTCGAAGTCGCCGGGCTCGGCCTGGAGCAGGCATTCGTCGCCATCACCGCAGCCGAGGAGGCGCGCCGGTCATGAACGGTCTCATCAGGCTCGAACTCGCCCGCGCCCTGCGCAACCGCAAGTTCCTGTTCTTCTCGGTGGCCTACCCGTCCGTGCTGTTCCTGCTGATCGCGGGCAGCGCCGACGGCACGGCGAAGGTCGACGGCACGGGCCTGACCCTGCCGACCTACATGATGGTCTCGATGGCGTCCTTCGGCGCCCTGACGGCCGTCCTCATGGGCAACAGCGAGCGCATCGCCAAGGAACGGGAGAGCGGCTGGGTACGGCAGCTCAGGCTGACCCCGCTGCCGGGCCGCGGGTATGTGCTGGCCAAGACCGCGAGCGCCGCCGTGGTCAGCCTGCCGTCGATCGTGATCGTCTTCGTCGTCGCCGCGGCCGTGAAGGACGTACGCCTGGACGCCTGGCAGTGGCTCGCCCTCACCGGCGCGATCTGGGCCGGCAGCCTCGTCTTCGCCGCGCTCGGCGTAGCCCTCGGCTATCTCGCGAGCGGGGACGCGGTCCGTCCGATCACGATGATCATCTACTTCGGGCTGTCCATCCTCGGCGGCCTGTGGATGCCGACCACGTCCTTCCCGACCTGGCTGCGGGACATCGCCAAGTGGGTGCCCACGCACGCGTACGCTGCCCTGGGGCAGGCCATCGAGCAGAGCCGGGCCCCGCATGCCCAGGACATCGCCGTCCTCGCCGTCTCCTTCGCCCTGTTCACCGGCGGCGCGGCGTGGCTGTACCGGAAGGACACGCTGAAGGCGTGAGCAGCGTCGGCATCGGGCAGCGCCCGCAGAACCGCAGGCAGAAGGCCGTCAAGTTCCTCTGGGTCGGCATCTGGCTCGCCTACCTGAGCGCGCCGGTCAACGACCTGCTGCACGGCGGGCACAGCGACGGCGTCGTCGTCCTCGGCTGGATCGGCCTGGTCGTCTTCGTCGCCTGGTACCTCGCCCTGATCTTCCGCACCGGACGCGGCGAGACCAACGGCCTGGTGCTCGGCTCGCTGGCGGTCCTGGCCACCCAGTCGTCCGTCCTCGCCCTCACCCTGGGCCGCGAATGGCTGGTGCTGTTCGTGTACGTGGCGATCTCCTCCGGCGCGGCGCTGCCGTTCCGCCTCGCCCGCTGGACGATCCCGGCGGTGTCCGCCCTGCTGACCGGCTGTGCCCTCGCGGTCCCCGGCGGCGCGTCCTTCCTGGCCGGACTGCTCTTCCCGGCCCTCCTCGGCGGCTTCTCCATGACCGGCGTACGCGAACTGGTCCGTACGACCCTAGAGTTGCGCGAGGCTCGCGCCACGGTCGCCCAACTGGCCGCGAACGAGGAGCGGTTGCGCCTGGCCAGGGATCTGCACGACCTGCTCGGTCACTCCCTCTCCCTGATCACCATCAAGAGCGAACTCGCGGGCCGGATGCTGCCCGACCACCCGGACAAGGCGGCCCGGCAGGTCGCCGACATCGAGCAGGTGAGCCGGCAGGCCCTGGTCGACGTGCGCGAGGCGGTCGCAGGCTACCGGCGTCCGCGCCTGCCCGCGGAACTGGCGGGCGCCAGGGTCGCCCTCACGGCGGCCGGAGTGGTGGCCGACCTTCCCGCCGAGCCGGACCTCGCGGGCGTCCCCGAGGACAGCGAGACGGCCCTCGCCTGGGCGCTGCGCGAGGCGGTCACCAACGTCGTCCGCCACAGCGGCGCCCAGCGCTGCACGGTGGAACTGCTGCGCCGCCAGACCCTGGACGGCCCCGTCCTCGAACTCTCCGTCGAGGACAACGGCTCGGGCGACCAGGGCAGCGGCCCCGGCAACGGCCTGACCGGCTTGACGGAACGCCTGGCGACGGCGGGCGGCACCCTGGAGGCGGGCGGGACCCGGCACGGCTTTTGCCTGACCGCCCGCGTCCCGGCGGCCGCGACCTCGGCGGACGTAGGATCCCCGGCATGAGCACGACGATCAGGGTCCTTCTCGCCGAGGACCAGTCGATGGTCCGCGAGGCACTGGCCGCCCTGCTCGGCCTGGAGGACGACATCGAGGTCGTCGCCCAGGTGGCCCGCGGCGACGAGGTCCTGACGGCGGCCCGTGAGCACGCCGTGGACGTGGCGCTCCTCGACATCGAGATGCCGGGCGCGACGGGCATCGAGGCGGCGGCCCTCCTGCACGCGGAGCTGCCGGCCGTGAAGCTGGTCGTCCTCACGACCTTCGGCCGCCCCGGCTACCTCCGCAGCGCGATGGAGTCCGGCGCCGACGCCTTCCTGGTCAAGGACGCCCCGGCGGCCCAACTGGCCCAGGCGGTGCGGAAGGTACTGGCGGGCGAACGGGTCATCGACCCCACGCTCGCGGCAGCGGCTCTGGCGGAGGGCGCCAACCCGCTGACGGACCGCGAGCGAGAGGTACTGCGTGCGGCGGAGGATGGCTCGACCAACGCCGAGCTGGCGGCAGCCCTGCACCTGTCACAGGGAACGGTCCGCAACTACCTGTCGACGGCGATCCAGAAGCTGGCGGTCCGGAACAGGGCGGAGGCGGCACGGATGGCGAGGGAGAAGGGCTGGCTGTAATCGCCGGGCAGGGCAGCGCCCCGTAAGGGGCGCGGGGAACTGCGCGACAAGCCACGACGAACCGGCACTCGCGCAATTACCGAACCTCTTACGGCGATTGGGCGAACCGGCCTTCTCAGTTGAGCATCGCGCGAGCGGCCTGCGCCTGCTCCCGAACCCGCGCCGCGGCAGCCTCATCCACCGCACTGATCAACTCCGCGTACTCCTCCAACTCCACGGCGCCATCGACGAAGTCACCCCGCTGCACCAGCAACTGCGCCCGCTCGAACCGCAACCGAGCCGGATGCGACGGCAACAGCAGCGACAACTCCACCGCCCACAGCGCCACGTCCGTCCGCTCGGGCCGGGTCGCGGCCCACGCCCGGACGTTGTTCAGAATCCGCAGCACCACCTCCAGCGGATCGGCCGGCGTCAGCATCGACGGATGCAACGGCGCCCCCGTGGCCCCCGCCACCAGCAACTCCGCGTCGCCCCCCGTCAAGACCCGCCCCCCGTCGAACGGATCGGCGAGCACCTGATCGTCGGTCGGCCCGAACCCCACCACGAAGTGCCCGGGCAGCGCGACCCCGTACACCGGCGCCCCCGCCCGCCGAGCCACCTCCAGCCACACGACCGACAACAGGATCGGCAACCCACGCCGCCGCCGAAGCACCTCGTGCAGCAACGACGACTCCAGCCGCTGATAGTCCGCGGCGGACCCACGAAACCCGCACCGCTCCCCGAGCAGCTCCCGCAGCGCGAGCGCCCAGGACCGCGGCCCCCCGGGCCGGAACGGCAGCCGCCCGGCCAAGGCGTCCAGCTCCACCTGGGCGGAGTCCATCCCCGCCTCGTCCAGCGCCCCGTCCGCCTCGGCCCCCACCAGCAGACACAGCGTGGACAGATCGGGCCGCTCGGACCGGGCCTCTTCGGCGAACCGCCGCCGCACCTCGGCGGAGCGCTCGGGCGGTGGGGGGTAGGGGGGACGCATAGCTGGCTCGTGCCCTTTCGCGGCGATCGGTACTACCGTCCGGCGCCGGTCGTGTCCGGCGTCTCCGGTTCGCGATAGTGGTGGTACGCGTGATGCGCGGCGAACCCCATCCCGGCGTACAGCCCCCGCGCCCCCGCGTTCTCCGTCTCGACCTGCAGCCACGCCGCCGACGCCCCCTCGTCCAGGGCCTGCCCGGCCAGCGCCGCCATCACCCGGGTGGCCATCCCCTGCCGCCGCAGCGCCGGATCGACCTCCACGGCGGCGAACCCGGCCCACCGCCCGTCCACGACACACCGCCCGATGGCGGCAGGCGCATCGCCGCCCTCACCGGGAACCGTCGCGAACCACACCGACGGCCCGCTCCCCAGCACCTTCAGGGCCACCTCGCTCACCCCCTTGCGCTGATACCGCCCAAGCCAAGCCTCGTCCGCCTCCCGGGACAGCACCACCCCGGCGCCCTCGACCCGGTCGGCGATCGGCGCCAACGCCCCGATCCACATCTCCGCCGACACCTCCCGCACCCACCCGAGCCGCTCCAGCTCCGCGCACAGCAACTCCTGCGTGCCCTCGGCACCGGTCGCGGTCTGGACGTAGGCGGGGAGTCCCCGGTCGCCGTACCAGCGCCGTACGACGTCGAGCGCGTCCGGCAGCGGCAGCCCGGGGTCGCCCAGCGGCAGCGCCGAGTTGGCCCTGCGGGTGAACCCGGACGCGGCCCGCAGCTCCCACTCGCCGAGCCGCTCGCTCTCCACCGGCCGCCACGCGCGCGTGGCGACGTGCGCGAGCTCCTCGTACGAGGCGGCGGGCCCCCGGCGCCGGGCCGGTGCGGCGGGCACCACCTTGCCCGCGACCAGCGACGATTCCGGAATGCGGACGCTCTCGCCACTCTTCCGTGTGATCAGCAGCACACCGTCGTCCCATGATGCGAGAACACCCACCGTGTCGGTGAACTTCTCACCCGAAGCTCCAAGATCGCTCAAGCGCCGTACGGAGACTCGTTTACCCACGTCAGCAGCGGTGATTCGGACCTCGAGGCGCCCGTGTGCAGAGATTTCCACAGGTCAGTTCACCCCTCCTGTTCGGATCATGCCCAAGAACGGAGATACTAGGGGCGGGCATCGACGACGCCGCGCTCCCGCGCGCCAGGCGGCGGAGCCTGAGGAGGCTCGCCAGCGCCCTATCGAGGAGGAACGACAGCGTGACCTACGTCATCGCGCAGCCTTGTGTCGACGTCAAGGACAAGGCGTGCATCGAGGAGTGCCCGGTCGACTGCATCTACGAGGGCTCGCGGTCCTTGTACATCCACCCGGACGAATGCGTCGACTGTGGTGCCTGTGAGCCGGTCTGCCCGGTTGAGGCGATCTTCTACGAGGACGACGTGCCGGAGGAGTGGAAGGACTACTACAAGGCGAACGTCGAGTTCTTCGACGAGCTCGGCTCGCCCGGCGGCGCCAGCAAGCTGGGTCTGATCGAGCGCGACCACCCGTTCGTCGCCGGTCTGCCGCCGCAGGCCGAGTAATCCGCACCGGCGACCCGCACAGCGTGCCGCCTCGGTCCCGTACGGCCTGATCGCGATCCGATCGCCTTGATCGCCGTACGGGACCGAGGCGTTGCCGTATCCGGCACCACCGGCACCACCGGGCAGTACCAGAAAGTGAGCCAGATCCGTGTCCGCAGTCTCCGACCGCCTTCCGACCTTCCCCTGGGACAAGCTGGAGCCGTACAAGAAGACGGCCGCCGCGCACCCGGACGGCATCGTCGACCTCTCCGTCGGCACGCCGGTCGACCCGGTGCCCGAGCTGATCCAGAAGGCCCTGATCGACGCGGCGGACTCCCCGGGCTATCCGACGGTCTGGGGCACCCCGGCACTGCGCGACGCGATCACCGGCTGGGTGGAGCGCCGCCTGGGCGCCCGTGAGGTCACCCACCGCCACGTCCTGCCCATCGTCGGCTCCAAGGAACTGGTCGCCTGGCTCCCCACCCAGCTGGGCCTCGGCCCCGGCGACAAGGTGGCCTACCCGCGGCTGGCCTACCCGACGTACGAGGTGGGCGCGCGCCTGGCCCGCGCGGAGTACGAGGCGTACGACGACCCGACGCGGCTGGACCCGACGAACCTGAAGCTCCTCTGGCTGAACTCCCCGTCCAACCCCACGGGCAAGGTCCTCTCGAAGCAGGAACTGACCCGGACGGTCGCCTGGGCCCGCGAGCACGGCGTCCTGCTCTTCTCCGACGAGTGCTACCTGGAGCTGGGCTGGGAGGCCGACCCGGTCTCGGTCCTGCACCCGGACGTCAACGGTGGCTCGTACGAGGGCATCGTCGCGGTGCACTCCCTGTCGAAGCGCTCGAACCTGGCCGGCTACCGCGCCGCCTTCCTGGCCGGCGACCCGGCCGTCCTCGCTCCCCTCCTGGAGATTCGCAAGCACGGCGGCATGATGACGTCGGCCCCGACCCAGGCGGCGGTGATCGCGGCCCTCGGCGACGACGAACACGTCCGCGTCCAGCGCCACCGCTACGCCTCTCGCCGCAAGGCCCTCCGCGAGGCCCTGGAGCGCCACGGCTTCCGCATCGAACACAGCGAGGCCAGCCTCTACCTCTGGGCCACGAAGGGCGAGTCCTGCTGGACCACGGTCGCCCACCTCGCCGACCTCGGCATCCTGGTCGCCCCCGGCGACTTCTACGGCGAGGCAGGCGCCCAGCACGTACGCGTGGCGTTCACAGCGACGGACGAGAGGGTGGCTGCCGCGGTACGGCGCCTGGCGTAACGCCGACCGCGCGGGGGCGGCGCCCACCCGACAACGACGGCCACCGCCACCGCCGGTGGCCGCGCCGTGGGCCGCCGACGAAGACCGTCGACCGCTGCGGGTGGGCGACCGCGACCGCCACCCGCCACAGGCCACCGGGAGCGGCGGCCACCTGTTGCTGCCGCGGGCTGCTGACCAAGGCTGCCGCCGCAGGCCGCTACCGCTGCCGCCGGTGGCCGTCGACGAAGGCCGCAGGCCCCTGCGGGTGGGCGACCGCGACCGCCACCCGCCGCAGGCCGCCGACCGCGACCGCCGCCGCGGGGCGCCGGGGAAGGGCTGCTACCCGCTGCTGCTGCGGGTTGCCGACCAGGGCTGCCGCCGCAGGTCGCTACTGCTACCGGCCGTTGGCCGTCGACGAAGGCCGCAGGCCCCTGCGGGTGGGCGACCGCGACCGCCACCCGCCGCAGGCCGCCGACCGCGACCGTCGGCCGCCGCCGCGGGGCGCCGGGAAGGGCTGCCACCCGTTACTGCCGCGGGCTGCCGACCAAGGTTGCCGCCGCAGGCCGCCACCGCTACCGGCCGTCACCATCACCGTCACCGCCACTGTCATCGCGGCCGTCAGCCCCACCGGCCCCCGCCACCGCAGGCCCGTCGGCCAGGGCCGCCCACCCCCACCGCTCCCGCTGTGGGCAGTCGTTCCGCAGGGCGGAACGGGTGGGCACAGCCTGCAGCGTCGGGTGCCGTTCGGACACGCCCCGGCCCCTGCCGACGTAGCGACGCGGGCACACAAGAGCCGACGGGGCCCAGGGAACTCCCTGGACCCCGTCGGCGGCTCAAGCCACGCGCAGCGACCGTCAGCCGAGCGGCAGCGCCTCCACCGGCAGCGACCCGGTCTTCGGCACGCCACCCACCGTGGCAGCCCCCGCCGTGTCACCGAGAACGGTCCCGACCGACCCGGCCACGCCACCCGCGGTCTCCTGCGCCGCGGGCGTCGCCTTCTTCGCAACCTTGCTGCCGGCCTTGGTAGCGGTCGGCACGGCCTTCTTCGCGGCCTTGCCGCCGGTCTTGGCCACCTTGCCACTGGCCTTCGTGGCGGTCGGCAGCGCATTGTCGACGGCCGTGTCGACGGCGCCGCCCGCGAGCCCTGTGGCGTTCTGAGCCGCACCGTCGACGACGCTCGTGCTGTCGACAGCGCTCAGCCCGCCGACCTTCGTGGCGTCGGGCAGTTCGGGGGCCGCACTGGCGGAGCCGGCCGCACCGACCCCGGCAGCCGCTCCCGCAGCGACGAGCAGCGCGGCACGGGCGATCCGGCGGGTCAGGGGGAGGGACATGATGCTCCTTCGACGGGTAAGTCGGATGAGAACGATGAAGTGTCCTACTACGCCCGGCAGTTGACCGACTGGCTGTTGATCTCCGGGCTCGGACGCAGTGACTACCGCTCGAAGCCCCCGAAGGTTGCGGCGCCGCAACGTAAAGAGTTGGCAATGCGTCGCATTATCGGCTGCGGATAAAAACGGTCAAAACGCGTACCGCGGGAAAGCCTGCCGAATCCTTACAGCCCTTTGTTCTCAAGGCCTTTGACGGATACGAGGGTGACCGCGCGAAATCCTGCGCACGCCGTCGCCGACCGGCGCCCCGGGTAACCCGTGAGGGTGGGTCCCCGAACGGCTGCGCGTGCTAGTGAGTCGTGACGATCCGGACCGCGTCCAGCCCGCTGCCCGCCCCCGAGGCGCCCCGCCCGGCGATCGCACGCCACTGGCTGTCGGTGTTCCCGGCGGTCCACTCCCGCCCGGCGTACGACACCCGCTGGATGTGCAGATCGGAGGCGTTGGCCACGGCCCAGTGGGCCAGCTGCCACCCGCGCTCGCGGACACCGCGCCCGGCCCCGGAACCCTTGTCGCCGGTCACGGGCAGCAGCACGGTCCGCCCGTCGCTCTCGATCACGGACGGAGTCGGCGTGGGCGTGGCCTTCGCCGCGCCCACCTCCGCGGCGGCCGACTCGAGCGCGTCCTGCCCGAAGTCCCGTACGAGCGCGGCCCGTACGGAGTCCGTACCGTCGGCCGGCGTGCCCCCGGGGAGCCCCTCGCAGGTCAGCGTCGCGGCCGAACGCCCGGTGAGGGCGGCGGCGAGCAGCGTCGCGTCCGGCTCGTGCTTGGCGTACGCCTCCGGAAAGCCGCTGCGCTGGACGCGCTGCGCGGCGACGGTGAGCGGCAGCTCCGTGTAGCCGCGGACCTTGACCAGGTGCTCGTAGAAGATGCCCGCCGAGTAGATCGGGTCCAGGATCTCCCGCTCCGTGCCCCAGCCCTGCGAGGGCCGCTGCTGGAACAGGCCCAGCGAGTCACGGTCGCCGTGGGTGATGTTGCGCAGGCCGGACTCCTGCAGGGCGGTGGCGAGCGCGATCGTCACGGCCCGCTCCGGCAGGCCGCGCCCGGTGCCGACGGCGGCGATGGTCGCGGCGTTCACCGCCTGCTCCGGCGTGAACTCGTACCGCGCGCCGTCGCTCTTGTCCGACACGACCGTGCAGCCCGGCGCTCCCGGGCCTCCGGTGACGTACTGCACCGCGAGATATCCCGCGACGGCGAGCAGGACCACGAAGGCCGCCCCGCGACGCAGGAGGCGGCCACGACGTTTCGGAGAGGCGGACGACTTCGGCACGCCCTACAAGGTAGCCGAGGTTACTGAGGGGTATGGGCCGAGTGGGAAATGAGTGCGGAAAGTGGGCCGACAGCCCCTGGGCGCGGCGGGTTAGGGTCGGCACCATGGCCGACACCTCTCTTGACCTCACGCTGGACGCCGCGCGGCTCACCGCGCAGCTCGTCGACTTCCCCTCCGTCAGCGGCACGGAGAAGCCCCTCGCGGACGCCATCGAGACCGCCCTGAGCGCGCTGCCGCATCTGACGGTCGAGCGGTACGGCAACAACGTCGTGGCGCGGACGAACCTGGGGCGTCCGGAGCGCGTGATCCTCGCCGGCCACATCGACACGGTGCCGATCGCGGACAACGTCCCGTCGAGGCTGGACGAGGACGGCGTCCTGTGGGGCTGCGGCACCTGCGACATGAAGTCGGGCGTGGCGGTCCAGCTCCGCCTCGCGGCGACGGTCCCGGCCCCTAACCGCGACCTGACCTTCGTCTTCTACGACAACGAAGAGGTGACCGCCGACCTCAACGGCCTCAAGCACGTCGCGGAGAACCGTCCGGAGTGGCTGGAGGGCGACTTCGCGGTGCTGCTCGAGCCGTCCGACGGCGAGGTCGAGGGTGGCTGCCAGGGCACGCTGCGGGTCCTCCTCAAGACCACGGGCGAGCGCGCCCACTCCGCGCGCGGCTGGATGGGCTCGAACGCGATCCACGCGGCCGCCCCGATCCTGGCCCGGCTGGCCTCGTACGAACCGCGCTACCCGGTGATCGACGGCCTGGAGTACCGGGAGGGCCTGAACGCGGTCGGTGTCTCGGGTGGCGTGGCCGGCAACGTCATCCCCGACGAGTGCGTCGTGACGGTCAACTTCCGCTACGCCCCGGACCGCACCGAGGAGGAGGCCGTCGCGCACGTCCGCGAGGTCTTCGCCGACTGCGGAGTGGAGGAGTTCGTGGTGGACGACCACAGCGGCGGGGCGCTCCCGGGCCTCTCGCACCCGGCGGCAGCGGCGTTCATGGAGGCCGTCGGCGGCACCCCGCGCCCGAAGTACGGCTGGACGGACGTCTCCCGCTTCTCGTCCCTGGGCATCCCCGCGGTCAACTACGGCCCCGGCAACCCGCACTTGGCGCACAAGCGGGACGAGCGGGTGGAGACGGCGAAGATCCTGGCGGGGGAGGAGCGGCTGCGGGCGTGGCTCACGGCGTAGTGGATGGCCGGCCGGGGGATCGCCGGGACGGCGCTTCACGGCGGTCATGCTCACGTCCCCCGTCCGTAACCCACGTGGATCTACGCTGAGGTGGAACGACCTGCAAGACCCGCAGGCCCCGAAGTGGAGGGAGCGTACATGGCTACCGGTAACCCCGAGGGGAAGAAGCAGCCACCGTCGGAGCAGCGTCTGGGACCGGTCCTGCGCAGGCGGGGCCAGGTGACGGCGAGTACCACCGACCAGCGGCTGCTGGACGCGGGCGGCCCGTCGGACTGGGTCCACACGGACCCCTGGCGAGTCCTGCGCATCCAGTCGGAGTTCATCGAGGGTTTCGGTACCCTCGCCGAACTCCCGGCGGCCATCAGCGTGTTCGGCTCGGCGCGCACACCGGTCGACTCTCCCGAGTACGACGCCGGAGTGCGCCTCGGCCGCGGCCTGGTCGAGGCCGGCTTCGCGGTGATCACCGGCGGTGGCCCCGGCGCCATGGAGGCGGCGAACAAGGGTGCGTGCGAGGCGAAGGGCATCTCGGTCGGCCTCGGCATCGAGCTGCCCTTCGAGCAGGGGCTCAACCCCTACGTCGACATCGGCCTGAACTTCCGGTACTTCTTCGTCCGCAAGATGATGTTCGTCAAGTACGCCCAGGGCTTCGTGGTCCTCCCCGGCGGCCTCGGCACCCTCGACGAACTCTTCGAGGCCCTCACCCTGGTCCAGACCCAGAAGGTCACCCGCTTCCCGATCGTCCTGTTCGGCAGCGAGTACTGGGGCGGCCTGGTCGACTGGCTCAAGAACACCCTGATCGCCCAGGGCAAGGCCTCGGAGAAGGACCTGCTCCTGTTCCACGTGACGGACGACGTGGACGAGGCGGTGGCGTTGGTGTCGAAGGAGGCGGGCCGCTAGCGCGCGGCTTGGTGCATCCAGCCCGTCCGGCGTTTGAGGACAAGGCCCCTTAAGGGCCGAAGCGGGGGTCTGGGGGCGGCAGCCCCCAGGGCAGGGCCGGGGTCGAACAGAGCCCCTGGGGACGGGACGGGTAGGGGCGGCGGGGGCGAGGAAAAGGCGTTACGCCAACCCCCGCCGCGCCACCGCCGGCGCCCGATGCCCAGCGATCGACGCCACCATGTCCAGCACCTGCCGCGTCTCCGCCACCTCGTGCACCCGATACACCTGCGCCCCCAACCACGCCGACACCGCGGTGGTGGCCAGCGTCCCCACCACCCGCTCCTTCACCGGCTTGTCCAGCGTCTCCCCGACAAAGTCCTTGTTCGACAGGGACACCAGCACCGGCCACCCCGTCGACACCATCTCCCCCAACCGCCGAGTCGCCTCAAGACTGTGCCGCGTGTTCTTC
The DNA here is from genome assembly GCF_039537145.1 of Streptomyces shaanxiensis. Lineage (NCBI taxonomy): Bacteria > Bacillati > Actinomycetota > Actinomycetes > Kitasatosporales > Streptomycetaceae > Streptomyces > Streptomyces shaanxiensis. The sequence continues at coordinate 785,311 of NZ_BAAAZY010000012.1, forward strand.
CCGAAGTCGTGCCCGGGATCGATCATGATCGACTCCCGGGGGACCCCCAGCGACAACGCCCGCTCGGCCAACCCCACCGTCACCCGCAGAATGTCGGCCATGACGTCGTCGTACGTCACCCGATGCGGCCGGGTCCGCGGCTCCGCACCCCCGGCGTGCGTACACACCAGCCCCACCCCGTACCGCGCGGCGACCTCGGCCAGCCCGGGATCCACCCCACCCCACGCGTCGTTCAGCAGATCCGCCCCGGCCTCGCACACCGCCGCCCCGACATCGGCCCGCCAGGTGTCCACGCTGATCACGACATCCGGAAACCGCCGCCGCACCTCGGCCACGAACCCGACGGTCCGCCGCGCCTCCTCCTCGGCGGTCACCTCGTCCCCCGGCCCGGCCTTGACCCCACCGATGTCGATGATGGCCGCCCCCTCCGCCACGGCCTGCTCCACGCGCGCGAGGGCCGGCTCGTCGCGGAACGTCGCCCCCTGGTCGTAGAAGGAGTCCGGGGTCCGGTTCACGATCGCCATGATCACCGGCTCGTGCGTGCCGAACTCACGCGTGCCCAGCCTGAGCATCCCCTGTGACCTCTCCTAGTACGTGCTGGCAAGTTGCCTGCATACGGCCGCCTGCGACCCTAACTGTCAGAGTCGCATGGCACGATCGGACACTGACACACTCGACCGCACGCATTAACGGACCGTGGGGGCCACAGCGATGGTTATGTTCCTGTTCCTGGTCGTCGCGCTGGCCGTCGTGGTCGCCGCGGTGACGCTCGCCGTGGTGGGCGGCGGCGAGGGCGACGGTCCGCTGCCGGACGCCGCGCCCGAGCGCCTCCAGGACCCGCTGCCGCCGGACCGCCCCGTCAACCGCGCGGACATCGAGAGCCTCCGCTTCCCGCTCGCCGCCCGCGGCTACCGCATGGCCGACGTCGACGACGCCCTCAGCCGCCTCGGCGCCGAGCTCGCCGAGCGCGACGCCCGCATCGCCGACCTGGAGTCCGCACTGGCCGGCGCCCAGGCGGGGCCCGGCGGCCGGGTGCCGATGGACAAGCCCGCCCCGGAGGACCAGCAGTGAGCGACGGCACGGCACTCGCCGGTCCGGACGGCGCCCTGCGGTGCCCCTGGGCCCTGTCCACCCCGGACTACGTGGCGTACCACGACGAGGAGTGGGGCCGCCCGGTCCACGGCGACGACGCGCTCTACGAACGCCTCAGCCTGGAGGCCTTCCAGTCGGGCCTGTCCTGGATCACGATCCTGCGCCGCCGCGAGGGCTTCCGCGCCGCCTTCGCGGGCTTCGAGATCGCCAAGGTCGCGACGTTCACGGACGCCGACAGGGACCGCCTCCTCGCCGACGAGGGCATCATCCGCAACCGCGCCAAGATCGACGCGACCCTGGCCAACGCGCGCGTACTGGCCGAGTGGGCCCCGGGCGACCTGGACGAACTGATCTGGTCCCACGCCCCCGACCCGGCCACCCGCCCGATACCGAAGACCCTGGCGGACGTCCCGGCCGTCACGCCGGAGTCGACGGCGCTGAGCAAGACCCTGAAGAAGAGGGGCCTGCGCTTCGTGGGCCCGACGACGGCGTACGCCCTGATGCAGGCGTGCGGCCTGGTGGACGATCACCTGGAGTCGTGCGTCGCCAGAAGCGCCCCGTGAGGGGCGCCGGGCGCCCCGAGCTCACCGGCCCAAGTACTTCGGCTTCTCCTTGTTGACGAAGGCCTGGACCGCGATCGCGTGATCCTCCGAGGACCCCGCCCGAATCTGCAGCTCGTCCTCCTTCTCCAGGGTCTCGTCCAGCGAGTGCGACAGCCCGAACGCCACCGCCTCCTTGATCGCCCCGTACGCCACCGTCGGCCCCTCGGCCAACGCCCGCGCCACCTTCTCGGCCTCGCTCCGCAGCTCCGCGGAAGGCACCAGCCGGTTGGCGATCCCCAGCTCGTACGCCTCCTGCGCCTTGATGTTCCGCGGGAAAAGCAGCAGGTCAGCGGCGCGCCCAGGCCCCACAACCCGCGGCAGCGTCCACGAGATCCCGGAGTCGGCGGTCAGCGCCACCCCCGCGAACGACGTATTGAAGGCAGCCGTGTCGGCCACGACCCGGTAGTCCGCGGCCAGCGCGAACCCGAAGCCCGCCCCCGCCGCGACCCCGTTCACCCCGGCCACCACCGGCTTCGCCATCCCGGCGAGCGCCCGCACGATCGGGTTGTAGTGCTCCCGCACCGTGCTCATGGTGTTCCGCGACCCGGTCTCCCGGTCCGCGACCAGCAGCCCGATGTGCTCCTTCAGGTCCTGCCCCACACAGAACGCCCGCTCCCCGGCCGCGGTCAGCAGCACGGCCCGTACGGCGTCGTCGCCCGCCGCGGCCTGGGCCGCGTCCCGCAGAGCGACCTTGGCCGCGATGTTCAGCGCGTTCATCGCCTCGGGGCGGTTCAGCGTGATCGTCGCGAGTCCGTCGCTCACCTCGTAGAGCACGGTGTCGACCATGGTGTATCCCCTCCGGCTTTCGCGGCTCGGGCGTACTCGTCAGTACGCACATGTCTGAAGGACAGCATGGCGGAGATCATCGACAACGGCCCTGACCGGACGTGTGACCTGCGTCAAAGAATTCACGACCGGTTCTGTTCGGTCCAGGCGTGTGCGGTGGCGCAGTATCGCAGTCACATCGCCGAATTGAGTGGTTTTGCTCGCGCGCGTTGCCCAAGCGATGCCGACTGATGTTGGTCATCGGGTCCTGAGATGCGGGATAATGGCTTGGAAGCAATGTGTTCGATGCCGGTGTCGCGTGTCTCATGCCAGGCGCGCGTGCCCTCCATGGGGCCGTCGGCTTTGACTATGAGCTGGTTTCAGGAAGGGGAACGAGCATGGCGGCCATGAAGCCGCGGACGGGCGATGGCCCGCTCGAGGTGACCAAGGAGGGGCGGGGCATCGTCATGCGCGTTCCGCTCGAAGGCGGCGGTCGGCTCGTCGTCGAGCTGACCCCTGACGAGGCCGACGCACTGGGCGACGCCCTCAAGAAGGTCGTCGGCTGACGCGGAAGCGACCCTACCCTTTCGGTGGCCCCGGCATCGCACATGGTGCCGGGGTCGCTGTTTGTCCCGGTAGGGTTGCGGTCACCGTTTGACGGCGCACAGCAGGCCGTCCCCGACCGGCAGCAGTGACGGCACCAGCTCCTGGCTCTCGCGCACCGCGCGCAGCAGCTCCCGGATGCGTATGACCTCCGTGGGCTGCGGGCCCGAGTCCACCGTGCGGCCGTTGGCGAAGACGCCCTCGAAGACGACGAGGCCACCCGGACGCAGCAGGCGCAACGATTCAGCGAGATAGTCGAGGAACTCCAGCCGGTCACCGTCACAGAAGACGAGGTCGTAGCCGGCGTCCGCGAGGCGGGGCAGGACGTCCAGGGCGCGGCCCGGGATGAAGCGGGCGCGGTTGCTGGCGAAGCCGGAGGCGCGGAAGGCCTGGCGGGCGAACTGCTGGTGCTCGGGTTCGGGGTCCACCGTGGTCAGCACGCCGTCGGGGCGCATGCCGTGCAGGAGATGGATGCCGGAGACGCCGGTACCGGTGCCGATCTCCGCCACCGCCTTCGCGTCCACCGAGGCGGCCAGCATCCGCAGCGCGGCGCCCGTGCCGGGCGACACCGAGCGCAGTCCCGCCTCACGGGCCCGGTCCCGGGCCCAGCGCAGGACTTCGTCCTCGGCGACGTAGGCGTCGGCGAACGCCCAGCTCGTCTGCCGGTTGCCGGTAATGACCCTCTCCTGTCCCCGTGGTTGCCTGGGCGTGACTGTATCCGTTACGGGCGGGAACCCGCAGATGGGACCGGGCGTTTAGAGGGGTGGGAAGACGAGCGGGGGGACACAGTTGGATCACGATGACGAGCGAGACCGCGAGCAAGTGCTGACGCAGGCCCACCAGCCCTATCAGCCCAGATCAAATTCTCGTAAAACCGCTTATCCGGAGCTAACGGGCGAGGTGGCTATGGTAGGGGCTCCACTGGACACCACCAGAGCCGACAGGGGAGGTGCGGCTGCGCCTGTGGATCGGAGAGGAGTGCTGCGGCGCTTCCTCGGATCGGCGGGCAGGCCGAAATCCGTGAACGACACCGCTGACCACAGCCACGCCGGCGACTTCGCCCAGACCGCGACCTTCTCCACCGACGCGGACGGGCAGGCGTGGACTCCGCCCACCTGGGAGGAGATCGTCAGCACGCACAGCGGACGGGTCTACCGGTTGGCGTACCGCCTCACCGGCAACCAGCACGACGCCGAGGACCTGACCCAAGAGGTCTTCGTCCGCGTCTTCCGCTCCCTGTCGACCTACACGCCGGGCACCTTCGAGGGCTGGCTGCACCGCATCACCACCAACCTCTTCCTGGACATGGTCCGCCGCAAGCAGCGCATCCGCTTCGACGCGCTGGGCGACGACGCGGCCGAGCGGCTGCCCAGCAAGGAGCCCACGCCCCAGCAGGTCTTCAACGACGCGCACTTCGACGCGGACGTCCAGCAGGCCCTCGACACCCTCGCGCCCGAGTTCCGCGCCGCGGTCGTCCTGTGCGACATCGAAGGGCTGTCGTACGAGGAGATCGCCGCGACCCTGGGCGTCAAGCTCGGCACCGTCCGGTCCCGTATCCACCGGGGCCGCTCGCAGCTGCGCAAGGCCCTCGCCCACCGCTCGCCGGAGGCGCGCGCCGAGCGCCGCTCCTTCGTGCCGCGTGTGGCCGCACTGGGGGGAGGGGGCGCGACCGCGTGAGTGGCTCCCGACCCAACCCCGCCGAACGGCTCCTGGCCGAGCAGCACCTTGGCGACCGACTCTCCGCCCTCGTCGACGGAGAGCTCGGTCATGACACGCGCGAGCGCGTCCTGGCCCACCTGGCGACATGCGCCAGGTGCAAGGCCGAGGTCGACGCCCAGCGCCGACTGAAGAACGTCTTCGCGGAGGCGGCCCCGCCGCCTCCCTCCGAGAGTTTCCTCGCCCGTCTTCAGGGTCTCCCCGGGGGAGGTGACCTGGACGGCGGCGGCTCGCCGCTCGGCGGGGGAGGGTTCGGCGGACTGTCCGGACGGCCCGGTCCCACCGGGGTGTTCGGCGTGAAGCGCAGCGACCGCTTCGAGTTCGGATACGTCCCCTCGCGTCCGCACGGCCCCGCGCTCCCCGACTCGTCGGACCGTGGCTTCCGCACCCATCCCGTGAGCCGTCAGGACGCCGACCGCTCCGGGTCCTCCCGGATGCGGTTCGCGTTGGTCGCGGCGGGCGCGGTGTCCCTGGCGGCGATCTCGCTGGGCGGCGTGACCACGAGCGCGCCGACCGACGCGGAGGCGCGCGGCGGCTCGGGCGGCAGCAATGCGACGCCTGCGCGGACGCAGGGCACCGGCGCCGCGACGGCACCCGAGAACCAGCGCCGCCGTGGAGTCGGCCCACTGCTCGCGCAGGGGCAGGGCCAGGGGACGCCGGACACCCCGGCGGCCCCGACCCAGGTGTCGGCCCCCCTCCTGCCTGGGATGCCGGCCCAGCACGCCGACCAGGAGATGCACACCCTGACGGCGCCCGTGGTGGCCGGCGCGGCCGCCATGTCCCCGCTGATACGCCCGCTCAGCGAGACCCCGCCGCTCACCCTGACCTCGTGGTCCAAGGTCTCCGAGATCACGGCGACCCCTGATCTGCTCGCCGCACCCGTCCCCGACGCGACGTCATCCCCCTCCACCTCCGCCTCTCCCGCCACCGGTCGCTGACCCGGCCTCTGCGCAGCGGCCCACGAACCTGATTGAATCCAGGGTGGGCCGCGCCCTGGCCCGAGGTCTGGGCGCGGAGTCGTCGAATCGCGGCCACCGTTGACGCCGCGTGCCGGATGGGGGAGGGAGCACGAGGGCGCCGGTTTCCTGAGGGAACTCGAGCGCGACAGCGCACAGTTGAGTAGGCATTCGGGCGCCGGGACCTTCCCGGTGGCGGCCTGCCGAGGAACCAGGGGTGGGACGCCGGCAGACCGGCGCGGTCGTTGTCGCGGTCCGCGGAGCGACGGCCCATCGGCCGGGTCCCTGCGGATACGGCGAAATGCGAAGCGTCCTACTCGAGCAACGGTCAGCAGCGAGCAGGAAGCAGAGCATGAACGAGGGGAAGCCCGCGAAGGCGAAGTGGTGGAACCGACCTCGGCCGCAGGAGTCGTCGGCCCAGGCGGAGGACACCGCACCGACGCCGGACGGGACGAGCGGGACGGCACCCGGGGGCACACCGGACGCGACCGAGCCCACGGCACCGGGGGGCAGCGGCGAGCGGGGCCTCAGTGGTGTCACGGACGGCGACTTCGAGCTCGCACGGCCCGCTGCACGTGCGGCCGACGACGCGGCTTCGACGGACGGGGACTTCGAGCTTCCCCGCCCTGGTGCCGGTGGCAGTGGTGGTGACGCGGCTTCCGCCGAGGGTGACTTCGAGCTTGCTCGGCCCGGTGCCGGTGGCAGTGGTGGTGACGCGGCTTCCGCCGAGGGTGACTTCGAGCTTGCTCGGCCCGGTGCGGGTGGCAGCGGTGGAGAGGCGGATTCGGCCGAGGGTGACTTCGAGCTGGCGGGGCCGGATGAGGTGTCCGCCGACGGTACGGCCAAGACTCCCGCAGAGCCCGCCGACGCACACCCCAAGCCCCTGCACGACCCCGACCCCTACAGCACCCCGCCCTACGGCGAGCCCGGCCCCTGGGCGCCCGCTCCGCCGGTACAGCACCCGGCGACCACACCCGCACACGGGACGGCCGTACCGATGCCGCCCCCGGCAGTGCACGGCACGCCGGTGCCGTCGGCGGCTCCGGTGCCTGCAGCCGGCGTAACGGTTCCGCCGCCGCACCCGGCCCCCAGCACTCCGCCCCCGCCCCCGGCAGCCGGCGCCCCTGCTCCGGTCCTGCCACCTCCAGCTCCTGGCATCGCGCCCGTCCCCGCACCGGCCCCCGGAATCCCCGCCCAGCCGGCGCCCCCGGCCGCCGACACCGTTGCCCAGCCGACTCCGGCCCAGGTCACTCCGCCGCAGCCGATCCCGCACCAGCCGCCCCCGCCCCAGGCCACCGCACCACAACCCACCCCACCTCCCAACACCCCCACCCAAGCCACCCCCGCACCCCCATACGCCGACCCACCACCCCCCACCACCCCCTGGCAGAACTACGACCCCTGGGCCGCCAACCTCCACCCGGCCGGCCCGCTCCAGCAGAACGGTGCCGCGGTCGCCACCGAGCAGCAGCGGCGTAAGCGGGCCAAGAAGGTGATCCTCGTCGGGATCCTGCTGGTCGCGCTCGTGTCCGGAGGGGTCGGTGGGGTCGTGGGGGCGTATCTCGAGCGCAGCGGTGGTGTGGGGGAGCTGGAGCTGCCGCAGGCCGGGGCCGAGGCCGAGGGGCGGGCGCCGGACAGTGTTGCCGGGATCGCCGCTCGTGCGCTGCCCAGCGTCGTGACGCTGCATGTGAGCGGGAGCGAGGAGCAGGGCACCGGGACCGGGTTCGTGCTCGACGGCCAGGGGCACATCCTCACCAACAACCACGTCGTCGAACCCGCCGGGGAAGACGGCGAGATATCGGTGACCTTCCACAGCGGTGACACCGCCAAGGCCACCGTCGTCGGACGGGACGGCGGCTACGACCTCGCCGTCGTGAAGGTCAGCGGGGTCAGCGGGCTCACCCCCCTGCCGCTCGGCAACTCCGACAACGTCCAGGTCGGCGACCCGGTCGTCGCCATCGGCGCACCGTTCGACCTGGCGGGCACCGTCACCTCCGGCATCATCAGCGCCAAGGAGCGGCCCATCACGGCCGGCGGGGAGAGCGGCGACGGAAGTGACGTGTCCTACGTGGACGCCTTGCAGACCGACGCGCCGATCAACCCCGGCAACTCCGGCGGCCCGCTCCTCGACGCCCGGGCCCGTGTCATCGGCATCAACTCCGCCATTCGTTCCGCCGACAGCGGCTCCGACCTCGACAGCGGCCAGTCCGGCTCCATCGGCCTGGGTTTCGCCATCCCGGTCAACCAGGCCAAGCGTGTCGCCGAGGAGCTGATCAACACCGGTAAGGCCACTCACCCGGTGATCGGCGTCACCCTCGACATGGACTACACGGGCGACGGTGCCCGCGTCGGGGCCAAGGGCAGCGACGGCGGTCCCGCGGTCACCACGGGCGGCGCCGGGGACAAGGCCGGCATCAAGCCGGGCGACGTCATCACCTCGGTCGACGGCCAGCGCGTCCACTCCGGCGAGGAACTGATCGTCAAGACCCGCGCCCACCGCCCCGGTGACCGGCTCGAACTGACCTTGGAGCGCGACGGCAAGGAGATCACGATCTCGCTCACGCTGGGCTCGTCGAGCGGGAACTGAGCGGAGACCGAGCAGGAACAGAGCGGGAACCAAGCAGGAACAGAGCCAGGGCCGAGACTCACAGAAACCTCACAGCGCTTCCCGCGTCACCGCCCCTCAAGGGGCCTGACAAGGCAAACAACCCGGAAAACCCCACGCCCACCCGCATTCGGAGGCCTCGGGACAGTACCGGTCGTAGCGGATCGCCGGGTACCGTGGATCCGGCCCGGACCACGGAAGACCCGCAATCGACCACCGAGGGCCGAGGACCGCGGACATCGCAAGGAGCTTCAGGTGTTCAATGACATAGGACCGCTCGAGCTGGTGACGCTCATCGTCCTCGCCGTGCTCGTCTTCGGTCCGGACAAGCTCCCCAAGCTCATCCAGGACGTCACGCGGACGATCCGCAAGATCCGCGAGTTCTCGGAGGGAGCCAAGCAGGACATCCGGCAGGAACTCGGCCCGGAGTTCAAGGACTTCGAGTTCGAGGACCTCAACCCCAAGACGTTCATCCGCAAGCAGCTGGACAACGACGACCTGGGGCTCAAGGAGATCCGCAACGGCTTCGACCTGAAGAAGGAAATGGCCGAGGTCACCGACTCCGTCCACGGTCGTGACTCGGAGTTGTCGGCGGCCTCCTCGGGCTCCTCCGGCGGCAGCATCGACATGACCAAGAAGCCCGAGAACCCCCGCGACGAGCGCCCGCCGTTCGACGCGGACGCCACCTGAGCCTGACGCACACGGCCGTACGAACACGGGGTCGGAACACCGCTCGTACGTGACGCTTCTCATACTCCGCGCGGGTCGCGCGCGGCCTGAACCCGCCCCCTGTGCGCCCCACGCGCCGGGCGCTTTCCCTGCTGCTCGAAGCGGTGTGGCTATGCTGCCGAGTTGTTGGGCGGGCTGTCCCTGAACGAGTGGCGCCGCCCGAAGGGGGGCGGGCCGGCCGGTCCGTCGAGAACGAGGAGGCGTCCGGGCACATGGAGACGACGAGTCAGACGACGAGTCGGGCAGTCGCGCAGGCACCGGCCGCGGAGAGCGGACAGCAGGTCCCCTCCGCCCGGCGCACGGTCGACGGCTACCTGCTGGCGCCCTTCCCGTGGTACGGCCTCGACGAGGCCTTCACGGGGCCACGCTGGCTGATGCAGGTCGGCACGGCGGCCGACGGGGCCGTGGAACACGGATCGATCGGGCACGGTGACGAGCCCTCCGTGCGGAACGAGGCGTCGGAGGACCGGGAGAGGTTCGCGGTCGTCGTGACCGTCGCGGCGAATCCGTCCCGCAGGAGCGCCGACGGTACGGGGCTGCTGGAGGCGACGTCGGTGTCGTCGGCGGCATGGCTCGCGGGGGTGGGGCTGCTGTCGTTCACGTGGCCGGGGCAGATGGATCACTCGCTGCGTGACGACTGGCTGGACCAGCAGACCGAGACGGCGTGGGCGCTCGCGGACGACCTGGCCGGTCCGGACTGGTCGACGCTCTCCCTGCCGGTGGACGGCGTACCGACGCCCTTCCACTACCGCGAGTCCGAGTTCGGCTGGGTACTGGCCGGCTCGACTCAGGAGGGAGTGCACGTGGGGGCGTACGGGAGAGGCATGAGCGCGTACGGGCTCGGGTTCGCGATGATCAAGGACATCGCGGCCTACGCCTAGTCATCGCCCTGGACCCGGACAGAGGTACGACGATGGGGGCGCCGTCCGTGAGACGGCGCCCCCATCGTCGTACGGGAATCAGAACTTGTTGCGCGGCGTGATGCCCAGCGACATGCCCGACAGGCCACGCTGGCGTCCGCCCAGCTTCCCGGCGATCGCCCGCAGCGCCGAGCCCGCCGGGGAGTCCGGGTCGGTCAGGACCACCGGCTTGCCCTCGTCGCCGCCCTCGCGCAGGCGGACGTCGATGGGGATGCTGCCGAGGACCGGGACGTTCGTGCCGGTCGTGCGGGTCAGGCCGTCGGCGACCACCTGGCCGCCGCCCGTGCCGAAGACGTCGACCATCTCGTCGCAGTGCGGGCAGGGCAGCCCGGACATGTTCTCGACCACGCCGACGATCTTCTGGTGGGTCTGTACGGCGATGGAGCCGGCGCGCTCGGCGACCTCGGCCGCGGCCTGCTGCGGGGTCGTGACGACCAGGATCTCGGCGTTCGGGACCAGCTGGGCGACGGAGATCGCGATGTCGCCGGTGCCGGGCGGGAGGTCCAGGAGGAGGACGTCGAGGTCGCCCCAGTAGACGTCCGCGAGGAACTGCTGGAGGGCGCGGTGGAGCATCGGGCCGCGCCAGACCACCGGGGCGTTGCCGGGCGTGAACATGCCGATGGAGATGACCTTCACGCCGTTCGCGGACGGCGGCATGATCATGTTCTCGACCTGGGTGGGACGCCCGTCCGCGCCCAGCATGCGCGGCACGCTGTGGCCGTAGATGTCGGCGTCGACCACGCCCACCTTGAGGCCGTCGGCCGCCATCGCCGCCGCCAGGTTGACCGTCACCGACGACTTGCCGACGCCGCCCTTGCCGGACGCGACCGCGTACACGCGGGTCAGCGAGCCGGGCTTGGCGAAGGGGACCTCGCGCTCGGCGGTGCCGCCGCGCAGGGCGTTCGCCAGCTCCTTGCGCTGCTCGTCGCTCATGACGTCGAGCGTGACGTCGACGCGGGTGACGCCGTCGACCCCGGAGACCGCGTCCGTCACGCGCTGCGTGATCGTCTCGCGCATGGGGCAGCCGGAGACCGTCAGGTACACGGTGACCGCGACCGCACCGTCCGCACCGATCTCCACCGACTTGACCATCCCGAGTTCCGTGATGGGTCGGTTGATCTCCGGGTCGTTCACCGTCGCCAGTGCTTCGCGCACCGCGTCTTCCGTAGCCATAAGGACGATGGTACGGCGCGGTAGCCATACCCCGGAAAGCCCGTCAGCGGTCGTCTACGTCACGTCCCGCCGACCGTTCTGCCGGGAATACCCCGTGCTCGCGGTGACCGTTCGGCCGTTCCTCCAGCTCCTTCATCAGGTCCTGCAGCTCCGAGCGCATCCAGTCGCGGGTGGCGACCTCGCCGAGCCCGATGCGCAGGGCGGCGATCTCGCGGGTCAGGTACTCGGTGTCCGCGATCGACCGCTCGTTCTGCTTGCGGTCCTGTTCGAGGTTGACCCGGTCGCGGTCGTCCTGCCGGTTCTGCGCGAGCAGGATCAGCGGGGCGGCGTAGGAGGCCTGCAGGGACAGGACCAGGGTGAGGAAGATGAACGGGTACTCGTCCCAGCGCAGGTAGCTCGGTGCGGCGATGTTCCACAGCACCCACACGACGATCACGACCGTCATCCAGACGAGGAACCGCCCGGTGCCGATGAAGCGGGCGACGCGCTCCGAGAGCCGTCCGAAGGCCTCCGGGTCCCATTCGGGCAGGATCCGGCGGCGCGGCGGACGGGGTTGGTCGAGGCGCGGGCGGGGCGTCCGGGTGGCCGCGGTGGCGCCCGACGGCATGCGCTCGCGCGTGCCCTCGCGCTCATGAGCCATGGGCGGCCACCTCCTCGCCGTCGTCCAGGTGGAACTCCGTCTCCCGCCAGTCCTCGGGCAGCATGTGGTCCAGCACGTCGTCCACGGTCACCGCGCCCAGCAGCGAACCGGACTCGTCGACGACGGGCGCCGCGACCATGTCGTACGTCGCGAAGAACCCGGCGACGACCGGCAGCGCGGCGTCCGGCTCCAGCGGTAGCAGGTCGTCCTCGGCGAGCAGTGAGCTGACCAGCGTGTAGGGCGGGTCGCGCAGCAGGCGCTGGAAGTGGACCGTGCCCAGGTACTTGCCGGTGGGGGTCTCGTCGGGCGGGCGGCAGACGTAGACCTGGGCGGCGAGGGCGGGGGTCAGGTCGGGGTTGCGGACGCGGGCGAGGGCGTCGGCGACGGTGGCGTCCGGGCGCAGGATGATCGGCTCGGTGGTCATCAGCCCGCCGGCCGTGTGCTCCTCGTACGCCATGAGACGGCGCATGTCGGCCGCGTCGGCGGGCTCCATCAGGCTCAGCAGCCGCTCCTGGTCGTCCTCCGGGAGCTCGCCGAGCAGGTCGGCCGCGTCGTCCGGGTCCATGGCCTCCAGGACGTCCGCGGCGCGCTCCTCCTTCAGCTTGCCGAGGATCTCGATCTGGTCGTCCTCGGGGAGCTCTTCGAGTACGTCGGCCAGGCGGTCGTCGTCGAGGGCGGCGGCGACCTCGGCGCGGCGCTTGGGGGAGAGGTGGTGCAGGACGTTGGCCAGGTCGGCGGGGCGCAGCTGTTCGAAGGTGGCGAGCAGGCTCTCGGCGCCCTGCCCCTTCTCCTCCAGGGAGAAGCCGGTGACGGCGGACCACTCGACGGTCAGCGACTCTCCCTTGGCGCGGCGCAGAGGGCCGCTCCTGCCGCCCTTGCGCACGAACACCCGGTCGATCTCCCAGTCCCGGCGGGCCGGCCGTTGTTTCACCGACAGATCGAGGACGGTGACCTCCTCGCCGGTCTCGACGAGCGTGACGCGCCGGTCGAGCAGCTCGCCGAAGACCAGGCGCTCGGTGGGGCGCTGCTCGAACCGGCGGACGTTGAGCACGCCGGTGGTGATGACCTGGCCGGACTCGATGCTGGTCACGCGGGTCATGGGGAAGAAGATGCGGCGCCGGGTGGACAGTTCGACGACGAGGCCGAGCAGCCGTGGAGGGCGTCGGGCGACGCGCAGTATGACGACCAGATCACGGACACGGCCCACCTGGTCGCCGTTCGGGTCGAAGGCGGCGATGCCGGCGAGGTGCGAGACGAAGATCCGGGGAGCGCCGGCTGCCATGGCTGAGGCTCCTTCGTGTGCGGGGTGTGCCGTGTTGCTGGTGCGGTTCCGTGGGCAGGCCGCATATCCGAATTGCCCGCTCGGGTGGGCTTCAGGCTAGCCCGTCCGGATCCGATATGCCCTGGTGAGCGGTACGGACGGACTGGCTCCGCTCGGGCTCCGAGGCCCCGGTACGCTGCCGTACGCCGCTCGGGTCCCACAACAGAAAGGCAGCCCCACCTGTGACTGCGATTCCCCAGGGTCGTGCGCGCCGGGCCGCGCTGGTGAGCGCCGTGTGTGCCCTGGTCGTGTCGGGAACGGGACTGACGGGATGCAGTGAGGACCCCGACGAGGGCACCAACGGGGTCGGCAAGCTGCCGCCCGCCGAGATCCAGCGCAAGACCCGCACGGCGGCGGACTCCGCCGAGGCGGTGCGCCTCTCGGGGAGCGTGGTGACCAGTGGGCGCACCTACAAGCTCGACATGCAGCTGAAGGCCGACGGGGCGACGGGGTCGGTGACGGCCCAGGGAGCGACGTTCCAACTGCTGCGGATCGGTCAGCGGCTGTATCTGAAGGCCGACGCCGGCTTCTGGAGCGACGCGGGCGCGGCGAGCGGCGACAAGGGGGACGCCGCGGCCGCGGGCAAGCTGGACGGCAAGTATGTGAAGGTGCCGCAGGGCGACCCGTCGTACAAGAAGTTCAGCGGCTTCACGGAGAAGGACGTACTCCTCGACGGCCTGCTGACCCTCCACGGCACGCTGGCCACTGACGGACACCACGAGCAGGCCGGCACCCGCATCATCCGTATCACCGGCGACAAGGGTTCCGGCGGCACCCTCGACGTCTCCCTGGAGGGCACCCCGTACCCCCTGCGCCTGGTCCGGGCGGGCGGCGCCGGCACCTTGACGTTCTCCTCCTGGGGCAAGGACTTCGCCCTGAAGGAGCCGGCCAAGGACGACACGGTGGACTACGGCAAGCAGCTGCCGACGTCCTAGGCGCCGAGCGGGCCGTCGGCTACTTCCGCTTGCGCCTCTTCATCAGCAGCTTCGGCAGCCCGGCCGGAATCGGCTGCCGGGTCGTCGCCGGCGTCGGCAAGGGCGCCTCGGCCAGATTGCCGTCGGGCAAGGGCGCGGTCGTGCCCGTCGGCTCCAGGCGGACGACCCGGCATTCGCGCGCCCAGCGCTGCGGCATCGCCTCGCCGTCGGGGGCGTTCAGGCGCTTGCCCTTGAGCTCGGCGACCGCGGCCTCCCACTGCTCGGAGCCCGACGGCAGTTCCACGACCTTCGCCGACCACGTGACCAGCCGGCCGCCCTTGTCCTTGCTGCGGACCGTCACCTCGGCCTCGGCCCCGTCGGCCAGCCCCGGCAGCGGCTGCTCGCCCGGACCGTCGCCGATGACACACGCCGCACCCTCGTGCCACACGTGCCACAGCGCGCGGGCCGGGTGACCGGGCCCCTTGACCCAGATGAGGCCGGACTTCTTCGTGGCCTCCTCGACGAGGGCCTGGTCGAGCAGCTCGCTTGTCATGCGCCCAGCCTATCCAGGCACCGTCACAGCCAGCCGTTGCGCTTCAGGGTGCGGTGGATGCCCAGGCAGATGACGCCCGTGATGGCCATGATCACCGGGTAGCCGAACTTCCAGTGCGTCTCCGGCATGTAGTCGAAGTTCATGCCGTACACCCCGCACACCATCGTCGGTACGGCGATGATCGCGGCCCAGGACGTGATCTTGCGCATGTCCTCGTTCTGCGCGACGGACGCCTGCGCGAGGTTGGCCTGGAGGATCGAGTTGAGCAGCTCGTCGAAGCCGATGACCTGCTCCTGGACGCGGGCGAGGTGGTCGGCGACGTCCCGGAAGTACTTCTGGATGTCCGGGTCGATCAGCCGCATCGGCCGCTCGCTGAGCAGCTGCATGGGACGCAGCAGCGGCGACACCGCCCGCTTGAACTCCAGCACCTCGCGCTTGAGTTGGTAGATCCGGCCGGCGTCCGTGCCGCGCGGCGAGCCCTTCCGCCCCGGCGAGAAGACCTCGGTCTCCACCTCGTCGATGTCGTCCTGCAGCGCGTCGGCGACCGCGATGTACCCGTCGACGACGTGGTCGGCGATCGCGTGCAGCACCGCCGAGGGACCCTTGGCGAGCAGCTCGGGGTCGTCCTGCAGCCGGTGCCGCAGCGCCCGCAGCGAGCCCTGGCCGCCGTGCCGGACGGTGATGAAGAAGTCCCGCCCGGTGAAGCACATGACCTCGCCGGTCTCGACGACCTCGCTGCTGGCGGTGAGCTCGTCGTGGTCGACGTAGTGGACGGTCTTGAAGACGGTGAAGAGGGAGTCGTCGTAGCGCTCCAGCTTGGGCCGCTGGTGTGCCTGGACCGCGTCCTCGACGGCCAGCGGGTGCAGCCCGAACTCGCTTGCGATACCGGCGAATTCGGCCTCGGTCGGCTCGTGCAGGCCGATCCAGACGAAGCCGCCGTCCCGGCGCACCTGGCGCATCGCCTCGTGCGGGGTGAGGGGCTTCGGGGTCTCGACCCGGGCGCCGTGCCGGTAGACGGCGCAGTCGACGACGGCCGAGGGCGTCGCGGGGTCGCGGGTGGTGTCGTACGTGCCGTTGTCCTTGCGCAGCGAGACGCGGGACGGGCGGACCACGGCACGCAGGTCGCGGATCATCGACATGAGCAGGCTCCTTCGCAACGGGCAACGAAGCGTGGAGGGCCGCAGCACGGGTGGAACTGCCCGGAATGGGGACGTCCTGACCTCAGGATGTTTGGCACGTCCACAAAGCGGGGAGCACCGCACCGTCGCGGTGATGGGCTTCGTTGCTGGTTCAGATCAGACCGATCAGGCAAAGCGAAACGAAGTGCTCTTCCGTGTGAGGACGCGAGCGTGAAAGGCGGCGGTCAGCCAGAGCCGGAACAGCCGAATCAGCTACATCAGCGGCGGGAAGAGCGAGTGGTACTACCAGGTCGACTTCGATCCATGACAGCCCCACCTCCTCCGGCCGGTCCCTCGTGAGGGACGTTCCATACCCCGTTCGGGGTTCCCCGTAGGGGAGTCAATCTCGGCGTCGGGACTCGATCGCGACGCTTCTGCGTGCTGCCCCGAACACCGGGCAAGAGTATCAGCCGACTGAAGTGTCAAGGCGCTGCTTTGCCCGGTACTGACGAGTTCTATGCTCGGCCCATGGCTGATGTTCTTCCTCTGGTCGAAGCCCGGTTGCGCACCGCGCTGGGCGAACCGGACGCTCGCGCGGCGGTCACCTTCCTCGGTACGGACCGCATCGAGGTGCTCCGTTTCCAGGAGGGCGACATCGTCCGCTACGCCACGCTCGGCATGTCCGCGCAGCCCATGAACGACCCCACCGCGATGGTCGCCGACCCGGTCAAGGGCGCCCGCGCGGAGCTGGTCCTCACGGTCCGCTCGGGTCTGGCCGACACCGACAAGGTGCTCCGCCCGCTCGCCGTACTCGCCGCGTCCCCGCAGGTCGAGGGCGTGATCGTGGCCCCGGGCGCGTCCCTGGACGTGGGCGAGCCGCTGTGGCCCGGCGCCCCGTTCACCTCGGTCCTGGTCGCCGAGCCGGGCGGTCTGGTCGAGGACCTGGAACTCGACGAGCCCCTCGACCCCGTGCACTTCCTGCCGCTGCTCCCCATGACCCCGAACGAGGCCGCCTGGAAGCGCGTGCACGGCGCCCAGGCTCTCCAGGAGCGCTGGCTGACGAACGGGACGGACCTGAGGGATCCCGCCCGCGCGTCCGTCCCGCTGGAGTGAGGAACCTCACCAACCGGTGGCTGAAAAGCGTCAGTTGGCGAACACGGTGACGCTGTCCTCGGTCGCGTGCCTCGTCTCCAGTTCCTCGGCCTCGTCGCTGAGTGCCTTCCGCCGTACGACGACCACGAGCGCGCCCGCCACCGCCGTGACCGCCGCCACCACGAACGGGATGCGCGGACTGCCGGTCCACTCCTGGATCCTCGGCGCGAAGAAGGGCGCGGCCGCCGCCGCGAACCAGCGCACGAAGTTGTAGCCCGCGCTCGCCACGGGGCGCGGCGCGTCCGAGACGCCGAGGGCCAGTTCGGTGTAGACGGTGTTGTTCACGCCGATGAACGCGCCGGACAGGATCGTGCAGACCACGGCGGTGGTGTGATCGCCGTAGCCGAGGACCAGCACGTCCACGGCGAGCAGCACCAGCGAGCCGCCGAGCACCGTCAGCGAACCGAACCGCTTCTGCAGGCGCGGCGCCACGATCACCGAGAACACGGCGAGCAGCACACCCCAGGCGAAGAACACCGCGCCGGACCGGTACGGGCTCATGTCCAGCACGAACGGGGTGAAGGCCAGCACGGTGAAGAACGTGTAGTTGTAGAAGAACGCCGAGACCGCCGCGGACGCGAGGCCGCCGTGGCCGAGCGCCCTGATCGGGTCGAGCAGCGAGGTCTTGCGGGCCGGCCTGGGCTGTTCCTTCAGGAACACCGCGATGCACAGGAAGCCGACGGCCATCAGGAAGGCCGTACCGAAGAACGGGTAGCGCCAGCTGGCGTCGCCGAGCAGCGCGCCCAGCAGCGGCCCGCACGCCATGCCGAGGCCGAGGGCGGACTCGTACAGCAGGATCGCCGCGGCGCTCCCGCCTGCCGCCGCGCCGACGATGACCGCGAGGGCCGTGGAGACGAAGAGCGCGTTGCCGAGCCCCCAGCCCGCCCGGAACCCGACCAGTTCACCGACCGATCCGGACGTGCCCGCGAGTCCGGCGAAGACGACCACGAGAGCGAGGCCGAGCAGCAGGGTCTTGCGGCCGCCGATCCGGCTGGAGACGAAGCCGGTGACCAGCATCGCCACGGCGGTGATGAGGAAGTACGAGGTGAAGAGGAGGGAGACCTGTCCGGCCGTGGCGTTCAGGCCGCTCGCGATGGACGGCAGGATCGGGTCGACGAGTCCGATGCCCATGAAGGCGACGACGGACGCGCCGGCGGTCGCCCACACGGCCTTCGGCTGCCGCAGGATGCCGCCCGCTCCCGCGCCTAGGGGGTCCATGCCGTACTCCGATCTCGAAGGTAGTGGTTGCCGGTTACACATAGTATGTTAGCTAGGCTAATTAATGCAAGCTACATCTATATGGGCTGTGGTGAACGGTTCCGCCCGGACGGGTGATCGTCCTTGACGTGGCGCACGAGGGGTAGGACCGTGGGGCCCTATGAGGGGCGAACCCAGTTGCCCGAAGTGTGGTGGCCGGGTCAGGGCTCCCGGACTCTTCGCCGACACCTGGCAATGCGATGTGCACGGCACCGTGCATCCGGTGCAGCCCGTGATCCCGCCCAGCGTCGAGGCCCTCGGCGTGGTCGTGCATCGCACGCAGGTGCCGGTGTGGATGCCGTGGCCGCTGCCGATCGGCTGGCTGTTCACGGGTGTCGCCAGCGCGGGCGACGACCGCAGCGGCGGGCGCGCGACCGCCGTGGCGTGCTCCGGGCCCGGACCGCTCGGCGGCATGGGCGAGATGATCCTGGTCGCCGAGGAGCTCGGCGTCGGCCTCGGTGCGCGTTACGCGGGCATCGACGGACCGGATCCGGGGCCGTACATGAACGTCGAGAAGCCGCCGCAGGCGAAGGTCCTGGCCGCCGGGCGTCCGACGCCGCTGTGGCACGTGTCGGGTGCGCCCGGCGATCGTGCCGTGTTCGCGGGTGAGGCGCTCGGGATGTGGTTCTGGGCGGTCGTGTGGCCCGAGCAGTCGGGGCTGTTGATGTACGACGAGCTGGTGCTGACGGATCTGCGGGATGCGGGAGCCGAGCTGGATCTGGTGCCCTGCGGGGCGCTTTCGCCGCGCCTGCTGGAACCCTAGGGGCGGGGAGCGCCCCCCGTGTAGGGGGTGCACAGCCGTTTAGGGTGTGACATGGACGTTGAAAATCCGGCTATCCTTGAGCGTCCCCACCCGTACCGTCCCCGACTGGAGTCCGCGTCGTGCGTATCGACCTGCACACCCACTCCACCGCTTCCGACGGCACGGACACCCCGGCCGAGCTGGTGCGCAACGCGGCGGCGGCCGGGCTGGACGTGGTGGCGCTCACCGACCACGACACGACCCGTGGGCACGCCGAGGCGATCGCGGCGCTGCCCGAGGGGCTCACCCTCGTCACCGGCGCCGAGCTGTCCTGTCGTATCGACGGCATCAGCATGCACATGCTGGCCTACCTCTTCGACCCGGAAGAGCCCGCGCTGCTCGCCGAGCGGGAGCTGGTGCGGGACGACCGGGTGCCGCGAGCGCAGGGCATGATCGCCAAGCTCAACGAGCTGGGCGTGCCGGTCACCTGGGAGCAGGTGCTGCGGATCGCCGGCGACGGCTCGGTCGGGCGGCCGCACGTCGCCTCCGCGCTGGTCGAGCTGGGTGTCGTACCGACCGTGGGTGACGCCTTCACCGAGGACTGGCTGGCCGACGGCGGCCGGGCCTACGTGGCGAAGCACGAGACCGACCCCTTCGAGGCGATCCGGCTGGTCAAGGCCGCGGGCGGGGTCACCGTCTTCGCGCATCCGGCCGCGAGCAAGCGGGGCCGTACGGTGCCGGAGTCCGCGATCGCGGAGCTGGCCTCCGCCGGGCTCGACGGCATCGAGGTCGACCACATGGACCACGACCCCGACACGCGTGCGCGGCTGCGCGGGCTCGCGAAGGAGCTCGGGCTGCTGGTCACCGGGTCCAGCGACTACCACGGCAGCCGCAAGACGTGCGTGCTCGGGGAGTACGCGACGGATCCCGAGGTGTACGGGGAGATCACGCGGCGGGCCACCGGGGCGTTTCCCGTCCCGGGGGCCGGCGGGGTCTGAGGTCTCTCGCCCTCACGTCTCTTCTCAGGCACCCGGCGCTGTCGGCTGTGCCCACCCGTTCCGCCCTGCGGAACGTTTGCCCCCAGCGGTAGCGGCACGGTACGGCGCAGCGTTGCCCGCCTGCCACCGCGCGTTCCACTCACTTCGCAAGGCTCCCTTCCTCATGTTCGATCTCGCCGTCTTCGGCTCCCTCTTCCTGACCCTGTTCGTCATCATGGATCCCCCCGGGATCACCCCGATCTTCCTCGCGCTCACCTCCGGCCGGCCGGTCAAGGTGCAGAAGCGGATGGCCTTCCAGGCCGTCTGTGTGGCGGGCGGTGTGATCACGGTCTTCGGGCTTCTCGGCCACCAGATCCTCGACTACCTGCACGTTTCCGTCCCCGCGCTGATGATCGCGGGCGGGCTGCTGCTCCTGCTGATCGCGCTCGACCTGCTCACCGGCAAGACGGACGAGCCGAAGCAGACCAAGGACGTGAACGTCGCCCTCGTACCGCTGGGCATGCCGCTGCTGGCCGGGCCGGGTGCGATCGTGTCCGTCATCCTCGCCGTGCAGAAGGCCGACAGCGTGACCACGCAGGTGTCGGTGTGGTCGGCGATCCTCGCCATCCATGTCGTGCTGTGGCTCGTGATGCGGTACTCGCTGCTGATCATCCGGGTCATCAAGGACGGCGGCGTGGTCCTGGTGACGCGGCTCGCGGGCATGATGCTGTCGGCGATCGCCGTGCAGCAGATCATCAACGGCGTCACGCAGGTCATTCAGGGGAGCTGAGCCCCCGGACGCTGCAAGGGCCCCGTACGGCGTCGTAGCCGTACGGGGCCCTGAAGCTTCTTCGCGGATCCGCGTGTTACGAGGCCGAGGCCTCAGCCGGGCGGATCCACAGCCGCTGACCGATCGAGGCGGCCTGCTGAACGATCCGGTTGACGGAGGCGGCGTCCACGACGGTGCTGTCCACGGGCGTGCCGTCGACCTCGTCGAGTCGCATGATCTCGAAGCGCATGGCTTCTCCCTTCGTCTGGTCATCCTCCCGATGAGCACTGCTGGGGAGAACTACTGGGTTACACAAGTAGTCAACGGGCTGCGTGTTACAAACATTCCCTACGCTAAGGAAATTTTTCGAACGGCTAACTACTGACCGGTAAGTGGTTGCTCGGGGATCAAGGGGGGACTGACCGGGACCGGTTGTGTTCGCAGCGTGACCGCCGGGACAATGGAGGTGATGAACGACGACCTCGCGGCCCTCGCCGCCCGCATCGACCGCACCAACGAGCTGCTGCAACGCATGCTCGCCGAGGTGGCGAAGACGCCCTCGACCCATGCGATCTTCGTCGACGCGGGTTATCTGTACGCCGCCGCGGGGCGGCTGGTCGCCGGGACGGAGGACCGCCGGGCCTTCGATCTGGACGCCGAGGGTCTGATCGAGGCGCTCATCGACCGGGCGCGCACGATCTTCGCGGACAGCAGGCTGCTGCGGGTCTACTGGTACGACGGTGCGCGGCGCCGTATCCACACGGCCGAGCAGCAGTCGATCGCCGAGCTTCCGGATGTGAAGGTGCGGCTGGGCAACCTCAACGCCAACAACCAGCAGAAGGGCGTCGACTCGCTGATCCGGACCGACCTGGAGTCACTGGCCAGGCATCGCGCCATCAGCGACGCGGCGCTGCTCGGCGGGGACGAGGACCTGGTCTCGGCGGTCGAGGCCGCGCAGGGGTACGGCGCGCGGGTGCACCTGTGGGGCATCGAGGCGCCGGAGGGCCGTAACCAGGCCGAGCCCCTGCTCTGGGAGGTCGACAGTCAGCGCACCCTCGACCTCGACTTCTTCAAGCCGTACGTCTCCCGGCGCACCGCCGCCGCGTACGAGGCGGCGGCCGGGGCTCGGCCGACGCGGGAGGACGTGCGGTTCGTCGGCGCGCAGATCGCGGCGAAGTGGCTCGCGGCGCGGGGACGGGAGTCGCTGGTCGAGCTGCTGCCCGGGCACCCGTACCTGCCCGGCTCGGTGGACCAGGACCTGCTGGTGGAGGCGGAGGGCCTGCTGCAGTACTCGCTGCGCGGGCAGGCCGATCTGCGGCGGGCGTTGCGGGACGGGTTCTGGGAGCACCTGCAGGCGCAGTACTAGGCGTTCGCCGGGGGTGTGCCCTCGGCGCCGTCCACGCTGCGCCAGAAGTCGGCGACGGCCTGGGACGTGCGCAGGGGCTGGTCGGCGTTGGGGGAGTGCTCGGCGCCGGGGATGACCGTCCGGCGGGCCTTCAGCCGGGCGGCCATGTCGTCGAGGACCGGCACCGGCCAGGTGTCGTCGCTGGCGCCCGACAGGACGTGGAACGGGAGCGGGAGGGCGGCGAGTTCGTCGACCCGGTCCGGCTCGGTGCACAACTGACGTCCCGTGGCGATGAGTTGCGCGGGCTTCGTGCCGAGCCACCGCCTGCGCAGCAGCTCGGGGCCGCCGATGCCGCGTGCCGGGCCGCCGACCTCCTCCGGCGGCCCCATGGCGCGGATCGCCTCCCAGGTCTCGGTCATGGTCATCACCGCGAGCGCGTCCCGCAGCAGCTTCACGCGCTGCTGCTGGGAGTCGGAGATCTGGGCGGGACCCGATGCCATGAGGGTGAGGGAGCGGAACGGCGCGTGGTCGAGGAGAACGGCCGCGCGGGCGATCTGGCCGCCCAGGGAGTGGCCGAGGAGGTGGAGGGGGGTGTCGTCCATGCCGAGGGCCGCCGCCTGGGCGAGGACGTCCTGGGCCAACTCGCTCCGCGTGTAAGCGGATTCGTCGTCCTGCGGTCCGTCCGACTCGTGCTGCCCGCGTCCGTCGACGGCGACGGTGCGGTAACCGCGCTCCGCTAGCGGCTCGTGCATCAGCGTGAAGTCCTCCTTGCTGCCGGTGAATCCGGGGAGCAGCAGGGCGACGCCTCGGGGTTCGACGCCGGGGGCGGCGGGGTGGTCCACGACGGCGAAGGAGCCGCGAGAGGTCTGCAGGAGGTAGGCGCGGGCGTTCGGGGGCGGCGTGGAGGCGGGTTGGGTGGTCACGGGGGGAGGGTAGCGGGTGGGGCGCGGCCGGGCGCGTGGTGGGCCGCTGCCGGGCCGGGAACGCCGACGGCCCGGCCCCCACGCGATGGGGACCGGGCCGTCGTACGGGAGATCAGCTCTCCGCGGGCTCCGTGGCGGCCGTCGCCTTGCGGGTACGGCGCACCTTGGGCTTCACCTCGGCCGCGCCGTCGGCGGCCTCCACGGTCGCCGCCACCTTGCGGGTACGGCGGCGCGGGGCGGGGGCCTCCGTGGCCGTCGGCTCCTGGGTGGCCTGGGCCGGGATGCCGGCGGCTTCGACGGACGCCGCGGTCTTGCGGGTGCGGCGTGCCTTGGGCTTGGCCTCGGCGGCCTCGGCCGTGTCGACGGCGGCCTCGGCGGCGGCCGTCGCCTTGCGGGTGCGCCGGGGCTTGGCCTCGGCGGCCTCCGGCTCCTGGGCGGTCGCGGCTGCCTTGCGCGTACGGCGCGGCTTCGCCTCCGTGCCCTCGGCCGTGTCCACGACGGCTTCGGCAGGGGCCGCGGCCTTGCGCGTACGGCGCACCTTGGGCGCCGTCTCCACGGCCTCGGCCGTGTCCACGGCAGCCTCCGCGGCGGCGGTCGCCTTGCGCGTGCGGCGTGCCTTCGGCTTGGCCTCGGCGGCCTCCGGCTCCTGTGCCGTCTGGGCCGGGATGTCGGCGGCTTCGACGGACGCCGCGGTCTTGCGGGTGCGGCGTGCCTTGGGCTTGGCCTCGGCGGCCTCGGCCGTGTCGACGGCGGTCTCCGCGGCGGCGGTCGCCTTGCGGGTACGGCGGCGCGGCTTGGACTCCGGCGCCTCCGCGGTCTCCGGAGCCGGCTGTACGGCCTCCGTGGTGCCCTCGGCCGTGGCGACCGCGGCCTCCGCCGTCGTCGTCGCGGCCGTCGCCTTGCGCGTGCGGCGGCGCGGCTTGGTGGCGGGAGCCTCGTCGGACTCCGTGGCCTGCGGGGCCGTGGCAACCTCGGACGCCTGGACGGCCTCCGAGACCTGCACGGACTCCGAGACCTTCGGGGCCTGAGGCTCCGGCGTCGCCGTGGCCTCCGCCGAAGTCGCCGTCGGCTCAGCCGACTTGCGCGTCCTGCGGCGGCGCGGCTTGGCCGCGGTCTCCTCGGGGGCGTCGAGGGACGGGCCCTCGGCCGTCGTGACGGCTGCCTCCGCGGCGTCCTCGGACGTGGCCGTCACGGCCGGGGTCGGCTCCGACGCCCCGCCACGCGTACGGCGACGGCGGCGCGGGGTGCGAGGCGCGGTGACGGACTCGGCCGTCACGGTCTCGGCGGTCTCCTCCGGAGTACCGGAACCGGTGGCGGCAGGCGCCTGCGTCCCGTCCAGCACGGCTCCGCCGCGCGTACGACGGCGGCGACGCGGCGTACGCGCCGGGCGCTCGCGGTCCGAGGAGGACGAACGGGACTCGTCCCGGCCGCCCCGGCCACCGCGACCGCGCGCACCGCGACCGCCGGTCTCGCCGAGGTCCTCCAGCTCCTCCGCCGCCAGCCCGGCGCGCTTACGCTCCGCGCGGGGCAGGACGCCCTTGGTGCCGGCGGGGATGTTCAGTTCCTCGAAGAGGTGCGGGGACGTGGAGTACGTCTCCGGCGGGTCGTTGAAGTTGAGCTCCAGTGCCTTGTTGATCAGCTGCCAGCGCGGGATGTCGTCCCAGTCGACGAGGGTGATCGCGATGCCCTTGGCGCCCGCGCGGCCCGTACGGCCGATGCGGTGCAGGTACGTCTTCTCCTCTTCCGGAGACTGGTAGTTGATGACGTGCGTCACGCCCTCGACGTCGATGCCGCGCGCGGCGACGTCGGTGCAGACGAGGACGTCCACCTTGCCGTTGCGGAAGGCGCGCAGTGCCTGCTCGCGGGCGCCCTGGCCGAGGTCGCCGTGGACCGCGCCGGCGGCGAAGCCGCGCTGCTGGAGCTGGTCGGCGAGGTCTGCCGCGGTGCGCTTCGTCCGGCAGAAGACCATGGCCAGTCCTCGGCCGTCGGCCTGCAGTATGCGCGCGACCATCTCGGGCTTGTCCATGTTGTGCGCGCGGTAGACGAACTGCGCGGTGTTCGCGACCGTCGCGCCCTCGTCGTCCGGCGCGGTGGCGCGGATGTGGGTGGGCTGCGACATGTAGCGGCGGGCGAGGCCGATGACCGCGCCCGGCATGGTCGCCGAGAACAGCATGGTCTGGCGCCGGGCCGGCAGCATGTTGATGATCTTCTCGACGTCGGGCAGGAAGCCCAGGTCGAGCATCTCGTCGGCCTCGTCGAGGACGAGCGCCTTGACGTGCTTGAGGTTGAGCTTCTTCTGGCCCGCGAGGTCCAGCAGTCGGCCCGGGGTGCCGACGATGACGTCGACGCCCTTCTTGAGGGCCTCGACCTGGGGCTCGTAGGCGCGGCCGCCGTAGATGGCGAGGACGCGGACGTTGCGCACCTTGCCCGCGGTCAGCAGGTCGTTGGTGACCTGCGTGCACAGCTCGCGCGTGGGGACGACGACGAGCGCCTGCGGGGCGTCGGTGAGGTCCTCGGGCTTGGCGCGTCCGGCCTCGACGTCGGCGGGGACGGTGACGCGCTCCAGGAGCGGGAGGCCGAAGCCCAGCGTCTTGCCGGTGCCGGTCTTGGCCTGGCCGATGACGTCCGTGCCGGAGAGGGCGACGGGGAGGGTCATCTCCTGGATGGGGAAGGGGTTGACGATGCCGACGGCCTCAAGGGCCTCGGCGGTCTCGGGAAGGATTCCGAGCTCTCGGAAAGTCGTAGTCAGGGTGCTGCCTCTTCTGTGTGCGCGGTGCGAGGCGAGCGCGGGGGTCTTTGACGGACCGTGCCGGGGGACGTCGGCTGCCGTACGGTCGGGCCGTAAGGCACGGGACCACTGCCGACGCTCTAGCGCTCGTACCGCTGAGGGTGTCCCCCTCCGGGCTCCGTACGCAGAGTGCCGTACGGACGGGGAGGGCTGTCGGGTCGGAGCCGATCGGGCCACCGACCGGGCATCCTCATAACGTGCGGCCCGTCGAATACGTCAGAGTACTCAGCGGGCGCATTACCACCATACCCCGGAAACGCGCACATGCGATGGCCGAATTGGTCACGTTGTCGGCGTCACAGTGATTGACCAGGGACTTCCGTGACACGGTGAGCGGGCTATTGTGCGCTTCATGACGACGCCTGACAACACCCCTGACGCCTCTGACACCGCAGACTCCACCGTCGAACACACCGGGGTCGCCGCCCAGGACTGGGCGCAGGCCTCCGCCGATCCGCAGTACCGGGCCGCTGTCGTGGACCTGCTGGGCGCACTGGCCTACGGGGAGCTGGCGGCGTTCGAGCGGCTGGCGGAGGACGCCAAGCTGGCGCCGACGCTGGCGGACAAGGCGGAGCTGGCGAAGATGGCGTCGGCCGAGTTCCACCACTACGAGAAGCTGCGGGACCGGCTGACCGAGATCGGGGCCGAGCCGACGGAGGCCATGGAGCCGTTCGTCGCCGCGCTGGACGGGTTCCACAAGCAGACGGCGCCTTCGGACTGGCTGGAAGGGCTCGTCAAGGCGTACGTCGGCGACTCGATCGCCAGTGACTTCTACCGGGAGGTCGCGGCTCGGCTGGATTCGGACAGCCGGGGTCTGGTGCTGGCCGTGCTCGACGACACCGGGCACGCGTCGTTCGCCGTGGAGAAGGTGCGGGCCGCCATCGATGCCGATCCGCGGGTGGGCGGGCGGCTCGCGCTGTGGGCCCGGCGGCTCATGGGCGAGGCGCTGTCGCAGTCGCAGCGGGTGGTCGCGGACCGGGATGCGCTGTCCACGATGCTCGTGGGCGGGGTCGCGGACGGGTTCGATCTCGCGGAGGTCGGGAAGATGTTCTCGCGGATCACCGAGGCGCACACCAAGCGGATGGCTGCGCTGGGGCTCGCGGCGTAGCGCCGCCGCCCCGCTCTGGGGGCCTGCGGCCCCCAGACCCCCGCCTTCGGCCCTGAACGGGCCTCGTCCTCAAACGCCGGACGGGCTGAGAGATACGCGCCCGGCGATCAGAAGTGACCGTCAGGATTCCGGCGGCCGGTCGTTGTCGGGGTCTACGCGGTCGCCGAGTGACGGCTCAGTCTTCCCGCGGGGCGTACCAGCAGGGAGAGCGAGGCGGCGGAGACGACTGCCGCGCCGATGAGGATCACGAAGAGGTTGCCGAAGTCGAGCGCGGTGTGCGTGATGAAGGCGCCGAAAAGGCCACCGGCGACGCCCGTCGGCAGGACGAGGGAGCGGGCGGGCAGGCGGTGCGGCATGCGGTGGGCGACAGCCCAGGCCAGGGCCAGTCCGAGGATGGCGGAACTGAGCGCTTCCAAGAGCATGTTGGGGTCCCTCCCACATGGCCGGCCTGCTCGAAACGGTCGTAGCCCGTCATACCCCTGACCTGCGGAATGCAATCCTCCTCTGTGATCGACTTGTGCTCCATCTGTGGAGAAGCCTCATCGGGGGAGGAAACAGCGGAGAAACGGGAGGGGCCCGGCGACTCAAGGTCGCCGGGCCCCTGCCGTCTCGGCTGTCTGCCGGTGCCTGCTACAGCGCGCCGAAGCCCACCTTGCGCGGGGCCGGCTCACCGAGCTCCACGTATGCGAGACGGTCGGCCGGGACCAGGACCTTGCGGCCGTGTTCGTCCACGAGGGTCAGCAGCTGAGACTTTCCGGCCAGCGCCTCGGACACGGCCCGCTCGACCTCCTCGGCACTCTGACCGCTCTCCAGAACGATCTCGCGGGGCGCGTGCTGCACGCCGATCTTGACCTCCACGGCTATGTCCCTCCGACGGTCAGTGAAGTGCGCGACCTTCCGCGCCGTACCCAGCACACATTAGCCCGGTGAGGGGACGTACACCCTCCGCCCAAGAACGCCAGGAGCGAACAGCGGACGGGAACAAACGCCCCGCACACGCGCGTACGTCAGTGATGCCCGGCGCTCAGTGGTGCTCGATGCCGTGCAGCGGGAAGCCCGCGATGCCGCGCCAGGCCAGGGACGTCAGTAGCTGTACCGCCTGATCGCGTGGAACGCTGCGGTCGCTGTGCAGCCAGGAGCGGGCCACGACCTGGGCGAGACCGCCGAGGCCGGAGGCGAGCAGCATCGACTCCGCGCGCGAGAGGCCGGTGTCCTCGGCGATGACCTCGCAGATCGCCTCGGCGCATTCGTTCGTGACCTTGTCGACGCGCTCGCGCACGGCGGGCTCGTTCGTCAGGTCCGACTCGAAGACCAGGCGGAAGGCTCCGCCGTCGTCCTCGACGTACGCGAAGTACGCGTCCATCGTGGCCCGTACGCGCTGCTTGTTGTCGGTCGTCGACGCGAGCGCGTGCCGTACGGCCTGGATCAGGGACTCGCAGTGCTGGTCAAGCAGCGCGAGATAGAGGTCGAGCTTGCCCGGGAAGTGCTGGTAGAGCACCGGCTTGCTGACGCCGGCGCGCTCGGCGATGTCGTCCATCGCGGCAGCGTGGTAGCCCTGCGCGACGAATACCTCCTGGGCGGCGCCCAGGAGCTGGTTCCGTCGGGCACGGCGCGGCAGGCGAGTGCCCCGCGGGCGTGCCGCCTCTGTCTGCTCGATGGCTGTCACGCCGCCTCCCAAAGTCGTCCACATGCGGTGTGCGCCGCGCGGCCATCGTACTTTTCGGTAACCCCGGTGTGCGCGGTGCGAGCGCAGAATTTCACGGACCGGACGGTGACGAAAGTCGCACAGAATGTTTTAAACCGGTGTGAAACGGGCAGCAAACGCTCTCTTTCTTGTTCAACGGGCCCACAAGTGTGCCCAAATGTCACCGGTAGTCGTCCTCATCGATCGAGACCACGCGAGCCTGTTCGATCAGATCGGCCTCGCTGGCCCGGTCCTGGTTCGCGCCGGTCGGCCGGTCGTCGCGGTCGGGCCTGACGTCGGCTTGCTGTTCGGCCGCGTCGGCCGGGGGGGCCTCGACGTCGAACTCCTGGGCTTCCTCGGTCTCGTCGTCCGTGAACGTCTCGGGGTCGCTGGGATCGACGGCCATGGCGGGCTCCCTTCCTAGAACATCCCCGTGGGGCACAACGTCCCTGGGTGAAGCAGGGGTCCACATACGGGTGCCCTGCGTACGAGCCTAGGAGACACCGGTTCCGGACGCTATGCGATCCGCGGGGTATCTGTGGGCGATTCGGGCGGGTGCCGCATGACCGAATGTTTGCCATGTACGTGTCGACTTGTGACGGCGAACACATGAACCATGACGTGATCGTCTCGTAACATTGCCGCATGTCTTCGACCGAGCTGCCGTCCGTGCCGGCCGCCAATGTGCTGCCCAAGGTGGCGACCGTCAGGGTCGCGGAGGGGGAGCGCCTGCGATCGGTCGGGCTGCCGGGGATCACGCTGACGGTGCGTTCGAGACCACCCGCGCGCGAGGGGCTGCCGCCCGCGCTGTACGTCCATGGACTCGGCGGTTCCTCGCAGAACTGGTCGGCCCTGATGGAGCAGCTCGAGGGGCAGGTCGACTGCGAGGCCGTCGACCTGCCGGGCTTCGGCGACTCGCCGCCACCGGACGACGGCGACTACTCGATCACCGCGCACGCACGCGCGGTGATCCGCTATCTGGACGCCTCCGACCGCGGTCCCGTCCACCTCTTCGGCAACTCGCTCGGCGGCGCCGTCACGACACGGGTCGCCGCGGTGCGCCCCGACCTCGTCCGTACGCTCACCCTCGTGTCGCCCGCGCTGCCGGAGATCCGCGTCCAGCGCACCGCCGTGCCCACGGCGCTGCTCGCGGTGCCCGGCGTGACGGCGCTCTTCACCCGCCTCACCCGGCAGTGGACGGCGGAGCAGCGGGTCCGCGGCGTACTGCACCTCTGCTACGGCGACCCCGCGCGGGTGACGTCCGAGGGGTTCCGCAACGCGGTCGAGGAGATGGAACGGCGGATGCAACTGCCGTACTTCTGGGACGCGATGACACGGTCCGCGCGCGGGCTGGTCAACTCCTACACACTGGGCGGCCAGCACGCGCTGTGGCGCCAGGCCGAGAGGGTGCTCGCGCCGACGCTGCTCATCTACGGCGGCCGGGACCAGCTCGTCGGCTACCGCATGTGCCAGAAGGCGGCGCGGACCTTCCGTGACGCCCGTCTGGTGAGCCTGCCGGAGGCCGGGCACGTGGCGATGATGGAGTACCCGGAGGTGGTCGCCCGGGCGTTCCGTGAACTCCTCGCGCGGTCGGGGGAGCCGGAGGCCGACGGGCAGGTCGCCGGTGGGCGCGCGACTCGGAATCCGGGCGAGGACGACGCCGTCACCGAGAGCGCGGGGAGCTGAGGCGCGACGTGGGACGCCACAGCCGCCGCGGCTCCGCCGCGAAACGCGACAGCGCGGACAAAACTGCACGACAGGGCTCTCGGGGAGCACAGCCGGAGGCCGGCGCGGACCGGCGCGGGCCGTCCGCGCCGGGTACAGGCGCTGGCAGGGTCCCGGCTTCCCGGCCGGGTACGGCGCCGGGGGCGGGTCAGGGCGCCGCTTGGCCGCAGCCCGGTGCGCCGGGTGGTCCTGGTGGCTCCGGCGGTTTTGGCGGTCCTGGCGGTCCTGGTGGTCCAGGCGGTCGCCGGGTGCCGGGTCAGGCGCCGGGCCGGCAGGGGATGCCGACGGGTGGGGCGCCGCCGTACGGAGGGCGCGGCTTCCAGGACGGCACGCCTGGGCAGGGGATCCCGAGGCTTCCTGACGGCACGCCTGCGCATGGCGTTCCGAGGTTGCCCGATGGCACGCCCGTGCATGGCATACCGCGGTTTCCTGACGGCACGCCTGCGCATGGCATACCGCAGTTTCGTGACGGTACGCCCGCGCATGGCATATCGAGGTTCCCCGACGGCACCCCCGCCCACGGCGTCCCCCGCCTCCAGGACGGGACTCCCGCCCACGGCACCCCCCTGATCCGCGGTGGCCACCCGGAGCAGCGTGAACCCGGTGGTGGCTGGGGTGAGTTGGGCGGACGGGCCGGGGTTGCCCAGGGCGGTCCCGCGCCGGCCGGTGCTCCGCCCGCGACCGGCGTTCCCCTGCCGAGGCCGCGGCGGGCCCCGGCGTCCGACGGGCCCCGGCAGGACTACCTCGACGCCTTCGGCGAGGACGCCGACCTCTTCGCGCCCCGTACGTCCGACTCCGCGCACGCCGCCGACCCGTACGGCTCCGTCACCGACTGGGACACCGGGACCGGCGTAGGCGTTCCGAACGACACCGACCACGACGACGCCCCGCCGACCGGCGAGCCCGTGCCGGCGAAGGGTGCCAAGGGCCGGGCCTTCACCGGCATCGCGGCCGCCGCCGTCGTCACCGTGCTGGCCGTCGTGGTCGCCGGGCAGGTCGCGCAGGGGCGGGACGACAGCGACGTACAGTCGCAGTCCGCCACGGATCAGGCGCGGGACGCCCGAGACGCGCCCTCGCGCGGGGACGGGCGGCCGACGCCGTCCGGTTCGCCGAGCGCGACGCCGCTGACGTACGAGCAGGCGATGGGCCAGAAGTACGAGCTCAACGCGACGCTCAAGGGCTCGGGGAAGTTCGACGCGGTCCCGGGGATCGCCAAGGCGCCCGGCACGGGAGACAAGTCCACCTATCGCGTGGACGTGGAACAGGGGCTCGGACTCGACGCCGAACTCTTCGCCGAGGCCGTGCAGAAGACCCTCAACGACGACCGGAGCTGGGCCCACAACGGCGCCCGCACGTTCGAGCGCATCTACTCCGGCGAGCCCGACTTCGTGATCACACTGGCCAGCCCGGGCACGACGGCCGACTGGTGCGCCAAGTCCGGACTCGACACCACCGAGGACAACGTGTCGTGCAACTCGGCCGCCACCGAGCGCGTGATGATCAACGCGTACAGGTGGGCGCAGGGGTCGGAGACATACGGTGATCGGATACACGCGTACCGGCAGATGCTGATCAACCACGAGGTCGGCCACCGGCTCGGCTTCCCCCATGTCACCTGCGACAAGGACGGCGATCTCGCACCGGTCATGCAGCAGCAGACCAAGTTCCTCGACCACAACGGGATCCACTGCCGGGCCAACCCCTGGGCTTACCCCGGGAGTTGACGGGTGACTCACACGTCACATTGACATGTGCAGCTTGTTCGTACATATTTCTGCACATGTCGACCCGTCACACCTCCGCTCGCGCCGCCATCGAGCTGGCGCTCATCGGTGTGACCGCTCTGTGCGTGGCCGACATTCACTGTCGCTGACGCTCGCCCCCTGGCGTTCGCGTCGCGACCTTCTTTCTTGCCACTCCTGTGAGTCGCCGACGGGCCTCTGATCCCGCGGCTCGTTCAGGGGTTTCGACGACCTGACGCCGGGGCGGACGTCTGCCCTTTTCTGTCTCACTCCTCGTCAATCCGTCTCGCCATTCGAGACTCATCATTCCGAGAGGTCGTCTCCGATGCGTCAACCGTCCGTCATAGCGCGCCGCCTGGCCGCGGCAACCGTCAGCCTGGTCGTGGCAGCGGGCGCCGTCGCCTGCGGGCCTGAGGACAACGATGCCAAGGGCGCCGGTGGCGACTCCACGCCCCACAAGGGCGGCACGCTCACGGTCCTGAACCGCAATCCGCAGCAGGATTTCGACCCCGCCCGCCTGTACACCTCGGGCGGTGGAAACGTTCCGTCCCTCGTGTTCCGCACCCTCACCACCCGCAACCGCGAGAACGGTGAGGCCGGCGCCGAGGTCGTCCCCGACCTCGCCACCGACACCGGGCGCCCCAACAAGGACGCCACCGTGTGGACGTACACCCTCAAGGAGGGTCTCAAGTACGAGGACGGCACCAAGATCACCTCGGCCGACATCAAGTACGGCATCGAGCGCAGCTTCGCGCCCGAACTGTCCGGTGGCGCCCCGTACTTGAGGGACTGGCTGGTCGGTGCGGCCGACTACCAGGGGCCGTACAAGGACAAGAAGGGCCTGTCGGCGATCGAGACGCCGGACGAGCGGACGATCGTCTTCCATCTCGACAAGCCCGAGGGCGAGTTCCCGTATCTCGCCACGCAGACGCAGTTCACGCCGGTGCCGAAGGACAAGGACACCGGCACGAAGTACGAGGAGCACCCGGTCTCGTCGGGGCCGTACAAGGTCGTCAAGAACGAGAACGATGGTGAGCATCTCGTCCTGGAGCGCAACACGCACTGGTCGGCCTCGACGGACGCCGAGCGCAAGGCGTACCCCGACAGGATCGACGTACGGTCCGGGCTCGACTCGTCCGTGATCAACCAGCGGCTGTCCTCGTCCCAGGGCGCGGACGCGGCCGCGGTCACCACGGACACCAACCTCGGGCCGGCCGAGCTGGCGAAGGTGACCGGTGACAAGGAGCTGGCCGCTCGCGTCGGTACCGGGCACTTCGGCTACACCAACTACATCGCGTTCAACCCGACGATCAAGCCGTTCGACGACGCCAAGGTGCGGCAGGCGATCTCCTACGCCATCGACCGGTCGTCCGTGGTCAACGCCGCGGGTGGCTCCGCGCTGGCCGAGCCCGCCACCACCTTCCTGCCGGACCAGAAGTCCTTCGGCTACACGCCGTACGACCACTTCCCGGCGGGCAAGGCCGGTGACCCGGCCAAGGCCAAGGAGCTGCTGAAGGAGGCCGGTTACGCGGACGGGCTGACCGTCACCCTGACCCACTCCAACGCCAAGGACTTCGAGACCAGCCCGGAGATCGCGACGGCGATCCAGGACGCGCTGAAGAAGGCCGGCATCACGGTCAAGCTGCAGGGCCTGGAGGAGAACGACTACTCCGACAAGATCCACAACGTGAAGACGGAGCCCGGCTTCTTCCTCGCCCACTGGGGTGCCGACTGGCCCTCCGGCGGTCCCTTCCTCGCCCCGATCTTCGACGGCCGGCAGATCGTCAAGGAGGGCGCGAACTTCAACACGGGCCTGCTGAACGACAAGTCGGTCAACGACGAGATCGACGCGATCAACAAGTTGACCGACCTTGACGCCGCCGCCGCGCGGTGGGGTGCGCTGGACAAGAAGATCGGCGAGCAGGCGCTGACCGTGCCGCTGTTCCACCCGGTCTACAAGCGGCTGGTCGGCAAGGACATCAAGAACGTCGTGATCAGTGACTGGACCGGCGTACTGGACATCTCCCAGGCCGCGGTGAAGTAGCGCCGTGAGTGAGGCAGTTCTCGCCGTCGAGGCTCCCGGGGTGTCCGCCCCGGGGGCTTCGGGGGCTCGTCAGTTCTGGCGGCGGCTGCGCACGCAGCGTGCCGCCCTCGTCGCGGCGGTCGTCGTCGCGCTGCTCGTCCTGGTCGCGCTCGGCGCGCCGCTGCTCACCGCGATCGAGGGCCAGGACCCGACCACGTACCACCCGTCCCTGGTGGACTCCGCGCGCGGGGGCGTATCCATCGGGTCGTTCGGCGGGGTGAGCGCCGACCACTGGCTCGGCGTCGAACCGCAGACCGGGCGGGACCTGTTCGCGCGGCTGGTGTACGGCGCCAGGGTCTCCCTGGGGGTCGCGCTCGCGGCGACCGTCGTCCAGGTCGTCATCGGTGTCGTCGTGGGCGTCGCGGCCGCGCTCGGGAACCGATGGGTTGATCAACTGTTGAGCCGGTTCACCGACATCATCGTGGCGATGCCGTTGATGATCATGTCGTTGGCGCTGCTCGCGATCGTGCCGGCGAGCTTCCCGCGGCCCGTGCTGGTCGCCCTCGTGATCGGTCTGATCGGGTGGGGCAGCATCGCGAAGATCGTGCGCGCCCAGACGCTCAGCCTGAAGCGGCTGGACTACGTCTCCGCCGCCCGGCTCAGCGGCTGGGGCCCATGGCGGATCGCCCGCCGTGAACTGCTGCCCGGTGTCGCCGCACCGGTCATCACGTACGCGGCGCTGCTCGTCCCGGTCAACATCACCGTCGAGGCCGCCCTGTCCTTCCTCGGCGTCGGCGTGAAGCCGCCGACGCCGTCCTGGGGACAGATGCTGACCGCGGCCGACGTCTGGTACCAGGCAGCCCCGCAGTACCTGCTGCTGCCCGCCGGAGCGCTCTTCGTGACCGTCCTCGCGCTGACCGTCCTCGGCGACGGCGTGCGCACCGCGCTCGACCCGCGTGCGGCCTCGCGGCTGCGCGTCGGCACGGGCCGCAAGAGGGAGGCCAAGGCATGAACGGCTTCGGAGGGTTCGCCCTGCGCCGCCTCGTCGGCGCCGTGGTCACCCTGTTCGCCATCTCGGTGATCGTCTACGTCGTCTTCTACGTCACCCCCGGCAACGTCGCCCAGATCACCTGCGGCCCGCGCTGCTCGCCCGCCCAGGTGCAGCAGGTCGCGGAGCAACTGCACCTCCACGACCCGCTGTACGTGCGCTACTGGCACTTCCTGGAGGGCCTCGTCGCCGGCCAGGACTACTCGACCGGCACCGCGGTGCAGCACTGCTCCGCGCCCTGCCTGGGGCTGTCGTACCAGAGCGACCAGCAGGTCACCCAGCTGATCCTGGCGAAGCTGCCGGTCAGCCTGTCGCTCGTGTTCGGTGCGATGGTGCTGTGGCTGGTGCTCGGTGTCGGCACCGGCGTCCTGTCCGCGTGGCGGCGGGGGCGCCTCACCGAGCGGCTGCTGACCGGCATCACGCTCGCGGGCGTGGCCACGCCGGTCTTCGTCATCGGCCTGGTCCTGATGATCGTCGTCTGCGGACAGCTGCAACTGCTGCCGTTCCCGCAGTACGTCGCCTTCACCGACGACCCGGAACAGTGGGCGTGGAACCTGCTGCTGCCCTGGCTCTCGCTCGCCCTGATCGAGGCCGCCGCGTTCGCCCGACTGACCCGGGCGGCGATGCTGGAGACGCTGGCCGAGGACCACATCCGGACCTTCCGTGCGTACGGCGTGAGCGAGCGGTCGGTCATCGGGCGGCACGCGCTGCGCGGGGCGTTCGCGCCGGTCATCGCGCTCAACGCCAACAACTTCGGCAGCGCGGTAGGGGGCGCGGTGCTCACCGAGACCCTCTTCGGCCTGCCCGGCATCGGCCGGGAGCTGGTCCACGCGGTCAATGTGGTCGACCTTCCGGTCGTGGTCGGCATGGTCCTGGTCATCGGTTTCTTCGTGGTCGTCGCCAACGTCGTCGCAGACGTCCTGTACACGGTGGCCGACCGACGGGTGGTGCTCACATGAGCCTGGTGAACGTCACGGACCTGACGGTCGAGTTCGGGTCCCTGCGCGCGGTCGACGGCCTCTCCTTCCGGCTGGAACAGGGCGCCGCCCTCGCCCTCGTCGGCGAGTCCGGCTCCGGCAAGTCCACCGTCGCCTCCGCTCTGCTGGGGCTGCACCGGGGCACGGGCGCGCGGGTCGGAGGTGCCGTCGAGGTCGCCGGGGTCGACGTGCGGGAGGCGTCGGACGAGGGACTGCGACGGCTGCGCGGCGGAAAGGCCGCAATGGTCTTCCAGGACCCGCTGTCCTCCCTCGACCCGTACTACGCGATCGGCGACCAGATCGCCGAGGTGCATCGCGCGCACACGCGCGTGTCGCGGCGAGCGGCACGCGCGCGTGCGGTGGAGGTGCTGGACCGGGTCGGCATTCCGGACGCGGTACGGCGATCCCGGTCCCGCCCGCACGAGTTCAGCGGCGGCATGCGGCAGCGCGCGCTCATCGCGATGGCGCTGGCCTGCGGACCCGATCTGCTGATCGCGGACGAGCCGACGACCGCGCTCGACGTGACCGTCCAGGCCCAGATCCTCGACCTCCTGCACACCCTCCGCGAGGAGACCGGCATGGGGCTCCTCCTCGTCACGCACGACGTAGGGGTCGCCGCCGAGAGCGTCGACGAGGTGCTCGTCATGCGGCACGGGCGCGCGGTCGAGCACGGGCCGGTCGCCGATGTACTGGGGGCGCCCGAGCAGCCGTACACCCGCGAACTGCTCGGCGCGGTCCCGCGGGTGGAGGTGCCGCGCGCCGTTTCCGGGACGGGGGAGGCGCCTTCCGAGGTCGTCCTGGAGGCGACGGGCCTGCGGCGGGAGTTCGGGCGGGGGAAGCGGGTGTTCGCGGCGGTGGACGACGTGTCGCTCACGATCCACCGCGGCGAGACCCTCGGGATCGTGGGGGAGAGCGGCAGCGGCAAGACGACGCTCGGTCGCATGCTGGTCGGCCTCCTGGAGCCGACGGCGGGGGAGGCCCGTCACGACGGGCACGCGCGCGTGGGCGTGAATCCCGCGGTGCAGATGGTCTTCCAGGACCCCGTCTCCTCCCTCAACCCCCGCCGCAGCGTGGGCGAGTCGATCGCCGACCCGCTCCGCGCGCGTGGTGAACGCGACGAGGAGCACATCCGGGAGCGCGTGCGGGAACTGCTGGAGCGCGTGGGGCTCGAAGCGGCGCACTACGACCGCTACCCGCACGAGTTCAGCGGAGGCCAGCGCCAGCGCGTGGGCATCGCGCGGGCGCTCGCGGCCGACCCTCGCCTCATCGTCTGCGACGAGCCGGTCTCCGCGCTCGACGTCACCACGCAGGCCCAGGTGGTGGCCCTGCTCGGCGAGTTGCAGCGGGAACTCGGACTCGCGCTCGTCTTCGTCGCGCACGACCTCGCCGTCGTACGGCAGGTCAGCGACCGGGTCGCGGTGATGCGGCGCGGGCGGATCGTCGAGGAGGGGCCCGCCGACGAGGTGTACGACAACCCGCAGGACCCGTACACCAAGCAGCTCTTGGCCGCCGCACCGGCACTCGACCCACGGATCGCGGTCCAGCGGCGGGCCGCGCGACGGGAGTTGACGGTGGTGTGACCGTCCGAGCCGTTCAGGTGTGACGATCCGTGCGCGTTTGATCTCCTAGCGCGACGAAACGCGACCCGCACGGGAAAGTTACGACCGTTCACCCCTTTTGGTGGCGCGATGGACAACCGTCCGTCGCGCCACCGCGTTGTCCGCATACCTTCGTCCCGCTGTGAGCCGCCGGGGGAACGGCGGCTCCCCTTATGGGAGATCGGGGTGTGCTCGTGCGCATCGGACTGATTGCGGAGGGTGGCTATCCGTATGTGAGCGGTGACGCCAGGCTCTGGTGCGACCGGCTCGTGCGCGGGCTCGGACAGCACGAGTTCGACATCTACGCGCTCAGCCGCAGCGAGCGCCAGGAGGCCGAGGGCTGGGTCCCGCTTCCACCGCAGGTCAGCAGGGTGCGTACGGCGCCTTTGTGGATGGCCGAGGACGACGGGGTGGTATACGGGCGGCGTGCGCGCCGGCGGTTCGCCGAGTCCTACGGCGAGTTGGTGGCCGTGCTCTGCGCGGGTGGTGCCATGGAAGGTCCCGGGGTTCCCGAGGGCGCGTCGGCCACTGAGGCGGACCGTTTCGGCAACGCGCTGTACGGGCTCGCCGAACTCGCCCGCGACGAGGGCGGACTGGTGGGAGCGCTCCGCTCCGAAGCCGCCGTGCGCGCCCTGGAGCGCGCCTGTCGAGCTCCCGGCGCGCAGAGTGCGGCGCGCGAGGCGCGCGTGCCCGATCTCCTCGCCGTCGCCGCGTACCTGGAACGCGCCCTGCGCCCCCTCTCGCTCGACTGGTACGAGGACGACGGCCTGGGCTCGGTCGATCTGTGCCACGCCGCGTCCGGTGGCACCGCGGCCCTGCCCGGCCTGCTCGCCCACCACTTCTGCGACGTACCGCTGCTGCTGACCGAGTACGGCGTCCGGCTGCGCACGCACTACCTGGCCGCCACCGAGTCCCCGCCCGCCGTCCGCGCCCTGCTCGCCGCCTTCCACGGCAGGCTCGCTGCCGAGACCTACGCCCGGGCCACCCTCATCACTCCCGGCAACTCCCACGCCCGCCGCTGGCAGGAGCGCTGCGGCGCCGACCGCGAGAAGCTCCGCACGGTCTACCCCGGCATGGACTCCGCCCGCTTCGCGGAGGTCGGCGAGGGCCCGGAGTGCGCGGACCCGGACACGCTCGTCTGGGTCGGCCGGGTCGAACCCGCCAAGGACCTGGTGTCGCTGCTGCACGCCTTCGCGGAGGTCCGCAAGGAGGAGCCGAAGACCCGCCTGCGCATCGTCGGCACCCCGGCCGGCCCCTCGGGTCCCGAGGGCGCCGCCTACCTCGGCCACTGCAAGGCGCTGGCCGCGCAGCTCTTCCCCGACGAGGCGGAGGGCCCGCACACGGCCGGCGACAACCCCGTCTCGTTCGAGGAGATCGGCGGCCCGGAGGTCCCCACCCTTGCCGATGCCTACGCCTCGGGCGCCGTCACCGTCCTGTCCAGCGTCGTCGAGGGCTTCCCGATCGGCCTCGTCGAGGCCATGCTCTGCGGTCGGGTGACGGTCTCCACGGACGTCGGCGCGGTGGTGGAGGTCATCGGCGGCACCGGTCTCGTCGTACCGCCGCGCAACCCGCGAGCGCTCGCGGAGGCCTGCGTGGCGCTGTTGCGGGACCCGGAGCGCCGTGAGCGCCTGGGCGCGGCGGCACGCGCGCGTGCGCTCGAACTGTTCACCGTCGAGCAGAACGTCGCGGCATTTCACGGCATTTACCTGGAGATCGTCTCGCGCACACCGGTCCGCCGAGTCGTCCTCGACGAGGCCGGAGAACCCCTGCCCTTCGCCGTCCCCGCCGAGGCCCACCTCCCCGGCCGCTGGACCGAGCGCACCGCCCGCCTGGTGGCCCGCGGCGGCCCGTCCCGTCCGACGGCAGCCCCCGTACGCGCCACCGCGCTGCCCGCGCCGGAGGGAGCACGATGAGCGGCCTCGGAGGACTGGACCGCGCAGGGGCCCCGACCAGCCCCGGAGCATGGGACGAACGGTCGGGCGAGTGGCTCGCGGCACAGCCGCACACACGCGAGCACGGAGCCGGTGGGTCCGCTGGCGCCGCCGGAGTCGAGGAGTCCTTCGCTGCGGCCAAGGAGTCGGCCGCCGGAGCCGACAGGTTTTTCGGCACTGCGGAGGAGCGATCTGCCGCCGGAGCTGGCGGGTCTTTCAGTGCTGCCGAGGCTCAATCTGCCGCTGGAGTCGGCGGGTCTTTGAGTGCTGCCGGGGCTCAATCTGCCGCTGAAGTCGGCAGGTCTTTCAGTGCTGGCGAGGCTCAATCCGTCGCCGGAGCCGACGGGTCATTCAGCACCGCCGAAGAGCCGACCGCCGCCGGAGCCGGCAAGACCTCCACCACAGCCAAGGAGCCAACCGCCGCCGGTTCTCGACCGGCCTCCGCTCGCCGTACCGGCGGCGACCCCGTGAAGGCGCTGATGCACCGCCACCGCGACCTGTGCGAACGCGCGGTGGACCCCCTGGAGATCGCCGCCGGCCTGGAAGCCCACGGCGTCACCGATCGCACCGCCGCACGCTTCCTGCACCGGGACGTCTTCTCCCTGGCGGAGGAGATGTACGCCCGTGTGCCCCGAGACGCGGAGACCCCGGCCGGCGCCCCGCCCCTGACCACTCCTCGCGCCCGCGCAGACTGGCTTCTCCTCACCCTCCTCCCCGGAGCCGTCTGCGCGGCGGCCGTGACCGCCCTGCACCTCACGCACGGCCAGTCCCGCCTGATCGCGGCCGCGGTAGGAGCACTCGCCGTGGCCCTCGCCCTGCGCGCGGCCCTGGCCCGAGGCCCGCTCGCCGCGACGGAACGCACGAACCCGACCGCCACCCGCACCTCCTGGCTCATCGCCTACGCCCTCCTCGGCGACGGACTCCTCCGTGCGGCCGCCACCGGAGGCCCCGACACCCTCCCCACCGGTACCGCCGACGGTCCCTGGCCCTTCACCACCGCCCCCGTCCTGGCCCTCGCCCTCTCCTGCGCCCCGGCAGCCTGGTGCGCCCACCTTCTCGCCGTACGGGC
Source organism: Streptomyces shaanxiensis (assembly GCF_039537145.1). Lineage (NCBI taxonomy): Bacteria > Bacillati > Actinomycetota > Actinomycetes > Kitasatosporales > Streptomycetaceae > Streptomyces > Streptomyces shaanxiensis. Next base: position 825,876 of record NZ_BAAAZY010000012.1, read on the forward strand.
CCGCCGCAAACTGTCGGCCAGCCGAGGCCTGCACGAGTTCGCCACCTCCGTAAAGCCCTTGCTCCTGGGCACTTTCGCCCTCCACCTCGGCGCCCTGACGGCCCTGCTGACCCTGACCACCACCGCCCTGGACGAGCCGGCCGCCTACCCCCAGACCCTCACCCTGGGCGCCCTCCTGCTCCTCGCACGCCTCCTCACCACCCACGGCTTCACGCACGCCCCCGCACTCGTCCTCACGGCCACCGCCTCGGCCGAGGCAACGGCCGTGGCCACCCTCTTCGCAGCCCGCCTCCCCGGCTGCGCCTGGCTGGCAACCCCCGTACAGGCCCTGATCGACACCTGGGGCCCGGCAGCCATCCCCACCATCGCCTGCGGCGCGGGCGCGTTGACCCTGCTGCTCCACGCCACCCGCACCCTCACGAGGGCGTCGGCACACGCGACGCAGGACCAGCCGTGGTGACGCGACAGCAAGCGCCACCGGGCCGCGACCCCCTACGTGCCGTCAGGCGCCGCGCGCACCTGCGTTCGGCGGCACGGGCCGCCACCGCAGGCATACGCGCCCGCACACCCGCTGAAGCCGTCTTCCTGAGCCCTTTTTTCCTGAAGTTCCTCTCCCTGAAGCCTTTGAAGGAGACCCCCAAATGATCACCTCCCGACCCGACCACCCCTCGGCAACGGGAGCCGCGCGATGAGAGTCCTGCTGATCGGAGCCAACGGCTACCTCGGCCGCTTCGTGGCCGACCGTCTCCTCGCCGACCCCGCCGTCCAACTCACCGCGCTGGGCCGCGGCGACGACGCCGATGTCCGCTTCGACCTCGCGTCGGGCAGCCCAGGCGCCCTCACCCGCTTCCTCGACGCGGTTCACCCCGGTGTCGTCATCAACTGCGCCGGCGCCACCCGAGGCGGCGCCCGTGAACTCACCCGCCACAACACCGTCGCCGTCGCCACCGTCTGCGAGGCACTGCGCCGCAGCGGCTGCGGTGCCCGTCTCGTCCAGATCGGCTGCGGCGCCGAGTACGGCCCGAGCCAGCCAGGCTCATCCACGGCCGAGGATGCCGTCCCCCGCCCCGGCGGCCCGTACGGCGTCAGCAAACTCGCCGCCACCGAACTGGTCCTGGGCTCCGGCCTCGACGCCGTGGTCCTGAGGGTGTTCTCGCCCGCGGGCCCCGGCACTCCCGCCGGCTCCCCTCTCGGGCGCCTGGCCGAGGCCATGCGCCGCGCCATGCAGTCCGGAGACGGCGAGCTCAAACTCACCGGCCTCGGCGCCCAGCGCGACTTCATCGACGTCCGCGACGTGGCCCGTGCCGTCCACGCCGCCTCGCTCTCCGCGGCGCAGGGCGTCATCAACATCGGATCCGGCCGCGCCGTCCGCCTCCGTGACGCCGCCGCTGTCCTCGCCCGCGTGGCCGGATACGGCGGCGCCCTCCACGAACTCGACGGCCCGCCCGGCCCGTTGCGGCCCACCATCGGCCACCCCCGCGCCGACTCGGACCACATGTCCCATGGGGGGCACGCGGCCCATCCGGGACACGCGAGCCCGGCCGCGTACCCGTACCCGGACGGCTGCGGCAGCTGGCAGCAGGCCGACGTGCGAACCGCGCGCGACCGGCTCGGCTGGCGCCCCCGCATCAACCTCGAAGAGTCCCTGGGTGACATCTGGATGGAGGCGGCATGCCGTATCTGACCGGCACCACACCGACCCCACCGACCACATCGAGCACAGACCTCCGCACCGGCCTCGGTATCCCCGGCTACGCACACCCCCTTCTCGCCCCCACCGAGTGGGGCGAACTCACCCGTCCCGGCACCCCGGTGCACTGGGTCGCCCTGAACGTCGCCGACGGCCCCGGCGCCCGCCCCGATCCGCACTGCCTGCAGGCCGTGGAACGGCTCCGCGCCGCGGGCGTCCGCGTGCTCGGCCATCTCGGCACGGCCCGCCTCGGCACGGCGCATATCGGCACGGCCTCCGGCGCGCGTGCCTTCGGGGAGGTGATCTCCGAGGCACACCGGTACCTCGACTGGTACCGGGTCGACGGCTTCCTCCTGGACCGTTGCCCGACCGACGGCGCCGCGCTGCCCGAGATCCGCCGCGCGGCCACCTCGCTCCGCGCACTGCGTGACAAGGCCCACATCGTCCTCGGCCATGGCACCCACCCGCACCCCGGCTACGCCGAGTGCGCCGACCAGCTGGTCACTTTCCAGGGTTCGTGGAGCGACTACCGCTGGTCGCAGGTGGCGGAGTGGACGGCCGACTACCCACCCGACCGCTTCTGCCACTTCGTGCACGGTGTGCCCCTCGGCCACCTCGACGAAGCACTGCGCATCGCCCGCTGGCAGGGCGCCGCGACCCTCTGGTTCACCGACCGCACGGACCGCGGCTGCACCGACCCCTGGGAGACCATGCCCGGCTACTGGGACGAAATCGTCTCGCGGATCGGAACAGGTGTCTCGGAATGAAAAAGCCCATGGCAGTGTTACGGGGAGAACAATTGTAGTGATCGACCGACCAACGGAGTCCCCGTGTCGCTGCCACCCCTGGTCGAGCCCGCCCCCGAGCTCACCGTAGACGAGGTTCGCAGGTACTCCCGCCACCTGATCATCCCCGACGTGGGGATGGACGGGCAGAAGCGGCTGAAGAACGCCAAGGTGCTGGCCGTGGGCGCCGGTGGCCTGGGCTCGCCGGCGCTGATGTACCTCGCCGCCGCGGGCGTCGGCACGCTCGGCATCGTGGAGTTCGACGAGGTCGACGAGTCGAACCTGCAGCGCCAGATCATCCACAGCCAGGCCGACATCGGCCGCTCCAAGGCCGAGTCCGCGCGCGACTCCGTCCTCGGCATCAACCCGTACGTGAACGTGATCCTTCACGAGGAGCGGCTCGAGGCCGACAACGTGATGGACATCTTCAGCCAGTACGACCTGATCGTCGACGGCACGGACAACTTCGCGACCCGCTACCTGGTCAACGACGCCTGCGTGCTGCTCAACAAGCCGTACGTCTGGGGCTCGATCTACCGCTTCGACGGCCAGGCCTCGGTCTTCTGGTCCGAGCACGGCCCCTGCTACCGCTGCCTCTACCCCGAGCCCCCGCCGCCGGGCATGGTCCCCTCCTGTGCCGAGGGCGGCGTCCTGGGCGTGCTGTGCGCGTCCATCGGCTCCATCCAGGTCACCGAGGCCATCAAGGTCCTCACCGGCACCGGTGAGCCGCTGGTCGGCCGCCTGATGATCTACGACGCCCTGGAGATGCAGTACCGCCAGGTCAAGGTCCGTAAGGACCCCGACTGCGCGGTCTGCGGCGAGAACCCGACCGTCACGGAGCTCATCGACTACGAGGCCTTCTGCGGCGTCGTCTCCGAGGAGGCCCAGGAGGCGGCCGCCGGCTCCACGATCACTCCCAAGCAGCTCAAGGAGTGGATCGACGACGGCGAGAACATCGAGATCATCGACGTCCGCGAGATCAACGAGTACGAGATCGTCTCGATCCCCGGCGCCAAGCTGATCCCGAAGAACGAGTTCCTCATGGGCACCGCCCTGGAGGGTCTCCCGCAGGACAAGAAGATCGTCTTGCACTGCAAGACGGGTGTCCGCAGTGCGGAGGTCCTCGCGGTCCTGAAGTCCGCGGGCTTCTCCGACGCCGTGCACGTGGGCGGCGGCGTGATCGGGTGGGTCAACCAGATCGAGCCGCACAAGCCGATCTACTGAGCGGACAGCCTCGCCGGTAGACGGGCGGGCCTCGCTCCGACGGCGGGGGCTTCGCGCACCACGGGTGCCCGAGGCCCCCGCCGTCGTCATGAGCAGACCTTGCCGTCCTTCGGGACCGTCCCCTGCAGCAGATACGCGTTCACCGTGGAGTCGACGCAGTCGCTGCCCTTCCCGTAAGCGGAGTGGCCCTCGCCCTTCCACGTGATCATCACGCCGACACCCTTGCCCAGTTCGTCCGCCATCCTCCGGGTGCCCTCGTAGGGCGTCGCCGGGTCGCCGGTGTTGCCGACCAGCAGGATCGGTGCCGCACCCGGCGCGCTCACCTCCGGGGTGTCGTACTGACCGGCCACCGGCCAGTCGTGGCACCAGCCGGCCGTGTCCCAGCCCAGCATGGGGCCGAACACCGGTGAGACCTTCTCGAACCTCGGCAGCAGCTTCTTCATCTCCTCGACCGTCGGCCGCTGCTTGTCGTCCAGGCACGATATGACCCGTTGGGAGTGGGTCCCCGTGGCGTAGTTCCCCGAGGCGTCGCGGTCGTTGTAGTCGTCGGCGAGCGACAGGAGTCCCGAGCCGTCCTCCCGTTCGGCCGCCGCCAGGGCGCTCGTCAGAGTCGGCCAGCTCGCCTCGCTGTACAGCGGCCTGATGAGGCCGATGAGCGCGAGTGTCTCCGTGAGCTTCCGCCCGGAGGACGTCGGCATCGGGTTCGCGTCGATCCGCTTCAGCAGGTCCACGATCTTCTGCGTGCCCGCTTCGGCGTCCTGGCCGGTGGACTTGAGGTAGTTGTCGAGCGCGCGCTGGAAGCCCCGGGCCTGGTTCTCGGCGTGCCCCTCCGAGTCGGCGCTCGGGTCGGCGACCGCGTCCAGGATCAGGCGCCCCACGTTCTTCGGGAACAAGTGGGCATAGACGCCGCCGAGTTCGGTGCCGTAGGAGATGCCGAAGTAGTGCGTCTTCCTGTCGCCGAGGACCTGGCGCATCAGGTCCATGTCGCGGGCGGTGTCGGTGGTCGACACATGCGCCATCAGCCTGCCCGCGGACTTCTGGCAGCCCTGGCCGAAGGCGGCGGCGTCCCGGAAGTACGCGGTCTCCTCGGCGGGGGTGTCCGGCGTGATGTCGACGGACTCGGAGGCCTCGATCTCCTTGTCGCTGCGGCAGCGGACGCCTTCGCTCGCGCCCACCCCGCGTGGGTCCCAGCTCACCAGGTCGTACCGCTCGCCCAGGTCGGACGCGTTGGTGGCGTACCACGGCAGGGTGGAAACCCCTGAGCTGCCGGGGCCGCCGAAGTTGAACAGGAGCGAGCCGATGCGGTCGTCGCCGGTGGCCTTGGCCCGGATCAACGCGAGGTCGATCGTCCTGCCTTCCGGTTCCGCCCAGTCCAGCGGGGTCTTGAGCGTCGCGCACTGCCACTCGTCTCCCGGCGCGGGGGAGTCCCCGGTGGCCTTGCAGCGCCCCCAGTCGAGTTTCTGTGAGGTCAGCGAGGAGGGCAGCGGGGTCGCCGAGTCGGCGGACGTGGCCGGTGAACCCGACCCGCTCGTTTTCCCGTCGGCCTCGCCGCTGTCGGAAGAGCCGCCGCTGCAGCCCGTCACCAGCAGCGCGGCGGCGGCCGTCAGGGCCGTCCACCGTACAAAACGCGCCATGTCACTTCCCCCCTCGCAGGCCGTCCGCACCGTGCCACGGATGGCGGTCAGGCCATAGTAGGCGGATCACGAAAGGGCCGTTGCGGCCTGTGGATAACTCTTTGACCTGCGACTTTGCAGGATGCGAGCTCCGTCTCAGGAGCAGACGCTCCCTGCCGTCGGCACCTTCCCGTCCAGCAGGTAACCGTTCACCGCGTCCTGCACGCACTTGTTCTTGCTGTTGTACGCCCCGTGTCCCTGGCCCTTGTACGTCAACTCGACGCCCACCCCCTTGCCCAGCGCCTGGACCATGCTTCGCGCGCCCTCGTACGGCGTGGCCGGATCGCCCGTGTTGCCCACGACGAGGATCGGCGCCGAACCGGGCGCGCTGACGTCGGGATGGTCGGCGGCGCCCGCCACGGACCAGTCGGTGCAACCGACCATGGACCAGGCCATGTAGTCGCCGAAGAGGTTCGAGGCGGCCCGGAACGCGGGCAGCCTCCGCTCCACGTACCCGGCTGTGTAGCGGGGCTTCTGGTCGGCGCAGTTGATCGACACATTGGCCGGGATGAGATTGCTGTACTCGCCGTTCTCACGGCGTCCGTTGTTCGAGTCGGCCAGCAGCATCAGCGTGCTGCCGTCCCCGTCGTACGCCTGCACCAGGCCCTGGGTGAGGTACTCCCAGAAGTCCTTCGAGTACAGAGCTGCCAGGATGCCGGAGGTCGCGGCGGTCTGGGTCAGCTCGCGCGGGAAGATGCCTTGGATCGGTTTGCTGTCGAGATCCTTCAGCAGCTTGGCGATGCGGTCCTTGACGGCCTGTGGGGTGTCGCCGATCGGGCAGCCCTCGGCCTTGGAGGTGCAGTCCTCGGCGAAGTTGTCCAGCGCGAGCTGAAAACCCCCGGCCTGCGCGAGCGAGTTCTGCTCGGGGTTCTTCGTCGGATCGACGACTGCGTCGAAAACGGCGCGCCCCACGTTCTTCGGGAACAAGTGGGCGTAGACGCCGCCGAGTTCGGTGCCGTACGAGATGCCGAAGTAGTGCAGCTTGTCGTCGCCGAGGACCTGGCGCATCAGGTCCAGGTCACGCGCCGCGTCGGTGGTGCGCACATGCGCCAGCATCTCCTTGGAGTTCTTCTCGCACGCCGCGTTGAACTCCTTGGTGCCGTCCAGCAGCTCGGTCCGCTCGGCGGCGTCGTCCGGCGTCCCGTCCTGTTGGAGGGAGGCGTCGAGCTGCTGGTCGTTCTCGCACAGTACGGGCTCGCTGCGGCCGACCCCGCGCGGGTCGAAGCTCACCAGGTCGTAGCGGGTGCGCAGCTTCTCGTAGCCGTCGGCGGCGGAGGGCAGCGTGGTGACGCCCGAGGCGCCGGGTCCGCCGAAGTTGAAGATCAGCGAGCCGATGCGTCGGTTCGCGGCGCCGACTGCCTTCACCCGGATCAGTTCGATGCCGACCGTGTCGCCCTTGGGTTCGCCCCAGTCGCGGGGCGCCTTCATCGTGGCGCACTGCCAGGTGCCGTCGTCCGGCAGCGGCGAGGGGCTGCCCCCGCCGCCCTGCGCCTGGGAGGGAGCAGGGCAGTCCTTCCAGCTCAGCTCCTGGGCGGTCAGGTCCTCGTCCCCGGGGTCGTCCTCGCTGCAGCCGGCCAGCGCGGAGGTCAGCAGCAGGGCGGTGGCGGCCAGGGCAGCGGCACGCGTCCGGGGTGGGTTCGCCATGGTCCCATCCTGCGGTCGTCCGTGGTGGGGCGCTCGGGGCGCGGGCCGTCCGAGGTACCGCGGCGCCACACCTCTTCCGTGCCCTTGCACCGTACGGCGCCCTGCTCCTCGTACGACAAGACGCCTGGGTGTCCCGCAGGGACGCCTGGGCTCCCCGTGGCGCCCGCTCGCGCTACAGCGCGCCCTTGCGGGTCAGGTGGTTGAAGGCGAGCCAGCCCGGCAGCACCGGCAGCCACAGTGTCAGCAGTCGGAACAGCAGCACCGAGGGTGCGGCGACCTCGCTGGGCAGGCCCACGGCGATCAGACCGACGGTCAAGGTCACGTCCACGGCGCCCACGCCGCCCGGGGTCGGGGCCGCCGAGCCGAGCGCGTTGCCCGCGAGGAAGACGACGGCGACGCTGGCGATGCTGAGCGAGGTGCTCTCGCCGCCGAAGGCCCGGATCGAGGCGTCCAGGCACATCACGAAGCAGGCGGTCAGCAGCAGCATGCCGCCGATGCCGGTGACCAGCTTCTGCGGCCGCTGGAGCACGTCGAGCATGCGCGGCACGACACCCGCGAACAGCGACCTCACGCGCGTGACGACGAATTTCCGCAGGAACGGCACCGAGGTCACCACCAGCACGAGGACCGCCACCGTCAGCAGGCCCGCGATGACGGTCCGGGACGGCGACAGCGACGGCGTCTTCTCGGTCCCGGTGAGATAGCCGAAGGCCAGCAGCATCAGGATGTGGCAGCCGAGCCCGAACAGCTGCGACGCGCCGACGCTCGCCACCGCGAGCCCCGGCCGCACTCCCGCGCGCTGCAGGAAGCGCGTGTTCAGGGCGACGCCACCGACCGCGGCCGGCGCGACGATCTTCACGAACGACCCGGCGACCTGCGCCACCACGGTCCGCCGGAACGGCACCCGCTCGGGCACGAACCCCAGAAGCGCCATGGCGGCCGCGAGGTAGCTGCACGCCGAGAAGAGCACGGCCGCGGCCACCCACCCCCACTGGGCGTTGGCGACCAGCGGGCCGAACTCGATGTGCGTGAGCTGCGTCAGCAGGAAGTAGGCGGCGATGGCGCCGGCGATGAAGCTCATCAGGGTGCGCGGCCGCACCCGCTCCAGGCGGGCCGGTTCGACGGGCGCCTGCGGCCTGATCAGCAGCACCTCGTGGCGGATCTGCGTGAGCAGGTCCTCCTCGCGCGCTTCGTCCAGGGCCTCGTCGATGGCCCGCTTCTCGGCCCGCGCCTGTGCCCGTACGGTCTTCTTGTCTGGCTTGTCGAGTACGGTCCCGGCGTCGTCCGCGGCCTCCTCGCTGCGGGCTTGCCTGGCGTGGCGGGACGCCTCCAGCACCGCCTCGCGCTCGCGCTGGGCGCGTTCCCGGGCGAGTCGGCGCAGCGTCGCGCGCGTGGAGCGGCTCAGCGCGATGGGCTGCAGCATCGGCAGACAGTCGGCCACGGCGTCGGGTCCGAGCACGCTCACCGCCGAGGCCACCGCACGTTCGGCGCCGACCCGGAGGCCGAGCGTCACCAGCAGCTGCGAGATGTCCATCCGCAGCAGCAGATTGTTGGCCGCGATCTCGCCGATGCGCAGATCTGTGATGATCACTTTGCCGGAACGATCCACCAGAAGCGCGTCACCCACCAGCCTGCGGTGCGCGATGCGCCGGGACTGCAACGCCTTGACCTGGAGCCAGGTGCCGCGCAGCAGGTCGTCGGTGATCTCCTCGTCCGGCAGCGAGTCCAGGGTGTGGCCGCCGGTGTGCTCGTAGACGAGCATCACGGCGTCCGGGCCGAGCTCCGAGGTGGCGATCAGCTTGGGCGCGTTGGCGCCGGCCGCGATGGCCGCGTAGGCGAGGAGCGCCTCCTGCTCCAGGGCCTGGCGCAGCGACTGGAGGCTGCTGCGGGTGGCGAAGCCGCGCAGCGTCAGATTGCGCCACGCGCGGTAGAAGAAGCCCTGCGCCTGCTGCTCCCGGTCGACCACCGTCACGTCCAGCGGCGGACCGTCCTCGAGGGTGACGAAGTAGCGCCGGCCGCGGTCGCCGGTCTCCTGGGAGTCGGAGGCCTCCTCGCGGGCCGCGCTGACCGGGCGGAAGCCGACGTGCCTCAGGCCTGCCATCAGGGTGCGTCCGGTGGGCCGCACGTTGGGCGAGCCGACCGCGTACAGCGTGCCGTAGGCGACGGTCCAGCCGATCAGCAGCGTCAGGATGATCGAGAACGGCGTGGTGTAGCCGGTGACCAGCATGGAGAAGGCGTACAGGACCAGCACCGCCCACAGGACCGCACGCCAGCGGGGTCTGCGGGACATGCCGACGGCCGTCATGTACGCGATGACCGGCGCGAGATAGCCGTGCACCGGGTCGGTGAGGGAACCGACGTCACCGGGCGAGGGCTGGGTCAGCGCGTCCCGGATGGACTCCGGGGCGGCCCGCGCGACCCACAGGTCGGTGGCGAGCGTCACACCGTGCGCGAGGACGGCCGCGAGGACGCCGTCGGCGATGCGCAACCCGTCCCGCTTGATCAGCCGCTCGATCGCGAAGGCGACCGGCACCAGGAGGATCGCGATGCTGGACACCAGCCCGGCCATCTTGCTGAACACGTCGGGCGCCTGTCCGGTGCCCTTGTTGATGTCCTGCTCGAGACCCGAGGTGGTGCCGTGCGCGAACGCGGCGATCGCGAGCAGCAGGACGATCCCCAGTACACCCACCAGGAGCCGCATCAGGTCGGACGGACGGTGCACGCGCGCGGGGAGCAGCGGTTCGTCGCCCTCCACCTCGTCGACGTGCGTCTCCTCGGGGGCGTCCGCGGCCTTCTCCTCGACGGCCTTGGGGTCGGCGTCGCTCGGGCCGGTGCCCTTTCCCGCCTCGTGCTGCGTGTCGCCGCCGCTCTCGCCGCCGTCCTTCTTGGCGCCGTCCTCGCTCTCGCCGCTGTCCGTCGTCCCGGCGTTCGCGGTGCCCGGGCGCGACGAAGCGTCAGAGGTGCTCTCCGTGTCCTCCGGGTGCACACCCTGCTGCTTCATCGTCTCTTCTTGATCTCGTATCACCAGTCACCGCCCGCATGATGGTGGCATGCCCCACCGACACACGGGGGCATCAGGGTGCAAATGCGGGGGCGCACAGTCTGCCGGAAGCGTCGCCCCGGGGCGAGGGATACGCACAGTGGCGAACTCGTCACATTGTCGGTGGGGTGGGGCAGGATGGGGCGGATGAGTGAGGAGAGCCTCCCGTACGACGCCCGCCCGGCGTACGAGAACGCCCACGAGGAGCACCCGGGCGCGCTGCCCGAGTACGCCGAGCGCGTCCTCGAGGTCGCCGACCTGATCCCGCCGGGGCGCGTCATGACGTACGGGGACGTCGCGGAGTGGCTGGAGGGGGGCGGGCCCCGCCAGGTCGGCAGGGTGATGGCCCTCTACGGGGGAGCCGTGCCGTGGTGGCGGGTGGTCCGCGCGGACGGGGTCCTGCTGCCGGGCCACGAGCTGAGAGCGCTGGAGCACTACCGGGCGGAGGGCACGCCGCTGAAGGAGGCGAGCAGGGCTGCCGAGGGCCACCTGCCGCGCCTCGACATGAAGCGGGCGCGCTGGGACGGCGGCGAACGCGCACAGGGTCACATCTGACAGCTTCCGCCATCCGACGGTCCTCGGTGTGACCTGTGATCCGTACGGGGGAAACAAGGCACGTCCGTGGCATGACGTACGTTCGTGAGGCGAGGGGCGCACGTGGCACGAGTGCCCCGAGGGATGAATCGGAAGCCCTGCTTCCGCGCCACCCCTCGGCGTAGCGTCAACTGCGCGTGTCCCCCTCACCCCGCGGCCACCGCCCGCCACGCGCGAGGGGCGGCCCACCCGTCACCCGACCACCACTCCTCAACGACGGCGCTCCGCGCCGGCAGTGACCACTTGCACACCCACCAGGACCGGCGAACCACGTGAGCTCCTCTTCCTCCACCAGGCGCCTGTCGCACCCCCAGGTGCGTCAGGGGAGCCGTGGCGCTTACCGGCTGGTGCGTACCCCTGCGGTGCAAGTGGCTCCCCCTCGTCTGGACGCCGCACAGCGCGCGGTGGTTGACCACGGGGCCGGCCCGTTGCTCGTTCTCGCAGGTCCGGGCACCGGAAAGACCACCACCCTCGTTGAGTCCGTGGCGGCGCGCATCGCCCGCGGCGGCGACCCCGAGCGCATCCTGGTGCTGACCTTCAGCCGCAAGGCCGCCGTGGAGCTGCGCGACCGCATGGCACTGCGCATAGGGGCGGCACGCGCGCCCCAGGCGACCACGTTCCACTCCTTCTGCTACGCCCTGGTCCGGGCCCACCAGGACAGTGACCTGTTCGCGGAGCCACTGCGGCTGCTGTCCGGCCCGGAGCAGGACGTGACCGTGCGGGGCCTGCTCGCGGGCCAGCCCGACCTGGAGCGGCTCGGCCTCGCGCACGTGCGCTGGCCGGACGAGCTGCGTGCCTGCCTGACCACCCGCGGCTTCGCCGACGAGGTTCGCGCGGTCCTCGCCCGCAGCCGCGAGCTGGGCCTCGGCCCCGACGCCCTGGACGCCTTCGCCCGCCGCATCGGCCGCCCCGACTGGCGGGCCGCGGCCGCCTTCCTCGCCGAGTACCTCGACGTGCTCGACATGCAGGGCGTGCTCGACTACGCCGAACTGGTCCACCGCGCGGTGCTCCTCGCCCGCCGCCCCGAGACCGCTCACCGGCTCGCGGCGCAGTACGACGCCGTGTATGTCGACGAGTACCAGGACACCGATCCGGCCCAGGTACGGCTGCTGCGCGCCCTCGCCGGCGGAGGCCGCACCCTGGTCGCCTTCGGCGACCCCGACCAGTCGATCTACGCGTTCCGGGGCGCCGACGTGAACGGCATCCTGGAATTCCCGCAGATCTTCCCGCACGCGGACGGCCGCCCCGCGCCCGTCGAGGTCCTGCGCACCTCCCGCCGCTCCGGCGCCGCCCTGCTGTCCGCGACCCGGCTGCTGACCCAGCGCATGCCGCTGACCCGGCTCCCGGCGGAGAAGGTGCGTGCCCACCGCGAGCTCGCCCCGGTCCGGGAAGGCGGCCGCGTCGAGGTCTTCACCTACCCGACGCCCGGCACCGAGCTGGACAACATCGCCGACATCCTGCGCAGGGCCCATCTGGAGGACGGTGTGCCCTGGGGCGAGATGGCCGTCCTGGTGCGTGCGGGGTCGCGCACGATCCCGACGGTGCGCCGAGCGCTCACGGCCGCCGGGGTGCCGCTGGACATCGACGGCGACGACCTGCCCCTGCGGCACGAGCCGGCCGTGGCACCGCTGCTGACGGCGTTGCGGGCGGTGGCCATGGCGGAGGCTGCGGTGGCAACGGCGGAGGCTCCGGTGGCCGCGGCGGAGGCTTCGGTACGTCCCGAGGAGGAGGCTTCTGGCGAGGAGCCGGAGGAGCCGGAGGAGCGGGAGGGGCCGGAGGGGCTTGAGGAATCGGACGGGCCGGAGGAGCTTGAGGAACCGGACGGGCCGGAGGAGGCCGAGGAACCGGAGCCGTCCTGGCTCGACACCGAGACCGCGCTCACCCTGCTCGCCTCCCCCCTCGCCGGCATGGACGCCGCCGACCTGCGCCGCCTCGGGCGGGCCCTGCGCGACGAGGAGCGGGCCGGCGGCAACGCCTTGCCGCCGCCCTCGGACGAGCTGCTCGCGCGGGCGCTGGCCGAGCCGGAGCGGCTGGCGGTGCACGACCCCAAGTACGCGCGTGGCGCCCAGCGCCTCGGCGCGCTGCTCCGCAAGGCCCGTGAACGCCTCGCGGGCGGCGGTACGGCCGAGGAGGCGCTGTGGGACCTGTGGGAGGGCACGCCGTGGCCCACGCGCCTGGAGCGGACCGCCCGTCGCGGCGGCGCGGCCGGCCGCAACGCCGACCGCGACCTGGACGCCGTATGCGCGCTGTTCGCGACGGCGGCCCGCGCGGAGGAGCGCACCGGCGGCCGGGGCACCCTGAACTTCCTGGAGGAGATCGAGGCCGAGGACATCGCCGCCGACACCCTCACGCGCCGTGCCGTACGCCCCGACGCCGTGCGCCTGATGACCGCGCACCGCTCCAAGGGCCTCGAGTGGCGCCTGGTCGTCGTCGCGGGCGTCCAGGAGGGACTGTGGCCGGACCTGCGCCGCCGCGGCTCCCTCCTGGAGGCCGACCGCATCGGCCGCGACGGACTCGCCGAACCGCTCACCCCGGGGGCGCTGCTGGCGGAGGAGCGCCGCCTGTTCTACGTCGCGGCCACACGCGCGCGTGAACGCCTCGTCGTCACGGCGGTGAAGGCCCCGGCCGACGACGGCGACCAGCCCTCCCGCTTCCTCACCGAACTCGGCGTGGAGCCGAGGGACGTGACGGGCCGCCCGCGCCGCCCGCTCTCCGTCGCCGCGCTCGTCGCCGAGCTGCGGGCCACGACGGTCGACCCGCGCGTGTCTGACGCCCTCAGGGAGGCCGCCGCCCGCCGACTGGCCCGGCTCGCCGCGCTCGCCGACGAGGACGGCCGCCCGCTGGTCCCGTCCGCGCACCCCTACCGCTGGTGGGGCATGTTCGAGCCGACCGAGTCCAAGGTGCCGCTGCGCAACCGCGACCAGCCCGTCGTGCTCTCCGGAAGCGCCCTCGACCAGCTCGCCAACACCTGTGCCCTGCAATGGTTCCTGGGCCGCGAGGTGAAGGCGGACGCGCCCGCCACCGCCGCCCAGGGCTTCGGCAACGTGGTGCACGTCCTCGCCGACGAGGTCGCCTCCGGACACACCCCGGCCGACCTCGCCGTCCTCATGGAGCGCCTCGACTCCGTGTGGAACGCGCTCGCCTTCGACGCGCCGTGGAAGTCGGCGCAGGAGAAGGACCACGCGCGCGTGGCGCTCGAACGCTTCCTGAAGTGGCACGTCATGGACCGCGCGGGACGTACACCGGTGGCCAGTGAGCACGACTTCGACGTCACCCTCGAAGCGGGCGACTACGAGGTGCGCATCCGCGGCCAGATGGACCGCGTCGAGACCGACGGCGAGGGACGCGCCTACGTCGTCGACTTCAAGACCGGCAAGCAGGCCCCCAGCGCGGCCGAGGTGGCCCGGCACCCACAGCTCGCCGTCTACCAGCTCGCCGTCCACGAGGGCGCCGTCGACGAGGCCTTCGACGGCGTACGACCCGAGCCGGGCGGTGCCGAACTCGTCCAGCTGCGTCAGGGCGCCGCCAAACGGGACGGCGGCGAGACACTGCCCAAGGTGCAGGGGCAGGAGCCCCTTGAAGGCGCCGAGGGGGAGTGGGTCGGCGAGCTGCTGGCCACGGCGGCGGGCAAGGTCCTCGACGAACGGTTCGCGCCCACCGCGGGCCAGCACTGCACACACTGCGCGTTCCGGGCGTCGTGCAGTGCGCGGGCCGAGGGGCGGCATGTGGTCGAGTGACACATCGTCGCCGACCGGGTGATCGCTAACGGGGGTGAGCGCCGGCAAGGGGCGCGTGACAACCGGAGTGATCGATCGCACCTCCCCTGCTGACCTGCGCTTCTCCCGGCCCGAGGGCAGATCCGGCATCCACTGTCAGTGCCCGCCGCTAGCCTCTCTGAGGTGCCCGCCCGTATCACCGATCCCGAGCAGCTCAAGGAGCTCCTCGGTATCCCGTTCACTCCGGAGCAGACGGCCTGCATCATCGCGCCGCCCGCCCCGCAGGTGATCGTGGCCGGAGCCGGATCGGGCAAGACGACGGTGATGGCGGCCCGCGTGGTGTGGCTGGTCGGTACCGGACAGGTCGCCCCCGAACAGGTCCTCGGCCTGACCTTCACCAACAAGGCCGCCGGTGAACTCGCCGAGCGCGTCCGCAAGGCGCTCGTCAAGGCCGGCGTCACCGACCCCGACGTCATCGACCCGGACAACCCGCCGGGCGAGCCGGTGATCTCGACGTACCACGCCTTCGCGGGCCGCCTCCTGACCGACCACGGCCTGCGCATCGGCCTCGAACCGACCTCCCGGCTGCTCGCCGACGCCACCCGCTACCAGCTCGCCGCGCGCGTGCTGCGCGAGGCCCCCGGCCCGTATCCGGCCCTCACCCGCTCGTTCGCCGACCTGGTCAGCGATCTCCTCGCCCTCGACGCGGAACTCGCCGAGCACCTGGTGCGGCCGGAGGCCCTGCGCGCGTACGACGCCGAGCTGCTGCTCACTCTCCAGGGCACCAGGCTCAGCAACGCCGATCTGCGCAAGGTCCCCGAGACGGCCGCGGCGCGCCGCGAGCTCGCCGAACTGGTGGTCCGCTACCGGGCCGCCAAGCGCGAGCGCGACCTCCTCGACTTCGGCGACCAGATCGCGCTCTCGGCGCGGCTCGCCCGGATCTCCGAGGTGGGCCGCATCCTGCGCGACGAGTTCCGCGTGGTCCTCCTGGACGAGTACCAGGACACGTCCGTCGCCCAACGCGTCCTCCTGGCGGGCCTGTTCGGGGACGGCACCGGCCACCCCGTGACCGCCGTGGGCGACCCCTGCCAGGCGATCTACGGCTGGCGCGGCGCCTCCGTCGCCAACCTCGACGACTTCCCCGAACACTTTGCCCACGCCGACGGCCGCCCCGCCGCCCGTCAGGCGCTCAGCGAGAACCGCCGCAGCGGCGGCCGCCTCCTCGACCTCGCCAACGGCCTCGCGGAGCCCCTGCGCGCCATGCACGCGGGCGTGGAGGCCCTCCGCCCGGCCCCCGGAGCCGAGCGCGACGGCACGGTCCGCTGCGCGCTGCTGCCCACCCACGCCGAGGAGATGGACTGGATCGCCGACTCCATCGCCCACCTCGTGAACACCGGGAAGGCACCGGGCGAGATCGCCGTTCTCTGCCGTACGGCGACCGACTTCGCCGAGATCCAGGGCGCGCTCGTCACCCGGGACGTCCCCGTCGAGGTGGTCGGTCTGTCCGGGCTGCTCCATCTGCCCGAGGTCGCCGACCTGGTCGCGGTCTGCGAGGTGCTCCAGGATCCCGGCGCCAACGCCTCCCTGGTCCGCCTGCTGACCGGCCCGCGCTGGCGCATCGGCCCGCGCGACCTCGCCCTCCTGGGGCGCCGCGCACGACTGCTGGTGTCCCACGCGCGCGTGGAGGGCGACGACGACCCGGACCGTCGGCTCGCCGAGGCGGTCGAGGGCGTCGACCCGGCCGAGGTGATCTCGCTCGCGGACGCACTCGACACGTTCCTGGAGACGCCACTGGACGGCGACAGGGACGACGACGGCCTGCCCTTCTCGCCGGACGCGCGCGTGCGGTTCGCCCGCCTGGCCACCGAACTGCGCGACCTGCGCCGCTCCCTGTCCGACCCGCTGATGGACGTCCTGCACCGCGTCCTGGCCGTCACCGGCCTGGAAGTAGAGCTCTCGGCGTCCCCGCACGCCCTGGCCGCCCGCCGCCGCGAGACCCTGTCGAACTTCCTCGACATCGCCGCCTCGTTCGCGGCCGGCGACAACGAGGCGACCCTGCTCGCGTTCCTCGCCTTCCTGCGCACCGCCGCCCAGTACGAGAAGGGCCTCGACAACGCCCTCCCCGGCGGCGAGAACACCGTCAAGGTGCTCACCGCGCACAAGTCCAAGGGCCTGGAGTGGGACGTCGTTGCCGTCCCCGGCCTGGTCACCGGCACCTTCCCCAGCACCAAGGGGCGCGAGAAGTGGACCGCCCAGGGCAAGGTGCTGCCGCACGAGCTGCGCGGCGACGCCGACACGCTCCCCGACGTCACCTCCTGGGACTCCCGCGGTCTGAAGGCCTTCCAGGAGGACATGAAGGACCACCAGCACACCGAGGAACTCCGCCTCGGCTACGTCACCTTCACCCGCCCCCGCTCCCTGCTCCTCGGCTCCGGCCACTGGTGGGGCCCAAGCCAGAAGAAGCCCCGCGGACCCTCCGACTTCCTGCAGGCCCTGTACGACCACTGCGCGGCCGGCCACGGCGAGATCGAGGCCTGGGCCGACGAGCCCGCCGAGGACGAGGAGAACCCGGTCCTGCACCGGGAGACCGCCGATCAGGTGTGGCCCCTGCCTCTCGACGAGCCCGCCCTGGCCCGACGCCGCGCGGCCGCGGAGACCGTCCTGGCCCACCTGGAGAGCCTCACGACCTCCCAGGAGGACGGCCACCCCGCAGCGACGCACGACCCGGACACTTACGACGATCCGGACTGGCCTCCACCACCGGACGACGACGAAGCGCTCCACGAGGAGTACGAGGAGGCGGACCCCTTCTCCGGAGAGAACCCCGGCGACTGGGACTCCTGGACCACGGACCGCCCCACGAACCGTCCTTCGGTCCCACACCAGGCGACGTCTCCGGAATCCTCCGCCGAGCCCCCGAGGGCACGCCCCCACCCGCCGGAACGGGATGCCCTCATCCCGGAACACGACCGGCCAACCCGGGAACAGGACCCGCCGAACCCGGTCCAGAACCCGCTGACGCCGGAAGAGGCCCGAACCATCGCCTCCTGGGACCGCGACCTCGACGCCCTCACCGGGGAGCTCCTGCGCGCCCGCGCGAGCGTCACGGACGTACCCCTGCCCGCGTCGCTGACCGCGTCCCAGCTGCTGCGCCTGGCCGCCGACCCGGACGGATTCGCGCAGGAACTCGCGCGCCCCATGCCGCGCCCCCCACAACCCGCCGCACGCCAGGGCACCCGATTCCACGCCTGGGTCGAGGCCCGCTTCGAAGAGCTGACGCTGCCCATGCTGGAGCCGGAGGACCTGCCCGGCAGCGAGGCCGAGATCGCCGACGAACGCGACCTGGAAGCCCTCAAGGACGCCTTCGAGCGCACCGAGTACGCGCACCGCACGCCGTACCGGGTCGAGGCCCCCTTCCAGCTCGCGATCGCCGGCCGTGTCGTACGGGGCCGTATCGACGCCGTCTACAAGGAGGGCGACGGCGACGGGGCGACGTACGAGATCGTCGACTGGAAGACCAACCGCAACCGCACCGCCGACCCGCTCCAGCTCGGCCTGTACCGGCTCGCGTGGGCCGAGCAGCAGGGCGTGCCCCTGGAGTCGGTCGACGCTGTGTTCCTCTACGTCCGCAGCGGCGAGGTCGTGCGCCCGGCCGACCTGCCGGACCGGGCCGCACTGGAGCGGCTGTTGACTCAGGAGCCGGTCGCGGAGGCGGAGTGTGAGGAACCGCCCACTGAGGATGTCGGTGCGGGCCGATAGGCTCGTGACCATGAGCCAGACCCCGGACAGCGCCGTCCGTACGTACATCGAGCAGCACCGCGCCGCCTTCCTCGACGAGCTCGCCGAGTGGCTGCGCATCCCCTCCGTGTCGGCCCAGCCGGACCACGCTCCCGATGTACGCCGCAGCGCCGACTGGCTCGCCGCCAAGCTCAAGGAGACCGGCTTCCCGACCGCCGAGGTCTGGCCGACGCCGGGCGCGCCCGCCGTCTTCGCCGAGTGGCCCTCCGACGACCCCGAGGCGCCCACGGTGCTCGTCTACGGCCACCATGACGTGCAGCCCGCCGCCCGCGAGGACGGCTGGGACAGCGAGCCCTTCGACCCCGTCGTCCGCGAAGGACGCCTCTACGCGCGCGGGGCGGCCGACGACAAGGGCCAGGTGTTCTTCCACACACTCGGCGTCCGCGCCCACCTCGCCACCACCGGCCGCACCACCCCGGCCATCAACCTCAAGCTGCTGATCGAGGGCGAGGAGGAGTCCGGCTCGCCGCACTTCCGCACGCTCGTCGAGGAGCACGCCGAGCGGCTCGCGGCCGACGCCGTGATCGTGTCCGACACCGGCATGTGGTCCGAGGACACCCCCACCGTGTGCACCGGCATGCGCGGCCTCGCCGAGTGCGAGGTCCATCTGTACGGCCCCGACCAGGACGTCCACTCCGGCTCCTTCGGCGGCGCGGTCCCCAACCCGGCGACCGCCGCCGCCCGCCTGGTCGCCGCCCTGCACGACGAGCACGCGCGCGTGGCGATCCCCGGCTTCTACGACGGCGTCGTCGACCTGACCGACCGCGAGCGCGAGCTCTTCGCCGAGCTGCCCTTCGACGAGCAGCAGTGGCTGCGCACCGCGAAGTCGTACGCCACCCATGGCGAGGCCGGGCACACCACCCTGGAGCGCATCTGGGCCCGCCCCACCGCCGAGGTCAACGGCATCGGCGGCGGCTACCAGGGCCCCGGCAGCAAGACGATCATCCCGTCCTCCGCCATGGTGAAGCTCTCCTTCCGGCTGGTCGCGGGACAGGACCCCGACCACATCGAGAAGGCCGTCCGCGCGTGGGTGGCCGAGCAGGTTCCCGCCGGAATCCGCTGCGAGATCACCTTCAGCGGGGCCACGCGCCCGTGCCTGACGCCCCTGGACCACCCCGCCCTGCAGTCCGTCGTCCGCGCCATGGGCCGCGCCTTCGAGCGCCCCGTCCGCTTCACGCGCGAGGGCGGCTCGGGACCCGCGGCCGACCTTCAGGACGTCCTCGGCGCACCCGTGCTCTTCCTCGGCATCTCCGTCCCCTCCGACGGCTGGCACGCCCCGAACGAGAAGGTCGAGCTGGCCCTGCTCCTCAAGGGCGTCGAGACCACCGCCTACCTGTGGGGCGACCTCGCCGCGAGCTGGCGTCATGCGCCCTGAGTCACCGAGGCCGTCCGGAGCGGCGCCGCGTGCGGGGCACACTGAAAAAGCCGCCCCGCACCGGCGAGCCCTACCGCACCCGGTCGCCTCCCGTCCTACGTCCCGCCGATCCGCCCGCCGAAGTACACCGTTTCACTGGGGGAGTTGGAAGCACCCGTGACCACCTGGACCGACCACACCGCCGACCGCCCCATCTCGCTCACCGCCCCGAGCGGCATCGACCGCGCCGCACACCACCGGCTCGACGAGGCCTGGCTCGCGGCGGCGTGGAGCCACCCCACGACCCGCTGCTTCGTGGTCTCCGGCGGCCAGGTCCTCATCGACGAAACGGCTGACGGGCGCACCGAACTCGTCATGACCCCCTCCTTCGAGGCTCCTCTCACCGAGGCGCACCGCTACTTCCTCGGCATCGACGAGGACGGCGTCAGCTACTTCGCCCTGCAGAAGGACGCACTGCCCGGCCGTATCGACCAGTCCGCACGCGCGGCCGGCCTGCGCGAGGCGGGCCTGCTGCTGTCGCCGCGCGACGTGGGCCTGATGGTGCACGCCGTCGGCCTGGAGAACTGGCAGCGCACCCACCGCTTCTGCTCCCGCTGCGGTGAGCGCACCGTGATCGCCGCGGCCGGCCACATCCGTCGCTGCTCGGCCTGCGGCGCCGAGCACTACCCGCGCACCGACCCCGCTGTGATCATGGCCGTCACCGACGAGGACGACCGCATCCTCCTCGGCCGCCAGGTCCACTGGCCGGAGGGCCGCTTCTCGACGCTCGCCGGCTTCGTCGAGCCCGGCGAGTCCATCGAGCAGACGGTGCGCCGCGAGGTCCACGAGGAGGTCGGCGTCTCCGTCGGCCAGGTCGAGTACGTAGCCAGCCAGCCCTGGCCGTTCCCGTCCAGCCTCATGCTGGGTTTCATGGCCCGGGCCACCTCCACCGAGGTCGACGTCGACGGCGACGAGATCCACGAGGCCCGCTGGTTCTCCCGCGAGGAACTGCGCGCCGCCTTCGAATCCGGCGAGGTCCTGCCGCCGTACGGCATCTCGATCGCGGCCCGCCTGATCGAGCTCTGGTACGGCAAGCCGCTGCCGACGCGCAGCGTCTGAGGGGTCGGGCATGCCCGACCCGTACTGGAACCACAACGTCCACTACCACCGCGTGGTGCTCGCCGCCGTCCCGGACGGCTGCCGCGCGGCGCTGGACGTGGGGTGCGGGGACGGGCTGCTCGCCCGCAAGCTCGCGACGAAGGCCGTGTCCGTGACGGGCGTGGACCGCTCACCGGAGATGATCCGGCAGGCACGCGCGCAGACGCGCGGGAACATCACGTTCCTGGAAGGGGACCACCTCGACGGGGCGACCCTCCCCGAGGGCAAGTACGACTTCATCAGCGCGGTCGCCGTCGTGCACCACGCGCGGTTCTAGGACGCGGTCGGCGCGCTGGTGCGGCTGGTGGCCCCGGGCGGCCGACTGGTGATCGTCGGGATGGCGTACAACAAGACCGCCCTGGACTGGGTGATCAGTGGCTGCGGTGTGCCTCCGAGCCTGCTGATCAGATGGCTGCGGGGCGGCAAGAGGGGCCCGGCCGGAATGCCCGTCCAGGACTCGGCCATGCACTGGGGTGAGGCTCGCAGGGCCGCACGCGGCCTGCTGCCCGGCTGCCGCTTCCGGCGCCGGCTGCTGTGGAGGTACACGCCGGCGTGGGACGCCCCGGACGCCCCCACCCCGGACGTACGGCAGGAAGGCGGCCCCTGAAGCGCCTCAGGGACCGCCTTCCGATAACCGCGCCCGCGGTTACGCGCTGATCTTCTGCTTCACCTGCGCCAGCGACGGGTTCGTCAGCGTCGAACCGTCCGCGAAGAGCACCGTCGGGACCGTCTGGTTTCCGCCATTCGCCTTCTCGACGAACGCGGCGGACTCGGGGTCCTGCTCGATGTTGATCTCGGTGTACGCGATGCCCTCGCGGTCCAGCTGCTTCTTCAGCCGCTGGCAGTAACCGCACCACGTCGTGCTGTACATCGTCACAGTGCCCTGCATGTCTCGCGCGCTCCTCTGATGGCTCGGGGAACAGATCGTCCAGAGGGGGAACGTACGCGACCGGGGCGCCATTCCCACCTGGGGTATGCCCGGCCACGTGACGCCTGCCGCATTAGTACGACTATCAAGGCCTGCCTGTGGACAACCGGCACAGCCGTCTCCGGCGACCTGGCAGCATGGCCGTGTGACAGCAGCAACGCACTCCACCCTCTTCCCGCAGGCACCGGACTCTGCCGACGCGGTGCTCGAAGGGCTCGACCCCGAGCAGCGCGAGGTGGCCACCGCCCTGCACGGACCGGTGTGCGTGCTCGCGGGCGCCGGTACGGGCAAGACCCGGGCCATCACCCACCGCATCGCCTACGGGGTGCGCGCCGGAATCCTCCAGCCCTCCAGCGTGCTCGCCGTCACCTTCACCAACCGCGCCGCCGGAGAGATGCGCGGCCGGCTGCGCCAGCTCGGCGCCGCCGGGGTGCAGGCCCGCACCTTCCACTCGGCAGCCCTGCGCCAGCTCCAGTACTTCTGGCCGAAAGCGATCGGTGGCTCCATGCCCCGGCTCGTCGACCGCAAGATCCAGCTCGTCGCCGACGCGGCCGCCGCCTGCCGCATCCGCCTCGACCGCAACGAGCTGCGGGACGTCACCGCCGAGATCGAGTGGTCGAAGGTCACCCAGACCGTCCCCACCGACTACGCCCTCGCCGCCGCCAAGGCCGGCCGTGAAGCCCCCCGCGACCCGGCCGAGACCGCCCAGATCTACAACGTCTACGAGGACCTCAAGCGGGACCGCTCGGTCATCGACTTCGAGGACGTCCTGCTGCTCACCGTCGGCATCCTGCAGGACCGGCACGACATCGCCGACCAGGTCCGCTCCCAGTACCAACACTTCGTGGTCGACGAGTACCAGGACGTCAGCCCGCTCCAGCAGCGCCTGTTGGAGCTGTGGCTCGGTGAGCGGGACAACCTGTGCGTGGTCGGCGACGCCAGCCAGACGATCTACTCGTTCACAGGAGCAACACCCGACCACCTGCTCGACTTCCGCACCCGCCACCCCGGCGCCACCGTCGTCAAGCTGGTCCGCGACTACCGCTCCACGCCCCAGGTCGTCCACCTCGCCAACGGCCTGCTCGCCCAGGCCCGGGGCCGCGCGGCCGACCATCGCCTGGAGCTGATCTCCCAGCGCACCCCCGGCCCCGAACCCCTCTACTCCGAGTACACCGACGAGCCCGCCGAGGCGGAGGGCGCCGCCCGTCGCATTCGGGAACTCATGGGTTCCGGCGTTCCGGCCAGCGAGATCGCCATCCTGTTCCGCACGAACTCCCAGTCCGAGACCTACGAGCAGGCCCTCGCCGACGCGGGCATTCCCTACCAGCTCAGAGGCGCCGAGCGGTTCTTCGACCGACCCGAGGTGCGCAAGGCGGGCATCGCCCTGCGCGGCGCGGCCCGCTTCGGCGGCAACGACTCGCTCCTCGACGACGCCGTCGACCTGCCCTCGCAGGTACGTGCCGTGCTGTCGGGAGAGGGCTGGACCACCGAGCCCCCGGCCGGCTCCGGCGCCGTCAGAGAGCGCTGGGAGTCCCTGGCCGCGCTGGTGAACCTCGCCCAGGACTTCGCCGCCGCCAAACCCGGAGCCACCCTCGCCGACCTCGTCGCGGAACTCGACGAGCGGGCGAACGCCCAGCACGCACCGACGGTCCAGGGCGTCACCCTCGCCTCCCTGCACTCGGCCAAGGGCCTGGAGTGGGACGTCGTCTTCCTGGTCGGCGTCGCCGAGGGCATGATGCCGATCACCTACGCGAAGACCGACGAGCAGGTCGAGGAGGAACGCCGCCTCCTCTACGTCGGCGTCACACGGGCCCGGGAGCACCTCCATGTCTCCTGGGCGCTCACCCGCGCGCCCGGTGGCCGGGCCAACCGCCGCCCCAGCCGCTTCCTCGACGGCCTGCGCCCCGGCTCGACCGCCACCGCCTCCCGCACCGCCGCCGGCAACGCGGGAGGCGTCGAGCGCGGTGTCACGAGCAGACCGGACGCCGCCGCCCCGAGACGGACACAGCGCACGCCGGCCCGCTGCCGCGTCTGCGGACGCACCCTCACCGACGCCGGCGAGATGAAGCTGATGCGCTGCGAGGACTGCCCCTCCGACATGGACGAGGGTCTCTACGAACGCCTCCGTGAGTGGCGCGGGGTCCAGGCGCGGCTCAGCGGGCAACCGGACTTCTGTGTCTTCACGGACAGGACCCTGATGGCCATCGCCGAGGCGGAGCCCACGAGTCCGGTTGAACTTTCGCGCATCCCTGGTGTCCTCAGACGCAAGCTCGAGCGTTACGGAGCCGATGTGCTGGCCATCTGCGCAGGCCAGGAGCTTGAGGAGGGCATCGAGGGGGAATGATGCGAACTCGTCGAAAAAATAGTTTGCGCATGCCCCAGCAATCCCCATAGGTTCTTAGCCACGGGAACGGAGGCCTTCTCGGAGGCCCCAATTCCGTGTTCTACTTGCATACCCGTCGGACTGGTTCACCCCAGTCCCCAGAGACGCCGAGAGGAGGCGAGTCCAGTGATCAGCATCAACAGCAGCTCCATCAGCACCGTCAAAATGACCGATCGCTCGGTCGTCGCTTCCCTGTGCATGCTCGGCGCCTCGAACCAGGGCACCGGTCTGTCCGGCATCCGTGCCGTGCGTCCGGCGTCCTCCGTGTCTCTCGCGGGCCTTCCCGTTCGGGAGCGCAATGAGCGACCGACCAAGGCACTGGAAGCGGCAGTAACGGCAAAGGCGCAGGCCTATGCCTTTACGGCGACCGGTGCCGGAATCCGGACGACGCAGCACCACCAGATGTGGGCCTTCCGTGGGCCAGAACCCTGGAGTGATCCAGCCTGACAGTCGATCAGGCCGGCGCCTTCAGGGCCGCGGAACCCCATCCGGGATCCGCGGCCCTTCTGTTTGTCCCCCGACAGGGATGACGGAGCGAAGGGGCCTCGGGCAAGGAAAGACCCGGTACCAGCCGCCACCCGGCCCAACAGGGCCGGAACGAACAGACGAGGAAGACCAACCGTGCAACTCGAAGCGCACGCCCCGTCCGTACCGCCTTCAGATGTGATCCCCAAGCCCGGCCTCACGGAGGACTCCACCTTGACTCCGCTCACTGCGCTCACCGCGCTCGACGACGCCATCGAGAACCTCGGCGTACCCGTCCCCTGCCGTTCCTACGACCCGGAGGTCTTCTTCGCCGAGTCGCCGGCGGACGTCGAGTACGCCAAGTCCCTCTGCCGCACCTGCCCGCTGATCGAGGCCTGCCTCGCCGGCGCCAAGGAGCGGCGTGAGCCCTGGGGCGTCTGGGGTGGCGAGCTGTTCGTCCAGGGTGTTGTCGTCGCCCGGAAGCGGCCGCGTGGTCGCCCGCGCAAGAACCCGGTCACGGCATGAACACTGCAGGAACGATCGACCGTCCCCTCACGCACGACCCCCAGAAGCAGGCCCCGATGAAGCCGTCCACCCACGAACTCGCAGGCTCCGCGCCTGAAGACTTCACCACGAATGGCGCGAACGACTCGCGTCAGAACAGGAACCGAGAGATGCAACTCATCCAAGAAGCCCTGGCACGTGCGCATATGCACGAGCGACACCATGAGGCCGAGCAGGAACGCCGGGCCATGCGCCTGGCGACCGCTCGCCGCATGCAGCGCCGGGCGGAGCGTGCCTCGCTGCGCGCCCGCCGTGCGCTCGCCATGGCGGTCATGCAGTAACCGACCACACCGCCAGCGGTGGCCTCCCGAGCCGGGAGGCGGTAGCTCCCCGCGGGGGGCGGTCCGTGCGAACGGACCGGCCCCCGCGGTGCGTTGTGCCCGCAGATCCGGCGGTGGCGGCGCTATCGTCGCGGAGTGACGAGTCTTCCCGGAGGCAGTGACAACGGCGGCTCCGCCGCGGAGCCCGAGCCTCTCGTGTGCGCCCGCTGCGGCACCCGGGCCGAGGCACCGCAGCCCACCTGGACCTGCTCTGTGGAGAACGGCGTCCGCCACTACTTCTGCGACACCTGCTCCCGGGAGAACCTCAGAGCGATCGAGGGGCGACTGGACTCGGCCTGGTGGTAGCTCCGCTCACGCCTCCGCAGCCGACTCCTCCTCGTCCGTCAGTTCCTCCGGTGCGAACCCCGGCAGCCACTCCTCCAGCTCCTCGCGCAGCCGTACGGTCGCGCCCAGCTGGCACAGGACGCCGATGGTGCTCAACGTCACGCGGTGGATGAGGAGATAGGCCGGGGGCAGATTGAGCTGTTTGCCCAGTTGGTAGGCGGGGGAGCGGGGGTCGGCCACGCGGGCGGCCTGGCTGCGCATCCAGCCGCGGGTGAAGGTGAACTCGTCGACCTGGGCCGGTTCGATGATCGGCAGGAGGTAGTCGAGGACGGCGTCGGGGTCCAGGTCTATCGACTCCTTGACGAAGCCCTCGGCGCAGAGCAGTTCGTAGACGGTGTCCGCCTCGCCGTCCAGGGTCATCCGCAGGGAGTCGCCGATGGGGGTCGGCAGGCCGCCCGGGAGGCGGTCGACCGTGCCGAAGTCCAGGACGCCGAGCCGCCAGTCGTCCTCGCCGTCGGGGCCGCCCGGCAGGAGGCGGAAGTTGCCGGGGTGCGGGTCGGCGTGCAGGAGGCCGGTGCGGGCCGGGCCGGAGAAGAGGAAGCGGGCCAGGAGCTGACCGGCGCGATCACGCTGCTGCTGGGTGCCGTTCGAGATCACCTCCGAGAGCGGCACGCCGTCGATCCACTCCGTGACCAGGACCTGGTCGCAGTGGTGGACCACTGCCGGCACGACGACGTCCGGGTCGTCGGCGAACTCCTCCGCATGCGCCTGCTGGGCCTGTGCCTCCAGGCCGTAGTCCAGTTCCTCGGAGACCCGGTCCTTGAGCTCCGCGATCAGTGGCTTGATGTCCATGCCGGGGATCAGCGGACCCAACAGCCGGGCGAAACGGCTCAGTTGGTTCAGGTCGGAGAGCAGAGCCTCGCCGGCTCCCGGGTACTGCACCTTGACCGCCACCTCACGGCCGTCGTGCCACACCCCTCGGTGCACCTGGCCGATCGAGGCCGCCGCGGCGGGCTTGTCCTCGAACTCCAGGAACAGGTCGTGCCAGTCCTCGCCGAGCCGCTCCGCCAGCACCGTGTGCACGGTGCGTGTCGGCATCGGGGGCGCCGCCTCCTGCAGCTTCGTGAGCGCCGCGCGGTAGGGGCCGGCGATCTCCTCGGGCAGGGCCGACTCGAACACGGACAGGGCCTGGCCGAACTTCATCGCGCCGCCCTTGAGCTCGCCGAGCACCTTGAACATCTGCTCGGCGGTGCGCTGCTGCAGCTCGCGGCCGACGATCTCCGCGGACTCGCCGACGATCCGCTTGCCCAGTCCCCAGGTCGCCCGCCCGGCGAAGCCGAGCGGAAGCGCGGCGAGCTTGGCGGTACGCGTGACCGCCTTGCGGGGAAGATCAGACATGCGCCCTCCAGGTCCCAGCCGGCCGCTTCGCGTCCGCCTTACGGCTCAACTCATCCGACGGCCGTTGCTCCGCCATTGTCTCGTGCGACTCCTCGTCCTCGGAGGGGTGTTCTCCCTCACCTTTCTCCGCGGCGCCGCAGGGGCATGCCGCATGCGCCCACACCGGCCGGGCGTGCCAGCTCAAACCGGGCAGGGACACTTCCCAGCGTGCACCCGCGCTCGACGGAACGTGGCCGTCCAGGAAGGCTAGGGCGTGTGCGGCCGCCAGTCCGGCGACCGTGGTGGCCAGCGCGAGATCGCAGGGCGGCACGCGGCGTGCCCGGCCGGAGCCCGAGCGCCACTGGGCGATCAGGCGGGGCCAGGCCGGGTCCCGGTCGGTGCGCCCTTGGTCGAGGCAGCCGGCGCAGCCGGTCTCGCCGGGCAGGACGAGGGGGCCGACGATCCCGGTTCCCTCCACGACGCCGGCGTACAGATGGGGTGTGCCGGAAGTGATGAGGGGTTCGGCGGCGGACGGGGAGGGCGCGTGCACGGCGACGTCGTCACGCGGGGCGATGATCACCAGGGAGTGGCCGGTGCTGTCCTCCCCGGGGGAGGGGCGGGGTCCGCGGCGCGGTGGGCGGTCCGGTGCCGAGCGGCGTGCGGCCCGTCGTGCCGCCTCGTCCCTGCGGTCGCCGATCGCCTCGGCGGGCAGTCCTCCGGGACCCACGTCCCAGGGCTCGACACGGCCGACGTCACGTACGTCGACCTCGCCGACCCCCGCGCCCGACAGCAGCGAGGCCACCAGCGAACCCACTCGTCCGGCGCCCCTGATCTGCACGCGCAGTGAGCGGCGGGCGGCCAGGCGGCCGATCGCCTCGCCCGGCTCGGACGTGGTCAGGGACAGGGAGGCCAGGTCGGGGCGCAGCCGGTCCAGGACTCCCTCTTTGCGGCGCAGGGCGTCGGCGGCCGGGCCGCCGCCCTTTGCGTCGTCGAGCAGCCCGGCCCGCGCCAGTCGCCGCACCAGCCCGTCGACATGACCGTCCGGCAGATCCATCCGGCGGCCCTCTTCACGCAGCAGCTCCAGACCGCGGGTGCCGTTGAGCAGGTCGAGAAAACTGCCTGTCGCTGTGTCCATCGGGCCCACTGTCATCGCGTGTGCCGGAGTCATCCCGAACTGCACGGTGTTGAGATCGCGCCAGCCTCGCTTGAGGGCGGGCTTCACCAGCGGAGCCAGCGGGACCGTCGAATCACCTGAATGCGCGCAGTAGGTGGATGAATATGATTTACCTGCCGAATGTGTCGAATGCTCTGGACCTGCTGACCCTGCCGAAATTCCCGAACCTGCCGAAACTGTCGCATGCATGAACAGGCCCCCGTAGCCGTAGTGGAACGTCCCCGTGTGCCGGTGGAGCTCGGTCACAGCTCCGCCGACGACTGTCAGCATGCCCCGGCGCGGCGCCCGGCGTCGAAAGTTGTCCACAGGTGGTGGATATTCGTCGTACAAATCAAACGCATGGTGGGGGGATCGGCATCGAACCGTCCCGGAGGCGGGACTTCCCCCATGTGCAGCGGGTAACGTCGGGGCGTGTCCGCCGACCCACTGCACCGCGCCGGAACCCCACAGCGCAGTACCACGAGCCCGCCGCAGAGCGGCTCGAAGGCGAGCGCGATCGAGGTCCGCAGGAGCGCCCGGCGCCGCCGGACGGTCTCGGCATACCGCGAGGGCGATCGCACCGTCGTGCTCATCCCTGCCCGGATGTCCGAGGCCGAGGAGCAGCGCTGGGTGAACGTCATGCTCGACAAACTGGCCGCCCAGGAGAGCAAGCAGGTGCTGGGCGACGCCGAACTGGCCGAGCGCGCCGAGCAGTTGTCGGCGCAGTACCTCGACGCCCGCGCCCGGCCCAGCTCGGTGCGCTGGGTCACCAACCAGAACACCCGCTGGGGCTCGTGCACTCCGGCCGAGGGCAGCATCCGTCTCTCGCACCGTCTGCAGGGCATGCCCGAGTACGTCGTCGACTACGTCCTCCTCCACGAGCTCGCGCACCTCCTGGTGCCCGGTCACGGGCCCCGCTTCTGGCGGCTGCTGGAGCCGTATCCCCGCACCGAGCGGGCGAAGGGCTATCTGGAGGGAGTGGTCGCCGCCGAGCGGCTGCCCCACGTGCCGGGTGCGCGCGGCGAGTGACCGCGCCCTGAGGCAACCCGTGAGGCAACCCGTGAGGCACCCCCTGAGGCACCTCCGGAGGCAGTGCTTCCGGTCCGGCCGGGCGGGGGTTGTGTACCGGGTCTGTACCGGCTTCGTCCGATGTCCGAGTTTGCCGTTAGCCTGGCGCGACGCAATCGCACTCGGGATGGGGGACGGTCGTTACGCATGGCCAGGGAATTCCAACGCGGCCACAAGGCCAGGATCAGTGACCTCACCGCGGGCACGGATCTGTACGTAGGTGTGCAGATCTCGGCCCCGGGGCTGACCTTCGACATCAGCTGCTTCGGTCTCGACGCCGACGAACGGCTCTCGGACGACCGCTACTTCGTCTTCTTCAACCAGCCCAAGTCCCCCGAGGAGAGCATCCAGCTCCTCGGCACCCAGGCCGGTGACACGGAGTCCTTCCGGGTCACGCTCGACAAGATCCCCCCGCAGATCCACAAGCTGTCCTTCACGGCGACGATCGACGGCGCCGGACAGATGTCGCAGGTCGGCCCCGGATACATCCGTATCGTCGCCGGCGGCGAGGAGGTGGCCCGGTACGCCTTCAACGGCTCGGAGTTCTCCACCGAACGCGCCGTCATGCTGGGCGACTTCTATCTGAAGGACGTCTGGCGGTTCGCCGCGGTCGGACAGGGCTTCGACGGCGGCCTCGACGCGCTGCTGAGGAACTTCGGCGGCGAGGTCGCCGAGGAGGAGGCGCCCGCCGCCCCGCAGCAGCCGCAGACCGGGGCGGCTCCCGGCTTCGCCCCGCCGGCCCAGGCCGCCGCGCCGCCCGCGTTCGGTGCCCCCGCCGCACCGGCTCCGGCTCCCGCGCCCGCCCCGGCTCCTGCACCGGCGCCCGCGCCGACACCACAGCCCGCCGCACAGGGCTTCGCGCCCCCGCCGGGCGCCACCCCGCCGCCTCCGGCCCCGGCCCCCGCGCCGTCGGTGCACGCCCAGCCCACCATCGTCGCGCCGATGACGCCGCCCGGCGGCACCCCGCCACCCCCCGCCCCGGCGCCCGCGCCCTACGGCCAGCCGACCCCGCCTCCGGGCTACGGCCAGCCCGGTCAGCAGGCCCCGTACGGCCAGGCTCCCACCGCCCCGCCGCCTCCCGGCTACCCCCAGCCACAGGCCCCCCAGGCCCCGACCCCGCCGCCCGGTTACGGCCAGCCGACGCCGCCCCCGGGCTACGGCCAGGTCCCGGGCCAGCCGGCCCCCTACGGAGCCCCCCAGGGCGCCCCGCAAGGCGCACCTCAGGGCCCCGGTGTCGCCGCGGCGCTCCAGCAGTTCAAGGAGACGCCCACCGGCCAGCGCTGGACGCAGCAGAACAAGAAGCTGGTCCGCGTCGACCTCGGCATCGGCGGGCAGCCCGTGCTGGCCCGGCAGGGCAGCATGGTGCTCTACCAGGGCAAGGTCGACTTCAGCTACAAGGGCGCCGGGTTTGCCGGCCGGATCGTGGGCAACGCGACCGGCCAGGAGATGCAGCTGATGCGCTGTACCGGCCAGGGCCAGGTGTTCCTCGCCGAGAACTCCACGATGCTGCACCCCATCGAGCTCCAGGGCGACGGCATCTGCGTCTCCGCGGAGAACGTCCTCGCCTTCGACGAGAGCCTCCAGTACGAGGTCCGCCGCATCGAGGGCCACGGCATCCCCGGTGGCGCGCTGTTCACGATGCAGTTCACGGGCACCGGCACGATCGTCGTCAAGACCCACGGCACGCCCGTGGTGCTCCCGGTCACGCCCACGACGTTCGCCGACTGCAACGCCGTGGTCGCCTGGTCGGCCGCCTCCCAGGTGGTCGTCTCCAGCCAGGTCCGCATGCGCCGCAACGCCTACCCCGGCGACACCGGAGAGAGCGTCAACCTCCAGTTCCGCGGAGCGCCCGGCAACTTCATCGTCGTCCAGCCGTACGAGATCTGAGGGAGAGCCCGTCATGAACCAGCCGCTCGCGGGCTACGCTCCCGCACCCGTCACCGCCCGCATGGAGAACCACGGCAACCACATGCTGAAGGTCGCCATGCAGACCGGGAACGACCTCTTCGCGCGCGTGGGGTCGATGGCCGCCTACGAGGGCTTCGTCCAGTACGAGCCCAACCCGCCCGCCGTGCGCCAGATCGCCAAGGACTGGATGACCGGCGAGGGCGCCCCCCTGATGAAGTGCACCGGCGACGGACTGCTCTACCTCGCCGACTACGGCGCCAACGTCGTCGTGATCAACCTCAACGGCGACGGGATCTCCGTCAACGCCACCAACCTGCTTGCCTTCGACGCCCACCTGACGTGGGGCGTCGAGCGGGTGAAGGGCCTGGCGAAGTTCGCCGGACAGGGACTGTGGAACACCAAGATCTCCGGGCAGGGCTGGGTCGCGCTGACCTCCCGGGGCAAGCCGATCGTCGTCGACTGCGGCGGCGGCGAGGACGAGACGTACGTCGACCCGGACGCGCTCGTCGCCTGGTCCCCGAACCTCAAGGTGAAGGGCAAGCGCAGCTTCAAGGCGCAGTCGCTCATCGGCCGGGGCAGTGGCGAGGCCTACCAGATGGCCTTCTCCGGCCAGGGCATCGTCGTAGTCCAGCCCAGCGAGGACAGCACCGACCGTCTCCGGGTCCGGGGCTGAGGGGGAGCCAGAAACGCCATGCAGAGCCCGATTTTCGCCTACAACGAGCAGCAGACCCAGGACCGCTGGGGCCTGCAGAACAAGCAGATGCTCCGCGTCGCCCTGGAGGGCCACGACGACATCCTCGCCC
The DNA here is from genome assembly GCF_039537145.1 of Streptomyces shaanxiensis. Taxonomy (NCBI): domain Bacteria; kingdom Bacillati; phylum Actinomycetota; class Actinomycetes; order Kitasatosporales; family Streptomycetaceae; genus Streptomyces; species Streptomyces shaanxiensis. The sequence continues at coordinate 857,806 of NZ_BAAAZY010000012.1, forward strand.
GCAAGGGCACCATGGTCGCCTACCAGGGCCTCGTCGAGTTCGACGCCGAATACCAGAGCAACGAGCAGGGACGCGCGCGTGCGCACACCGGTGAGGGCCTGGACCTGATGCGCTGTCACGGACAGGGCACGGTCTACCTCGCCAACCTCAAGCAGCACGTTCACCTGGTGGACGTCGACCAGGACGGGCTGACCGTCGACAGCAGCTATGTGCTGGCGATGGACTCCTCGCTGCACCACGAGGTCATCGCCGTGGACAGCCTCTACGGCATCTCCGGCTCCGGTAAGTACCAGCTCAACATCACCGGCCGCGGCAAGGTCGCGCTCATGACCTCCGGCATGCCGCTGATGATGCAGGTGACGCCCGACAAGTACGTCAACTGCGACGCCGACGCGATCGTCGCCTGGTCGACCGGCCTGCGCGTCCAGATGCAGGCCCAGACGCACTCCTCCGGGGTGTGGCGGCGCCGCGGCAACACCGGTGAGGGCTGGGAGCTCAGCTTCATGGGCACCGGCTTCGCACTCGTCCAGCCCAGCGAGCTGCTGCCGCCGCAGAACGCCCAGATCGGCTCCGGCCTCGCCGCGCAGTACGGCGTGGGTCAGCAGGGGGCGCGGGGGCAGAACCAGGGCAACGTCTGGAGCTGAGCCGACGGACCGTCCGGAAAGCAGACGTAAGGGGCGACCCCCATTGCGGTCGCCCCTTACGCATGGTTCAGCGTTCACGCATGGACCAGCGCTCACTCGTGGTTCAGGCGGCGAGCCTCGCCCGCGCGGCCTCCAGCAGCCGTACGACCGACTCGTCCGCCACATCAGCCACCTCGTCGTAGGCGAACCAGCGCAGGTCGAGCGACTCGTCGCTGATCGCCTCCAGGGCGTCGGCCGGAGCCAGTGCCGCGTACTGGACGTCGAGGTGCCAGGCGCACGGCGTGTGGTGCCGGTCCAGTCGGACAGGGCCACCGGGCAGCAGGGTCAGTCCTGCGATGCCCGACTCCTCGGTGCCCTCGCGCAGGGCGGCGGCCGCCAGCGTCTCGTCGACCGGCTCGCAGTGGCCGCCCATCTGCAGCCACATGCGCAGCTTCTTGTGCAGGGTGAGCAGCACACGCCCGCGCGAGGGGTCGATCACCAGCGCGCTCGCGGTGATGTGCCCGTCCCCGCAGGCCTTCCACATGCCGTCCGGGTGGGCCTCCAGATGCTCCAGATAGGTCTGGCGCATCTCTTCCTGGCCCTCGTACCCCTTGAGCACGAGGACCGCGTCGTCGTACAGGCTCACTCGGTGTCGTCGCCCTTGCCGTCGTCGTCCTTCTTCAGGTTCGGCTTCTCGCCGGAGCCGCCCGCCGCCTCGCCGAGCATCTTGTCCAGCTCGGAGAAGTCGATCTGCTCGCGGTGCACGAAGCCGTCCGGGTCGTCCAGGTCGGTGGCCGTCGGCAGCATGTCCGGGTGGGCCCACAGGGCGTCACGGCCGTCGACACCGCGCGCGTCGGTGAGCGAGGCCCACAGACGGGAGGCGTCCCGCAGACGGCGCGGGCGCAGCTCCAGGCCGATCAGCGTGGCGAACGTCTGCTCCGCGGGGCCGCCCGAGGCGCGGCGGCGACGCAGGGTCTCGCGCAGCGCGTCGGCGGACGACAGCCGGGGCTTCGCGGCCGCGTGCACCACCGCGTCCACCCAGCCCTCGACGAGCGCCAGAGCGGTCTCCAGACGGGCCAGGGCGGCCTTCTGCTCCGGCGTGTCCTCCGGCTGGAACATGCCCTGCTGCAGGGCGTCCTGCAGCTGCTCGGGGTTCTGCGGGTCGAACTGGCCGACCACGTCCTCCAGCTTGGCGGTGTCGACCTTGATCCCGCGAGCGTAGCCGTCGACCGCGCCGAACAGGTGCGAGCGCAGCCACGGCACGTGCGCGAACAGGCGCTGGTGGGCGGCCTCGCGCAGGGCGAGATACAGCCGCACCTCCTCCTTCGGCACCCCCAGGTCCTTGCCGAACGTCTCGATGTTCACCGGCAGCAGCGCGGCCTTGCCGGCCGGGCCGAGCGGCAGGCCGATGTCGGTCGAGCCGACGACCTCGCCGGCGAGCACGCCGACGGCCTGCCCGATCTGCGTGCCGAACATGGCGCCGCCCATCGAGCGCATCATGCCGATCAGCGGGCCGGCCATGGCCTGCATCTCCTCCGGCAGGACATCGCCCATCGCGGTGCCGACCCGCTCGGCGACCGGGTCGACGAGCTCCTGCCACGCGGGCAGGGTCGCCTCGACCCACTCCGCGCGGGACCACGCGACGGCGGTGCCCGCGCCGGACGGCAGGGACGTGGCGTCGTCGAGCCACAGATCGGCCAGACGGACGGCCTCCTGGACGGCGGTGCGCTCGGCGGGGCCGACGCTCGAGTCCTTGGTGCCGTCCGCGGTGCCCTGGGAGACCGTCTGGCGGGCGATCTGCTTGGCCATGTCCCAGTTCACCGGGCCGCCCTCGTACGAGAGCATCTGGCCGAGCTGCTGGAACGCGGCGCCCAGGTCGGTGGGGTTCAGCGAACCGAACATGGCAGCGAACGGATTGTCGGCACCTGGACCGCCGGGGCCACCGAAGCCACCGGCTCCGGGCAGCCCGCCGAAACCGAACGGGTTGGCCGGGCCCTGACCACCGCCGCTCTGCTGGTCCTTCTTCTTGCCCTCGTCGCCGTCGTCCGGCTCCTCCGGCGGAAGGCCGAATCCGAATGGGGTGTCACTCACGGGATTCCTCGGCTGGTAAGGCCACCGGTTGGCACCGGCGGCGCGACTGCCCGATAACACCACCCAGCGTAGACACCGCGAGCCGTTCGGGCCTCGGTGCTTCGCCGACTCTTGGCCTGCGGCAGGATGGATGCCACCTGGTACGTACGCGTCACTCGCGTTCGTACTGAAGACAACCGCTGGAGACGCCCGGTGAGTTCCCCTGATCCGCAGGTTCGCGCAGCGCGAAACCGGTCAACCCCTCCCGCCGCGCGCGGGCCCGTCGTCGCGGTGACCGGTGCCGCGTCCGGCATCGGCGCGCTGCTCACCGAGCGACTCGTCGCATCGGACGAGGTCAAGCAGGTCGTCGCCATCGACGAGCGGCGCGGTGAGTGCGCGGCGGCGCAGTGGCACATCCTGGACGTGCGGGACCCGGCCATCGCGGACAAGCTGCGGGGCGCCGACGTGGTCGTGCACCTGGCGCTCGACCTCGATCTGGAGACGGATCCGGCCGCGAGGACGGCTTACAACGTCCGGGGGACGCAGACCGTGCTGACGGCCGCCGCGGCGGCCGGTGTCCACCGGGTCGTGCTGTGCACCTCGGCGATGGTGTACGGGGCGCTGCCGGACAACGAGCTGCCGCTGTCCGAGGACGCGGAGCTGCGGGCGACGGCGGAGGCCACCGGGGTCGGGGACCTGCTGGAGATCGAGCGTCTGGCGCGCAGGGCGCCCCGGGCCCACCCGGGACTCAACGTCACCGTCGTCCGGCCGGCCACGCTCGTGGGAGGCACCGACACCGCGCTGACCAGGTACTTCGAGTCGCCTCGGCTCCTTGTCGTCGCCGGATCGCGGCCCGCCTGGCAGTTCTGCCACGTCGAGGATCTGTGCAGCGCCCTGGAGTACGCCGTCCTGGAGAAGGTCGACGGGGAGCTCGCCGTCGGCTGCGACGGCTGGCTGGAACAGGAGGAGGTCGAGGAGCTCAGCGGGATCCGGCGCATGGAGCTGCCGTCCGCGGTGGCGCTGGGCGCGGCGGCCCGGCTGCACCGGATCGGCCTGACCCCCTCTCCGGCCGGGGACCTGGCGTACACGATGTACCCCTGGGTGGTCAGCGGGAGCCGGCTCCATGACGCGGGGTGGCGGCCGCAGTGGACCAACGAGGAAGTGCTCGCGGAGCTGCTGGAGGAGGTCTCCGGCAGGCACACGGTCGCCGGGCGGCGGCTCGGACGCAAGGACGCGACGGCGGCCGGGGCCGCGGGAGCGACGGTGGCCCTGCTGGGCGCGGCGGCGGTGGTGCGGCGGGCACGGAAGGCCCGGCGGCGGATCTGAGAGGCCCCTCCGAGAGGCCGATGCGAGAGACCGGGGCCGCGGCCCGATACGGTGCCGCCCCCGCTTGGCCTGTAGGAGGCTCCATGCCGCACGCGCGTGTGCCGGGCGATGACGCTATTCCCCCTCCTCGCGCGCGTGGGGCACGATGGGACCATGGCACCTACCAACGATCACCCTGGTGAGCAGGGCGCTCAGGATCCGATCAAGCTCATCGCCATTCGCGAGACAGCCCTCTCCCTGGACGAGGTCTTCCGGGCCGTCGGGGACGACGCCGCCGGTGGGACCGCGCTGTTCGTGGGGACCGTGCGCAACCACGACGGGGGCGCCGACGTCGACGAGCTCGGATACTCGTGCCATCCCAGCGCCGAGGCCGAGATGCGGCGCATCGCCGAGAAGGTCGTCGCCGAGTACCCGGTGCGGGCGCTCGCGGCGGTGCACCGGGTCGGGGACCTCGAGGTCGGGGATCTCGCCGTCGTCGTCGCCGTCTCCTGCCCCCACCGCGGCGAGGCCTTCGAGGCCTGCCGGAAGCTGATCGACGATCTCAAGCACGAGGTGCCCATCTGGAAGCACCAGAAGTTCTCGGACGGCACAAACGAATGGGTCGGCGCGTAGCGCCCTCGTCGAGGTGCGCTGGTCGGGCTACGGGAGGCCCGGTCGGCGCCCGCTGATTGGGCCGTACGAACCCGTCCACACCACCCCGGTTGCGTAACTGCACCCCTGGCGTGAGCGTTGTCAGTGCCAGTGGTTAATCTGCTGATCAGTCAGTTTGCGGTCACTCATGGGGATGGGAGGACGGCATGGCGGCGCTCGCCTGGTTGCTGATTCCGCTTGTGGCTGCGATCGGCGCCGGTCTGTGGGGCGGTTGGGCCAACCGGAACCGAAAGGCTCGTGGAGACGGGCCGGAACTCGACGGCTATGCCCGGTTCCGCGAGGCCATGGAGAAGAAGTCCTCGTCCCGCACATGATCGCGGGGCGGTTCGCGGCCCTGCCGGTCCACTGCCGACGGTCTTGACGGTTCCCTGTCAGACGGCCCTGACGGGGCGCTGACAGAAGGGTCACGTACTGTCGTGCCATGCCACGCCGCACCGCGACGATGCTCGCCTCCACCCTGATGCTGATCGCGCTCCTGTGCGCGGGAGTCTTCATCCCCGTGCCGTACTCGGAGATGTCCCCGGGGCCGACGGTGAACACCCTCGGCGAGCACGACGGCGAGCCGGTGCTGCAGATCTCCGGGCGCAAGACCTATGCGACGACCGGGCACCTCAACATGACCACCGTCCGGGTCACCAGCGCCGACTACAAGATGAACCTCGTGGAGGCCGTCTACGGGTGGCTCGCGCATGACAACAAGGTCGTGCCGCACGACACCCTCTACCCGGACGGCAAGACCGAGGAGCAGTCCACCCAGGAGAACGCCGAGGAGTTCAGCCAGTCCCAGGAGAGCGCCAAGGTCGCCGCCCTGAAGGCACTGGACATCCCGGTGCAGAGCTGGGTGATCGTCTCGACCGTGGTGAAGGGAACGCCGGCCGAGGGCAAGCTGCACGCCGGTGACGTCATCAAGGCCGTCGACGGGACGGCGGTGAAGGAACCCTCGGACGTCGCCGAGCTGGTGACCAAGCACAAGCCCGGCCAGGACGTCGTCTTCACGATCGTGCCGGCCAAGGAGCAGGCCGCCGCCGAGAAGGAGCGCAGGACGCCGACGAAGACCGAGAAGATCACGATCAGGACCGCCCAGTCCGACGACAGCAGCGAGAAGCGCGCCATCGTCGGGATCTCCGCCGGGACCGACCACACCTTCCCGTTCACCATCGACATCAAGCTCGCCGACGTCGGCGGCCCCAGCGCGGGCCTGATGTTCTCGCTCGGGCTCTACGACAAGCTCACCCCGGGCAGCCTCACCGGCGGCAAGTTCGTCGCCGGCACCGGCACCATCGACGACGACGGCAAGGTCGGACCCATCGGCGGCATCGAGATGAAGACCATCGCCGCGCGCGACAAGGGCGCCCAGTACTTCCTCACGCCCGCCGACAACTGCGCGACCGCCGCCCGGGACGTCCCCGAGGGGCTCACCCTCGTCAAGGTCGACACCATCGACGACGCGCTCGGTGCCCTGAAGGACATCCGCTCCGGTGCCACCGCCGACCTGCCGAAGTGCACCACCAAGAGCTGAGCGGCACGCCTTGAGTACGGCAGTGGGGGCGCCCCCCGAGGGGAGGGGCGCCCCCACTGCCGTACCGAAATGCTCGGCCGTACCGGAAGACCTCAGTCCTCGAACGTCGCCGCCAGCGCCTCCGCCAGCCCCGGGATCAGGTCCGGGCCGGTGAGGACCTCCGTCGGGGTGTCCTTCTCGCGCAGGCGTACGGCCGACTCTCGGGCGCCGTCACGCAGCACCGCGACCGTCATACGGACCTCCTGGCGGTCGGGGTGGTCCGCCACCCACTTCGCGAGCTTGCCGCCGGTCAGGCCCTGCGGGACCTGTGCCTCCGCGGACGGGGGCAGCATCAGGCGTTCGACGGTGAGCGCGCAGCCGACCACCGCGTCGGGCCAGGCGATCGTGCCCAGGAACTCGTCGAGCGCCTTGCCCGTTGGAAGTTCGTCCTGCTCGATCGGGGTCAGGCCGGTGGACTCCTGCTCGTCCCCCAGGCCGAGCTGGGCGGCGAGGCCGGGTTCCTGGGCCCGCAGCCGTGCGGTGTCTACGAGGGCGAAAAGGCGGGCGGGCTGGTCCCAGCCGAGGCCGGAGGCGTACTCGTCGATCTCGAGAACGGCCCGGGTGAGCGGGCTCGCCGCCATGGGAGTGTTGGACATGGTCACAATCCTCTCTCGTTCCTGGCCGGAATCGGGAACTGAGTAAACGGTGAGTAAGTTGCATAGGTGTGGGCCCACGATCACGGGGGGCCACGGAGGGTCCACGAAGACGCGGGCCTGACGGATCAACAGCGAACCTCGGGGTGCGAACCTTGGCTTTCCAGATGCCGGACCGCGGCGGAGGCCCGACCGGGCCACGGATCAGAGTGGGCCGCCCGTCCCGGCGTGTCCGGACGCTGCTCATGACACTGGGCGTCCTCGCCGTCCTCGGCATGGCCTTCACCATGTTCGCGGGCTTCTGGACGGACTGGCTCTGGTACCGGTCGGTGAACTACTCGTCGGTGTTCACGACCACGCTGTGGACGAAGATCGGACTCTTCTTCGTCTTCGGTCTGTTGATGGCCCTCTCGGTCGGCTTCAACATCTGGCTCGCGCACCGGCTGCGTCCGCCGCTGAGCGCCATGTCGATGGAGCAGCAGAGCCTCGACCGCTACCGCATGGGCATCGCGCCGTACAAGAAGTGGCTGCTGCTCGCGATCACCGCCCTGGTCGGCCTGATCGCCGGGGCCTCCGCCTCCAGCCAGTGGCGCACCTGGCTGATGTGGGTCAACGGCGTGCCCTTCGGTGAGAAGGACCCGCAGTTCCACCTCGACGTCGGCTTCTACGCCTTCGACCTGCCCTGGTACCGGTTCCTGCTCGGCTTCGGCTTCGCCGCCGCGATCCTCTCCGTGATCGCCGCCGCGCTCACCCACTACCTGTACGGCGGGCTGCGCATCACCAGCCCGGGCGCGCGCGCCACGGCCGCGGCCACCGGCCATCTGTCGGTCCTCATCGGCATCTTCGTCGCCCTGAAGGCCGTCGCGTACTGGCTCGACCGGTACGGACTCGCGGTGAAGTCCAGCGACTTCAAGGCGACCGACAACTGGACCGGCCTCAGGTACGTCGACGCCAACGCCTATCTGCCGGCCAAGACGATCCTGTTCTGCATCGCGGTCATCTGCGCCCTGCTGTTCTTCGCCACCCTGTGGCGGCGCACCTGGCAGCTGCCCGTCATCGGCTTCGGTCTGATGGTGCTCTCGGCGATCCTCATCGGCGGCCTGTACCCGGCGATCGTCCAGAAGTTCCAGGTCCAGCCCAACGAGCAGGCCAAGGAAGCGCCGTACGTCGACAAGAACCTCAAGGCGACGCGCGAGGCCTACGGCATCGATGGCACTCAGGTCACCGAGTACCCGGGCACGAGCAAGACCGAGGACAAGGCCAAGCTGCGCGACGACGTGGACGCCGCGGCGAGCATCCGGATCCTGGACCCGAACATCGTCTCGCCGACGTTCCAGCAGCTCCAGCAGATCAGGAACTACTACGCGTTCCCGACCAACCTGGACGTCGACCGGTACAGCAAGGACGGCAAGGACCAGGACACCGTCATCGGTCTGCGCGAGATCAACCTCAACGGCATTCCGAAGCGGAACTGGATCAACGACCACTTCCGTTACACCCACGGCTACGGCGTGGTCGCCGCCGATGGCACCAACGCCGACTCCCAGGGCCGGCCGGACTTCACCGAGTCCGACCTGCCGTCCAAGGGCGACCTCGGGACGTACGAGCAGCGGGTCTACTACGGCGAGAAGACCACCATGTACTCGATCGTCGGCGGTCCCCAGAAGGAGATCGACTACTCCGACGACAGCGGTGAGAAGACCTACAGCTACAAGGCCGACAGCGGGGTCAGTCTCTCCAACCCGGTCAACCGGGCCGCGTACGCGGTGGCGTTCGGCGAGCCGCAGATCCTGTACTCCGGTGCGATCGGCGACGGTTCGCGCATCCTGTACAACCGCACGCCCAAGGAGCGCGTCGAGGCGGTCGCCCCGTGGCTGACCATCGACGGTGACGCCTATCCGGCGGTCGTGGACGGCCGTATCCAGTGGATCGTCGACGCGTACACGACGACGAACGGCTACCCGTACTCCTCCCGCACGACCCTCGGTGACACGACGGCGGACTCGCTGACCGCGACCAACGACCAGCGGGCGGTCGTGGCCCAGCAGAACCAGGTCAACTACATCCGCAACTCGGTGAAGGCGACGGTCGACGCGTACACCGGCGAGGTCAAGCTCTTCCAGTGGGACACTCAGGACCCGGTCCTGAAGACCTGGATGAAGGCGTTCCCGGACACGGTGAAGCCGAAGACCGAGATCTCGAAGTCGCTGATGGCCCATCTGCGCTACCCGCAGGACCTGTTCAAGGTCCAGCGCGAGCTGCTCACCCGCTACCACGTGAAGGACGCGACGACGTTCCTCAGCGGCAGCGAGGTCTGGCAGGTGCCGGACGACCCGACCAACAAGTCGGGCAACGCGGTCCCGCCGTACTACCTGAGCATGAAGATGCCGGACCAGCAGGCGCAGGCGTTCTCGCTGACGACGACGTTCACGCCGAACGGGCGGGACAACCTCAGCGCCTTCATGGCCGTGGACGCCGAGGCGGGCACCAGTGACTACGGCAAGATCAGAATTCTGAAACTGCCGACCAACACCACGGTCAACGGGCCCAGTCAGGTCCAGAGTCAGTTCAACTCCGAGCAGGACATCGCCGAGACCATCAGGCTGCTGAAAGGTGGCGGCGACTCCGACATTGAGTACGGCAATCTGCTGACCGTGCCACTTGACGGAGGACTGCTGTACGTGGAGCCGGTCTACGTACGTGGTGGTGGACTCAAGTACCCGCTGCTGCGGAAGGTGCTGGTGACCTACGGAGGCGCCATCGCCTTCGAGGACACCCTCGACGAGGCCCTCAACAAGGTCTTCGGAGCGGAGGGTGCGCCGACCGAGCCACCGGACGAGGGCGACGAGGACGGCGGCGGTACGACGCCACCACCGACGTCCGACAACCCGACGGTCCAAGATGCGCTCGACGACGCCCAGAAGGCCTTCGAGGCCGGCCAGGAAGCCCTGAAGAACGGCGACTGGGAGGCATACGGCCGGGCGCAGGAGGACCTCGAGGATGCGCTGAAGCGGGCCGAGGACGCGCAGGCGCAGGCGGACAAGACCGGCGGCAGTGGCGGCGGCGACAGTGGCAGTAGCCCCAGCCCGAGTTCGAGTCCAAAGCCGACCAGCAGTCCTACCGGCACCTAGGGACGGCGCTTGATCGAATAGCCCACCCCGCGCCGTGATACGGTTGCCGAACAACGGCGCGGGGTGGAGCAGCTCGGTAGCTCGCTGGGCTCATAACCCAGAGGTCGCAGGTTCAAATCCTGTCCCCGCTACTGAAGTCGACGAATATTTCGTACGACAGCGAAGGCCCGGATCCTCCAGAGGATCCGGGCCTTCGTGGTGTGCGAACGCATGTGCCGGAGGGCGGGACGGCCACGCCGCCGTGGGGAGTTGAGGGAACTGTGTTTGACTTGTCTCTCTGTGGGCATGTCGACAAAACGCTGAAGTGACCTCACTGGCTGCGGTATACCAGGTGTACCCAGGTTGCAGGTGGTGCGACGATGGACGTTATGGGGGACAAGGCAACTCTGTTGGAGACAGGGCGGTTTGTGCAGCCTGCCGACTTTGTGCAGCCGACGGGCGATTTCGTGCAGCCGACAGGCGGTGCCTCGCGGCCGGTGAGTGATCTCGCGCAGCCGGAGGGCGACTTCGCCCTGGACCAGCCGGCGGACCAGGACGAGGCCGGCGAGGCGATCGAGGAGGCGCGGCAGCGGCTTGCCGCCGAGGCCGGGGACGTCGAGGCGATGAGCGTCCTCGGCGCCATGCTGCTGCGCCGCGGTGATCTCGACGGAGCCGAGCCTTCGCTGCGTGCCGCCACCGCCGCCGGGGACCGTGCCGCCGCCAACAACCTGGGAGTCCTGCTTCACCAGCGCGGGTACGCCGACGAGGCCGCCGGATGGTGGCGGATCGCCGCCGTCGCGGGATCGGCCGCGGCCGCGCACGCGCTGGGACGTCATCACCGCGAGCGGGGCGACGAGCCCGCCGCCGAGTACTGGCTGCGCCAGTCCGCCGAGCAGGGGCACGCGCTGGGCGCCTACGCGCTCGCCGATCTGCTGGAGCACCGCAGCGACGCCGGGGCCGAGCAGTGGATGCGGGCCGCGGCGGAGCGGGGGCACCGGGAGGCGGCGTACCGGCTGGCGCGCGCGCTCGACCGGCAGGGGACCCGTGCGGGCGAGGACGGAGCCGACAACGGTGTCGCCGGGAGCGAGCCGGTGCTGGAGGAGGCCGAGCAGTGGTACCGGCAGGCCGCCGCCCGCGGCCACCGCAGGGCCGCGCTGCACCTCGGCGCGATCCTCGAGAAGCGCGGGGAGCTCAAGGAGGCCGGGCGCTGGTATCTGACGTCCGCCAAGGACGGGGAGGCGCGCGCCGCCTGTGCGCTCGGTTTCCTGCTCAGGGACGCGGGGGACAGCGAGAGCGCCGCCGTGTGGTGGCTGCGGGCCGCCCAGGACGGCGACGGCAACGCCGCGAACGCGCTGGGCGCGCTGCACGCCGAGCGCGGGGAGACGCAGACCGCCGAGCGGTGGTACCGGGCCGCGATGGATGCCGGTGACGTGAACGGCGCGTACAACCTCGGGCTGCTCTGCGCCGAGCAGGCGCGCACCGCGCAGGCCGAGCAGTGGTACCGGCGCGCGGCGTACGCCGGGCACCGCGAGGCGGCGAACGCGCTGGCGATCCTGCTGCTCCAGGGCGGGGACGCGACGGGCGCCGAGCCGTGGTTCTCCAAGGCCGCCGAGGCGGGGAGCGTGGACGCCGCGTTCAACCTGGGGATCCTGTACGCCGGGCGGGGCGAGGAGCGGGCCGCGCTGCGCTGGTACGAGCGTGCCGCCGCCGCCGGCCACACGGAGGCGGCGCTGCAGGTCGGGATCGCCCGGCTGCGGGACGGGGACGAGCCCACGGCGGAGCGGCATCTGCGGTGCGCGGCCGGGGGCGGCAGCGCTGAGGCCGCGTATCGGCTGGCGACGCTGCTGGACGCCCGTCGGCCGCCGGAGCCCGCGCACGAGCTCGGGGAGACGGTGCACGAGAAGACCGAGTGCGAGGAGTGGTACGAGCGGGCGGCCTCCCAGGGCCACCGCCGGGCGCAGGTGCGGGTCGGGATGCTGGCCGCCGCCCGGGGCGACGTCGTGGAGGCGGCCCGGTGGTACCGGGAGGCCGCCGAGGCCGGGTCGCGGAACGGTGCCTTCAACCTGGGGCTGCTCCTCGCCCGGGAGGGCAGTGAGCCGGAGGCCGCGGTGTGGTGGACACGGGCGGCCGACGCCGGGCACGGGCGGTCGGCGCTGCGGCTGGCCCTGGTCTACGCGCGTCGCGGCGAGCTGGCCGAGGGGCAGCGGTGGGCTGATCGGGCGGTGACGCTGGGGCCGGCCGAGGTTGCGGAGCGGGCGGCGCGACTTCGGGACGCCCTGCGCGAGGAGCTCTCGGCGTGACGCCGCGTCGGCCGCACGACAACTGATTTGCCTCTGTCCTCGTCGTTGACGTAATGTTCAGTTCACCGACGCGGGGTGGAGCAGCTCGGTAGCTCGCTGGGCTCATAACCCAGAGGTCGCAGGTTCAAATCCTGTCCCCGCTACTGAAGGCCTAGGGCCGGGATCCGCAAGGATCCCGGCCCTAGGTGCTTTTCCGGATGAGTTCTGAATGTGTCCCGGAAGCTGAGGGGCTGGTCAGGGCTGGTGGCCCACCGCCTCCTCGTACAACCTGCGGTCGACCGTTCGCGACTCCGGCAGCGGGCTTCCCTCCGCCACGCCCTGGGCCTCGTAGGCCGCCTGGAGGCGTGTTGTCGTGCCGGCGCGGATTTCCCAGTCCATGCGGAGCGGCGGCGTGGATTCGAGGATGGACTCCTCTGCCTTGAGGAGTTCTGCCAGATATGTGACGAAGCTCGCATCCTGCTTGTAGTCCGACGTGAAGTACGAGTTCACCGTGCGGATGTAGGCCCGCAGCAGAGCCACGCCCGCGTCCACGTCGTCCTGCAGCAGTGTGTGGCCGTAGAGCATGCCGCCCAAGGGCTCGCCCCGCGGCTGGCCGCCCAGGAAGGCGTAGCCCCGCTTGCCGTCCACCTTGCGCCAGACCGGGTCCAGGAGCCACGCCGAGTCGACGCCGCCGTTCTGCAGGGCCGTGAGGACGTCGGCCGAGCCCAGTTGCTGGTACTGGATGTCGGCCAGGCCCCCGCCGTGTTTCTCCAGGGCCTGCTCCATGGGGTACGCGATCACCGAGCCCTTGCCGATCATCGTGCCCAGCTTGTGTCCCGCCATGGCGACCCGGTTCGCGCTCTCGCCGTCCTTCAGGCGCACCCACAGGCCGCTCTTCGACTTCGGGTCGGGTGAGAAGTTGCCCGCGACCCACTTGATGTCGAAGCCGCCCTTGACGCCGTTCATGACCGCGGCCTCCGGAGCCGCCCACAGGGCGTCGATGTCTCCCTTGGCCAGCAGCGGGAGCGCGTCCGGCGTCGGCAGCACCTTGAGCGTGACGTCCAGGCCCTCCTTCTTGAACTCGCCCTTGTCGAGGGCGACTTGCAGCGGAGCCACGTACTCGGCGCTCAGCGTTCCCGTCGCGATCGTCAGCTCGCGGGGCTCTGACAGCGGCCGTGGGGGAGGGGATCCGGGGAGACAGCGGGCCGGTGCGCGGTTCGGGGAGAGGTCCTGCGGGTTCGTCCAGGACTTCGCGCCGCAGCCCTCGACCGCGCGGATCGTACGGTCGCCTGCGGCTGCCGTCGAGGCGGAGCCCGACTCGGACGGGGAGGAGCAGGCGGCCGACGCCAGCAGCGCTGCCGCGGCGATGACGACGACGTATGCGCGGGTCCTCCTTCTCATGGTGGGTCCCTTCCTCCTCATGACTGGCCCCTTCCTCGGTCCCTCGGTGCCCATGGAGTGAGCAGGCGGCCCGCGAAGCGGATGAGTTCGGAGAAGAGGACTCCCAGGACCGCGACGCAGACGATGCCGACGAACATCACGTCGTTCTGGAACAGAGCGCGCGAGTCGAAGATCAGATGGCCCAGGCCGTTCGTCGCGGCGATCTGCTCCGACGCGACGATGACCAGGACCGCCACGCCCGCCGCGATGCGCGCGCCCACCAGGACGGAGGGGAGGGAGGCCGGAAGCAGGACGTGGCGGAACATCTGCCACCGGGAGGCGCCGAAGACCTGGCCCGCGTCACGGTGGCCGGACGGGATGGACATGACCGCGGACATGGTGGAGATCCAGACGAAGAAGAAGACCGTGGCCGCCACCAGCGCCACCTGCGGGCCCTCACCCAGGCCGAACATGTTCAGGAAGACGGGCAGGAGAGCCAGTTTCGGTACGACGTACAGCGCGTCCAGGAGTGGTTCCAGTGCGGCCCGTACCAGGGAGAGGGAGCCCATCAGGAGGCCGAGGGCGTAGCCCGCCGCCGTGCCGGCCGCGTATCCCGCGAGGACGCGCTTCAGCGTGGCCCACACGTCCGGCCACAGGTCGCCGGCCGCCGCCCGGTCCCAGCCGTCGGCGAGGATCGTGGACGGGGCCGGGTAGACGCGGTCGTCGATCCAGGCCTGGGCGGCCGCCAGTTGCCACAGCAGGAGGAGGAAGAGAGGGACGGCCAGGGCCAGGGAAACCTCCAGCGCGCGCCTGCGGCGGTGGGTGCGGGCCGGGTGCAGTTCGCGCGGGCCGGGGCGGCGGATCAGGACAGAGTCGGCGGGCGGCTTGGTGAGCGTCGTCATGCCGGGACCGCCTCCTTCCGCAGCAGGTCCCACAGTTCGCTTCGCAGGGCGGTGAACTCGGGGGTGGCGCGGATGTCGCCGGTGCGCGGGCGAGGGAAGGGCGGGCGGTGTTCGGCGATGATCCGGCCCGGGCGGGCGGACATCACGAGCACGCGGTCGCCGAGGACGATCGCCTCCTCCAGGCTGTGGGTGATGAAGAGCGTGGTGGTCCGCAGCGACTGGGTGATGTCCAGGAGCTCGTCCTGGAGGATGGTGCGGAGCTGGGCGTCGAGGGCCGCGAAGGGCTCGTCCATCAGCAGGAGTTCGGGTTCCACGGCCAGGGCGCGGGCGATGGCCACGCGCTGGCGCATACCGCCGGAGAGGGTGGCCGGGTAGGCGTCCGCGAAGTCCGACAGGTCCATGCGGGCCAGCCAGTCGTCGGCGCGGGCGTTCGCCTCGCGGCGCGGGACACGCTGGATGTCCAGGCCGAAGCGGACGTTCGCGCGGACGGTCTTCCAGTCGTAGATGCCGTAGTCCTGGAAGATCATGGCCGCCGGGCGACGGCTCGACGTGCGGATCTCCAGCGTGCCCGTGCTCGGGCGGAGCAGGCCCGCGGCGATGCGCAGCAGCGTGGACTTGCCGCAGCCGGAGGGGCCCACGACACAGACGAACTCGCCGGGTGCGACGGTCAGTTCGAGAGGGCCGAGGGCGTGGACCGGGCGGGGGGTTCGGCCGAACGTGCGGGTGAGGTCATGGGCCTTGAGTTTGGGATGCGGCGCATACGGCGGATGGTTCGGATGCGGCGGATACGGCTCTCCGGTGGGGGTCGGTGCTGGCTCTCCCACTTCGGTCTCCTCGCGGAGTGCGGAACGGACGTGTGGGTGACGTACTCGTGTGGGTGACTTACTCGTGTGAGCGATGTAGGCGTGGGTGCCGTTGACCATATGACGGCCCGTCAGATTCGGGAACCCCGTCCGCATCCGCACGCGGGCAGCACAAAGCCCCGGCACTCAACGGTGCCGGGGCTCAGGAGCCGGAAGGTTTACGCCTTCGCGCAGTTCGGGCAGACGCCGCGGTACGTCACCTCGACGTCCGAGACCGTGAAGCCGAAGCGCTCGGAGTCGGGGAGGTCGGCCATCGGGTTGCCCGTCGGGTGGACGTCCCGGATCGCGCCGCACTGGGCGCACACCAGGTGGTGGTGGGGCCGGTGGGCGTTCGGGTCGTACCGCTTCGCGCGCTTGTCGGTGGAGACCTCGAGCACCTCGCCGAGGGTGACCAGCTCGCCCAGCGTGTTGTAGACGGTCGCGCGGGAGATCTCGGGCAGCTTGGCGACGGCTCGCGCGTGCACCTCGTCGGCCGTCAGGTGGACGTGATCGCCGGCGAGGACCTCGGCCACGACGCGGCGCTGCGCGGTCATCCGCCATCCGCGTCCGCGCAGCCGTTCCAGAAGGTCGCTCATGGAGAACACCTTAACAGCAGGAGGACCAGGTTCCGAATGGATGTGACTTTAGAGTTCAACCTAGATTGGATGAAGTCCAGCATCGATCCAGAACTTCCCGCAGGGTTGCGGACGGGCCGGGTCCCTTCGGGTCCGGCCCGTTTCGCGTGGGCTGCACGCGTGCGTGCTCGGGTTATGCGGGCACGTGCTGCCGTACGGGTGCCCAGCAGCGGATGATGTCGCGGACCGAGACGATGCCCACGGGCTCCTCGTGGTCCAGGACGATCAGATGGCGGAAGCCGCCGTGTGCCATGGCGCGGGCCGCCTCCTCCAGGGTCCATGACGGGGCGGCGAACACGACGTCGGTGGTGGTGTGGTCGTGGGCGTGCTCGATGTCCGGGTTCTGTCCGAGGCCGACGGAGTTGAGGATGTCGCGTTCGGTGAGGATGCCGATACCGCCGGCGTCGGGGTCGTGGACCACGGCCGCGCCGACCCGACGGGCGGACATCAGCGCGGCGGCCTGGCGAAGGGTGTGGGTGGGGCCGATGGTGAGGACCACGGTGCTCATGGCGTCACGTACGAGCATGGATGGAGCCACCTCCTGAAGTGCCCCCGCACCGTTTGTTCACGGTTTCACAAATTCACAAGTGGGGGGACTCTCAGAGTGACAGGTAAAGAGGGGGTCAACAAGGGGGCGCTCAGCAGCGCTGCAAAGGGGCGCTCAGGAGCGCTCGTTGAGGTATCCGAGGAGCTCGTCGTGCAGCAGGCCGTTCGAGGCGGCCGCGTTGCCGCTGTGCGGGCCCGGGCGGCCGTCCAGGCCGGTGAAGGTGCCGCCGGACTCCGTGACGATGATCGCGTTGGCTGCCATGTCCCAGAGGGAGAGCTCCGGCTCGGCGCAGAGGTCGACCGAGCCCTCGGCGACCATCATGTACGGCCAGAAGTCGCCGTACGCGCGCGTACGCCACACCTCGCGCGTGAGGTCGAGGAAGCCGCCCAGACGCCCCTGCTCCTCCCAGCCGCTCAGTGAGGAGTACGCGAACGAGGCGTCCGTCAGCTTCGAGACGCCGGAGACGCGTAGGCGGCTCGCGGAGGAGAGGCTGCGGCCGGTGAAGGCG
Source organism: Streptomyces shaanxiensis (assembly GCF_039537145.1). Classification (NCBI taxonomy): domain Bacteria; kingdom Bacillati; phylum Actinomycetota; class Actinomycetes; order Kitasatosporales; family Streptomycetaceae; genus Streptomyces; species Streptomyces shaanxiensis. The sequence continues at coordinate 874,830 of NZ_BAAAZY010000012.1, forward strand.
CCGTGACCCTTGGCGGCCCACCAGCGGCGGCCGAGGGCAGGGGCGGACACGAGGCCCACGACCGGCTGGAAGCCGCCCTCGCTCGCCTCCGTCAGGGAGATGAGGGTGGCCCAGACCGGGACGCCGCGTACGTAGTTCTTGGTGCCGTCGATCGGGTCGATCACCCAGCGGCGGGGGCCGGTGCCCTCGACGCCGTACTCCTCGCCCAGGATCGCGTCCCTCGGCCGGGCGCGCTGCAGCTGTCCGCGGATCAGCTCCTCGGCGGCCCTGTCGGCCTCGCTCACCGGGGTCATGTCCGGCTTGGTCTCGACCTTGAGGTCGAGGGCCTTGAAGCGGTCCATGGTGGCGGCGTCGGCGGCGTCCGCGAGGACGTGGGCGAGGCGGAGATCGTCGAGGTAGTCCGGCATGGAACGAACGGTATCTGTCGTGGTCGGGGTGGGGCTACTAGGCCTTGCGGTTGTGGGCGGGTTGCGTGTGGTTGTCGGGTGCGGGGGAGTACGGGCCGGCAGGGGCATCGCTTGGTCGCGTGGCCCGGCGCGGGGGTTGGGTCGCTCGCGCGCGCCGGCGGGTGTCGTCCCGAGGCCACATTGGTCTCGCCCCCGCCGCCCCTACCCATCCCGTCCCTGGGGGCTGCCGCCCCCAGACCCCCGCTTCGGCCCGAAGGGCCTCGTCCTCAAACGCCGGACGGGCTGACATTGCCTGGGCGGCGTCCAGAGGTGACGGCCCGCTGGGGGTGGGCGGGGGCCTGGGGAGGGAGTCCCCCCACGGGTGGGTGGGGGCTGGGATGGGCGTACCCCCACGGGCCTGCAGTCGCGTACGGCGGGAAGGGGACGTGCCGGGGGGTGTCCGCCCGCAGTGGCCGGCGTCAACACGCAGCACCTCCCGGCCTAAGGTGACCGCCGGTCCGAGGACGGACACCCCCCC
>NZ_BAAAZY010000012.1:875813-975160 GCF_039537145.1 Streptomyces shaanxiensis
CACCCCCCGGCACGGCCCCGACCCACAACCCACCCGCAGGCGCTACGCGAACCCCCACCCCACCCGCACAGGCCGCCGCAGGCACCCCACCCTCAACCGCCGGAGGCCACCGCAGGCACCCCACATCCCACCCGCACCCAACCCACCGAAGGCCCGCGCACCGCGGCGAACTGGCGCCCCCGCATGCCTTCGCGAACCCTTGACAGTGCCCCTGTGCGCGTCAAATCTGGGCGCAGAGCCGCTCGTCCCCGGGAGGCGATGATGCCTGCAGCGCGGGAATCTCTGTTGGACGCCGCTTATACGGCGCTGGCGCGTCGGCCGTGGTCCGCCGTGCGGATGGTGGACGTGGCCGCGGCGGCCGGAGTGTCCCGGCAGACGCTGTACAACGAGTTCGGGAGCAAGGAGGGCCTCGCCCGCGCGCTGGTGAGGAGAGAGGCCGACGGCTACCTCGCCGGCATCGACCGCGCCCTCGCCACGCACAGCGACGCCCGCGAGCGACTCACCGCCACCGCGGAGTGGACCGCCGCCCTCGCCCGAGACAACGCCCTCGTCCGCGCGATGCTCACCGGCTGCTGGAACGAGCGCCTGCCCTCACCGACGCTGTCGGCCGTACCGTCCTCCTCGGCCGTGCCGGCCCAGCGGCGGGCCGACGGGCCACTGCCCTCGCCCGGCGACTTCGTGGCCATCGTGCGCGACCGCGCCGTAGCCATCCTCTCCGGCCCCGGCAGCAACAAGTCCGACGCCGCCGACCTCTCCCGCTCCTGCGAGTTGGTCGTCAGGCTGGCCCTGTCCTGCGTCGCCGCCCCACCCGGCGAAGGCGGCGTCTCCGACCTCGTACGCAGCGCCCTGCACCGGCAGTTGACCGCCTGACCTGACCAGGCCATGCCAGGCCAGACCGCACCAGCCGCATCAACCGCACCGCACCGCACCGCACCGCGCCTGGCCAGGTCCGGCCTCCGGAGGAAACCGCCTCAGTGCGCCGCCCCCGACAACTGCAGCCCGACGATCCCCACGATCACCAGCGAGATCGACACGATCTTCAACGTCGACACGACGTCCCCGAGGAAGATCATCCCGTAGATCGCCGTACCCGTCGCCCCGATCCCCGTCCACACCGCATACGCCGGCCCCACGTCCAGCTTCCGCAGCGCCAGCGTCAGCAGTCCGAAACTGCCGAGGGCGAAGATGCAGAAAGCGACGGTCGGCCAGAGCCGGGTGAAGCCGTGCGACAGCTTCAGACAGACGGCGAAGCCGGTTTCGAGCAGCCCCGCCACGATGACCAGCAGCCACGCCATGTGCTGTCCTCCCGTATGCCCACGTTCTGTGACCGCTTCGTCAGGCTTGGATCCGGCTCGGTGCGATTATGCCCTTACCGGACTCGGCGCCGGACAAACAACGCGGAGGTCAGTCGCCTTCCTCGGCCCCTCCTCAGTCGCCGTCCGTGCGCTCGCGCGTGGCCAGGAGCCGCCGCAGTGAGTACAGCCGCGCCTGATCGGCGTGGCCCTCCGCCACCCACGCGTCCAGCGCACAATCGGGCTCGTCATGACTGCACGCACGCGGGCAGCCCTCGGTTCCCGATTCGAGGTCGGGGAACGCTTGGATCACACGGGACGGGTCGACATGAGCCAGGCCGAAGGAGCGCACACCCGGGGTGTCGATCACCCAGCCGTCCACGTCCGGCAGCGGCAGCGCCAGCGCCGACGTCGTCGTGTGACGGCCGCGACCGGTCACCGCGTTCACGTGGCCCGTCAACCGGCGCCGTTCCACCGACACCAGCGCGTTCACCAGCGTCGTCTTGCCCACCCCGGAGTGACCGACGAACGCCGTGACCCTGCCGTCCAGTTGCTCCCGCACGCGACCCGCCGCACCGCCGTTCTCCAGCTCCTCCCGGCTGGTCACGACGTACGGGATGTCCAGATCGCCGTACAGCTCAAGGAGCTTGTCCGGCGGCGCCAGGTCCGACTTCGTCATCACCAGCAGCGGCTCGAGACCCCCGTCGAACGCCGCCACCAGACAGCGGTCGATCAGCCGAGGACGGGGCTCGGGGTCGGCGAGGGCGGTGACGATGGCGAGTTGGTCGGCGTTGGCGACCACCACCCGCTCGTACGGATCGTCGTCGTCGGCCGTCCGTCGGAGCACCGACGTCCGCTCCTCGATCCGTACGATCCGCGCGAGGGTGTCCTTCTTGCCGGACATGTCGCCGACCAGCGCCACCCGGTCACCGACCACCGCGGCCTTGCGGCCCAGCTCGCGGGCCTTCATGGCCATCACGACCCGGTCCTCGACGAGGCAGGTGAGCCGCCCCCGGTCGACGGTGAGGACCATGCCCTCGGAGGCGTCCTCGTGCTTGGGCCGGATGTGTGTCCGCGGCCGGTTGCCCTTGCGGTTCGGGCGGCTGCGGATGTCGTCCTCGTCGGTGTGCTTGCCGTAGCGGCGCATGGCGTGAGTCCCTATGCCCCGAGCATCCCGGTCCACAGCTCGGGGAAGTCCGGCAGGGTCTTCGCCGTCGTCGCCACGTTCTCGATCCGTACGCCTTCGACCGCGAGGCCGATGATCGCTCCGGCCGTCGCCATGCGGTGGTCCTCGTAGGTGTGGAAGACGCCGCCGTGCAGTCGGCGCGGGCGGATGTGCAGGCCGTCGGCGGTCTCGGTGACGTCGCCGCCGAGTTCGTTGATCTCCTTGGTCAGCGCGGCCAGGCGGTCGGTCTCGTGCAGCCGCAGGTGCGCGACACCGCGCAGGGTCGACGGGGAGTCGGCGAGGGCCGCGACCGCCGCGATGCCGGGGGTCAGCTCGCCGACCTCGCTCAGGTCCACGTCGATGCCGTGGACCGCACCCGAACCGGTGAACACGAGCCCGTACTCGGTGAGTTCGCAGGAACCGCCCATCTCGGTGAAGATCTCCCGCAGCCGGTCACCGGGCTGGGTGGTACGGGACGGCCAGTCCGGGACGAGGACCTTGCCGCCGGTCACCAGCGCCGCCGCCAGGAACGGCTGGGCGTTGGACAGATCCGGCTCGATGGTCAGGTCGCGGCCGAGCAGGGCGCCCGGCGTGACCCGCCAGACGTTCGGCTCGCCGCCCGACTCCGGGGTGTCCACCTGGGCGCCGACCGAGCGCAGCATGTCGACGGTCATGCGGATGTGCGGCATCGAGGGGAGCGCGGAGCCGATGTGGCGGACCTCCACGCCCTGGTTGAAGCGTGGTCCGGAGAGCAGCAGGGCCGACACGAACTGGGACGACGACGAGGCGTCGATCTCCACCGGGCCGCCCTCCAGGGCGCCCGAGCCGTGGACCGTCAGCGGCAGCGCGCCCCGGCCGTCGTCGTCGATGCGGGCGCCGAGCACGCGCAGGGCGTCGATCACGCCGTTCAGGGGGCGCTCGTACGACCTCGGGTCGCCGTCGAAGCGGACGGGGCCGTCGGAGAGCGCGGCGACCGGCGGCAGGAAGCGCATCACGGTGCCGGCGTTGCCGACGTCGACCGTGGCCGGGCCCCGCAGACCCGCGGGGAGGACCCGCCACGCCTCGCCGGTGCCCTCGGGGCCCACGCCCTCCTCGATGCCGACGCCCATCGCGCGCAGGGCGCCCGCCATGAGCAGGGTGTCGCGGGAGCGCAGCGGGCGGCGCAACCAGCCGGGCTCGCTCGCCAGGGCGGCGAGGACGAGGGCGCGGTTGGTGACCGACTTGGACCCGGGCACGTGGACCGTCGCGTCGACGGCTCCGCTCGCGTGCGGGGCGGGCCAGAGGGCGGTGTGTGCGTCGTTCGGGGCCATGGGCCCCACTCTATAAGGAGGGGGTTGGGTCGGCCGTCTGTCGTCTGCGGGTCCGTTGTGGCTGGTCGCGCCCACGCGGCGGAGCCGCAGATCGACACAGCCCTGCCCCTTCAGGTTGGCTGTCATACCGCCAGTAGCCAGCGGCCGCCCCCTATCAATGAGCACAACGACACCGCGTGGAACAGGAACAGCCACAAGCCCGCCGGTACGTGTGTCAGCCGCGACAGTTGATCCGCGTCGGAGTCCCCGGCACCCCCACGCGACCTCTTCGCCTGCAGCTCGAACGCCGGCCTGACCCCGCCCAGCAGCAGGAACCACACCACCACGTACGCGAACGCCGCCTGCACCTGAGGCCCGGTGAGCCAGGACACCAACACGAACGTGCCGCCCGTGACGAACACCGTCAGCGCCCCGTACGCGTTCCGGATCATCACCAGCATCGCCACCAGCAGGGCCGTCGCCAGCCACAGCAGCAGGGTGATCCGGCCGGCGCCGAGCAGTGCGGCGCCGCCCAGGCCCAGCAGCGGGGGAGCCGTGTAGCCGGCGGCCGCCGTGAGGATCATGCCGAGGCCGTGCGGCTTGCCGCGGCTGACGGTGAGGCCGCTGGTGTCGGAGTGCAGGCGTATGCCGGTCAGGGTTCGGCCGGTCAGCAGGGCCACCAGGCCGTGGCCGCCCTCGTGGGCGATGGTGATGGCGTTGCGGGAGACGCGCCACAGGGTGTGCGGGACGACCACGGCGAGGGCGACGACCATCGTGGCGAGTACCACCCACAGATCCGGGTCGGGCTGGGTGCCGGAGACCTCGTCCCAGAGGGAGGCGAGCGATGCGGATGCGGTGCTGTCCATGTAAGGCGATGGCTCCCTGTGGTCGGATGGAATCTGGCAGTGTTGCACGTATGTGCGGACGGTATGCAGCGAGTCGTGGACCCGAGGATCTCGCAGGAATCTTTGAGATCGAGAAGTGGGAGCCCGAGGAGACCCTGGAGCCGGACTACAACGTGGCCCCGACCAAGGAGGTCCACGTCGTCCTCGACCGTCCTTTGAAGGACGTGACCACTGCGTCCAACAGTTCCTCCGTCCCGGCTCGGCCGGTTCGGCAGCTGCGGAAGCTGAAGTGGGGGCTGGTGCCGAGCTGGTCCAAGACCCCCGAGAGCGCCTTCAAGATGATCAACGCGCGCGCGGAGACGGTGCACGAGAAGCCGTCGTACCGGAGGGCCTTCACCTCCCGGCGCTGCATCATCCCCGCCGACGGCTACTACGAGTGGGTCACCGGCAGTCAGGAGCGGGACCTGGAGGTCGAGGGGAAGCGGAAACGGCCGCGCAAGCAGCCGTACTTCGTGCTGCCCGCCGACGGGTCGGTGTTCGCGATGGCCGGGCTGTACGAGTTCTGGCGGGACCGCACGCTGCCCGACGACCACCCTCAGGCCTGGTGGGTGACCTGCTCCGTCATCACGACGGAGGCGGAGACGACCCCGCTCGCCGTGGCTCCGGCCGAAGGCCCGAACTCGCTGGCCGACATCCATCCCCGGATGCCGCTGATGCTGACCCCGGACCGCTGGGACACCTGGCTGGACCCGTCCCGCACGGACCCCGAGGAGCTGCGTTCGCTGCTCGACCCGCCGCCTGCCGGACTGATGCGTGCCTACCCCGTCTCCACCCTGGTCAGCAATGTCCGCAACAACGGCCCGGAGCTGCTCAAGGAGCTGGACGGGCCCGAAGAGGGCACACTCTTCTGACGTGACGAACGAGTCCTACGTGAACGAGTCCGACGTGACGACACAGACCATCGGTACGGACGCGGGGGACGCCCGCATCACCTGGCACCCGGCGGAGAAGCCCCGGCTCGTGCTGGCCGTGAGCCACGGCGCCGGCGGGGGCATCGAGGCCCGGGACCTGAAGGCGCTGGCCGCCGTCCTCCCGGCCCACGGCGTCACCGTCGCCCTCGTCGAGCAGCCCTGGCGCGTGGCCGGCAAGAAGGTGGCGCCCGCGCCCAGGACACTGGACGTCGGCTGGCGGGGCGTGTGGCCCGCCCTCGCCGCGCCCGGGCTGCCCGTGATCTCCGGCGGCCGCAGTGCCGGGGCCCGGGTCGCCTGCCGTACGGCCGTCGAACTGGGCGCCCATGCCGTCCTCGCCCTCAGCTTCCCCCTCCATCCGCCGGGCAAGCCCGAGAAGTCCCGCGCAGCCGAACTGCTCGGGGCCGGGGTGCCCACCCTCGTCGTACAGGGCGGGAACGATCCCTTCGGCAAGCCGGAGGAGTTCCCGGACGGGGACCACGAGCTGATCGAGGTGCCGTACGGCGATCACGGGTTCGCCGTCCCCAAGCGGGCGCCCCTCGATCAGGCCGAGGCCGTGGCGATCGTCACCGACAGTGTCGTGAAGTGGGTCGAGTCACTCGGGTAAAGGTTCGGGAATGTGGCGGCCCCGCCCTCTGTTGTGGCGGACAGCGGTGCTGAACGAGCAGCGCAGACGTCGTAGGAGAGGAAGTCCGCCGCATGGGTTCGACCTACTGCCCGAGCCGCAGCAGCCGTGCCGACCTGGACTGGACTGTCCTGCACGCGGCCCGGACCGCTCCTATTCGAGCGGCGGCAGGTACGGCAGGTCGTCTATCCTCCGATTCAGGTGGGACCGGTTTCGGTCCTGCCCGGAATCTTGAGGAGGTGGGTCCGGTTCCCGGTACCGACGCAGGGACCGACAACGGCCAGGCGGAGCAGCCCGAGGGCCTGGGCACGAGCGCGGCGACGTCCACCGAGACGACCGCCGAGCGCAGCGCGCGCTTCGAGCGGGACGCGCTGGAGTACCTCGACCAGATGTACTCGGCCGCGCTGCGCATGACGCGCAACCCGGCCGACGCCGAGGACCTGGTGCAGGAGACCTACGCCAAGGCGTACGCGTCCTTCCACCAGTTCCGCGAGGGCACCAACCTCAAGGCCTGGCTGTACCGGATCCTCACCAACACCTTCATCAACTCGTACCGCAAGAAGCAGCGTGAACCCCAGCGCTCCGCGGCCGAGGAGATCGAGGACTGGCAGCTCGCGCGTGCCGAGTCGCACATGTCGACCGGCCTGCGTTCCGCCGAGTCGCAGGCGCTCGACCACCTGCCCGACTCGGACGTGAAGGAAGCACTCCAGGCGATCCCGGAGGAATTCCGTATCGCCGTGTACCTGGCCGACGTAGAGGGCTTTGCGTACAAGGAGATCGCGGACATCATGGGGACACCCATCGGTACGGTGATGTCCCGGCTGCACCGGGGCCGCCGTCAACTGCGCGGAATGCTGGAGGACTACGCCCGTGAGCGCGGGATGGTTCCGGCCGGCGCCGGAGAGTCGAACGAAGCGAAAGGCTCGGGCTCATGAGCTGCGGAGAGCCGCACGAGACGGATTGCAGTGAGGTACTCGACCATCTGTACGAGTTCCTCGACCGTGAGATGCCCGACGCCGACTGCACCAAGTTCGAGCAACACTTCGAGGAGTGCTCGCCCTGCCTGGAGAAGTACGGGCTGGAGCAGGCCGTGAAGAAGCTGGTCAAGCGGTGCTGCGGACATGACGACGTGCCGACCGACCTGCGCGCCAAGGTGCTGGGCAGGCTCGACCTGATCCGCTCCGGCCAGGCCGTGCCCGAGCACGACGTGACCGCCGCGCCCCAGGAGTCCTGAACTCCCCTCCCTGGAACGGGCTGTCGTCACTCGAACGTGCTAATCGGCGGGTGATAAGCCCACAGCCGCCCCTCTTGCCGACCTAGGCTCCCCTGTTGAGCTGAGCAGGTCATGGTGGGGGAGGGCGTCCAGATGGAGGCGATACCGGCACGGGCGCGCGCGTACGTCGCCTGTGTGGCGCTGTGCGCTCTGGCCCTCCTCCTGCCGCCGCTGCTCGAGAACCCAACGCCCTGGCGGGCGGTCGTTCTGCTCGCGGTGCTGTACGCGGCCGGCGAGCAGGTCGCCGCCCGATGGCGGTTCGGGGGCACCTTCTATCCCGTCCTGCTCGCCGGGGCCCTTCTGCTGTCGCCGTCGGCTGCCGCGCTGGTCGCGGTGCCGGGTGCGCTGCTGTCGCCGGCCGGGCAACGGCCGCTGTGGACCCGGCGGATCTGGCGGGCCGCCCAGCTCGTCGTGGCCGTCTGGGCGGCGGCCCGGGTGCACGGGGAACTGGGCGGGCGGGACGTCGTGGTTTCCGGCGACTTCCCGTACGCGCTGATTCCGGCCGGGGCGGCGGTCCTGGCGTTCTGCCTGGTCCTGACCGTGCTGGACGGCGGGATTCGCGCCTTCGCCGAGCGGGTGCCCCTGCGGCGCGCCTGGCGGGGGCTGTTCCTGCGCTCGCTCGCGCCCCTCGCCGTCCACGGTCTGGCCGGGCTGATGATGGCCGTGCTGTGGCGCAGCCCGTACGGGCCGGTCGCCGCGCTGCTCGTGCTGCTGCCGATGTGCGTGTCCTGGTGGGTGTTCGCCCAGTACCACCGGGAGCGCGCGGCACATCAGGCGACCATCCGGGCACTCGTCCAGGCCGTCGACATCAAGGACGGCTACACCCGCGGGCACAGCGAACGGGTCGGGCTGGCCTCGATGATGATCGCGCGCGAGCTGGGCATGGACGACGACCGCGTCGAGGTGGTGCGGTTCGCCGGGATCCTGCACGACGTGGGGAAGCTGGGCGTGCCCACCCGGCTGCTGCGCAAGGACGGCCCGCTCACGCCCGAGGAGCGGCGGGTGATCGAGCTGCATCCCGAGTACGGGCACGAGATGGTCCGGGGGATCTCCTTCCTGGGCGAGGCCCGGGCCGCCGTACTGCATCACCACGAGCGGCTGGACGGGAGCGGCTACCCCTACGGGCTGATGGGCAGCCAGATCCCGGAGCCGGCGCGGGTGGTGGCGGTCGCGGACGCGTTCGACGCGATGACGTCCACCCGGTCCTACTCGCGGGCCCGACCCGTGTCCGTCGCCCTGCTGGAGCTGGAGAGGTGCGCGGGCTCGCACTTCGACCCCCGGATGGTCACGGCCCTCGCCCGAGCCGTGGACCACCACGGATGGCATCCGGCCGTGACCGCCGACGACGCCCGTACGCCCGTTTCCCGCCCGCCGGTCTCCAGCGCCCCGGGAGCGCACCGATGAGGACCCCGAGGCCACCCCTCCTGCTCACCCTCGTCCACACCTGCGCCGCCCTCCTCGCCGCTGCCTGCCTGCTCGGCACCCTGTGGAGCGGCCTCGATCAACGCGGCACCGCACTCGCCTTCGGGGTTCTCGTCGCTCTGGGCGAGCTCACCCGGTGGACCGGGGCGGAGGGCAGGGAGGCGGCGCCGCTCGGGGCCGCCGCCGCGCTGTCGTACGCACTGCTGGGGGAGATGGGCAAGGAGCCCACCCGGCACGGTGTCGCGCAGGTCGTCGCCGTCGTCCTGGCCGCCTCGCTGCTCGGCAGCGTGCCGCACATCGCGCGCGGGCGCCCCGTCCTCGACCAGCTCGCCCGGCGCGTGCTCACCGTCGGCTTCGCCGCCGTGTGCTTCCAACCCCTGTACAACCAGGGCACGTTCCACGGCTGGGGCACCGCCTACGCGCTGCTCCTGGTCGCCATTCTCGCCCTCACCGCCCTGTGCGACGCCCTGCTCACCGCCGCGCTGGCGCACTCCCGCACCCGGTGGCCCTTCGGGCCGGTGCTGCGCGACGAGCTGCGGGCGACGCTCGGGATCGGGTCGGCCGTCTGCGCGACGGGCGCGGTGATGGCGCTCGCGGTCGCCGTGGTCGGGCTGTGGGCGCTGCCCGTCTTCTCGCTCCCCCTCCTGCTCACCCAGATGTCCCTGCGCCGGTACGCCGGAGTGCGGGCCACCTACCGGCAGACCATCGCCTCGCTCGCCCGGGCCACCGAGATCGCCGGGTACACACCGGCCGGACACGCCCGGCGGGTGGCCGCGCTCAGCCGGGAGGTCGGGCGGGATCTCGGCCTGTCCGAGGCCGAGCTCACCGTGCTGGAGTACGCGGCGCTGATGCACGACATCGGGCAGCTCAGCCTGGTCGACCCGGTGCCGGCCGGGGCCACCGCCGTGCTGCCCGTCGAGGAGCAGCGGCGGATCGCGCTGCTGGGCGGGGCCGTCGTACGGCAGACCGGCGTGAATCCGCAGGTCGCGACAGTCGTGGAGCGGCTGGCCGACCCCTGCCCGGAGCAGCCGGTCGCCGCCCGGATCGTGCGGGCCGTGAACGCGTACGAGGAGAAGGCGCGGGACGCCGGGCCGGGCGGGCCGCTCAAGGCGCTGGAGGAGCTGCGGCTGGGCACGGCCGGGGACTATGCGCCGGAGGTGGTCGGGTCGCTTGCCCGAGTGCTGGCCAGAGACAGTCTGGGTATGCCTGTGGGTGGGTAACCCATGGGTAATGAGCGCCCTTCCAGCCGTACGTGGTTGGATGCGAATGAGAGGGTGTCCGGGGGCGAGCACTAGCCAGCCCACTCCACGGAACTGGCAGGCGGGAATCGTGAGGATCTTCGGCAAGGGACGGCACCGGCCCTCCGCCTCCTGGCGGCAGGCCACCGACCGTGCGTTCACGCTGATCGGTGACGGTCGGTACGAAGACGCGGGGGCACTGCTGACACGTGCCGCCGACCTGGAGCCCTGGCTGTCCGAGTCCTGGTTCAACCTCGCCCTCCTCCACAAGTTCCGGCACGACTGGGAGCAGGCCCGGGCCGCCGGCCTGCGCGCCGTGGCACTGCTGGACCGCGAGACCGGGGCGCCCGACTGGTGGAACGTCGGCATCGCGGCCACCGCCCTGCAGGACTGGCCGCTGGCCCGGCGGGCCTGGCAGGCGTACGGGCTGCGGGTGCCCGGTGGTGCGACCGCGTCCGGTGAGCCGGTCGGGATGGACCTGGGCAGCGCGGCCGTACGACTGTCCCCCGAGGGGGAGGCCGAGGTCGTGTGGGGGCGGCGGCTGGACCCCGCCCGTATCGAGGTGCTGTCGATCCCGCTGCCGTCGTCCGGGCGGCGCTGGGGCGAGGTCGTGCTGCACGACGGGGTGCCGCACGGGGAACGGACCACGTCGGCCGGGCACGCCTACCCCGTCTTCGACGAGATCGAGCTGTGGGCGCCTTCACCGGTGCCGACGTGGGTGGTGCTGCTGGAGGCCGCCACCGAGGCCGACCGGGACGCCCTGGAGCAGCTCGCCGCGGACGCCGGGTTCGCCGCGGAGGACTGGTCGTCGTCCGTGCGGCTGCTGTGCCGGATGTGCTCGGAGTCGCGGATGCCGTCTGACGAGGGCGACGGGGAGCATCTGGATCCGCACGATCACAGCGAACCGGGGCACCCCGGGCCGCTGGGGCACCGGACCGATGGCCAGCTGTGGGTGCCGGAGCGGGAGTGTGGCGTGGCCGCGCCGGCCTCGCTGGTTCGGGGGTTGCTGGACGGGTGGGTCGCGGACAGCCCGGACTCCAGGGACTGGCGGGATCTCGAAGAGGTCTGCTGACCGTTCGCCGTACCCTGTATCAGCGTCACACCCTCTTTTCTTGTGCAGGAAGGCATACGTCGGTCATGGCCCAGCAGGACACCGAGCAGCAGCACGCGGGCGTGCTCCCCGTGGACGACGAGGGGTTCGTCGTCGACACCGAGGACACGGAGGAGCGCGAGAACGCCTGGCGTGAGCGCGGCACCTCGCGGCCGATCACCGTCGTCGGGAACCCGGTGCTCCACAAGGAGTGCAAGGACGTCACCGAGTTCGGCGCGGAGCTGGACCAGCTCGTGGCGGACATGTTCGCCTCACAGCGCACCGCCGAGGGCGTGGGCCTGGCCGCCAACCAGATCGGCGTCGATCTGAAGGTCTTCGTCTACGACTGCCAGGACGACCAGGGCGTCCGGCACGTGGGCGTGGTCTGCAACCCGAAGCTCGTCGAGCTGCCCGCGGACCGGCGCAGCCTGGACGACAGCAACGAGGGCTGCCTGTCCGTGCCGACGGCGTACGCGCCGCTGGCCCGCCCCGACTACGCCGAGGTGACCGGGCAGGACGAGAAGGGCAACCCGATCAAGGTACGCGGTACCGGGTACTTCGCTCGGTGTTTGCAGCACGAGACGGACCACCTCTACGGCTACCTCTACATCGACCGTCTCTCCAAGCGGGAGCGCAAGGACGCGCTCCGTCAGATGGCCGAGAACGAGCCCCGTTACCCTGTCGTCGCGAACGACTGAGGTCTGCCGGAAGGCCCCACAAGCCCCATGCGCACGGCGTCTGTTCAGGTTCACCGTCCTGACCGGGCGCCGTTCGCATGTCCGTCGCACGTTCGATCCCATACCCGCATGTCGTGATCCAGAACCAGTCACATAGGGGGAGATTCTCGGCACTGTGGGGTAGTGAATGAAGCAAATCCGTTCCCAGATCGGTCAGTTGTGGTGCTGAATGGAAGTGCGGGGATACGCAACGGCGCACGCCCGGCACAGCGGGAGGGGCGTGTACAACTGGCGGCTGAGAGGGGTTTGTTCGTGCATGCTTTCTCACACAGCACCACATCGACACCGACGGCGGTTCCAGTACCACCATCGCTCTCTCTCCCGGTGATCGAAGCAGCGTTTCCCAGGCAACTCCATCCATATTGGCCCAGGCTCCAGGAGAAGACCCGAACCTGGCTGCTGGAAAAGCGGCTGATGCCGGCCGACAAGGTCGAAGAATATGCCGACGGCCTTTGCTACACCGACCTCATGGCGGGGTACTACATAGGCGCCCCCGACGAGGTGCTCCAGGCGATTGCGGACTACAGCGCGTGGTTCTTCGTCTGGGACGACCGGCACGACCGCGACATCGTCCACTACCGCCCGGCCGCCTGGCGGCGGCTGAGGTTCCGGCTGCACGCGGCCCTCGACGCACCCGAGGAGCATCTGCACCACGGGGACCCGCTGGTCGCGGGGTTCGCGGACAGCATGGTGCGGCTGTACTCGTTCATGCCCCGCACCTGGAACATCCGGTTCGCCCGTCACTTCCACGCGGTGATCGAGGCGTACGACCGGGAATTCCGCAACCGTACCGAAGGAATCATCCCCACCGTCGAGGAATACCTCGCACTGCGTCGGCTCACCTTCGCGCACTGGATCTGGACCGATCTGCTGGAGCCGAGTGCCGAGCTGGAACTTCCGGACAGTGTGCGAAAACACCCGGCATATCGGCGGGCGGCGTTACTGAGCCAGGAATTCGCCGCCTGGTACAACGACCTCTGCTCGCTTCCGAAGGAAATCGCGGGCGATGAGGTGCACAATCTCGGAATCAGCCTCATAAAGCACGAGGGGCTGACTCTGGAAGAGGCGGTGATCGAGGTAAGGCAACGCGTCGAGACCTGCATATCCGATTTCCTCGACGCCGAGCGGCACGCCCTGGAATTCGCCGACTCCCTGGCCGACGGCACCGTACGCGGAAAAGAACTCAGCGCCGCCGCGCGTGCCTGTGTCTGCAATATGCGCAACTGGTTCAGCTCGGTCTACTGGTTCCACCACGAGTCCGGCCGGTACATGGTCGACAGCTGGGACGACCGGTCCACGCCCCCGTACGTCAACAACGAAGCGGCAGGTGAGAAATGACCGTCGAGTCCGTCCGCCCCGAAGCCCAACCCCGTGAGGCTTCGGAGTTGCGTGAACCGCCCCTCGCGGGCGGAGGAGTTCCACTTCTCGGCCATGGCTGGAAGCTGGTCCGAGATCCCCTGGCCTTCATGGCCGCGCTCCGGGACCACGGAGACGTCGTACGGCTGAAGCTCGGCCCGAAGACGGTGTACGCCGTCACCACCCCGGAGCTCACCGGGGCCATGGCGCTGAGTACCGACTTCAAGATCGACGGGCCGCTGTGGGAGTCCCTGGAAGGCCTGCTCGGCAAGGAGGGCGTGGCCACCGCGAACGGCCCCCGGCACCGGCGTCAGCGGCGCACCATCCAGCCGGCCTTCCGGCTCGACGCGATCCCCGCGTACGGGCCGATCATGGAGGAGGAGGCGCATGCGCTGACCGAGCGCTGGAAGCCCGGCGAGACCGTCGACTGCACCTCCGAGTCGTTCCGGATAGCGGTGCGCATCGCCGCCCGCTGCCTGCTGCGCGGCGAGTACATGGACGAGCGGGCCGAGCGGCTGTGCAACGCGCTCGCGACCGTCTTCCGCGGTATGTACCGGCGGATGGTGGTCCCGCTCGGGCCGCTGTACAAGCTGCCTCTCCCGCCGAACCGCGAATTCAACCGGGCCCTGGCCGATTTGCATCTCCTGGTCGACGAGATCGTCGCCGAACGCCGGGCATCTGGTCAAAGGCCGGACGATTTGCTGACGGCATTGCTGGAGGCAAAGGACGAGAATGGCGACCCCATCGGGGAACAGGAGATCCACGACCAGGTCGTCGCGATTGTCACCCCGGGCAGCGAAACCGTGGCCTCCACGATCATGTGGCTGCTGCATGTGCTCGCGGAACATCCGGAACACGCCGACAAGGTGTGCGCGGAGGTCGAATCCGTCACCGGCGGTCGGCCCGTGGCATTTGCGGATGTCCGTAGCCTCAGGCACACGAACAATGTTGTCGTGGAGGCGATGCGTTTGCGCCCCGCGGTCTGGATTCTCACGCGACGGGCGGTGACCGATACGTCACTCGGTGGCTATCGCATTCCGGCCGGGGCGGACATCGTCTACAGCCCCTACGCGATCCAGCGTGACGGGAAGTCGTACGTGCACAACCTCGAGTTCGACCCCGACCGCTGGCTTCCGGAGCGCGTCAAGGACGTGCCGAAATACGCCATGAGTCCGTTCAGCGTCGGCAACCGCAAGTGCCCGAGCGACCACTTCTCGATGGCGCAGCTGACGCTGATCACCGCGGCGCTGGCCACCAAGTACCGCTTCGAGCAGGTGCCCGGCTCCAACGACGTGACCCGCGTGGGCATCACACTGCGTCCGCACAAGCTGCTGCTGAGGCCGGTGCCGAGGGACTAGTGCCGAGAGGAGGGCCTACGCCGCGTTCGGTCCCTGGAACGTCCTCCGGTACGCGTTCGGGGTCGTCCCCAGGGCCCGTACGAACTGGTGGCGCAGTGCCGCCGCCGTGCCGAACCCCGTTCGACCGGCGATCGCGTCCACCGTCTCGTCCGTCGCCTCCAGCAACTCCTGTGCCAGCAGCACCCGTTGGCGCAGGATCCAGCGGTAGGGGGTCGTGCCGGTCTCCTGCTGGAAGCGGCGGGCGAAGGTGCGCGGGGACATGAGCGCGCGCTCGGCGAGCTGCTCGACGGTGACCTCCTCGTCGAGGTGCCGCTCCATCCAGGCCAGCACCTCGCCGACCGTGTCGCACTGGGAGCGGGGCAGCGGGCGCTCGATGTACTGGGCCTGCCCGCCGTCCCGGTGCGGCGGCACGACCATGCGCCGGGCGATTCTGTTGGCCACCTCGGGACCCTGCTCCTGCCGCACGATGTGGAGGCAGGCGTCGATGCCGGCGGCGGTGCCGGCGCTGGTGATCACCGGCCCCTCGTCGACGTAGAGGACGTCCGGCTCGATGACGGCCCTCGGATTCCTCAGGGCCAGCTCCTCGGCCTGCCGCCAGTGCACACTGCACCGCCGCCCGTCGAGGAGCCCGGCCGCGCCCAGCACGAAGACGCCGGAGCACACGCTGAGCACCCGGGCGCCCCGCTCGACGGCCCTGACCAGGGCGTCCAGCAGCTCGGCCGGATACTCCCGGGTGACGTAGTCGCTCCCCGCCGGCACGGCGATCAGGTCGGCCTCCTCCAGCCGCTCCAGGCCGTACGGCGTGGAGACGCAGAGCCCGCCGACATGGGTGCCCAGCGTCGGCCCTTCCGCCGAGACGACGGCGAAGTCGTACGTGGGCAGGTCCTCGTCGCTGCGGTCGATGCCGAACACCTCGCAGACGACGCCCAGTTCAAAGGGGTGCACACCGTCGAGGAGGACGGCGGCGACGTTTTTGAGCATGCTGCCAGTGTGCCTCGGATGTGGCAGTAAATCGAGGGTGTGCGGCAGTCCTGCCACTGTTCGTAAGGAGTGTCCGGCGTGACAGTGGTGTCATGACTACGGAACAGACACAGACACTGCTCGCGATGATCGCCGTCCTCGGGATGTTCGTGCTCCTGGTCCTCCCGTCACTGATCGGCGCGGCGCGCGACCGGCGCATCGACCGTCAGATCAGGGAGGCCCAGGAACGCGACCGGAGCGAGGCTCAGAAGTCCTCGTCCAGGTCGACGGTGCCCTCCACCGCCACCTGGTACGCCGACGGACGCCGCTCGAAGAAGTTGGTCAGCTCCTGAACGCCCTGCAGCTCCATGAAGGAGAAGGGGTTCTCGGAGCCGTACACCGGAGCGAAGCCGAGCCGCGTCAGACGCTGATCGGCGACGCACTCCAGGTACTGCCGCATCGACTCGGTGTTCATGCCGGGGAGGCCGTCACCGCACAGGTCGCGCCCGAACTGGAGCTCGGCCTCGACGGCCTCCCGCAGCATGTCGGTGACCTGCTGCTGGAGTTCGTCGTCGAAGAGCTCCGGCTCCTCCTTGCGGACGGTGTCGACGACGTCGAAGGCGAAGCTCATGTGCATCGTCTCGTCGCGGAACACCCAGTTGGTGCCGGTGGCCAGGCCGTGCAGCAGGCCCCGGCTGCGGAACCAGTAGACGTACGCGAAGGCGCCGTAGAAGAACAGGCCCTCGATGCACGCCGCGAAGCAGATCAGGTTGAGCAGGAAGCGACGCCGGTCGGCCTTGGTCTCCAGGCGCTCCAGCTTCTCGACTTCGTTGATCCACTTGAAGCAGAACTCGGCCTTCTCCCGGATGGAGGGGATGTTCTCGACGGCGTCGAAGGCCGCCGCCCTGTCCTCCGGGTCGGGCAGATAGGTGTCGAGCAGCGTCAGGTAGAACTGGACGTGCACGGCCTCCTCGAAGAGCTGCCGGCTCAGATACAGCCGCGCCTCGGGGGAGTTGATGTGCTTGTACAGCGTCAGCACCAGGTTGTTCGCCACGATCGAGTCGCCCGTCGCGAAGAACGCGACCAGCCGGCCGATCATGTGCTGCTCGCCCTCGGACAGCTTCGCCAGGTCGGCGACGTCCGAGTGGAGGTCGACCTCCTCGACGGTCCAGGTGTTCTTGATCGCGTCCCGGTAGCGCTCGTAGAAGTCCGGGTAGCGCATGGGGCGCAGGGTCAGCTCGAAGCCCGGGTCGAGGAGATTGGCGTTACGGGTGGTCATTACTGGCAGGCCTCGCAGGACTCGGGGTTTTCCAGGGAGCAGGCGACGGCGTCGGGCTCGGCGACCTGCTGGACGGGGATGGTCTTCTCGGGCTGCGCCTGGCCCTGGGCGGCGCGGGCGATGCGGGTCGCCGGGCGTGAGCGCAGGTAGTACGTCGTCTTCAGGCCCGACTTCCAGGCGTACGCGTACATCGAGGAGAGCTTGCCGATGGTCGGCGTCTCCAGGAAGAGGTTCAGGGACTGGGACTGGTCGAGGAACGGGGTCCGCGCCGCCGCCATGTCGATCAGGCCGCGCTGGGGGATCTCCCACGCCGTGCGGTACAGGGCCCGTACGTCCGCCGGGATCCAGGCGAAGTCCTGCACCGAGCCGTTCGACTCGCGCAGCGCCTCGCGGGTGCGGGCGTCCCAGACGCCCAGGTCCTTCAACTCCTGCACCAGGTAGGAGTTGACCTGGAGGAACTCGCCGGACAGCGTCTCGCGCTTGAACAGGTTGGAGACCTGCGGCTCGATGCACTCGTAGACGCCGGCGATCGAGGCGATGGTGGCGGTGGGCGCGATCGCGAGCAGCAGGGAGTTGCGCATGCCGGTCGTGGCGATACGGCTGCGCAGCGCGGCCCAGCGCTCCGGCCAGGTCAGCTCGACACCGTAGTGGTCGGGGTGCAGGACACCCTTGGCCGTACGGGTCTTCTCCCAGGCCGGGAGCGGGCCGTTGCGCTCGGCGAGGTCGGCGGAGGCCTCGTACGCGGCGAGCATGATGCGCTCGGCGATACGGGTGGAGAGCGCCTTGGCCTCCGGCGAGTCGAAGGGCAGCCGCAGTTTGAAGAAGACGTCCTGCAGGCCCATCGCGCCCAGGCCCACCGGCCGCCACTTCGCGTTCGACCGGCCCGCCTGCTCGGTCGGGTAGAAGTTGATGTCGACGACCCGGTCGAGGAACGTGACGGCCGTGCGGACCGTGGCGTCGAGCCGCTCCCAGTCGATGTCGCCGGTCATCGTGTTCACGAAGGATCCGAGGTTGACCGACCCCAGGTTGCAGACCGCCGTCTCCCCGTCGTCCGTGACCTCCAGGATCTCCGTGCAGAGGTTGGAGGAGTGGACGACATGGCCGGGCAGCGCCGTCTGGTTGGCGGTGCGGTTGGCGGCGTCCTTGAAGGTCATCCAGCCGTTGCCGGTCTGCGCGAGGGTACGCATCATGCGGCCGTACAGGTCACGGGCGGGGATGGTCTTCTTGGCGAGCCCGGCCGCCTCCGCCTTGCGGTAGGCCGCGTCGAACTCCTCGCCCCACAGGTCGACCAGCTCGGGCACGTCCGACGGCGAGAACAGCGACCACGGCTGGTCGGCGTTGACCCGGCGCATGAACTCGTCCGGGATCCAGTGCGCGAGGTTCAGGTTGTGCGTACGCCGGGCGTCCTCACCGGTGTTGTCGCGCAGCTCCAGGAACTCCTCGATGTCGGAGTGCCAGGTCTCCAGGTAGACCGCGGCGGCACCCTTGCGCCGGCCGCCCTGGTTCACGGCGGCGACGGAGGCGTCGAGCGTCTTCAGGAACGGGACGATGCCGTTGGAGTGGCCGTTGGTGCCGCGGATCAGCGAACCGCGGCTGCGGACGCGGGAGTACGCGATGCCGATGCCGCCGGCGTGCTTCGAGAGGCGGGCGACCTGGTGGTAGCGGTCGTAGATGGAGTCCAGCTCGTCGAGCGGGGAGTCGAGGAGGTAGCAGGACGACATCTGGGGGTGCCGGGTGCCGGAGTTGAAGAGGGTGGGGGAGGAGGGGAGGTAGTCGAGGCGGCTCATGAGCCCGTAGAGCGCGGCGACTTCATCGACGGAGCGGACGGTGTCGTCCTCGGCGAGACCGGCGGCGACGCGCAGCATGAAGTGCTGGGGCGTCTCGATGACCTTGCGGGTGATCGGGTGCCGGAGCAGGTACCGGCTGTGCAGGGTGCGCAGGCCGAAGTAGCCGAAGCGGTCGTCGGCGCCGGTGTCGATCAGGGCGTCGAGGCGGGCCGCGTGGATCCGCGCGAACTCGGCGGTCCGGTCGGCGACGAGGCCCTCGCGGTGCCCGACCGCGACCGACTCGGTGAAGGACGTGACGCCCTGCGAGGCGGCCTCGGCGGCGATGGAGATGGTCAGCAACCGGGCGGCCAGCCTGCTGTAGGCGGGGTCCTCGGAGATGAGGCCGGCCGCCGCCTCGGTGGCCAGCTCGCGCAGCTCCGCCTCGTCGGCGCGGGCGGACCGGCCGCGCAGCGCGGCGGCGGCGACCCGGCCGGCGTCGGCGTCGGGGAGGTCGGCGGTCAGCTCGGTCAGGGTCCGCAGCAAGGCGGTTCCCGGGGCGTCCTCGTCGATGGCGACGGTCGGGACGGCTGAGGCCGGATCTGCTGGCGCGATGGTCACGTGGGGGCTCTCCCTCGCTCGGCACGGGGGCCTTGCGGAGGGCAGGGGGCAGCACACGAGCGCACGCGGCGTCGCGTCCACCGACCCACTCCACGAGGCCCGGACGTCAGAGCGCACCGGCCGGGTGGCCGGGCGCGCTGTCGGCAGGTCCTCGGACTGACTCCTGTGCGCGCCGTGTCCCGGGAACCGCGTCCCGGGAGCAGACATGCACAAGTACACCGTTGCGGGACAGTTCCGGATTCGCACCGGATTCCCCTGCGGCGACAGCGAGGACGAGCATACATCTTGTGCTCACCCGCCACGCCACCCCCAGATGTTGTGTCGCGCTGGTTTCAGAGCGTCAACTCATAGGTGAGAAGAGTGATGTCGGTGAGGTGCGGGATCGGATTCCAGTCCCGATCCGGTGTGCGGACGAAGCCCAGACGTTCGTAGATGCGGTGGGCGCCGTGCATGGTGCGCTGGGAGGACAGGACGATGCGTACGCAGCCCTCCGTGGCCCGTGCGCGTTCGACGCAGGCGCGTACGAGGGCCTCGCCGGCTCCGCGTCCCCGCGCCGTGTGATCGACGGCGAGCATCCGGATCTCGGCCTCGCCGGAGCGGGCTATGTCGGCCATGGGGCCGCCGGACGGGACGAAGGTGACGCCGCCCAGGAGCTTGTCGCCGTCGGTGGCCACCAGTACCTCGGCGGCGGCCGCCCGCCTTGCCACGTCCTTCAGTACGCCGAGGTACTCGTCGTGCTCGCCGAAGTCGAGGAGGCCGTCCTGGAGGTAGGCCTGGGCGGTGATCTCGCCGAGTGCCTCGTACTCGGCGGGTCTCGCCTGCCGGATCACGATGTCCATGCGGCCGAGTCTGCCGGACCGGTACGGCGGCGGCCTGGGGTTTTCGCCGAGGGCCGCCGGGTTGCGGGGAGTTCCGGGAGTGCTTCCATGGAGGTAGGTGTCGGCGCCCGCGGTCCCTCCGTTTCGAGAGCCTTCTCGGAAGGAGACGCACGATGACGAGGGTCGTCCGATGACGAGGGTCGTCCGTCACCCGCCCGGCAAGGAGCGGCCGCGCAACGCGCCGATGGCGACACTGGCTCCGAGGCGGGCGGGCAGCTGGGCCAGGCGGGGGTTCGTGGGCCACTGGCACCGGCTGACGATCCGTCTGGAGGCCCGCCGCGGCACCACCCGCCCCAGGAAATGGCGCCGCTGGATCTCCTACACCAACGTCACCCGGGCCGTCTGGATCGTGGCCGCGCTCGCCCTGCTCGCCTGGGCCGTGCAGGGCCTGTACATCGTGATCACGAGTAACACGACCCGCTTCGAGAAATGGCGGCAGGACAGCGAGGGGTTCGACGCCGTCATGCGCTTCGTCGGCCCGGTGCTCGGCGCGTCGATCGCCGCCACCCTCTTTCTGTTCTGGTGGTACCGGTGGACCAAGCGGCGCTATCTCGCGAAGGCGCGGGACGACCCCCACCGGCTGGTGCTCACCGCCGGCCCGGACACCGCCGAGATCGTGGGCCGGGAGGAGATCGCCCAGGTCATCGCCGAACGGCTGCGGGAGCGCGACACACGCCGGCCCTATCTGCTGGTCGGCGGCGTCGGCGTGGGCAAGACCGCCGTCCTGGTACGGCTCACCGAACTGCTGGCCGAGCAGAACGCCGTGCCCGTGCCGATCCGGTTGCGGGACGCGACCGGCGACCTGAACTTCGAGCGCATGGCCAGGCAGCGCTTCGCCGAGGAGGCGCCCCGGGGCATCCTCGCGCGCAGCAAGACCGACCGGGTCTGGCAGCAACTGCTCGCCGACGACAAGCCGGTCGTCATCGCCGACGGGCTGGAGGAGGCCCTCCTCGGCGACGGCCTCCAGCAGAACCGGGACAACATCATCCGGCGGGCCATCGAGCGGGCCCACGCCGAGAAACTCCCCCTCGTCATCGCCTCCCGGCCGCACAGCCCGCTGGAGAGCACTCCGGCCGCGATCGTGGAGTTGGAACCGCTCAGCGAGGAGGAAGCCCTGCGCTTCGTCCAGGCGCGGGTCCCGGAGACGGACGAGCGCCGCGTGGACTGGATCGTGGAGACGGCCGAGGTCACCGAGTCACCCGTCTACCTGCAGATAGCCCGTGAACTGCACCGCCACGGAGCCCTGGAGCACGATCGGCCGGACGACGACCCGCAGCACATGAACACCCGCAGCCGTGACCGCGGCACACTGCGGCTCTGGCTGCTGCAGACCTGGGACGAGGCGCTGTGCGAGGGCCGGCTGCGCGAGGATGTCACCCTGTCCCGGCAGGAGCGCCGCGACACCCTCGAAGTGGTCTCCGCGCTGGCCTGCGTAGGACTGCTCCAGGACCGTCTGGAGGTCGGCTTCGGGGAGCTGCTCGACACGGACGTCCACCCCGGTCCGGTGCGGCGCGCGCAGGCCCGGGCCGAGCACCTGTGGTCCAGCGGACGCGGCTTCGACCGGTACGGCAGGCGGGGCAACGTCTTCTCCGAGTGGCACCGGCAGCAGATCTGGGACGTGCTCTGCCGGCGGCTCGGCCCGGAGGAGCGCAGGAGGCTGCGACGGGGCAACATGGACCAGTGCCGTGCCGCCCTCGCCCGGATCGCGCGCAACGCGGACAAGCTCGGGCTGGTGGAGGGCTTCGAACGCAGGGTCCGTTTCCCGCACAGCATCATCCAGGCCTACTTCGGCTACCGCGTCCTGAACCACCTGGGCGAGCGGGGCGCCGGAGAACTCGTCGAGCAGGCACTGCAGCCCCCCGGCCCCAGCCGCGAACTCCTCATGGCCCTGGTGCTGTTGTCACGTCGGCGGACGGGGGCGCTCAGGGCCCCGCGGGACGGTGTCCGGGCCGAGGCGAAGTCGGAGATCGAGGAGTTGCTCCGCCGGTCGCCCGTGGGCGGACACAGCCTCGCCCGCCGGCTCTGCACGGCCGCGCGCCGCCGCACCGACGACTCCAAGGCCCTCGATCTCTACACGGCGGCCGTGGAGATCGAGAGCGTGGAGGAGGTCCCCAGGCTGCTCGACGACATCGTCGGCGAAGTCCGCAAGAGGTGGACCGGTTTCAAGGGGGACCGGCGCACCCTCGACGACGCCAAGCTGAGGCTGCTCAGGCAACTGGGAGCCGCACTGCGGAGCGTCTCCGCCAGGATCGACACCACTCCGCTCTACGAGGACCTCGTCGAGATCGGCATCAAGGAACCCTCCTACTCCATACGCCTGGCCGCGGCCCAGGAGTTCGGCACCGGCGGCAACGCGGCGTTCGCCGTGATCCGCGGGCGGGTCGGGCTGAACAGCGACCCCGTGAAGGAGTACAACGACAGACTCGCCGAACTGAAGGCCTGGAAGCGGCAGGAGTACGAGCGATGGGCCGAGCGCATGTCCAGGGCGAGGGCCGCCGGCGCGCCCTCACGGGCCAGGTCCGCGCGCATCGGCCGACTGCAGCAGGACCGGCGCCGACTCAACCAGGACTACCGCCGCAAACGGGTCGACCTCTTCCGGGAGTTCGTGATGCGTGCCTGGATGATCCCCATGCTGCTGGGCTCGGTCGACGAGGCGCACCGAGACGAGGTCCGGGAACGCCTCACCAAGTGGCTGCGCCACCTCGACCCGAACGCCACCGACGGCGCCCCCGACCTGCCGCTCGCCCTGGAGGCCGCGCTCGCCCAGGGCTTCAAGTACGCGGCCAACCGTCGCAAACGGCACCCGGACGTCTACCCGGCCGGCCGCGCCGACCTGATCCGGCAGGCGGAGACCGTGCTGCAGCAGTCCCGGTGCTGGTACGCGCAGCTCATCCTGCTCCAGGCGCTGTGCCTGTGGGAGCTCCCGGACACCGTGGGCGCCCACGAGCGGGGCGCGCACGCGAGGTCCGGCAAGGACGGCAGCGACGGCACGCGTGAGCCGTCCCGGGCGATGGGCGGGACGAGCGCCATACAGACCGTGCAGCGGTGGCTGTCGATGGCCGGCACGGTGAACCGGGCGCCCGGGCCTTCCGGGGGGAACGGTGACGCGCCCCGGCGGCTCCTGCATCCGTTCGTCGCCGAGGCGGGAGACCTGGTGGCCCTCGCGCTGGAGACCGGGCAGCCTGAGCGGTTCCTCTGGATCGACGAGAAGGGCGTCGCCGACAACATCGGCGCGCGCACCGGCAACTCCGAGGCGTACCGCAAGCACAACCTGTGGATTCCGCCCTCGGTCGGATGGAGCACCCTCGACGCGCGCGCCCAGCGCCTGGTCGCCGACGTGCTGGTGATGCTGAACCTCATCGACCGGGACGGACATCCGGACGAGGTCGAGGAGCGGATGGCCCGCGTGGAGCAGCCGGGAATGCCGCTCCCACCGTGCATCCGCAGCGACCGCGGCCCGCTGCGGCCCGGTCTGCGGGCCGGGATGTCGGACCCGCCCACACCCGGCTCGACCTGTCTGCCCGACTGCAAGTTCCAGCTCTGCCCGTACCCGCCCCGGGGCTGTGTGCCCAGGGGAGAGATCCGGGAGCCGTTCTGCCGCCAGCAGCAGGCCCTGCTGCCGGGACGCGTGCGGCGCCACCTGCCCAGGGGCCTGCGCAGGAAGACACCGCACTGGGTCAGCATGCGGGTGACGGAACTCGACGGCTTCTGGCAGCAAATGGCCGGGCGTACGCGCAGCTAGTGCTGCCGCGGTACGCCCGGCCTCCGAGCAGGTGAACTAGTGCTTCGCCACCGGAAGTTCCACCTTTACTCCGGGGTCGCCCGCGTCCGCCGTGTAGTCCTCCGGCTTCGTCTCGTCGACGCCCTCCGGGGCCTTCACGGCCTTCAGGACGAAGGTCAGAACCACGGTGACCACCACGTTCAGCACGAACGCCGTCAGGCCGATGTAGCCGATCTCCCCGATGCCCGGGATCTCCTTCGCCGAGCCGCCGAAGTGCTTCTGCGTCGGGGAGGCGACACCGTACGCGGCGATCGTGCCGTAGAGCATGCCGACCGCCCAGCCGGCCAGCAGGGCCCAGCGGTGGAACCAGCGCGTGAACAGGCCGCCGACCAGGGCCGGGAAGGTCTGCAGGATCCAGATGCCGCCGAGGAGCTGGAAGTTGATCGCGACCGTCTTGTCCATGGTCAGGACGAAGACCAGGGCGCCCACCTTCACCAGCAGGGACACGAGCTTGGAGACCTTGGTCTCCTGCGCGGGCGTCGCGTCCGGCTTGATGAAGTCCTTGTAGATGTTGCGGGTGAAGAGGTTCGCCGCCGCGATCGACATGATCGCCGCCGGCACCAGAGCGCCGATGCCGATCGCCGCGAAGGCGACGCCCGCGAACCAGTCCGGGAACATCGTCTCGAACAGCTGCGGGATCGCCAGCTGACCGTTCTGCACCTTGATGCCGGCCGCGATCGCCATGAAGCCCAGCAGGGCCAGCAGGCCGAGCATCAGGGAGTACAGCGGCAGGATCGTGGTGTTGCGGCGGATCACCTCACGGCTCTTCGAGGAGAGCGTCGCGGTGATCGAGTGCGGGTACATGAAGAGCGCGAGCGCGGAGCCCAGCGCCAGCGTGGCGTACGTCCACTGCCCCGCCTCGGCCGGGACGAGCGCACCGCGCGGCGCGCCCGTGGCCGGGTTGGTCTGGTTGTACGCCTCGCCCGCCCTGGCGAAGATCTCGTCGAAGCCGCCGAGCTTGATCGGGATGTAGATGATCGCCACCGCGATGACGATGTAGATCAGCGTGTCCTTCACGAACGCGATCAGCGCGGGAGCGCGCAGACCCGAGGAGTACGTGTACGCCGCCAGCACACCGAAGGCGATGAGCAGCGGCAGGTCCTTGATGAACCAGTTCGTGTTCTCGCCGCCGCCGACGCCCATCACGTCCAGCACGGCCTGGATGCCGACGAGTTGGAGCGCGATGTACGGCATCGTCGCCAGGATGCCGGTGAGGGCCACGGCCAGCGACAGACCCTTGGAGCCCCAGCGGCCGCGTACGAAGTCCGACGTCGTCACGTAGCCGTGCTTGTGCGACACCGACCACAGGCGCGGCAGGAACGTGAAGATCAGCGGGTACACGAGGATGGTGTACGGCACCGCGAAGAAGCCCGCGGCGCCCGCCGCGTAGATCGCCGCCGGGACCGCCACGAAGGTGTACGCCGTGTACAGGTCGCCGCCGAGCAGGAACCAGGTGACCCAGGTGCCGAACGACCGGCCGCCCAGGCCCCATTCGTCGAGGCTGTGCTCGTTCTCGGCCTTGCGCCAGCGCGCGGCCAGGAAGCCCATGACCGTGACGGCCAGGAAGAAGAAGATGAAGACGCCGAGTGCGACGCCGTTCACGCCGTCCTTCATTCCGACGCACCGCCCTTCCGAGCGGCGCGGGCGCGCTGGTCACGCTGCCACAGCTTGTACGCGACCATCGTCAGCAGCGTGGAGAGCAGGACCCACAGCATCTGGTACCAGTAGAAGAACGGGATGCCGGCGAACGCCGGATCGGTCTTGGCGTACGAACCGACCCACAGCATCGCCACGAAGGGCGCGACGAGACAGAGCGCGATGACGACGCGCACGGGCGTCACCACCTGCCCTCTGTTCACTTCTGGCGCATCTGACATCTGACGGCTCCGTCCCCTCGCTGATCACCTGAGAAACGCGCAGGCAATGTAGGTGACGGTGCATCGACAGCGGAAGCCCCTGTCCGCATATCGGATGTGGAGGATTGGTGTGTGCGGCAACGGTGTGCGGGCGCGCGGCTCAGCAGCAGCGGAACCCCTGGCGCGGGTCCGCCTCCTGACGGTCCGTCCGCATCCGCTCGAAGTCGCGCCGGGAGGGCACCTCGGCGTCCGGATGCCCATGCCGTACGTGGGCGACATAACGGTCGTACGCCGACTCGTCGGTCAGCTCACGCACGTACCAGCGCACGCTACGGAGCACCCGCCGAAGACTGACTGCCCACCGAAGCGACCGCACGGCGCTCCTCCTCCTTCTCCTCCTTGGTCGGGAACAGCCCGGCCGGAGCGGTGATCTTCGACTCGACGTACGGTGCCTCGCTGAGCGTGGACAGGGCCGGGCGGCGGACGTGCCGGACGCAGACGCGGGTGGCGTCGACGATCACGACGACGATCAGGAGCGCGAGCACCGCCGTGAGGACGCCGTCCACCGTGGAGTTGGTGACCACGGTGTGCATGTCGTCCATGCTCTTGGCGGGCGGCAGGACCTCGCCGCGGTCGATGGCGTCCTGGAAGACCTGACGCTGCTTGAAGAAGCCGACCTTCGGATCGCTGGAGAACACCTTCTGGTAGCTCGCGGTGAGCGTCACCGTGGCGTCCCACACGAGCGGAACCCCGGTGATCCAGGCCCACTTGAGGCGCCCCGACTTCACCAGCAGGGTCGTGCAGACGGCGAGGGCGACGGCAGCGAGCAGCTGGTTCGAGATGCCGAAGATCGGGAACAGCTGGTTGATGCCGCCGAGGGGCTCGTGGACGCCGACCCACAGGAAGTACCCCCACAGGCCGCACACGATCGCGCTGGTGATGACCAGGCCGGGCTTCCAGCTGACGTTCTTGAAGGGCCGGTGGACGTTGCCCAGCATGTCCTGCAGCATGAACCGGCCCACGCGCGTGCCGGCGTCCAGCGCGGTCAGGATGAACAGCGCCTCGAACATGATCGCGAAGTGGTACCAGAAGGCGCGCAGGCCGTCCCCGGTGACCTGCGAGAAGATCTCCGAGACGCCGATCGCGAGGGTGGGCGCACCGCCGGTCCGGGAGAGCAGGGACGCCTCCTCGACGTTCTCCGCAGCGCGCGCGAGCGCCTCCGGGGAGATCTGGTAGCCCCAACTCCCCACCACCTGCGAGGCGTTCTGCACCGTGTCGCCGATGACCCCGGCGGGCGCGTTCATCGCGAAGTACAGGCCCGGGTCGATGATGCTCGCCGCCACCAGAGCCATCACCGCGACCGACGACTCCATCAGCATGGAGCCGTAGCCGATCATCCGGACCTGCGTCTCCTTCTGGATCATCTTCGGCGTCGTACCGGACGAGATGAGCGCGTGGAAGCCGGACAGGGCGCCGCAGGCGATGGTGATGAAGACGAAGGGGAACAGGGACCCCGCGAAGACCGGGCCGTCGCCGCGCGAGGCGAAGTCCGTCACTGCGTCCATCTTCAGCGTCGGCAATGCGACGACCACGCCGAGGGCGAGCAGGAAGATCGTGCCGATCTTCATGAACGTCGAGAGGTAGTCGCGCGGCGCCAGCAGCATCCAGACCGGCAGGATCGACGCGATGAAGCCGTACGCCACCATCCAGACGACCAGCGTCGAGGGCGCGAGGGTGAAGGTGTCGGCCCACGACGACTCGGCGACCCAGCGGCCCGCGACCAGGGCGAGCAGCAGCAGCGCCACGCCGATCAGCGAGACCTCGGCGACCCGGCCGGGGCGCAGCACCCGCAGGTAGAAGCCCATCAGCAGGGCGATCGGGATCGTCATCGCGATGGAGAAGGTGCCCCAGGGGGACTGCGCGAGGGCGTTGACGATCACCAGGGCCAGCACGCCGAGCAGGATGATCATGATGACGAAGGTGGCCAGCAGCGCGGCCGCGCCGCCGAACGGCCCGATCTCCTCGCGCGCCATCTGGCCGAGCGAGCGACCGTTGCGGCGGGTGGAGAAGAACAGCACCACCATGTCCTGGACCGCGCCCGCGAAGATGACACCGGCGATGATCCAGATCGTGCCGGGAAGGTAGCCCATCTGCGCGGCGAGCACGGGCCCCACCAGTGGTCCGGCGCCGGCGATCGCCGCGAAGTGGTGGCCGAGCAGGACGCGGCGGTCGGTGGGGTGGAAGTCGATGCCGTTGTTGAGGCGTTCGGCCGGGGTGGCCCTGGTCTTGTCGACCTTCAGGACCTTGTACGCGATGAACTTGGCGTAGAAGCGGTAGGCGATCGCGTACGTGCCGAGGGCGGCCGCGACCATCCAGGCGGCGGAGACCTCCTCACCGCGGGACAGCGCGAGCACGGTCCAGCCGGCGGCACCGACCAGCGCGACCAGGGTCCAGATGACGATGGTTCGGGGATTCGCGGTACGCACCGGGTGGTCCTCCCGTCCATGCGGCGACGGGAGGAACGTAGAGCAGGTTGGGGACAGGCGCTACACCGCGTGCGGGAGTTGTTGTCCCTTCACCTTCCCGAACCGGCTCAATCCTGCGGCCTCTTCAACCTCGCCACGAACTTGTACCGGTCCCCCCGGTACACCGAGCGCACCCACTCCACCGGCTGCCCCTCCCGGTCCAGTGAGTGCCGGGACAGCATCAGCATCGGCAGGCCCACGTCGGTGCCGAGCAGGCCGGCCTCGCGCGGGGTGGCCAGGGAGGTCTCGATGGTCTCCTCGGCCTCGGCGAGATGGACGTCGTAGACCTCGGCGAGCGCGGTGTAGAGGGAGGTGTACTTGACGAGGGACCTGCGCAGGGCCGGGAAGCGCTTCGCGCTCAGGTGCGTCGTCTCGATGGCCATCGGCTCGCCGTTCGCCATGCGCAGCCGCTCGATGCGCAGCACCCGGCCGCCGGCCGTGATGTCGAGCAGGTCGGCGAGGCGGTCGTCGGCGGTGATGTAGCCGATGTCCAGCAGCTGGGAGGTCGGTTCCAGGCCCTGGGCGCGCATGTCCTCGGTGTACGAGGTGAGTTGGAGGGCCTGCGAGACCTTCGGCTTGGCGACGAACGTGCCCTTGCCCTGGATGCGCTCCAGGCGCCCCTCGACGACGAGTTCCTGAAGGGCCTGGCGGACGGTCGTGCGGGAGGTGTCGAACTCGGCGGCCAGCGTGCGCTCGGGCGGGACCGGGGTGCCCGGGGCCTGGGTCTCCGTCATGTCGAGGAGGTGCTTCTTCAGGCGGTAGTACTTGGGCACGCGGGCGGTACGGACAGTGGTGCCGTTCTCGTTCTCCGCACTGCTGACGTCGGTGCTCATGCTCCGCCTTCCCGGCTCCGGCTGCGGCTCACATCGTGGCACGGCAGCGTACGGCATGTCCCCGTACGCTCCGTGATCTCTTCTGTATACCCTCGGCGGCCCGTTTGGTCTAGTCCACAAGGTTCAGTGGTCTACCGGAGCCGCGATGCCCGGGGCTGTGTTTTCGAGGGTTTCTTACTTAAAGGTTCCTGCATATGTAGGTCGCATAACGGCTGGTCGGAGCCTATTCGAGCACCCTTGACACGCTTTCTGGTCTGGTCCAAGCTCCCGGTACTGGTCTACACCATTGGTCCAGGTCCCGGCCCAACGCTCGTGCGGGGAGGCAGGGGGGTTTGCAGCATCCCTGAGGAGGGTGGCGTGAAGCGCAAGCTGATAACCGCGATCGGTGTCGCGGGCATGATGATCTCCCTGGCGGCGTGCGGGGGCGACAACGGCGACGGCGGCGACAAGGCCGGGGCCGACGGCTACGCGGGCGAGACGCTCACGGTGTGGGTGATGGACGGATCCTCCCCGGACCAGTGGCAGAAGGACGTCGCAGCGGCCTTCGAGAAGAAGACCAAGGCCAAGGTCAAGTTCGAGATCCAGCAGTGGAACGGCATCCAGCAGAAGCTGACCACCGCCCTGTCCGAGGAGAACCCGCCGGACGTCTTCGAGATCGGCAACACCCAGACCCCGGCCTACGCCAAGACCGGCGGCCTCGCCGACCTCGCCGACCTCAAGACCGAGATCGGCGCCGACTGGACCGAGTCCCTCAACGAGTCCTCGATCTACGACGGCAAGCAGTACGCGGCGCCGTGGTACTTCGCCAACCGCGTCGTCCTCTACAACAAGAAGATCTGGGCCGAGGCGGGCATCAAGGACACCCCCAAGACCCGCGACGAGTTCTACGACGACCTGAAGACGATCGGCGAGAAGACCGACGCCGAGCCGATCTACCTGCCCGGCCAGAACTGGTACCACTTCGTCGGCCTGACCATCGGTGAGGGCGCCGAGCTGGTGAAGAAGGACGGCGACAAGTACGTCTCCAACCTCGCCGACCCCAAGGTCGCCGCCGCCATGGAGACGTACAAGAAGTTCCAGGAGCTCTCCAAGGCCCCCAAGGACAAGGACGAGGCCACCCCGCAGCAGGGCGAGGTCTTCGGCAAGGGCAACGTCGGTGCCTTCATCGGCATGGGCTGGGAAGCCGGCATCGCGATCGAGGCCAACAAGAAGATCGAGAAGGAGATCGGCTACTTCACCATCCCGGGTGCCACGGCCGACAAGCCCGAGGGTGTCTTCCTCGGCGGCTCCAACCTCGCGGTCGCCGCGGGCAGCAAGAAGCAGGAGCTGGCCAAGGAGTTCCTGCGGATCGCCCTGAACGACACGTACGAGGGCGAGCTGGCCAAGCTCAACGGCGTCATCCCCAACAAGGAGTCGCTGCAGACCAACCTCAAGGGCAACGTCGTCGCCGAGGCCGCCGCGCCGGCCGCCGCGGGCGGTGGCACCACGCCGCTGATCCCGGAGTGGGCAGCCGTGGAGAACGCGCCCAACCCGATCAAGACGTACATGACCGCCGTGCTGAACGGTAAGTCGCCGGCCGACGCGGCCAAGCAGGTCGAGGACGAGTTCAACAAGCGTCTGGCCCAGCAGCAGTAACGGCACCGGGTTCGCGCCGGGGTGGGGGATGCGCATGCCGCCTCCCGCCCCGGCGACCGTACGCGGGTCCACGTACGTAGGTCGAGAAGAGAGATCGCGAGCATGACCGTGCAGACCGAACGGCCGCCCTCCGGCCCGGTGGACGCAGTCGAGAAAGCCGAGAGCGGACCGGCCGGCCCGGGGCCCCGAGCCGCGTCCCGCGTCGGCGCGCTCACCCCGTACCTCCTGCTGCTGCCGGCCTGCGCGGCCACCGTGCTGCTGCTCGGCTGGCCGCTGGTGAAGGACGTCCTGCTGTCGTTCCAGAACCTCAACATGGGGCAGCTGATCCAGCACGTCACCGAGTGGAACGGCATCGACAACTACAAGGAGGTCCTCACCGGCGAGGACTTCTGGCGCGTCACCCTGCGCTCGATCCTGTTCACGGCGGTCAACGTCGTCCTCATCATGATCGTGGGCGCCCTGGTCGGTCTGCTGCTCGCCCGCCTCGGGACGCGGATGCGGGTCATGCTGATGATCGGGCTGGTGCTGGCCTGGGCGATGCCCGTGGTCGCCGCGACCACCGTCTACCAGTGGCTGTTCGCGCAGCGCTTCGGCGTCGTCAACTGGGTCCTGGACAAGCTGGGTTGGCACTCCATGGCCGACTACAGCTGGACCAGCAGCCAGATGTCGACGTTCTTCGTGGTCACGGTGCTGATCGTCTGGCAGTCGATCCCGTTCGTCGCGATCAACCTCTACGCGGCGACGACCACGATCCCCGACGAGCTGTACGAGGCCGCGGCGCTGGACGGCGCGGGCGCGTGGAAGTCCTTCACCACGGTGACGCTGCCCTTCCTGCGCCCCTTCCTCTACGCCACGACCTTCCTGGAGATCATCTGGGTCTTCAAGGCGTTCGTGCAGGTCTTCACCATCAACGGCGGCGGCCCGGACCGGCTCACCGAGATCCTGCCCGTCTACGCCTACATCGAGGGCGTCGGCAACCAGCACTACGGCATGGGCGCGGCCATCGCCGTCCTGACCATCCTGATCCTGCTCGGCCTGACCGCCTACTACCTCAGGATCGTGCTCAAGCAAGAGGAAGAGGAGGCCGGGCTGTGAAGCGCTCGCTCTTCGGCCGCCTGTGGCCCAACGTCACGGCCGTCGTCCTGTTCATCGGCTTCGTCTTCCCCGTGTACTGGATGTTCGCCACGGCCTTCAAGCCGACCGGCGACATCATCTCGGAGGACCCGGTCTGGTTCCCGACCGACGTCACCTTCGAGCACTTCAAGCGGGCGACCGGCGTCGACCACTTCTGGACGTACGTCTCCAACTCGCTGATCGTCACGCTCTGCGCGGTCGCCCTCGCCCTGGTCGTCGCGCTGGCCGGCTCCTTCGCCCTG
The DNA here is from genome assembly GCF_039537145.1 of Streptomyces shaanxiensis. NCBI lineage: Bacteria > Bacillati > Actinomycetota > Actinomycetes > Kitasatosporales > Streptomycetaceae > Streptomyces > Streptomyces shaanxiensis. The sequence continues at coordinate 907,979 of NZ_BAAAZY010000012.1, forward strand.
GCCCGGATGCGGTTCAAGGGGCGGCGCGGGTTCGTCATCGGCTTCATGGTGGCCCAGATGGCACCCTGGGAGGTCATGATCATCGCGATGTACATGATCGTCCGAGACGCCTCGATGCTGAACAGCCTCGTGCCGCTGACGGTCTTCTACATGATGATGATCCTGCCCTTCACCATCCTGACCCTGCGCGGCTTTGTCGCCGCGGTGCCCCGGGACCTGGAGGAGGCCGCGATGGTCGACGGCTGCACCCGCGCCCAGGCCTTCCGCAAGGTCATCCTGCCGCTGCTGGCACCGGGCCTGATGTCCACGTCCCTGTTCGGCTTCATCACCGCATGGAATGAATTCCCCCTGGTCCTGGTGCTGAACAAGGAGGCGGAGGCGCAGACCCTGCCACTGTGGCTGTCCAGCTTCCAGACCGCCTTCGGCAACGACTGGGGCGCGACGATGGCGGCGTCCTCCCTCTTCGCCATCCCGATCCTGATCCTCTTCGTCTTCCTGCAGCGCAGGGCTGTCAGCGGCCTGACGGCCGGCGCCGTGAAGGGATAACGCCACCCGATGACGACATTCGCCAGCGGCACCGACACTCTGACGCGCGATGCCCTGACCGTTCTGCAGCCCGGCTTCACCGGCACCAGCGCCCCCGACTGGCTGCTGCGCCGCCTCGGTGAGGGCCTCGCCTCCGTCGGCCTGTTCGGCCGCAACATCGCCTCGCCCGAGCAACTGGCCGCGCTGACGGCCCAGTTGCGCGCCGAGCGGGACGACGTGCTGGTCGCGATCGACGAGGAGGGGGGTGATGTGACGAGGCTGGAGGTGCGGACCGGCTCCAGCTTCCCCGGCAACCACGCCCTGGGCGCGGTGGACGACGTGCAGCTGACCCGGGAGGTGGCCGCCGAACTCGGGCGCCGCCTGGCCGCCTGCGGGGTGAACCTCAATTGGGCCCCGTCGGCCGACGTGAACTCCAATGCCTCCAACCCGGTGATCGGCGTACGGTCCTTCGGCGCCGATCCCGCCCTGGTCGCCCGGCACACCGCGGCCTACGTCACCGGCCTCCAGTCGGCGGGCGTGGCCGCCTGCACGAAGCACTTCCCGGGCCACGGCGACACGGCGGTCGACTCCCACCACGCCATGCCCCGCATCGACGCGGACGCCTCGGTCCTGGCCGACCGTGAACTCTCCCCGTTCCGCGCGGCGATCGCCGCCGGCACCAGGGCGATGATGAGCGCGCACATCCTCGTCCCCGCCCTGGACCCCGACCACCCGGCGACCCTCTCCCGCCCGGTCCTGACCGACCTGCTGCGCGGCGACCTCGGCTACACCGGCCTGATCGTCACCGACGGCATGGAGATGCAGGCCATCGCCGCCACCTACGGCATCGAACGCGGCAGCGTCCTCGCCATCGCGGCCGGCGCCGACGCGATCTGCGTCGGCGGCGGGCTGGCGGACGACGAGACGGTACGGCGTCTGCGGGACGCCCTGGTCGCGGCGGTCCGCACCGGCGAACTCCCCGAGGCCAGGCTGGCGGAGGCGGCGGAACGGGTCCGCGAACTCGCCCGTTGGACGGCGACGGTTCCCCGGGCCGAGGGTGATTCCCGTCCGGACGTGGGCCTCGTCGCCGCCCGCCGCGCCCTGCGGCTGACCGGCCCGGGGGGAGCAGCGGCCACGGAGCCCTTCACCCCCCTCACCGAACCGCCGTACGTCGCCGCCTTCACCCCGGTCGCGAACATCGCGGTCGGCGACGAGACCCCCTGGGGTGTCGCCGCCGAACTGGCCCACCTGCTCCCCGGCACCGAGACGGGCAGCTTCGCGGGGGAGGAGGCGGGGCGCGCGGCCCTGGCCGCGGCCGCCGGCCGGCGCATCGTGGCCGTCGTCCGCGACGAACATCGCCACCCCTGGATGGCGGCGGCTCTCGACACCCTGTTGCGGTCCCGCCCGGACACGATCGTGGTCGAAATGGGCGTCCCGCAGGCGAACCCCCGGGGCGCGCTGCACATCGCCACGTTCGGCGCGGCCCGCGTATGCGGGCGGGCGGCGGCGGAGGCCATCGCCGGAGCGTGAGACCGCCCTCGCGTCACTCGACGTGTGCCGGTTGCAGCCCTCCCTCCAAATGTAGTACTTCTTATACATGAGCGAGCAGGTGCACAACAGGTTGGCGATGGTGCGTGCCGAACGGAAAGTGTCGCGCCAGAGCCTGGCCGAGGCAGTGGGAGCCCACTACCAGACCATCGGCTACATCGAGCGGGGGCAGTACAACCCGAGCCTCGACCTGGCGTTGAAGATCGCGAAGTTCTTCGATCTGCCGGTCGAGGCGCTGTTCTCCCTCGAACCGTTCCGGCCGCTCACGGACGAGGTCTACGGGAGGAAACAGCCATGACGACGACGCGGATGACGCGCTACGACCGGACCATGCTGCGGGTGATGAACGACCCCCGAGGGCGGCAGCTGCGCGCCACGGCCGCACGTCGGCGATCGACCGTCGCCGCGCATGTCGCGCTCACGGCGGCCATCGTCGCGCTGCTCACGCACTTCTGCCTCTCGCGTGCGGAGCCGACGTGGGCCGCCGTCGCTGTGGTCGTGCTCCTGCTGCCCTGGATGGTGGCGCAAGGGCTGATCAACAGCGCCACCCGAGGCTTGCTGGAACTGCGCGAACGCGCCCTGGACGAGCGGCAGTTGGCCGAACGCAGCCAGGTACTCGCCCGCGCCCACCGCGCGACGACCGTTCTGCTGGCCGTGGCCGTGCTCGGCCTGTTCGCGGCAGGCACGGCTGACGGTGACGCCCTCCGCACCTATGCGCCGCCCGCCCTGGCCGCCGGCCTGGTGGTCCACTTCCTGATGCCGGTGTGGGTGGCCGGCCTGACCGCCAAGGACGAGCCGGCCGAGGACGAGCCGGCCACTCTCTAGAGCCCCCTCCGGCACGCCTCGCCGACGGGGTAGGTGCCCTAGATCCCCTGCCACTCCGGCTTGTTGACGTAGGTGTGCCGGAAGTAGTCGGCCAGCTTCAGCTTCGACGCGGCGGCCTCGTCGACGACGACCGTGGCGTGCGGGTGCAGTTGCAGCGCCGAGGCCGGACAGACCGCCGCGACCGGGCCCTCGACGGTCGCGGCGACCGCGTCCGCCTTGCCCTCACCGGTGGCCAGCAACACCAGGTGCCGCGCCTCCAGGATCGTGCCGATCCCCTGCGTGATCACGTGATGCGGCACCTGCTCGATGTCCCCGTCGAAGAACCGCGCGTTGTCGACCCGGGTCTGCTCGGTCAGCGTCTTGATGCGCGTCCGCGACGCCAGCGACGAACACGGCTCGTTGAACCCGATGTGCCCGTCGGTCCCGATCCCGAGCAACTGCAGATCGACGCCCCCGGCCTCGGCCAGCGCCGCGTCATACGCCTCGCACGCCCCCTGCACGTCCTCGGCCGTGCCGTCCGGCCCGATGAACGCGTCCATCTCGATCCCGAGCGGCTCCAGCACCTCGCGCCGCAGCACCGACCGGTACGACTCCGGATGCTCGGCGGGCAGCCCCACGTACTCGTCGAGCTGGGCGATCCGCGCCCGCGAGGCATCCACCGCACCGGCGCGCACCTTGGCCACGAGCGCCGCGTAGATGGGCAGTGGCGTCGACCCGGTGGCCACCCCGAGCAGGGCGTCGGGCTTGCGCCCGAGCAACTGGGCCATGGCCTCGGCTATCAGCTCGCCACCCGCCTTGGCGTCCGGAACGATGACAACTTCCACGCTGGGCCTGCCGATCTGAAGAGGGACTCGAAGGGCACCCTGAAGGGGTATGTGGTTTAGACCAATCTAACAGAGCGGGACTCCCGGGCCCAGGTGCACTCAAGCCCCATGGACATTTCCGGAGACCGTCGGGCAGGCGTCATTCCCCGTGGGGGAGTGGAATGGAGACTGACCGCCGAAGCGACAGGAGCGCTCGGCCGACCGGCTCCGCCCGGCATGACAGACGGAGGGCTCGGTACGACGAGTGGGAGCACCTGGCACGACGAGCCGCTGATCCCGGCACGACGGCACGACGAGCCGCTGATCCCGGCACGACGAGCGCCCGGCACCACACGAGCGCGAGAGCAGGAAGGGCCCCATGACCACCACCACGACCCCCTACCCTCCCGACCCGCACGCCCCCCACAACGACGCACCCGGCCGGATCATGGCCCGCGAGATGGCCGAGCAGCCCACCGTGCTGCGCCGGATCCTGTCCGACGGCACCCCCGCCATCCGCAAGGTCGCGCAGGAGATCGCCGCCCGCGAGCCCCGCTTCGTCCTGCTCACCGCCCGCGGCACCTCCGACAACGCCGCGCTCTACGCCAAGTACCTCCTCGAAATCCGCCTCGGCCTGCCCTGCGGCCTGACCTCGATGTCGACCACCACCGCCTACGGAGCCCGCCCCGACCTCACCGACGTCCTCGTCGTCACCGTCAGCCAGTCCGGCGGCTCCCCGGACCTGGTGGCCTCGACCCGGGCCGCCCGCGAGGCCGGCGCGATCACGCTCGCGGTGACCAACAACCCCGACTCCCCACTGGCCGGCGTCTCCGAGTACCACCTCGACATCATGGCCGGACCGGAGCGGGCCCTCCCCGCGACCAAGACCTATACGGCCTCCCTTCTCGCCCTGTACCTCTTCGTCGAAGGACTGCGCGGCGGCGACGGAACCCCCGCCCAGGTGCTCCCGGACCTCGCCGCGAAGCTGCTCGCCCGGCAGGACGAGGTCCGCACCCTCGCCGCCCGGTACCGCTTCGCCGAGCGCATGGTGATCACCTCCCGCGGCTACGGCTACCCCACGGCCAAGGAAGCCGCCCTCAAGCTGATGGAGACCAGCTACATCCCGGCGCTCGCCTACTCCGGCGCCGACCTCCTGCACGGCCCGCTCGCCATGGTCGACAACGTCTCCCCGGTCATCGCGGTCGTCACCGACGGCAAGGGCGGCGAGGCACTCCAGCCCGTCCTCGACAGACTCCGCGGCCGCGGCGCCGACCTGGTCGTCATCGGCCCCCGGCACCAGGTCGAGCAGGCCTCGGCAGGCTTCGTCCTGCCCACCGAGAACGTGGCCGAGGAGGTCCAGCCCATCCTGGAGATCCTCCCCCTGCAGCTCCTGGCCCACGAGGTCACCATCGCCCGGGGCCAGGACCCGGACGCGCCCAGGGCGTTGGCGAAGGTGACGGAGACGCGCTGAACCCCGCGGGTCCCTAGGGTGGGTCGCTACGTCAGTGAGCCGCCCGTCGCGTCCACCCAGCTCCCCGTCACCCACCGCCCCGCATCCGACGCCAGGAACGCCACCACGTCGGCGACATCGGCCGTCTCGCCCACCCGGCCGAGTGCCGACAGTGCGGCGGCCTGTGCCCACCCGCCCTCGGTGCCGTGCAGGAGCTCGGCGGTGTTGTCCGTGTCGATGATCCCCGGCGCCACCGAGTTCACCGTGATTCCGCGAGGGCCCAGCACCTTGGACAGGTCACGCGTGAAGACGTCGAGCGCCCCCTTGCTCATGGAGTACGCCATCAGCTCCGGCATCGCCGCGGTGCGCGCCAGCCCCGAGGAGATGTTGATGACCCGCCCGCCGTCGCGCAGCCGGCCGAGGCCGCGCTTGACGATGAAGTGGGGTGCCTTCACGTTCACCGCGAAGACTCTGTCGTACTCCTCCTCGTCGATCTGCCCGAGCGACGACGACGTGCCGATACCCGCGTTGTTGACCAGGACGTCCACCCCGTCCGCGTGCCGGTCGAACTCCTCCCACAACGCCTCCGCATCGCCCGGCAGCCCCAGCTCGACGCCGATCAGGAAGGCCGAGCCGCCCGCCGCCTCGATCGCGGCGACCGTCTCCTTCGCCGCCGCCTCGTTCCTGCCGTAGTGCACGCCGACCCGCGCGCCGTCGCGCCCCAGCCGCTCGGCGATCCCTCGCCCGATCCCCCTGCTCGCCCCCGTGACCAGAGCCGTCCTGCCCGCAAGCGCACCCATGTCGGCGCCCCCTTCGTAATTCTCTAGCGGTCGCTACAAAAATGACCGTAGATCACGCCGCGGACGTTTGTCTAGTGTCCGCTATAAAATGCACTCCATGGTGAGCAGCATGGCGACCGAGGAGGCCGGAGAAGCCGGGAAGGCCGGCAAGACCGGAGCGAAGGGCCGTCCCGCGTCCAAACCCCGTGGCCGCCCCCGCTCCTTCGACCGCGAGACCGCCCTCGAGAAGGCGATCCTCGCCTTCTGGGAGCGCGGTTACGAGGCGACGTCCGTCTCCGACCTCACGCGCGTCATGGACATCGGTGCCCCGAGCCTGTACGCCGCCTTCGGCGACAAGCAGTCCCTCTTCGAGGAGGTGGTCCGCGAGTATGGCGTGCGGTACGGCTCGTTCACCGAGCGTGCCCTCGCCGAGGAGCCCACCGCCCGCGCCGCCGTGGCGCGGATACTGCGCGAGGCGGCCGTGGAGTACACCGATCCGGCCCATCCGCACGGCTGCCTCGTCGTCCACGCGGCCACCAACTGCTCGACACCCGAGGTCGAGGAGTCCCTGCGGGTACGGCGCAACGCCAGCATCGCCGCCATCCGGAGCCGTATCGAGGCGGACATCGCCACCGGCATGCTCCCGCCCCACGCGGACGCCGCCGTCCTCGCCCGGCACGCCGGCGCGATGATCCAGGGCATGTCACAACAGGCGCGCGACGGGGCGAGCCGGGAGGAACTGGAGGCACTCGCGGAAATTGCCATGGCCAACTGGCCCCGCACATGAACCCACACGGGTTAGGCTGCGTGGTGGTTGCCAGGGCGTCCTATTAGTTGTCCGACTGGTCGGAGCCCGCGAAGAAGCGTCAACAGCAAACAGGCTCCAACGCATGGACACATCAGAGTGGTCTAGTCCACAATGCGAAGGAGTGCGTAGGAGAAGAACGCACTGACTTCCGTCTTCCCCGCACAGGAAGACGGACCGAGGAACCGGAGCTCTCTGCCCTGACTGCCCCGGCTCCTCATCCTTCGGCCGACCGGGACCGCACACCCCACGGCCGATATTGCTCCGGGCTGCGGTGCCGGGAGGGTTGAGGGTCCCTCTCAGGCGCCGCGGCCCGCGGGTGTTTTCGGGCCCCGTAGGCCCTTGAAGTGGCTGGTTTCGAGTCATGTCCGTACCGCCAGGTACGCTCGGCCACGTGCCCTCCATGAACGAACTCGTACGCCAGCACACGGCCCTCGACGACTCCGACCTCGAGTGGCTGCACCTGCTGGTCTCGGAGTGGCAGCTGCTCTCCGACCTCTCCTTCGCCGACCTCGTCCTGTGGGTCCCCACCAGCGACGGCACCCGCTATGTCTCGGTGGCGCAGATGCGGCCCAACACCGGCCCCACCTCGTACCAGGACGACATGGTCGGCCACCTCGTCCCGCGCGGCCGCCGCCCGATGCTGGACGCCGCGCTCGACGAGGGCCGCATCGTGCGGGAGGGCGACCCCGAGTGGCGCGAGGAGGTGCCGGTCCGCGTCGAGTCGATTCCGGTACGACGGGAAGGGCGCGTCCTCGGTGTCATCGCGCGCAACACCAACCTGCTGACCGTCCGCACCCCGAGCCGCCTGGAGTTGACGTACCTCCAAAGTGCCTCGGACCTCGCGCAGATGATCGCGGCCGGCGCGTTCCCGTTCGCGGGCCAGCAGGTCGACATGGACGCCTCGCCGCGTGTCGGCGACGGCCTGATCCGCGTCGACGCCGACGGCCTCGTCCAGTACGCCTCCCCGAACGCGCTCTCCGCCTACCACCGCCTCGGCCTCGCCGCCGACCTCCTCGGCCACCACCTGGGCATGACCACCGCCGAACTCGCCCCGACGCACGGCCCGGTGGACGAGGCGCTCGCCAAGGTCGCCAGCGGCTGGGCGCCCCGCAACTTCGAGATCGAGTCCGGCGACGGGGTCATCCAGTTCCGCGCGATCCCGCTCAGCCCCAAGGGCACCCGCATCGGTTCGCTGGTCCTGCTCCGGGACGTCACCGAACTGCGCCGCCGCGAGCGCGAGTTGATCACGAAGGACGCGACCATCCGGGAGATCCACCACCGGGTGAAGAACAACCTCCAGACCGTGGCCGCCCTGCTCCGCCTCCAGGCCCGGCGCATCGAGTCCGACCGTGGCCGCGAAGCACTCGAAGAGGCGGTACGGCGGGTCGGCTCGATCGCGATCGTGCACGAGACGCTCTCGCAGAACCTCGACGAGCGCGTCGAGTTCGACGAGATCGCCGACCGGGTGCTGGCGATGGTCGCCGAGATCTCGCCCGGCAAGGTCCATGGCCGGCGCACCGGCCGCTTCGGCATCCTGGACGCCGAGGTCGCCACCCCGCTGTCGATGGTCCTGACCGAGATCCTCCAGAACGCCCTGGAGCACGGCTTCCGCGAGGGCGAAACCGGCACGGTCGAGGTCACGGCGGTCCGTGGCGGTACGACGAAGCAGTCCCGCCTCCTGGTCACGGTCCAGGACGACGGCGTGGGCCTCCCCGAGGGCTTCGACCCGCACACCGCGGGCAACCTCGGCCTGCAGATCGTACGGACCCTGGTCGAGGGCGAGTTGGGCGGCACGTTCGACATGGTGCCGGCGCCGGAGCGGGGGACTCGGGTGATCCTCGACATTCCGGTGCGGGCGCCCAAGTAGGTCCGGTGGGCGACGGGGAGCTGCACCGAACAGCAAAGAGCCCCAGTGAACAGCAAAGAGCCCCAGCCCGTTCAGGGGGCTGGGGCTCAACATGCTCGTTGCCAGCATTCGCTGCGCATCGGGGGTACTGCGCGCTGCGGCTCGGGGGCGGGAGATGCGTACTCGCTGTACGCGCCGCCAAGCTCAGGCTGTTTGCGGGGCGGGTGTTGTCAGGCGGAGGCCTGACGGGCCCGGTTGCGGGCGGCGCGGCGCTTCATGGCGCGGCGCTCGTCCTCGCTGAGACCACCCCAGACGCCGGAGTCCTGGCCGGACTCGAGCGCCCACTGCAGACACTGATCCATAACGGGGCAGCGACGGCAGACGGCCTTGGCTTCCTCGATCTGCAGCAGCGCAGGACCGGTGTTGCCGATGGGGAAGAAGAGCTCGGGGTCTTCCTCGCGGCAAACGGCGTTGTGACGCCAGTCCATGGCTGCTACCTCTCCTTGGTATTACGTGCAAGTTGCTTGTGAATGTGAACGCTTTCACGAATCCCTCAACAAGTGAAGGGCCGACCGCCAGGTTCCCTGGCGAGGTCCTGTGATTTGAAGAGGGGTTCCGGTGATCAGTGGAGGCCGGTCTTGCGGGCCGTCCCGATCGCCACGTAGAGACTCGCAAACCTCAGCGACGGATACAACCCCTTCCGGAAAGTTTTTTTTGATTCCTCGGTGTCTACTAGGTCACAGCCGTACTTCCATGGGGTGGATCCTGGCCTAAACGTTCGAGTGAAAGGACTTTAGCCCGTTCCGCTCACACAATCACACGCAGTGCACGGCGTACGCCTGTGAACGTCACGCTCGTACGCAGCCCGAGGTGGTCGCCGTCCATCTGGAGGGGCAACGGCACCTTCGAATGCAAGGTGAACTGGTCCAGGTCGTGCAGGGAGGCCGCGTGCTTCCCGTGGGGTCCGCGCTCGGGGGACGAAGTGAGCAACTGGGTGCCATATCGGGCAACCGCGGCGGTCGTCATTCGGCTGAGACCGAGTACGTCGAGGCCTTTATCGAACGAGGCCTTAGGCGACGCGTACATCGGATGATTGCCCAAGAAGGTCCACGGGGACGTGTTCGAGACTATGGAGAGGACCAGATCGGTCACCGGCTCCGCGTCCGGACGCTCCAGGGTGATCGTTCCGTGGCGGCGGTGCGCCTCGCCGAAGAACTGGCGCAGGGCCTGGCGGACGTAGAGAGCGTGTGTGGATTTTCTGCCGCGCTCGCGCTGCTGCTCGACGCGCCCGACCACGCCGGCATCGAAGCCGAGGCCCGCGTTGAAGGTGAACCAACGTCCCGGTACCCCTTCGTCCTCCGTGCCCGGGGTGCCGGTGGTCAGCCCCAGGCCGACCGTACGTTCGCTGCCCTCGCGCAGGGCGTCGAGCAGGGCGCCGGTCGCCTCCACGGCGTCGTTGGGCAGGCCGAGGGCGCGGGCGAAGACGTTGGTGGAGCCGCCGGGGACCACGGCGAGGCGGGGGAGGTGGTCCGGGTCGGGGCCGTTGTGCAGCAGTCCGTTGACGACCTCGTTCACCGTGCCGTCGCCGCCGAGGGCGACCACCAGGTCGACGTCGTCGCTGTCGGCCGCCTGTCGACCCAGGTCGCGGGCGTGGCCGCGGTACTCGGTGGTGACCGCCTCGAGTTTCATCTCGCTGGCGAGCGCATGGATCAGGACATCGCGCGTACGTGCGCTTGTGGTGGTTGCTGCCGGATTGACCACGAGAAGTGCACGCATGACTGGCAGCGTACCTACTGGGGGGTACCGGGCACAGGTCGAGGTTGGGATCTAGTAAGAGAACGGGCGTGAGTCTCGACACGGGGGACTGCGTCGGGCTTGGCCGTGGTTTTGGTGCGGCCGGTTTTCGGGGGTGCCCGGCGTTGGTGCGGGCCCTGCTGGGGGCTGCCGCCCCCAGGCCCCCGCTTCGGCCCGGAAGGGGCCTCGTCCTCAAACGCCGGACGGGCTGACATGCCTGGGCCGGCGCCGAGACGTCGGGCCGGGAGCTCGTCCTCAAACGCCCGACGGGCTGAAAATGGCTGACCTGGCCGCGCACAGGTGTTGGCGGGGAGGGCGATGTTGCCTGGGGCTACCCTTCAGAGGTGACCAAGGAGCAGACCCCCACCACCCCTGAAACCACCGGTCCGCGTCCGCGGCGGCTGACGTATGCCGCGGTGCTCACCGCGCTCGAAGGGCTGGGGCTTGCCGTCGGCGGGCTGTGGGTGCTCGTGCGGGGGCTCGCCGGTGACCCGGACGACCGGCAGCAGGCCGTCACGCTCGGGGTGACGCTCGTCGTGCTCGCCCTGTTGCCGTTGCTCGCCGCGCGGGGGCTCCTCGCTCAGCGCAGTTGGAGCCGGGGGCCGTCCGTCATCACGCAGATTCTGGCGCTGCCGGTGGCCTACAGCCTGTTGCAGGCCGACAGCATCGCCATTCCGGCGGGGATCGCGATCGCCGTGGTCGCGATCACCACCCTGGTATTCCTGGTCAACCCGGCGACGACCCAGGCCCTCGGGATCCGGGGGCCCGGCGACGCGCAGGATCAGAAGTAGCCGTCGGCTCCGGTAGTCGTCGGCTCCGAAGGGGTCGTCACTCCTCCACCAGCAGCTTTTCCCGCAGCTGAGCCAGCGTGCGGGCCAGCAGCCGGGAGACGTGCATCTGGGAGATGCCGACCTCCTGCGCGATCTGCGACTGGGTCATGTTGCCGAAGAAGCGCAGCAGCAGGATCCGCTTCTCGCGCGGCGGCAGGTCCTCGAGCAGCGGCTTCAGGGACTCGCGGTACTCGACGCCCTCCAGCGCCTCGTCCTCCGCGCCGAGGGTGTCGGCGACCGCCGGGGACTCGTCGTCCGTGTCGGGGACGTCCAGGGACAGGGTGGAGTACGCGTTGGCGGACTCCAGGCCCTCCAGGACCTCCTCCTCCGAGATCGACAGCTTCTCGGCGAGTTCATGGACGGTGGGGGAGCGGCCGTGCTGCTGGGACAGCTCCGCGGTGGCCGTCGTAAGGGCGAGACGCAGCTCCTGGAGGCGCCGCGGTACCCGCACCGCCCAGCCCTTGTCGCGGAAGTGCCGCTTGATCTCGCCGACGACCGTCGGGGTCGCGTAGGTCGAGAACTCGACGCCGCGCTCCGGGTCGAACCGGTCGACCGACTTGATCAGGCCGATGGTGGCGACCTGGGTGAGGTCGTCGAGCGGCTCGCCGCGGTTGCGGAAGCGGCGCGCGAGGTGCTCGACGAGCGGCAGGTGCATACGGACCAGCTTGTTGCGCAGCTCGGCGTACTCCGGGCTGCCGTCCTTCAGCTTGCGCAGCTCGATGAACATCGCGCGCGCCCCGCTGCGGTCCTGAGGGGCGTGCTGCGTCGCCTGTGCGCTGTGCGCGCCCATCGCCTCGTCCTCGGCGTTTCGCTCGTGCTCGCTCATCGTCCTGCCCGTCGCCCTCTCCCGAGCCCGCGCCTCTACTCGGGCAGGGGAGACCCCGATCCGCCCGCCCAGAGGCGCGCCCTGCACGGCACCTTCGTCATCCCGCCTGTCGCCCAGGAGGCCCGCCTCCACGGAGTCGTCCTCCGGGTGAGGCCGCGCCTGCTCGGGGATGCCGTCGATGCCGTCGACCATGCGTCGGGATCCGCTCGGGCCGTCAGGGCCCGCCCCCTGGCTCTCGGCTCCGTCCGAGCAGGGGGGAGTGCTTTCCGGCAGCTCCCGTGTGCCGCGCTCTTCGTCCCGCACCGGCCCGTCCCCGTTCCTCACGCCGGCCCGGGTCCCGCGCCGCGCTGTTTGTAGAGGCTGATCGAAACGGTTTTGTCCTCGTCCACGGCGGAGGAGACCTTGCCCGCGAGAGCGGACAGGACGGTCCAGGCGAAGGTGTCCCTGGAGGGGGCGTGGCCGTCCGTGGTCGGGGCCGAGACGGTGACCTCGAGCGAGTCGTCGACGAGTCGGAAGACGCAGCTGAGCACCGAGCCGGGCACGGCCTGCTGGAGCAGGATCGCGCAGGCCTCGTCGACCGCGATGCGCAGGTCCTCGATCTCGTCGAGGGTGAAGTCCAAACGGGCCGCGAGACCGGCAGTCGCCGTACGCAGCACCGACAGGTAGGCACCCGCAGCCGGCAGCCGGACTTCCACGAAGTCCTGGGTCGCGGGCTCGCCTGCGATCTGGGACACCCTCACCTCCAAGGTGGTACAAGCTTCTCGGGGCCGAGGGTCGCCCCCCGGGGTAACGCGATGTGTGGTTCAGCGGTGACGCTATCGCGCTCTGAACTTTCCTGTCCCCAGGACCCCAACCCCTTGCCGTCACTCACAGTAAACCTGTGGATACGCTCCGTGTCTAGGGGTCTGCGGCTCCAATTGGGAAGAGCGCGCGCCGGGTTGACGTACCCAGGCGTCAGACGGTCGAACCGTCCGGATCCCCGGTCGTCCAGCGTACGTCGCCGTCACACCAGTACGTGGTCGACGAAGCACCACCGCCAGCGCTCGCCGGGCTCGAACGTCCGCATGACCGGGTGCCCGGACTCCTTGTGGTGCCCGGTGGCGTGCCGTCCCGGCGAGGAGTCGCAGCAGCCGACGTGACCGCAGGTGAGGCACAACCGCAGTTGCACCGGGTGCCAGCCCTCCGCCAGACACTCGGGACAGGTCTCGCTGAGCGGACCTGGTTCCGGGTGCGGCAGCGCGTCGGCGTGCGTGCACTGTTTCATGATTGCCAGGTTACGACGGGCACGCGCGCGAGGGCGCGGAAAATCGAGGGCGGGCTGCGGCGACCATGAACGACGGCGGGCGAAGACCATGAACGGGTCGCCGGTGGGGCGGCGCGGACTCGGGCGAGCGGTGATGGGTGGGCGAGGCGCATGGATGTGATGCCGCTGTTGTTGCTGGTGGCGGGGAGCGCGGTGGTGGCCGCGGCGGCACGGCGGACGCCCGTGCCTGCACCCCTGCTGCTGGTGGCCGCCGGACTGGCGATCTCCCAGGTGCCGGGCGTGCCCGACTACACCCTCGACCCGCACATCGTCCTGCCCCTGGTGCTGCCCCCGCTGCTGCACAGCGCGGCGACGGACAGCTCCTACCTCGATCTTCGGGCTCAGCTGAGGCCCGTGATGCTGCTGTCGGTCGGCTACGTCCTCTTCGCGACCTTCGCGGTCGGCTGGATCGCGTATCTCGTCGTCCCGGGACTGCCGCTGACGGCGGCGCTGGTGCTGGGTGCGGTCGTCGCGCCGCCGGACGCGGTCGCGGCGACGGCGGTCGCACGCCGGGTGGGCCTGCCGTCCCACATCACCACGATCCTGCAGGGCGAGTCCCTGGTGAACGACGCCACCGCGATCACCGCCTACCGGGTCGCCCTCGCGGCCGCCGTAGGCGAGGGCGCCACCTGGGCCGGCGGCATCGGCGAGTTCCTGCTCGCGGCGGTCGGCGGCATCGGCGTGGGGCTGGTGCTGATGGTGCCGATCCACTGGCTGCGCACGCACCTCAAGGAGGCGCTGCTGCAGAACACGCTCTCCCTGCTGATTCCGTTCGTCGCGTACGCCGCCGCAGAGCAGGTACACGCGTCCGGCGTGCTGGCCGTCGTGGTCGTCGCGCTGTTCCTGGGACATCGCGCGTGGGAGGTCGACTTCGCCACCCGGCTCCAGGAGGAGGCGGTGTGGCGGATGGTCGCGTTCGTGCTGGAGTCGGCGGTGTTCGCGCTGATCGGACTGCAACTGCCGGTGGTCCTCAAGGGCCTCGGCGAGTACGAGGGCAGCCGCGCCGCCTGGTACGCCATCGCCGTCTTCGCCGTGGTCGTCGTCTCGCGCTTCGTCTGGGTCTACCCGGCGACCTTCCTGCCGCACCTGCTGTCGGCGCGGATCCGCGAGCGCGAGGCGGACCTGACCTGGAAGGGCCCGTTCATCATCTCCTGGGCCGGCATGCGGGGCGTGGTCTCACTGGCCATCGCCTTCTCGATCCCGCTCACGGTGAACGGCGGCGAGCCGTTCCCCGAGCGCAACCTCATCCTCTTCCTGACCTTCACGACGGTCATCGGCACACTCGTCGTCCAGGGCGTGACCCTGCCACCCCTGATCCGTGTGCTGAAGCTCCCCACCCCCGACCCACAGGCCGCGACCCTCGCCGAGGCGAACGCCCAGGCCCAGGCCTCCCGCGCAGCCGAACGACGCCTCGAGGAACTCCTCTCCGACGAAGCCAACGCCCTGCCCGCACCCCTCGCCGACCGCCTGCGAGCGGTCCTGGAACGCCGCCGCAACTCCGTCTGGGAACGCCTGGGCCAGGCCAACCCCCTCACCGGGGAGTCCGTCGACGACACCTACCGCCGGCTGTCCCGTGAGGTGATCGGCGCCGAGCGGGCGGTGTTCGTGAGGTTGCGGGACGGCCGCTACATCGACGACGAGATGCTGCGAACACTCCTGCGCAGGCTGGACCTGGAGGAGGCGGCGGCCTATCGGGAAGCCCAGTGAGGCCCGGTCACCCGCTGAACGGCGCCCCGGAGACGACGGCAGCGATCACCGTCCCGCGCGGGAAGGCCCCCTCCTCGGCAAGGACGACAAGTCCGTACAACAACTTGGCGACATAGAGACGCTCGACGGCCACCCCGTGCCGCTCCTCGAAGTCCGCGGCAAAGGACTCCAGTGAGGGGGGCGTCCGGGCATACCCCCCGAAGTGGAACCGCTCGTCCAGCCACCACTCACCCCGAGGCCCCCCGAACGCCGAGGCCTGCAGCCCCCGCACCTCATCCGCCAGGAAGCCACCCTTGAGGACGGGCACGCCCAAGGCCCGCTGACCGTGCTCGAGCCCGGCGGCGAGCCCCGCCAGCGTCCCGCCCGTACCGCAGGCGACCGCGACCACGTCGGCCTGCCCGCGCAACTCCTCACCGAGCGCCTGGCACCCCCGTACCGCAAGGGCATTGCTCCCGCCTTCGGGCACGACGTAGGCGTCCTCGGCGCCGATGCCGCGCAGAACGGTCCTCAGCGTTTCCGGCTCGGACTTGCGCCGATACGTCGACCTGTCGACGAAATGCAGCCGCATACCGTCGGCCGCACACCGCGCGAGCGACGCGTTGAGCGCCCGGTCGGCCAGCTCCTGACCACGCACCACCCCCACCGTGGACAGCCCGAGAAGCCGCCCCGCGGCGGCGGTGGCACGCAGGTGATTGGAGTAGGCACCACCGAAGGTGACGACGGTGCGCCCCGCGGCAGCAGCCAGATTCGGCGCGAGCTTGCGCCACTTGTTGCCGATCAGCTCCGGGTGGATCAGATCGTCGCGCTTGAGAAACAGCCGCACACCACGACGCCCGAACCGCGGGTCGGCCACCTCCTGCAAGGGGGAGGGAAGCCGCGGACGGAGGACGGCGAGATCGGGCACGGCGTCGGGGCTGTTCACCTGCCCATTGTCGCCCGGCGCCCTACGCGGGGGATGCCGCGTAACCCCACCCACCGCCCTACTTCAACCGCTCCCGAATCCGCTCCCGCATCCAAGCCATGGTGAACCCCCGCGGATCCACCTTCCCCGGCTGCCACTCCAGATGCCCGATCACCGACCGCTCGGTCCACCCGTGATGACGGCAGATCGCCGCCGAGACCCGCTCGATCGCGTCCAGCTGCGGCTCCGGCCAAGGATCCTGGCCGTCCCCCAGGTTCTCGCACTCGAAGCCGTAGAAGTGCCGATTGCCGTCGGTGTTCGCCTCGTTGTCGGGCGGCAGCGCCTTCTCCGCGATGACCGCGCGCAGGACGTCGTCGTCGCCGAGACCGGCGTGGTTGGCACGGCCGTAGCCGACCAGGTGGACCCGGCCGTCCTTGGTGATCACACCGTGGCACAGCGGCCCCGGCAACCCCTCGTAGCCGTTGCGGCAGAGCTCCACCGTGTGCGCGCTGCCCTTGGTCACGGTGTGATGGATCATCACGCCGTGGACAGGACCCCAAGGGCCCACATGATTGCGATTGTGGTGCTCCCAGTCGCCGACTTCGACGACAGTGACACCTTCGGCCCCAAGTCTCTCCAGGAATCTGCTCGCGGGCATGGGTGAGGCCATGACCGCCTCCTTCGCACCGTGCGTCGGCCGCCTCGCGCAGCCGCCCCGTACCCACCCCTTACCGAAAACGGCAGGAAACGACTCCTCGAATCGCACGGCGTGCGAGCCGTTTTGGCCAGGTGGAGGTCGGTGGCGGCCACGACACGACTGGACAGGCGGCCCCTATTTGCCCAGTGGCCCGGTGATCCATTCCCGCTCTTTCGGGTAATAGCACAGACACACTCCGTGATGAAAGGCTCGTACCGCAGATCGCGATGCGCGGCGCCAGATCGGTGCCGGGGCATGACCGGGAGGGCAATTCCTTATGTCGGTAGGCGAAGAGGTCCGCACGGAGCAGGGCAAGCCGCAGCAGAGTCTCGGCACTGCGGCCGCGCGGAACCTGGCCACCACGACCAAGTCCGCACCCCAGATGCAGGAGATCAGCTCCCGCTGGCTGCTGCGCACCCTGCCATGGGTGAACGTTCAGGGCGGCACGTACCGCGTGAACCGGCGTCTGACCTACGCCGTTGGGGACGGACGCATCACGTTCGTGAAGACCGGCGACCGCGTCGAGGTGATCCCCGCAGAGCTGACCGAACTGCCGGCGCTGCGGTCCTACGAGGACGAGGACGTGCTGTCGGAGCTCGCCCAGCGCTGCCAGCAGCGCGAGTTTGCGGCGGGTGCCGTGATCGCCTCGTTCGGCAGCCAGACCGACGAGGTGTACCTGCTGGCGCACGGCAGGGTGGAGAAGCTAGGCACGGGGCCCTATGGGGAGGACGAGTCCCTGGGCGTCCTCGCCGACGGCGCCTACCTCGGTGAGCAGTCGTTGCTCGACTCCGACGCCATCTGGGAGTACACGGTCCGCGCGGTCACCGCCTGCACGGTGCTCGTCCTGCCCCGCCAGGACGTCGAGCGGATCGCGGAGCGCGCCGACTCCCTGCGGGCGCATCTCGAAAGTCTGCGGGCCATCCCCGAGCAGCGCACCAACAAGTACGGCGAGAAGGAGATCGACCTCGCCGCCGGCCACAGCGGCGAGCCCGACATCCCGCACACCTTCGTCGACTACGAGGCCAGGCCCCGCGAGTACGAACTGAGCGTCGCCCAGACCGTACTGCGCATCCACACGCGCGTGGCCGACCTCTACAACCAGCCGATGAACCAGACCGAGCAGCAGCTCCGGCTGACCGTGGAGGCCCTGAAGGAGCGGCAGGAGCACGAGCTCATCAACAACCGCGAGTTCGGGCTCCTCAACAACTGCGAGTACGACCAGCGGCTCCAGCCGCACGACGGCGTGCCCAGCCCCGACGACATGGACGAACTGCTCTGCCGGCGGCGCGGTACCAAGCTGTTCCTCGCCCACCCGCGCGCGATCGCCGCGTTCGGCCGCGAGCTGAACAAGCGCGGACTCGTCCCCGAGACCATCGAGATCGCCGGCAACCGCATCCCCACCTGGCGCGGCGTGCCGATCTACCCGTGCAACAAGATCCCGGTCACCGAGGCCCGTACGACCTCGATCATCGCCATGCGTACGGGCGAGGCGGAGCAGGGCGTCATCGGGCTGCAGCAGGCGGGCATCCCGGACGAGATCGAGCCGAGCCTGTCCTGCCGGTTCATGGGCATCAACGAACAGGCCATCATCAAGTACCTGGTGACGGCCTACTACTCGGCCGCGGTTCTGGTGCCGGACGCCCTCGGTGTGCTGGAGAACGTCGAGATCGGGCGCTGGAGGTGACGTTTCCGCACCTGGAGGCCGTGTCCCCGCGGGGAAGGGCGGGTAGACCCCCGTCGTATGCGCCCAGCCGCAGCGGAAGCGCCACCGTCCGCGGACTCTCCGAGGGGGATCCCATGGCCGAGTCGACGACGCGAACGACGCGGCGCACCAGCGTGACCGGTCCGCTCGACGGGCCCGAGGCGGCGGTGATCCTGGAGCGGGTCCGGGCGTCGGTCGACCCCGAACTGCGCGCCGCGGTCGATTCGTTGCCGGGTTCCATGCGCCGGATCGCGCGCTACCACTTCGGCTGGGAGCACGCGGACGGCACTCCGGCGGCGGGCAACGCGGGCAAGGCGATCCGGCCCGCACTCGTCCTCACCGCGGCCGCAGCGCTCGGCGGACCGCCCGCGCGGGCGTCGGCCGTACCGGCGGCCGTCGCGGTGGAACTGGTCCACAACTTCACGCTGTTGCACGACGACCTGATGGACCGGGACACCACTCGTCGGCACCGGCCCACCGCATGGACCGTGTTCGGCGACGCCGACGCGATCCTCGCCGGGGACGCTCTCCAGGCGCTGGCCCTGCGACTGCTCGCCCAGGACACGAACCCGGCGTCCGCGGCGGCCGCCGCCCGGCTCGCGGACTGCGTCGTCGAACTGTGCGCCGGCCAGCACGCGGACACGGCGATGGAGAAGCGGGGCCCCGGCGACGTCGCCCTCGACGACGTTCTTGCCATGGCCGAGGCCAAGACAGGTGCCCTGCTGGGGTGCGCCTGTGCCCTCGGGGCGCTGTACGCGGGGGCGGCGGACGAGGACGTGGCGGCGTTGGACGCGTTCGGCCGTGAGGCCGGGCTCGCCTTCCAGCTCATCGACGACGTGATCGGTATATGGGGCGACCCGAGCCACACCGGCAAGCCGGCCGGCGCGGATCTCGCCGCCCGCAAGAAGTCCCTGCCGGTCGTCGCCGCGCTGACCTCCGGTGGTCCGGCGGCGGCGGAACTGGCCGCGCTGTACGCAGTGCCGTACGACGGCGAGGACGAGGAGGGCGTCGCACGGACCGCGCTCGCCGTCGAGCGAGCGGGTGGACGCGACTGGGCACAGGCCCAGGCCGCCGACCGGATGGCCCGCGCCATGCAGGAACTGGCCCGCGCGGTCCCCGACCCGGAGGAGGCGGGCGGACTGCTGTCCCTGGCGGAGTTCGTGACCCGACGGAGCAACTGAGCGGCAGCCGCAGCCGCAGCCGCAGCCGACGACCGCACTGATCGTTGATCGAGGCCACGGCGCCGGACAGCTCCCGGCACCTGCGGCCGTAAGAGCAAGGCGGCGACTGACGGTCGACGACCAAGGCCACGGCGGCCGACGGCCGCGAGACCTGAAGCCGCGGCGACTGACGGCCGCAAGACCCGAAGCCACGCGGCTGACGGCCGCAAGACCCAAGGCCACGCGGCTGACGGCACAAGACCCAAGGCCACGCGGCCGACGGTCGTCCAGACCCCCGGGCCCCCCGGGGCCGTACGGTTCCTGACCCCGTACGGCCGCCGAAGGGCTCCGGGCCGGCGGGTCCCGCACATCCCCACGGTGTGCGGGGCCCGTTCTCGTGCACCGCATCGCACCGCACCGTCCCGCCCACCGGCCAGATCTCGACAAAACCGGGTCCGCGGACGGCGCCGACGCGCCAATCCCCCTACGATCAAGGCCGGTTGACGCGAAGGGGCGGGTGTACATGGGCGTGGCGATCCGGACGGCGGGCGAGGGGGACCGGGAGCTGGTGGTGCGGCTGCTGGACGCGGCCTTCCAGGACGATCCGGTCAGCGGCTGGGTGTTCCCGGGTGCGGAGCGCCGCCGTATCAGGCACCCCGGGCTCATGGCCGCGTTCACCGACATCGTGCTCGACGACGGCCGTATCGACGTCACCGAGGACGGCACGGCCTGCGCGCTGTGGTTGTCCATACCGGCGCAGGACCACGGACTCGATCCCGAGCACGCCGACGACGAAGGCCCCGCCCGACTGCGCGCCGAGGTCGATCCGGACAACGAGCGGGTGGAGCAGATCGCCCGGCTCACCGCCGGCATCCACCCCTCCGGCGCCGCTCACGCCTACCTGTGGATGATCGCCGTCGCCCCCGAGCACCAGGGCCAGGGCCTCGGCACCGCCCTCATCACCTCGGCCCTCGACCGCTGCGACCGGGACGGCCTGCCCGCCTACCTGGAGGCGAGCAACGCCCGCAGCCGGAAGCTGTACGAGCGCCTCGGCTTCGACCTCAAGGGCCGTCCCCTCGACCTCCCGGAGGGCCCCCGCATGTGGCCGATGTGGCGGGAACCGCGCGGCTGAGTCACCGCCCCCACCACACCGCCCCGCCGCGCCGCCCCCTCTACCCCTCCGGTACGACCGTCGCCACGATCCGCTCGACCAGTCCCTCCGGCACACCCACCCCGGGCAGGACGCCGTCCAGCACGCCCGGCAGGGTCAGGTGCTCCAGGATCAGCCCGAGCATCGCGAGATAGAGCACGGTGACGGTCTCGTCGCCGCCGGGCAGCCCGGCGTCCCGGTGGAACTCCATGCCGTACTCGAGGTCGCCGCGCACCGACTTGGTGAAGGAGGCGCGCAGTTCGGGGCGCCGGGTGGCCTCCAGGCGCATCTCCAGCAGGGCCAGATAACCCGTGCGGTCGCGGGTCGCGCGGGCCATCAGGTCGTGCATGAACGCCGTGACCAGCGAGCGGTCCTTCGGTCTCGTCAGCAGCCCGGCCAGTACGTCCGGGTCGGGCGCGAGCCGGACGTGCAGCCGGGCGTCGATCTGGCGGAGCAGGTCGTCGCGCCCGGTGAAGTAGTTGGAGGCGGTGCCGACCGGCACCCCTGCCTCGGCGTCCACCGCACGGAACGTCAGTCCCCGCGCCCCCTGACGGGCGAGCACCTCGACGCCCGCGTCGACGAGGGCGGCCCTGCGCTCCGGATTGCCCGCCATTCGGAATCCCCTCTCTCACTTTCACCCGGTCCTGGAAATACCCTTGCAACCACTACAAGCGAAGTACTACAACTGAAGCACTGCAACCGGAGTGGTTGACCAGCCTACGGAAAGAGACCGGCTTGCGAAAGCTCACGTACTTCATCGCCTGTTCGATCGACGGCTTCATCGGCGACCCGAGCGGCGACGCGTCGGCGATGTTCGCCTTCCTCGACGCGGAGTTCCTGGAGTTCCTCAAGGCGGAGCACCCGGAGACCATCGCGACGCACGGCCGCCGTGCCCTCGGCTGCGACGACCTGGCCAACAGGCGGTTCGACACCATCGTCCAGGGCCGGGGCAGCTACGACCTGGCCCTGAAGGAGGGCATCACCAGCCCGTACGCCCATCTGCGCCAGTACGTAGCCTCGCGCACCCTGGCCGAGTCGCCCGACCCGCAGGTCGAGATCGTCTCGGACGACCTGCTCGGCAAGGTCCGCGAACTCAAGGCGGAACAGGGCGAGCTGGGTATCTACCTGTGCGGCGGCTCGCAGCTCGCCGGCGCGCTGCTCGACGAGATCGACGAGCTCGTCATCAAGACCTACCCCATCGTGTACGGCACGGGCATGCCGATGTTCGGCTCGGAATTCGCCGTCACGGAGTTCGCTCTCGACGGTGTGCGGACCTTCGGCAACGGCGTCGTGGTTCGTACGTACAGCAGGAAGCGCTGAGCGGTCTCCCGCCCTACTCTGAGGACATGGGCAGCGAAGAGCACGTCTGTCCCGCCTGCGGACAGCCCGTCGATACGGTCGTCCGGCGCCACAAGACGCTGGGCGCATGGGTCCCCACCTGGGTGGCCGGCCCCTGCCGGAACCCCGAGTGCGAGGAGTACGCCGAGGAAGGCGCCGAGCACGAGGAGAAGCGCGAGCCGAGGCACGAGCCGAAGCGCGAGCAGACCGGCTCACCCGGCACACCCACCGCGCAGAATTCCTAGCCGAAGAATTCCCGAGCCCTGTGTCGAGAATCTCCGTCCGGCTCCGACGTCCCCTGTGAAAGCCGCCCACGAGGGTGGCGAGCCGACGGAAACCGAAGGAGTTCAGTCATGAAGTACCTGGTCATGGTGCAGGGCACGCAGGCGGACTACGAGGCGATGCAGGGCAAGGCGTCCGAGCACTCCGTGGCCTGGAGCCAGGAGGACGTCCAGGCGATGTACGCCCACATGCAGGCCATCAACGACGACCTCGCCGAGACCGGCGAGATGGTCGACGGGCACGGTCTGGCCGAGCCCGCGAAGGGCCGGCACGTCACGCTGGGCGACGACGGCAAGGCAGTGATCACCGACGGGCCGTACAGTGAGACCAAGGAGCTACTGGCCGGCTTCTGGGTGCTGGACTGCGCGAGCCTGGAGCGGGTCACCGAGATCGCCGAGCGCGTCCTGCGCTGCCCCCAGCCCGCGGGTGCCCCCGAGTACCCCGTGGTGATCCGGCCCATCGACGACGGCGCCGGGGACGTCTGAGCCGTACACCTCGGACGCCAGAGCAGTAGAACCGGAGACCTCCGAGTCGTAGATGAGCGCCACACCCGAGACCGAGGACCTGCTGCGCCGCCAC
Organism: Streptomyces shaanxiensis; assembly: GCF_039537145.1. Taxonomy (NCBI): domain Bacteria; kingdom Bacillati; phylum Actinomycetota; class Actinomycetes; order Kitasatosporales; family Streptomycetaceae; genus Streptomyces; species Streptomyces shaanxiensis. The sequence goes on from NZ_BAAAZY010000012.1 coordinate 930,832, forward strand.
GCGCCGCAGGTCCTCGGCGCGCTGGTGCGGCGGTACGGCCATTTCGACACCGCCGAGGACGCCGTACAGGAGGCCCTGCTCGCGGCGGCCGAGCAGTGGCCGGGGACCGGCGTCCCGGACAACCCGCGCGGCTGGCTGATCAGGGTCGCCGCACGTCGGCTGACCGACGCCCTGCGCGCCGAGGAGGCCCGCCGGGCCAGGGAGGACAAGGTCGCGGCGCTGACACCACGTGACGCCTTCACCGCCCCGCCGCCGGGAGCCGAGCGCGCTCCCCGCGAGGACGACACCCTCACCCTGCTCTTCCTCTGCTGCCACCCGACCCTGACCCCGCCCGCCCAGATCGCCCTCACCCTCCGCGCCGTCGGCGGTCTGACCACGGCCGAGATCGCCCGCGCCCACCTCGTGCCCGAGGCGACGATGGCCCAGCGCATCAGCCGGGCCAAGCAGAAGGTCCGCGGCGTGCGCTTCGGACGGCCCGACAACTGGGAGGACCGGCTGCCCGCGGTCCTGCAGACCCTGTACCTGATCTTCAACGAGGGCTATACGGCGACCTCGGGCGCCGGCCTCCAGCGCCGGGACCTCGCCGGTGAGGCGATCCGGCTGACCCGCGAGGTCCACCGCCTCCTCCCCGGCGACGGCGAGGTGGCCGGTCTGCTGGCCCTGATACTGCTCACCGACGCCCGCCGCGACACGCGCACCGGCCCGCACGGCGAGCTCGTCCCCCTCGACGAACAGGACCGCGACCGCTGGGACAAGGCCGCGATCGAGGAGGGCGTCGCGCTGGTCACCCGCGCCCTGTCCCGGGGGCCCGTCGGCCCGTACCAGCTGCGCGCCGCCATCGCCGCCGTCCACGACGAGGCGCCCTGCGCGCGGGCCACCGACTGGCAGGAGATCCTCGGCCTCTACGACGTCCTGGTCCGTCTCGTCCCCGGTCCCGTCGAGCGCCTCAACCGCGCGGTCGCCGTCGCCATGGTCCGCGGCCCACGCGCGGGACTGGCCGAACTGGCCGCGCTGGAGGACGAGTTGGGTACAGGGCACCGCCTGGACGCGGTCCGCGGCCACCTCCTGGAGCGGTCGGGCGCCCACGACGAGGCCCGGGCCGCCTACGAGTCCGCCGCCGCGAAGACCCTGAGCCTGCCGGAGCAGCGCTATTTGCACGCGCGGGCGGCACGGCTGAAGCCGTAGCGTGGGCCCATGCCCGAACAGACGCACATCCTCCACATCACCGAGCGCTCCCTGTGGGACGCGGCCCGCGAGCACGGCACGTACGAGATGTCGACGCGTGGTCGCACCCTCCGGGAGGAGGGCTTCGTCCACTGCTCGACCCGCGCCCAACTGCCCGCCGTGGCGTCCTTCCTGTACGGCTCCTACGACGGCCCCGACGAACTGGTGGTGCTGGTCGTGGACCCGGCCCGGCTCGACGTGCCGCTGAAGTACGAGGCGCCGGAGCCCGGGGGCGAGGAGTTCCCGCATGTGTACGGGCCGATTCCGGTGGACGCGGTGGTGGCCGTGGAGCCGTGGCGGTGACGGGTCGCCGCAGGTTATGGCGGCGGTTCGTGGTGGCGTGGGTGATCGCCGTGGCCGTCGCGGGCGGGGCGACGCTGTGGTTGCGGGACTCGGCCGAGCCTCCGGACCGTACGGGTGGGAGGAGGCCAGTCCGACGCCGTCACCTCCGGAGGGCTGGGAGTCGGCGTGCGCGAGGGCCACGCCCGATGAGAACGGCCAATCGCTCTGCTTCGTCAGGACCCGGCCCTAGCCGGCCAGTCCCCCCGTCTCCGGATCCCGGCCGGTCAGGCAGTACGTACCGCCCGCGGGGTCGCGCATCACGGTCCAGTGGGCCCCCTGGGCGACGACGGCCGCGCCCAGCTCCTCGTGCCGGGTCCGGGTCGCCGCGATGTCCGCGCAGGCGAGGTCCAGGTGGGCGGAGGCGGGGCGCTCCTCGCCGAGCCGCTGGAGCAGGATGCGGATCGGCAGCCCGGGCGGCGGCTTCAGCACCTGGAACTCGGGGCGGGAGCCCGGCGCCGACGCCCAGTCGGCCAACAGGGCGCTCCAGAAGGCGACTTCGGCGTCGTACAGCGAGGGCGGTACGTCGACGCAGACCTGGTCGAGCCGGCTCCCGCGCACCACGGGCGGCCGCGCCGACTCCCCGTGCCAGGGCACGGCGCAGAACAACTGCCCGGCGGGCGACCGCAGTACCGCCCACCCCTCGTGCTCGGCGGCGATGCCCGCGCCCAGCCGGAGCGCCGACTTCACGAAATCCGGTACGTCGTCCACGGCGAAGTCGAGATGCGCGCCGCCGCCGCCCGAGTCGACCCCCTGGGCCTTGACGCAGGCGTCGGCCCCGTCGCCCGGCAGCAGCGTCACGAACTCCCCCTGCTCACCGCGGAACTCGGACAGCCGGGTGTCCGTGACCGCGGTCCAGAAGGTGTGCGCCCGGTCGAAGGACCCGGCGGGGCGGTCGATGAAGGCGTAGGTCCAGCGGATGCTCATCGGGCGATCGTAGATCCGCCGAGGCGTGGCGGGCCCGGCATATTTCGTACGGCGTCCACCACGCCGGCTTTGCAGGACCCTTACCAACCGCGCGCCGGTTCCTGGGACACGCTTTGCCATCAGTTCCCCGCATATTGGCCCGCGCTTGTTTGCATTGGGGAATGGACCACATCACGTTCCTGGTGGCGGTCGTCATCGTGACGGCCCTCGCTTTCGACTTCACCAATGGATTCCACGACACGGCGAACGCGATGGCCACGTCCATCGCCACGGGGGCGCTCAAACCGAGGGCAGCGGTACTCATCAGTGGCGTCCTGAACGTCATCGGCGCATTTCTGTCCACCGAGGTCGCCAAGACGATCTCCGGTGGCATCGTGGACGACACACTCGTCTCACCGGGCATGATCTTCGCCGGTCTCGTCGGGGCGATCCTGTGGAATCTGCTCACCTGGCTGGTCGGGCTGCCGTCCAGCTCGTCGCACGCGCTGTTCGGCGGGCTGATCGGGGCCGTCTGGGTGGGTGCGGGGTCGCATGGCGTGCACTTTGACAAGGTTGTCGAGAAGGTGCTGATCCCGGCGGTGGCCTCGCCGATCGTGGCGGGGGTCGCGGCGCTGCTGGCCACGTACCTGGCGTACAAGCTCACCTCTCGGGCCCGCAAGCAGTCCGTCACCAAGGGATTCCGCCTCGGCCAGATCGCCTCGGCCTCGCTGGTCTCGCTGGCCCACGGCACCAACGACGCGCAGAAGACGATGGGCGTCATCACGCTGACCCTGATCTCGGCCGGCGCGCTGGGCCACGACGCCGGCCCGCCCCTGTGGGTGATCGCCTCGGCCGGTCTGGCGATCGGCCTCGGCACCTACCTCGGCGGCTGGCGGATCATCCGCACGATGGGCAAGGGCCTGACGGAGATTCAGTCCCCGCAGGGCTTCGCCGCCGAGACGGCCTCCACGACGGTGATCCTCACCTCGGCCCACCTCGGCTTCGCCCTGTCCACCACCCAGGTCGCCTCCGGCAGCATCCTCGGCGCGGGCCTGGGCCGCCGTCTGGCGGAGGTCCGCTGGGGCGTGGCCGGCCGCATGGTCGTGGCCTGGCTGGTCACCCTGCCCGCGGCCGCGCTGGTGGGCGGTGTCTCGGCGAGCGCGGTCAAGCACGGCGGCAACGTCGGTACGGCCGTGGTCGCCCTGGTCGGCGCCGCCGTGGCCGCCGCCATCGTGCTCGTCTCCCGCCGCAACCCGGTGTCCGCGCACAACGTCAACGACACCCACGAGGTCACCGTCCGCGGCGCGGAGCCGGAGCAGGTCGGCACGGCCGCCTGACGCGGCGGTCGCCCGAAAGTCGAAAGTCGTCCGAAAGTCTCCTGAGAGTTTCTGGGAAAGGGGAGTTCACACCATGAACCTCGACTGGACCGCACTCGGCCAGGTCGCCGCGGTGAGCCTCGCCGTCACGGTGGCCGTGGTCGCCGTCTTCGCCCTCGGCGTGCTGGGTCTGGCCCGTCACGAGGGGGCGCGCGAGGAGGGCGGCACGTCCACCCTCGGCTCCGCACAGGCCGGGCTGTGCTTCCTCGCCTGCGCGGCGGTGGTGGCGTACGGGATCTATCTGATCGTGCCGCAGTTCCACTGAGGGATCCGATCCCGCGGACAGCAGCGAAGGCCCGGCCGGAGCGTCGGCCGGGCCCTGGGGCTGCGCCTGCCTTCGCCTCCGCCTGCCTTCGCCTCCGCCTGCCTTCCCCTTCGTCTGCCTTCGGCTGCGCCTGCCTTCGGCTCCGCCCGCCCTACGGCCGTTCCGGCCCGAGCCGCTCGTACACAGTCACCCGCCGCCCGCGGACCTGCTCGTCCGCCACCACCCTGAAGTGCTCCTCCAGCACGGCGGTCTTCACCTTGTCCCGCTGGTTCGACAGGGGTCGGGCCACGTCGGGCGCGTCGGTGACCAGCAGTATGCGCCGCTGGGCCAGCATCGCCGACCGTATCCGGGCCGGATCCGCCTCCTCGCCCTTCAACGTCCCCGACGCCACCGGGTCTTCCGCCAGTGCGACGTCCCGCAGGCCGGTGAAGTGTCCGGGGGAGACCAGCGCGGTGTCGCGCCGGGCCGCGGGGATGAACACGACCGCGTCCCCGTTCTCCTTCAGCCGCCGTACGTCGGCCGCCACCGCCAGGACGTCGTCCACCCGGCTGGCCGGGGACCGCTTGGCCAGCGACTGCGGCAACAGTGCCGCCATCGCGACGGCGACCACCGCCGGGACGAGCCACAGCGAGGCTCTCGGGAAGCGCGGTCGGATCGCCCGTACGGCCGTGCCCAGCGCCGTGCCGATCAGCAGCGCCAGGCCGAGCAGGCTGAACAGGATGTAGCGGTCCAGGAAAAGGGGTCGGACCAGGGACAGGCCGATGAGGCCGAGCTGGGGTATCGCCAGCAGTGGCAGCCCGACGGCCGCGACGGACAGCCGGCCCGCTCGCGGCCGGTCCAGCAGGGCCCCGAGCCCGCCGATCGCCAGCAGGATCGCCGGGCCGATCAGCATGTGCCAGGTGAGCGGCGGGATCCAGGAGACCTGGTTGGACTGACGTCGGCTGAACAAAATCAACGGCAGTACGGCGGCGACGGCGACTGTCGCGGCCACCGTCCAGCGCACGCGGGTCCCGCGCCGGGCCCGGGTCCAGAGCAGGGTCGCCAGATGGGCAGGCAGGATCAGCAGCGAGAGCCAGTTGAGCAGCCCGCACAGCGCGACCGTGCTCCCGTACGCCACCCAGTGCCCGGCTCGGCCACGCTCCTGCAGGACAGTCACCAGCAGCAGGGTCGACAGCGCCGCCCCGGCCGTGACCAGCGCGTACGGCCGTCCCTCCTGGAGGTGGAACTGCACGGCCGGAAGCAGCCCGAACGCCAGCCCTGCGGCGAGGCCCGCCCACACCCCGGCCAGCCGTTGGCCGATGACGGTGACGCAGGCCGCCGCGACCGCCGCGGCCAGCACGGAGGGCAGCCGCAGCGTGGTGGTACCGGCCCCGAAGCACTCGAACAGGCCGTGCATCAGCAGGTAGTAGAGCCCGTGCACGGCGTCGACCTGCCCCAGCATGTGCCAGATGTCGCCGGCGGACCGCTGGGCCACCTGCCAGGTCGCGGCCTCGTCCCGCCACACGCTGTTGTGCCGGGACAGCCCCCACAGGCCGAGGGCGAGCGTCCAGAGCAGCGGTATCGGCCAGAGGGGCGGGCGGCGGCGCAGGGGTTTCTCCCGGGGGATCGACATCCGGTACGGCGGGGGCCGACCCGCCGGGTGATGTGGTCCCCCACACGCCCGCTGCTTCGGAGCACGCCGACGCACGCCTCGGCCGAGAAGGCCGAGACGGGATCCGAGCGGTGCTCAAACTCCCCCGTGAACCCACCCGCCTCGAAGATTGGCCGAGGGGATGGACATGCCAGAACCTACGGGACGGTTACCACCCGCAGCCACTGTTCGCCGCGTGAACACAATCACCGGGAATGCAGGCAACCTTGAGCTCGTGACATCGCCCCAAATGTCTCATTCACCGGCTATTGAGGGGTTGTCATCTCCGGGAAGCCGACGGCATGGCGGTCAGCAGTACGGCGGTTGGTTGGTCAGCGAGGCCGCCACCCGCATCCACACCCCGAAGAGCCGATACAGGCCGGGCAGTGCGCCTTGAGCCTGGACGGTTCGGCTGTCTGTCGAGGTGACCCCCGGAATTCCCAGGAGGGTGGCGGCCACGGAGGCCGACTGCCAGCGGACGGTGAGGGTGGACGGGGCCGCCGAAGCGACCGCAGGGGGCGTCAGGGGTGCGGAGAGGCTGGAGGCGACGGCGTCCTCGATCGCTCTTCTGGCTTCGTCCGCCGGGCGCAGCTCCGCTGCGAAGCGGTCGTGCGCGTACTTCACGGCCACGGTGGTGACGGAGGCGTCCCACTCCGTCATCTCCGTGCAGGCGCCGTCGTCACCGGTGAGGACCGCCACCGGCACCCCGAGGGCCGCCGCGGTGGCATGGGCCAGGCCGATCTCGCCCACCGGCCGGCCGTCCAGCCAGATGTCCTCGATCTCATGACCCATGAAGCTGTGACTCAGCACGCCGAGCGCGCCGGCCCGCGAGTGGTAGCCGACGCAGATCACCGCGTCGTGCTCGGGGGCGAGTCCTTCGAGCATGCCCATCTGCTTGGGCTTGCCGCGAATGAGGCGGGCAGCCGGGTGCAGAGCGTCCGGCAGCAGGTTGCGCATGGGCCCGTGCGCGTCGTTGACGGTGATGTCGGTGGCGCCCGCTGCGAGGGCACCCCGGACGGCTGCGTTCACGTCCTCCGCCATCGCCTGCCGTCCCCGCTCGTAGTCCCGTCCGCCGGGTTGGACATCCTGGGCATCCACGAGTCCCGTGACGCCTTCCATGTCCGCGGTGATGTAGATCCGCACGCTGCGCACTCCTCAACCTTGATCGTCTCGAAGACGTCTGCCGCTCCTCCCGCGGTTCCTTCACCGCGCGGCGTCGCGTCATCGAGCCGTTCGCAGGCGAAGGGCCGTGACCGACCAGTCGAGCGCCGGTGTCAGGCGTTCCGGGGCCGGCCAGCCGTTGACCAGGGCGAGCAGGTGGAAGTACCGGTCGCGGCGCGGATCGTTCGCGGCCGTCAGACGCCGCAGCATCCATCGACGCAGTGCACTGCCGTCGGGACGGCCCATGGTGCGCGCGCAGTCCGCGGTGAGCGCTGCGACAACGTGGTCGGCCTGGGGCGATTGCGGGGTGATTCCGCAGGAGAGGGCCGGCCTCGCATGGTCACGGGCGAGCGCGACGACGTCGGGGCGCGGCCGCCCGGAGCCGCTGTCGGACAGGTCGGTCGCGTGGTCCTGGGCCCCACGCCGCACACCGGCGCGGAAGTCCGGGTCCAGAGACAGTTCCGCCAACTCCACCCACGCCTCGAGCTGTTCCTCCGTCGGGTCGTCGGGGAGTTCGGGCGCCATGGAGCGTCGGGCACCGGCGTGGCGGGGACCGCCGTCGAGACCCGTGAAGACGGTGTCGAGGAAGTCGTCGGTCAGGCGTCGACGTTCGGCTTCGGTGAGTCGGGCCAGCCGGTGCATGCGTTCCATCTCCTCAGGTGTGGGGCTGCGCTTGGCCACGGCCGTCAGCACCGCCCGCCGCAGGCGCAGGATGCCGATCTGTGCCTCCAGCGCCGCGACGTGCTGCGCGGCGACGTCGCCGAGCGTCAGTTCGCGGTCCACGACCTGCCGGATCGCGTCGAGGCCGAGTCCCAGTTCGCGCAGCGTCCGCACGAGTGCCAGTCGCGCGACGGCGTCCGGGCCGTAGCGGCGATGGCCGGCGGCGGTGCGGTCGGTGGGCACCACGATGCCGCGATCGGAGTAGAACCGGATGGTCTTCACCGACAGCCCGGTGCGCCGGGCCAGTTCACCGATCGAGCAGAGGGTGCCGTCGTCCATGACCCCACCTTCGGCTCTCCCCCTACGGGAGACTCAAGCCCGTACGCCGATTTCCACACACCCGCACGGTGACTCACGGAGAAAAAAAGACCGCACCCGGACCGTCATGGACGCCGTTCTCGGCGCCCCGCGGACCGGGTGCGGACAGGCAGGCGATGCGACCCGCTGAATCGCGGGTCAGACGGCCTGGCCGGAGATCAAGCCTTCTTGGTCTCCCAGAAGATCTTGTCGATCTGGGCGATGTAGTCCAGAGCCTTCTGACCGGTGGCCGGGTCGGTCGACGCCTTGGCGGCCGAGAGGGCCTTCAGGGTGTCGTTGACCAACTGGTGCAGCTCCGGGTACTTCTCGAAGTGCGGGGGCTTGAAGTAGTCGCTCCAGAGCACCGAGACGTGGTGCTTCGCGAGCTCGGCGCGCTGCTCCTTGATGACCGTGGCACGCGCCTGGAAGTGCGGGTCGTCGTTGGCGGCAATCTTTTCCTGTACGGCCTTCACCGACTCCGCCTCGATGCGGGCCTGGGCCGGGTCGTACACACCGCAGGGCAGGTCGCAGTGCGCGCTGACCTTGACCTTGGGGGCAAACAGGCGGGAAAGCATGGAGCATTCCTTCCTCGTGATCGTCTTCTCAGGTGGGACATTACTCCCTGCAAGACGGGTTTTCGCGGGTGCCCCCATGGGCTTAGGACAAAAGTCCAGGGTCAGACTGAGACTGGTGGAGGACCGTACCGGGGAGGTGCCGGGGATGCCGGAGTTGTCGCAGGAGACCGAGCGCGGGCGGGCCGGCCGGCCCTTCGGGTGGGCCGAGGTGACCGGACCGTCGATGGTGCCCACGCTGTACCACGGCGATCTGCTCGTGGTGGTGCACCGGGGCCGGATCAGGGCCGGCGACGTCGTCATCCTGCGTCACCCGTTCCAGCAGGACCTGCTGGTCGTCAAGCGTGCCGCGGAGCGCCGCGACGGCGGCTGGTGGGTGCTCGGGGACAACACCTACGCCGGGGGCGACAGCAGCGACTACGGGGTCGTGCCGGACGAGCTGATCCTGGGCAAGGTCCGCTTCCGGTACCGGCCGCGCAAGCCCGATCAGCGCTCGCCGTTCGCGCTGGCGCGCTGGGCACTGTCGGCCGTACGGCCCGTCTTCGCCGACCGGTCGGCCTCCAGGCGCTTGCGGGCGCGGTAGGCGGCCACATTGGCGCGGGTCGCGCAGCGGTCCGAGCAGTAGCGCCGGGAGCGGTTGGTGGACGTGTCCAGGTAGGCGTTGCGACACGGGGCCGCCTCGCACAGGCCCAGACGGTCGACGCCGTACTCCGTCAGATGGAATGCCAGGCCCATCGCCGCGATCGCCGCGTAGCCCGCGGTCGCGTTCGACGGGTGGTCCGCCAGGTGCATGTGCCACAGGGGGCGGCCGTCGTCGTCCCGGAAGTCGTGGCCGGAGATCTGCGGGCTCACCGGGAACTCCAGGAGGAGCGAGTTCAGCAGGTTCACCGCCAGGGTCTCGTCGCCCTTGTCCGCCGCCTCGAAGACCGCCCTGAGTCGCGCGCGGACCGAGCGGAAGCGGGTCACGTCGGCGTCGGTGGCACGGCGGCCCGCCTCCTGGCTGACGCCGAACAGATCGCGGACGGCCTCGACCGAGGTCAGCGAGTCCTTGCCCCGGGCCGGGTCCTCGCTGTTGACGAGTCGTACGGCGTAATCCGAGTAATAGGCCAGTTCCACTTGTAGTCCTTACGGAGGCGTTCTATCGTCGTGGTGCGGTCGGGTAACAGCTGATCGTGCTTCCAGGGTATTACGTGACGCGCGCGATGGAGGGGCTCGATGACGGACACGTCCACGACGACGATCGGTGCCGACTGGCCGGCCTGGCAGGAGAGCTGGGACCGGCAGCAGGAGTGGTACATGCCCGACCGCGAGGAGCGCTTCCGGATCATGCTCGACATGGTCGAGGCCCTCGTCGGCCCCGCCCCGCGCGTGCTCGATCTCGCGTGCGGCACGGGAAGTATCACGGCCCGGCTGCTCACCCGGTTCCCGAAGGCCACCAGCACGGGCGTCGACCTCGACCCGGCGCTCCTGGCCATCGCCGAGGGCACCTTCGCCGGCGACGACCGGGTCGGGTTCGTCACGGCCGACCTCAAGGACCCCGAGTGGCCGGCGAAGCTGCCGTACGACTCGTACGACGCCGTCCTGACCGCCACGGCCCTGCACTGGCTGCACAGCGAACCCCTCGCGGCCCTCTACGGTCAGGTCGCGGAGCTCGTCCGCGACGGCGGTGTCTTCCTGAACGCGGACCACATGATCGACGACTCGACGCCCCGGATCAACGCGGCCGAGCGCGCCCAGCGCCACGTGCGCATGGATCAGGCCAAGGCGGGGGTCCTCGACTGGTCCGAGTGGTGGCAGTTGGCGGCCGAGGATCCGGTCCTGGCCGGGCCCACGGCCCGCCGCTTCGAGATCTACGGCGAACACGCCGACGGCGACATGCCGCCCGTCGCGTGGCACGTGCGCGTGCTGCGCGAGAAGGGCTTCGGGGAGGCACGGCCGGTGTGGTGCTCGCCCTCGGACACGCTGTTGCTGGCGCTTAAGTGACCCGATCCCCTTGAGGGGAAAACCCCGCTCGGTCCCGACCGGCCCAGCCTGCTGGGCGTGGCCTGCTTCTACTCCGAAGGGGACAAGATCACGGTCCAGGGCATCCGGGCGGACGGAATGCGCTACGACGAGACCAATCCGATCACCGCCTGGACGTCCGGCCGACAGGAATTCGTATTCCGCCCGGCGCAACGCACGCACTTCGGCCCCGCCAAAAGAATTGGCGGGGCCGACGTGTTGTTCGGCTCGTGGTTCTCGTGGTTCCTACAGCACCTTGGACAGGAATGCCTGCGTCCGCTCGTGCTGCGGGTTCGTCAGGACGTCGCGCGGGTTGCCGGACTCCACGACCACGCCGCCGTCCATGAAGACCAGGCTGTCGCCGACCTCGCGGGCGAAGCCCATCTCGTGGGTGACGACGACCATCGTCATGCCCGACTCGGCGAGGTCGCGCATGACGTCGAGGACGTCACCGACCAGCTCCGGGTCGAGGGCCGAGGTCGGCTCGTCGAAGAGCATCAGCTTCGGGTCCATCGCCAGAGCGCGGGCGATGGCCACGCGCTGCTGCTGGCCGCCGGAGAGCTGGGAGGGGTAGTTCCCGGCCTTGTCGGCGAGGCCGACGCGGTCCAGAAGCTCCTTCGCGCGCTCCTTGGCCTGGTTCCTGCTCACACCCTTGACCTGGACCGGCGCCTCCATGACGTTCTCGGTGGCCGTCATGTGCGGGAACAGGTTGAACCGCTGGAACACCATCCCGATGTCCCGGCGCTTCAGCGCGACCTCGCTGTCCTTGAGCTCGTACAGCTTGTCGCCCTTCTGGCGGTAGCCGACCAGCTCGCCGTCGACGTACAGCCGTCCGGCGTTGATCTTCTCCAGGTGGTTGATGCAGCGCAGGAACGTCGACTTGCCGGAGCCGGAGGGGCCGATGAGGCAGAACACCTCGCCGGACTTCACCTCCAGGTCGATGCCCTTGAGCACCTCGACCAGCCCGAAGGACTTGTGGACGCCTTCGGCCTTCACCATGGCGGTCATGCGGCACCTCCCGCCGACGAACGGTTCGACAGGGACAGCAGGTTCGCCCTGATCTTCTGCAGCGGCGTCGCCGGCAGACTGCGGCTGGAGCCCCGGGCGTAGTACCTCTCCAGGTAGTACTGGCCGACGCTGAAGATCGACGTCAGCAGCAGGTACCAGGCCGCGGCGAGGAACAGCATCTCGGCCGGGGCGCCGGAGGTCTGGCCGATGTCCTGGGCGACGCGCAGCAACTCGGAGTACTGGACGACGGACACCAGCGAGGTCGTCTTCAGCATGTTGATGACCTCGTTGCCCGTCGGCGGCACGATCACGCGCATCGCCTGCGGGATGACGATCCGGCGCAGCGTCTTGGCGTGGCTCATGCCCAGCGCGTGCGCGGCCTCGGTCTGGCCCTCGTCGACCGCGAGCAGACCGGCGCGGCAGATCTCCGCCATGTACGCGGCCTCGTTGAGGCCCAGGCCGAGCAGCGCCGTCAGGAACGGGGTCATGAAGTCCGACCACTCGTCCTTGTAGAACGGGCCGAGGTTGATGGTCTCGAAGACCAGCCCCAGGTTGAACCAGACGATGAGCTGGACCAGGACCGGGGTCCCGCGGAAGAACCAGATGTAGAACCACGCGATGGACGAGGTCACGGGGTTCTTCGACAGGCGCATCACGGCCAGCACGATGCCGCCGATGATGCCGATCGCCATGGACAGCACGGTCAGCAGGAGCGTCTTGCCCACACCGCTGAGGATGCGGTCGTTGAAGAAGTAGTCCGGGATCGCACCCCAGTTGATCTTGCCCTGGGAGAACGCGTAGACGATGCCGCCCAGCAGGGCGAGCGCGATGACGGCGGTGATGTACCGCCCGTAGTGGCGGACCGGGATGGCCTTGATCGCCTCCGGACCGGCCGGCGGAGTGTCCGCCGGCCCGTCCGACTTGTCGATGTCAACAGTCACAGGTGTTGCCTTTCAGTGCCCGCTGTTCTGGTGCGGTCACTTGCCGCCGTTGATGGTGGCTTCCTTCACCGCGCCGTCCTCGACGCCCCACTTCTTGATGACCTTGTCGTACTCGCCGCTGGCGATGATTGCTTCCAGGGCGGCCTGCAGGGCGTCCCGCAGCTGGGTGTCGTTCTTGGCGACCGCGATGCCGTAGGGAGCGGCCTCGACCTGCTCGCCGACGAGCTGGAAGTCGTTGCCTCCGCCGGAGGTCTTCACGGCGTACGCGGCGACCGGGAAGTCGGAGGATCCGGCGTCCGCGCCGCCCGCGCGCAGGCGGGTCTGGGCCTGCTGGTCGTTGTCGAACGCCTCGATGGAGATCGTCTTGCCGCCGGTGCACTTCTTGGCCTCGGCCTTGGCAAGGTCCTCGGAGACCGTGCCGCGCTGCACGACGATCTTCTTGCCGCACAGGTCCGACCAGGTCTTGATGTCGGTGTTCTTGCCCTTCTGGGTGTAGATCGAGACACCGGCCGTGAAGTAGTCGACGAAGTCGACGCCTTCACCGACCTTCTTGCCGGTCTCGGAGTCGATGCCCTCCTGGCGGTCCTTCGTGTCGGTCATCGCGGACATGGCGATGTCGTAGCGGTCCGAGCGCAGACCGGTGATCAGGCTGTCGAAGGTGCCGTTCTCGAACTCGAACGTCACGCCGAGCTGCTTGCCCATGGCGGCGGCGAGGTCGGGGTCGATGCCGACCGTCTTGCCGGCGCTGTCCTTGAACTCGACCGGCGCGTACGCGATGTCCGAGCCGACCTTGATGACGCCCTTGTCGCGGATCTCCTTGGGCAGCTTGTCGGCGAGCGGCGCCGCGCTCGTCGCGGTGTCGGTGCTCCCCGAGCCGTTGTCCTTGGTCTGGTCACCGCAGCCGGTGAGAATCAGGGCGCCTGCGACCGCGATCGAGCCGACCGCTGCCAACCGGGAGCGTGTGGCGGTCGTACGACGGGTGGAGCTTGCGGTCATGGTGGGTTCCTCCGGCGGATGGGTGGAGTTGCCGATGGGGCGGGCGCCTGTCGATGGGGTCGGCAGGGCCTTGGTTTCCTAGGTCGACGAGAGCACACGCCTTCGAGTGTCGCGACCTCGTGTGATTACGGCATCTTGCCATTCGGACTGAGGCATTCAGGGCGCCCGTCATGTCAAAATCGGATAACGGGTTACCCCCGAACCGCCGCAGGTCGGTACATCCTGACCGCACCTTCTGCGGGAATCTGTCCTTCCGGCCGGAAGATCTTCGGTGCATCTCGGGATGTGGACCGGTCGTGCGTGGGGTTTGTGGCCGACGGTTGTTCTTCGTGGTTTCTGGTGTCGATTGTCCGCTTATTTGGTCACGAATCACACCGGTGTCGTCGTCGGGTCGTGTCTGATTCGTGTCCCTCCGCCGGAGTGTTTCCCTTCCTGTCGTGTGATCTTGCACGTATTGGACTCGTCGGCGGCGCCGTCCGTCCGGTAAGAAGGTTCTTTACACCCCTCATCCGGGGCTCAGGGCGCGTGTGCGGCGCGCCGTCGCGTATGACCCGTACGCATCAACAGATCGGGCATGCGTGGTCCCGCCCACCCCTCACCAGGAGTGGTCACCCTCAACCAATGAAGATTTAAGGGGTAAAACAAAGTGGCAGCGGAGATCGTCAATCCTCGCAGCGACAGCAATACGGATCAGGACGGCGAGGTCGAGCCCGTCGATTCCTTCGATCCGGCGTTCGCGCTGCACCGCGGAGGCAAGATGGCCGTGCAGGCCACCGTGCCGGTCCGTGACAAGGACGACCTGTCCCTCGCGTACACCCCCGGCGTCGCGCGCGTGTGCACCGCGATCGCCGAGCAGCCGGAGCTCGTCCACGATTACACGTGGAAGTCGTCCGTCGTGGCCGTGGTCACCGACGGCACGGCGGTGCTCGGGCTCGGGGACATCGGTCCGGAGGCCTCCCTTCCCGTGATGGAAGGCAAGGCGATTCTGTTCAAGCAGTTCGGCGGCGTGGACGCGGTCCCGATCGCCCTCGACTGCACGGACGTCGACGAGATCGTCGAGACGGTGGTGCGCCTCGCCCCGTCCTTCGGCGGCGTCAACCTGGAGGACATCTCGGCGCCGCGGTGCTTCGAGATCGAGCGCAAGCTCCAGGAGCGCCTCGACATTCCCATTTTCCATGACGACCAGCACGGCACGGCGGTCGTGACGCTGGCGGCCCTGCGGAACGCGGCGCGGCTGAGCGGGCGGTCCATCGGGGATCTGCGGGCCGTCATCTCGGGTGCCGGCGCGGCCGGTGTCGCCATCGCGAAGATGCTGGTCGAGGCCGGCATCGGGGACGTGGCCGTCGCCGACCGCAAGGGCGTCGTGTCGGCCGACCGGGAGGACCTCACCTCGGTCAAGCGGGAGCTCGCCGGGTTCACGAACAAGGCGGGTATCACCGGGTCGCTGGAGACGGCTCTGGAAGGTGCGGACGTCTTCATCGGCGTGTCCGGCGGTACGGTGCCCGAGGAGGCGGTGGCCTCCATGGCCGAGGGCGCGTTCGTGTTCGCCATGGCCAACCCGAACCCCGAGGTGCACCCCGACGTCGCGCACAAGTACGCGGCGGTCGTCGCCACCGGGCGGTCGGACTTCCCGAACCAGATCAACAACGTGCTGGCGTTCCCGGGGATCTTCGCCGGGGCGCTGCAGGTGCGGGCCTCGCGGATCACCGAGGGCATGAAGATCGCTGCGGCCGAGGCACTGGCGGCCGTGGTGGGCGACGACCTCGCCGCTGACTACGTGATTCCGTCGCCGTTCGACGAGCGCGTGGCCCCTGCGGTCACCGCGGCGGTCGCGGCTGCGGCTCGTGCGGAGGGCGTTGCTCGGCGCTGACGTGAGTGTCGGTTGAACGGCCCCGTCCGGATGGACGGGGCCGTTCTTTTGTCTGGGGGCGGTTCTTTTGTCGGGGGTGGGCTGTTCGGGTGATTCGGCGGCGGAGGGGGAGGCGGGTACGGGTGGCAAGAGGGCGTGTCTCACAGGGCGCCGTGGTTCCGTCGGTCGGCGGTGCCGCCTATCGTCAACGTCATGTTCGCTGCCTACGCCGCCCGAATCGACCGTGACCAGCCGCTTTCCGGACTGGAGTTGGGGGAGCGACCGGCTCCCGAGGTCCGTCCCGGTTGGAGTGCCGTCAACGTCAAGGCCGCCTCCCTCAACCATCACGACCTGTGGTCGCTGCGGGGCGTGGGTCTCGCGGAGGACAAGTTGCCGATGATCCTCGGGTGTGACGCCGCGGGCGTCGACGAGGACGGCAACGAGGTCGTCCTGCACTCCGTGATCGGACAGAGCGGGCACGGCGTGGGGCCCAAGGAGCCGCGTTCCATTCTGACCGAGCGGTACCAGGGCACGTTCGCGGAGCAGGTGGCCGTGCCGACCTGGAACATCCTGCCCAAGCCCAAGGAGCTCTCCTTCGAAGAGGCTGCCTGTCTGCCGACCGCCTGGCTGACGGCGTACCGGATGCTGTTCACCAACGCGGGGGTGCGGCCCGGGGACTCCGTGCTCGTGCAGGGGGCCGGCGGTGGGGTCGCCACGGCCGCCATCGCGCTCGGCAAGGCCGCGGGTCTGCGGGTCTTCGCCACCAGCCGGGACGAGGCCAAGCGCAAGCGTGCTGTGGAGTTGGGGGCCGTGGAGGCCCTGGAGTCGGGGGCCCGGCTGCCGCAGAGGGTCGATGCCGTGATCGAGACCGTCGGTGCCGCCACGTGGTCGCATTCCGTCAAGTCGCTGAAGCCGGGCGGCACTCTTGTCATTTCCGGTGCCACCAGTGGGGACCGGCCCTCGCACGCCGAGCTCACGCGGATCTTCTTCCTGGAGCTGAAGGTCGTCGGGTCGACCATGGGGACCAAGGACGAGCTGGAGGATCTGCTCTCCTTCTGCGCTGCCACGGGTGTGCGGCCCGTGATCGACGAGGTGCTTCCCATGGACCGGGCCCGTGAGGGCTTCGAGCGGATGGAGTCGGGGGAGCAGTTCGGGAAGATCGTGCTGACCAACTGACGGTTCTGCTGCCGGTCCTTGCGGCGGGTTCGAGGCTCTTCGCCTCGGGCCCGCCGTTCTGTTTGTCAACTGAGGTTGACGTCGGATGGGGTGTCAACGTAAGTTGACATCATGACCGATGCAACAGATCTCGCCGAGCGGGCGGGCGATCGCGATCCGCGGGTCGGACTGCGGGCCGTCGCCGCCCTGCGCCGGTTGCTGGAGCAGTTGGAAGCCGTGCAGGTGCGCAGTGCGCGCAATCAGGGGTGGTCCTGGCAGGAGATCGCCGCGGAACTCGGGGTCAGCAGGCAGGCCGTGCACAAGAAGTACGGGAGGCGTTGATGTTCGAGCGGTTCACGAAGGATGCCCGCGCGGTGGTGACGGGTGCCGTCGAGCATGCCGAGAGGGGTGGGGCGCAGGCCGTCGATGCCGAGCACCTGCTGCTCGCCCTGCTCGATCGGGAAGGGAGTCGGGCCTCGTTCGCGCTCGCCGCGCTCGGGGGCGGGGAGTGGCTGGAGTCCGCGCGGACGGCGTTGGGCGAGGCTCGGCGCCGGGGCGGGCTGTCGCAGGCCGAGGCCGAGGCGTTGGCCGGGTTGGGGATCGATGTGGGGGAGATCGTCGCCCGGGTCGAGGAGGTGCACGGTGTCGGGGCGATGTCCGGGGACCGGAAGGACCGGAGGTGGTGGTCGGGGCACCGTTCGTTCAGCAGGGCCGCCAAGGACGTGCTGGAGCGGGCGCTGCGCATCGCCGTCGCCCGGCGGGACCGGCACATCGGTGACGAGCACATCCTGCTGGCCCTCACCGGCCGACCCGGGGTGCCCGCCGAGGTTCTCGCCGATCGCGGGGTGACGTACGAGTCCGTGACTCGGGTGCTGTACGGCGGGGGAGAGGCCAAGGCCGGTTGACGCCGCGGCGGTTGGCGGGCGGGGGCGAGAGGGCGGCGCGGCGCCGGGGTGCCGGACCCGGCGGTGGACGTGCCGTTTCCGGGCGGGCCCTGGGCAGTCGGCCGAGGTGGTGGCCGTACTGCCCAGGAGACCGATGTCAGGGCCTCGGCGTGCGCAGTAGCGCCCCGATGTGGGCCGCCGCCGTCGACAAGTGGCGGCGGGCGTCGCGGAGTTGGTCCGCCGTCACGCCGTGATCCCTTGCCGCGTCGCGGATGTCGTCGCGGAAGCGGTCGAGCAGCCGGTCCAGGTCACGGGCGGGATCGCCGCCGGGGGCCTCGTGGGCCCAGGCGGGTTCGTAGTCGGCGGGGAAGTCCTCCGGGGTCTCGGAGTAGTCGGGCCGCTGCTGCGCCGACTTGGCGGAGCCCTGGCGGCCGAAGCCGAAGTCCCTGCCGAACTCCTTCCCGAAGTCCTTGCCGAAGTCGCCGAACTCCTTGGCCAGTTCCGTCAGGCCCTCCCGCACTCCCGTCGGCCAGTCGCCGCGGGCGAAGTGGTCCTGTACGTGCTCCTGGACCCGGCGGGCGATGCGCTGGACCTCCTCCTGGGCCTGGGCCCGGGCGTGGTCCTGGGCCTCCTTGGCCTGGCGCCGGGCGCGCTGTGCCTCCTCGCGGGCACGGCGGCTCTCGTCCTTGGCGCGGCGGGCCTGTTCCTTCCACTCCTGCTTGGCGCGGCGCATCTCCTCCTTGGCGGCGCGCCACGCCTCCTTGTCGGTGTAGTCCGAGAAGTCGCCGAAGGGCGTGTCCGCCTTGGTGCCGTTCCCCTTGCGGGCCTCGGTCGCCGCCGCACGCATCTCGCGCCGCAGATCGCCCGCCGCGCCGCGCACATCGGCCCGGATCTCGGCGGCGAGTTCGGCGACCGACTCCCTGATCTCCAGCTCCAGGTCGGCCAACTCGCCGCTGCGGTCGGCCAGTTCCGCGCGACCGGCGTCCGTGATGGCGTACACCTTGCGGCCGCCCTCGGTGGTGTGGGTGACCAGGCCCTCGGCCTCCAGCTTGGCCAGCCGGGGGTAGACGGTGCCGGCCGACGGTGCGTACAGCCCCTGGAAGCGCTCTTCGAGGAGGCGGATCACCTCGTAGCCGTGGCGCGGGGCCTCGTCCAGCAGCTTCAGCAGGTAGAGGCGGAGGCGGCCATGGGCGAAGACGGGGGGCATGTCAGAGCACCTTCTTGTCGGTCGTGCCGTCGGCCGGGGCGTTGGTCGGGGCGTCTGTCGGGTCATCGCTCTGGCCGGAGACGGAATTGTCCCCCGAACTGTGCGGTGTGCTGTTCACCGGGTCGGCCGTCGTGTCCGTGATCGGTGTGTCCGTGATCGTCGAGTCCGCGGTCGTCGTGTCCGAGGTAGCCGATTCCGGGGTAGCCGATTCCGAGGCAGCCGGGTCTGCGGTAGTCGAGTCCGTGGCCGGCTCGGGCTCCTCCCAGGCCTCCGCCTCCCACGGCTCGTCCTCCTTCGGCGGGCGGCGCAGCAGGGCGATCGAGCCGGAGACCGTCGTCGCGCGGAGCTTGCCGGTGCCGGCGCCGAGACGGCCGGTGATCTTGTGAGCACCCCACTGGCCGTGCACCCGGAGGCCCTCGAAGGCGTTGGAGATCGTGCCGCTCGCGGTGTTGGCCTCGACGTCGGCGTCGGCCGGGGCCGGCAGGCGGATGGCGATCTCGCCGGAGACACTGGTCAGCCGGATGTCGGTCGGGCCGTCCGGGTCGAGGTCGACGATCATGGAGCCGCTCACGGAGTCGGCCTTCACCGAGGAACCGGATCCCTCGACGACCGTGAGGTCACCGGAGATGGAGTTGAAGCGCAGGTCGCCGGTGACGGCCTGGGCCTCCAGATTCCCGGAGACGGTGTCGGCGCGGACCGGGCCCTGCAGGCCCACGAGCGTCGTGTCACCGGTGACGCCCTTGACCACCGACGGGCCGTGGAGCCCGGAGACCACCGCCCCGGCCCCGATCACGCCCACCTCTACCCGGGTCTCGGCCGGCACCGCCAGGGACACCACCACGCTGCGCCGCCAGCCCTTGCGGTCGAGCCACTTGAGGAAGCCCTTCCAGGGCAGGTCCTCGTACGCCACAGTCAGCGTGCCGTCCTGCTGGGTCACCACCAAGGGCGGGCCCTCGATCTCGGAGACCTCCAGCCGGGCGGAACCTTCGTCCGTCCCCACGACGTTCACCGTTCCGTTGACGATGCGCACCTGGAGCTCGCTCACCGGCTCGTCGAAGGTGAGCTTCCTGGGCTCGGCTACGGACCACTCGGACATGCGCGGACCTCCTGGGCGACCGGACACGGCCGCACGGGCCGGACCTGAACACGACACGCCATATCGCGTCTTCCGTAAATCACGATATATCGCGGCCGGGGAAAGTCAAGGCACTCGTTCTGGTGATCACAAATCACGTGAGGCGGACAAACCGGCCTAGCGTGTTGTCATGCCGTCGGAAGAGTCCAGGACCGCCCGCCAGGCCCGACCCGCCCCGGGCGCCCTGCTGCTCTGCCGCGCGGAGCCCGAATCCGTCGCCTCCGCCGCCCAGCTGCTGCGCGAGCACATGCTCCTCGCGGCGGCCGGCGAGGAGTGGAGCGTGCTCGTCCCCGAGGGCAGACCCTGGCAGGAGGGCGGCGAACCGGTCGACCGCGTCCTCACCGGCTGGGCCACCGCACTCGCCGTCGCCCATCCCTGGCTCGTCCTCGCGCTCTGGTGGGACGCCGACCGTGCCGGATTCACCCTCGCCTCCGGCTTCCGCCGTCCCGTCGGGTACGTCTGGCTCACCAACGGCACCCCGGCCGGCGAGGACGAGGCCATGCGCACCTTCGCCGGCCGGCTCGGCCTCGATCCGGTTCTCGACATGCAGTCCCTCGACGAGCTGACGCGCCCCGACAGCGCGGCCGACGCACGGGCACGCATGCGTGGCCTCATCGCCGTCCTCACGCGCGCGGGCGTGTCCCTGCCGCCCGGCCTCGTCCCTGGCGAAAGCGCCGAGAGCCTCCACGAGGCGGTCCACGACCAGCCGCACGTACGGATCGAGTGGGCGGGCTGGCGCAACGCCTTCCGCGCGGAGCTCGACGCCGTCGAGGGCGGCCGCCTCGGCCCCTGGCTGCCCTGGGCGGGCGGCCCCAAGGCCCGCGCGCTCGCCCTCGCCCAGGTGGCGGCTGGTCTGCCGCTCACGGCCTGGGGGCTACGACGCCGCAGCGGTGGCTGGATCGTCGCGGGCGCGGTGCTGCTGGCCCACGGTGCGCTGGGGCTGGCGTACAGCGCGGTGCGGCCGCTGGACTGACGTCCCTACCGGTCGCCGTACGAAGCAGCCGCTGTATGAAGCAGTCGCCGTACGAACAGCCGCCGTGCGAAAAAGTCGCCGTACGAAACAAAAGGGCGCCCCACACCGGGGCGCCCCGAGAACGACCCACCCCCACCGAGGGCGGCCGAGCTCCTAAACGTCGTCGTCCTCGTCGTCCAGCCGGGCCAGCCAGGTCGCCAGCCGCTCCACCGGTACCTCGAAGTCCGGGTTCAGGTCGACGAAGGTGCGCAGCTGCTCGGCCAGCCACTCGAAGGTGATCTCCTCCTCGCCGCGCCGCTTCTCCAGTTCTTCGATGCCTCGGTCGGTGAAGTACATGCAGTGAGGATAAGTCCTGCCCGCCACGCGTGCGTGCCGGGCCCGCGCCGTGCGTGCGAGGCACCCGTCCGGCCCGTGGAACACTTGGTCGGCGAGAGGTTGTCCACCCCTACGGAGACGGATCTTCATGGGCACGCGCTTCGAGCAAGTACCCCTTGTCGGGACGGGGCTTGACCCGGCGGGGGACATCGACGGCTGGCTGGCCTCCGTGCCGGTGCATGCCCTGGTCGAGGCGTTCTCCAGCACCGGGCAGGACCTTGAACTGGCCCGCGATCTCGCCGCCGAGAAGGGCGATGTGGCCGAGCGCCTGGCGCGGCTCGACGCCTTCACCGACCGGTGGGACACCCGCCGGGGCCGGGAGCGCAACCAGGCCGACGAACTGCCGATGCGGCCGGACCAGGAGGAGCTGGTGACGGCGGCGGCCGAGGCGCTCGGCATGTGCGGCGGCACACGGCTCCGGTACGACCGCTACGACCACGTCCTCATGCTCGGCGGGCTCGTCCGCGCCTGCCTGGTGCGCACGGCGCACGCCGCCCATCTGATCCGGAGCGGCCAGGTGACCGCAGGTTCGGTGACCGCCCTCGGCGGCCACCGGCCCTTCGTGGGCGACGAGTTCGAGCTCGCCGCCCGGGCGGGGGCGCCCGAACTCGCCGAGGAGTACGAGGCGATGGACTTCGGCACGCGCAGGGCCTTCGGGCTCGGGGCGCCCGAGTCCGTGGAGGGCGAGAAGTCCGAACTCCCGGGCGGGACCTGGGGAGTGCGCCACTACCGTGCGGCCGACGGGACGCCCGTGCAGGTCGTGGCCGCGCCCTCCAGCGAGCCGGAGCGGCGTCGTGCGGACACCCCGGACAGCTATGCGTTCTTCGCCGAACACATCGCCGCGCTGCAGCCGGGGGAGCGGCTGCTGCTGGTGACCACGTCCATCTATGTGCCGGCCCAGCACGCGGCCGCCGTACGGATGCTGAAGCTGCCGTTCGGGGTGGAGGTGGACACCGTCGGGAACGAGCCGGGGGCGGTGGCGGGGATGGCTCCGCACCAGTTCACCGCGACGAAGTATCTGCTCGAAGTGCGGTCCACCGTGCGGTCGTTGGTGCGGCTGGCGGAGGTGTTGAGTTAGTCGGCCGGCAGGCTCGGGTCGGGCGGTCTGAAGGTGCGCGGGGCCGTCTCGGCGGCTCGGTGCTTGTGGCGTGCGAGCGGGCCGCGAATGCCGGAAGGCCCGGTTCCGAGTCGCGCGGACTCGGAACCGGGCCTTCTCGATCAGACCCGTTCGAGGGCTCAGGCCTCGAACACCTCACGCACCAGCTGCTCCTGCTCGGCCTGGTGCCGCTTGGCGGAACCGACGGCCGGGGACGAGCCGTGCGGACGGGAGATCCGCCGCAGACGCTCGCCGTGCGGGACCTCGGCGCCGACCGCCAGGTCCAGGTGGTCGATCAGGTTGAGCGCGATGAACGGCCACGCACCCTGGTTCGCCGGCTCCTCCTGGGCCCACAGGTACTTCTCGGCGTTCGGGTACTTCTTGATCTCCGCCTGGAGCTCGGCACCCGGCAGCGGGTACAGGCGCTCGATGCGGATGATCGCCGTGTCCGTGATGCCGCGCTTCTTCCGCTCGGCCTCGATGTCGTAGTAGACCTTGCCGGCGCAGAAGACGACCTTCTTGACCGCGGCCGGGTCGACCGACGAGTCGCCGATGACCGGCTGGAACTGCCCGGTCGTGAACTCCTCCGCCTTCGACGCGGCGGCCTTCAGGCGCAGCATCGACTTCGGGGTGAAGACCACCAGCGGCTTGTGGTGCGGGTTGTGCACCTGCCACCGCAGGAGGTGGAAGTAGTTCGACGGCGACGTCGGCATCGCGACCGTCATGTTGTTCTGCGCGCACAGCTGCAGGAACCGCTCCGGGCGGGCCGAGGAGTGGTCCGGGCCCTGGCCCTCGTAGCCGTGCGGCAGGAGCAGGACGACGCCGGACGTCTGGGCCCACTTCTGCTCGGCCGAGGAGATGAACTCGTCCACGACCGTCTGGGCGCCGTTGACGAAGTCGCCGAACTGCGCCTCCCACATCACGAGCGCGTCGGGGCGGGCCAGCGAGTAGCCGTACTCGAAGCCCATGGCCGCGTACTCGGACAGCAGGGAGTTGTAGACGTTCAGCCGCGCCTGGTCCTCGGAGAGGTACTGCAGCGGCGTGTACTCCTCGCCCGTCTCACGGTCGATGATCACCGCGTGACGCTGGCCGAACGTACCGCGCTGCGAGTCCTGGCCGGCCAGCCGGACCGGGACGCCCTCCAGCAGGAGGGAGCCGACCGCGAGGGTCTCGCCCATGCCCCAGTCGATGGTGCCGTCCTCGACCATCGACGCCCGGCGCTGCAGCTGCGGCAGCAGACGCGGGTGGACGGTGATGTGGTCGGGGATGTTGACCTGGGACTCGGCGATCCGCTTGACGGTCTCCGTGGTCACCGCCGTGCTGACGGCGACCGGGAACTCGGCCTGCGGGTCCGAGGGCTCCGCGGCGGCCGGCTGCGAGGTGGCCTCGCGGACCTCCGTGAAGACCTTCTCCAGCTGGCCCTGGTAGTCCTGCAGCGCCTGCTCGGCCTCTTCCAGGGTGATGTCGCCGCGACCGATGAGGGACTCGGTGTAGAGCTTGCGCACCGAGCGCTTCTTGTCGATCAGGTCGTACATCAGCGGCTGGGTGAAGGCCGGGTTGTCCGACTCGTTGTGACCGCGGCGGCGGTAGCAGATGAGGTCGATCACGACGTCCTTGTTGAACGCCTGGCGGAACTCGAAGGCCAGGCGGGCAACGCGGACGACCGCCTCGGGGTCGTCGCCGTTCACGTGGAAGATCGGGGCCTCGATCATGCGGGCCACGTCGGTGGCGTACATCGACGAGCGCGAGGACTCCGGCGCCGCGGTGAAGCCGACCTGGTTGTTGATGACCACGTGGACCGTGCCGCCGGTGCGGTAGCCCCGCAGCTGCGACATGTTCAGGGTCTCGGCCACCACGCCCTGGCCCGCGAAGGCCGCGTCGCCGTGCAGGGCCACCGGCAGGACCGTGAAGTCCGTGCCGCCCTTGTTGATGATGTCCTGCTTGGCGCGGGCGACGCCCTCCAGGACCGGGTCCACCGCCTCAAGGTGCGAGGGGTTGGCGGTGAGCGAGACCTTGATCTGCTCGCCGTCCAGGCCGGTGAAGGTGCCCTCGGCGCCCAGGTGGTACTTCACGTCGCCGGAGCCGTGCATCGACTTCGGGTCGAGGTTGCCCTCGAACTCGCGGAAGATCTGGGCGTACGACTTGCCGACGATGTTGGCGAGGACGTTCAGGCGGCCGCGGTGGGCCATGCCGATGACGACCTCGTCCAGGCGGGACTCGGCGGCCGAGTCCAGCACGGCGTCGAGCAGCGGGATGACGGACTCGCCGCCCTCCAGCGAGAAGCGCTTCTGGCCGACGTACTTGGTCTGCAGGAAGGTCTCGAAGGCCTCCGCCGCGTTCAGCCGGCGCAGGATGCGCAGCTGCTCCTCGCGCTCGGGCTTGGTGTGCCCGCGCTCGATGCGGTCCTGGATCCACTTGCGCTGCTTCGGGTCCTGGATGTGCATGAACTCGATGCCGGTGGTGCGGCAGTACGAGTCACGCAGCACGCCGAGGATGTCGCGCAGCTTCATCAGGGACTTGCCGGAGAAGCCACCGACCGCGAACTCGCGCTCCAGGTCCCACAGGGTGAGGCCGTGCTCGGTGATGTCCAGGTCGGGGTGCTTGCGCTGGCGGTACTCCAGCGGGTCGGTGTCGGCCATGACGTGGCCGCGGACCCGGTAGGAGTGGATCAGCTCGAAGACGCGCGCGGCCTTGGTGACGTCGTCGTCGTGCGAGGCGTCGATGTCCTTGAGCCAGCGGACCGGCTCGTAGGGGATGCGCAGCGCCTCGAAGATCTCGTCGTAGAAGTTGCCCTCGCCGAGGAGGAAGTTCGCGACGATCCGCAGGAACTCGCCGGAGGCGGCACCCTGGATGACCCGGTGGTCGTAGGTCGACGTGAGCGTCATGACCTTCGAGATGCCGAGCTTGTTGAGGGTGTCCTGGGAGGTGCCCTGGAACTCCGCCGGGTAGTCCATGGAGCCGACGCCCATGATCACCGACTGGCCGGGCATCAGACGCGGGACCGAGTGGACGGTGCCGAGGCCGCCGGGGTTGGTCAGGGAGACCGTCACGCCGGTGAAGTCGTCCATGCCCAGCTTGCCGTCGCGGGCGCGGCGGACGATGTCCTCGTAGGCCTGCCAGAACTCGAAGAAGTTCAGCGTCTCGGCCTTCTTGATGCCCGCGACGACCAGCTGACGGTCGCCGTTGGGCTTCACCAGGTCGATGGCGAGGCCGAAGTTGACGTGGTCGGGCTTGACCAGGGTCGGCTTGCCGTCCTTCTCCGCGAAGGAGTAGTTCATCGACGGCATGGCCTTGATGGCCTGCACCATCGCGTAGCCGATCAGGTGCGTGAAGGAGATCTTCCCGCCCCGGGCGCGCTTCAGGTGGTTGTTGATGACGATGCGGTTGTCGAAGAGCAGCTTCACCGGGACCGCGCGCACGGACGTGGCCGTGGGCACCTCCAGCGAGGCGTTCATGTTCTTCGCGACCGCGGCGGCGGGGCCGCGCAGCGTCACCAGCTCGGGGCCGTCGGCGGCAGCGGCGGGCTCGGCCTTCTTCGGCTGAGCGGGCTTCGCGGCCGGGGCGGGGGCGGCGGGCTTCGCCGCAGCCGGAGCCGCGGCGGCGGGTGCGGCAGCCGCGGGCTTCGGGGCGGCCGGGGCCGGCGCCGGGACCGACGGAGCAGCCGGGGCGGCAGGAGCCGCCGGAGCGGTGGTGGTGGCTGCGGCCCCCGCGGCCGCAGTACCCGCCGGAGCCGCGGCGCCAACGCCCGGCTTGTAGTCGGCGAAGAAGTCCCACCAGGCACGGTCCACCGAATTGGGGTCCTGGAGGTACTGCTGATAGATCTCGTCGACGAGCCACTCGTTCGGCCCGAACGCGGCCGCGGGGTTCTTGCCCGCTTGGTCGGTGTCGGTCGAGATGCTCGAGTTACTGGGGGACTGTGGCGACACGGCGGCAACCGCCCTCTTCCGCTTCACAAGGTTATGGACAGCGGGAATAAAGGCTACGCCTCCATGGCCGGGAAGGTGAGGCCGAGCAAGGTCATCGTCGCGTAAGTCACATCGGAAAGTGTGTTTCGGGCCTGGAAATGGCGGGAAACAAGTGTAGTTCCGCTTCAGATGGGAAGGCGCGAGCGCGGCCTGGCGCCACGAAAGCGCAGGCCTGGACCTGATCACACGTGTCCGTCAGCCGGGACAGTCGTGGATCTTGTGGCTCCGCTTCGAACTTTACGTCAACTTGGGACGGAAGGCTGCCCCGGCAGTGTGACAAGAATCCGGCAACCTCGATCGGATTCGGCCACCCCGATGTGGCCCCCGTGCAGATCGACGGCCCAGCGCGCGATCGCCAGCCCCAGTCCCGTACCGCCGTCGCTGCCCGGGCCGTGCGGACGGCGGACGGCGCCCCGGTTGAAGCGCTCGAAGACCTTGTGCCACTCCGACTTCGGGATGCCCGGCCCCTCGTCCAGGACCTCCAGCTCCAGCGACTCCGGATACGCCCCGCGCCGCGCTTTGACCGTCACGCGGCCGTGCGCCGGGCTGTGCTTGATCGCGTTGTCGATGAGGTTGGCGACGACCTGGTGGAGGCGCTCGGGGTCGGCATGCGCGGTCAGCTCCGGCGGGGAGACGTCGAGGTGCAGATGGACGTCCGTACGCGTGTGGCTGCCGGAGCCCGACGCCATGCCCCGGCGCGCGGAGGCGACCATGTTGGCCTCCTTCAGCACACCGGACAGGTACGGCCAGACCTCGAAGCGCCGCAGCCGCAGCGGCACTACGCCGTTGTCCAGGCGGGACAGGTCGAGGAGCGTCTCCACGAGCCGGCCGAGCCGCTCGGTCTGCTTCAGCGCCGTGCGCATCGTCTCGGGGTCGGCCTCGGCGATGCCGTCGACCACGTTCTCCAGGACGGCCCGCAGGCCCGCGATCGGGGTGCGCAGCTCGTGCGAGACGTTCGCCACCAGCTCCTTGCGCTGCTGGTCCTGGGCCTCCAGCTCGTCGGCCATCAGGTTGATCGTCTCGGCCAGGTCGCCCAGCTCGTCCCGGCGGTTCTCCCGCACCCGGCGGGTGTAGTCGCCCTGCGAGATGGACCGGGCCACGGTGTTCATCTCGTCCAGCGGGGCCGTCAGTGAGTGGGCCACGAACTGGGTGACCAGCAGGGTGGCGATCATCGAGAAGACCATGATGAAGCGCAGCTCCGTCTGGTACCGCACCGCGTTCACCGACAGCCCGGTGGTGATCAGCACCGCGATGACGACCAGCGCGCCCAGCTTGGTCTTGATCGAGAACGGACGTACGCCGCCCCAGGGCTCCCCGGGGCCTCTCCGCGGAGCCGGGCCGTCGCTCATGGCGTCGGCGTCTCCAGGGCGTAGCCCACGCCGTGCACGGTCCGGATGCGCTCCGCACCGATCTTCCGGCGCAGCGCCTTGATGTGGCTGTCGACGGTCCGGGTGCCGGAGGCGTCCGCCCAGTCCCACACCTCGGCGAGCAGCTGCTCGCGCGAGAGCACCGCGCGCGGGGTGTTCGCCAGGCACACCAGGAGGTCGAACTCGGTCGGCGTGAGGTGGACGTCCTCACTGCGCACCCGCACCCGGCGCTGCGCGTGGTCGATCTCCAGCTCGCCCAGCCGCAGGATGCCCGACCGCGGGGTCGTGGCGGCCAGCGCGGCCCGCTCGACGCGGCGCAGCAGTACGTGCACGCGTGCCGCCAGCTCCCGCATCGAGAACGGCTTGGTCATGTAGTCGTCGGCGCCGACGCCGAGCCCGACCAGCATGTCGGTCTCGTCGTCGCGCGCGGTCAGCATCAGCACCGGCACCGGCCGCTGGGCCTGCACGCGACGGCAGACCTCCAGGCCGTCGAAGCCCGGCAGCATGATGTCGAGGATCAGCAGGTCGGGCTGCCAGGCCTCGGCCGTGTCGACGGCCGCCGGACCGTCGCCCGCGGTCTGCACGAGGAACCCCTCGGCGCGCAGGCGGGCCGCGATGGCGTCCACGATGGTCGGATCGTCCTCGACCACGAGGACCCGGCGCTGTGCGCCAGGGGTCGCCGCCGTGCCGTTGTGGGAGGTGTGTGTCTGCTCCATCGCCCGCCCCAAAGTTGCTTTCCGGAATCCGTGGGGTGATCCCGCTTACTGGCTATGCCTGCGCATGCTTGCGATTGACGCTTGAATGATCCGCGTCAGAGAAGCAGAGTACGGGGAGTCACCGCGCCAGGGCTATCCAGGGCGGACGGCGAGGTGCACGACGTCCGGAACGCCCCGGGCAACGGGGATCTCTTCGGTACGCACCTGTTGGAATCCGGCATTACGCAAGGTTTCTTCGAATTCCGGAGAGGGTTGGGCGGACCATACGGCAAGCACCCCACCCGGCCTCAACGCCCCTGCACAGCCTGCCAGTCCGCCGGGTGAGTAGAGGCTGTCGTTGCCGTCGGTGACGGTCCAGTCGGGCCCGTTGTCGATGTCGAGACAGAGTGCGTCATACGTGGCGGATGTCTCATGTACGTACCGCACGAGATCCGTTTCCAGAATCTCGGTGCGCGGATCGGCGAGGGCGCCGGCGGAGAAGCGCGACAAGGGTCCGTCAAGATGCCAGCCGATAATCGCGCTCTCACGCTCGACGACGGTGATCCGTCCCGGGCGCGGATCGGCGGCGGCATGTGCGAGCGAGAACCCGACGCCGAGCCCGCCGATCAGTACATGAGGCTCCGGCCGCCCGTCCAGCGCGCCGAGCGCGGCGTCGACCAGCAGCCGCTCCGAACGCCCGTCGGAAGTGTCCATCAGGAAGCAGCCGTTCGCGATGATCTGGAGCAACTCGCCGTGCCGCCGCAGCACTACCTCGCCGTGCGGGCCCTCGCGACGGTCCAGTACCTCGGGGGTGTCGTACGAAGTGGGCATCCGGCCATCCTGGCAGCCGGGGCCCGGGACGGCCGAGCGAATTACCTCTCAGAGTTGACGCGACGCGGACCAGGTTGGTTGAGAGGTTCCTGAGAATCGGCTCATGAGTGGCGCAGGTCACAGACACGGGCGGGCCGCAGGCGAAGGGTGAGGGAAACGGAAGGAGCGCCTCACCTTGGAACGGACTGCGGTTGAGGGTGCGACGGGCTCGGTTCCGGAGCCCGGTGAGGCGGGCCTGCCCGATGTCGCCGGGTTGCTGGACGGGATGCCGCGGCAGCGCGGACCACTGAGCGCCACCACGACGAGTGCCATCGCGCCGAGTGTTGTCGCGCCCACCGCCATCGCAACGACCGCCACCGCGCCGCCGCCCCCGGCGCCGGCCATCACCGAGGCCACCGCACCGTCCCGACCCCGTGCCGTCCGCCCCTGGCACCTCCTCCCCACCCCCACCGGCACCCCGTTCACCCTCGCCTACGCCGCCGTACTGACCGTCACCTCCCTGGTCGCCACATACGCCGACGCCGCCCTCGTCCACGCCCTGCACCAGGGCTCCAGCACCGATGTCGCCCATCTCGTGCAGAGGCCCGTGCTGGTGCTGGTGGCCAGTGCGCTGTGGGTCGCGGGCGGGATCGTGACGCCGTACACGCTCTGTTTCCTGCTCGTGCTCACCGCGCTGGAGCGGCGGATCGGCAGTGCCCGCACGGCCGTCGTCTTCCTGGCCGGGCACGTCCTGGCGACCCTCGCGACCGAGGTCCCGGTCGGGCTCGCGGTGCTGGTCGGGCATCTCCCCGCCAGCTCGCTGCACCGCCTCGACTACGGCATCAGCTTCGGCGTGGCGGCGAGCATCGGCGCGCTGGCCGGGCTGCTGCGGCCGTGGCTGCGGTGGCCGGTGCTGGCGCTGTTCGGCGGGATGCTGATCCAGGACCTGATCGACTTCACGGATCCGCTGACCAATTGGGGGCATCTGATCGCCCTGGTCATCGGGATCGCGATGTGGCCCGTGGTGCGGCGGTGGCGCGGTTCGGAGTCAATCGCCCTCGGGTGACCACACGTACGGCGTGGTCGTGGTCACCGCCTCGAAGCCCAGTCGCCGCAGGATCGGCGCGCTGTCGTCGGAGGCGTCGACGTGCAGGTATGTGACACCGCGCGCGACGGCGAGGGCGGCGCGGGTCGCGACGAGCGCGCGGTGGATGCCGCGCCCGCGCCACTCGGCCGGCGTCGACCCGCCCCACAGGCTCGCGAACTCGGTGCCTTCGCGGAAGGCCAGCCGGGCCGAGACGACCTCGCCGTCCGCCTCGGCGACGTGGACGGAGATCTCGTCCGGCGCGGACGCGACCCGGCCGATGAGATCGTCGGCGAGCCGGCTCCAGCCCTGGCCCCACATCACCGACTCCATCGCGGCGATCCGCCGCATGTCCGCGTCCGCCGTGACCCGGCGCAGTGTCACGCCCGCCGGCAGGACGGGCTCGTGCAGCGAAGAAGTCGCGCTGCCGGGCGATGAGCCGGTCGAGCTCGGCGCCGCGCACGCCGAGGGAGCGCGGGCCGCTGACCAGGCCCCGGAATCCGCCGACGATCCGCAGCAGCGGTCCGTCACGGGCCGGGGCCCGCACAACCGGCCATTCGCGAAAAACCCGAGGTCACAGTGTGTGTGAGTGATGATCGCTCACAGCGAACGGAGGTCGGGGAACATTCGCACTCCCCCGTGCATTGAGTCGGCATAGCTCAACTTGACTGCCGAAGGGGAGATCATGGCTTCGACGTCCACACCGCTCACCTTGCCTGTGCTGCCGCTCGACGACGAGGTCGTGCTGCCCGGAATGGTGGTCCCGCTGGATCTGAACGACGCCGATGTGCGCGCCGCGGTGGAGGCCGCGCAGGCCGCCGCCCGGTCGCAGCCGGGGAAGCCACGGGTGCTGCTGGTGCCCCGTATCGACGGTACGTACGCGAGCACCGGTGTGCTCGGCACCGTCGAGCAGGTCGGCCGGCTGGCCGACGGTGACCCGGGTGCCCTGATCCGCGGCCGCGGCCGCGTGAAGATCGGCGCCGGGACGACCGGCCCGGGTGCGGCGCTGTGGGTCGAGGGGGCGCGGCTCGACGAGACGGTCCCCGAGCCGCTGCCGGGTCACGTCACCGAACTGGTCAAGGAGTACAAGGCCCTCGCCACCGCCTGGCTGCGCAAGCGCGGCGCCTGGCAGGTCGTGGACCGGGTGCAGGCCATCGACGACGTGTCCGCCCTTGCCGACAACTCCGGTTACTCGCCGTTCCTGACCACCGAGCAGAAGGTGGAGCTCCTGGAGACCGCCGAACCGATCGCCCGTCTCAAGCTCGCCACCCAGCAACTGCGCGACCACCTCGCCGAGCAGGACGTCGCCGAGACCATCGCCAAGGACGTCCAGGAAGGCGTCGACAAGCAGCAGCGCGAGTTCCTGCTGCGCCGTCAGCTGGAGGCGGTGCGCAAGGAACTGCGCGAGCTGAACGGCGAGCAGGACGGCGAGGAGTCCGACGACTACCGCGCCCGCGTGGAGGCCGCCGACCTGCCCGAGAACGTCCGCGAGGCCGCGCTCAAGGAGGTCGACAAGCTGGAGCGGTCCAGCGACCAGTCGCCCGAGGGATCGTGGATCCGCACCTGGCTCGACACCGTCCTCGAACTGCCCTGGAACGAACGAACCGATGACACTGGCGCCTACGACATCCAGGGCGCGAAGCGCGTGCTGGACGCCGAGCACGCCGGTCTGGAGGACGTGAAGGAGCGGATCACCGAGTACCTGGCGGTGCGCAAGCGGCGCAGCGACCGGGGGCTGGGGGTCGTGGGAGGCCGCCGCGGCGGCGCCGTCCTGGCCCTCGTCGGCCCGCCCGGCGTCGGCAAGACCTCGCTCGGCGAGTCCGTCGCGCACGCCATGGGCCGCAAGTTCGTCCGGGTCGCCCTCGGCGGCGTCCGTGACGAGGCCGAGATCCGCGGCCACCGCCGTACCTACGTCGGTGCGCTGCCGGGCCGGATCGTGCGGGCCATCAAGGAGGCCGGGTCGATGAACCCGGTGGTCCTGCTCGACGAGATCGACAAGGTGGGATCCGATTTCCGGGGCGACCCGGCGGCGGCCCTGCTGGAGGTCCTGGACCCGGCCCAGAACCACACCTTCCGGGACCACTACCTGGAGGTGGAACTGGACCTGAGCGACGTGGTGTTCCTGGCCACCGCCAACGTCCTGGAGGCCATCCCCGAGGCCCTGCTCGACCGTATGGAACTGGTCCGCCTCGACGGCTACACCGAGGACGAGAAGGTCGTCATCGCCCGCGACCACCTGCTCCCGCGCCAGCTGGAGCGGGCGGGCCTGAACGACGACGAGGTCGCCATCGACGAGGGCGCCCTGCGCAAGCTCGCCGGCGAGTACACGCGCGAGGCGGGCGTCCGCAACCTGGAGCGGTCCATCGCGAGGCTGCTGCGCAAGGTGGCGGCGCAGCACGAACTGGGCGAGCGGGAGCTGCCGTTCACGATCGGCGACGGTGACCTGCGCGGTCTGATCGGCAGGCCGCACCATGTGCCCGAGTCCGCCCAGGACCCGGCGGAGCGCCGTACGGCGGTGCCCGGCGTGGCCACCGGCCTCGCGGTCACGGGAGCGGGCGGAGACGTCCTGTTCGTGGAGGCGTCGCTGGCCGACCCGGAGACGGGTGCGGCGGGTCTGACGCTGACGGGCCAGTTGGGTGACGTGATGAAGGAGTCGGCGCAGATCGCCCTGTCCTTCCTCCGCTCCCACGGCGCCGAACTCGAACTGCCGGTCGCCGACCTGAAGGACCGGGGCGTGCACATCCACTTCCCGGCGGGCGCGGTGCCCAAGGACGGCCCGAGCGCGGGCGTCACGATGACGACGGCCCTCGCGTCGCTGCTCTCGGGCCGCCTGGTCCGCACGGACGTGGCGATGACGGGCGAGGTCTCGCTGACCGGCCGGGTCCTGCCCATCGGCGGCGTCAAGCAGAAGCTGCTGGCGGCCCACCGGGCAGGCGTCACGACCGTCGTCATCCCCAAGCGCAACGAGCCCGACCTGGACGACGTCCCCGCAGAGGTGCTGGACAAGCTCGACGTCCACGCCGTCACCGACGTCCGTCAGGTCCTGGAACTGGCCCTGTCGCCGGCCACCGACGGCGCGGCCCCCGAGGTTCCGATCGCGGCGTGACGACGTAGCCCATCAGCGGGCTCCGCCCGCGAAGACCGGACAGGCAGGGCCCGGGTCCCGTGAGGGAGGCCCGGGCCTTCGCCGCGCTGCGGTACGTCATACGACGACGGGTCAGCCGTTCGCCAGAGCCTGGACGCGGTCCAGCGCTCCGTTGAACCTGTTGTGGTCGCCGACGGTCGGTCCGGAGGACGTGTACTGCCACATGGTGTAGTAGCTCCACCCCGCCGGCAGTTCCCCCACCTCCGCGGCGTACCGGGCGACCCACAGCGGGTTGGCGGTGGCGAAGCCGCTGTAGTTGCCGGTGCACTGCTTCCACCAGCTGGTGGCGGTGTAGATGACGGCGTCGCGGCCGGTCCTGGCCTTGTACCGGTTCAGGAAGTCGCGGATCCAGGTGACCATCTGGCTCGTGGTCTTGCCGTAGCAGGCGTTGCCGTACGGGTTCCACTCGATGTCCAGGACGCCGGGCAGGGTCTTGCCGTCGCGGGACCAGCCGCCGCCGTGGTCGACGAAATAGTTGGCCTGGGTTGCTCCGTTGGTGGTGTCCGGGGTCGCGAAGTGGTAGGCGCCGCGGATCATGCCGACGTCGTAGGAGCCGCTGTACTGCTGGGCGAAGTACGGGTTCGTGTAGTACGTCCCCTCGGTGGCCTTCACATAGGCCCACTTGACCCCGCTGTTCCACAGGGTCGACCAGGCGACGTTGCCCTGGTGGCTGGAGACGTCCACGCCTTCCGTCTGGGTGGCCAGGGCGTCGTCGGGGAGGCCGTGGACACCGTCGTGAGTCGCGACGCCCATGCCCATGTGGGCGGAGCCCGGGGACGGGGCGTCGTCTTCGGCGGACGCGGGGGAGGGATGGGTGGCGAGGAGGAGGGAGAGGGTCGCGGCGAGCAGGAGCCCGGCGAGGTGCGGGCGCCGAGGGCGGAGCGGTTCGGGTCTGTGCACGGACATAGCGTGCCTCCGAAGGCTCGGTGGTGCTCGGTGAGGAACGCGCGGGGGTGTGGCCGCCGTTGTGGAGCGCGGCTGTGGCGCGTGCATGCCAGTCACGCTTCGATGGAGAAGCTAGGCGCGCAGAAGCGCAGGTGGAAGGGGGTCCGGAGGCTGCCTTTGGTCTGAGCCTGCGAAATACTGGCGGAGCTGCGGCGATGGCGGCGGTTGGCGGAAACTTTCAGGACCGGGACCTACCAGGCAGGGGCTGACGTGCACGAAGGCGGAAACGGCGAGGACCGGCGAGTCGAGTCCGGGGGTGCCCCCTCCGGGGGAGTGCCCGATGGCGGCATGGACCAGCCTGAATTCCTCGACCTGGAACGCGAGTTGACGGTCCTCTTCCGGCGCGCCAGGGCCAAGCAGGGCGAGATGGCCCGCGAGGTGCATCCGGACCTGGAGTCGGCGGCGTACGGGCTGTTGGTCCGGCTGGGTGAATCCGGGCGCCAGCGGGCCACCGAACTCGCCGCCTACATCGGGGTCGGCAAGGCCACCATGTCGCGCCAGCTCCGGGCCCTGGAAGACCTGGGTCTCGTCGCGCGCGAGCCCGACCCCGCCGACGGGCGTGCGTGGCTGGTCCATCTCACCGAGGAGGGACGCGGGCGGGTCGCGAAGGTGCGGGAGGCCCGGCGGGGCCGGTATGTCGAGCAGCTGTCCCACTGGGACCGGGACGAGGTCGCGGAGCTGGCGCGGCTGCTGAACCAGTTGAACCGGGGGATGGAGAAGTAGGCCCACGGGCTCCGTGACTCACCGGGTCCGTACTCACCGGCCCTTGGCTCACGTGGCCCCTGGCTCACGCGGCCCCTGACTTACGCGGTCCCTTGGCTCGCGCGGGCCTTGGCTCGCGGGGCCCGTAGTCATCGGTCCCTTGGCTCGCGCGGCCCTTGGCGCGCCGGGCCAGTAGTCATCGGCCCCGTCACTCGCGCGGCCCTTGGCGCGCCGGGCCAGTAGTCATCGGCCCCGTCACTCGCGCGGCCCTTGGCGCGCCGGGCCAGTAGTCATCGGCCCCGTCACTCACGCGGCCCCTGGCTCTCCGGGCCCGTACTCACCGGCCCCGTGGCTCACGCAGCCCCTGGCTCACCGGGCCCGTCGCTCACAGTTCCGCGTACACGACCGTCGCGTCGTCATGCGTCTTGCTCCGCCCCAGGTACGCCCGCTCCTCCGCGTCGGCCGACTCCAGCGCCCGGACCCGGTCCACCAGCGCCTGCGCCCCTTCCTTGCGTACGAGGGTGAAGCAGTCCGCCCAGCCCCCCTCCCGGAACTTCTCGACCCACCTCGTCGCCCCGTCCGTCAGCGCCGCCAGCGCCCGCACCTCCTGCCGGGCGAGCACTCCCGTGACCGCCCGGCCCGCCACCGACGGATCCGCGGCGGCCGTGAAGAAGCCGCCCTCCTTGTTACGGATGTGCGCGTCGATCAGTGCGTCCGTGGCCAGGGACGCCCGCGGGAGGCGGGACAGGCGGTCGTCCAGGTAGGGGGTGACCGTGCCGTCCGGCGACTCCACCAGCAGGGCCGAGTCGGACAGGAGCAGGTACTCCACCGACTCCGGCGACCACCGCGCCAGAACCACCGTTGCCTGTGGGGTACGCGGGTGAGAAAGGTCACAGGTCGTGGCGTGGGCCTCGGCGGTACGCGCGAGGGCGCGGGTCAGGGCGTCGGCGAGGGGAACATCCGGGAGTGAAACGGTCAGTTCGGTCAGTGCGCCGCCGAGCCGCGCGGTGAACCAGGGGACGGAATGCAGACAGCCCGTCTCGCCCCGCGGCGGCGTCACGCCGTCCAGGACCACCAG
This sequence comes from Streptomyces shaanxiensis, assembly GCF_039537145.1. Lineage (NCBI taxonomy): Bacteria > Bacillati > Actinomycetota > Actinomycetes > Kitasatosporales > Streptomycetaceae > Streptomyces > Streptomyces shaanxiensis. Next base: position 966,733 of record NZ_BAAAZY010000012.1, read on the forward strand.
CGCGCCGCCCTGTCCCGAGGCGGGAAGTCCGACGCTCGCGAAGTCCTCGTTGGGGCGCGTCCGGTCGCCGGGCTCGGAAGCAAGCTCTGTTCGCATTCGGCCAGTCTGCACGAGCCCTTCACAAGGTTTGCGAAGGGGTTGCATCGGTTGCCGAATGGGTGCAGCCGTGCAGGTCAGACGCCTGATTTGGGGTGGAATGGCTCGCTCCGGCCAGGCGTGGCGGCGAATACTGCCATCGCCCGCCGCAGACGTCCAACCGGCCCGCCGCGCAAGGCATGTGTGCGCGCCGGAAGAACTTGCCCGCCAACTCTCCTCCGGGGTTCACTCCTTCGGGTGGCGGGTCAGGTGATGCGCGGCCGCTGTCCACCGGCACTGGGAGGGTCGGGAACCGCATCGAGTGTACGTACAGTCGGTCGGCATTAGTTGACGGAACGTCACTCGGACCATGGGTATCACGAGTCAGGAATGCGAGCACCGGTGCAGAAGATGCGGCCTCGTCGCTCAGGCAAGCAGACGGCCTCCGCAGGGGGCACGCAGCCCACTCCCGGCACCACCACCGACGCCACACCCGCCGGCAAGGGGCGCCCGACGCACGTACGCAACCGGCTGATCGTCGCCGTTGCCGTCGTGGCCGCCGCCATCGCCGCGGCCGGTGTCCCCTCGATCGTCGCCGCCTCCGGGCAACTGCACGACTCCCAGGAACTGGTGACGCTCGCCGAGCAGACCCAGGACGCGCTCACCCTCGCCCACTCCCTGGCCGACGAGCGCGACGAGGTCTCTTCGTACATCGCCGCCGGCCGGCCCAAGTCCAAGGCGCCCAGCGAGCAGCGCAGCGCCCGGGTGGACCGTCAGGTCGAGGAACTGCGCGCCGACACCGACGCCCCGGCCTCGCTCCACGACGATCTCGACGGCATCGCGGCCGTGCGCCGGGCCGCGCTCACCGGCAAGAGCACCGCGCTGGAAGCGCACGAGGCCTACTCGGCCGCCATCACCGAACTCCACCGGCTCGCCGAGCAACTGGCCGAGCAGATGCCGCCCCGCACGGGTCCCGGCGCCTACGCGCTGGCCGAGCTGGACTCCGCCGTGCAGCAGGCCGCCGCCACCCGGGGGCTGCTGCTCGCCGCGCTCAGCGTGCCGACCACCACCGAGACCGTCGTCGACCCGGTCACCGGCCTCGCGACCACCCAGAAGACCTCCTCGGCCGCCGACGCCAAGCAGCGCGCCGTGCTCAGCGCCGCCGCCCAGCAGGCCCGCCTGCGCTCCGACGCGGCCCTCGCCGACTTCCACGACACCGCCCCCAAGTCCGCGCGGACGTCGTACGACTCCACGGTCACCGGCCCCGAGGTCAACACCGCCGACCGGTATCTCGCCGCCCTCACCGACCAGTCCGCGCTCTCCGCCCGGGACCTGAACACCGACATCCAGCGCGCCGAGGGCGCCCTGTCCGCCCGCGTCGACCTGATGCGCGGCGTCGAGTCGGCCCTCTACGACCGCCGTACCAAGGACCTCGAACAGCTCCGCGACGACGACGTCACCGCGCTGGAGATCCGCATCGCGATCCTCGGCGCCCTGATGCTGCTCGCCGTCGGCGTCGCCACCGGCATGGCGCGCTCCCTCACCCGGCCGCTGGCCGTGCTGCGGATCGGCTCCGCGCGGCTCGCCCAGGCCGAGGACCCGGCGGCGGAGGAGCCGGTCAAGTTCACCGGCCGCAAGGACGAGTTCGCCCAGGTCGTCAACTCCGTCAACGCCCTGCACGCGCACGCCGCCGCCCTCCACGAGCGCATCGCCACGCTGGAGTCCGACCGCAAGCACCTCGTCGGCCAGCGCCAGAAGATGGCCGACGCCCGCGAGGAGCTGCGTACCGAACTCGCCGACTCCGCAGCCCAGTTGGAGCGTCTGCGGGACACCATCGGCTCCACCTTCGTGAACCTCGCCCTGCGCACCCTCGGCCTCGTCGAGCGTCAACTCGCCGTCATCGAGGGCCTGGAGGAGCGCGAGCAGGACCCGGACCGGCTCGCCACGCTCTTCAAGCTCGACCACTTCGCCACGGTCATGCGCCGGCACAGCGAGAACCTCCTCGTCCTGGCCGGCACCGAACACGTCCAGCAGCACGCCGGGCCGGTCCCGCTCGTCGACGTCGTCCGCGCGGCGGTCAGCGAGATCGAGCGGTACGAGCGCGTCCGGATCGCCGCGCTGCCGCCGCACGCGCACGTGGCCGGGTTCGTCGCCGACGACCTCTCCCACCTCCTGGCCGAGCTGATGGAGAACGCCACCGCGTTCTCCCCGCCCGACCAGCCCGTCGAGATCTCCGGCTGGCTGCTGGAGAACGGCGAGGTCATGCTCTCGGTCCAGGACGAGGGCATCGGCATGACCGACGAGCGCCTGGCGCGGCTCAACTCCCGGCTCGCCGACTTCGACCCCGAGGCCTCCTACGACCAGGAGGGCGACGAGGGCCTCGGCCTCGGCCTCTACGTCGTCGCCCGCCTCGCCCACCGCCACGGCATCCGTGTCCGGCTCCGCGAGCAGAAGCAGGGCGGCATCGCGGCGGTCGCGGTCCTGTCGAAGGGCCTCCTCGCGGCGGCTCCCGCGGCCGCGGTCCCCGCCGACTCCCCGCACCGTGCCGGCACCCACACCTTCTCCCTTCCGGGCGCCGACGCGGAGGCCAACTCCAACGTCATGCGCGGCCGTTCGAAGGACAGCGACCCCTTGGTGGCGCTGGCGGAGAGGGCCGTACAGGAGACGGCCGTACAGGAGACCGCCGTACGGGAGACCGCTCAGGAGGACGAGCCGGAGGACCGTAAGGCACCCGAGGCGGCGCCCGCCGAGACGACGATGGAACTCCTGATCCCGGAGCAGCCCGCCGGCCCCGCCCAGGAGACGGAGACCCCGGTCACCGATCCCTATGCCATCGGGCCCGACACCCATGAGCGTGCCCGGGACGAGAGGGACCAGAGGGACGAGAGCGACGAGGGGGAAGCCGGCGACGAGGGGGAGGAACTCGTCACCGACAAGGGCCTGCCCAAGCGCACCCCGAAGATCACCGCCCCGGCCCAGGCCCCGCGCCAGCGGACCGGCGGTGTCGACGCCGATGCCCTGCGCAGAAGGCTCGGCGGCTTCCGCAGGGGAGCGGAGGCCGGCTACCGCGACGTGCAGGCGGAGATCGCCGAGCAGACGGGCCAGAACAAGGCACCGACAGCGGAAACCGCGGGAACCGCAGAATCCGCGGAATCCGCAGGACGCACCGAATCCGAAGCAGCCACGGGGGGCACCGTCGAGGAGGCAAGCAGTTGACCGCGCCCAGTACCTTCGGACTGAGCAGTGAAGCCCGCAACCTGCACTGGCTGCTGACGAATCTGGTCGAGGAGGTGCCGGGCATCCAGTCAGTCGCGGTGGTCTCCTCGGACGGCCTGCTCCTGCTCTCCTCCGATGACGCCCGCAACACCGAGGCCCGGGAGCCGAGCAGCGGCAGGCCCACCGGCCCCCGCGGCTCCTCCGCCGACCTCGCCACCATCGTCTCCGGCATCGGCAGCCTCACCATCGGCGCCGCGAAGCTGATGCAGTTCGGCGGGGTGAAGCACACGATGGTCGCGATGGACGAGGGCAGCCTGTTCGTGATGTCCATCAGCGACGGCTCCCTGCTCGGCGTGCACGGCTCCGCGGACTGCGACATGAGCGTCGTGGCCTACCACATGGCGCTCTTCGTCGGGCGCGCCGGCCACGTCCTCACCCCCGAACTCCGCAGCGAGCTACGGAAATCCCTCGAGACCGCGTCGGCAGGGAGTACCCGATGAGCAACGCCCCGAAGAACAGGCCCCAGCTCCCCGTCCGCGGCGGCGACCGCAAACCCGCCCGCGTGCGCCCCTACTCGCTCACCGGCGGCCGTACCCGCTTCGGCCACGTCCTGCTGGTCGAGACGATCGTCGGCAGCACGGCCGCACTGGAGGCCGCCGAGGAGCGCAAGGAACTGACGAACGGTTCCCTCACCACCCGGGTGATGCCGGAGATGCGGGCCATCGTCGAACTGTGCCGCCGGATGCGCACGGTGGCCGAGATCGCCGCGCTGCTGCAGATGCCGCTCGGCGTGGTCCGCGTGCTCCTCAGCGACCTCGCGGACCAGGGAAAAATCCGTGTGTACGGCACCGGAACCGGCCACGGTACGGGCCGGCCGGAACGCGCGCTGCTGGAAAGGGTGCTGAGTGGACTCCGTCGTCTCTGACGCCGCTCGCGGTGTCTCCCCGCTCCTCGCCGAAGAGGGGCCCGAACAGCCCTGGCAGACGGACCGCACCAGGGCCCCCATAGCCACGAAGATCGTCGTGGCGGGTGGCTTCGGTGTCGGCAAGACCACGCTGGTCACCGCCGTCTCGGAGATCACGCCCCTGCAGACCGAGGCACTGATGACCGAGGCGAGCGAGGAGACCGACGACCTCACCTCGACGCCCGGCAAGCTGACCACCACCGTGGCCATGGACTTCGGCCGCATCACGCTCGACGACGACCTGGTGCTCTACCTGTTCGGCACGCCGGGCCAGCAGCGGTTCTGGTTCATGTGGGACGACCTGGTGCGCGGCGCGATCGGCGCGGTCGTCCTGGCCGACACCCGGCGGCTGAAGGACTGCTTCCCGGCGCTGGACTACTTCGAGAGCTGCGGACTGCCGTACGTCGTCGCGGTCAACCACTTCGACGACAGTGAGCTGTTCCAGCCGGAGGACGTGCGGGAGGCGTTGACGATCCCCGCCCGGATACCCGTAATGATCATGGATGCGCGCCGCCGGATCTCGGTGATCGAGACCCTGCTGTCCCTCGTCGGCCACGCGCTGGACGAAACCCCCGAGTAGATCCCCGAGTAGGAGAACAGCCCCGCATGCGGAAGATACTCGTCGTCGGAGCCGGCCAGTCCGGACTCCAGATAGCCCTCGGCCTCCAGTCGCACGGGTACGAGGTCACCCTGATGTCCAACCGGACGGCGGACGAGATCCGCTCCGGCCGGGTCATGTCCACGCAGTGCATGTTCCACACGGCACTGCGGCACGAGCGCGATCTCCAGCTGAACTTCTGGGAGTCCCAGGCCCCGAAGATCGAAGGACTCGGCGTCTCGGTGGCGGCCCCCGGCTCCTGGGGCGAGGGTCCCGCGGCGCGCGCGATCGACTGGCTGGGGCACCTCGACGGGTTCGCGCAGTCCGTCGACCAGCGCGTGAAGATGGCCGGCTGGATGGAGACGTTCGCCCAGCGCGGCGGGCAGCTGGTCATCCACGGCGCGGCCGTCGGCGACCTCGACTACTTCTCCCGCACGTACGACCTGGTGCTGGTCTCGGCCGGCAAGGGCGAGCTGGTCCAGATGTTCGGGCGGGACCCGGAGCGCTCCCCGTACAGCCAGCCGCAGCGCGCGCTGGCCGTGTCGTACGTCCACGGCCTGGGCCCGCGCCCCGAGCACCCGGACACGGAGGCCGTCCGCTGCAACCTCGTCCCCGGCGTCGGCGAGCTGTTCGTCATGCCCACCCTGACGACCTCCGGGCGCGCGGACATCCTGTTCTGGGAGGGCATACCCGGCGGGCCGCTCGACGTCTTCGACGGCGTGAAGGACCCGGCGGAGCACCTCTCCCTGACCCTGGGACTCATGGAGAAGTACGTGCCGTGGGAGTACGCCCGGGCGACCGAGGTCGAGCTCACGGACGCGGGCGGCGTGCTGAGCGGGCGGTACGCGCCGACCGTGCGCAACCCGATCGGCAGGCTCCCGGGCGGCGGGCTCGTCCTGGGCGTGGCGGACGTCGTCGTGGCCAACGACCCGATCACCGGGCAGGGCTCCAACTCCGCGTCCAAGTGCGCGGCCGCGTACCTCGGCTCGATCCTCGAACACGGGGACAAGGAGTTCGACGAGGCGTGGATGCGCAGCACCTTCGACCGGTACTGGGACACCGCACAGCACGTCACCAAGTGGACGAACGCGATGCTGGCGCCGCCGCCGGAGCACATCCTGGGCCTCATCGGCGCGGCGGGGCAGCTGCCGCAGGTGGCCGACCGGTTCGCCAACGGGTTCAATGACCCGGCCGACTTCGAGAACTACTTCTATGAGCCGGAGAAGACCCAGGCTTACCTCGCTGAGATTTCTGGGACCTGACCTCGGGGCGTACGGCTCCCAGGACCGGGTTGGACGCGATCGGGGAGATCCTGATCTTCTCGCCGGTGCGCGGCGCCTGGACCACCTTGCCCTTGCCGAGGTACATGGCCACGTGGGTGGCGTCCGGGAAGTAGACGACCAGGTCGCCCGGGCGCAGTTCGGTCAGCGGGATGCGGTCGAGTTGCGCCCACTGCTCCTGGCTCGTGCGGGGGATCCGGGTACCGGCGTGGGCCCAGGCCTCGGAGGTCAGGCCCGAGCAGTCGTACGACTTCGGGCCCTCCGCGCCCCACTTGTACGGCTTCCCGAGCTGCTTCTTGGCGTAGCGCACCGCCCGGGCGCTCTCGCGTGAGGGCTTGTGGTCGTCCTTGGCGAGGGCGCCGGACGCCAGGAAGTCCTGCTGGGCTCTGGTGGCGTCCTTCTTCTCCAGGTCGGCCAGGGCCTTGAGCTGCGTGGCGGTGAGGGCGGCCAGGAGTTCCTCGATCCTCTTGAGTCGCTTGTGGACCGCGTCCTTCTCCTTCTTCCGGCGTTCGGCGAGGGCGATTTGGTCGTCCAGGGCCTTGCGGGCCTTGCGGGCGAGTTCGTCGGCCTTCCTTTCGGTGCCGGTCAGACGGCCTACCGTCGCGGCGCGCTCGCGGGCCAGCCGGCCGATGACGTGGCCCTGGTCCAGGGCGTGCTGGGGGTCGCGGGCCAGGAGCAGGTGCACGTACGGGGAGATGTCGGTGGTGTTCTGGTACTGCTGGCGGGCCAGGCGGCCCGCGGCGCCCCGGCTGTCGTGCAGGGAGACACGGACGCGGGACAGGGCCGTGTCCAGGTGGGTGACCTCGGTGCGCTGCCGCCTGAGCTTTTCCTCGGTCGCGTTGTAGGTCTCCGTGGCCTGTTCGGCCTCGCGGTAGAGGCGCTGAAGGTCCGTCAGGAGACCGGCGACGGAGCGTTCCTGGGGTTCGGGCGCGGCCGTCGCGTGGGTCGGTGCGAGGATCGTGCCGGCCGCCGTGGTCGCCGCGGCCGCCGTACACGCCAGACGGAGAAGCCTTCCTGACACGTCATCACCTCCGGTGCGGAGAGGCTCTCTGCTCCGCATCGCGAGCTTTAGACGCGATCGCCGGGTTCGCGCGCCAGGTGTGCGCGGATCGGCGTAAAAAGGTCACCCGTCGGTGTCGTCCGGCTTGCCCCGCGGCGTGGCTTCCGGCTTGGACCACGGCCAGTTCAGTCGGCGGGGCTGCAGTCCTTCGGGGGCGTACTCGTACTTCCAGCGCCGGGTGAGGCCGGTGCGGGAGCCGGGGGTGCCCGGGGTGCGGGGGACGCGGCGGTAGACCAGGACCGTGGGCGGGCCGCCGTGCGGGTCGGGGACGGGGATGCGGTACGTCTTGGGCGGGTGGCCCGTGATGCCCAGGAGTACGGGGAGGACGCGGCCGTCCATGGGGCCGCCCTCGAAGGGGGTGTCTTCGCTCTTCACGGCACCAGTGTCAGCCATCCGCCGCGAGCTTCTCGGCCAGTGCGGCGGTCTGTGGATCGCGGGCCGCGGTGACCGAGAGCACGGCGGTGAACTGTTCCACCAGCCAGTCCCGCAGTTCCTCCACCGGTGGCTCCTTGTCCTCGTCGAGCCAGATGAGGGAGGCCGCCTCGACCGCGGTGATCCACATCCGCACGGTCATGCGGAGGCGGAGGCCGGGGTCGGTGACCTCCAGGTGGCTGAGGATGTGCTCGGCGGCTGCGCGGCGGACTCCGTCCACTATGGCCGTCGTGCGGGACGTCTCCACGACGCTGCCGCCCTGGAGCAGTGCGCTGAAGCCGGTGTCGTGCTCGTCGACGAAGGCCAGGTAGCGGTCGAGGGCGCGGGAGAGGCGGGGAAGGAGGGGGCCCTCGCGGGGTTCGTCGAAGCAGTGCTGGAGTTCTTCGGCGGCCGAGCGGAGGGCGGCCTCGTAGAGCTGCTGCTTGCCGCCGGGGAAGTAGCGGTAGACCAGGGGGCGTGAGACGCCGGCCGCCTCTGCCACGTCGTCCAGGGACACGTCCTCGGGGGTGCGGTGGGCGAAGAGGGTGAGGGCGGCGTTGAGGAGTTGGCTGCGGCGCTCCTCGACGCTCAGGCGGCGGTAGGCGGGGGTGGGGGCCGAGGGCGTCATGACCAGCAGGGTAGTCGGGTGCGGAGTGCTGGTGCTCCGGTGGTTTGGCCGGGAATGCCTGTGGTGGGTTGCGTGGGTTGCGTGGGTTCGGTGGGGTGTGCGTCGTTCGGTGGGGGTGCGTCGTGTGGTGCCTGCGGCGCCTGTGCGGGCTCGGTGGGGGTGCGGGTAGCGCCTTGCGTTTTGTTGTGGGTCGGGG